>CAVXEZ010000014.1:0-362160 GCA_963760975.1 uncultured Chloroflexia bacterium | reverse complement strand
CGATCCCGGCAATGTGAACCAACGCGAAATGATTAATCGCAAGAACTCAGACACAGCGGCGTGCTCACGATGCAGGACAACGACTGTCAGCATTACTCCCCCGTATCAGCCGGAAATCCTCAAGCTTGATTTGCGCGTTCTCCTGCAACACGGGCATCAGGCGAATTCCACGCAGAGTCAGGGGATCATCAAACTCCAAAAGTCGGATTGGATAATAATAGTCGTGGGTTTTGCCATCCTGATAAATCGGAATCTGAACAGGAGCATAATTGATTGCCGCTAATGCGTCCGTCAAAGCTTCTTCCGTCCATCCACCGGGTTGATCCGGGATAAACGCCAGCCCCAGATAGCGCGGTCGCGTCGGATCATTCGCCGGCGCAGTCAATCGAAAATAGAGATAGTTGTAATCAGACAGACAAATGTCTGTGGTCGTGTAGGCGGCGCTCTCGGTTGATATTGTCCAGGTGTTCGCGCTGGCTCCGGGCTGCATGTTCACGGTCTTCCAGTCTTCGAGATTGAACTGCCAGTCTCGTTCAGTAGGCTTGGGGAGAAACTGATTCAAGTCCAGTGTTGTGCCGGTAGTGCCACGCGTCGTGTCCAGAGTGACGTCGATGTATGGATAGCGGTACATAGCCCAGTCGAAAGACACATTGCCTATCATGTCGGAAGACAAATGCAGTGTAATAGTATGCCCCGCATAACTTTGCAGCGGAATTACAAACGGTTCCCATGTAGTGTCACTGGGATCAAGCGTTTTCTCAAAGACAACTTCCTGATGTCCATCCTCAAGCTGCAAGGTGACTTCGAAGGTTATGCCATCTGCACCAGCATTGCCCGCAATTGTTTCGCTGATGGCGACGGCGGAATGAAACTCCGCCTGCTCAACATTTGCCGGTAGTGCGAACGTCCAGCTAATCTCATTCGGCGTATGCAGAAAGAGGTTTAGGTGGCGAAAATCACTCCAACTGGTTCTGTTCAGTTTTGTACTGCCGTCCTCGTCCAGAGACCAGAAAACATTGGGGATACCGGGCAAATCTTCCACTTGAACGTTGCTCAAACCGAAGTCGCCCTGCAACGTCCATATCTGGTGCGGGGCAAAAGTAGAAACCTCATGCCGCTCCAGCGGTTCTGCCAGGTCAGCAATTGCTGCCGGGTTGCGCAAGCCCCACTGATAGATGTACTGCTCACAGTAAGCTGGAGCCGTCCGATAGTAAAGCATACATGAACTCGACACCGGGCGTCGTATCCATAGATACATTGACTTATCCAGATAGTCGATGTTCGTCGTGAGAAAGAGATACCCCAGGACGGCAACAACCCCCAACCCCCATACGTACCGGGAAATGGAGAGCAGAGATCGAAGCCGCTTCTCGATTGGATGACATAAAGCAAAAGCCAAGCCTAAAATCGCCACCCAATACCAGATGCTGATCGTGGTATACCAGGGTGCGAGGCTGAAACGAAAAATCGTAATCTGATAGATTGCGACGAAGCTGTAGCCAAGTAATATCAGAGCCGGAAACGCTCTACGGAACGCCTGCGAAGCACGCAGGCGCCAGACAAAGAAAATGCCAGGGATTGCCAGCAGGATGCTCAAAACGCCGATGCGCTCCATCAAAGGCAAATTGCTAAGCGTTGCGAATGGCAACCCAAGCATCTCCAACAGGAATTGGATGCGCAGGAAATTTGGGGGTAATTCAGCGCGCGAAGAAAAGAAAGTGAGATATGGTAAAGCCGCGATACTCCCCGAAACCAGCCAGACCAAGTAGTGGGCGGGCTTCCGAAAGCCGAAAACCAGCAGACAGATGAACAGAAAGAGCCACGCGGCGACCCCGTACCCACCAGACCAGGCGGAAATAAATCCACCGAGAATAATTATCGACACGCCTTTCCACGTATTTGGGAAACGCACTGCCCCCCAGAAGCCGAGAGAAAACCCGAACAGGCTAATGATGATCTGGGGACTTGCCATGCCGAAGCCGAAGACACTAACCTGTGAATTTGAAAACACCAGAAACGAAAGGCATGGAAGCAAAAGATACTTGAACCATCGGTTTGACCAGAACGTGAAAATGTCGAAAAGCACCAGCAGCTGGAAGACGGCAACCACGATACCGACATCGATCACGACGTACTCGTTCATAAAAGCGAAACGAGCCGTCAACAGAATGATGCCAGCAGGAATCGCCATTGAATGCGCACCAGCGAAAAAAGTATCGCGGAAATAATCTAACCAATTGTAATTCCCGCTTAGCACCTTATCGATAACTCCTATAAAGGCCAGATAGTCGTTACCAAGGTTATTGGCACCAGTCGTCGTCAGCAACCGTACCATATTCACGATTGGGACTATCGCAAGGGCGACAGAAAGGAAGATGACCAGTCGACGCAGCAGGATTTCACGTTGAAAGGGAGTCGCTATAAATACGTTTGTGCGAACATGAGCTAAATTCATGAATGCTGTAGACCTCAGGTCATCAAGCCGGGATAGTTAGGAGACCATACTTGTCCGAACTCTTGGAGAATAGGCAGCATTAGACCCAGCTCTAGGTTTCGAGCGAACTGCTGCGAATCTCGTCCAGGCTGCTGCGTCGAGTTATTCCCAAGCGCCATAATCCCCCTACTCCCCAAACGATGACCACAGCGTAGGTCACCAGTTGAAAGGCGATAATATAAACGAGCGCTTGATTCTGAGTAAAGCCGAATGGGACGAGCACTGTAACAGCGACAAACTGATAAATGCCAACGTAACCCGGCGTCGAGGGAATGGCGCTGGATAAGCCCAGTGCCGCTAGCAGCAAAAGCGCCTGAGGTACACTCAGAGTCAAGCCGAAGGCGCTGGCGACCAGTGCAGCGACGACGACATCGGTCAGCCAGATGACGACCGTCAGCCCGAAAAACCGGAAAGCGCGGCTGACGTGCTGAAAGGCGCGCATTCCGAGCAGAAATTCCTCGGTAATGCCGTGTCCCCGCGCAATTAGCGTATCGGGCAGCGGCAGCCGTTCAAGTACGCCGAAGATCAACCCCTGCATACGCGGCGCGGCGAACAAAAAGCCGACGCCAGCCAGCGACACGACCGCCAGCACCCGCGACGCCGTGACCAACTCCGGCGCCAGGGCGCCGACAAACGGAATTGATAACAGGCTGAACAAGATGAGCGTCGGGACGTCCAAAATACGTTCGGTGAGCGCCGTCGCCAGGACGTAGCTTTTGCTGATATTCGCCACCTGCCCGATCAGCACAGAGCGTATCAGTTCTCCGGCGCGCGCCGGTAAAAAGCTGTTGCCCAGGTAGCCGACGCACGTCGCCCAGTAGGCATCGAGCATCGGGATCAGTTTTTCGGCACTCAGGAGGATGCGCCAGCGAATGGCGCGCATGAAGTAGGAGACCGTCAGCACGCCAAACGCGGCGAGCAAATACTCCAGCTTGCCCAGCCGCGCGGTTTCGAGCATTGCGTTCCAGTCGACGCCGCGAAACGCAAGTACCAGCAGCACAATCGCCAGCGCCCCGGTCAGCAGGAGCGACCAGCGCGGCTTGCTGTTTTCGTTGAGGATAGGCTTCATGTCGGCGCCTGCCTGTGTGTCTGGTAAAACGTTCGCATCTGCGCGTCCGCTCGCAGCCAATCAAGCATCGCTCTAAAGCCTTCCGCGACGCTATGACGCGGCTGCCAGCCTAACGCCTGCTTGATCCGCCGGGGATCAGCGATCCACACAGAAGTATCCCACTTACGATCCGGCATCGTTCCCCACTGTGGCTTGGCATCGATCTTCATCACATCACACGCCAGCGCCACAATCTCGCGCAGCGTCGTCTGGATACCCGTGCCCACGTTGTAGACAGCCCCCGGCTCCTGATCTGGCTGTGCTGCTGCTAGCAGGAAGGCATCGCTCACGTCGTCCACGTAAACGTAATCGCGCGCGATGTCGGGGTTCACCAGCGGCGGAAGCATCCCATCCAACCCCTTGACCATGAGCGTCGGCAGCAGGCGCGTCGGTTCTTCGTAGGGACCGTAAACCGAGTACAGGCGAAGCGTGACAATGCGAGCATTACGCGCCCGTGCGGTATAACGGCAGTACTGCGTTGCCGAGACCTTAGTGAGTGAATAGTGGCTGTTGGGATCGACCCACTCGTCCTCGACGGCTGCATGATCCTTAAGCCCGTATTCCGATGAAGACCCCGCGTTGACGAACACTTCGACACCCTGCGCCAGGCACGCCTCGACTATGTTCACTGTGCCGACGAGGTTTGTCTGGATCATCCGATCCAGGTTCGTCTGCGTCGAATATGCCCCGTAAGCGGCGAGGTGAAACACCCAATCGGGCTGGATGTTTCCCACGACGCTCGCCAGACGTGCCCTATCCGCTATCTCGACCTCATGGAACCGAACCTGCTCTCGTACGGATTCGATGCGCCAGCGCGTGTAGTTTGGTCGCACCAACAGGTGAGCATCGTGTCCATCGCTAATGAGGCGACGAACCAGATTCGCACCGACGAAACCAGTTCCCCCCGTAACAAGAACGCGTTTCATGAGTTAGATGAAGTTACGATAATCGAAAACGTCCAGATATTGCCAGGTATAAGCCCGGATTTCCGCGCGCTCGCGTTCCGAGAGTTCTTCGGCAGTCACGCGGTTCGCCTCCGGTGTCACCTTGCGCAGCGTCCCCCACGGGTAAACTTCTTCAAGCTCGGTGCCGTTCCAAGTCGGTTTCCTGAGCAAGTCGGTGGGTTCCAAGCCGAGTTTCTGGCAGACGTCGCCCAGCGTTTTGTATAAGTCCGTCATCACGTCCTCAGCGCGCACTATGTGCAGTCGGTCGGGGAACCTCTCCTTGAAGTAGAGCGCATAGTACTGGTTCATCATCCAGCCAAGCATGTAGTGCGCCAGAGAGAGCGGCACCGGTCGCTTCTTGGTGTCCGCATATGCCGACCAAGGATTACGCACGATGTGGAGAAAATGTGCCCCCGGCAGGTCGTTGAGGACTTTGTCGGCATCGATGACGAGGATTGGGCTGTAACCGACGTAGACTGACTGCTCTCCGGTGCGGCGGTAATCCTTCCAGGCGTCGAAGGTCGCCCGGAAAAAGGCAGCCACGTTATTCCCGCGCGAACGCCCGCTTTCGTTGACGTAATGCTCATAGAGTGCGCCCCGTTCGTCGTCGGAGAAGTCGAACGGCACATGCCGAAACTTGCTCACTTGCGGTGTGCGAGCACGCATTTTGCCTTCTTCGTCGATGATCGCTTTATAGTCTTGCGCGGGTGTCGCATCTAGTGCGAAGACGGGCCAGCGATACTTGACCGGGTACATCGAGGAGAGGTGGTCGATGACCATACGCGTGCCAAGCTGAGACTCGAACGGATAGACAAACATCTGCGGGTGTCCGTCCAGAAAGCGATGGGTTGTATTTCCCCCATTCTCGTACATTGCACCGAGCATCAACAGACGAAAATCATTACTCATGCTTTATATTCCTTGAAGCCTGATCCAGAGTAAAAGCGTAAAACAACTGCTTTTCACGCTCAGTCGCTCGTTCTAGCCCCACTGTAAAGGGAAATCCCGAAGAGAAATCTTCAGGAACAAGCTCAATTGCGAAAATCTGGTTGCCGTAAGACCATATCAAGCTGCCCAGCACGGTGCCGGAGTGAATGTCCACCGCGTGCAGTCCGCATAAACTTCTATCCAGATCAAGCCCCGGCGCGTACTGGCGGAAACGCGCGATTACCCGCGACGTTCCCACGAAAGCGACGCCTTCGTGAAAGGCAAGACCTCGTGTCCATCCCTGCAAGCGAGCGACTGGCGTCATATTGCCGTCATCAGCAAAGCCAAGTTCGCCGTAGCCGCTGTTATCGACCCAAAGATGATCATGGTGTAAACGCGCCGAGTGTGGGCGCGTTAAGCCCCGCACGATCGGCTCGCGCGTCTCACCGGAAAAGATCACACCACGCTTGTCGACAGGGAAGTCCGGGTGTCCCGGACGCAGATCGGACATTATATCAGACGAAGCCGAAAAATAGGAGCGAGCGAGGTCCTCACCCGCAGCGATGGAGTTGAGTTGTATATAATTCTGCCCGAAGACGGGACCGATCGGCGATTCGATACACCGGGGCCACCAGGCGCGCTCGGCAGCGCCGTTCTCCTCCAGCCGGACAACCGCGTTCTGCCCAACCGAATTGGCGCAGAGTACTCCGCCGACCATCGCCAGGTCGTGAATGTAGTAGCAGCCAGGGTAGAAACGCGAACTCACCGGGATCAGGGGGCGCTTGGGCAGCGAATCCACGCCGGACACCGCCTCGACGTCCAATCGCGGAAGCCGATCAGCAACCGGCGCCAGATCGAAGACTTGATTCGGGTTGCGCGTCGATGCGACATGAACCACGCCACGCCCAGCATCGAACGCCAACCCGGACGGATGAGGCAGCTTCATGTAGCTCAGCAGCGGTCGCCCATCCTCGACCTTCAACGCCATCAGCAGGTGTTCGTACTCGCGGGTGACCAGCAGGGTCTTTTTCGTCGCGGCGAGCGTTTCCCACCACGTGCCCTGCACGGTGAATTCGAGCAGGCGCTCGTCGACCTGAGCCGCCGCATCCCACTGGCTAGCGATCTGTGCCACATCCCGCCATTCCGCGTTATGCCGTGCCCACAACGCGTCAAGTTCTTCGCTCAATGGCGCACCGTCAGGATTGTCGATCATGGTCTCCATTACGCATGTTTTGCCAGAGGCGGTAGGCGCCCATGTACATCCTCACGAGCAGAGCCATACCGCGTTGTCGACCTGCCACCGTGCCGACGGCTCGAAAAAATGGGCACTTCCAGCATCGGATAACCTTCACGGCGGCAAATAACGTTGAATTCTAGATCGATCAGGTCGTTTTCAGAGATCAGATGGGTCAATTTGGAGAAGCTGCGGGGGAATACTTTGGGCGTTCCGTTGACGTCCCAATAGGCGAGGTCGAACAATGTGCGACATTCGATGTTATAGAGCAGCGATCCAAGCCGACGCTGCCAATTCTCGCGCACCTTGCGATTGGCTTTGATGACAGTATTCGGATTAGCGACCGCGTAGAGGAGAAGCAGTTGCAGTTCCTGCGCGGTTGTCCGGGCAGAATTCGTGTAGCAGATGAGTTCCCCTTTCGCTTCGGCAATTCCCAACTTGACGGCTAACCCCCAGCCACCCTTTTCGCTGCTCACAACCCGTATTGCGGAGTAGCGTTCGGCAAGTCGCTGGCAAATCTCCAGCGAATTGTCGCGCGAACCGTTGACGACAAACAGGGTTTCGTGAGGATTGGGGATACGCGCCAGCGCAGGTTCGTAATTGTCGACAATAGCCTCGATGTGATCCGCCTGGTTGTAGACCGGCAGCACGACGGAAATGAGTTCATCGGACATGAAACGGTCTGCCTCGTTTATTCTCTGGATCGCGCGAAGTGCCGTTTCGACCAGGGCGTCGTGCGAAAGCCCGTGCAGACGCTCAAGATATGCCTAAACTGCCACTCAAGCCGTCCGGCGTGGTGCGCACACCGCAGCGGATAACGCGGCAATTCAAGCCTTGCTCGGCGATGATCTCCGAGACCAGCGAGCCGACGCCACCGGTCACGTAATGCACCTCGACGGTGATCGCTAGTGGGAAGCGAGCCAGTATCTCGGCTAGATCGTCAATAGGCGCGGAACTCATGCTGGCGACAACCACGACCGTGCTGGCAATGCCCTGTTCTGCCAGCGCCGTCGCTGCCAGCACAACCTCATAGGCAATACCGCCCATTGCGATGAACAACACGTCATCGCCCTTCCGGATGACCTGAGCGCGCCCCAGGTCGAATTGCCCCTCCAAACCAGGCACCGTGATTCTATCGTTTTTGCCCAGGCGGTAATAGATGGGACCGTCCAAATCCCACGTCTTCAGGAGCGCAGTACGTGTTTGGGCGGCATCGGCAGGCGCAATGACGCGAATGCCGGGCTGAATACGCATAATGCCAACGTCTTCAAGACCATGATGCGTTGGTCCGGCGCTGCCGTACTCGTAGCCGCCGCCGATGGCGATCACGCGCACAGGAAGATGATGCAGAATCGGACCATTACGGATAAATTCATACGGGCGCAGCGACGCAAATGTCACGATGGAATAGACATAGGGGATGAACCCTGCTTCCGCCAGCCCGGTGGCAATGCCAAGCATGTTTTGTTCGGCAACGCCGACATTGAAGAAGCGATCCGGAAAGCGTTCGGCGAAGGGTTCCAGCGCCATAAAGCCGAGATCGGCAGTTAGCAGCATCACGCGCGGGTCTTGTTCGGCAAGCTCAATGATTGCTTTGACGAAAGCCCCTCTCATGAAAGCACTCCAATCTCTCGGAGCGCCTGTTGATACTGCTCATCAGACATCGGCAAATAGTGCCATTTGATTTGGGAGGTCATGAACGAGAACTCCTTTGCCAAAGATCGTCCGTGCGATCAGGATGTGCGGTGCCCCTGTTGCCGTGTCCAGGCTCGCTATCATCTGGCTCATTGCCTCACCATCGTGTCCGTCGATGGTATGAACATCCCAGCCAAAGGCAGACCAACGGCGGCTCAGATCGTTCAGATTCAGAACCGCCTCGGTATAACCAAGCGCCTGCTGACCGTTCGCGTCGATTATGGCGATCAGGTTGGCGAGTTGGTGATGCGTAGCAAACATCGCGGCTTCCCACACCGACCCCTCGTTGAGTTCGGCGTCGCTCAACAGGACAAATACGCGTCGGGGCGATTTCTGTAGGCGTGCCGCGAGCGCTGCCCCTGTGCCAATCGACAAGCCGTGCCCCAACGACCCTGTAGAAAAATCGATCCCGGGCAATACACGCTCTGGATGTACGCCGAGCATCGTCTCGTCAGCACAGTAGGTATTCAGGTCTGTTTCAGTGATCCAACCCTTGAGATACAGCGCGCTATAAACTGCCAGTGCCGCGTGCCCTTTGGACAGTATGAACCGATCACGATCCGGATCGTCGTGCGGATAGTCTGCAAAAACACACGTATAGAGGGTGGCGATAATGTCAGCGATGGATAGCGAGGAGCCAATGTGTCCCACGTTGGCTCGCTTTGATTGTTCAAGGATGATCTGGCAAATCCTGGTGGCGCTCGCTTGTAAATCCATCATATAAACGTTGTCTCATTCTCAGCGATATACACAGTTTAGCCATCCATTAACGCCTGTGTGAGGCGCGGCAATTACCCCCCACGCCGTTTTGAGCAGGCTGCCCCGTCCAAAACAGTAGTAAGTCAGCGGATGTGACTACATAACCAAATGATAGCCTTACATTTTAGGGATGCAAGCATCAATTGCACAGTGACAATGATACATGCAATTAGACAAGTGGTTGGCAATTAACCGGGATGCAAGAGCGCCACAACGTCGGAAACGAAACCCTCATACTCGACGAGCTGAGACAACGCAATATAGATATTGGGATCACGGTGATTTATTCCCTTCACAGATGGTTATAAAATGGGAGGATCCCAAATCTTTGGGTCCCGTCCCATTTTCGGCAATACAATTGATACTGTCTAGCTCGCTTCCGTCACTGCCGCATCGGGTGTTACCGTATCTATCGCCATTGGAACTGTAGTAAACGTGTTGGTCGCCGTCGGCATTGGCGTCGCGGTGTCCGTATTAGTTGGTGTGGGCGTCGCTGTGTTGGTCGCCGTTGGTAACTGTAGTAAACGTGTATAAGTCGGTGTTGGCATTGGCGTCGCGGTATCCGTATTGGTTGGTGTGGGCGTTGGCGTCGCCGTTGGAACTGTAGTAAACGTGTTGGTCGCCGTCGGCATTGGCGTCGCGGTATCCGTATTGGTTGGTGTGGGCGTTGGCGTCGCCGTTGGAACTGTGTAAACGTATTGGTCGCCGTCGGCATTGGCGTCGCGGTATCCGTATTGGTTGGTGTGGGCGTCGCTGTGTTGGTCGCCGTTGGTAACAGTGTAAGTGTATAAGTCGGTGTTGGCGTTGATGTCGTTGTGATAGACGGCATCAGTGTCCATGTCCCTGTTGATGTCCCCGTTACTGCTTCCGTCGCTTCGAACGTCAGCGTCTCCGTCGGCATCGGTGTATCGGTGTCAGTCGGTGTCCAGTGTCGGTCATGGTCGGAGTCGGTGTACCAGTGTCGGTCACGGTCGGAGTCGGTGTATCCGCCAGCGCCTGCACAAGCGTGGAACTGATGGTCACCTTGTCGAAGTCAAGATACTGCCCAGCGCTGCCACTGAAGCGCACTGTCACCGGGTAGCTCGCCGTCCACGGCAGCGCGATGCTCACCGGACGCTGGAACTGCAGTCCTCCACTGACGTTGCTCACCGTCTGACAGGCGTATACCTGGCTGAAACAAACTTCCATCGTCCCCTTGTCTGGCGCCAGCGTCCGGTAGATCACCAGGTACTGCCCAGCCGTCGCCGTCACCATGAAGCTGACCCGCGCGCCCGGTTGCCCGGTGTAGGCAACCTGTCCTCCGCTGTAGCCTCCCCCGCTACCTGTCCCCCACGCCCCGCTGTAGACCAGATTGCTGTCGTTCTCTTCGAACGTCGTCCCCACCGTCAGTGCGTTCGGTCCGCTGGACAGCCGCACCGCGTCCAGGTCGAGGTACTGCCCTGTCACCCCTGTGTGCGTGATCGTCACGGGGTAGATTCCACTGTTGGGCAGCAGGATGGACAGCGGCTGCTGCACCATCAACCCAGTTGCATAGTTGCTGTAAGTCACGCACTGCCCACCGATGCATACCGCCATTGTCCCCCGATCAGGTCCCATCACTCGCGTGATCTCCAGCCGGTCGCCGGAGATGGCGTTGATGCTGAAGCTCACGCTCGCTCCCGCCTGCCCACTGTAGTGCGTCGTTCCCCCGTCGTAGCTCCCACTCGCGCTCGCCCACGCCCCCTTGTAGGTCAGGTTCGCGTCGCTGTCCTGGAAGGTTCCCCCCACCGTCAGCGCCACCGGCGCACTTGCCAGCGCCACCGCGTCGAAGTCGAGATATTGCCCGATGACACCGACGAAGGTCACCGTCACCGGATAAGTCGCTGTCCACGGCACCGCCACTGTGTACGCCTGCTGAAACAGCGGCACCGGGCTGTTGTTGCTCACCGTCTGGCAGTTATAGACTTCGCTGAAGCAGACGCGCATTGACCCTTTGTCCGGTCCCAGCGAACGCACCAGCGTCAGCCGGTCGCCCGCCGTCGCCGTTACCGTGAAGCTATAGCTGCTGTTGGGCACACCCGTATAGCGTACGCTCCCCCCGTCGTAGACTTCGTTGCTGGCGCTGCCCCAGGCGCCGTTGTAGTTCAGGTTCGAGCTGCTGTCCTGGAAGCCGTTGCCCGCGGTCAGCGCGCTTGGCGCCGCGCTCAGCGAAACGGCATCGAGGTCAATGTATTGCCCCACGCTCCCCATATGGGTGATCGTCACCGGGTAGGTAGCAGTCCAGGGCACGAAGACGGTGTAGGGCTGCTGGTAGTAGAGGTAATCGCTTTGGCTGGTGAAGGTCTGACAGCTGTAGATCCCACTGAAGCAGACTTGGATCGGTGCCTTGTCCGGACCTGTGGCGCGTAGGATGGTTAGCCGGTCGCCGGCATTGGCGCTGATGGTGAAAGTGACGCTGGCACCAGGCGCACCGGAGAAGTGCGAGGTGCCACCACTGTAGGCGCCGTTGCTGGCTGTGCCCCAGCCACCATTGTAGAGCAGATAGCCGCTATTGTCCTGGAAGGTATTGCCTTTCGTCAGCGGTGGCGCGCCGCCTCCCGACACATTCAACGTGAGTGAAGCGTTGCTTGGTGCACCTGCGCCATACACTCCGATGCCGATATAATAGGTAGTTCCCTGCGTCACATTCACGGTAAGCGATGATGTATGATTCCCACCGCTGTCATTGTCACAGCCCACGCTGGCGAGTGTCCCTGCGTTGAATACTGCCAGAACCGTATCATAGTTGCTGCCAATCGTGTTCACTGAAAGTGACTGGGTAACTGGCGACGTAAATCGGTACCAGACCGTCTGGCTAACGGATTGACAGTACACGGGGTCACCGCCTGTTGTGGTTGCATAAGCGATGTTCCCTTGAACGACATTGTAAGGCAGCGAATTGATGCTTGTCGCGTTTCCGATCAGGTCGTTAGGTGGTGTCAGGATGGTTCCCGAAATTGCCGCCAGCAAGTCCAGCCGGGGAACACTTCCTCCACTTACCGTAATGGAATGCCCAGTCGCGCGAAACAGGTTGGCGATGGTGTCAACGCTCGCACCTGGCGAGAGCTGGCGATAAACGGCGAACGCGCCGGTGATGAACGGAGTCGCCATCGACGTGCCATCCCAGGTCGCGTAACCAGTCCCGTTCCCGTCGGCAATGCTCCCCACCGGCACAGATGACGTTATGCTGGATCCCGGCGCAAACAGTGACTGAATGCTGCCCGAGGTATTAGAGAAGGACGAAACAGCATCAGCGTCGGTGCTAGCGCCGACGCTGACGGCAGAGGAAATACACGCAGGGAAACTGACGAAATTGGACCAGCCGTTATTTCCGGTAGCAACGACTGGAGCAATGCCAACGTTCCTAAGCGTCTGGAAAATCGACGTCATACTACTACTGGCGCTGTCACAATAGGTAGAAGACCCGCGTCCGGCATCTCCCAGGCTCATATTGACCGCAGCGATGGAATAGCTGCTACGCAGATTGTAGACGTAATTCAGACCGCTGATAATGTCGCTGTCATACGCTGTTATACCACCCGTGACAGATGAGAAGACGTCAATCGCAATGATATTCGCGTTTGGCGCGACGCCGGAGAAATTCGACGACTGATAGCCGGCTGCGATACCGCTGACATGAGTGCCGTGCGCGCAAATAGCGTCATTACTCTTCGTAAAGCAGGTAGAAGGCGAAGCTGAGCCCGTACCCGTCTGGATCGTCCCACCGCCGGGGCAGTTCGAGCGCGTCGTCGAACCCCCACCTGAATAGCAGGCTTCGGCGATAACGTGATTATTCAGGAAAGGATGGGTACGATCAACGCCAGAATTGATAATTGCAACTGTTTGCCCGGAGCCGGTATAGCCCATCGCCCAAACCTGGGGCGCGTGGATGACAGGTTCGGCGCTGGTAAGCAGCACCTGGTTTTGTCCGTTCGGTTCAATCGTAGTGACAGCCGACGAAACGAACAAAGCGCGCAGCGCGTTTTCATCAAGCCTTAGGGCAACAAACGGTATCGCCCAATCGGTCGAGTCAAGATAGCACTTGGACGTCGTACACCGACAGACTTTGCACGATCTCTTGCCGTGTCTGCCGTATCGTGATGTCCTGAGCTGCCAGTTCCTGGTCGCTAGCCTGCCCTGGGAAACGAAACGGCACGTTCAAACCGACAATCACGTCAAGGCGCCCCTGCTTCTGCACACTTTCCAGCAGCGCGCGCTGAGTATCTGTCAGCTTACTGTTCGTCAAGCGGTACCGGTGTTGGCGATACCGGCATAACCGGAAGGGCATCACTGAAATGGACGATGGCGCCATCGAGAGTTAGCGTCCGCCCGAACGCCATTTCCAGCGCAGCGATACCAGCTACCTGCGGCGCAGCGAAACTCGTTCCGGTCATGGATTGAACGCTACCGTCTAACGCCTCGGTCAAGATTTCCCGTCCTGGCGCCATCACGTCGATTTCCGGCCCATAGCTGCTGAAATCGCTCCGCTGCAAGCTCTCATCAACAGAACCCACGGCGACAACCGGCTCGTAAGAGGCAGGGAACATGACCGCGCCGCCGGAATTTCCTGCCGCTGCGATGACGAGTGTGCCTTGCGCGACAGCATAATCAACCGCCTGCTCGACAATCTCGGAGGTGTAATACCCACCCAGGCTGAGATTGATGATCTTTGCGCCATGATCCGTCGCATAAATGATCGCACTGGCAATGTCGGAATACCGTCCGATACCGTTTTGATCAAGAACTCGGAGCGGCATAATGCTGGCATTCGGCGCAATTCCGGCAATACCCTGCTTATTGTTCGTATTTGCAGCGACAATCGCCGCAACCGAGGTTCCGTGACCGAATTCATCCTGGGCGATGCTGTCGTCTTCTACAAAATCGTAACCAGCTACGACACGTCCCGCGAGATCGGGAATATTGGATGCAACACCGCTGTCAACGATTGCGACAGTGACGTTCGGCGCATTTGCTGGCATTTCCCCCCAGGCAACCTGCGCACCGATGATGGGCAAAGACCATTGATCGCCGAAGTACGGGTCATCCGGTGACGCAGAACTTAGCGCGTAAGCATAATAGTCCGGCTCACTTGCAGCAACGATAGAAGCCTGGGGAATCGCCGCAGCTGTATTGATGCCACTGGGAAGCTCGACCACTACAGCATTCAACTGTGGTATCGTATCGACAATTGTAGCTCCCAGTTGGTTCAAGTAAGTCTGCTGTTGAACGCCTGAGCTGTTCACCTCGAATGAAATGATCGCCGTATGCGGAACGCTGTCCGTCTGTACGCCAAGCGACGACGACTGTGAACCAGGTGGTTGAGTAGGCACTATCGTCGGCAACGCTGCTACAGGCAGAACGCTCGTCTGCATAATAGTAGTTGGCTGCACATCGTTCACGACAACGGCTGTCGTCGCTGTTGGGAGGATACGTGTCGGCAGCGATTTTGTCGTTGGGATAAGCGTTGCCGCAGCGGATGGCTCTATCGATGGGGTAAGTGCTGTCGTTGGAGGCTGTGTCGGGGATATGGGAGTTGCCGTTGGAGGAACTTCAGTCGGCTGCTCGGAGATTGGCACGGCGGTTGTCGCAGCCGGTGCAGTGGTCAGCAACGAAGCAGTTCCCGTTGGAGTGCTATCCTGCCCAAGAACACTCGCCTGTGCTACCTCAGTTGGCGAATCCATAGGCAAGACCATGAGCGTCGGAACAGGCTTGTTTCCTAGGTGGATGGTAGTTCTCACAATTAAGGAGAAAACCGTGAGAAGGATTAGTCCCAGCACAAATAAGGAAGCCAGGTGGCGGGTACGCAGCATAGTTTCAACCCTTACGTGCGAACTACACAATCATTTCTTCTGTGTTAGCATAAATAGTGTAAGTAATGAGTTTAATTCCCGCAGAATGAATTCGCCTTTCTGAGAAATGACATTATTAACTTGTCTGGTGATTTCACGTGCTTGAACCGATAAGCCAAGTGATTAACCTGATTATTGCCATTGCTTACCACCGCAGAGTTCTCGATTTCCTGATAATACATTGCGAACCCTCTCATCATGATCTACTTGGAGACGCAACATTTCAATTTAAACAACTTGTAGAAAACTTTAAAAATTGCGCTGTAAGCGTTTATTCAGACCTTCTCCGGGGCGCAGCGACGCACGCGCGCCCTTGCTAAAGCGTGCGGGATGGGCAGCGTAGGCGGCATTCATCACCGTCTGGCGCTGTTGGCAAATGCTGCTGCTTGCCCGAAGTGGACACTGGCGGGCGTGAGCAGGTTCAGCCCGGTGTGGTAGTGCTGCTCGTTATACCAGTGGAAGAACGGGCGTGCCCAGGTGCGTGCATCCTGGATCCAGCCGAAACGGTCGGGATAGTCCGGGCGATACTTGAGCGTCTTGAACTGCGCCTCGGAGAAGGGATTATCGTCCGAGGTGTGGGGACGATTGTGGCTCTGGGTGATGCCGAGGTCGACAGCAGCAGCGCCATGACTTGGCGCGCACGGTTCCGCCATTGTCGGCGTGCAGCGTGAGCTGCTCGCGCACGATACCCTCCCGCACGCAGCTGCCTCGACCAGTTCTTGCGCCAACTGAGCGCTTTCGCGCTCGGCGATCATCCAGCCGACCACGCAGCGGCTGTAGATGTCCAGCACCACATAGAGGTAGAAGTACGTCCATTTTACCGGGCCACGCAGCTTGGTGATGTCCCAACTCCAGACCTGGTTGGGGGCGGTCGCCAGCAGTTCGGTTTGCGGTAAGTCGGATGCCGCAGTTGTCACGCGCTCACGCACCTCCTCATGAGCCGCCAGCACGCGGTACATCGTCCGCCAATGCACAGGTACTGACCTTCATCTAATAAGGCGCGTACACCTGACGCGGTGCTTTGTCCATAAACCGGTCGCTGTTGAGCGTCGCCCGCACCCGTTCTCGCTCTGCTGCCGCCAGCGCTTGCGCCGGACGGACGCGCCGACCGCTCCCCCTGGGTTGGCGTGTGCGATAGACGCGACTGCGCGGCACATTCAGCACCCCGCACGCTGCCTTCACTCCCACTCTCTGTCCCAACCGCTCGGTGATGCTGTCATCGTGTCTCGTTCTCCCGGCTGTCCAACAGCCGTGCCAGCTTTTTTTGCGCCGAGATGATCGCCTCCGCCTGTTCCAGTTTCCGCTTCAGCGCTGCGTTCTCTCGTGCCAGTCGATCCAACCGCGCCCGATCCACGTTCGGTCGCGGTCCACGCGGTCGGTCGGACAGAGTTCCGGCTTCGCGCTCCCCGCGCCATTTCGCCAAATGCGAGTAATACAGCCCCTCCCGGCGCAGTAGCGCTCCCACCTGTCCACGCGGACAGACATCCTCTTCTGCACATCCTCCGCTTATACTCGGCGTTGATTTTGCGCGCGTCTCACTCGGTCAGACTTCCATCTCGGTTCGCTTCCCATTCCGCTGTGCCATCTTGTCTCACCTTTGCTTCGCCCTCCAGTCTACACTAAATCGCTTGCCAAGTTGTTTCACCCATTCTGGCACAGAGGACATACATTTCTAGAGCATAGCACCTCATAGTGTATAATGGCAGTTCAAATATGGGAGTTATGCAATCCTCCAATACGTTTGGCTCTGCATGTCAACTCCGAGAGGACGGCAGTATGTTGGGTGTGCCCCATGAAAGAAAGGGATCTGCGACTGACCCAACGCTGGTGTTTTCGAGGAATAATTAGAATGACTTCGCACAATAGGTCACCTGCATAGAAGCGGGATTATTGTCGCATTCACAACTTCTGTGAGTCCGGTGAGGAATCAACCATGGCTATAACCGTTCTTCAAGGCAATTTGAAGGAGATGGCGAAAGGCGGACCTTTTTATATACGCGACATGGAACTCGCTCATCATTACTGCAAGGGCGTAGGCATCGAATTAGGAGCAGCGGCACACAATCCGTTTAATCTGCCGAACGCAATCAATGTCGCTCCTTTTTCTGATGATCCTGAGAGTGTCGATTATAAGGACTTTCTGATTTATCAACAGGAACAAGTCAGAAACTGCGGTCATTATGCGAAGGTTGACCTTGTTGGTGAAGCCGACGCCGTTTCCGTTGAGGATAGATCTCAGGACTATGTGATTAGCTCTCATGTGGTTGAACATCTACCTGACCTACTTTCCGCCTTTATGGAATGGAATCGCTTCTTACGCCCCGGTGGAATCATTTTCATGATCTTCCCCAAACACGATGCTGCTGCTATGGATGCGTTACGCCCTATCACACCTTTGTCTCATTTTATTGAAGATTGGCACCTGAAACGCACAATTTGGACGCATTCTATTGAGGAAGGGCACGGCATTCGTGGGCATTACCACGTGTTCACGCTAGGGTCTATGTTGGAGCTAATCCATTGGGCAAACCTGAACTTAAGCTTGTCGTGGAAGATTGAGGCAGTCGAGGAGACCGATAGCAAATTCGGCAACGGGCATACGGTCATATGCCGTTATTTGCCAGGCGAGACTCATACCGTCGATGCCGCGCGGGTTTATGTACAGGAACCTTCCAATCCAGAGTATATCCAAATGCGAATGCGCCAACTGCTCAACACCTCCTCGCAGATGATTGCGGAAGAGGGATTTGGCGCCTTCTCTCAACGGCTCTTACGCTGGCTTCGTGGTGAGCGGCGATATTTTAGACGTTAGGGTCTTGGCTGACTTATGCTTTAGCCGTTCCGAACGTTTACTCACCACCCGCAAAGACGGCAGCCAGCGCACGGTCAGGTATTGTCTTCCACATTCCGGGATTCGCACATTTATCCCTGTATGACTACGATAGCTCTCAGGTATTAGTTACTTCGTCGAAGGCGGGCGACAGGCTAATGACAACACCCAATCCCAATGATCTCTACGATCAGAATTATTACAAATACTGCTGCGGCGGTTCAAATTATGAACGTTCGGACACATGGCTGAAGTTCTTCGGCGAGATTGCGGAACGAATTGCTGCGGATTTTGCCCCGAAATCCGTGCTTGATGCAGGCTGCGCCATAGGTATGCTGGTTGAAGCGCTTGTGAAACATGAGATCGATGCCTACGGCTTTGACATTTCAGAGTGGGCGATTCAGCAGATGCCATCTGAATACGCTTCACGGGTAAAACTTGGGTCGATCCTTGACCCGGATGCCGTGAATCGCCATTACGATCTCGTCACGTGCATTGAGGTACTCGAACATCTTCAGCCTGCTGAAGCGGAAATCGCTATCCGCAATCTGTGTTCGTGGGGAGACACCATCGTTTTCACCTCCAGTCCAGACGACTACCAGGAAGTCACCCATTTCAACGTCCAGCAGCCCGGCTATTGGGCGGGAAAATTTGCTCAGTTCGGCTTTGTGCGTTTGCTGGACTACGATGCATCATATATCGTACCCTGGGCACAGGTGTATCGACGCGAGAAACCACTCTTTCCGGTCAGTGTACACCGGTATGAAAACCTCCTTTGGCAGCGTACAAAGGAGATTACGCGCTGCGCAATTATCAGGTCAAGTTGCAGCAGAATGCTAAAGACGTCCAATGGTACCGAGAGGAATTCCTGCGACTCGCGCAGGAAGTAAATCGTAGAGACCAGGAGATTCGGCAATTTCGGGAAGCACACGAGATGCTGAGCACAAAAATCACTGGTTTAGAAGCAGACATGTTCGACGCACAGAAGCAGAACAGTGCGCTGGAATATCAAATTCAGGTACTTTCGCAACAGAATCATCAACTTCAGAACCGTGCCGATGAACTCTATGCAGTCGCGGTTCATCACGAGAAGAGCGCCTACGAAAAAGAGATGACCATTCAAATGATGCAAAACACACACGGTTGGCGGCGGCTGAAGAAGGTCGTGGTCCCTTCCCCGGAGCAGCGACTTCGCGCAAGGCAGCTGATGCGCACCGCCAGGGTCACACTACGCACCAAAGGAATGCTTGGGCTGGCAGATCGAAGCATTCGCTGGTTGCGCGGCGAACGCCGTTTCTATCACCCAGCGTCCTCCAACTTAGCACCTGCCCCAACGGCGACTACCACTCCCTTTCCGTCAAACATTCCGGATGATCCTTTTTCAGATTACCCGCAGTGGATTGAAGAACAGGAGCCGGATACGGACGCACTTGCTAGACAGACGGCAGAAGCCGAAAGGCTCACTTATAAGCCTGTGATCAGCATTCTCACACCTGTCTATAACACCGACAGGCAGATGCTGATTGAGATGATCGAGAGTATTCGTTCGCAAACCTATCCATACTGGGAACTCTGTCTCGTCGACGGCGGTTCCCAGCAAACACATGTCTGGGAGACTCTCCAAGACTATGCCCAACTGGACGCACGTATCAAGGTACGTCATCTAGAAGAAAATCTCGGTATTTCAGGGAATTCAAATGCCGCGCTTGAACTCGTGACAGGCGACTTCATTGCCCTGCTTGATCATGATGATACGCTTGCGCCATTTGCCTTGTTTGCGGTCGCTCATCTTCTGAACACGGATCAAGACCTGGATTTCATTTACTCCGACAAGGACATGATCACACGGGACGGAACTCAACGGTTCCATCCTCTTTTCAAGCCCGATTGGTCGCCTGAAATTCTACTGAATATCAATTACCTCACCCATCTGTGCATCATACGCTCAAAACTGGTGCGTGAAATCGGGGGCTTCGACATGAATGCAAACGGCGCTCAGGACTGGGCGCTTTTTCTTGATGTTGCCCTCCGCACCAACCGCATCGCGCATATTCCGCAAATCCTCTATCACTGGCGCCAGCATCCCCTCTCAGTGGCAACCGGAATGATTAGTGTTAAGCCGTATGCAGCCAATGCACAACTCCACTGCATTCAACGCTACCTTGATGCGCGCGGGCTGAAAGGACAACCGGATTTCGTAGATAGCTCCCTGATCCGTGTGTATTGGGAGATCGATACAGCGCTGCCAGTCACAATTATATTGGATGTAACGACTCACCTTCCGGTACTCCAAATCGAGAAGCTGGTTCGACAGTATCTATTCAGATCGGTGTACCCCAATTGCGACATGGTTATTTTGAATCGAACCGACGACTCGAAAACCCTTGAAGTATCACACCTGCTGACATCTGATTCACGAATTCAGATACTAAACTTCGCCTCCAACGTATCCACCGGTTTTGCGCGCAACCGCGCTGTCGAGAAAGCGAACGGAGAGGTATACGTGTTTTTGAGCGCAGATCTCATCAGCGACAATGACGACGTTATTCATGAGCTTGTAAGCTGGGCGCAGCACCCTGAGATAGGAGCTGTGACAGGACATCTCATGCAGCCTGATGGGACTCTCGCTCACGCAGGCTACATCCTTAATCTTGATGGCGTGGTTGGTTCCATCGGACCGGGATACCAAAGGTATGCTGACACTCTTTGTGGTTTCTTCATCTGGTACCGTAATCTTTCTGCCGTAAGCGGTGACTGCTTGGCGATTCGACGTCAGCAATTTCAGCTTGCAGGTGGATTCGACGAAGACTACAAGAACGCTGGCAGCGACGTTGATTTGTGTCTCCGCCTGCGCAAGCAGTTGGTGCGCCATCTTTGCACACCATTCGCCGAGTTTCGATACCGCCAACCGATCAGCACCACCTGGGCAGGCACGGCTGAAGACACCGAAAGGTTGCGCGCAGCTCACTCGGGTATGTTTGATACCGGTGATCCCTATTACAACGTCAATCTGTCAACAGATTTCGTTATCCCACATCTGCGCATCGCGTCTCATCCAGGGACAAAAGCGGAAACTACGGTATCAAAGTCCGGAGGAACGTGGGGATTGTATAGCGCAGAAGCAGAATACTTTGCGCATACGTATGATTTCGACCACTCTCTGTTGAGAGCCAGTACACAGATACACGAAAACAATCCTGGCGCCCTCGACATTAAATCCATTACCTGGTTCATACCAAGCTTCACCAATGCTTTCTATGGCGGAATCCATACGATTTTGCGTTTCGCGAGCTATTTCCACACAGTGCATGGCGTAGAGAATCGTTTCGTCGTAGTGAGTGAAGATGCCAAATCGATAGCTAAGGCGATCAGAGCAGCATTCCCCGAACTGGCGAGCGCGAAGGTTGATGCGATCCTGACTATCGATGACGTGAAACACCTACCCCCTACCGACGCGGGCGTCTGTACTTTATGGACGACCGCCTATGCGCTTCTGCGCTTCAACCAAACAAAGCGCAAATTCTATTTCATCCAGGATATGGAACCACTCTTCTATCCAGCGGGGACAACCAGCGGTTTGACAGAAGCCAGCTACAGATTTGGCTTCTATGGGCTTATCAATACCCCCGGTCTTGAGGTGATCTACGAGCGTGATTATTACGGACACGCCGCTTCATTCTCACCCGCCATCAATACGAGTGTGTTCTACCCGCCCGCAGAGTTGCAGCCCGCCAAGCCCCCTTATCGTGTTTTCTTCTACGGTCGTCCTGGTCATCTGCGCAACGCTTTCGAGCTTGGTTCTGTGGCGCTGCGTAAACTCAAGCGCAGTATGGGGAACGATGTCGAGATCGTCGCTGCGGGCGCTGAATGGAACCCTGCCGATTACGAACTCGGTGGCATCGTAGAAAACCTCGGTATCCTCAAGTACGAGGCGACCGGTGATCTCTATCGAACCTGTCACGCTGGGCTAGTGATGATGTTTACGCGCCATCCATCCTACCTGCCAATCGAACTGATGGCGTGTAACAGCCTCGTGGTGACGAACTACAATGCTTATACGTCATGGCTTTTGAAAGATCGAGTCAATTGCCTGCTAACCGAAGCCAGCGCCACGTCGATTGCGGAGACGTTGGAGCTTGGGCTCCGTGATGATCAACTCCGCCAGGAAGTCACCCATACGGCAGGGGCAATGGTCGTGAACGAGCGCACCGACTGGCAGGCGGAGATGGAAAATATCTTCACCTACATGTGCGCGCCTAAAGACAAGCCAGACCGGGTGTAATTACTTAGCGCGACAAGTCAACGCTGCTTGAGGTACGCATGTAAGCGCGCCCGCACGCCGCTTGGCTGCTCCGTTAACTGGCGTTCACTCCAGGCAAACCATTGATGCATTTCGCCACGTGCCAGTTTGGGAGAGCGCCGTTTGCGCCACGCAGTTGGTGCACCGCCTAGCAGTTGCCGTACGAGCAGAATGCCTGTTTGAGGCCCAGTCAATAGGCGCACGAGCCAGCTCACGAAAAAGAGAGGCACATTGCAGAAGAATAGGTCAAGCGGATAAGCGTTCTTAATGGTTGAGAGCATTAGGTTACCGAGCGCCTGCGTCCGCATATTCCCTCGAACAACCCCGCCGCGATGATAGGCGACGGCTTCCGCCACGTACCAGCAGCGCCAGCCCTGAAGTCGCGCTCGCCAACCCATATCGATGTCCTCGGCATACATGAACATCGCCCGGTCAAACAAATCACCGTCTTCCGCAATTGAGGCGATCAACTCTCCACGAATTATGGGAGCGGCACCCGAAACCAGAAAGACTTCCCGACTTTTGTCGAACTGTGGCTCGTCGCGCATCCCCTCACCAATGTTAATGACGAAACCATCGCGCCGGATACCCTGCCCTGCACTGTAAATGCGACCCGTCAGGCGATTCTCGTTGTCTTTCTCTAGGAGTTTGCCGCTCGCCCATCCTGCTCCCGTCTGCATAAGCGCGTCGACGACGCGCTCAACGTAGTCTGCATCCAGCGTCACGTCCGGATTGAGCGGCATATAGAAATCAGAATTGCTCAATCGACAGTGTCGAATTATGCGGTTATGGGCGCGCCCAAAGCCGACATTTTCGTCATTGATGATGAGTTCGCAATCGGGAAAGTGTTCCCGTATCCAGTTAGCCGATTGATCCTGCGACGCGTTGTCAAGCACGACGATGTGCAGATCACGACAGGTCTGTCGTTGCAAGCTGGCAATACAGGCTGGCAGATCGTTGATGCTGTTATATGTGACGATACCCACGTAAACGGTCGGGGCGCTAGACATTGAAGAATGCTCGCAATTGGATTCGCAAATCCCGAAGCTGGATGCGCCAGTTTATCGGTACGGTGCTGCGGTACAAACGGCGGTACCGCATCCAGTGACCGCTCGATGACTGGGTGAACCGCCAGCGTGGTGGCGACCATGATTCGGGTGTCACGGGGCGTTTTGGCATAGCAAGTATGTCTCGCAGCCACATCTGTGAAACCGCCTCCATACTGTTCCGCTCCTGTACGAACCTGCGTGCCTTCTGGCGAATCCGCTCGACTAGCTCTGGTTGTTCAACCAGCAGCGTTATAGCTTCAGTCCAGCTACCACGAGCGCCGCTGATCAGCAGCCCGGTTTCCATGTGGGTTACACCCTGGCGATATAGAGGACAATCCGTGTAAATCCCTACCGCCCCCGCTGCAGCGTAATCTCGGTATTTGGTATCCGTTTTGCATTGGTGAAACAAATCCGTCTCCATCGGTGCAAGACCGATGCTATAGCCGTAGCGGGTGAAGTCCCGGAAAAAATGTGGGTAGTCGGCATCAAGCTGTCGGTATACCACCTGCGGATAACTCTTCAGATCGCCGGGGTCCAGTCCCAAAATATTAAGGCGCACCTGCTCACCAAATTTCTCGAGCGTCTGGAGCAGATCGTCATACATTTGTTGAAATAAATTATCGTTTTTCGTGCGGCTGGTGGCATAGACAATCTCAACGGGGTCTTTCTTGATCTCAGGGAGTGTTTCCGGAACCAACGTCCAGTCGACGGCTGCCCAGACCAGGTTTACGCGAGGGTTGTACGGATGCACTATGTCCTTCAAAGCAGGTGAGTGAACGCGCACCAGAGTCGCGTGCGAAAGCATCCACCCCAGAGCCGCCCGGCGCTTCGGATGCCGGTAGTACGAACTAAAAACGTCGCTTTCAGGAACGTCAAATAAATCGTCATCCAGGTCATAGATAATCGGGATCTGAAGCTGGTCGGCGAGCTGAAAAACAGGATTATAGATCGGCTCAAGATTTCGACACGCCACGATAACGTCGCTTCCCGCAACCTGCTGCGGCGTCACCATGCTTTCCAGGCAGTGCGCGAACTCGATCTCCCCGAGCTGGCACAAATACTTTAGGGGCGTCGTTACATTGATAATCGTCGAGGGAATGTAGTCAGGTAAAATGGCTAGAACCTTCAGCATATTACCTACCTTCCGCACATTTGTAGCTCACCCGATGCGCAGGTTTTTCTAAATTGAAGCTGTCTTTGGGCACCTGGTCGGACGTTTTCGTGCTAAGCAGGTTTGGGCACGCGATGTGTGGCATCTCAGTTCGCGTTGGTTGCGCAAGATTCTCAGCCATACCTTCGCCGTTTATTGTTGCCAGCAGCAGAAACTTGATTCTGCGCTGGCTTGCGACCGTTTGTTATCTTTTTGAAACCCGCACATCAGGTTAATTACGTCCAGCGAATTCGGTCGTGCAACTCACCCGCTATATCGAGAATTATTGCTTCCTGGTCCGGTCGGAGTTTGTTCACCCAACTGTTAACCGACTTCGCGTCAATCTCACGAGCAGGATCGGTATTGCCAACAGTAAGTCCGTTGGGATAAACCTCTCGGTGCTCTAGCTTAGCATGATACTGAAGCGCATCCTCCCATTCCAGTTCAAGGAACTCAAGAATGCTGCGCAAGCAGACTTCGGGATAAGTGACCAGGTGCTCATATCGAATACCCAACAACGGGAAGCCCCTGGCTTGATAATCAAAGTAGGCTTGGGTCTTGTACTTCCAGTAGAATGCACCTGCCGCCACCAATTTGTCACTCGCACTGTCCATCAGGGCAATTTCAGTCGCATACCGCTGGCGGAAGGTGTCATCCTGCATCTTCGCCGCCAAGATTCTCCGTCCATAGGTCGTCAGCCAGTTATCGTCACCCGTCTTCAGCGTTAGCATCGAAGTAACGGTGTCCCGCACATCCCGAAGCATGAACAATATTTTCTGTCCGGCGTAGAAATTCGGCGTCACTTCTTCCTGTCCTTCGTCACCAAGCTGTGCTTGAGTTAGCTGCTCGGTCCAGCGAGGAATTTTAAAGCCAACGCGCTCACTTTCCTGCGATTCAGAGAAATCTCGCATCATCAGCGCACGATAACCGTGAATCTCATCGTAACAGAAGATTTTGGAATGACTCTCCAGAACCAATCGCAGCAGGGTTGTCCCACTTCGTTGGCACCCGACAATAAAGAAGTATCTCTGCGGTTCGGTTATCAATTCGCTGCTCATGGATATCGGTATTCAGCCTAGGAAGTCATTGTAAGCAGGAAGAACTTCCTCGGCAGCGCCATACATCTTTCTCATAGCGTGATCAAGCCCGGCATATCGATGAATTCACCGATGTCGGCGAAGTCGACGATTTTGTCCTCGATCTCGTGCGTTTCGCTAGGGTGCAAACCCCAAATAGCCACGTTGAGATATATTCCTACGACCGCTCATATCGAAATTGAAACCAGCGTTCAAGCCGATCAGCATAGCAAACTGTCCATGTATCTCGACTGTACAGGAGGTCGGTTTCGTAATACCGGAAAGCACACGCAGCAGAGTTGTTTTTCCGGCGCCGTTGCGCCCAATGATGCCGAGCGTCTCCTATCTATGTACCGAGAACAAAACGTCGCGCAGGGCAAAGAACGCGTTCTGCTAGTCATTCTTGTCGTACCGCCCCAGTACATGCCAGAGGGTTACACCGGTTTCATGACGCAGGCTGACGCCATAGACCTTAGGACGAGACTGCTTGGAGAGATTTTCCACGTTAATGACTTCAGACATTGTTTCGGTCATAGCCAGAGGAATTCCAAGTCGTTCATAGAATATCCGCCATCTCGTCTTCAATCGACTTGAAGGTTGCATACCCGATCTCGCGTACACGCCTCCGAAAACGGCGGGATAGTAGAGAGTCACGAAGTCAGGCATACGCTGGTAGATGATTATATCACGAAAGGCTTGAATGATTGCGGCGACGGGATTAAGTACGAACCGAAAACGAAACCGTTCTGGCAACGTTTCGATAGGATAAATGACCGGCGCCAGAAAGAAGAACAACTGCATGAAAACGAACACGAGTTGCGGAATGTCACGGATAAGAACACCTGGTGAGCTTACCAGAAAGCTGATACCCAGCGTAATGAGGATGAGTACCAAGCGCAGAAAGGGAAGGAAAATAAAACATATGTTGGGAAACAAACCATAGATGGCATTGATGATCAGCATCGCAAGGAAAGTGAACACGAAATCGACTAGCAGTTCACCTAACGTAAGCAAAACAAGGATTTCACGTGGGAAAGAAACCAGTGTGATGATCCCGATTTTGTCTGTAATCGCACCCGCTGCCGAAGATGTTGTACGGTACTAGCGCCGAGAGATAAAAACGATAAAGGGCACGTCAAGCTGGATAGGCATAAATTGCGTGAACGCAATTGAGAGGACGATTGCCGTCGCAATCGGGATGATCACAATCCACAGTATCCCCAGGATGCGCTGGCACGAGATCGCAATCGATCAAGCCAGCGTCAGAATGAATGCGATCAGTCCAATAGCGACGCCGATGAGCAAGCCGTAGGGCACGGTAATCCTGAGGACTTCGCCATCGCGGTTGCGTAACCCTACCGTGCTGCAACCGACGATGATCTTTGCCGGAGCGATCATACTGCCGATTGCGCCTCCCGACGTTTGTGCTGCGACTAAAACCGCCGGAGCAATACCAAGCAAAATGCCAGCGCTCTCTTGCAGAGGAGCCAGGAGAACGTTGGAGTTATTGTTGCTTCCTGTGGCAAAGGCGCCAAGCATTCCCACAAGAGGCGATACGACTGGAAACCTGCCGCCGAACATTTGGCTCAGCGCCTGCGCCAGAAGCTGAGTCATACCGGTATGCTCCATCACCGCTGACAGCCCAACCATAGCGATGATTCCGATGGATGCAGGCAGGGCGGCGCCGCACGTTTTGTGAAAAGCGGCATTCCAATCGCCAGGGGCTAAGAGACCGCTCCGACGATAGAACCCGTAGCTCAGAAGTGCGATCAGGAGAATGGCAGCACCGGGATGAACGAACGGTCTGATCACTTGCTCGGACTCGGCAACTGCGAAAGTGCCTTGCAGCGTCGTGACCTGCGGAAAGACCAGCGGCAATGCAGCCTGATTTAGAAGTGCGCCCAAAGGCTGAATGAGGACGATAGATGCCAGCAGTCCGGTCAGGGTGCCGTAACTTATCAGCGTCGCAATCAATGGTCGGGGCAAATCGACAGCCTTCGTTTGCCGGATACCAGCGTTCCTGAACGGCTGCCCATGTCGTGCAAAGAGTCTGAAGGGCTGCGGCAAACACCGGATTTGGGCAAGGACAATGCCAACGATGATTCCTGAAAATCCTGCCAGAAGCGCCGCCAGTGGCGTAATCCCGGATACCGCCAGTCCATACTGGGTCACGCTCATCGTCAGCGCCAGAATCGCAACGGCTCTCAGATTGCCGCGCAGTCCCAGTATCCGGGTCACGGCAAGTCCGCAAGCCAGGCAGCAGACGCCTAACAGCAGCGCCGCCAGAGAAGCGACTGAAGCCGGGTCGGTGTGTACAACGCGGATGAGTGTTTGGAAAATGACGCCCATATCACCAAAGGTCACCGCCCACGCATGACCAACTGCGACCGCCGCGACCGCTCGCACGGGTTTGACACGCAGGCTGACGAGCATCGGCGCAACGATGGCGATAGGAATGCCGTAGCCCGCCAGACCTTCCAGCAAGCCGCTGAATGCCCAGCTAAGGACAATCAGCAGCAGCCCGTAATCGGGGATTACCTGTTGAAGCGCGCGGGCAAGCGCGTCAATTCCGCCCGCCTTGTTCACAAGGTTGTAAAGCAGGAGCGCTGGCCACAGTACGCCCAGCACCAAGCCGGAGGTCACGAGTCCTTTCGCCTGCGACACCCAGAACACATCGAATGTCAAACCAAAAACCAGCGCCGCCACGACGACACCGGCGAGCCAGCCCAGAGGACCCGCTTTTTGACCATTCCAATGGAAAACGGTCATGAGCGTGAGAACAAGCAGGATTGGGAACAGGGCAGCAACATAGCGGACTACCGCAGTTCCGGGACTGAGCAGCACGAGCGCCAGCAGACAGATAGCGATGAGCAGGCTCACAATCGTTTTGGACATTGGTGATTTCTTCCGGAGCGACTGCCGATTGGGTCACGGCGAAAGGAGACGCCCGACAATTCAAACGAAAAGGCGAACGATCAGCACCGGGATGACAGACTTCAATCACCCACTGGATACGTCTCCACGAGCGCATATGCAATCGTGATCATTGTATGGCTGGGTATTTTTCTCCGAAAATGAGGTTGGTATCGAGATCGGCTGACGAA
Organism: uncultured Chloroflexia bacterium; assembly: GCA_963760975.1. Taxonomy (GTDB): domain Bacteria; phylum Chloroflexota; class Anaerolineae; order Aggregatilineales; family Phototrophicaceae; genus Flexifilum. Next base: position 333,623 of record CAVXEZ010000014.1, on the reverse strand, counting down.
AGCAACCTGTTGACTACAGGAGGGGCTATATCTGGATTTGTCCTTTGTCGTCCGATACGCCAGCAGGCGAGTAGTACAGCTCGAAATGGGAGTTCCGGGAGGTGATCGAGCGGGTGGCAATCAGCGTGCCAGGCAGCAGCTTGCCGCGCCTGATCAACCGTCATCGGCGCGGCAAGTCGGTTTGCACTCAGCTACCCCTTCTCAAGGACGACGACAGTGTGGACGCCCACCGGCGGCAGTTCCACCTGAACGCGACGATCCATGTATGTGAAAGGAACCGAAGTGCCTTCGGGGGCGAGATAGACACGCCGGGGCGCGACCTCCGCTTGCAGCGCGAACTTCAAGCCAGCGGTCAGCGCAGACTGATCGACGTGGACAATCGCCTGTGCCGTGCGTCTGGGATGATAGCAAACGACGTGTACGACATCCCGTTCGGGCTGTCCATCCGCTGCCGATTGCGTATGCAGGCTGAACTCAACCCAACCGGGCGCGTCCGGCTTCAGGCGCTGCGGCGGCAGGAAGTCGATAAGCAGCTTCCTGAGGATGGCACGATACGCCCAGTAGTCGTACTGCTGGTAGCCACCAAAGAGCGGCGCGGCGAGATAGAGGACGTTATCCGTCGAAACGGCTGACGGAGCATCCAGCGCTTGCCCTGCTGGCGCGTGTTGATGCCCCATGTAGTGTTCCCACGTGCGGTTGAACAACGCCGGACGCAGGTCGCCGTATGTCTTCGCGCCGGGGTGCGGACGGACGACGTGCGACTGTCCGTAGAAAACGTAGTCGTAATCGTCCGCCAACTCGTCATCCGAGCCGGACAGCGTCAGGCTGGCGTCGGGTCGCACGTAACTCGGTACGGTCGGCATCATGCCAGCGTAGCTCACCGGGATGTCGTCTAGCTGGAACGTCTGGCTCGCCGGGTCCAACGCGGCAGTGCCGCTGAGGATCAACTTGCCGCCGGAAGCAAGATAGGCGCTTAACGATTGCTGGAGCGCCGGGCTGAGCGTCGAGCCGTCGGGGAGAATGACCGCCGCATAGGAGTCGAAAGCCGCATCCGTATCAAGGATGTCGAACTGATACCCCAGCTCCAGCATGAACTGAGCCGCGCCCTCAGTATCCGGGCTGTGCGCGGCGATACCCGGGTTCTGCGTCGCCGCCGCGCCGGTTGCCAGGATGGCAATCTCTGCCGCTGGCTGAGCGCCGCGCAGCCACGGCTCCAGCGCCTCAATCCGCTCGAACTCATGCCCGATGAGGCGGTAAACCGCCGGATCAAGCCGACCATTCGGGTTCAACTGGTCGCCCACGCAGATTTTGCCGCCAGCGGCGACAATCGTGCCGCATTCGTATTCGAGCTGGTCGCGCGTTTTGATGCCGCCAAAGTCGCCCCACGACAGGTGAAAGCGACCGTTCATGCCGAGAAAATCTTTCCCGTAGCTACGCGCCTGACGTGCCATGATCGGATAGTGCAGATAGCCCCACTGGCGTGTGGTCGGCAAACTTTCGATTTCGAAATGAGTCATGTACGGCGCGACGCGGCGCATATCGCGGTCCATCGTGCCGTTGTAGAAAATCAAGGCGTCAGGGCAGCGGTCGTGTACGTAGCCGGTGACCGTCTGGAAAAAGTCCGTCTGTTTCTGACGCGCGAACGCCCAGGCTTGCTCGTCGCTCTCCGGGTTCACGCCGGCAGCCTGCATCTGCGCGATGCCCCAGCGCGAGTAGTTCGGCATCGGGAAGCAGATGTCGAACCAGAATCCGTCGACGGCATAGTTCGAGATCAACTCGTCGACTGCCGCCAGAAGGTAATCACGGTAGCCGCTGGACACGTCCATTGTCGACCAGCCCCACTCGCTGCCCAGAGGCTCGCGCCCGGCGACGCGCCCATCCTTGCCGACAATCAGCCATTCCGGATGCTCCTTCGCTGCCAGCTCATCCCACATGACCGAATAGTAAATCGGGCAGCGGATGTCGCGCGTGTGCAGCGCCTCGATTTGACGACCCAGCAGGTCAAAGCTCAGCCCCGGATGCATCGTGCCGGTTTGGGTGGGGTAATACGAATAGCCGTGATGGCATTTGGCGAAAATATTGATCGAGTCCACGTGCGCATCAGCCAGCGTCGCCGCGAAAGCGTCCGCATCAAACTCAGCGCCGACGTTCAGGCAGTGTTCCGAGGTGTGAAAGTCGAGATGGACTTGACGATAAGGCAGCGTAACGCTCATAGGAAGGCTCCGAATCTACCGGGAAAAACCGGAGAGACTGTTCACGAACTGCTTCTGAAGCACAACGAAGATCACGAGCATGGGAATCGACGCCAGCGTGACGGCGGCAAGCAGCGAGGGCCAGTTGGTCGTCCATTCGCCCTGAAACACCGTCAGCCCCAGCGGCACGGTGCGCATCGCATTGTCGCTCAAAACAATGATGGCGAGCGAAAATTCATTCCACAGGAAAACGGCTTGAAAGATCGCCACGCTGGAAAGCGCGGGCAGCGACAGCGGCAGGACAATCCGCAGCACCATCTGCCAGGTGCCGCAGCCGTCGATCCGTGCCGCGTCCTCGATCTCGCTGGGGAACTGCACGAAAAAGGCGTAGAGCAGCAGCACCGAAAACGGAATGCCAAAGCCCACGTAGGGACCGATCATGCCGGGGTACGTATTGAGCAGCTTGGCGGTGTTCAGCATCCGGTACAGCGGAACCAGAGTCGTGTGTACCGGGATAGCAAAACCGGCGATCAGCAGCAGGTAAAGCGGTACGCGCGCCGGAAAGCGCAGCCGCGCGAAGGCGTAAGCCGCCATGCCGCTGAAGACGACGATCAGCAGCACCGAAACGCCGGTGATGACCAGCGAGTTGACCAGATAGCGCGAGATGCCGGAAGTCCAGGCGCTGGCGAAGTTTCCCCACTGGGGAGCGCTTGGCGGCGCGAACGGCGAGGCAAACAGCTCCCGCATCGTCTTGAGCGACGAGAAAATCATCCAGACGATGGGCATAACGATGACGACCGAATAGAGCGACAGAAGCAGATAGGTGAGCCAGTGGGGCCAGATGAGTTTTTGCTGCATGGGGGACGACCTCAAATCTGCCGCGTGAAACGAAGCTGGAGCACGCCGAAGACCAGCGCGATGGCGAGCAGCACAACTGCGATGGCACTGGCGTAGCCAGCACGGTTGATGGTGAAGGCATTGTAGTAAATGTACGTGCCGAGTACCTGACTCGCGTTGGCGGGTCCGCCGCGCGTGAGCACGTAGACGATGTCGAACACTTTGATCGAGCCGATCATCGTGATCATCGTCGCCGCCACGATGACGTTGCTGACCGATGGAATCGTGATATGGATGAAGTTTTGCAGCTCGTTGGCTCCGTCGAGCGCAGACGCTTCGTAAAGCTCGGTCGGCACGCCCTGCATTCCCGCCAGCACAATCACCATCACGTAGCCGGTATACTGCCAGCAGGCTGCCACGAGGATAGCGAACATGACCAGATTGGGATCGCCCAGCCACCCCTGAGAGGGCGGCTTGACGTGCAGAAATTTGAGAAAAGCGTTGAGGATGCCGACATTGGGGTCATAAATAAGCTGCCACAAGACGCCGACTGCTACGGCGGACATCATCACTGGCGCGAAGTGGAGCGTGCGAAAAAACGTCCGACCGCGACGGATTCCCCGGCTGAGCACGGCGGCAAGGATGACGCCGCCGACCACCTGCACGGCAACCGAGCCGACCAGCATAAAGAAGTTGTTCCCCAGCGCGTGCCAGAAGACGCCGTCCTGCATCAACTCCTGGTAGTTCTGTAAGCCGATGAAGGTGATTTTGGGATCGGTCAAGCCATAGTCATAAAAGGACAGGCGCACCGTGTCGATCACGGGATAAATCACGAATATTGCAAAGACGATCAGCGCCGGAGCGACCAGCAGGAAGGCGTCGCGGTACTCGCGCAGGTGACGGGCGCGCGCGCTCAAGCGCTATGCCTGGCGCGCTGTTCGCCAGATGTCGAGGCTGGATGGACATATTCCCCTTCTCCGTCTCCCAGGTATTGACACAGTGGGGCAAGGCGCAAACCTTGCCCCACGACGATACATCCGACCCGGGTGGCGTTAACTCGCCGGGGTTCCCATCAACTCCTCCTGCACCTTGAGCGCGACTTCACGGATGGCAGCGACCGCCTGCTCAGGTGTTTTCGAGCCAGCCAGCACTTCCTGGATCGAGTTCAGGTAGGCTTCGGAGATGCGATTCTCCAGCACCGTGTCCAGCCAGCCGACCGCGCCTTCAGTGGTCGCCAGATCGTCGACGACGTTAATCAATTCGGGCGTGCCAACGCCGTCGCCGAGCGCATCGGTGCGCACGGGAATGCGGCTGGTCGCCTCGACAAAGCTCCGCTGCACGTCCTTCGACAGGAAGTAGTCGAGGAAGTTTGCCGCTTCGTCCGGGTACTGCGTCTTGGCGGAAATCTCCAGCCCAATCGGCGCCATCAGCGCGTAATTCTGGTTGCCTTTGGCATCCGCATCGGTCATCGGCGGCATACGGAACATGCCAACCTTGGACATCATGTCGCCCTGGGTCAGGCTGCCCATAATCCACGTGCCCTGGTAGTACATCGCCGTCTGCTCAGCCATGAACAGCGCCAGCGCGGCGTCAGGCGTGGTCGAGTTGACCGCATCGCCGAAACAGCCCGCACTCTGCATGTCAAGCAGGCGCTGGAAGGCGGTCGCGTAGCCGGGGTCAGTGAACAGTTGGTCAGCCGGTGTTTGCAGCGAGTAGTCCTGCATAATCTGCTGCTCGCCAACGACCTTTTGGTTGAAGATCGACAGGTAGTGAACGCCTTCCCAGCGTTCCTGGTTGCCGAACGCCATCGGCGTCACGCCCGCGTCATGCAGCGTGGTGCAGGTCGCCAGCAGCTCGTCGAAGCTCTGCGGAACCGTCACGCCGTACTGGGCGAACAGGTCCTTGTTGTAGTAGTAGTACTTGGCTTCGAGGCTGTAAGGCGCGCCATACAGCTTGCCGTCGAAGGTGAAAGCATCGAGCGCGCCGGGATTGATGGGTCCATTCCAACCGAACTGCTCCGCATAGGGTGTCAGATCGAGCAGGTTCCCCTCGCGCACGAGACGCCCCGTGTCATCACCCGCCCAGTTGAACAGGATGTCCGGCGGCGCATCGGAACCAATCGCCACCTGCATGGTCGTCTTGTACGCCTCGTTGGGGTACGTCTGAAGATTGATCGTGACGCCAGGATTGGCAGCCTCGAAGTCCGTGATCACCTGCTGCATGAGCGGGTTGGTCAGTTCGTCGCCGAGAAAGAAGAAATTCAGCGTGGCGGTGCCCTGCGCCAGACTGAACGAAGTCGTGGCAGCGAGCACGATCAGGAGAACTGAAATTAGGTAAATATGCCGACTCTTGTGGTTCATCTTAATGGCTCCTAATGAATATTCTTGCCACCAAACGTAGCCCAACCGCATGGACTTGTCAAGGAAATTGGCAACGATACCATGACCGTTTCATGCATTTTGCCGAATCTTCGCACCCGAAATCGACAATTTCGCGCACCAAAAGTGCTCAAGAACGGCGTATAATCGAGTTGGTTTTGCAAACGATTGCTGAAACAGTGTCAAACTTGCTATGCGCTCTCGTACATGGTTGAATTGATAGACCACTGCGTCAGGCAATCTGAAGCGAGTCCCGTTATGGCAAATATCAAGGATGTTGCGGAGCTTGCAGGTGTTTCCAGTTCAACTGTTTCGCGGGCGCTTGCCAACAAGCCGCACGTGAGCAGCAAAGCGAAACGGAAAGTGCTGCAAGCCGCCGAGGATTTGAATTATCATCCCTATCAGACGGCTCAAAGGCTGCGCACGCAGACCAACAGTCAGCTCATTGGGCTGATGATCTCCGGCGTCCTCAATTCCCACTTCAACTCGATCATTCACGGCGTCAGCGACCTTGCCTATTCCCATGAGATGCACCTGCTGTTCTGTAACGCCGTCGGAGATGCCAGGCGCGAGCGCTATTACATCGACCTGATGCGCTCCGAGCGCGCGGCGGGCTTGATTGTCAATCCGCAGGATTATCGCGGCGATGGTCGCCACTTCGATGCGCTGCGCCAGTCCGGTACAGCGGTGATTTTGATCGACACGACGGTTGAGGACTATTCATTCGATGTCGTCGTGGTCGACAACCGGGCGGGTGCGCTCAAAGCCGTCCGTCATCTGATTGACCTCGGACATCGACGCATAGCGACCATCACGGGTAAGTTGATGGTCACCACCGCGCTTCAGCGTCTGGAGGGCTATAAAGACGCCTTGAGGTTCGCCGGACTGCCTATCGACGAAGAACTCGTCAAGGACGGTCGCTACGAAGAAGAGGCGGCTTACCGCGCCACCCGTGAACTGCTCGATCTCCATGAGCGACCGACTGCGCTGTTTGTTGCGAACGAGCCGATGACCATCGGCGCTTTGTGCGCGCTGAAGGAGCGCGGCGTGCGCGTGCCTGAGGATATGGCGCTCATCAGTTTCGACGAGACGCCCTGGTCACCCTATGTTGATCCGCCGCTGACCACAGTAGCGCAGCCGACTTACGCGCTCGGACGGGAGGCTGTGCGGTTACTCATTCGCCGGCTCAATGAGCCGCAGGCGCCCTATCTGACCGTCACGCTGGCGACGGAGCTTGTCCTGCGCGAATTGTCCGGCAGCGCAATCCGGCAGAACGGCACAGCGGAAAGCAGTTAGCATTTGGGCAGGTCTGTTTGCCCGCCTACTCGTAACGCCCTGCTAAAAACGCGAAAATCTGGTCAAAACTTAGCGTCCGGGTTCGGTGAAACCATACCGATCTGTGTTACGATGGGCAGCCAGCGCTGCCGACTACGCGCCCATGCTTCTACGACGAAGCCGGAGATTGGATTCAATGATTGCCCCCATCTCGTTGACGCTGACCGGTCATGCCGTAACCGGGCAGACCCAGACCTACACCTCTATTCCGTTTGAAGTGCCCCAGGGGATTGGGCGCATCGACGTGCGCTACGAGTACAGCGACGAGGTTGGCTCCGATCCGATGCTGACCGGTGGCAATACCGTCGACATCGGCATCTTCGATGCGCGCGGCAGCGATTTCATGAGCGAGGGATTTCGCGGCTGGAGCGGCAGCGCCCGTCACAGCTTCTTCGTCGCCACCGACGACGCCACACCCGGCTATCTCGCGGGACCGATCCAGCCGGGCACCTGGAACATCGCACTCGGATTGTACAAGATTGCGCCCGCTGGCTGTGACTACCGCGTCGACATCACGCTGACTCCCGGCTCCGCCGAGGGCAGCTTCGCGCCGCTGCTGCCGCTGCGCTCGACACCCGGCAAAATCAAGCCGGACGGCTGGTACTGCGGCGAGATGCACAACCACAGCTACCACAGCGACGGCGACAGCGACCCGCTCGACATCGTGCGCCGCGCCGAAGCGCTCGGTCTCGACTTTCTGGCAATCACCGACCACAACAATATCTCGCACCTCGCCCGTCTCAACACCATCGAAACGCCATTAATGCTGATCCCCGGCTTCGAGGTCACGACCTACAAAGGACACTGGAATGTATGGGGAGATCACGGCTGGATCGACTTTCGCGTTGAGGACGAGCAGCACATGGCGCAGGCGGTTGCCGAGGCGAAACGACGCGGCTACCTGGTCTCTTTGAATCACCCGCGCCCCTACGGTCCCGACTGGGCGTACCCCAACGTGGACGATCTCGACTGCATCGAAGTCTGGAACGGTCCCTGGGAATTGATGAATGACATCGCGCTGGAATTCTGGGAAGCGCGGCTGCGTCGCGGCAGGCGCTGCACCGCCGTCGGCGGCAGCGACAACCACTTTCTCAAGCAGCAGCATGTCGCCCAACTGGCGGTGCCGACGCTGTGGGTACACTGCGACGGTGCGCCGTCCGCCGCGAAGCTGCTCAACTCCATTCGCGCGGGTCACGTCATGATCTCCAACCGCATCAACGGATCCCGGTTGACACTCACCGCCGCTCATGCCATGATGGGAGACGTTGTCCCGCGCGCGGAAGAAGGGCAGCTTCGGATGCGCGTGAATGCTCACGCTGGCGCCGGGTGCTGGCTCGAACTGCACACCGCTGCCGGATGCGTTGAGCGTCAACGCGTGCCTGAAGACGAATTCCATTGGGATTTCCCGGCTGCCGCCGATTCCGTTTATGTGCGTGCCCAGCTCGCAGATGAGAATGGGCAGGTATGCGCCGTGACGAACCCAATTTATATTCAGTAAAGTGCCTTCACATGACAATAGTGCATCTGGTCTTCAAGACGCATCTTGACATCGGCTTCACCGGCTATGCGGCGGATGTCGTGCAAACTTACTTTCATAAGTTCATCCCGCAGGCGGTTGCGCTGGCGGAACGAACGCGCGACCGCGAGCAGCGCTTCCGCTGGACGACCGGCGCATGGCTGATCTATGCCTATCTGGAACAGGCATCACCGGAAGAACGCCGCCAGATGGAAGCCGCCATTGTCGCAGGCGATATTCGCTGGCACGCGCTGCCCTTCACCACGCACAGTGAACTGATCGACGAATCGCTCTGGCGTTTTGGGCTGAGCTACGGAAAGACGCTCGACCGCCGCTTTGGGAAGCAAACTATCGCCGCCAAGATGACCGACGTGCCCGGTCACACGCGCGCGCTCGTTCCGCTGCTCGCCGAGGCGGGGATTCGCCTCCTGCACATCGGCGTCAATCCGGCGTCCAGCGTACCGGATGTGCCCCACGTGTTTGTCTGGCGCGACGAGTCCAGCAAGTCCGACGTGATCGTGATCTACGAACAGACATACGGCGGGCTGACTCGTGTGGAGGGCTTAGATGATGCGCTCGCCCTTGTCCTCACCAACGACAACGAGGGTCCACCTTCCGAAGCGGCGATTGCCCAAGCCTACGAAACGCTCGAAGCGCAGATTCCCCATGCCCACCTCGTAGCGTCGACACTCGACGACTTCGCCCGGAAACTGGACTCCATCCGCGACTCGCTGCCGGTGATCACGTCGGAGATTGGCGATACCTGGATACACGGTGCCGGTTCCGACCCAACGAAAATCAGCCAGTACCGCGAGCTTTCACGGCTGCGCCGGGAATGGCTCACCCGCGAGCCTGACGCCGAAAGCAGACAGCGCATCGACCGTTTCAGCCAGCATCTCCTCATGGTCCCGGAGCACACCTGGGGCATGGACGAGAAGACGTATCTTGCCGACCACAGCCACTACCTTGCGGACGAACTGGCTGAGCTGCGCCGAACCGAAAAATGCCAGCGTTTTGAGGCATCATGGGCAGAACAGCGCGCCTATCTCACCGCCGCGCTCGACAGTCTCGATGACTCGCCGCTCCACCAGGAGGCGCTCACGGCGCTCGATCATATTGCGCCGCGTGTCGAGACATTTGCGCGCCGCCAGCGGACATCCGCTAGAGACTTACGCACCGCTCGCTTCGAGCTGCGCTTTGACCCGTCTACGGGAGCGATAGTCCGATTGGTGGATCGTCACTCAGGTCGTGTCTGGGCAGATACCGATCACGCGCTGGCTCGGCTGCATTATGACGTGTATGGGCAGCAGGATTACGAACGCTTCTGGCGTCAATACATCCGCAATCGGGACGATGTGCAGGTTGCTGAGTGGGCGATTGAGGACTTTACCAAGCCGGGCATACCGACGGTCGAAAGGCAGACCTGGATGCCGGACGCAACGGATGCGTATCAGGACAGCCCGACTGAGATCGTATTCGCCCTCGCTTACGACGCCGCAGCGCAGGCGTTCGGCGCGCCACGCCGGTCTTTCCTGCGCTACACCGTCACGGATGACGCTCTCCACATCACCTATGCCTGGTTTGATAAACCTGCCTGCCGCCTGCCGGAAGCCTTCTGGCTGTCGTTCCAGCCGCTGGCAGACCAGCAGACCGGCTGGCGCTTCGAGAAAATTGGACGGCTCATCGATCCTGCCGATGTCGTCAGCAGAGGCGCGCGAACGCTGCACGCCATCGACCAGCGCGTGATCTACGACGACGAAGCGGATCGGTTTGAAGTGTGTTCGCTCGACGCACCCCTGGTCGCGCCCGGCGCCCCCGCGCTGCTCGATTTCCACAATCGCTTGCCGGATATGCGCGGCGGCATTCACTTCAACCTGTACAACAACGTCTGGGGCACGAACTTTCGGATGTGGTTTGAGGAAAATGCTCAGTTTCGCTTCAAGCTGAGCTTCTTGTAAGCATCAAGTCTGATCCAGATGTCCCACCCCGTCTTTCGCCCTAAACCCACGTTACCAGTACCGATATGAAGCCATGTAAACCGCTCCGCCTGTCCATCGAATACTCCCAGAGACAGCAAAGTAAGCGGCAACCCTACTCCGTAGAAGCCGCCTGATCGCGGATCAACCGCCGCTGGATGGAGATCCTTGAGGCTGCGTCAGTCGAGATATTGACAACTGCCAAAAACATGGATATTCTTGAGTTAAGCGGTTACGTAACCGCTTAACTGGTGTCAACCCGGACTACTTAAAATGATTTCGGAAACTAATCTCCACGCGATTTCTAAGCAAATTCAACATCACCTTCAGACAGAACTTATTCCATTCTGGATGGAGCGAGCAGAAGACCCGCTTCACCCCGGCTTTCTCACCAACTTCGATGGCGACGGTCACGATACGGGCACACCGCAGCGATACCTGAATACACAGTGTCGCCTTCTCTGGTGGTTCTCCGCGCTGTCACGCCGTTATCCCGAAGTCCCTCGTTATCGTGAAATGGCGGAAAAGGGGTTTGCATACCTGCTTTCCAGCTTCTGGGATGACCATCACGAAGGCTGGTACTGGAAAGTGCGCCCGGATGGTAGCTGCCTGGACGCGGGCAAAATTGTCTACGGGCAGAGTTTCGCCATCTACGCCCTGTCCGAATACTTTTTAGCCACCGGGGATCAACGCGCGCTCGACTACGCCTCCCGAACCTTCAGCCTGCTGCAAATTCACTGCGCCGATACCCTCAACGGCGGCTACCTTGAAAACCTTGAGGAAGATTGGACGCCTTCGGAAGCGGGCTTTGGCGGCGGCGACCGCAAGTCGCTCGATACCCACATGCACCTGATGGAGTCGTTCACCACCCTGTACCGGGCATCCAAAGACGACCTGCATCGGCGCAAGCTGCGTGAGCTGATCGATCTGATCGTGCGCCACATGATTGACCCGGTGAGCGGGAGCGGGCGGAATCAGTTTGATCTGTGCTTCAACCCCATCCCCGCTATTGCCATCAAGCGCACCTGGAACGCGGAAAGGCAGGGCGACGCGCCCGCCGTACCAACCGACACCACGTCTTTCGGTCACAATGTCGAACTCGCCTGGCTGCTGTCCAATGCTCTGGATGCCGCACAAATCGATCTCGCCGAATACGAAGATGTCCTGTATCGACTGGTTGACCACGCCGTGAAGCACGGCATCGACGACATTTACGGCGGCATTTTCCGGGACGGAACCGCCAGCGGCAGCGTGCTCGTGGAAGAAAAGGAATGGTGGCAGCAAGCCGAATTGATGGTCGGTTTCCTCGAAGCCTATCGTCTCTTCAAAGACGAGCGCTTCCGGGGCGCGTTCACCAATATCTGGAACTTCGTCAATGAGCGGATGATCAACCATCAGATTGGCGAATGGTACGCCCTGCTGAGCCGCGACGGGACGCCGCTCGTCACCGACCTGGGCAACGAATGGAAGGTCGCTTATCACACGGGCAGGTCGATGCTCGAATGCAGCGCGCGGCTGAATATTCTGCTGTCGCGTATCCGCTGATCAAGCGTCTTAGTCTGAGAGAGTTTGTATGGCGCGGGCAACCATTGACGACGTAGCCAAATACGCGGGGGTATCGAAGGCGACCGTGTCGCACGTGATTAACGAGACGCGCTTCGTCCGCGACGAAACCCGCAGCCAGGTCTTGCAGGCGATGGAAGCGCTGGATTATCGTCCCAGCCAGATCGCGCGGAGCCTGTCCGTTCAGCAGACATCCACCATCGGGCTGCTGATCACCGATGTGGGCAACCCGTTCTACCACCCGATCATTCTGGGCGTGGAAAACATCGCGCTGGCGCACGATTACAGCGTCTTCCTGTTCAACGCCAGTTATGACACCCAGCGGAGCGTCAAATATATCCGCTCGATGGTGCAGCGCCGCGTCGACGGCATCATTTTGATGTCCAGCCGCATGTCGATGGAAATTGTGAAGGAATTGACGCGCGAGAAAGTGCCGACGATTGTCCTCGACTGGAACGAGGCGGAATTTGCCGACGCGGGCACCGTCAACTTCGACTTCGAGACGGGCATTCGCCAGGCGGTCGCGCATCTGATCAAGCTGGGGCACCGGCGCTTTGCCCACATCGCCGGGGATTTGAACCTGTGGACTGCCCAGATTCGCCGCGATCTGTTCCTGAAGTCGCTGGCGGAATACGGCATCGACCCGGACAGCGTGGCGGTCATCGAAGGGGATTTCACCATCGAGGGCGGTCGCCGCGCGCTGCACCAGCTCATGAAGCGTCCGCAGCGCCCGACCGCCATCTTCACCGTCAACGATTTGACCGCCATCGGCACGATCTTTGAGGCGGGGCAGCTCGGCATGTCCGTTCCGCAGGATTTCTCCGTGATCGGCGTCGACGACATCGCGCTGGCTTCGCAGATCAGCCCTGCGCTGACCACCATCTCGTTATCGGGATACGTGATCGGGGAACTGTGTATGTCGCTTCTGCTCGACATGATCCAGAGCGCGAAAATGTCAGACGGTCAGGCGGTTTCTCCGCACAAGACGATTGGAACCGAACTCATCGTCCGCGCGTCGACGGCTGCGCCGCCGAAGGACTGAGCAGCGCTCTGTCTGCTACTCGAAGAAACTTCGGCGCTGCCGAATTCAGGAGGCATTTACTGGAAGAACCATCGTCATAGCTGAACCTTCGGCTTCGTTTATTCGCGGGCGAAAGTGATCGCTAATAATCGCGGGCATCGCGGAATTTCCGCTTGCCATGCCCAGTTTTTGAAGATTTGCTACTTGAAAAGGTCTGCAAGATGACAACACCCTGGGTGCTACACCTGGTTTCCCATACCCACTGGGATCGTGAGTGGTACTTCAGCTACCAGCGCTATCGCTACCGGCTCGTGAAGTTGATGGACGAACTGCTGACGATTTACCGCGAACAGCCGGAATTCAAGAGCTTCAACCTCGACGCGCAGGCAATCGTCCTGAAAGACTATCTGGAAATCCGACCGGAGCGCTACGAGGAATGCAAGGCGGCGGTCGCCGCCGGAAAGCTGGATGTCGGACCCTGGTACACGCAGCCCAACACCTTTCTGACCAGCGGTGAGGCGATTATCCGCAACCTGATGTACGGCATTCGACAGACTGAGCCGTTCGGCGCGCCGATGCGCGTCTGCTACCTGCCCGACGCCTTCGGCATGTGCTCGCAAACGCCGCAGATCATGGCGGGCTTTGATATTGACGACGTGGTCATCTGGCGCGGCATCCCTCGCAACACCAAAACGGTCTTCCGCTGGAAGGGCGCCGACGGCACCGAAGCGACCGCGTTCTACATGCTCGACGGCTACGGCACGGCGCGTATGCTGCCCGTCGGCGGCGAAGATTACGTCGAGTGGGTGGAGGACACGCCGATCCCCCGCTCCGGTCTGAAAGCCCGCGTCGACACGTTGGTCAAGCGGCTGGGCGAGCGCAGCACCAGCCCGCATCTCCTGTTCATGAACGGCATCGACCATGCCTTCCCGCAGTACGAGCTGCCGCAGGTGATCGAGCAGATCAACACGACCATCGACGGCGTGACCGCCGTTCACGGCAATCTCAAGGATTACATTGACGCGGTCAAGCGCTATCACAGCGAACACAACGTCGCGCTCGACTGCATCGAGGGCGAGCTTCGGGATCACTCCGAAGGCATTATCCTCGCCGGATCGCAGTCCACGCGGGTGAAGGTCAAGCAGTTCAGCCGCAGGGTCGAAACGCTCTTCGAAAAGTGGATGGAGCCGTTCACCGCCTACGCCTGGGCGCTCGGTCAGCCGCTCCCCGGCGCGGAAATGTGGCGCGCCTGGGAGTATCTGCTCCAGAATCACGCTCACGACAGCCAGGTGCTCAGCAGCGTCGACGCGACTTACCATCAGGTGATCGCGCGCTTCGAATGGGCGGACGAACTCGGCGATGAAGTCGTCCAGGAGAGCTTGCAGTACCTTATCCACAGCATCGCGGGCGCAGGCACCGAGCGCGAGAAGACGCTGGTCGTCTTCAATCCGCTCAACTGGGCGCGCAGCGAGACGATCACGACCGTGATCGACGTACCGGCGGCGCTCAATTTTGCCAGCATCGCGCTGCGTGACGGCGATGCAGACGTTCCGCTGGTGATCCACCGCGTCGAAGACGACATCATGCTCAAGTACAACCCCAGCGAGGGCGCCCTGTGGCGCATCCCGATGAAGCGCTACACCGTCACGTTCTCCGCCGAGGGCATTCCGAGCTGCGGCTTCAAGGCGTATCAACTGGTGGAAGCCCCGCGCGCCGCGCACGTGCCGGGCGAATTGATCGGCAGCGAGCCGACGCGGCTTGAAAACGAGATGCTGCGCGTCGACATCCACCCGAACGGCACGCTCTCGGTGCTGCACAAGCCCTCCGGGCGCAGCTACGACGACCTGCTGCTGATCGAGGACAGCGGCGACGCGGGCGAAGGCTTCTCTTACATGCCGCCCGAACGGGATCACGTCGTCTACAGCGCGGGCAGCGCGGCGCAGATTTCGTGGGTCGAGAACAGCGCTTTACGCGCGACGGCACGCATCGATCTGGTGCTGAATATCCCGGCTGGCTTAACCGCCGACGGCAAAGCGCGCAGCGCCGACACCGTCCCCTGCCCGATCAGCAGTTTCGTCACCCTGACGCGCGGCGCGGAGCGGGTCGACGTTGAAACGCACGTCCACAACGCCGCGAAGTCGCACCGCCTGCGCGTGCTCTTCCCCAGCCGCATCGACGCCGACACGTCGTATGCCGAGCAGCCGTTTGACATCGTCAGCCGCCCGGTCGCCCTGCCTGATCTATCGCTCCAGTATGCCGAGCCGCCGTCCGCCACCCATCCGCAGTTGACCTACGCCGGTATCACCGATGGGACGCACGGCTTGATGATCGCCAACGAAGGGCTGTACGAATACGAAGTCAGCGACACGCCGGATCGTCATTTCGCCCTGACCCTGCTGCGCGCGATTGGGACGATCCACTTCCCGTTTGATGGCAGCAAGCAGAACGACATTCCCGAAGCGCAGTGTCTCGGCGACCACGTGTTTCGCTACAGCATCATCCCGCATTCCGGCTCGTGGGACGCGGCGTGGCACACCGCCCATAATTTCGCCTTCCCGATGCGCGCGGTTCTGGAGCGCACCCCGGAGAACGCGACTCTGCGCGGCGGCACGCTCCCGCAGCCGGAGGAAGTGCTCGACAGGCTGCACTCGTTTGTCGAAGTCTCCGGCGCTGACGTGGAAGTGACCGCTGTCAAGAAAGCCGAAGGGGAGGACGCGCTGGTCGTGCGCCTGTTCAATCCGGCAGATCAGGCGGTGCGAGCGCGGGTCAGCGTCCGCCTGCCCAATCGGGACGTGCGCGAAGTTGTGCGTCTCAATCTCAACGAGGATGTGATCGGCAGCATTGAGCATGACGGCAGCCAGATCGAAGTGGAACTGCGCGCCAAGGAAATCGGGACGGTCGCTTTCCGTCTCTAGCGGCGCGCAGTCAGGAGAGCAATACAGCGCGGTTGATCCATATCTGGGGTGAATCGCGGCGGATTGTAAAACGCACAGGGAGGACAGGGCGGCAGCAGTCCGCCCGACAAGCCATACCGGGCAGGATGAAAGCCCTGTCCCCCTGTGGAAGCCCGCCGCATGAGGTTGCAGATGTTCGGCAGTAGAGACTTTTAGGAAGAACGTTGGGGCAGTTTCTTGACAAGCCCAATACGGCGGGATAAGCTACTAATGCGCTTTACTAATACGCTTTAGTAAAATAATGACGATGCCTAAGAAACCACGAAAAATTACCAGCAAACAGGTCGCAGAACTCGCCGGAGTCTCCCAGACGACCGTGTCATTCGTCCTGAATCAGGTGGAAAACTCCAACATCAGCGACGAGACCCGGCAGCGCGTCCTCAACGCCGTGAGCGAGCTGGGTTACGTCCCCGATGTCATGGCGCGCGCGCTCGCTCGCGGGCGCAGCAACAACATCGCCCTCGTGCTGGGCAAGCCCCATCGTCAGGTCTTCATCGATGAATACATTCCCACCGTGCTCACCGGTCTGACGGGAGTCACACAGCAGCATGGCTTTCGCGTGCTGGTTCACCTTCTCAGCGACATGACGAATCCCGATGCTTACACCAACCTCATTCGTGGCAAAGAGGTGGCGGGCATGATTGTTAACCTGAACGCGACGATGACAGACGATGTCGAGCAGCTTCTGCCTTACGTGCGCGAGCATTTCCCGGTGGTGACGCTAGAGGAATTCCACCCCGACATTCATTCGGTCATGGTGGACAAGATCAACGGGACGCGCACGATTGTCGAGCACCTGATCAAGCTCGGTCACCGCCGCATCGCCTGCATCACCTACGCGCCGCTCGCACATGTTCATCCGGCGAATCGGCTGAACATGTACCGCAGCGTTCTCCAGGAAGCGGGCATCCCCTACGACGAGTCGCTCGTGCGCATTGGCGGCTACGACCCCGAAACGGGCTATGAAGCCATGAAATCGCTGCTGGCGACGGAGCACTTCACGGCGCTCTACGCCATGAACGACGTGATGGCATTCGGCGCGATGACCGCCATTCACGAAGCAGGGCTGCGCGTGCCGGAGGACATCGCGGTGGTGGGTTTCGACGACATTCGTCTGGCGCGCTATACCACGCCGCCGCTGACGACCATGCACGAGCCGGATATTGAGCATGGGCAGCGCGCCGGAGAAATGTTGATCGACCTCATCAACGGCGTGGTTCCCCAGGAAAAACACGTGCGCTTAGCCACACGCCTGATCGTGCGCCAATCTTGCGGCGCGTATCTGAAAGCTTAATCAGGGAGAGGAGCGTAGGAGATTAGCGCGCACAACATCACCGTCGTTGGCAAAGTTATAGGATAGGTTTTTTATGGCTACAGCAAAAGTCCTTTCGCATACGAGTTCCGCTAAGAAGGCGCCGCTTAGAAGTCGTCTCGCCAGCAATGAGGTGCTGCTTGGCTTGCTCTTTATCCTGCCAAGCCTGATTGGCTTCGGAGTGTTCTTCGCGCTCCCAGCAATTCGCTCCTTCTTTATCAGTTTCACCGAATGGAATCTGCTGAGTCCAGCCAAGTACGTCGGGCTGCAGAACTACCAGACGCTGTTCGCCGACGAGCGATTTTGGCGGTCGCTGCTGATCACGCTGCAATACGTCGTCTGGAATGTTCCGCTGCAAACGGTGCTGTCCGTGTTCATCGCCGTCATGATGGATCGCATCCAGAATTCGGCGGCACTGCGCGGAATCATGGTACTGCCCTGGTTGATGCCAAACGTAATCGTAGCGCTGCTTTGGCTCTGGATCCTCGACCCGACGCTCGGCATCCTCAACGTCTTCTTCAAGGCGGTCGGCTTGCCCACGCAGCCCTTCCTGGGTTCGCCCGATCAGGCAATTCCCGTGATTGCTCTCATCAACGTCTGGCGACACGCAGGCTATACGGCGATTCTGGTCTTCGCAGGCTTGAAAACGATCCCCAAATCACTCTACGAAGCCGCGCAGATCGACGGCGCCAACAGTTGGAAGCAGTTCTGGTCGATCACGCTGCCATTGCTGCGTCCAGTGATGTTTTTCGTTTTGGTCACGACGCTGATCGGCTCATTCCAGATTTTCGATACGGTTGCCGTTACGGAACACCTGGCGGGTCCCGCCGGATCGACGCGCGTGATCATCTACTACATTTACGATCAGGTCTTCAACCGGCGTATCAACATGGGCGTAGCCACAGCCGCGTCGGTGGTGCTCTTCCTGATCCTGATCTCGGTCACGTTAATCCAGCTACGCTTCCTGCGCGGTAATCGCTCCGATCTGGCGGAATATAGTTGAGTCTGGAGATAAAGTCGCAATGACAGCCATTCCAACCTACAGTACACATGAAGAAGTCAAGCCGCCTTTCCTCCAGCGCGTGAGATGGGGCAGTGTCGCCGCCTGGGTAGTCATGGGTGTGCTGATCTTCATCACGCTCTTCCCATTTCTCTGGGTTCTGCGCACCGCGCTGACCGGACCACAGGCAGTCTATGACAATCCAGGATCACTCTTGCCCGTCGATCCCACCACGAACAATCTCGGGCGTGTGCTTGGGCTGATCGATCCCAGCACGCTCGGCGACGTCACCGCCGGTGGGCAATCGATCGCTTCGCTCAATTTCTTTCTCTATCTGCGCAATTCCTTCATCGTCGCCACTATCGTCGCACTTGGGCAGACGCTCTTTAGCTCGATGGCTGCCTACGCCTTTGCGCGTTTCCACTTCCCGTTCCGGGACAATCTATTCTTGATCTACTTGACGGGCTTGATGGTGCCTGGGATCGTCCTGTTCATCCCGAATTTCGTGCTCATTCGCCAGCTTGGGTGGATCGGCACGTTCCAGGGCATCATCGCACCGAGCTTCCTGATGACGCCTTTCGCCGTCTTCTTCATGCGCCAGTTCTTTCTGGGGTTGAACCACGAGCTGGAGGAAGCTGCCCTGCTCGACGGCGCGACCTCCTTCGGCGTCTTCTGGCGCGTTGCCCTGCCGCTCATGCGCGGTCCCCTCCTGACGATGGCAATCCTGACCTTCATCGGCACCTGGAACGATTACCTCTGGCCCCTGCTGGTTGGTCAAAATGATCAGGTGCGTGTGCTGACGGTCGCGCTCGCTATTTTCCGCGAGCAGACGCCCCAGGGCGCGCCTGACTGGGCTGGGCTGATGGCAGGAACAGCGGTCGCCATCGTTCCGACGGTGCTGCTCTTCGTCTTTTTCGGTCGCCGGGTCGTCGATTCAATCCAGTTCTCCGGCTTCAAATAATCTTGGTTACCCTGCCTTGCTTGCTGTGGGGCTTGTTGGTTTGTTCGAAGTGTTTCTCAAGGAGTCAAAAATATAATGGCAAAGAAAAAAACACATCTCGTCCTTCTGGTATTGGCAATCGCCCTGGTCTCCGTTCTGGCGGTACACGCTCAGGATCAAGTGACGATTACGTACCAACTGTGGGATACCAGCCAGGTTCCCCAGTATCAGCAGTGCGCCGATCAGTTCACGCAGGAAAACCCGGGCATCACCATTAGCATCAGCCAGCTCGGCTGGAACGACTATTGGAACGGCATCACCACCGGGTTCGTCAGCGGCGATATGACCGACGTCTTCACTGACCACCTCGCCAAGTATCCCGAATACGTCACGCTCGGTCAGTTGCTTGACCTTCAGCCCTACGTCGACCGTGACAATGTGCCGCTTGACATCTATCTCCCCGGTCTGGCTGATCTGTGGGTCAAGGATGGTGGGCGCTATGGTCTGCCCAAAGACTGGGATACCATCGGCATTTTCTACAACAAGGGGATGCTTGAAGCTGCCGGTATTGACCCATCGGTCATGGACACCTGGACCTGGAATCCCGACGACGGCGGCACGTTCCAGGAGACCATCGCCAAGCTGACTCTCGACGCTAACGGCAATAACGGTCTCAGCCCGGATTTCGACAAGAACAACGTCGTTCAGTATGGCTTCGGACCGGATACCATGGGCGGACCCTACGGTCAAACCCAGTGGAGCTGGCTGACTCAGACCACCGGCTGGACGTTCAACAATGGACTGTGGGGCAACGAGTATTATTACAACGACCCGCGCTTCATCAATACGATCCAGTGGTATGCCGACCTGTGGCTTGAGCACGGCTTCTCGCCCGACCTCGCGCAGCAGACCTCGCTGGGGTCAGTCGCTCTCTTCCAGTCCGGCAAGGTGGCGATGACCGCCAACGGCTCATGGCAGATTAGCACGTTCTTCGCCAGCGATTTCCCGGTTGGCGCTGGTCGTCTGCCGATTGGACCTGAAGGACGCAAGAGCATGTTCAACGGTCTGGCGGACTCGATCTGGGTTGGCACGCAGCACCCGGAAGAAGCCTGGCAGTGGGTTAAGTTCCTCGCTTCGCCGGAATGTGAAAACATCGTCGGTGATGCAGCCGTGGTCTTCCCGGCGACCCCCGAAGGCGTTCAGCGTTCGCTGGCAGCTCGTCAGGCGAAGGGCATCGATGTGAGCGCCTTCACCGACCAGGCAGATGAACCGAACGGCACGTTCCTGTACCCGATCACCGACTTCGGTGGCGAAATCAACACCATCATGACCGAAGCGATGGACAGCATTGGTCTGGGTCAGGGGAAAGCCGCCGATATACTCCCGCCAGCAAATGACGAAGTGAATGCGCTCTTCAAGTAAGTAAGACTGCACAGCAAGCATGTACCAGCCTCGCCGTCCTGTGGGTAAAACCATGAGGCGGCGAGGCTAGCCAATTTACCGGCACGAAGGTTTGTCCCTTGTCTTTGCGCTTGTGCTATAACCTCCCCGCTCACGCACCCATTCTCGAATCCCTGGTCAACGATTCTGCGTACTCAGAACCAGATCAACCCGGTGGAAATACACCGAAGCACCGTGAACAATTCCTGATCGACCCGATCAGATCCATAATTCCTGTTGTCATCACGTTACTCTCGCTCAGCATTGGAGAAACAAGTAAATGACCAAAATCACGTTTATCGGTGCAGGCAGCACGGTTTTCGCCAAGAATTTGATGGGCGACATCCTCAGCTTCCCTGAACTGGCGGACTGCACCATCAGCCTGCACGACATCGACCCGGAACGCCTGCGCACCTCCGAGGTCGTCGCCCACCGCCTCGCCGAAGCGCTCGGCGTCACCCCCACCATCGAAGCGACACTCGACCGCCGCCAGTCGCTCGACGGCGCCGATTACGCCATCAGCATGATCCAGGTCGCCGGATACAAGCCCGGCACGGTGGTCGATTTTGAAATTCCTAAGAAGTACGGGCTGCGCCAGACCATCGCCGACACCCTGGGCATCGGCGGCGTCATGCGTGGCTTGCGCACCATCCCCGTGCTGCTCGACATGTGCCACGACATGGAAGAACTCTGCCCCGACGTGACGTTTTTGCAGTACGTCAACCCGATGGCGATGAACTGCTGGGCGATCAGCCGCGCCAGCACCATCAAGACCATCGGCTTGTGCCACAGCGTCCAGGGCACCGCCGAGCAGCTTGCCCGCGACATTGGCGTGCCGATTGAAGACATCAACTATGTCAGCGCCGGCATCAACCACATGGCGTTTTATCTCACCTTCGAGCGCGACGGCGAAGACCTCTATCCGCTCATTCGCCAGGTCGTCGCCGAGGGACGCCAGCCGGACTGGAACCGCGTGCGCTACGAGATGCTCACGCGCCTGGGCTACTTCGTCACCGAGAGCAGCGAACACTTCAGCGAGTACGTGCCCTGGTTCATCAAGCGCGACCGCCCGGATATGATCGAGGAGTTCAACATCCCGCTGG
Source organism: uncultured Chloroflexia bacterium (assembly GCA_963760975.1). Classification (GTDB taxonomy): domain Bacteria; phylum Chloroflexota; class Anaerolineae; order Aggregatilineales; family Phototrophicaceae; genus Flexifilum. The sequence goes on along the minus strand of CAVXEZ010000014.1, from coordinate 312,056 downwards.
ACGAGTACATCACCCGCTGCGAGCATCAGATCGCCGGGTGGGAGAAGCTGCGCGACTCGCTGGAGGCGGGCGAAGGGCTGGAGGTACAGCGCAGCCACGAATACGGCTCACTGATCATCCACAGTCTGGAAACGGGAATCCCGCGCGTGGTCTACGGCAACGTCGCCAATCGGGGCTTGATCGACAACCTGCCGCAGGGCTGCTGCGTGGAAGTGCCGTGTCTGGTGGACAAGAACGGCATCCAGCCGACCAAGATCGGGGCGCTGCCGCCGCAGTTGGCGGCAGTGATGCAGACCAACGTCAACGTGCAATCGCTGACGGTGGAAGCGGCGCTGACGGGGAAGCGCGAGCACATCTATCACGCGGCAATGCTCGACCCGCACACGGCGGCGGAGCTGAGCCTGGAGCAAATCTGGTCGCTGGTGGACGACCTGATCGCCGCGCACGGCGACTGGCTGCCCGCCTATAGGTGAGTACCGAGTGCTGAGCCAAAATCACTTTGCAGAATGAGCACTCTCTCACAGAGTGATCTTTGGCTCAGCACTTGAAATCTAACATCCGCCCCCTGTGGAAATATGTCCTGCCCATCTGAGCGGCGATATTTGACTTAGCCTCACTGTGCGTAATTCTGAACGCAGTGCCAATGCTCAGGAGGGTATCGCAGTGAGCGGGCTGAAGGGGCAAACAAATTAAGCATTGCTCTACAATTACGTCGCTGAAAGCACCGGTTGCAGCCGCAGCAAGTACGCCAGCAGCGCAGCGCCCTGCCCCCAGGGAAAACCCGCGCCAATGGGAATCGTGTTGTAGTGGGCGGCGTCCCCCGGCGGCGTCGCCACCGAGACGCCTTCCAGCAGTCCATCGTGCGACATCCGGCGTTGCAGCGCCATCCAGGCGGCGTCGGCACGGACTTGATAATCCGGCGGCAGCAGCCCGCTGCGGATGCCCTGCTCAATGCCGTAGCCGAACATCGCCGTCAGCGACCCTTCGACGTAGGTTTCGGCATGGTCAAGGACGGTCGTCCACTCGCCATCCGGTCGCTGCCGCGCGACCAGCGCATCAATGAGCTGGTGAAAGCGCCGCCGAATCTCCGGGTAAGCCGGATGCGCAGCGGGCAGGCTGCGCAGCGTCTTGAGCATCCCCAGCAGCGCCCAGCCGTTGCCCCGCCCCCAGAACGCGCCGTTGACCGTGTGCGTCGCCCCATTGTACTGGTGATAAAACAGGTGCGTATCGTCGTCTTGCAGCAGGGCGGCGTAACTCAAAAGCTGCTCGGCTGCCCGGTCGAAGCAGCGCGCGTCGTGGGTGGCTTGCGCCAGACGACACAGAAACGGCGCGTCGACCTCCATGCAGTCGACGTAAATGTAGTCGTGATATTGAGGATGCTGCGGACGATGAAAGAGCGCCCCGGACGCATCACGCGGCAGCGCGCTCATGGAAGCGGCGAGCGCTTCGGCGCGTTCCAGATAGCGTCGATCCTGAGTAGATTCCCAGGCGTCAATCAGCAAGCCGCCCGGCGCAGAATGATCGGCTTCTTCCAGCGGGCGAGCCAGCCAGCGGTCGAGCAAGGCGATCACGCGCTGCTGGTAGTCCGGTGTTTGCAGCGCCTCGCCTGCCTGCCAGACCGCTTCGAGCGCGATGCCCTCGCCGAAGCCCCAGACCTTGAATGGATATTCCAGCGTGCGCTCGACAATCTGACGGATGAAGGGCAGCAGCGGACTGTCCATCGTCAGCGCTGCAACGTCCTGAGTTTGGCTTCGTCGATCTTGATGCCCAGCCCCGCACCTTCCGGCAGATGGTAGTGCGCCTGCTCGCAGCGCAGCGGCTCCGCCAGCAGGCTGTTGGCGAGTTCAAACACCGGCGGCTGATATTCCAGCAGCCAGAGATTGGGGATGGCGGCGGCGGCGTGGATCGATGCGGCGATGCACACGCCCAGACCGACGCTCAAATGCGGCGCAATCGGAATGTTGAAGGCTTCCGCCATGCGCGCGATCTTGATCAGTTCGGACAGCCCGGTTCGCCCCACATCTGGCTGGAGCAGGTCGGCGCCGCGCTGCACCAGCCAGGGCTTGAACTGGTAGCGCGTGCGCTCGGTTTCGCCAATCGCAATCGGGATCGCCGCTGCCTGCGCCAGCAGCACGTGCGCGTCGAGGTCTTCCGGGTTCATCGGCGCTTCCAGCAGGTCGGCATCCAGCGCCTCCAGCTTCTGGGCGAGCCGCACCGATTCGTCCAGCGTATAGACCCAGTGGGCGTCGAGCAGCAGCTTCGAGCTTTTGCCCAGCGCCTCGCGCAGCGCGCCGATGCTGGCGCTGTCCGCGTCGATACCGTAGCCCGCCGCCAGCTTGAAATCGAGGAAGCCGCGCGCCGCCCACTCCAGCGCCAGCGCGACCCGCTCCGCGTCGGTTGGGCGCGGCAGACCGGAGACGTAACAGGGGATGGTCTCGCGGAAAGCGCCGCCCAGCAGCATGTAAGCCGGTTGATCGAGCAGCTTGCCGCGCAAATCCCACAGGGCGATGTCGCAGGCGCTGATGGCGTCGAGCATGAAGCCACCGTAGTAGCCGCGCTCGCGCATCAGGTCGTACATCGTATTCCATAAAACGTCGGTCGCCAGCGGGTCGCGCCCCGCCAGCACCGGCGTCAGTAATTGCTCGATGATGGTGGCGACGACTTCCGGCGCGACGGGCGCGAGCGCCTCGCCCCAGCCGACTGCGCCGTCGCTGGTCGTGATCTTGACGAAGGTCGTCTCGAAATAAGCGGAGTAGAGCGCGCGGTAAGGCGGGCGCACGAAATAATTCGCTTCGCTGCTGCCGGACGGCATCGCGCCTAAATAGGCTTCGTCGCGCCGGATGCGCAGCGGGATCGCTTCAATCTGGGTGATTTTCGACATCGTGAGGCTACTTTGTCCCCTCAGTCACACGCGCTGATCGCGGTCTGTGCGAGTTTCCCTGGAGCTTGGGCGGCATGGTGACGTAGCCCAGCCGCATCGAAATACGGTCGGCGGTTTCGATTGCCGCGTTGATCAACTCGTCGCGGCGCTCGTTCCAGCGCAGCACGCTGAGCGGACCGGAAATACTCATCGCCGCGATCACTTTGCCGCTCTGATCGCGGATCGGGCTGGCGACACAGGCGCGGCTGAAGGCGAGTTCTTCCATTTCCAGCGCCCATCCCTGCGAGCGCACCTCGTCCAGCTCTTCATCCAGTTCTCGCGGATCGGTCAGCGTGTGGGGGGTGTAGGCGTACAGATTGAGGCGCTGGATACAGGCGGCGCGTTCGTCGTCCGGCAGCGACGCCAGCAGCACCTTGCCCATCCCGGTCGCGTGCAGCGGGTTGTGCCGCCCGATCAGGGTGTAATGGCGCGGCATCTCCGGCGGGTCGATGTGGGCGAGATAGAAAATCGAGTCGTGGTCGAGCACGGCAAGATTGACGCCCAGCCCGACCGTGCCGTAGACGCGCTGCATCTCGTTGAGCGCTTCCATGCGCAGGCGGTTGTGGTTCAGCGCGACCCCGGCGAGCGTGATAATCATCCGCCCCAGGCGGTAAAAGCCGGTATCTTCATCGCGGACGACGAAGCCTTCGTGTTCAAGCGTCGCCAGCAGGCGCGAGACCAGGCTGGGCGTCAGTTCAAGCCGGTTGCTGATGTCGGTCACGCGCAGCAGCGGCGTCTCGTCGGTGAAGCAGGTCAGGATATTCACCGCGCGCGTCACGCTCTGGGTTAGGCTCGTCTGTGAGTTATTGGGCATAAGCTCGATCCTCCTCGATGACTATCGAATAAAGCGCGTCGCTTCAGGGTTGACGAGGTTCTCCGGCTGCTGTCCCCCAAAGTATTGCAGCAGGCTCTCCACCGCCACCCGCGCGGTCGCTGCGAGCGCTTCGTGCGTGTACGCCCCCAGATGCGTGGTCGTGATCACGTTCGGGCGGTTGAGCAGTTCCGGCTCGACGCGCCCTTCGACCGGATGCACGTCGAGCGCCGCTCCGGCGATGTGTCCGCTGTCGAGGCTGCGCGCCAGCGCCTGCGTATCGACCACCGCGCCGCGCGCCGCATTGATCAGGAAAGCGCCCTGCGGCATTCGCGCCAGCGCTGCCTCGTCAATCATATGGAAGGTCAGGTCGGTCAGCGGCACGTGCAGGCTGAGAATGTCCGCCTGTTCCAGCAGCGCCTCCCGTGAGACGAACGGGATTCCGTGCGCCTGCGCGAACGCCTCGTCCGGGGCGATGTCGTGGGCGACGACGCGCATCTCGAAGCCGAGCGCGCGCCGGGCAACCTTCTTGCCAATCCGTCCCAGCCCGATGATCCCCAGCGTCTTGCCCGCCAGTTCGACGCCCGGTTCGCGCTGCCATACGCCCGCCTGCACCCGGTTGTGATTGCGGACGATGCGGCGCAGCAGGGCGATCATCAGTCCAAAGGTCAGTTCGGCGACGGACGTGCTGTTCGCGCCGTAGGGCACGGTGACCATCACACCCGCCGCCGTCGCCGCGTCCAGATCGATTGTATCGATCCCCACGCCGTTGCGGGCGAGGATGCGCAGTTTCGGGCACACCTCGAACAGCGCCGCCGTGATCACGTCCAAGCCCAGGACGACGGCTTCCGCGTCGCCGATGGCGGCGCTCAGGGCTGCCCCATCGAGCGGGTATTCGCCGTCGTTGACGATCACTTCGACCCCGGCTTCGCGCAGGGGGCGAAACGCCTCCGGCAGATCAGCCAGCATCGGCGGAGTCACGAAGACCTTAGGCATGGTCACCCCAGGCGCGGCGCAGCAGGCGCAGCCAGTTGCCGTGCATGATGTTGGCGATGTCCGAATCGGCGTAGCCGCGCCGCGCCAGAATTTCAGGGATGCGCTGGAGGTCGGCAATCGTGTCGAGGTCGGCGGGCGACTGCTCGCGCCCGTAGCCGCCGTCGAGGTCGGTGCCGATGCCCGCCGTCTCGCTGCCGCCGGTGACCTGGCAGACGTGATCGATGTGGTCGACCACGTTTTCGAGCGTGACGTGCTCGTTGCTGCTGACGCCCTTGACCCAGCCCGGTTCGCAGCATCCAGGTGTCGAACGCCGCGCCGATCACGCCGCCGCGCTCGTGAATCGCCTTAATCTGCGCGTCGTCGAACTGGCGCTGGTGCGGGACGAGCGCGCGGCAGTTGTTATGGCTGGCAAGAACCGCGCCGTCGAAATGGTCGAGCGCCTGCCAGAAGGCGCGATCCGACAGATGGGTCAAATCGAGCAGGAAACCGTGCGCGCGCATCTGCGCCAGCAGCGCCAGCCCCGGCTCGGTGAAGCCATCCTCGACGCTGGTGCCGCCCGCGTAGCGCCCCATCCCGTAGTGCGCGGGACCGATCAGGCGCAGCCCGGCGTCCCACCACTCGCCCAGTTGGTCGGGCGCCAGCACCGGGTCGGCGCTTTCCATGCTGACCACAATGCCAAGCGGCGGCGCGTCGTCCATTTGCGTTGGCGGCGTCATACGCCTGCCATTCGGCGATGTGGGCGTCGAGCTGCGTGGTGTTGGTGATGACGCGGGCGTAGCCGTCGTGTTCCAGCCCGCGATAGTAGGCGAGCTGCCCCCGACCGATGCCATACGCCTGCGCGGGCGAGCGAAAATCGACGTTCGCCACCGGGCGTCCGGTCGAGCGCGCCAGCACGGTCGCAAAGCACAGCGCGACCTTCCCGCGCCGCAGATCGGGCAGAGCGACGGTGTTGAGGCGCGCGTCCTTTGCCAGGCACGTCGGCTTCCTGCGCCCGAATCGTGTAGACGGCGCTGGTCAGGTCGCGGTTCCATTGCAGCGCGTTCCAGGCGAGGTCAAGATGCGCGTCGACGATCAGCATGGCGAGTCCTTTCCGGTGGAAGCGCTTCGGCGTAAAACGAGGGATTGCCCGCTCACGGAGCCTGCCGATCCGCCGCCTGCCGCGCCAGCGAGCGCTGCGCGGCGTCGTCAATCATGCGGAAGATGTTGAACTGCGGGGCGTAGCCGAGCACGCGCTGCGCCTTGCCGATGCTGGTATCGTAGCGGTAGGCAGTCGTCGCCAGCGAGACGCGCACCACGTTCAAGCCGGTCACGCGGGCGAGATACGGCACCGCTTCGTCGAAGCTGAAGCTCGCTTCCGCGCCGATGTTGAAGATTCCGCCGGGCGCGTCCGGGTGCTCCAGTCCGAGCGTAATGCCCTGGATCATGTCGCGCACGTCGCACATGCCCATGCGGTAGGGCACGTTTTCCGGGCTGCACCCGATGTAGTGCTGCTCCTCGGTGGTGGCGACGGCTTGCAGGGTTCGCAGCGTCTGCTCGACGGCGGGCGAAGGCGGCAGCCCCTGTAGCTGCCGAATTTTGGCGTTGACGTAAAAGCGCGGTCCCGAAAAGAAGCTGGTCGGGTCGAGCAGCTCGTCGGCGGCTTGCGTGTGCGAAAAACGCAGGATGACGGTCGGCATGTTCAGCCGCCGCCCGTAATGCCCCACCATGTCCTCCGAGAGCAGCTTGGACATGCCGTAGGCGCTGGTCGGGCGCGTCGGATGGTCTTCGTCAATCGGCTGGTAGAGCGGGTTGAGTTCGGGATAGACTTCGCCGGAGCTTGCCAGCACGAAGCGCTTGATCCCCCCAACTCCGGCGCAGGCGCGCAGCAGGTTGAACGTGCCGCGCACGTTGCTCTCGAACACGGCGACTTCGTCTTTGGGATGCCAGCTCATCAGCGCCGCCAGATGGATCACCGCGTCCACGCCATCGACCGCCTGCCGCAGCGCCTCGGCGTCGAGCAGGCTGCCGACCACGATTTCATCCGGCTGCGTTCCGCGCGGCTCGCCCAGGTCGAAGCCGCGCACCACGTGCCCGCGCCCCTGAAGCGCCGCTACCAGTTGACTGCCAATCCTGCCGCTTGAGCCTGTCAGTAAAACACGCATGAGAGTCACACTTTCCAGCGCCGCAGCGCTGTTTCATCGAGTTCAATTCCCAGACCGGGTTGGTCGTTGAGATACATGTACCCTTCGCGCAAGTCGAAGGGCTGCTTGACCACGCCGTTGAGCGCGGTGTTTTGGTCAAGCGGGAACTCGCAGGTGAGCAGGTTCGCGCCGGACGCCGCCCATTGCAGCGTCGCCGCCAGCGTGATCGCCGTGCCGGTGCTGACGTGCGGCGCGAAGGGCACGCCGTACACGTCCGCCAGCGTCGAAATGCGGCTGCACTCGCTGATACCGCCCGCGCGCCCCACGTCCGGCTGCACCAGATCGAGCGCTCCAGCGGCGAGGAAATCGTTGAAGCGCCAGCGCGTACACAGGTCTTCGCCGCCCGCCACGCGCAGGTCGAGAAACTCGCACAGCCGGGCGTAATCCGCGCGGTTTTCGGGCGGCAGCGGCTCTTCCAGCCACAGGACGTTGTAGCGCCCCATCATCTCGCCCGCGCGCCGCGCCAGCGCCAGATCGTAAGCGCCGTTGACATCGACGGCGATGCCCGCGTCCGCGCCGACCGCCGCCCGCAGCGCTTCCAGCACGCGGCAGTCGCGCGCCAGATCGATGCCGAGCTTAATCTTGAAAGCGGTGAAGCCCGCTCTGACCAGCGCCAGCGCCCGCTCGACCAGCGCCTGAATGCCCGCCTCGCCGTCCTCTGCCCGCAGGCGCGGCAGGCTGGAGGCGTAGACCGGGATACGGTCGCGCAGCTTGCCGCCGAGCAGCTTGGCAATCGGCGCGCCGACGTGTTTGCCCAGAATGTCCCACAGGGCGATGTCCACGCCGCTGATCGCTTCCAGCAGGTAGCCGCTGCTGTGCCCGCGCAGGCGCATCGCCGCGTACATCGCTTCCCAGAGTGGATGGATACAGGTCGGGTCGCGCCCGTAGAGCAGCGGCATCAGCAGGGTGTCGATCACTGTCTTGGTGATTTCGCCGCCAATCGGCGTGTGGGCTTCACCCCAGCCGACGATGCCGGTGTCGGTCTGAATCCGCACGACCACCGCTTCGTTGTCTTTGGCGTCAGACGGCGCGGTTGCGCCACAGCGGCGGGTACTCAGTCGTGATCTCGCCCGGATGCCCGGCGGGTAAGCCGGGATGCGCCTTGCGGTCATCCGCCCAGAACCCCGCGCCCCAGTTGCGTTTGCCCCCGTCGAACGGGATGCGCACGACGAAGGTTTCGATCTCCTGAATCTTCATGAGTCCCACCCCGCCACGACGTAAGCGCGCAGCGCGTCTTCGCGGATCACAATCCCCAGCCCCGGCGCGTCCGGCACGACGAAATAGCCGTCCTCCACGCGCAGCGGCGTTTCGATCACGGCATTGCCGAGCGGGTTCTCGCCGTACCAGAATTCCATCCAGGTCTGGTTGGGCGTGGCGGCGGCGACGTGCGCGCTGGCGGCGAACTGCACCGCCGAGCCGATGCTGACGTGCGGCGTGCAGGCTTTGCCGAAAGCGTCGGCGATGTCGGCGATGCGCTTGCATTCGGTGATGCCGCCCGTCCGGCATACGTCGGGCTGCACCACGTCGATGCTGCCCGCCAGCAGCAGGTCGCGCACCTGCCAGCGGTTGAAAATCTGGTCGCTGGCAATCGGCACGTTCAGGCTGCGCACGATCTGGGCGTGCTTCTGGAAATCCTCCGGCGGCAGCGGCGCTTCCAGCCAGCCGACGTTCAGCCGCTCCAGGGCGCGCCCCAGCCGCAGCGCGTCGTCGAGCGTGTACATCCCGGCGGTATCGACGAAGATCGTGAAATCGTCGCCGAGCGTCTCGCGCACGACCTCGACCGAGCGAATGTCGCCTTCGACGCCCAAGCCGATGCCCATTTTCGTGCCGTGATAGCCGCGCGAGCGCACGTCTTCGGCGGTGGCGCGCAGCCTATCCCACGCTTCCGGCGGCGCGCTGGCGCGCAAGCCGGGGATGCCGGAGGCGTAAACCTTGATCCGCTCGCGGAAACGCCCGCCGAGCAGCTTCGACACCGGGACGCCGTAAGCCTGCCCGGTGATGTCCCACAGCGCGATGTCGATCCCGCTGATCACGTCCATCCAGAAGCCGTGTGAATGCCCGCGAATGCGCATCGCGCCGTAGAGCCGATCCCATTGCAGCACCGGGTCGGTCGGGTCCTGATCGATCAACAGGTTCGCCGCCAGATCGCGGACAATCGTCGCAGTGATGGTCGGCGCGACCGGGCTTTTGGCTTCGCCCCAGCCGGTGATACCTGTGTCGGTGGTGATTTTGATCAGCGTCGTATCCACGCTGCGCGAATAGGCGGCGCGGCTGCGCCAGAAATACGGGAAGCCGCTGCGATCATCGCCGGGCGGCAGACCGGGCGCGTTCGCCCCACTCGATTTGGCGTGCCCCCAGGACTGGTTGCCCCAGTACACGCCGGGGATCGGCGCTTGAATCGGCAGCGCCTCGACCGAAACGATTTTCATCCTCAGCCCTTCATGCCGCCGAGCGCCAGACCGCCGCGCAAATAACGCTGTAAAATCGCAAAGACCACCAGCGCGGGCAGCGACGCGATCACGGCGGCAGCCATCATCTGCTCGATTTGCACGAAATATTCGCCAATAAACGAGAACAAGCCCAGCGAGATCACCCACTTGTCGCTGCTGCTGGTCAGGACGTATGCCAGCAGGTATTGATTCCAGCCGTCCAGGAAGATGAACATCGCCGTCGCCGCGATGCCCGGCAGCGCCAGCGGCAGCGTCACGCGCAGGAACGCCGTGAACTGCGTGCAGCCATCGACCAGCGCCGCTTCTTCAAAATCCAGCGGGATCGATTGGAAATAGCCCCACAGAATCCAGATGCCCAGCGGCATGGTGAAGGTCATGTAGGCGATGCCGACGCCTTGCAGGGTGTTGAGCAGCCCGTAGTTGCGGAAGCTGATGAAAAACGGCACGATGATCGCCGTCGCCGGGAGGAGCTGCATCATCAGAATGAACAGGATGAAGAACTTGCGCCCCCAGAAGCGATAGCGATTCAGGCTGTACGCCGCCAGGATCGACAGCGGGATCGAGACGGCGGTCGAGCCGACCGTCACGAGCAGCGTATTGGCAATCCACAACCAGATTGGACGCTGGGTGAACAGCTTGACGTAAGTGTCGAGCGTGAACTGCTTCGGCAGCAGCAGCGGCGCGTTGGCGATGGCGTAGCCTTCCGGGATGAACGACCCCATCACCATCCAGTAGAACGGGTAGACGACGGCGATACAGGTCGTGATCACCAGCACCGCAAAGCCAATCCTGGACAGGCTGATGCGAGACCTGGTCTTTCCCTTGACTGCCGCCGTGCGCGCAGAAGTTTCGACTGCCATGCTCAGGTCTGCTCCGGTTTCTCTCTGCCGATGGCGACGAAGTAGACGATCACCAGCACGCCGCTCACCAGTACGGAGATGGTCGAAAGCGCCGACGCCCGTCCGAGGCGGTTGGACATGAATGCTTCCTGATAGGTGTAGACGGAGAGTACGGTTGTCGCCGTGCCGGGACCGCCCTGCGTGAGCGTCCAGGCGATGGTGAACAGCTTGAACGACGTGATCGTCAGCAGGACGATGATCACCAGGTTCGTCGTGTGGATCGACGGCAGGGTGATATAGCGAAAGCGCTGCCAGCCGCCCGCGCCATCGACTTTCGCCGCTTCGTAGAGATCGGGCGGGATGCTTTGCAGCCCGGCGAGGATGATCAGCGTTGCCTGCGGGAACAGCCGCCACGCCGTCACGATGATGATGGCGATCATGGCGGTCTGGTTCTGGTAGAGCCAGGGGACGCCGGTGTCGATGATGCCGAACCCCTTAAGCACCTGATTGATCGGACCGATCTGCGGGTTGAACATGACGTACCAGATCAGCGTGACGACCAGCCAGGGCGTCGCCCAGGGGATCGAGATCAGTGTGCGCGCCAGCCCGCGAAAGCGGAAATCTTCGTTCAGGATCAGCGCCGTGACCAGCCCGATGAAGTAGCTCAGCACGACCGAGCCGACCGTATAGATGGCGGTGTTCTTGAGCGCGTTCCAGAACACGTCGCGGGCGAACAGGCGCTGGTAATTGTCCAAGCCGATGAACTGAGCTTGCGCCAGCCGGAGCAGGTTGGCGTCAGTCAGGCTCAGATAAACGCTGTAGGCAACGGGATAGAGGATGAAGACGACCAGCACGAGGACCGCCGGGGCGAGCAGCGCGTAAGGCAGAACACTCCGTGACCTGAAAATGCGGCTCAGGTAAGACGGTCTCGCCAGCGAACGTGTGCCTTCCACAATCATTATTCCTCAAATAAAGACAACTCGCCGGGCAGATCAGTTGGTGGCTGACCCGCCCGGACGTATCAAATTAGTTTACTGCTGATCGGCGATGAATTCTTCCACGTCGGCTTGCAGCTCTGTCATCGCTTGCTCGACCGGCTTGTTGTCGTAGAGGACTTCGACGATCCGGTTGTCGATCAGGCGCACCATGTCGTTGTGATAAATTTCCAGTCCCGGGATGGCGACCGGCACGGCGCGCGGCAGTTCTTCGTTGAACACGTTGAACCAGGGATTCTTCTGGAGGAAATCTTCCGTCACCGACCCCTTGATGGTCGAGGCGGTGCCGCTGTTGTTCGTCCAGACTTCGCCCCACTGCTGGGTGGCGATGGACTTCAGATACTCGCAGGCGATGTCATAATTGGGCGACCCCGCCGCGATGCCGATCAGATTGTTGACGCCGCCCGTCGGAAGCTGCGAGTCGGTCGGAATCTTGTGGATTTCGACGTGGTCGACCAGGTCGGGCGCGTTCTGCTGAAGCACTGCCCAGTACCACGCGCCGTCGATGCTCATGGCGACCTTGCCAGAGTTGAAGTACGAATACTGCGCGCCGCCGTCCGCCACGCCCTGCGGCATCACGCCCGCGTCGAACAGGTCTTTGAAGAACTGCACGCCCTTGATCACTTCCGGCGCGGTGAAGTCCGGCTTGCCATCCGTGCTGAAGTGCCCGCCGTAGCCGACGACCATTTCCAGCACCGCTTCGTACATGCGCGAATGCGGCAGGTCGACCAGCACCAGTCCGTATTGATCCTTGGACGGGTCGGTCAGCGCTTTGGCTGCGGACATGAACTCGTCGAAGTTGGTCGGCACGTCGACGCCCGCTTCGTCAAAAAGCTGGCGGTTGACGAACAACTGGAGCGTGCGCGCCGACAGGTTGAGCGCGTAGATGTTGCCGTCGGCGTCGACCGCGTACTGGTCTTCGTTCAGGTCATTGGCGACGATGTCCGTGCCTTCGAAGCATTGATTCAGCGGTGCAAGCACGCCCTGATTCATGTACTGGAACACGTTGAACCCGGTGACTTCCAGCAGGTCAGGCGGCGTCCCGGCGGCGATCTCGATGTTCAGGCGATCCCACAGTTGGTCAATCGGGAAGTTGAACGGCTCGATAGTGACATTCGGATGTGCTGCGTCGAATGCATCGACCGTTCCCGTCCAGAAGGGACTGTACGCCGGGTCTTCCCACTGCCATGTTGCCAGCCGCATGGTCACCGGCGCGTCCTGGGCGAAGGCGCTGAATGTGCCCGTTAGTAGTGCGACCACCAGGAGTAGTCCAACAAACTGCACCACTTTCCTCATAATGATTCTCCTCAAAATTGTTCAAAACCCGCCTATTTGTGGAAAATATCTTGGGATTGCAAGACATTTACTTGAATTATAGGATGCTTTCATGCATAATGCAAATCATAGTTGCGTCATATAATCGGTCTTTAACATGAGTGGGCAGGAAAATAGATTGTTCTCAGGCATATATCAGATTTTGCATACACCTTTTGATCACGATGGCGCCATTGATTGGGCGAGCTACAGCCGCCAGATCGAGTTCAGTCTGCGGGCGGGCGTTCACGGGCTGGTCGTCCCGGCGATGGCGAGCGAATTCTTCACCCTGTCCGATCAGGAGCGTTTCGAGTCGGTCGAGTTCGTCCTCAGGACGGTGGCGAAGCGCGCACCCGTCTTGATCGGCGTGCAGGGACTCAGCCGCCCGGTCGCGCTGATCTTCGCCGAACACGCGGCGCGTCACGGCGCGGATGGTCTGATGGCGATGCCGCCTTATCTGCGCAAGGCGAGCAAAGCCGAGCTGGAAGCCTACTATCGCGGTCTTGCCGGGTTTGATCGACCCCTGATGATCCAGAACGCCCCCGCGCTCTCCGGGGCGGCGCTGTCTCCGGCGGAGTTGGCGGAACTGCTCGCCCTGCACGAAAATATCGCCTACGTCAAGGAGGAAGCGCCGCCCATCCTCCAGCGCATCGTCAAGGTGCGCCAGCTTGCCGGGGCGACCTGTCAGGGCGTCTTTGGCGGCGCGAACGGAATCTATCTGATCGACGAACTGGAGCGCGGCGCGTCCGGCAACATGCCCGCCGGAGGGTTCATCGACGTGCAGGTGAAAATCTATAACCGCTATCAGGCGGGGGATAAAGCGGGCGCGGAGCGCTTGCAGCAGCAGCTTTTGCCGCTGCTCAATTACGCTTCGATGTACGGCGTCACCTTCCACAAATATCTGCTGGAGCGGCGCGGCGTGATCGCGGCGCGCTGCGCGCGCGATCCGCAGCGGACGGAACTGACGGCGGAGGATGAAGCCGCCATTCGCAAATACTGGGGCTTGATCGCAGCGGAGGCGCTGGAGGCGTATCCATTCACATGACCGGACGCTTGCAGGATCGAACGGCAGTCGTAACCGGAGCGGCGAACGGCATCGGCAGAGCCATCGCCGGGCGTCTTGCGCGCGAGGGCTGCCGCGTCGCGCTGGCGGACGTTGATGCCGCGCAGGGCGAAGCCGCCGTTGCCGAGATCACCGAAGCAGGTGGCACAGCAGCCTTCATTCAGACGGACGTAACCGATGAAACGGCGGTCTCCCACCTGATCGATGAGACGGTGCGGCGCTTCGGGACGCTCGACATTCTCGTCAACGACGCCGGGGCGACGCCCAAGAAAGCCGTCGACGACCTGACCGCCGCCGAGTGGCAGGCGATCCTCAACCTGAACCTGACGAGCATGTTCCTGTGCGCGCAGAAGGCGCATCCCCATCTCGCCCGCAGCGGCTCCGGCGCGATCATCAATATCGCGTCGCTGCACGCCTTCCTCACTGTCCCGCTGATGTCCGCCTATGCCGCCTCGAAGGGTGGCGTGGTCGCGTTCACGCGCAGCCTGGCGATTGAGTACGCGCCGTCGATCCGCGTCAACGCGATTGCGCCGGGCGTGATCGAGACGGAAACGTGGCGGCGTTCCGTGCCCGATTTCGAAGCCGCCCGCCAGCATCGTTTGAAATTTCACCTCCTGGGCAGGCTCGGTCAGCCCGAAGATATTGCGGCGGCGACCGCGTTTCTCGCCAGCGACGACGCATCTTTCATCACGGGGATCACCCTCGTCGTCGATGGTGGCATCACCACGCAGCTTTATCGGGATTAGGTGTTGCAGTGGCGGTCTCACCAGGGGCAGCGAAAACCCGTTATAATCGTGAAGCCGACGCAGTTGAGAGAAGAATGAGTTATGCCGAACAAGCCCGCCTGGATAGAGACTATCGACGAAGCCGACGCCGACGGTGAAGTCGCAGAGGCGTATGCCGTTTGCGGTGACCGCAAAACCCGGCAGGTCGATCACATCATGAAAGTCCACAGCCTGCACCCGCAGACGATGCTCGATCACCAACAGCTTTACGCGACGCTGATGTACGGCAAGTCGCCGCTCAAACGCGCGCAGCGCGAGATGATCGCCACGGTCGTGTCGTCGCTCAACCACTGCCGTTACTGACTGCGCCACCACGCGCGTAACCTTCGTCAGTTGACGAAGAACGATGAGCTGGTCCACCAACTGGAAACCGACTACACCACCGCAGCCCTCGATGCGGCTGACCGTGCGCTGCTCGATTACGCAGCCAAGCTCACGCTGACCCCGACAGCTTGCAGCGAAACCGACATCCAGAAGCTGCGCGCAGCGGGCTTCGACGACCGCGCCATCCTCGATCTGGTGCAGATCACGGCATACTACGCTTACGTCAACCGCATCGCGGACGGGCTGGGCGTGAGTCTGGAGGCGTACTGGTCACAGGGGGAGCAGCCGGAGCCGTGAACGCGCGGCTGAATCTTAAGCCGTGAGCGGGATTTTGTAGATTTCTCCGACGATCCGCGTTGCCGTACCGCGCCCCCAGATCGGTCGCCCTGGCGTCCCCTGCCCGGTCGAGACGTAGAGCGCTCTGTCGTGATAGGTGATGTTCGTGGGCGTATCCAGATCGTCGGCGAGGATCAGCGGCGCGCCGCCATTCGCCGGATACGCCGTCACCCGACCCGAAAAGCGCGGATAGCCGCCCGCATCAGGCGGGGCGTTCGGATCGTACAGGTCGAATGCGCGGGTCAGCAGCGGAGTCGACCAGCGCGTCGTCATCTCGACGACATAGATATTCCCATCGTCATCGACGGCGACATCAACTGCCGTCGTCAGCCCGGTGATTGCGTCGCTGATCGCGCCCGTCGTCGGGTTCACGCGCACAATTTTGGCGTCGCCGGGCATGTACGACAGGATCGAACCGTAGTAATCCCAGAGCTGCCCCGAAAACAGCGCGACCAGTAAATCACCCGTTCGCGGATCGACGGCGATTCCTGCGGGGACAGCCTGCTGAAGATGCGCCAGCAGCCCGAAGCGCGCGACCGTCCTGACCGTTCCGTCGAGCGAGACGACGCTCACCGCGTCGGCTGAACTCTCGGCGACGTAGATCGCGTCCAGGTGGGGATCATAGGCAATCGAATTCATCGAGCCGTCGCGCACCACCAGATCGCCGAGCGGTTGCAGCGAAGCGTCCAGCGCGACAATGCTGATCTTGTCGAAATGGTCGTCCAGCGTGAAGAACGCACGCCCATCGTCCAGCGCCAGCACGTCGCCGACGCCGAGCACTTCGTCGCGCCCCGGGTTGAATTGAGCCATGATGTTGTAGCTCGGCAGATGTTCCAGCACGGGCGTCATCTCGCCCGCGTCGTCGTAATCGCCGTCGCCGTTTTTATCTTCGAAAACGCTCAACCTGCCGGTGTTGTCAGCGGGATCGTCCGGGGTGAAGCCCGTGCCCGCTTCCCCAACCAGCAGCCTGCCGTCCGGCAGCACGGCGACGCCGCGCGGATTTTGCAGCCCGGTAGCGATGCGCGTCACGCCGGACGAGGCAGCCGCAGGCTGCACCTGCGCGAACAGCGGCTGCGCAGCGCCCAGACAGGCGCAGGCAATTACGCAGCAGCACGTTCTACGAAGATGCTTCACGATTTGCCCTCGTTTCGCAAACCAGCACGCGCAGCGCATGACCCGACAAACGCAGCCTGCCGTCGAAAGGTGTGACGGCGTTCGAGTAGGGATCGATCAACCACTGCGCGCCGAATACGTGGGCTTCAACGGTCGTGTCGATGGCTTGCGCAGCTTCGTTGAAAAGCACGTACCAGTCGAACCCCGCCTTGCGGACGTGTCGGACGCGCAAGCCGGGGCAGGCAGGTGTTCCATGCAAATCGGGCTGAACGGTCGCTTGCAAGGCAGCTAAACAGGCTTCGCCATCGTCGCTCCAGTGGATCACGCTGACCTTATCCGCCATGCGCTCGATCACGGGCTGAACATCCGCCGCCATTGCGCCGTCGATGATCAGCGTGCCGTAGCGCTGCCCGCCGATCTCGATGCCCGCTTCGTTGATGGCGGCGCGGTTCAGCAAATCATCCGCGTCCAGGTAGTTGAAGTCGATCTGGTGCCGGTAGCAGATGACAGCCGCGCGCCAGGGCAGGTGGTGATGCTCGCCCAGAATAGCGACGCGGCAGACCTGTTCGCCGTCGGTGTTCAGCCAGCACAGGCGCTTGCTGCCCTGCGCGAACGCGGTGAACGTCTCGTCCCACCAGCGGCTGTGCAGCCCAACGTCTGGCGGGCGCTCGTAGCGGCGTGGACCGCGCACCGAATAATAGAAGGCGTGCGGGATCAGCAGGTTGCAGCCGCGCACCAGCAGCCAGTTCGCCAGCCAGCGCAGCTCGTCGAAGCTGAGCTGCGCGCCATACGCGCCGCAGAACTCATTGGCATTGCGCCGCCGTCCACCGTGCAGCATCGCGCTTGATGCGGCTTTCGCCTGCGTGGACTGCCGTCCCTCCAGCGCCGAGGACCGATCCGGCTCGATCTGCCGCCAGACGATGTCCTGCCCCGGTATGTGAAAATAGCGCAGCAGCGTGGTCGCGTCCGGTTCGGCGGGGTGTCCGGTCAGAGCGATATGGTGGCTTTCGCACCACTGATACAGCGGCGCGTAGTAGGTCGCTTCCAGGCGATGTTCGAGGGCGCGCAGATAGTCCCGGCGGTAGCGTTCCGGCGCATCATCGTCCCAGAGTGCGGGGAGATGCGGCGTGAAATCGTAGCCGAGAAAGTCGTTGACGTGGCGTAGAATACCCGTCGTCCCCGGCAGGATGTTCGCCTCGCGCGCTCTGCCCAGCAAATTCGGCTCGTCGGTGAAAATCGCCCGAATCACATTCCCGAAATAGCCGCCGAACGCCTGATAATAGCGCTCGTAGCTGTGCCGGATGAACGCGGCGACCGCATCGGGGTTGAGCAGATCGGCTGCCGGTGGTTCGTCCTCCGGCGGCTCGTCGGAGTCCTCGTTGACGAAATGCAAGCCGCGAATCACCGAATCAATCGGGCGGTCGATGATCGCGTAGCGTCGCCCCTGATAGAGCGCGACCGCCACCAGCGTTTGATCGGGCGCGAGTGCGGGCTGCCCGTCGCTGCCAATGGCGATCCCCTGTTGCACGCTCCCCGGCTGCGCGGCATCGAGGTCGATGCGCACCAGCCCGCGACACTGGTACGCCCGGTTTTCGGCGACGACCTGCCCCGACGCCGACCCGCTGGGGTACATCCCTTCGTCGTAGAGGATCACCCACATCCCGCGCCGCCGCGCTTCTTCAATGGCGAGCGCGCATCCTCGCCAGCAGCGCGTCGCTCATCCAGCCCAGCGAGCGCGGCAGCCCCACGCGCGGATGGATCACGAAGGCATCGACCCCGTGCGCCTGAAACTCGGCGATTTGCCGCACGAGTTCACCCTCGTCGAGGGTGTCATTCCAGAACCAGAATGGCGCGAGCGAAAACTCGGCGGGCGGGTCATTCCATTCAGGGGGAAGTTGAGGATTCATCACAGACCTGCTCGCAGACAGCGCGGATCGTCATGACGTGATTCTCGTATCCGCTGCGCCGTTCATCGCATCATAGTAGGGGTCGTCCGCTGTAATTGTGCCCCGCTGAACCGGCTGCCCCGTGTTGGCGGATTTATAGAGGCTGGCGGTGAATTCGAGGATGCGCCGCGCCTCTGCGCCGCTGACGGGCGGACGCTCGTTGCGCTCGATACTGTCGAGAATTTCGCCCAACTGAACATCGTGTGTGGAGGGAAAATCGTCGCTCAGCGCCGCCCACTGCGCCAGCGTCGCCGGGTCGTCGACATCAGGCGGCAGGCTGATCTTCCAGTTCTCGTTTGAATAGCGGTACAGCGCGCTGCACTCGACCGTCGCCTTCTCAAAGTCGAGCCGCAGGTAGCTCTCCTGGCGCGGCGAAAGCGCGCTGTTGGTGATTGTCCCCATTGCGCCGCTGCCGAAGCGCACCAGCGCCATCGAGACATCTTCGACTTCAATCGCGTGGTCGAGCGTGCCTGTCATCGCCCGCACGTCGTGCCAGTCGTCCATCAACCACAGCAGCAGGTCCATCAAATGGATGCCGAGCGTCATCGTCGGACCGCCGAACTCGGTCTTCCACTTGCCGCGCCAGCCGTTGTCGTAATACGCCTGTGTGCGATACCACAGTGTATTGCAGACCGCCACCAGCGGCTTACCCAGCGCTTCCGCCCGGATCAGCTTCTTGAGGTGTTTCGCCGCCGAGCCGAAGCGCCACTGAAACACGTTGGAGACGTAGCGCCCGGTGCGGGCTTCCGCCTGGGCGATTTCGTCGAATTCCGCCAGCGACGCGCACAGCGGCTTTTCGCAGCAGACCCACGACCCCGCCTCCAGACATTCGATGGCGAGCGCTTTGTGCGTCGCGGGCGGCGTGACGATGTTGACCAGATCGGGCTGTTCGCTGGCGAGCATCTCGGTCATGTTGGTATAGGCGTGCGGGATATGATAGCGCTCGCAGATCGTTTTGAGGCGCGCCTCGTTGATGTCAACCGCCGCGACCAGCTCGACGCGCTCGCCCAGCGCCTCGATTGCCGAAAGGTGGTTGCCAACCGAACTCCCTGTGCCGACAATGGCGATACGATAAGGCTTCATCCGTTCAATAATCCTCTTGGAAAGCTTAACCGAAATCTCAATCGCAACTCGCAAGTAGGGGCGTTACAGGTAACGCCCCTACCTACCCTCGTGTTAAACTCGCTGTGCGCGGATCAAGCCCGCTCAACACTCATTCGCCTTTTTTGAACGCCGCTAACGCTATGGCTTCTTCTCGGTTTTTATAGAACTCGTCCAGCGGGTAGCAGCCGGATACCAAGCCGTTGCGCGGCGCGGTCGTGCAGTCGCTGAAGGTGCGGCAGAGGCGTTTCCGTTCCAGCGGCTTGCCCGCCAGAATGTCGGTTGGCATCTCCGGATAGGTCAGCATCATGCGCCCCAACCCGACGAAATCCGTTTTGCCTGTCCGCACGACGTTCTGGGCGACGTTCGGCAGCCAGTCCTGCAAATACGAATAGCCCGACCCGACGAACATCAACCCCGGATGCGCCGCTTTAAGGCTGGCGGTCACGGCGATCTGCCGCGCCACACCGACGAGCGGGTCTTCCGGCGGCAGGTAGCCGTCCGACGGCGGGAACAGCGCCGGGCGCTGCAAGTGCGGCGTGTAGTACGGGCTGCCGCCCGTGATGCACACCATGCGAATGTCGAGCGCGTCCAGCAGGCTGAGGAAGGCGTGCGGCTCGGTCAGGTCGAGGGTTGTCCCGTCCCCATCGCCGCCAAAGGCATAGGGGTAGCCCCCCTGCGACCAAGATGCGGGCACCCCTACCCCCTCGTCGTCAGGGCTGAAGGGAATCCAGTCAAACGCGCTCAGGCGCACGCCAATCAGCAAACCGGGCACGTCGCGGCGGATGCCGGCGACAATTTCGCGCAGAAAGCGGGTGCGATTCTCGAAGCTGCCGCCATAGCGTCCCGGTCGGTCGATAGCGGTCAGGAATTCGTGCCCCAGATACCCGTGACAATGCTTGATGTCGACGAAGTCGAACCCCGCGTTATAGGCGCGCCCCGCCGCGATCACGAAGTCGCCGATCAGATCGTCGATCTCGCCGTCGGTCATCACCGGATAGTCGGCGGGCAGGTCGTACTTCGCATCGAGCAGCGGATGGTGATAGAGGATGCGCGGCTCCAGCTTCGCGCTGTTGGGGCGGCAAAAACGCCCGGAATGGGTGAGCTGCAAGCCGATCATCAGGTCGTCGCTGTCGCCGGAGTGTTCGTGATGCGTCGTCACCAGCAGGCTGCGCAGGTCGGCGAACTGTGCGGCAGTCTTTTCGTTGATGACAAGCTGCCGGTAATTGGCGCGCCCGTCGTGGCGGACGGCGACCGCTTCACCGCCCCAGATCAGCTTTGCCCCGCTGATTCCGAAGTGCGTCCAGCGCCGCCGGACTAAATCGGTCACCTGACCATCCAGACCGCCATCCCAGCCTTCCATTGGCAGGACGCAGAACCGATTGCTCAGCGTCTTGCCGTGAATCCGGTACGGCTGGGCGAGCGGCGCATCGCTGCCGACCGCCAGTGCTTCGTCAAACGGGATATTCACGCCGATTTCCGCCAGGTGAGCACGGAACTGCTCGGCGGTACGGAGCTGTGCGACCCGGTGGTAGCTCATCGTACAACCTCACTCAGCACGTCCGCATTCGTGAGCCTGCCCAACCGCTCGGCAATCTCGCGCAGGATCGGCGCATCGCTTGACGGGCGCGTGGGCGAATTCGGATGCGTCGCGTCCGACTCGATCCAGCCGCGCAGCTTCAGGAACTGCGCCGCGCTGTGCTTATAAGCGGGCACGGGCGCGCGGAAGGCGAAGAAGCCCAGATATTGCAGCAAATCGTTCAATTCGTAGAAAGCGAGATCGCCTGCCGCCCACAGCGCATCGCGCCGCGCGAACAGGTCGGGCGCGAAGGTGCTCAAGCCCAGCAGGTAGTCGCTGCCGTAGATGACCATGTCAATCGCCAGGTCGTTGCCCGTGAGCAGCTTGAAATCGGGGCGCAGGTCGTCGCGCAGTTGCAGCCGCTGCCATTCGAGTTCGCGGCTCAGCGACGAATGTTTCGCGCCGATGCACTGTGGCACGCTCAGCAGCCCTCGATAGGTATCCACATCGTAGATTTTACCGAACGGCGCGAACATCGTGCCCAGTTCGAAGGCGATGAACTGCGGGCAGAACCGTCCAATTTCAGCATAGGAGTCGATGATCGCGGACGGAGACTGATTGACCAGTCCATACGACTGAAAAATGACGGGCGTACCGCCGTAGCGGTGAACCGTCTCGATTTGACGGCGGTAGGCATCCACATCCCACTTTGCACCGGGGCTATCGCCTATATAAGCGCCTGCGACAAACGCCCCGTCGCCGAGTGTCGCTCGCGTCTGCCTCAGGACACGTTCACGCGAGGCGTCGTCCAGCAGGTTGACGTAGCCGGTATCCATGTTGACCGCTGGCGTGAGACCCGCAGCGGCGGTGCGGGCGACGTGCGCGCAGAACCCGTCCCAATCGATCTCGCCCTGTTCCGTATAAGGCAGCAGGATCGCCGACATGCCGGTGATTTTCCGACCTGTCTGAATCCTGTCGCTTGGGAACGAGGCTGTCTCAATCATCGGAAGCCTTCCTTGCTCAGGACCTGTCCGCTGGATTGCAGGTGGCGGATGTAGCTCGATAAAGCGCTCTGATTATGCTCGTGGATCACCCGTTCGACTTCGTCGGGATCGTGGGAGGAGAACGCTGCCAGAATCCGTTTGTGGTCTTCCTGCGCTGCCTGAATGCGGTTTCCGAACACGTCGTTCAGGTAGTGCAGCCGCAGCCGATCCCAGTGGTCGAGCACCTTTTCCATCATCTTCTGCACGAGTGTCGTGTTGGCGCGCTGGCAGATGAACAGGTGCATCGCCTTGTTCTCGCTCGACCATTTGTCGGGGTCATCGATGCTCGATTCCATTTGGTCGACCATCTCCGCAAGCTGACGCAGATCGTCGTCGGACATTACGCGGCAGGCGGCGCGGCTGCTGATGATCTCCAGATGTTCCAGCAGCGCAAACACTTCGAAAATGAACTCGGCGTTCAGCTCGGTGACAGTCGCGCCGACGTAGGGTTCGATGGTGATGAAACCATCTCCTTCGAGCTGCCGCATCGCCTCGCGGATCGGTATCTGGCTGACGCCGAGCGTCGACGCGAGATCATCGATGATCAGGCGTGAACCTGGCTTGTACTTGCCTCGAAGAATATCTTCTCGTAGAAGGTCGTAAACCACTTCTTTCTTGCTGCGGAAGATGGAGGTCATGGTGAAACCTTTGCGTTGTTGCAATATAATCTATATCGTATATGATATATGAAACGCCGTCCAGTTGCCAAGCTGATGTTTACGACCATCGTCGTTCAAAGGAGGTGCCAGGTCATAAGCATACCGTAAATATCATTCCAGTTTGGACTCCTTAAGTTTAGATGAAAGCGATGGGCAAAGACATGAAAACTTCGAAAATTTTCCTTCTCGCCGCCCTGGTCGCTATGCTGCTGCTGACCTCGGTCGCGGTTGTATCGGCTCAGGATACCGTCGATCTGTCGATTACGTGGTGGGGGTCACAAAACCGCCATGACCGCACCATCCAGGTGATCAATATGTTCCATGACGAGCACCCCAACATTAACGTCACCTACGAATTCGCCGGATGGGGCGATTACTGGACGAAGGTCAATACGCAGGTCGCGGGCGGCAACGTCGCCTGTGTGATGCAGCAAGACTACGCCTACCTGACCGAATGGGCGTCGCGCGGGCTGCTCATGCCGCTTGACGACATGATCGCGTCCGGGCAGATCGACACGTCAAATATTGCGCAGTCCGTGCTTGACAGTGGCAAGGTTAATGGTCAGGTCTATGGCATTTCGCTCGGCACGAATTCGCAGACCTACATCCTCGACGCCGATGCTTTCGCCAAAGCAGGTATCGACCTGCCCCCGATGGACTGGACGTGGAACGACTTTGAAACGATCTCCAGCGAAATCCACGACAAGCTCGGTATCTGGAGCATCGCTTATGGTCCGTGGGACGATCAAAACCTGAAGTCGACCCTGCTCAGCGCTGGCGAGTGGATGTTCAACAGCGATGGCACCGCCATCGGCATTACCGACGCCGCGCCGCTGGTCGATCATCTTGAGATGATCAAGCGGCTGATGGACAGCGGTGCGATTGCCAGCATGGACGAGCAAGCAGACGTTGCCGCGCCCGGTCTTGAAGGCTCGCCAATTGTCAGCGGTAAGGAAGCCATGCGCTATCAGTGGAGCAATCAGGTCGTCGCGCTGACGACTGCCGCCGGCGAGGATCGCCACTTCGTGCTCTACCCCATGCCGCGCGTCGAGGGAGGGCAGTCCGCCAACTACCTCAAGCCGTCGATGTTCTTCTCGATCACCCAGCAGTGCCAGCACCCCGAAGAAGCGGCGATGTTCATCGACTACTTCACCAATAACCTGGATGCCAACGACGTGCTCTTCGCCGAGCGCGGCGTCCCGGTTTCGTCGGTTGTCCGTGATTATCTGGCAGGCAAGGTTGATCCCGTCACGGCGTCGATCTTCAAGTACATCGCCGACATCTCCACCGACGCCAGCCCGGTTCCGCCGCCTGACCCGGTCGGATACAGCGACATCGTCAATAACGTGATGGCGCCCGAATTCACCGACCCTGTCCTGTTCGGCATGGAGTCCGCGCAAGAGGGCTACGACACCTTCGTCACCGATGCGAACGCTATTCTGGCTCAGAATAAGTAGCAGCGGTCGGCTCCAAAAAATAATGATGGGGATGCCGGCGGACTCCGTCCGGTAATCCCCATCGTGACTGCTTGATGCCAAAAGTACATGTTTAAGGATCATTTATGAGCGACAGTGTGGCTCCGCCGGTTCCAACCACAGCCCGACCGCGTTGGCGTCTCAGAGTCTCGACAGGCAGCCGCGACTTCAAGCAGCATAACCTCGCCGGGTACGCCTTCCTGTCGCCCTGGTTGATCGCGTTCCTGCTGTTCACGCTGGTGCCGATGGCGATCTCCCTGTGGTTGGCATTCACCAACTACGACACCCTCAGCAATCAAGGGACATTCGTCGGGCTGGACAACTTCCAGCGCATGTTCTTTGTTGACCCGCGCTACGGGCGCGCCGTCAAGGCGACGGTGCAGTACGTGGTGCTCTCGGTGCCGCTGCGGCTGGCGGTCGCGCTCGGAATCGCCATGCTCTTGAACAGCTATCGACGCGGCGTGTACTTCTATCGCGCGGCGTACTACATCCCCTCGATCATCGGCGGCAGCGTCGCGGTCGCGGTGATGTGGCGGCAGTTGTTCGGGACGGAGGGACTCGTCAACGCGGCGATTGCTTTCCTGGGAATCGCGCCGGTGCGCTGGCTGGGCGACCCCAGAACGGCGATCTGGACGCTGGTCTTGCTGGCGGTCTGGCAGTTCGGCTCGCCCATGCTGATCTTTCTTGCCGGGCTGCGCCAGATACCCGCTTCGCTCTACGAAGCCGCCGAAATCGACGGCGCGGGCGGAGTCGGCAAGTTTTTCAGTATCACACTGCCGCTGCTCACACCCATCATCTTCTTCAACCTCATCATCCAGATGATTGGCGCCTTCAGGACCTTCACACAGGCGTTCATCGTAACCGGTGGCACAGGCGCGCCGCTTGACACCACCCTGTTCTACGCGATTTACCTGTACAACCGCGCCTTCAACCAGTTCCAGATGGGCTACGCGGCGGCGATGGCGTGGGTGCTTCTGGGCTTGATCGCCGTCCTGACGTGGTTCAACTTCAAGCTGTCGAACCGCTGGGTTTATTACGAGACGGAACTGGAGTAGCCCTGATGACAACCCGTGCTCAACCTCAAGTACAGCATGTGCTCACGCCGGAAGAAGCCAAAGCCCGGAAACAGCGCCGGGACATCATCAGGACGATTATTTATCACGTCGGCGTTGGGCTGGTCGGCTTGTTCATGCTCTACCCGGTGATCTGGTTGTACACCAGCTCGCTGAAACCGGCGGACGAAGTCTTACGCAATGTCACCTCGTTAATCCCATCTTCGATCCACTTCGAGAATTATGTCGAAGGCTGGGCGGGCTTCGGCGGCATCACCTTTGCGACCTTCTTCCAGAACTCATTCATCTACGCCGGTTTGGGCACGGTGATTCAGGTGGGCGCGTCGGTGATCGTCGGCTACAGCTTCGCCCGTGTCAAATATCGTGGCAAGAAAATCTGGTTCACCATCATGCTGATGACCCTGATGCTCCCCAGCGAGGTCTTGCTGATCCCGCAGTACATCATCTTCAGCCAATGGAACTGGCTCAATACGTTCTTACCGCTGCTCGTGCCCCGTATCGGCGGCAGCGCCTTTTTCATCTTCATGATTGTCCAGTTCATTCGCGGCATCCCCATTGACCTCGACGAAGCGGCGATGATCGACGGCGCGGGACAGTGGGGCATCTTCCGCTACGTGATCCTGCCGCAGCTCACGCCCGCCATCATCACGGCGACGATCTTCTCATTCTACTGGACGTGGGACGATTTTCTGGGACCGCTGCTCTATCTGACCGACCCTCATCTGTACACGGTGTCGGTGGCGCTGCGGACGTTCACCGATGAGACGAGCATCACCAACTGGGGTGCGGTTTTTGCCATGCTTGGGGTATCCTTGCTGCCAACTTTCATCCTGTTTATCTTCTTCCAGCGCTACCTCGTCGAAGGGATTGCGACGAGCGGACTGAAGGGCTAGAAGAATGAGGTCGTTCCCCGTGAGAAAAGCCTGGCTTGATGAGCTGGATCACTGGTCTACGCCCCTCATGGCGAACGTGCTGTGGGCGTTAGGCTCGGCGCTGGTGGTCACCATACCGCTGGCGCTGGTCGGGCTGCTGGGCGTCGTGTTCCGCTGGGCGACCCACCGCGAGCCACAGGTTTTTGCGGTCTTCTTCGGCACGATCCGCCGGACGTGGTACAAAGCCTATCTCGCCGCCGCGCTCGACCTCGTGGTGGGCGGGCTGGTGCTGATCAACCTGCGAATTTTCGAGTTCATGGACATGAGCGCGATATTCGCCTTCGTCTCTCGCAGCGTTACGCTCTCGGTCGCTATTCTGCTGGTGCTGGTCAACATCTATCTGTGGGTGCTGATCGCGGTCTGGGATGCGCCGTTTCAACGCCTGCTCAAGCTGTCGATTCAGTTGGTCTTCGCCCAGCCGCTCTGGTCGGTCGGCATCGGCATCGGCTGCGCAGCGGTCTTAATCTTTTCGAGCTTCTACCCGTCGCCGTTTTCCTCGTCCTAACGGGCGCGGTCGTGGGGTTCATCGCCTGCCGGGGGATGTGGTTCGTCGTCACCAAGTACATTCTGCCCAGCGAAGTCCCGCTGATCGACTTGAATTAGCCTGAGGGGGATGACGCAGATAACCGTTGGATTGCCGATGACCGTCACGACGACAAGCGCCGAATAACCGCCCTCACTTGGTGGCTCCTGCCGTCAACCCCTCGATGAAGTTTCGCCCGACGAGGCTGAACAGCACCAGCACCGGCAGCGTCGCTACGGTCGCCCCTGCCAGCAGCAAGCCCCAGTCCACCTGATACTGCCCGATGATACCCGCCAGACCAACCGGAAGCGTCCGGTTCGCATCGCTCAGGATCATCACAGACGCGAACATATACTCCGTCCAGGAAGAAATGAAAGCGTAAATGGCGATGCTGGCGATGCCGGGCGCCGTCAGGGGCAGGAAAATGCGCCAGATCACCATGATGCGACTCGCCCCATCGAGGGCGGCTGCCTCTTCCACCTCATAGGGGACACCCTGGAAAAACGCCTGAAGCATCCAGACGGCGAACGGCGCGGCGAAGGTGACGTTGATGACCACCAGCGCCCAGAGCGTATCCACGAGCCGGAGCTGCGACAACATGCCGTAGAGCGGGATGAGCAGGAGAATGCCCGGAAAGATGTAGGTGGCAAGAATCACCCGAATGAGCCAGCGGCGACCGGGAAAATCGAGGCGGTAGAGCGCGTAGGCAGCCATCACCGACAGCGCAACCGTGATCCCCATCGTCAGCAGCGCGACAATAATACTGTTGAGCATGTAGCGCGGGAAATTCGATGACGCGAGCAGCTTCTCGAAATGTTCGAGCGTGATGGATTGCGGAAAAAAGGTTGGGGCTTGCGCCAGAATCTCCTGGGTTGGTTTGATCGACCCGGAGAAAATCCAGTAGAAGGGGGCGATCACGAGCACCAGCAGAATGACCACCAGAGCCGTGATCCCAATCCGAGAATTCAGCCGCCGGGTCATGCGTCTGCCATCCTATCTTCGCTCTTCGGCGCCAGAAAGCGCATGAAAAGCACGGCGAAGACGAGCAGCACGAGTCCCATGAGCACCGAAGCCGCCGCCGCCCGGCTGAGGTTATATTGTTTGAAAGCGGTATCGTAAATGAACACGGGGAGCGTGGTCGTTGCCGACGAGGGACCGCCCGATGTCAGCAGCCAGATGATGTCGAAGACGTTGACCGACCAGAGTGTTCCCACCAGCCCAAGGACAAACAGCACCGGCTGCAAACTTGGTAAGGTGATCTTCTGGAACCGCTGCCAGGCGCTCGCCCCGTCGACCGCCGCCGCTTCGTAGAACTCCTCTGGGAATGCTCTGCATCCCCGCCAGTATAATCACAGCGGACAGCGGAAACCAGCGCCACGAGTTGATAAAGACCAGCGCGGCGAACGCGCCCGGTCCGGTGCTGAAAAAGCCGATGGGCTGCGGCATCACGCCGAGCGCCACGAGTAAATAGTTGACGATGCCACCGGATGTGCCCAGCATCCAGCGCCAGATGATCACGACGACGACCGTCGGCACAATCCACGACAGGATGATCCAGACGCGCGCGATGCTGCGCCCTCGAAATTGCTGCTTGAGAATCAGCGCCGTCGCAAAGGCGACGACGGTTTGCAGCACGGCATTGGCGATCACCCAGACAGCGCTGCGACCGAGCGCCGCCCAGAATTTGCTGTTCGACAATACCTGCTCGTAGTTGGCGAGACCGACAAAGTCGCCGCCGGAACCGATGACCTTGACGTTCAGCACACTCAGGTGAATGGCGGACACGAGCGGATAGAGAATGGTGATCGCCAGCCACAGGAAAAGCGGACCGACCAGCAGGTAAGCAAGAATCAGCTCGTTACGCCGGTACGCCTTGCGGCGTTTCGCCGTAGGAGCGCCGGATTGTGGCTTGATCTGGGCGACTGATGGCACGACGACCTCGCTGGAAAGACCTCTCTGGCGAATCAGGTGGGGGCTAAGCACCCCCACCTGCCCAAACGACAATCAGGAGCTGACCGCTTCCTGCATCATCTGTTGACCCTGAGCGACCGCATCCGCCGAGCTGGTGCCGTCGACGACGACCGACTGCAAAACCTGCGCCAGAATGTTCTGTGCGGAAATACTGGCGATGCTCGGGAACGTCCTGCCGCCCGTGAAGCCGAACAGCATCCCCGTCTGCGAGTTGGCGATCATCGTTTCGACCTGATCGTGATACTTGACGACCAGCGGATCATTCCAGAAGCTCTCCGCCGTGCTGCCCGTCTCGGTGACCGGCAGGAACAGCCCGGGTTCCATGTTCAGGAAACGCCCATAGTTCTCCGGCTGGAGCAGCCACGACAGGAACGTCTTGGCGGCTTCCTGCTTGGCTGCGTCTTTGGTCAGGAACATGACGGCGTTCACGTAGGCAATCGTGTAGTTCGTGTCCCCGCCAGAGCGCGGCAGCGGCAGCACACCGAGGTCGGCAGCGTCGCCGCCCGCCTGATCGTAAGTGGTGATGACGGTGAACTGCGGAACCATCGCGCAGGTGCCGCTGTTGAAGCAGGCTTCAGCCTCGCCCCATGCCCAGTCGGTGCTGTCCGGCGGTGCGAACTGCCACATCGTCTTGTAGAAATCGTAGGCGGCAACCGTCTCCGGCGTATCGAAGACGATATTGCCTTTGGCATCGTAGATGTCCTGCGAGCCGCCATTGACCATGAAGTCATAGACGACCTGGTCGGTGTACAGGTTGCGGTTGGCGGGCAGACCGACGCCATACTTGCCATCGCCCGTGAGCGCCTGAGCCGCAGCTTCCCATTCTGTCCAGGTAGCCGGCGGCGTCACGCCAGCAGCATCGAACAAACTCTTGTGATACCACAGGGACTGCGCCATGTTGTAGAGCGGCACCGCCCAGGTGTGTCCGTCATAGGTGTACGGCTCAACCGCCCAGTCGTACATGCCATAGTCTGCCCTGAAGCTGGCTGACAAAGTCTTCGACGGGCTGAGTTGCGCCCAGTTCCTTAAGGATGTTCACGAAGTCCGGCAGCGCGAACAGCAGGTCAGGCGCGTTGCCTGCCGCCAGTGCGGCGGGGGCTTTCGCGTAAATCTCGCCCCAGTTCTGGGGTTCCTGGCGCACGACGATGCCGGGGTTCGCCGCGTTGAACTCGTCCAGCAGTTCCTGGATGCGGGCGACGCGCTGCGGCGGCTGTTCCATGTGCCACAGCATGACCTCTACCGGATTATCCTGAGCGACTGCGAAGCTGAAGCTGCTGAGTGCAAACATCAGCAGCGCAAGCAATAACACGACACGTACAGGTTTCATTGAAAGCCTCCAAAAGAATCGACTTTATTGGCATCGCAAGCGGAGCAAAGCTGATCTAAGTAGCCGTTACCTCCATTTCCAGTCCGTTCAAGCTGACTAAAGATGCGGATTTCGTTCGCTGTACCGCTCGATAAGCGCCCGGTTGTGCTCGCTGGCACCGGGTACGTTCGCACTGATGTAGGCTGGAACAGGCAGCCCTTGCTGGTCGAGACGCCAGGCGGTTTCGGCGACGATGGCGTTCAGAATAAACGCGCCAGCTATCGTCGATGTGGGTCCGACACGAAAACCGCGCTCGCCAATCGGAACGACGGCATCGCCGACCACACCCCGGTTATCGATGACGATGTCTGCGACTTCGCCCAGCTTCTTGCCGGTTGGACCCCGCTGAGCAACTTCCGCATACGCCGCCGAAATGACCGCGATAACCGTCAGCCCCGCCTGTTTTCCGGCAAGCGCCATCTCGACCGGTACGGCATTCACGCCGCTGTTGGAGAAGATGAAAAGCACGTCACCCGGCTTGGGCGCATAGGTTTTGAGCAGCCCCTCCGCCAAGCCCGCGATCCGCTCAATCGCCGTGCTGCGAAGCGCGCCTTCATGCAGCATCAGCGCGTCGATCAGGATCGGCGTAACGGGAGCGAGACCGCCCGCACGATAGTGTCCTTCCTCCGCCAGCATGTGCGAATGACCGCTTCCAAACAGGAAGATCGTGCCATCGCACTTGATCGTCTCGACGAGCGCGCTGGCGGCGCGGTCAATGGCATCTGCCTGCGTGCGAGCGATGTCATCCAGTAAATCGCGGACAGCTTCCATATATGCGGTCGCGCCGTGCAGCTTTGCGGTGGTCACAATCAAGTATCCAGGTCTTTTATGGGCGCTGCGACCCATTCCGAAGAATGAAGCGCGACGTGGAAACGATATTTATCGCCCCGGTAGATCGAACGCACGAACTCGATAGGTCGGTCATCGGCGTCAAATGTCGTCCGTTCGATGTTGAGGATGGGCGTATGCGAATCGATGTCGAGCAGCTCCGCCTCCCTTGTTTCTGGCATCCGCGTATCGATCAATTGCGCAGCACGCACCACTGAAAGACCATACTCCTGGCGCAGCACCTCATACAGCGACGTTTGACTGAAATCGGCTCGCTCAAGGATGCCGGGACAGGCAGCGTAGTCGAGATACGTGTTCTCAAGCGCCATCGGCTCGCCATTTGCGCGGCGCACGCGCACCAACAGGACAACACTCGCGCCGGGGTGCAGAAGTAACTGTCGGGATATATCCAACGGGGCGCGCATGATTTCGGCTTTCAGAACGACGCTGCTCGCCCTCATGCCCAGGCGTGCCATCTCCTCGGTAAAACTCGTCAGCGCCCGCAATTCCTGCGGAATCTTCGGTTCGCGCGCATAAGTTCCCTTGCCCACGCGCGAATATGTCAAACCTTCATGCGCGAGCAACTGCAATGCCTGCCGCGCGGTCATTCGGCTGACCCCATAGCGTTGAGCCAGGTCTCGCTCTGACGGAAGGCGCGAACCGGGGGGAATACTGCCATCCTCCATCGCGGTCTGGAGTAGTTCTTTGAGCTGAAGGTAGAGCGGAACTGATGAATTGGGCAGCATTGGTACAGTGTGCCTCTATATGGTCTATACCACATCTATCCAAATGTAGCACAGATCATTCAGCCTGCCAATAGTCCGGCGCTCGAATTGTGAAAATTGCCTAAAGCGAGAGAAATTTCCGCGCCGCCGCTTGGCGCCACACGGGACGCATCGCATCTCGAAGCGTGCAGTACAGGGCGTAGTTCTCGTCGTACAGCGGCTTCAGCTTCAAGTTTGGCTGATACACGCGCTCGATTTGCACGGCTTCGGCAGCAGCGATAATCGAGTCGAACCAGCCGATGCCGACGCCCGCGAGCAGCGCTGCGCCTTTGGTGCCGAATTCGCTGCCTTCTGGGATCACGACCGTCGCCCCTATGGTGTCCGCGATGATCTGCCCCCAGATGCGGCTGCGCGCACCCCCACCGGAGAGTCGAATCTCGTCGACCGGGGTGCCCATCGACGTAAAGCAATCGCGGATCGCCAGCGCGACCCCTTCGTAGACGGCGCGTAGAAGGTCAGCGCGGGTATGTTCGCGCGTCAAGCCAATAAACTGCGCGCGCGCCCCTGGCTCAAAAAACGGCGCCATGATGCCGACGGCGCTCAGGTACGGATGATACAGGACGCCGTGCGCACCGGGGGCGACTTCGCTCACGATTTCATCCAGAAGATCAAACAGCTCCGCCGGAGACGCGCTCCGGGCTTGTTCCAGCGCGCAGAATTCGGCGATGAACCAGTCCAGATTGGTCGTGCCAGCCACGTTGGTGAGCGCCCGCATCCAGCGCTGCTCTGGAATGGTGAACAGGAGACCGACATCGACTGGCTCAAACGAGGGATGATCGAGAATCATCCCGTTGATGCTGTGCGTTCCCAGGATACTGCACGCCGTCCCCGGTTGCACGGCACCGACGCCGAGCGCGACCGCCGGTACGTCGCCCGCGCCAGCGACCACCGGCGTGCCCGCCTTCAGTCCCGTGAGCGCCGCTGCCGCCGGAGTCACCGTGCCGGCGACCCGCTCGGAAGCGACGACGGGCGGAAAGAGGTTTCGATACGCTTCGAGTCCGAATAATTTCATCACCTCATCCGAATAATCGCGCGTCCGAACGTCACCGGGCGTGCCGGGCACTTCGGTGATGTCGGTGACGATTTCGCCGGTCAGTTTGTAGCGGATCCAGTC
This sequence comes from uncultured Chloroflexia bacterium, assembly GCA_963760975.1. GTDB lineage: Bacteria > Chloroflexota > Anaerolineae > Aggregatilineales > Phototrophicaceae > Flexifilum. The sequence goes on along the minus strand of CAVXEZ010000014.1, from coordinate 279,595 downwards.
TTTGGAGTGAAGGATGGCGACAGCCCGCTGGAGCGCTTCGGGTTCGTGCTCGCTGAGCCATCGTATCAGGGGGAGCGTCGCTCCGTGCTCGATGACAGAGCCTGAGATGTTGAAGACACGGGTGTCGAATCCCGGATATTCTGCTCGAAGCTGCTCCAGCAAGGATCGCGTTCGACCATCATTCCAGAGAATCGCGTTGCGGACCGAAGCGCCTTCCTCGTCAACCAACCAGACGCCGATCATATTGCCGGAAACGCCGATTGCCGCGATGCGGGCGCTGTCAACCCGAGTCTGAGCCAGCAAGTCGCACAGAGTCGCCGCAGTCACCTGCCACGTGTCGTCCATGTTCATCTCCGACCACGCCGTCTGAGACTTGATGGGGGATGTACGACGCGATGCGGACGTCAGTTCTTTGCCGGTGCGATCAAAGAGTGCCGCTTTGACGACCGAGGTTCCAACATCAATTCCTAAAAGCAAATCTGCTGTCATCATTGCCGCTCAATCATGAATGCCGCGCACGCCAGATTATAACTCGTGAAGAACTCGCGCTGACAGAAAATCAGTCTGGCGAATGATTACAGTCGTTGCGGCGAACAGAAAGCTTTTGACACACTTTTGCGAACTGCTTGTTTGCGAACTGCTTGACAAACACTTCGACTTGATATAGCTTATTTGAAGCGGTTCAATTTATGATAAAAAGCATTTATGGCTACCATTCGTGATGTCGCCCGTTATGCCAGAGTCTCCGTAGGAACGGTCTCCAACGTCCTCAACGACAGCCCGCTCGTCAAGGATGAGACGCGACAGCGGGTGCTCGAAGCGATTGAGGCACTCAGTTTTCACCCTGTCGCCGCCGCTCGCAGCCTGAGCACCCGGCGCGCCAACACGATTGGTATGGTGCGCACCGAGCTTCGCCCTTATAACACCAAAATCGAATTCGACCCGGTCGTGCTGGACTTGATCAGCGGGATTACCACCGAGGCGATTGACAGCGGTGTCGGGCTGACGTTCTGGACGATCCCGGTTGGCGCGCAGGAGATGGCGCTGTACCGGCGGCTGGTCTCGGCGCGCCAGGTCGATGGTCTGATCCTGTTCGCCCCGCGTGAAAATGACCCCCGCATCGCCTATCTGAAGCAGCGCCAGTTTCCATTTGTCGTGTTTGGGCGCAACAGCAGCCAGCACGATTTCCACTGGATCGACGTGGACGGGGCTTACGGCATTCAACTCGCCGTGCAACATCTCGCGGAATTAGGGCATCGGCGTATCGGCTACATCGGACCGCCGTCGGAGCAGTCGCTCGCCGAGCAGCGCTGGGCGGGCTTCGTCCAGGGGATGACAGCGGCTGACCTCCCCATCGGCGGGGAGATGGTTTTCGAGGGCGATTTCACGGAACGCAGCGGTCAGTTGGGCGCGCACCATCTCTTAAGCCAGCCTGAGCCACCGACTGCCATCATCTGCAACAACGACCGCATGGCGTTCGGCGCGATGCGCGAGGCGCAGTCGCGCGGTATGACCGTTGGCAGAGACATTTCTGTAGTTGGCTTCGACGATGTTCCACTCGCCCGCTACAGCCATCCCGCCCTGACGACCATTCAGCAGCCGGTGCAGGAGATTGGGCATCAGCTCTTTCAACTCCTGCACGCCGTGATTGAGGGGCAGCCGACCGAGGCATGGAGCGGTCGGCTCATCCAGCCGACCTTGCAGATACGGCAGACGACGCAGCCTCCATCGTAGGTTCCACGTCAAGGGTAATTGAACCGCTTCAATCTAGGAAGGGAGTCGCCATTATTGAAATGCTCAAGGTACGTCCAAACAGATGGATCGTTCATCCAAAATATCTATCAACAGGAGCTTATGAAATGAAGCGTTTACGCTATCTCCTCATCGCAGCACTATGTGCGAGCTGCATCACGCTGTTCGGCGTGTCTCCGCTTGCCGCTCAGGATCAGGTCACAGTCACGATCTGGCACACCTACAACGAAGTTGGACCCGAAACCCAGATGCTGACCGAAACGCTGATCCCGGCGTTCGAGGCAGCGCACCCCAACATCAAGGTCGAAGCGGTCGCCTACCCCTACGACGGTTTTCGCCAGGCGCTGCTGACGGCGCTGGCGGGCGGCACCGGTCCCGACCTCGCCCGGCTGGACATCATCTGGTCGCCGGAATTCGCCGATCAGGGTGTGCTGGCGGCGCTCGACGAAGTCATGCCGGATTTCAAGGACTACTCAGACAAGGTATTCCCCGGTCCGCTCTCGACCAACGCTTACAATGGTCACTACTACGGTCTGCCGCTTGATACGAACACGCGCGTGCTGGTCTACAATCAGGCGATGCTCGATCAGGCGGGAATTGACGCGCCTCCCGCCACGATGGACGAGGTGGCAGCCGACTGCGCCAAAGTCACGGCGCTGGGTGAAGGCAACTACCTGTTCAGCGACGGCGGCACGTCCGGCTGGAACCTGCTGCCCTGGATTTGGAGCTTTGGCGGCGACATCACCAACCCGGAAATGACGCAGGCGACCGGCTATCTGAACGGCGAGAAGAGCGTTGCCGCGATGGAATTCCTCAAGGCGCGCATGGACGAGGGCTGCTTCAGCGACGGCTTTATCGGCAGCGGCATCGACAACTGGGGCAATTTCTTCGGCGGCACGATTGCGACCATGCTGGAAGGTCCCTGGCTGTACCCGGTCGCTCAGAGCGACCATCCCGATTTCACGATGGGCGCGGCGCTGATGCCTGCGGGCGACGGCGGCTCGATCTCGGTGGTCGGCGGCGAGAATATCGTCCTGTTCAACGGCAGCCAGCAGCAGGACGCGGCGCTGGAATTCCTGCGTTACACCCAGTCGGAAGAATACCAGCAGCAGATGTCCACCGTCGGGCAGTTGACGGTTCTGAACGCGCTGGTTGACACCGATTACTTCAAGAACCATCCCTACTACCCGATGTTCCTTGAGCAGCTTCAAACGGCGCGGGCGCGCACGCCTGTCCCGCAGTGGACTTCGATGGAAGAAACGCTGAGCGATGCCGGACAGATGATCCTGCGTGGCGAAGCCTCCGCCCAGGACGCGCTCGACTCGGCAGCCGAGGAGATCAACTCGCTGCTGGCGAAGTAGCAGCCTCGGCGGTAGAAACAACGGGGCACGGGTCTTCGGTCGCCGGATTGCCGAGCCGTGCCCCTGTTCGCACAACTCCAAAGAGGATTTGACGATGAACACCGGATTCAGCTACACGCGGTCACAAACAGGCGCTGTAGCCGCGGCGAGCGGTGGCGGCAGTCCGCGCTACCGCTGGTACGTGCCTTACCTGTTCCTGCTGCCCGGACTGGCGCTCTATTTCGTCTGGACGATCTATCCGCTGGTCTACCAGCTTTACATCAGCTTCTTCGACTGGCGGATCATGCCGGGGCAGGTCAGCGAATATGTCGGGCTGGCGAATTACCAGCACGCGCTTTCCGACAAGGTCTTCTGGCTCGCGCTGCAAAACACCGCCCTCTACACGCTGGTCACCGTCGCCGGGCAGATGGTCGTCGGCTTCACCCTGGCGCTGCTCGTCCACCGGGTGATCGTCGCCAAACGGCTGTTTCGTGCCATTTACTACCTTCCGGTCGTCACATCCTGGGTCGTCGTCAGCTTCCTGTTCCTGTATCTGTTCAGCCCCGGCTCATCCGGGCTGATCAATTATGTGCTGGTGAATCTGCTCCACGTGCTGCCAGAGCCGGTGTCGTGGTATGCCAACGGCAGCACCGCCTGGATCGCCATTTACTCCCTCGGTATCTGGAAAGGCATGGGCTGGTCGATGGTGATCTTTCTGGCGGCGCTGCAAAACATTCCGCTGGAACTCTACGAGGCGGCTGCCATCGACGGCGCGGGCGAATGGCAGCGCGTTCGTCATCTCACGCTGCCGCTGATCCGCCGCACCACCCTGTTCGTGCTGATCGCGCTTGTGATTGGCGGGTTTCAGGTCTTCATCTCCGTGCTGCTGATCACCGGGGGCGCGCCGCTGCACCGCACCGAGGTTTCGCTCACGTATATGTTCGACCAGGCTTTCAACAAGCTCAACTTCGGCTACGGGGCGGCGCTCAGCTACCTGCTCGCGGTGGTGATCGTCGTCGTCAGCTTCGTCCAGATGCGCATCTTCAACCGGCGCGGTAAAGACGTGGAGTACTGATCATGTTAGCGACGAGTAACAGTCAGCAGCGCCTGTTCAACTGGGTGATCGTCCTCGTGCTGTGCGCCGGGGTGGTCTTCGCCATCGGTCCGATGCTGTACATGGTCTCGACAGCGTTCAAGTCGCAGACCTATGTGCTGGAAATTCCGCCCCATCTGATCCCGGAGCAGCCGACTCTGGAGAACTTCCAGACGGCGTTCAACAGCCGCAATTTCGGGCGCGCGTTCCTCAACAGCGCCTTCGTCGCCGTCAGTACGGCGCTGCTCGTGACGGCGCTGGCGTCGATGATGGCTTACGCCTTCGCGCGCTTCGAGTTTCGCGGTAAGCAGGCGATCTTTGCCGTCTTGCTCGTTATGTTGATGATCCCCGGCGTGGTGCTGCTGATTCCGCAGTTCATCCTCGCCAAGACGCTGGGCTTGCTCAACAGCCTGCCGGGGCTGGTTCTCGTCTATTCCGCCGGTCCGCTGGCGTTCAATACCTTCCTGCTGCGCGGCTTTTTCGAGAACCTGCCGCGCGAGCTGGAAGAATCGGCGGTGATCGACGGGGCGAACCCGTTCACCATCTTCACGCGCATTATGCTGCCGCTGGCTGCGCCCGCCGTCAGCACGGTGGCGGTCTTCAGCTTCCTGGGGGCATGGGATGAGTACCTGTTGGCGCTCAACTTTCTCACCAACGAAACGCTGCGCACGCTGCCGATTGCCATCGCCAACTTCCGGGGGCAGCACGCGACCGACTGGGGCTTGGTCTTCGCCGGGTCGTTGACGGCGGTCATCCCGACGGTGCTGCTCTTCATCTTCTTCCAGCGCTATTTCATTCAGGGTTTGACCAGCGGCGCGGTGCGCGGGTAGCGACGAGTGATGAGGCAAAGACTGAACAAGGCGGTGAAAGCCTTGATTTGGATAACAGCGGTGTTTTTGCTGATTGAGGGGGGAATGGTGCTTGCGGTTGATACGTTTATCCAGGTGACGCCGGACAGGGCGTTCTATCAGCCCGGCGAAGCCGTGACGCTGGCGGTGACGGCGAACGACGGCGCGCGCGTCGAGGCGACGATCCATTACCTGAGCGAGACCGTCGAGACGCTGAGCGCGCCGCTCGAAGGCGGGCAGGCAGCTTTGACGTGGATGCCGCCGGGAGCGACTCCGCGCGGCTATGGTGTCGATCTACGGCTGATGGACGCCGCCGGAAACGTGGTAGCGACGACCTCGACCGCTTTCGACGTGCTGGATCGTTGGTTGCAGGCGCCGCGCTACGGCTTTTTCAGCGATTTCACGCCGGAGCGCGCAGACGACGAGTTCACCATCAACTGGCTGCTGCGCCTCCACATCAACGGCTTGCAGTTCTACGACTGGCAGTATCGCTGGGAAGATTTGCTGCCGGATAGCGACGCCTTCACCGACGGCATGGGACGCCCGCTCTCGATGGCGACCGTCCGGCACCTGATCGACCTCGTTCACTCCCGGCAGATCGCCGCCATGCCCTACACCGCCATCTACGGCGCTTCGATGGCATTCTACCAGCAGCACCCCGATTGGGCGCTGGTCGATGCCAGCGGAAACCTGCTAACGCTGGGCGACTTCATCGCTATCCTCGACCCGACGCCCGGCTCGCCCTGGAATCGCCACCTGCTCGCCGAGTACGCCGACGTGCTCGACCATACCGCCTTCGACGGCATCCACATCGACCAGTACGGCTCGCCCAAGGTCGCGTTTGACGCGGCGGGCAAGCGCGTCGATCTCGCCGAGGTCTTTCCGCAGTTCATCGACCAGACTGCCGAGCTGGTTCGGCAAAAACGCGGCGACGACGGCGCGGTGATCTTCAATGCCGTCAACAACTGGCCCGTCGAGGCGGTCGCGCCAGCCCAGCAGAGCGTCGTTTACATCGAGGTCTGGCCCCCCTATAACGATTACGCCGACCTGAACCGCGTCATCGCCAATGCGGAGAAGCTGGGCGGCGGCAAGCCGGTGATCATCGCCGCTTACATCCCGCCCGACCGCACGATCAACTGGCAGCTCGCCAACGCCGTGATCTTCGCCAGCGGAGCCTATCACGTTGAAACGGGCGAGCCGCATTCCATGCTTGCCGATGCCTATTTCCCGAAGTACGGTACGATTGCCCCCGCCGACGAAGCCACGCTCGAACGCTACTACGATTTCCTCGTCCGCTACGAAAATGTGCTGGCGTTGAACACCGTCGCCGCCCCCTACGAGCGGACGACCGCCCTCGACCTCGGCGACGTGCGCACGCGGGGCATTCGCGCCAAAGATCGGGTCGTGCCGGTTGTGCGCGCGGGTGACGGCTTTGAGGTCTTCAACCTGATCAACTTCGTCGGCGTGGACGCTTCCGACTGGAACCAGCCGACCACCGTCCCTCCTCAAGCATTGGACAACCTCGTCGTCAGAATTCCGGTGACGCGAGCCGTCCGGCGCGTCTGGGCTGCCTCGCCCGACGACGCCCGCACCATGGACGCGGCTGCGCTTCCGTTCACCGTCGAGGACGGTGTGCTGAGCCTGACACTCCCGCGCCTCAACTACTGGAGCATGATCGTCCTGGAGTACACAGATGAATCTTGAGCAAGTGGGTCTCCGTGAGAAGATTTACCGGCGCAGCCAGCAGGTCATTCTGGAGAACCAGCAGCCGGGCGGCGGCTACATCGCCTGTCCCAATATGCCGGACTATGCCTTCTCCTGGTTTCGTGACGGCGCGTTCATCGCTTACGCGCTGACGATTGACGGACTGCTCTCCCCGATCCAGCGTCCGAATGAAATGGCGGCACAGTGGGACAGCGCGATGCACTTTCATGATTGGTGCGCGCGGGCGGTCAATAGTCGCGCTGACGCTTTGGAGCGCTCAATCGAACGCGCGGCGCACGGTGAGCCGCTGGTGATCGCCGACACGCTCCATGCCCGCTATACCGCCGATGGCGCGCCCGGTCCCGACGGCTGGCCCGAATTCCAGTTGGATGGTCCGGCGATCTGGCTCTGGTCGCTCGCCAAATACGTCGAAGTCTGCCGTCTGCGCCCGCTTCCGGTCATCTGGGAAGCTGCCGTCGATCTGACGGCGCGTTACCTTGCCGCCCTGTGGCGCACTCCGTGTTACGACTGCTGGGAGGAACGGGGAGACGCCGTTCACGTCAGCACGCTGGCGGCAATTTACGCCGGTCTGGGCGCGGCGCAGGCGCTCGTTCCCCGATTGGACTTCGCGCCAACACGACAGGCAATCCGCCGCCTGATTCTGACGCAGGGCTTGACTCCGGGCGGTGAATTGGCGAAGTCGCTGGGACTGGACATGGTCGATGCCAATCTGCTGCTCGCCGCGCTTCCCGATTTCGGCTTGCTCGCCCCGGACGATCCGCTGATGGTGCGAACCGTTGCCCGTATTGAGCGCGATCTCCTCGCCGACGGTCACGGCGTCCACCGGCACGTCGAAGACACCTACTATGGCGGCGGCGCCTGGGTGCTGCTCGGTCTGTGGCTCGCCTGGTATGACCAGCAGATCGGGCGCGACGACCAGGCGCGGAGCCTGACCGACTGGGCGGAGGCGCACGCCGACCCCGAAGGCAACCTGCCGGAGCAGGTCAGCGACGCGATGCTGGATTCCAGCTATTACGCGGGCTGGGTCGAGCAGCGTGGGGAGATCGCCTCCCCGCTCTTGTGGACGCACGCCAAGTTTCTGCTCGTCTATCACCAGATGAACCGAGCGGTCGAACACAACGCCTGACGAGCGTGACGCTGGACGCCATTCAGCTTCGTCGAAACAGAACACCCAACTCCTGTGAAAACACGCCTATCCGAGTGACGATGGTCTGCGTAGCGAGACGCATCTGTATTCGCATGGATAGATCAGAAGTGCTTAAATAAGAATGATCGTTGAGTTTGGGCTTTCTAAACATGCCTGCTCATGTGAAAATAATTCCGGTATGGACGTATGATGCCTGGAGCGTGTGTAGTGCAGGTCCCCGTCAGACAGACTATGGATAACCGACGGCTAGAAGAATTTTTGTCGGCGTTCGGTTTGAATGAGGGTGTACGGTTAGGTATGTAAATGGAATGCCCCCGGAGGTATAAACCAGCCTGCAGTGAGCGGGCGGAAAGGGGCAAGACAGCATGAAGCGGGGATCGAAAATCGAAGGTCAACGACGAGCGGCGCTGCCCTCGGTCGAGAAAGTCCAGCGGGAGCTGGGGCGAGCGGAGAGTATCGATGATTTCTTCGGCAAGGAGGGGATCTTTGCCAAGCTGTTCGCCGAGACGTTGGAACAGATGCTCGAGGCTGAGCTGACCGACCAACTGGGCTATGAGAAATATGAGGCCAAAGGCCGGAACTCAGGCAACAGCCGCAACGGGAAAACCAGCCGGAACCTGCGCACCTCCAACGGTGACTTGGAGATTGCGGTGCCGCGCGACCGGAATGGAGCGTATCAGTCCAAGGTGCTGGCGAAACACCAGGCGAGTTCCAACGAGCTGGAGGCGAAGATCCTGGGGCTGTATGCCAAAGGGCTGTCGACCCGCGACATCCAAGGCACGTTGGAGGACCTGTATGGGGTCGAGATTTCACCGGCGACTATCAGCGCCATCACCGACAAGGTCTGGTCGCTGGTCGAGAGCTGGCAGAACCGTCCGTTAGCAGCAATTTATCCCATCGTCTATCTGGATGCACTGCACCTGAAACTGCGCCGGGAGGGAAAAGTCGTCAATACCGCCTGTTACGTCGTGCTCGGTGTGGATCTGGACGGGCAGCGCGATGTGCTCGGTCACTGGTTAGGCGACGGTGGTGAGGGGGCTAACTTCTGGCTGAGCGTGGTCAGCGACTTGCAGGCACGCGGGGTCGAGGATATCTTCGTCGCCTGCATCGACGGCTTGACCGGTTTCAAGGAAGCCATCCAGGCGGTCTTCCCGCAGACCGCCATCCAGCGCTGCATCATTCACCAGATCCGCCAGAGCTTGAAGTATGTTGGCTGGAAAGACCGCAAGGCGTTCGTCGAGGATTTGAAGACCATCTACCGCGCGCCGACCCGCGAAGCTGGGGAAAGTGCGCTGCTCGCCTTGGAACAACGCTGGGGCAAGCTGTATGCCGTCTCGGTGCGGTCGTGGGAAAACAACTGGGAGGACCTAGCGACCATGTTTGACTACCCAGCTGAAATCCGCCGCCTGATCTACACCACCAATACCGTCGAGGGCTATCATCGCCAACTGCGGAAAGTCTTGAAGACCAAGTCCTCGTTCCCGACCGACGAGGCTGCCCGGAAGCTGCTCTATTTGGTCACTCAGGACATCTTGAGCAAATGGACCGGACCGATTTTCAACTGGCCGCTGATCTTGAACCAACTGGCTATTCGTTTCGAGGATCGCTTATCGCTTTGACGACCTGGGGCCATTTACACCAGTTTCTTGACACTCCCGCTTTACACGCATTGGCGCAGCATTCGAATCGACATAGCTGCTGCAATCCCTCCAGGCAGCGCCTATACGCGCATCTAATCAGGAATATTCGTAATCGCTTCACAAGTGACGCTGGATGCGCACCCTGCTGATTTTGCGCTCGCCAAACGCTTCCGCTACGCAGGCGCCACCAATTCTTCAGCGTATGCGAACCGGACGGTTGCGCTGAACCGGGTAAACGTTGCGGCGGACGCGATTCCGCCGTAGATTCAGCGGCAGCCTCATACAACTATCTGCGATTGGTGAACAGCAATGGATAATCCCCATCTGGCGAAGGTTGAAGCAGGGTTCCTGGTCGGCAGGCGTCCGCGCACGGCGGGCTGCAATGCCCGCCTGCCGGAACACGGGCGCGCCATTCGAGAGCCGTATGCGCGCCTGACCTTTGACGATGGCAGCAGCGGTTTCGGCTACAGCCGCGTCAGCCACGACCGGGCAGAGGCGTTCATCGGCAAGCCGCTGGATAGGCTGATCTCGCTGGAAAACGGTGTCGCGGAGGATGCCCGCAGCATCGAGTTCCCGCTGTGGGACGTGCTCGGTCAGCGCGCGGGCAAGCCGCTCTACACCCTGCTCGCCGCGCATAATTCTGACGCGCCGTTCAGCGCGCCCTGCTACGACACGACGCTCTACTTCGACGAGCTGCACGTCGCCGATCAAAGCGCGGCGGTTCAGCGCATCGCCGACGAGGCGCGCGCGGGCTACGCGCGCGGGCACCGGGCGTTCAAAATCAAGGTCGGGCGCGGCGCGCTGCACATGCCGCTGATCGAGGGCACCGAGCGGGATATTGCGATTATTCGCGGCGTCCGCGAGGCGGTCGGCGCGGGCTTGCCGCTGATGATCGACGCCAACAACGGCTACAACGTCAATCTGGCGAAGTGGGTTCTGACGGAGACCGCCGACTGCGACCTGTACTGGCTCGAAGAACCCTTTCACGAAGACGGCGTGCTCTACCAGCATCTGCACGACTGGATGCGCGAGCAGGGCTTGTCCGTGTTGATCGCCGACGGCGAAGGGCGCTCGTCACCCGACCTGATGAGCTGGGCGCGCGATGCGGTCGTTGACGTGGTGCAGTACGACATCCGCGACATCGGCTTGAGCAACTGGCTCAGGACAGGGCGTCAGTTGGATAGCTGGGGCGTGAAGTCGGCGCCGCACAATTACGCCTGCGCGTTCGGGAACTACGCCGTGTGCCACCTCGCCGCCGCGCTGGATCATTTCACCTTCGCCGAATGGGATCAGATCGACCTCGACGGGCTGGATGCTTCGGGATACGTCATCGACGAGGGGCGCGTGTCCCTGCCGGATGCGCCCGGCTTCGGCTTGCGCCTCGACGACGCGACCTTCAGCAAATCGGTCGCGTCCGAAGGCTTCAGCGTTTCATAGCTGTCGATACAGATTTCTCGTCCTGCGCGCGCTTCAGGACTGAATCTCTTCCTCGACAATGCCGATCAGATCGTCAATGCTGTGGATGCTGCGGCGCTCCATCACCCAGCGCGAGCCGATGCGAATGGCGTAGCGCTCGGCGACCGCCCGCTGCTTCAGGTCGGCGATGCTCTGGATGTCCCACACGCTGACGATCCCCATCATCCGGCGCAGCATCTCGCAGGCGCCGTGTCCGGCGCTGTCTTGCAGCAGGTCGGCGAGGTAGCGCTGGCGGAAGCGCGCGAAGGCTTCGTCGCCGCCGGGATAATCCCAGTAGCCGTTGGGGACAAGCTCGCCCCGGTTGTTCGCCGCCCACAGCGCGTCAAACTTCCGCGCGAATTCGTTCCAGATGTCGCGCACCAAGCCGAGCAGATATGCCTGATAGTCCTGGCGCACCTGCGCGTCCGCCGTGTGCGCGAAGTGCGAAACCGCGTTCAGCACCAGGTTGGCGAACAGCGCGCCGATGTCGAAACCCATCGGTCCGAAGAACGCGAATTCGGGGTCGATCACGCGCGTGTCTTCCGCGTTGACCATGATGCTGCCGGTGTGCAGGTCGCTGTGGATCAGCGCCTGCCCGCGCGTCATGTACTGGTCTTTCATCTCGGCAATCGCCAGCTTGAGCGCGCTGTTCGCCCGCACCGCTTTGACTTCCGCGTCCAGCTCAGGATTCCACTGGTTTTCCGGCGACTGCATGTAGGGGTTGGTGAAGACGAAATCCTCCTGAATCTTGTTCAGGTGCGGGTTGATGAACTGCGCTTGCAGCGTCTTCTTCTCCAAGCCCGTCTTGTACAGGTCGGAGGTGTAGAACAGCGTATTCGCCATGAAGGTCGAGATGTGGTCGGTGAACTTCGGGAAGCGCTGGCGCTCGACCAGCGGCTTGCGCATCACCTCCTGCGTGCCGAGGTACTCCATCACCACCAGCGACATCGCCTCGTCGTAGTCGTAGACCTGCGGCGAAAGTCCGGGCGTGAGTTCGTTGTACAGCTTGAGCGCCTGCGTCTCGAAGCGCACGCGCTCGCGCGTCAGGGGCCACGAGTTGCCCGCGACGCGCAGGTACGGCAGCGCCTGCTTGAGCACGGCGCCCGTTCCGCGTTCGTCCTTGATGATGAAGACCAGGTTGAGATTGCCGTCGCCGATCTCGACCGCCGACAGGTTCGCGGAATCGCCAAAGAGTTCGCGCAGCGCCGGGCGGCTGCGCACGTAATCGATTAGGGTCTGGTTGTTGAGCGGGGTGTAATCAGTCATGCGAACTATATTCTCTTTCAGTCTTTCAGCCGGGATACCAGATGACGCGCGGATCGTCCTCTGCGCGCGGGTAATCCCAGGCAGCGTCAATCATTTTCTGAAGATCATATTGAGGACGCCAGCCAAGTACAAATTTCGCTTTGCTGTTGTCCAGCCAGGTCGAATAGTAGGGGGTAACGATGTCCACGCAGGGCAGCCCGCGCGTCGCCGCCAGGTAATCGCCGAGGGCGCGGTAATCGACGGGTTCGTCCATGCAGATGTTGAAGGTCTGCTGGCGCGCGCCGGGCGCATCCAGCGCGCACAGGATGGCGCTCGCCAGATCGTCCACGTGAACGAAGTTGCGCTTGATCGGCTTGCCGTTCGCGTCGAGCATCACCGGGATAGTCTGCGTCTCGACGTACTGCGCCGCCTTTTCTTCGCCGACGTACTCGTACCAGCGCGGCGCGCCGAACACGTCGTGACCGAACGAAAGCTGATACTTGAAGTCGTCCTTCTCCATGATCCAGGGCGCGCGCAGACAGCAGCCGTTCAGGTCGTACTGGATGTAGTACTGCTCCAGCATCACTTCTTCCAGCACTTTGGAGAGCGCGTAGCAGCCCTCATACGGCGTGAAGGGCTGCGTCTCCGTCACCGGGATCGCCTTGGGGTAGACGAAGTGCCCCACCGCCGCGTCGCCGCCGATCAGGATGAACTGCCTGAAGGTCGGGCTGCTGCGGCAGGCTTCCAGCAGCCAGAACAACCCCTTGACCGCCACGTCCATGATCGCTTCGGGCGTTTCCTTGACGGTCGCCAGGTGCAGCACGTGGGTCACGCCCTGTAGCGCCTCCGCGACCAGCGCCCGATCCGCAATCGAGCCGCGCACGCTTTCGAGCCGTTCGCGCGGCGGCAGGCTGCGGTTGTGCAGCAGCGCCCGCACGCTAAAGCGCTCGTATGCCGGATCATCGAGCAGCCGGTTGATGAAGGCTTGCCCCACTTTGCCGCTCGCGCCCGTGACCAGAATTCGCTCAGGCATGTTTTTTGCTCCTGCCGCGCGGCGGCGCCGTCGATTGGCGTACCACCAGCGTCGGCGTCACGACGATGTCCTCGACTTCTGCGCTTTCGCGTCCCTGCTGGATCATGTCGAGCAGCAGCGTTGCGGCGGCTTCGCCCAATTCGAAGCCCGACTGCCGGATCGTCGTCAGCGGCGGAATGGTGAACGGCGCGATGTCGATGTCGTCAAAACCCACGATAGAGACTTTGCCCGGCACGGCGATTCCCGCCTGAAACGCCGCCTGCATCAGCCCGATGGCAATCGCGTCGTTGACGGCGAAAATCGCCGTCGGCAGCTCCTTCGCGGCGAAGATGTCCATCCCGGCTTGCAGGCTGGCTTGCAGCGAGCGCGGCGTCTCGACTACCTGAATGTGTTCCGCCGCCCCGCGCTCGCGCATGTAGCGCTCGTAGGTCTCGCAGCGCAGCCGCCCGTCCTGAAGCGCCGGATCGTTCACGCACATGATCCGGCGATGCCCCAGCGCCCACAGGTGTTCCAGCGCCAGCCGCGTCCCCAGCACGTTGTCCGTATACACGCCGGGATACGTGCCGCCGCTCACGCGGTCGCTGACGCCGACCAGATAGCGGAGATGCCGCGCCAGCACGTCCAGCGCCTCTTTATGCCCGCGCAGTTCGCCCACGATCAGGATGCCGTCCGCGTGCGACTGCTCGAACATCGAGCCGTAGTCGATGGCAATGTCGACCTCCCGCTGCACGTGCCCCAGAAACACGCGGTAGTTGCGCTTGACCGCCACGTCGTTGATGCCGCGCAGGATTTGCGTGTGGAACAGGCTGGTGATGTTGACGGCGATCACGCCGAGCAGGGTGCTGTGGCTGCCGCGCAGGGCGCGCGCCATGATGTTGGGGCGATACCCCATCTCCGCCGCCAGCGACACGACCTTCTGGCGCGTTTCCTCACGGATGGGGATGCCGGTTTCGCGTCCGTTCAGGATGCGCGAGACGGTCGTCGTGGAGACGCCCGCCTGCGCGGCAATATCCTTTAGCCTGACGACCATAGGGATCGGTTCACTTCACAGAATAAAGGTGCATCAGGTAATCGTCCTGAATTCTTTGGTGCAAAGTATCTAATTTGGGAGCGTGCTCAGCCGACACCCGTCCCCTCATCGACTTGACAGATATTTTGATTCCAATATACTTTCCGGTAATGAAAACGTCAAGCGTGATCGTTAAACCTATCGTTTGACGGCTAAAATGGCGGTTTTGGACAGCACACTTTCCTCTTGTCGAAACTGCCCCTATCCCCCCATTTAGCCCCGGAGGTGGCAGACCAATCTTCATAAAGACGAACCCGCACTTTCGCCAGTGACTTTGATTAATTCTTAAGGAGATTTTAGATGGCTCGTAATACTGGGTTTTCACGGCGCGATTTTCTCAAGGGTGGCTTGTTCGCAGGCGGCGCGCTCTCGATGGCGAACATGTTCGCGTTCATGCAGTATCGGCAGGCGGACGCGCAGGCGAATGGTCCGCTGAAGGCAGCCATGTCAAGCGCGGGTCTCGCGGGCACCTGGAACGCGCAGGGGCAGGACGCGGCGCTGGCGTGGGCGAAGCTGTACGGTGTCGAAGTCACCTGGTTTGACGGTCAGTTCGATGCCGAGAAGCAGCGCGCCGCAGTCGACAGCATGGCGACCCAGAAATGGGATTTCGTCGCCATCCAGCCTAACACCATCGGCACGCTGGTCGATCCGGTCACGACCATGATCAGCGCCGGAACGCCCTTCATCGACATGGACACGCTGATTGCGCCGCTCCAGCAGATGAAGGATATGGGCGTGCTGACGCTGCTGGCGCCGAACAATGCCTTCATGTCGGAGTCGGTCGTCACCAAGCTGATGCAGAAGATGGGCGGCAAGGGCAAGATCGCCCACATCGGCGGGCAGCCCGGTCACACCGGCGCGCAGGCGCGCCAGCAGGGTATGTTCAACGTCCTCAAGAATTATCCCGATGTCGAGCTGGTCGATGATCAGCCCGGTAACTGGGACCTGGCGACGGCTGCCTCGCTCGCTGAGAGCTTCCTCAACCGCTATCCCGACCTGAACGCGATCTTCGCCGACAACGACGACATGGCGCTGGCGGCGCGTCAGGTAGTGGAGAACGCCGGGATGCAGGATCAGGTTTTGATCGGCGGCGTCGACGCCATGCCTCCGGCAATTCAGGCAGTCGCCGACGGCAAGCTGGTCGGCACGGCGCGGAACTCCGCCAACCGCATTCACGGCTGGGCGATTGTGATCGGCGCCTATGCGGCGACGGTCGGTATGGATCAGGCGAAGCAGGATGTGCCGTTCTACATCCTGGCGGACGGTCCGGCGATCTTCGGCGACATCGACAACAACCCCGATCTCGTCGACACGCCCTGGAAGCTGAACAACTACGGTATGAGCAGCGCAGACGGACAGCTCTGGTTGGAAAGCCAGTTCCTTTTCTAAGCTGACACAGCCGCTTGATGCAGGTGAGGCGTTCGCGCCTCACCTCTACCCTTGTGTCAGGAGAACTGCATGGCGAACACCCATCCTGAGGTGATCCGGCTCAGCCATATCACCAAGCGTTTTGGCACCCTGACGGCGCTGGAAGATGTGGATTTCGATTTGTACGAGGGCGAAACGCACGCGCTGGTGGGCGAAAACGGCGCGGGCAAATCGACCCTCATGCGTATTCTGGCGGGCATCTACATCCGCGATGAAGGCGAATACCTGCTCAACGGGCAGCCCGTTCACCTCACCTCTCCTCACGACGCGCTCACGCGCGGCATCGGCATGATCCACCAGGAATTGAGCGTCATGCCGGAGCTTTCCGTCTCCGAAAATGTCTTTCTGGGGCGTCAGTTGACCACGCGCTTCGGCACGATTGACTGGCGCAGCATGGATCAAATCGCCCACGAGGAACTCACCAAGCTGGACTTCGGCAATATCGACGTGCGCCGACCGCTGGGGAAATACGCGCTCGGCATCCAGCAGGTCGTCGAAGTGCTGCGCGTGATCCTGTCCGGCGCGCGCGTGCTGATCATGGACGAGCCGACTTCGGCGCTTTCCCCTGCCGAAGTCGAGCGCCTGATCGAGCTGATCGATACCCTGCGGCAGAGCAACCGCAGCATCATCTACATCTCGCATTTTCTGGAAGAAGTCATGCGCGTCGCCGACCGGATTACGGTGCTGCGCGACGGTCGCAAGGTGGCGACTCTCAACCGCTCCGAGACGGATATTCACCAACTGGTGACGCTCATCCTCGGTCGTGAGATCAACGCGACCCTGCCACCCGCCGTCGGACAAGCCTCCGAAGAGCACACCCTGCTCGACGTGGCGGATCTCAACTCCGACGTGTTCAAAAACATCAGCTTCAACGTGCATGAAGGCGAAGTCCTCGGCATCTATGGCGCGGTCGGCTCCGGGCACTTCGATCTGGCGCGCGCTCTGTTCGGCATGTATCGCTATGACAGCGGCACGATCAAAGTCAATGGCAGTACGTTCCCGCAGAATTTCTCCGCGCGCTACGCCATTAAGCACGGGCTTGCCTACGCGACCGAATCGCGCCGCAAGAGCCTGTTGATGGATCTACCGAATTACCGCAACGTGACGCTCCCGCATCTGTTTCGCATCGGTCGGCTCATTCCGCGCCAGAAGCAGGAGCTGGAAATCTCGCGTCCGGTGCTGGATGTCGTCGGCGTACACCCCTCCGACCCTGAGCATATCACGGGTCAACTGAGCGGCGGCAACCAGCAGAAGGTGGCGATTGCCCGCTGGCTGACCTTCCCGCCGAAAGTCTTCATCATGAGCGAGCCGACGCGCGGCATGGACGTGGGCGCGAAAAGCGAAGTCCTGGGCGTGCTGCGCAAGTTCCGCAACGAAGGCTACGGCGTTGTGGTTATCTCGACCGAGCCTGAGACAGTTCTGGCGGTCTCAGACCGGATCATCGTCATGTCACACGGCGCGCTTGTGGCGCATTTGGAAAATAAAGACTTGAACAAGGATGTCTTGCTGAGGCTTTTATGAGCACCCAGATCGAAACTGAAACCCCGAAGGTCACGCCCTCATCTCGCCTATCACCTGCTTCCAATGTATGGGTTCGTCGCCTGACGGCGCTGGCGCCGGTCTGGACGCTGCTGGCTCTGGTGGTATTCTTTAGCTTCGCCTCGGATAGTTTCCTGCGTCCGATCAACCTGCGTAACATTCTGGCGCAGATTTCGACGCTGGCGATTTTCACGACCGGCATGACCTTCGTGATGCTCTGCGGCGAAATCGACCTCAGCATCGCCGAGATCGCCGGTCTCTCCGGCACGATTGCGACTACGCTCTACGCCAATATGAAGGTTCCCGAACCCTGGCCGATCCTCGCCGGGGTCGCCGTCGCCACCCTGCTGGGTCTCGTCAATGGGGTGATCAGCGCGCGTTTCCGCATTCCGACGCTCATGACGACCCTCGCCATGGGCTTGATGGCTGCCGGTCTCAATAACTACGTGAGCAAGGGGCGCGTCAACAATAACGTGCCGCCGATGGCAAGTTTTCTCGGCAGCGGCAAAATCCCGGTGCCGGTTGTCGGCGACGTTCCGGTGCTGATCATCGTCGCGGCTATCGTGCTGCTGATCGGGTATATCGTGCTGCGCTACACGCGCTTCGGGCGCTACATCTACATGACCGGCGCGAGCAAACCGGCGGCGCGTCTGGCGGGCGTCAATACGGACTTGAGCCTGATCGCTGCGATGACCATCTGCGGCTTCACCGCCGGGCTGGCGGGGATCATCGGCATCGGGCGTTTGGGCGGCTCGCAGCCCGTATCCATCCCCAGCTACCTGATCGACACCATCGGCGCGGTCGTGCTGGGCGGCACGGCGCTCACGGGCGGGCGCGGTGGCATCCCGCAGACGTTGATCGGTTTGCTGATTTACGGCACGCTGCGTAACGGTCTGGACAACATCGCCAGCATCGACGTGTTCCTGAAGGACTTCATTCGCGGTATCGTGCTGATGGCAGCGCTGGTGGTCAACGTGCTGCTCTCCGGGCGCGCCCCGCGTGATAAGTCGAGCTAGCGAGCGACGGCGCTTGCGGGCGCAGCCTCATTTGCGCCCAATGCTAGACGGAAACTTCCTCCTGTGCGTCGGATCACGCCAGCGCCGCGCACAGGAGTTTCCTTCGTGCCATCTAGCGTGCCCCCTGAATACAGGAATATCCCCTTGAATCTGTTTGCCGCGCGTTGACCGTTAATGGATTCAGGGTGGAAACGGGGACAATTCGAGATGCTCGGTTATAATGAACAACATCAAAACTTAACATCGGAATCCTATGAAAATATGCCTATCTGAGTTACGATGTTGGCGGGGCGAAAGCCGACACCAGAGCGATAACACGTTCAGATAATGAATCAGCAAAATCACGCTGCAAATAATCAGTCGTTCCGTACACAGCGGCAGGTCGCAGCAGGCGCTGGAACGTCAGGGTTGAAAGGTTAGCGGTTGGTCAGCGAGGTTATCGTGGTGTTGACGGAAAGAGGTCAGCGGGCGTGAGGCAGACCTCTGGCACGGGCAGAAGCACGCGCGTTTCACAAATCATCCATGCGCCGCGTGCGGTCGTCTACCGGGCATTTCTGGAACCGGAGGCGCTGGCGTCATGGCTCGCGCCCGATAACATGCGCGGTCAGGTGGATACCTTTGAGCCGCGCGAGGGCGGCACGTTCCGAATGACGCTGACCTACGTGAACCAGCAGAATCGACCGCGCGGCAAGTCATCTGAAGATACCGATACGTTCGAGGGACAGTTCGTCGAGCTGCGCCCCGATGAAAAGGTTGTCTGGGTCGTCACCTTCAACTCTCCGGAGCCGGACTTCGCAGGCGAGATGCGCATTATCTGGAGCCTGACGGACGCCGCCGAAGGCACCGAAGTCACCGTGCTATTCGAGGACATCCCGCGAGGGATACGCCTCGAAGACAACGAACTCGGCTCACGGCAATCGCTGCGAAAGCTGGCGGCATTCGTCGAGCACGGCGCAAATTGACCGCGCGCCCGGTTGAATCAATGGCTGCGAAAACGCGGCGAGCGCGTTACGATAAAATAGCATTACACGGAAAATGAGCGCGTAATCGGACACCGGACAGATCACCTAAGGACCCTCCACTGCTCAACGATGAGCGGTGTTATTTTTCGGAGTGCCGTCCCGCTGGCGCGAGGTGTTTCGCCGGGACGACGAACCAACGAATAAAATAGGAGACATCAGACTATGCGCAAAGCTTTGACCGTACTCAGTTTAGTGCTCATACTTGCGCTCGGCGTTAGTGCCATCAGCGCGCAGAGTGACCTCGAAAGCGTCGATCCGACGGGTCAGACCATTACCTACTGGCATCAGTACCAGAACGACAGCGCTCAGGGCAACACGATGGCGGCGATTGTCGACGCCTTCAACAAGAACAACGAGTGGGGCATCACCGTCGACGCCTCGTTCCAGGGCAACTATTCGACGCTGCAAGAGACGATCAGCAACGGCATCATCTCCGGTGAACTGCCGAACCTGGTCGCGGGCTACGCCAACGCCGCCGCCAGCTTCGCGCTCGACAAGTCCACTGTCGACCTGATGCCTTACCTGACCAGCCCGAAGTGGGGCTTGGGCGATAACCCGGACATCAACCAGGGCTTGCTCAATGCCGACACCGTCGACGGTCAACTGCTCGCCTTCCCGAACCAGTCGTCCGCGCAGGTGTTCGCCTACAACCAGACGCTGCTCAGCTCGGTTGGCATCGACGCCCCGCCGACCACCATCGACGAATTCAAGACCGACGCCTGCACCGTCGCCAACGCGACCGGTGCCAACGGCGAAGACCTGCAAGGCTACGCCTTCACGACCGACGCCTCGGCGTTTGAATCGTGGGTTGCCAGCATGGGCGGCAGCATCTACCAGGACGGCAAATTCGTCTTTGCCGATAACGACGCCGTCAAGAACACGCTCCAGATGTACCAGGACCTCTACAACCAGGGCTGCGCCTACACTCCGGCGGAGCAGTACGGCGACCAGACCGACTTCAACAACGGCGTCCTGGCGTTCTACGTCACCAGCACCGCTGGCTTCACCTACGTGATCAGCGGCTTCCAGAGTTCCGGCGTCACGGCGGACTGGGGCATCCAGACCTTCCCGCACACCGACGACAACCAGATCATCCAGGCATTCGTCCCCAGCATCATCATGATGCCCTCGACGCCGGAAAAGCAGCTTGCGAGCTGGCTCTTCCTCAAGTACCTGGCGACGCCGGACGTGGGCGTGCAGTGGAGCGAAGGTTCCGGCTACTTCAACCCGGTGCCGTCCTCGGCAGCCGCGCTGGAAACCTCGACCAACTTCTCCGCGGGTCTCGCCCCGTACTTCAACCAGGCGAACGCGATGCTCAACAACCCCGACATCAAGGTCTACAGCAGCCCGGCGATCAGCGCGTACAGCACGGTGCGTAACCTGATCAGCACGGCGATTGCCGACGTGACCAGCAACGGCGTCGACGTGGATACCGTCATTGCGACGCTGCAATCGGGCGCGGATCAGGCGCTCGCCGACAGCATGTAATCTGCACCAATAAAACAGGGGCGGGAGTAATAACCCGCCCCTGCAAAAGATCAATCCACTTGGGGCACGGTCTATCCGTGCCCTTGTTTTATGCCGCGAAAATCGCCTTCACCGCCACGTCGACGCCCAGCGCCGCCGACGCGAACGTTTCCTCGACGCCATAAATCCCCTGACGCTGAAAACGCCCCGCTTCATGCCGATACACTTCGATGAACTGCGCTTCGGCGTCGACCAGCCAGTATTCGCGGACGCCGTGCCGCTCGTAGACCTCATATTTGACGCCGCGATCCCGCTTCGCCGTCGACGGCGACAGCACCTCGATCACCAGATCGGGCGCGCCTTCCCAGTAGCGATTCTCGATCAGCTTGCAGTCGCCATCAGGACGAATCCAGAACACGTCCGGCTCTAAAACGTAAGTTTCCTCAAAGCGAATGGCGGCTGGAGAAACCACCGTCAGACCCGCAGGCGCGGTGGTTCGCACGAAGAAGTACGCATTTCCGACGACCAGTTGATGCAGGGCGATGGGTGGACTCACGATGTATTCTCCATCGATCAGTTCGTCGATCTGGTTGGTCTCCGGGAGTTCAAAGTATTCTTCAGCGGTCATGGGGCGAACAACATCGGTCATGATGTCCTCCTCTATTCGACGGGCTGAACGCGGATCATCTCGGCGAGGTTATGCCCGATGATGCGGTACTCCTTGTCGAGCAGGCGTAGCTGTATCGGTCCGCTGAAGGGCGCAGCGTGGACGATCTGAAGCTGCTGACCGGGGACGAGTTCCAGCGCCGCCATGTATTCCAGGCGATCCGGCTCGCGCGTGCGCACCCGCGTGATCTCCAGCATCACGTCCTGCGGCGCGTCCGGGATCAGCATGTCGTGCATATCGGGGATTTCGCCCTCCGGCGTCGGGATCGGCTCGCCGTGCGGGCAGCGGGTCGGGTTGCCCGCCATTTCCGCCATCCGCTCGACCACGATGTCGGTGAGCGTCGGGCTGATGCGGTTGGATTCCTCGTGGACTTCGTGCCAGCCAAAGCCCATGACTTTGGTCAGAAACGCCTCGACGATCCGCTGGCTGCGAAGCTGCTTGAGCGCCTCGCGCTGCCCCGTTTCGGTCAGGCGAATCCCCTGATACGGCTCGTGCTGAAGCAAGCCCTGGTCGCGCAGCTTGATCACCATGCGGTTGACGGCGGGCGCGCTCACGTCGAGCAGGTCGGCAAGCGCCGACGTGCTCACGTAGCCCCCCGGTTGTCCTTCGCGGTCACACAGACGGTAAATTTCCGCCAGGTATTCGCGCATCGTCGTGCTGAGGGACGAAACCATGCTCACCAGCCATGTTCAAGCCGCGAAATCAGGCGCTCCGGCATATCGTGCATCCGCATTCGCTTTTGCACGGCGGGGATGTCGTAGGGCACGCGCCGGTGTTCCCAGGTATTCTGCTCTACGTCGAGGATCGCATAGGCGGCGTCGGGGTTGGCGTCACGCGGCTGACCGACGCTGCCGGGGTTGATGATCTGGCGATGCCCGTTCAGGACGCGCTGCTTGCCGTAAACCGGCGAGATCGCTTCGGTGTCGCCCTGCTCGCCCATCATCTCGTAGATGATCGGCTGGTGCGTGTGCCCGACGAGGCAGTAGGGCGTCTCGAAATGCGAGAAATTGAGCGCCGCGATCAGCGGTTCGAGGATATACTCCCAGACAGGTTCGCGTGGGCTTCCGTGCGCTAGCGTATAATTGCCAATGACGAAGGTCGTCGGCAGCGCTTCGAGGTAAGCCGTGTTTTCCGGCGTGAGCGTCTCGCGCGTCCAGTCGACGGCTTTCCGGGCATCCGGGTTGAAGGTGCGGATGTCGAGCCGCCCCAGCGCCGCCCAGTCGTGGTTGCCCGCCAGGCACAGGTGCGGCATGGAGCGCAGCAGCTCGACACATTCGTTGGGATCGGGTCCATAGCCGACGACATCGCCCAGACACCAGACGTATTCCCAGTCGTTTTTGGCGTCGGCGAGCACGGTTTCAAATGCGGTTAAGTTGGCGTGGATGTCGGAGATGATGAGAATGCGCATAACGGTGAACCTGAAGACGTAATATCGGACAAAGCTATCAGCATGATACCACGCTTTCCCTTCAGGAACGAATTGACGCGGGTTGAAAGACGCATATTTTTTGTGCTGTTGATCCTGTTTTTTACGGGTTTGACCGCCTGCGCGCCATCCACCGCCACGCCGCAGTCGATCACGCCCGCCGCGACCGCTTATCCCTGGACGGACGCCAACGCCGTCATGAGCGGGCTGTGCTTCGAAGCGGTCTACGACGCCGCCGGACGCACCTTCGTCATCCACAACGCCGACGAGCTGAGCCAGTTGTACGATCTGGCGGATCACAGCCAGCTATGCCGCCATCCGGTGCAGCGCGCCAGCTTCGATTTCTCCGGCGGTAACATCCTCGTCGGGCTGTGGAGCCGGGCGGTCGGCTGCAACGCCCACCACGACCTGATCAGCGTGCGCCGCGACGACGCCGCGCGCACCTACGCCATCAACCTGCGCCTGGTGGTCGAGGGCATTTGCAATTACGAGCTGGTGCGCCCGTTCTGGGTCGGCTTGAGCGGCGTCTCCGATTACGACGTGAGTCTGCGGGTGCAGTGACGTGCCGCTGCGCGCCTTTGTCGACGGCAAAGAGGTGATCGCCCCGTTTCTGAGCGAAGCGGAGTGGGAGGCGCTGCGCGATTCCGGCGCTCAGGTGATCCTGCCCTGCTGCGGCAGCGAAGGCTATTTGCGCCGCAGCCCACTCGGCACGCTGCACTTCGCCCACAAGCGCGGCGCGCACTGCGATGCCGAGGGCGGCGAGACCATCCATCACCTGAAGGCGAAAGCCGACATCGTGGTCGCCAGCCAGCACGCGGGCTACGCCGCCCTGACCGAAGTCGCGGGCGACGACTGGCGCGCCGACGTGCTGGCGGTCAAAGGGGCGGTGCGCATCGCCTTCGAGGTACAGTGGAGCTTCCTGCGGCTGGATCGCGCCCGTTACCGTCAGGAGCGCTACGCCCGCGACGGCGTGCGCGGCTGCTGGTTCTTCCGCAACCCGCCGCCGCAGTTGGCGCGCGGCGACGACCTCAAGGCGGTGCAGGAACTCCCCATTTTCCACATGTTCTCGAATGCGGATCACACCTTCTCGGTGGCGCTCAACGGACGGCTGCACAGCTGGGCGAGGTCGTCGAGGCGCTGCTCGCCGGGGAGATTCGCTTCTGCGAGACCGCGCACGCCCGCGACGAGCAGACTCTCGAAGTCGTGCCCTTCGCCGTGCCCTGCCCGACCTGCGGCAGACCGACGACCGTCTACCGCATCGAGCCGACGCTGAGCGCCCGCTGCGGCAGAACGTTCAAAACGCACCCGCTCGAATTCCGGCGCGAGGTGCTGGCTGCCGTGCGCGCGCTGGCGAAAGATCAGCCGCATCTCCAATTTGGCGAATTATGCGAAGAAGTGACGGAGGCGGGCAAGAAGCGGCTGTTGTTCGGCTGCGCCCACTGCGGCGCGCCCGTCCCGCCGGAGCACATCGAGCTTTCACTCTACGGCACCAACCGCCTGCTGGAAGCCGAGCGCTACCCGATCACGGTGATGCTTCAGCGCCCGATCACGGCGCGCGCCGCGCACTGGTGCTTCCCCGACGACGGCGTTTTCTGCTGCGAGAAGTAATGGGATTTCGGTAGGGGCACGATATATCGTGCCCCTACGCAAACGGGGATTACTGCGCGCTCGCGGGCTGCACGCTCAGCGCGGTAGCGGCGAAACTGTCCTTATCCAGCGCGCAGGTGGGCGGGGCGTCGATTCTACCGATGGAGCCGCCGGACGCCAGCGTGAAGTTGATGCCATCTTCGCGCCAAACCAGGTGCTGCCAGTCGGTGACGGCTGTCCAGACACGCGGCACGGACACGACCGGTCCCTCGGCGCTCGGCTCGGCAGTTCCTATCTGGTTGATCATCGCTTCCCATGCGCCGCGCACGTACTGCCCGACCGTGTCGCGGATCGGCACGTCCTCGATCTTCGCGCTCGCGCCGACTTCGACGGGCGTCATAGGCGTGTCGCTGCGTTCCTCAATCAGCGTCAGCCACCACATCCTGTCGCAGACATAATTCAGGTAAAGTGTCTGCTGATCCGCCCGGTATTCCGCGCCATCGAATTGATACCCGTCGGGAAGCGAGGTCGGCACGCGAGCGAAATCGACCTGCGCCGTCACGTCGTCCAGCGTCAGCGAATAGGGGTTCGCGTCGGCGGCAAGCTGGCGCGGTCCACCATCGACCGGGACGAGCGTTGCCACCGCGTCGCTGCCAGCCGGGGTGAAAAAGCTGAACACGGACTGCGCGAATGCCCGCAGCGAAGGCGTCGCCCAGAAGCCGCCGCCGATGATCACGCCGAGCAAAACGGCGGCGATCAGGCGGGCACGGCGAATGTAAATGCGTTTCATGCGTTGGTCTCCTTCTAGCAAGGTTAGGTCAGACAGCGCGCCTGTCTGATCCCTAAGACGCATGTCGCCGTCCAGCGATACGGCTTTCGCCTCCGCCAGAAACTGCGCGCGGGCGTTCGCCTGCTGCTCCGCCGTCGGGACGCGCCCGGCTGCCGCGCGCGCCGCCCCGAAGGCTGCCTCCAAACGATCTTCAGGTCGATTGTTCACGGTTGGGTTCCTCCTTCAGGCTGCGGCGCAGCGCCGCCAGCGCCCGGTGCTGCTGTGCCTTGACCGCGCCGACGGTCATCGCCATGATCTGCGCGGTTTCTTCGTTCGACATATCCATCAGGTAGCGCAGGATGATCACCGAGCGCTGCGACGGCGTGAGCGCCTCCAGCGCGGCGCGAAGCTGCGCCAGCAGAAGCGCCTGCTCGACCGCCTGCTCGACCGTATCTTCGAGCGCCGCGCCGACCACCTTCAGGTCGTCGTCCAGCGGCAGATGATCGCGGTGCTGCGCCCGCCGCACGTCGTCCACGATCAGGTTCGAAGCGACGCGAAACAGCCACGCCTTCAGAGAACGCTCCGGTCCGCCGCCGTCGTGCAGCGCTACCAGCAGCCGCCGGAATACCTGAGCGCTCAAATCCTCCGCCGTCGCGGCGTGCCCGCTGTGCAGGTAGATGTAGCGATAAATGGCGCTGTAGTAGGCATCGAAGATCGCCGTCAGCGCTTCTTCGTCCAGCTTACGCGCCCGTTCCAGCAGCGCAGCTTCATCGATCAAATAGCGACTCCTACGTTTCTTACAAAGACGCACCAGACGCCGAAAAGATACGCCCGGATCACTGCTTCCCGCTGTTTCATGTACGCTGGCGTAATCTCGTTTATAATGTTATTTAGAATTCGTATGACCTGCTCAAGGAGGCATCATGGCTCGACTTCGCTGGCTCGTCCTCATCCTGTTGATCGTGCTGCCGCTGGTCGGCGTGCGCGCGCAGGCACAGAACATTCCGCCGCAGCTTGCGCTGGCGCTCGACCAGTTAAGCAGCCGCCTCGGTATCCCGATCACGCTCAGCAGCCTCGACACGTGGCACTTCGAGGCGAATTTCTACACCAATACGGCGCTGGGCTGCTCCTTCGCCAGCGGGACGGATCGCCCCGAAGGGCTGATCGGCTACACGATCACGCTGGTCTATCAGGGCACAACCTACGACTACCGCGTCGCGGGCGATAACTCGTTCGCTTTCCCGTGCGATCAAAGCCTGCTTCAGCAGCCCTCGCAGCAGCCGACCTCGCCCGCCACCAACTGCCCAGCCGATTTCGCCGGATTTCTGCCGCCGCGTCTGGAAGTCGGCGGGCAGGGACGCATCGGCATCGACGGCACGTCCAACCGCCTGCGCGACCAGCCGAGCATCAACGCCCAGCAGATCGGCTTGATCAAGCCCGGCACAACCGTCGACATCCTCGAAGGACCCCGCTGCGAGGACGCCTCGCACATCATCTGGTGGCGCGTCAATGATAGCGGTGTCGTCGGCTGGACGGCAGAGGGAGTCCTGCCGGACAACTACTTCCTGTCTCCGGTCGGTACGTCGCTGCCTGCCGAGCGCAGCCTGATCAGCGCCGACAACGCCGACACGCTCGTGCCGCTGGCGACGATCTCGCTGGCGGGCGTGAGCAGCATCAGCTTCCCCGGCGACGGCACGCTGATCGCCCTCGGCGGGCTGAGCGGCTTGGCGGTCTACGACATGTCGACGCTCAGTCTGAAGCCGCAGCTTGGCGACATCAGCGCCCCGGTGACGGCGGTCGCCTTCAGCCCCGACGGGCGCTATCTCGCCTACAGCACCCAGGACGGCGCGCTGCAAGTCTACGACGTGCCCAGCACCGTGCGGACGACGATCAGCCCGGCGACCAACGCCCGCGTCGACAGCCTCGCCTTCAGCCCGGATCAGCGCTATCTGCTGGCGGTGGGCAGCGGCAGCCCAACCAGCGCGCCCGGCGTGCCCTCGTCGTGGCAGGTCTACGATCTGCCCAACCAGCGCCAGCTTTCCACCATGCCGACGCCGTCGTGGGTGCGCGCGGTCGCCTTCAGCCCGGACGGGCAGACGTTCGCCTGGATGGATACCTCCGTCAGCGTCGTTCAGGTCGCTACCGGCGTCAGCGTGCATACTTTCACGCTGGAACAGCCGCCGACCGGCGGGCTGGCGTGGCGTCCCGCGCCTATCGGCACGCAGCCGGGGCACGCCATTGCCTTCGCGGACGGCGCGCGGGTGCGCCTGGAAAATCTCGATACCAACGTCGAGCAGGATTTTACGGGTGACCCGGATTTCCGCCCCGCCGCCCTCGCCTTCAGCCCGAACGGCGCGCTGCTGGCGGCGATGAACGTCCCCAACAACATCGCCACCGCCTCGACGGTCAACCTTTTTGACGCCAATACCAGCGACTGGATCACCAGCACGCCGCAGCAAGCCAGCAGCGCCCTCACCTTCAGCCCCGACGGGACGCTGCTGGTGATCGCCACCAACGACGAGCTGCTGTTTCTGGGCATTCCGCAGGACATCCCCGTCGCCGTCGGCTGAGCGAAGCCAAAAGAGGCACGACTGACTGCTCGTGCCTCCGGCGTATTCCGACCTCACCCCTGCTGCACTCCCACAATCGCAGCTTGTCACTTCCCCTCTCCACAATGTGGAGAGGGGAAGTGACCGAAGGTCACGGTGAAACGAAGTTTCACACGGGGTGAGGTTTTTGTTTATCTACAGCGTCAGCAGGAAGGCGATCAAATCGGCGATGTCCTGATCGCTGTACTTCTCGCCGAACTGCGAGTACATGATCGGCTGGTAGCCCGGCACGAGGAAGTGCGCCGGATGCCGGATGCTGTCCTCCAGATACTCCGGCGCGGTCATGCCTTCGATCCGCGTCGCCGCGCGCTCGCCGACGCCCTTCAGCCCCGGTCCAATCGAAAAGCCCGTTCTGCCGGACGCTGTCGGGTTATGGCACGAGACGCAGGGCGGCGCGTCGTACAGCCCGTGCCGGAAAATATCCTCGCCGCGCACCGGGTCGCCCACCAGCGCAAGCGTCGCGTCGGTCGCGTCCGGCGTCATTTCCTCGGTTGCCGCTTCAGTCGCCTCCTGCGTGACTTCCGCCGTCGCTTCGGTGGCTGCCGCCACTGGAGTCGCAGGCGCAGCAGGCGTCGCCAGAACGTTGGAGCCGCTGGCGAGGATGGATACGGTCAGGATGAACAGCGCGATCAAGAGCGCCGACATTTTTGTCGCCATGAAATTCCCTGCATCGATTTCGTCTGTTACCACGCACAGCAATACTCTACGCCTGCTTGCGCGCCTTTTCGCTATCCAGATGGCTAGTTCTCGCCGAGTCCATCGGACGGAATCGTGCCTTTGCGCACCGCCGTGTCGTGGTAGCTCTGCCAGACGGAATCCGCCGCCGCGTTGCCGCCGCAGATCAGCGCGACCGGGTAGCGGTAAGCGCTCATGTCGACCTGCTTCATCGCCGCGATCACTGCCGCGCCCGCAGGCTCGACCAGTTGGTTATAGTGCAGCCACAGCCAGCGCATCGCCTCGATCATGGCAGCATCGTCGACCAGCTCAATCCGGTCGACGTAGCGCTGCGTCAGCGCCAGCGTCCGCTCGCTCACGCCGCGCGGCGCCAGCGTGTCGGCAATCGTGCGCACTTCCGCCAGCGGCTCGACGTGCCCGAAGTCGAGGCTGTGCTGCATCGAGGGCGCGCCGGTCGGCTCGACGCCGATAATCTGCACGCCCGGCTTGACCTGCTTGATCGCCGCCGCCATCCCGCCGATCAGCCCGCCGCCGCCGATGGCGATCAGCGCGCAGTCCATCTCCGGCACGTCGTCCAGCAGTTCCAACCCCAGCGTCCCCTGACCCGCCAGCGTCGTCACCGCGTCGAAGGGATGGACGTAGACCATGCCCTCGGCTTCGGCGTGCGCGACCGCTTTGGCGTGCGCGTCGTCCCACGCTTGCCCGTGCTGAATCACGGTCGCGCCCCACACCTTGACCCGCGCGACGCGATCCGCGCTGGCGGTCGCCGGGAGGTAGACCGTCGCCGGGATGCCGAGCCGGTGCGCGGCATACGCCAGCGCCACGCCGTGATTGCCGCCCGACGCCGCCAGCACACCGCGCTGGCGCGCCGCCTCGTCCAGTTGCAGCAGCGTATTGAAGACGCCGCGCGGCTTGAACGAGCCGACCACCTGCAAATTCTCCAGCTTCAGGCGCAGTCCGCGCGGCAGGTCGTCCGTCAGCGGAGGCAGGGGCGCAAGCGGCGTGTGGCGCACGTAGGGGCGAATGCGCTCGCGCGCCTGCTGAATCAGGTCGAGAGACAGGTCATAAGGCATCGATCATCGTCCTCGTTTTAGTATATTTGTGCTATCCTGAAAGAACGACGCGCGCCCGCAAATCGTCTCAGACAGGAGTACCGCGATGGCGAACAGGGAAGATTTCACACTTGTTTTCGAGCAGCTCCGGCACATCTTGCAGGCTTACGCCCCGAATCTGGTCGTCCAGGCTGACGAGCCGGGAAATTACACGCTCAACGCGCCCTATTCAGAGAAATTCCGCAAGGAACTGTTCTTTGGCGCGGTGCAAATCAACAAGAATTACGTCAGTTTTCACCTGATGCCCGTCTACATGTTCCCGGATTTGCTGGACGGCATTTCGGCGCCGCTCAGAAAACGGATGCAAGGCAAATCCTGCTTCAACTTCACGAGAGTTGACGAAACCGTCTTTGACGAGCTTGCCCGGCTGACGCAGAAAGGTGTCGAGCGCGTCCGGCAGGAAAAGGTGCTCTAATTTTGCGCCCAACCGCCGCAGCAGGGCAATGAGTCCATGCCCTACTCGCGCCGCGTCTCCTTGAAGCCTTCGCCGTAGGCGGCGTGCCCCTGCCCGATCACCAGAAAAGCGTTCGGATCGACCGAGATGACGACCCGGCGCAGCGCCTTGACCTGCGAGCGCCCGATGGTCACGTACAGCACCGAATGCTCCTGCTCGGTGAACATGCCCTTCGCGTCCCAGCCGGTCACGCCGCGATGCAGATCGGCGATGATGCGCTCGGCGATCTCGTGTGGATGGTCGGTGACGATTACGGCGGTGCGGATCACGCTCGGTCCTTCCAGCACGTAATCCGCCGTCGCGCCGCCCACGAACAGCCCGACCATCGCGTAGAGCACGCCCTCCAATCCGAACGCCAGCCCCGCCAGCAGCACCACGAAGCCGTCGGTGTAGAGTGTGCTGCTGCTCAGCGGCGTGCCGTAGCGCTGCTGCAGGATGCGCCCCAGCGTCGACGTGCCGCCCATCGTGCCCCCGGCGCGCAGCACCAGCCCCGTCCCGATGCCGCCGATGATCCCGCCGAAGACCGCGTTCAGGAAGCGGTCGTCGCTGACGGTCGTGAAGTAGGGCGTCAGCACGTCGATCAGCAGCGAGTACAGCACCACCGCGTAGACCGTCGCCGCCACGACGCGCCAGCCGCCCAGCATTCGATAAGCCAGAATCTGGATCGGGATGTTGCCGATCAGGATCACCAAGCCAATCGGCGTGTGGATCACGTAGTTGAGGATGATGGCGATGCCGGAGATGCCGCCGGGCGCGATCTTGAAGGGCGCTTCAAAGACGATCACGGCGATGGCGGAGATCACCCCGCCCAGCGTGAGCAGCACGATCTGCCAGCCGGTGCCGAGCAGCGATGCAAGACGCGCGTTGCGGGTCAAGTGAGCATCCTTTCGCATGAGATGCACTCGATATTACACGCCGCGAAGAAAATCAACCACAGCGATCACAAAAGGAGTGGTGATGTTGGTGGGCATCCTATTGAGCTTTTGACCTGCCCAACCTCACCCTCTCCCTCTCCACAGCGTGGAGAGGGATTGAGCACAGGTAGCACCGAGGAAAAGTAACCAGACATAGGCAACAACCAACAAGATCCACAAGCGCTCCATCCGCTGGGGACAGGTCAGCAATGCCTGCTCGACCTGCCAGCCATGCGATTTCAAGTCACGAAATGCTTGCTCAATCCACATGCGTTGGGCATATTCCCAACCGGTCAGATGCGGGTCATTGGTCACCAGTGCCCAGCGGTCTTGAGCCGCTGCATTCCACAAGACGCGCACATGCGCCGGAATGCGTCCCCGTTTCTTGAAGACCAGCCCGCTGGCGCAGTAGTGTTCTCCCGGCTGGCTGACCTGGTCGTAAAATGTGACGTCTTCGCCATTGGGCAAAATCAACTTGCTTTGCTTGGTCACCCGAAACAGAAATGTCCAGCCCATCGCCATAATTCCACGCATCAGTAAGGGCGATGTCCCAATCCCTCGGTCTGCCAACACCCGCACCGCAGTCCCGGTTGGCAGTCCCGCGCGTACCTGCTTGAGCAAGCGAATGATCATTCGCGCTTGACCCTCCGCCGGATAATCTCGGCTGCTGTTGGCTCGATACACCCGCCACGCTAACGGCAGACAGCGTCCCTCAAAAACGACGCCGACGACCATCACACCGAACTTGGCTTTCAATTTCGTCTCATCGACCACCAGCACCACCTGCCCCGGACCTAAACGTCCCACCACGCTTGCGGTCCACTGGCTGACGAACACCGACATCGGAACCGCTCGGCTCAGGAAGCGTTGTAACCGTCGGCGTTGACTATCGCTTTGCCCACCCGCACACCCGGCGATCTTTCGCACCTGGCTGCTCTGTGAACGCACAACTGCTCGGCTAAATACCACCACATTTTCCCGAAAATGGCGGCTTACTCCTCGCCACGCCTTGCTCGTCTTCTTCACCCATTGATATAGTTGTCGTTGATTCATCCGGTCTCACTTTCTGGCTTTGACACCGAAAGTATGCCGGATGAATCTTGCTTTTATCTACTGTCGCCCCCTCAGCCCTATGGAGAGGGGAAGTTGAGCGCAGCGAACCGGGGTGAGGTCAGCAGACACTCTCTGTGGTTCAACCTTCTTTTTGAGTATCATGGAAATGAAATGCCGATTCGATTTCATGGAAAAGGACTTAACACCATGCCTGATGTCGTCATAGTAGAAGCGGCGCGCACGCCCGTCGGCAGGCGCAAGGGCTGGCTGCGCGAGATTCACCCCGTCCGCCTCGGATCGAGCGCGCTCTGTGAGGCGCTGGCGCGCGCCAACCTCGACCCGGCGCTGGTCGAGCACGTCATCATGGGCTGCGTCACGCAGATCAACGAGCAGACCTTCAACCTCGCCCGCAACGTCACGCTCGACGCCGGGCTGCCGGTCGAAGTCCCCGCCACGACCGTCGATTTCCAGTGCGGGTCGAGCCAGCAGGCGCTGCATCTGGCGGCAGCGATGATCGCGTCCGGGCAGATCGAGATCGCCGTCGCGGGCGGCGTCGAGAGCATGACGCGCGTGCCGATGGGGTCGAGCCTCGCCGGGGGCTTCCCCTTCACCGAACGCATCATGGCAAATTACAACATCGTCTCGCAGGGCGAAGCCGCCGACGAGATCGCTCGGAAGTGGGGCGTCACGCGCGAAGAAGTCGACCAGATTGGCTACGAGAGCCACGTCAAGGCGGCGCAGGCGACCGCCAACGGCTGGCTTCAGCGCGAGTTCTTCCCGCTCGAAGGCGTGGACGACGAAGGCAAGCCGCTGATCGTCACGCAGGATCAGGGCTTCCGCGCCAACGCCTCGCTGGAGAAGATGGCGGCGCTCCAGCCCGCCTTTACGCCGGATGGCGTGACGACGGCGGGCAACAGCAGCCAGATCAGCGACGGCGCGGCGGCGCTCGTGCTGACGACGGCGGAGAAAGCCCGCGCACTCGGCTTGAAGCCGCGCGCTCGTCTCGTCTCGATGGTCACGGTCGGCAGCGACCCGCACCTGATGCTGACGGGTCCCGTCGCGGCGACGCGCAAGGCGCTGGCGAAGGCGGGCATGTCGCTCGACCAGATCGACCTGTTCGAAGTCAACGAGGCGTTCGCGGCGGTGATCGGCATGTGGAAGCGCGAGATCGGCGCGGACATGGCGAAGGTCAACGTGCATGGCGGGGCGATTGCGCTGGGGCATCCGCTCGGCGCGAGCGGCGCGCGCCTGATGACGACGCTGCTCAACGCGCTCGACATCCACGATAAGCGCTATGGCTTGCAGACGATGTGCTGCGGCGGCGGCATGGGCACCGCGACGATTGTCGAGCGGATTGTCATTAAGGGGAGACAAAATGAAACCACCGAGCGAATGGGACGAAGATTATCTCTTGAATTTGCCTTCCACTGAACCTACACACCTTGAGTTTAAGGGGCGTAAGAAGCTCGACCTAACGCTGCCTAATGTCGATGAGAATGACGTAAAAGCCACCTTATCGAAAGCGCTGTCCGCGTTTGCAAATAGCGGTGGTGGAGTTCTTGTATACGGGATAGAAAACCCACAACAGGGTAAACCTCTTGAGATAGATGACGGCGGCATTGATATTGCTATAAAAGGGCGTTCCTCAACTAAAGAATGGCTTGAGGATGTGATTCCGAATCTTACCGACTACCCGTTACCATCTTTTGACGTTTATGTCATTGAGAGGAAGAATCCCGCTTCACAAATTGCCCCTGGGAGAGCCATATTCGTTGGCGAAATACCCGACAGCGAAAAAGCGCCACACCAAGCAAACGACAACATATACTCATACGTGCTGGAGGAAAATCTCAGCCTATCGGACATCGTATCATTATGGACATCGTAAACAGACGCCAATATCCAGTTATCGAACTTGAATTAACTATGCAGTCCAACCTTGATTGGTTAAAAGAGAAACAATGGCTGAACCAATACTCGGGCGGTGTTCTCTATGAAGGAATCAAAGATCGGGAGCTTAAATTGCTCCTAACCGTTAGAAATGTGGGGCACGTGTATGCTCAATATGTCAACTGCATTCTTTACCTACCATTCGGCGCTTCAGAATTTCGGACACCTGAATCTGAGCCTGTTACATTAAATGGACAACTCTATTATGTATATAATTTTCAAAACACTTCTAGAGACCCAATCAAACATGAATTTGCAAATCGCGTCCCCGATGAACCCGTCGAGCAATACTATCATCCCTTATTGCCGGGTTTAGGTCTAACTTGGGAGTTAGCCTTATCGAGGGCACTAAACCCGAGACATGAAAC
The DNA here is from genome assembly GCA_963760975.1 of uncultured Chloroflexia bacterium. GTDB lineage: Bacteria > Chloroflexota > Anaerolineae > Aggregatilineales > Phototrophicaceae > Flexifilum. The sequence goes on along the minus strand of CAVXEZ010000014.1, from coordinate 245,192 downwards.
AGTAGACGTAATTTGTGACATTTACGCCGACAATGCCGCAGTTCGGAGAACAACAATTCCTGTGGCGAAAATTAAGATTCGAGCACATGGCGGAGAAGTTTGAATATCGTAGCGGAGACTGATATAGCAACATCTCCGCTGCGTTAATCCTACTTCTTCAGCACGTCGGGGTTGACCACGTTGGCATACTTGCCGTTGAGCAGCGCGTCGACCACCAGCTTGGCGGCGTCGACCGCCACCACGATCTGCGCGTCCTCGGTGCTGGCGGCAAGGTGCGGCGTATGCACCACGCCCGGCAGCCCGATCAGCGGGTCGTCCGCCGGGGGCGGCTCGGTCGGGTACACGTCGAGCGCCGCGCCCGCCACCTTGCCGCTCTGGATCGCTTCGGCAAGGTCGGCTTCATTGATCAGCGCACCGCGCGCCGCGTCGACGATGCGCACGCCGTCTTTCATCTTGGCAATCGTCGCCCGGTTGATCATCTCGCGCGTTTCGTCGGTCAGCAGCGCGTGCAGGGTGATGAAATCCGAGCGGGCGAACAGCGTATCGAGGTCGACCAGTTCGACGGCGAGGTCGCCCGCCGCCGTGACGTAAGGGTCGAAGGCGACGACGGTCATCTCGAACGCCAGCGCGCGCTTGGCGACGGCGCGTCCGATGCGCCCGAAGCCGACCACGCCCAGCGTCTTGCCGCGCAGCTCGACGCCGCCGAATGATTTGCGATCCCATTTGCCGGACGCCAGCGAGGCGTGCGCCTGCGGGATGTTGCGCGCCAGTGCCAGCATCAAGCCGAAGGTCATTTCGGCGGTCGAGACGGTGTTGCCATCCGGCGTGTTCATGACGACGACGCCCTGCGCCGTCGCTTTGGACAGATCGACGTTGTCCACGCCGACCCCGGCGCGGGCGATCATCTTGAGCTTGGTCGCGGCAGCCAGCGCCTCAGCGTCCATCTTGCTGGCGCTGCGGATGATCAATGCGTCGGCGTCGGGCAGCGCGGCGAGCAGGTCGGCGCGGCTCATCTGCCCCGGCGCGGTAATCTGCAAGCCATCGGCTTGGTTGAGCACCTCCAGCGCCGACGGATGGACGTTGTCGGGAACGAGGACGTGATAAGTCATTGCTGCTCCTTTCGGAGCGATCAGCGATTAGTGGCGATTGTAGGGGCGTTCAATTGAACGCCCCCACGGCATCTGCATCAATCCGAGTTCTCGCCAAAAGCCAATCGCTAACCGCTAGACTGTCTCCAGAAATTCATCCAGCCCGGAGAGGATTTCTTCGAGCGTCGTGAGCTGCATATCGCCCATGTGCGCGATACGGAACGTCTTGCCCTTGATCTTGCCGTAGCCCTTGTCCATCGAGAAGCCCTTGCCGCCCATGAAGCTCGCCATCTCGTTGATGTCGAAGCCTTTGGTGTTGGCGACAGCGGTCACGGTCGGCGAGCGGTAGCCCTCCTGCGCGAACAAGCCGAGTCCCCGGTTGTGCGTCCAGGCGTGGGTCATGTCGCGCATCTGCGTGTGGCGCGTCCAGCGGTTCTCGATGCCTTCGGCGAGGATGTCGTCAAGCTGCTTGTCGGCGGCGAACATCAGCGCGACCGGCGGGGTCGAGGGCGTGTTGTTCTTCTGCGCCAGCTTATCGATTTCGAGGAAGTCGAAGTAGTAGCCGCGATGCTCGACCTGCTTGGCGCGCTCCAGCACGCGGTCGCTGCACGCGCCGAAGGCGACGCCGGGCGGCAGTGCGAAAGCTTTCTGCGACGAGGTGAGCGCGAAGTCGATTCCCCAATCGTCGACGCGCAGTTCCGCGCCCAAAAAGCCGCTGACCGTATCGACCAGCAGCAGGGTATCCTCGTACGGACGGACGACGCTGGCGATGTCTTTGATCGGGTTGGTGACGCCGGTGCTGGTCTCGTTGTGGACGACACACACCGCGTCGTAGGATGCTTTCTTGAGCGCGTCGGCGACCATCTCCGGCGTGTGCGCCTGCCCCCACTCGACCTCCAGCACGTCCACGTCTTTGCCGTTCAACTGGCTGACTTCCGCCCAGCGCTCGCTGAACGCGCCGCCGACCAGATGCAGCGCCTTCTTGCCGTCACGGATGCAGTTGCGCGATGCGCCTTCCCACAAGCCCGTGCCGGAAGACCCCATCACAAACACGCGGTTCTGCGTGAAGAATGCCTGTCGGAGCTTGCCCTGCAAGCGCGCGTACAGCTCGGCGAACGCGGTGGAGCGGTGCCCGATCATCCACTCTGCTTGCGCGTCCAGGATTTCGGGGCGCACCTCGACGGGTCCGGGAATGACTAAATATTTGTGTTTCGCAGCTCTCATGTCCACCTCTTTGTGACAGACGTTACAAAGATCGATTTTAACGCCGCCTCACTAAACACGCTATATGAGATGCTCTTAGGTAAACTGCACATTCGGCGCGGTTGAGGATGAATAAACCCGCCGCCGAGCGGGAATCAATGGACGCCCGCCGCGCCGTTTTCGGTTCACTTTCGCCAACGCATCACGATCTTCTCTCGTCAGGATCGATAAAGTGCGCCTTCAACAACACGCTGAAGGCGTACTCCGCGATTTACCACGCTTGGCATAAGCGGGTCTGATCGCCGTCGTGCAGCCAGGCATCCCAGGCGCAGACGATCTCGCGGAAGATCGTGTTGCCTTTGCCGCTGTTCGTCAGGATGATCAAGCCGTCGCCGCTGGCGGGCAGCAGGAAGAAGATCGCGCGCTGCCCCACGCCGATTCCATCGTGCCAGACGACTGGCGTCCCGTCTTGCAGCGTCATCAGAAAATTGCCGAAGCCGTACTGCCCGTCGGTGGCTTCGGCGGGTGTGTGCATCAGTGCCACGTCCTCCGGCGTCAGCCAGTCGCCGTCCAGCCCGACGGTGAAGAAGCGGGCGAGGTCGTTGGCGCTCGTGAACAGCCCGCCCGCCGCCAGGTCTTCATGCACGAGGCTGTGATCGACATCGCCGGAGGCAGTGTAGGAGGTCGCCCAGGCGTCGGTCGATTGATCCGTCCAGTTCCAGTAGCTGTGATCCATGCCAAGCGGGTCGAAGACATCGCGCTGCATCAGGTCTTTGAACGATTCCCCGGTGATGTCCTCGATCATCAACTGCAAGATGGTGTAGCCGCCGCCCGAATAGATGAAGTGCTTGCCCGGCGTGACGAACACCTGCACGGGCTGCACGCCGCTCGTTTTCCCGCTCAGGAAGTCGGGCAGCGATGGCAGATCGGTCGTGCCGGTATCGAAGCCGCGATAGCCATCGACGGACAGCCCCGCCGTGTGGCTAAGGATGCGCCGAATGGTCGCTTCATTCGGATCGTTCCGCCCCAGCGCCGTCAACTGCCAGCTCGTCAGATACGAGTTGACCGGCGCGTCGAGATCGACCTTGCCCGCTTCGACCAGCCGCATCATCTCCCACGCCGTCAGCGCTTTCGAGATCAACTCGACGCTGAAGATCGTGTCCGCCGTCACAGGCGCACCGGAGGCTTCATCGGCAACGCCGTAGCCCTGCGACCAGACGATCTGATTATTGTGGATCAACGCCAGTGACGCGCCGGGGACATCCGCCTGGATCAGCAGCGACGGCACGAGCGTGTCGAGTTGATCGGTGAGTGCGCCTGTGGCGTCGCGCTGCCCGGCAGCAGCGCCTAACGGCTGGATGGCAAGTAGAATGATCACCAGAAACAGAAATAAAGATGGCATTTTCCTATCCTCTCGTCGTCAGCATCATTTTTTAGACCGCTATACGGGTCTACTGATTCGGGGCGAGAGGCGTTCAGCATTGGGGAAATTGAACCTGAGGAGTCACCGCCGCATCGGCGCTGTTCGCTGACTTGCAAAGCATTAAGATTTTTCTCCCACAAGAAATTTGACCACGAGAAAAAACTATGCTAAAATTCTGAGTAAGTTGAAGTGCCGCACAATCCTTTCTGTAACCTACACCTGAATTTGAACACAACACCGTAAGCCGCCGTTGGCGGCGATGCCAAAAACTCGTTCGCACGGTGTTCCAAAGCGTCTAAGCAGGTCAACTTTAATTCAGGAGCTTATACCTCAACCGAATCTGTTTGTGTGTCCACGCCCAGAAATATGAAAACAATAAAGAAACCTACCCCGAACGAACCTAGCTTGAGGATGACCGCCTGATGCTGATCATCTTCAGTTCAAATATCCCTCGCTCATAGGAGATCACCGTGGATATTGCTTATCTCGAACCAAAAACGTTGGAAGAACTGCGTCAGATCGCGCGCGATGCGAATGTCAGCGGCTACAGCCGCCTGAAGAAGCAGGACTTGATGCTGGCGCTGCTGCGTGACCACGCCGAAAAGCAGGGCTACAGGCTGCGCGGCGGCATCCTCGAAGTTGTCGACGACGGCATCGGCTTTCTGCGCGCCGAAAAATATCTGCCTGGTCCCGAAGACATCTACGTCAGTCAGACCCAGATCAAGCGCTTCAACCTGCGCACCGGCGACATGGTCGTCGGGCAGGTACGCGCCCCCAAGGACTCGGAGAAATACTACGGTCTGCTGCGCGTCGAATTGGTCAACGGTCTCAATCCGGAGGAAGCCAAGAACCGCCCCAATTTTGAAGACCTGACCCCGATTTTCCCGCTGGAACGCTTCGACCTGGAAACCAACCCGCGCGTCATCTCGACCCGCCTGCTCAATCTGATCGCCCCCATCGGGCGCGGGCAGCGCGGCTTGATCGTCTCGCCCGCCAAAGCCGGTAAAACCACCGTCCTCAAGGACATCGCCAACGCCATCAGCCACAACTACCCGGACGTACACCTGATGATGGCGCTGATCGGCGAGCGCCCGGAAGAAGTCACCGACATGGATCGCTCGGTTGACGCCGAAGTGATCGCCTCGACCTTCGACGATCCGGTACAGCATCACGTCCGCGTCGCCGAGATGGCGCTCAACCGCGCCAAGCGGCTCGTCGAAATCAAGCGCCACGTCGTCCTGCTGCTCGACAGCATCACCCGCCTGACGCGCGCCTACAACCTGGTCGTCCCGCCCAGCGGTCGCACCCTGACCGGCGGTCTCGACCCGTCCGCCATCCACCCGCCCAAGCGTCTCTACGGCGCGGCGCGCAACATCGAAGAAGGCGGCAGCCTGACCATCATCGCCACCTGCCTCGTCAACACCGGCAGCAAGATGGACGACGGCATCTACGAAGAATTCAAGGGCACGGGCAACATGGAGCTGCACCTCAGCCGCAAGCTGCAGGAGCGGCGCATCTTCCCCGCCTACGACATCGAGCAGTCCTCGACACGCCGTGAAGAGCTGCTGCTGGGTCCCGACGTACTCCAGCGCGTTTACACGCTGCGGCGCATGTGGAGCCACCTCTCCGAAGACCCCGATCTGGGTCCCGTCGGCGCGACCGAGCAGTTGCTCAACCAGTTCCGCCAGTACGAGACCAACGAGGAATTCCTCAACAGCCTGCCCGGCGCTGGCAGCAGCAACGGTCGCGGCGGGTATTAGAGCCAGTTGACGACATCCTGTCCGGCAGCTACAACGCTGGACAGGATCAATCCCTATCGTCTTGCCCCCGCCTGAACGTATTAAATTCGTGTCAGAGTTCCACCAATTCGCGTCATCGCCTGCAACTTTCATCGTGAGTCCACGTAAAACAAGGTGTTGGATGATGAAAGGATGGGTCTGTCATGAACCGGAATTGGTCTCAGAACGGGCATATGCACCGTCGTGGCAATTTCTGGATTTTCGCGCTGATTTTGCTCGGCTTGATCATCCTCACGCACGGTTGGATTCTGTTCCTGCCGCTGATGCTTTTGATGGTGGTGGCGGGTTTCGTCTTCTTCGGCTTTATCCTGCCGAGGATCATGTGGCACATGCACGATGGCGACTGGCACCACGAAGATTGGGCGGCGCGCTGGCATGAGAAGCGGATGCGCCATTTCCAGGATTGGGACGACGAACCCAGGCGCAAACACGACGACATCGAATACGTCTAGATCGTCAGCATGACCATGAAAGAGGGCGCGTTTGCCCTCTTTTTGTTTGCAGCCGCTCGGAGCGCCGCCGAGTGCATGAACTCGCCCTGTCGCATTTGTGAAATTCGTAAATCCATGCGGTCTATCTGCACCTATCGAGCGCAATTATGCGTAAAATGGAGTGGACGCACGGAGTAAAGGAATGAATGGCTATGTGGTGGGGTTATCGTCCACGAAGATATGGCTATGGTCGAGGACGCGGCGGGTTCTGGATGATGCCGCTCTTCCTGTTCGGCATGATGATGTTCTTCTCGCGCAGCTTTTTCTTTCTGCTGCCTGCGCTGATCGTCCTGGGCGTGCTGGCATTCGCCGTTTCCTCCGTTGTACGCCCGCCGATGAACAATCGCTCGCCCTGGGATAGCGAAGACTGGGACGCCGAGAAGCGCAAGCACGACTTTGACGACTTCGAGAAACCCAAGCACACGCCGCGCTACGTCCAGAGTGACGACGGCGACATGCTGGAAGTCATCGAAGAAGATAAGCCCAAGCGCGATTACCGGGACGACATAGACTACGTCTGACCAAACGGATGAAAAGAGGGCGCGCTTGCCCTCTTTTTATTTGCAACAATTGGGAGCGCCGCTGCGTACTATACGGTAACGCGACTGTGACAGGAGAAGCTCATGATAGCGTCACATGCGGTACTTTTGCTGGGGCTGGCATTTCTGGCAATCGTCCTTTTTTCGATGTTCTTTCTGACGACGGCGGCATCATGGGGCGCCGGCTCGAAGGAGCGCGGTGAGCGCTTGACCCTCGCCGAGTGGATGGAACGCACGACGCGCGAAGACGATGATGCGTAGCGAAGCCGAAATCCGCACAGAAGTTGAAACCCGGCTGCGGCGGCGCGGCTTGCTCATCCTCAACGGTGGGATGTGGGCAGCCGTCGTCTTCTTCCTGTTCGAGTATACGCGCAGCCGCAGCCTCGGCTTAGGCGAACCCTGGACGACGATGCTCATTCTCTTTCTCCTGGCATGGCTCGCCGTGATCGGGGTGCAAACGATCCGCGTGCTCTACGTCGAGATGCGCGAGTGGCTCGTCCGCTACGCCATCGAGCGCGAGCGCGAACTGTACATGGAACGCGGCGCTTACGAGAAGCGCAAGCACGACCAAGCGCTGTCGCGCCGGAGCGACGACGGCGAACTGGTCGCCTTCCCCCTATGGGATGTCGAGGACAAAGATGCGCAGCGAAGCCCAAATTCGTAAGCAGGTGGAAGCCCGTTTCCGCCGCTGGAGTCTGCTGGTGCTCAACGGGATATTGTGGGTGGGCGCAGCCAAGCTGATCTACGTATTCAGCCAAAGCCACTCTTTTCCATCCAGAGCTGACGATGTCGGTATTCTGTTCATGGTGGGCTGGCTGGTGCTGTTCGGGCTGCATTTTCTGCGCACCGTCTACGTCGAGATGCGCGAATACCTTGTTCGCCGGGCAGTCGAGCGCGAGCGCGCATCCTTCGAGCTTCACGACGCTTATGAGAAGCGCAAGCACGACCAAGCGCCGCGCCGCTGATCGCTGACGACGGCGAATTGATCGATTTCCCCGATGTGGAGGAAGCGACCGAGGCAAGCAGAATGACGCAGCAGGCGCGTCGCGGTTCGCTGGCGGCGCAGCCTGTTCGGCAGCACCTGCTGATCTGGCTGTCGCCGGCTGGCGGTCGGCTCCACGAGATGCCGCCCTTCGTCATCGACGGGCTGAGCTGTGGGGATGGTCGTTTTTGCGCACGGCGTGCTGCTGGCGATACTCGACGGGCGCGACCACGCCGAACTGCCCTTCACCTGGATGACTCGCCTCGTGCAGCCGAGCGAGCGCCGCTGGTCGCTGCTGGTCATCGACGGGGCGCTGTGGACGCTGTTCACCGTCGCCATCGCCAGCCGGGTGTCCCGGAAGCGTCATCTTCCGTTACGTCGGCGCACTCTCGCTGGCGTGGCTGCGCACATCGGGGTTCGGTCTGATGCACGTCCTGCTGGTGCTTTACGCGGAAGTCCGCGCGCATCAAGCCGAATAACGCAAAAACGAGGAGAAGCACAAGCGGGCTGGCTTTCAGCAATCCGGCGCTGCTGCTCGCCGACGATGGTGAGCTGATCGACTTCGCCAGCCTGCCGGAAAGCCTGCCCGAACAAAACGTAAACCGTGATGGAGAGGCGTGATGTCCGACGATCAACTCTACGAACTTGCCCGCAAGAGCGTGACCCAGCGCAACCGCCGCCTGTTTTTGCTGGGCGCGGACGTGCTCGCCTTTTTCATCTACATCGCCGCCTTCGTCTCGCTCTATGGCGTGATCCCGCACGATCTGGGTATCTTCATCGCCATCGTCTGGATCGGGATTCTCGCCTTTCACGGCATGGTCGTCACCACGACGCAAAGCCGCAGCGGTCAGATCGAGCAGGAAGTCGAGCGCCTGCGCGCAGCGATTTACGAGAAACCCAAGCGCCTTGAGCTGGACGAGGATGGCGAACTGGTCGAATTCGAGGATGAATTGCGCGACCCGAATATCCAACGCGACAGAGGTACATGATGTCCGAAGATCAACTGTACGAAGTAGCGCGTCAGCGCATCGACCGGCGCAACCGCCGCCGCAAGCTGTGGATTCTCGACCTCGGCGTGTTGATTTTCACGCTGGCGCTGGTCGCCGTGACGGAAGGCGCGACCGCCGCCCTGTTTCTGGCGTGGGCGGGCGTATTCACGGTGCATACCCTGCTGCTGACCACGACCAACAGCCGCGACCGGGATATTGAGCGCGAAGTCGCGCGCCTGCGCAGCGCCGTCTACGAGAAGCCCAAGCGCCTCGAACTCGATGAAGACGGCGAACTGGTCGAATTCGAGGACGATCTCGACTCCCCACACGACAAACGTAAGCGAGATTCGGTATAATGATGAGCGAGGTCAGTACTGGAGCATTGCTCATGGCATCGCTCGAAGGTCAAACGCTGGGTCAGTATCAGGTGATCGCCCAGATGGGGTCGGGCGGAATGGCGACCGTCTACAAAGCCTACCACCCCCGCCTGGATCGCTACGTGGCGATCAAGATGCTGCACGAGGCATTTCAGGAGGATAAGAACTTCCTCGCCCGCTTTGAGCGTGAAGCGCAGATCGTCGCCCGTCTCGAACACCCGCACATCGTCCCGGTGTTCGATTTTGACGACTACAACGGGCGTCCCTATCTGGTCATGAAGTACGTCGAAGGCAGGACGCTCAAAGCCGAACTCGAAGACGCGCCGCTGACCATCGACGAGATTCTGCGCATCATGCCGCCGGTCGCCGACGCGCTCGACTACGCGCATCGGCAGGGCGTGCTGCACCGCGACATCAAGCCCTCCAACATCATCATCGACAACAACGGCGTCCCCTACGTGACTGATTTCGGGCTGGCGCGCATGGCGCTGTTGGGCGACAGCACGCTCAGCCAGGACATCCTGCTCGGCACGCCGCATTACATCTCGCCGGAGCAGGCGATGGGCAACCGCGACCTCGACGCGCGCACCGACCTCTATTCGCTCGGCGTCGTCCTGTTCGAGCTGGTCGTCGGGCGCGTGCCCTTCAGCGCCGACACGCCTTTCGCCGTGATCCACGACCAGATTTACCGCCCGCTGCCCAAGCCGAGCAGCATCAACCCGGAGATCACGCCGTCCGTCGACGCGGTGCTGGAAAAAGCGCTGGCGAAAAACCCCGCGGACCGCTACACGACGGCGACCGAGATGATCGACGCCTTCCGCCGCGCGCTCGAACAGTCCGGCATCACCCACCTCGACCCCAACCGCAGCAGTGTCGCCTCGGAATCGCTGGCGAAGCTGCGCAGCGAAATGACGCTTCCCCCGGAGACCACGCCAGAGACGCACGCCGGAGAACGCGCCACCTGCGCCGGTCTCACAAGCGTCCGCGCCAGAGCCTCCGCCTCCACCCTCACCCGTTCGTCAGCCGTTCGATGACGAAGACGAACAGCCGCGCCGCCCCATGATTGAGGCTTCGTTCGACTGGAAGCCGCAGCCCAAACTGAAAGTGTCTGTGCCAGACTTCGGCTCGATGTCGCGCAGCGATGTACGCAGGGCGCGGCGCGAAGCGAAACGGGAAGCCAAGCGTGAAGTTCGGCGCGTGATCGAGCACGAGTTCGACTTCTCCGACGCCAGCGTAGCCATCCAGCACGCGGGGAACGCGGTGCGCAGCGCCATCGAGGGCATCGGCGAAGCCTTCGACAGCAATGCTTTCGATCCCGACCTCGTGCCGATGGACGATGAGCGCGCTATCCGCCGCCGCGTCGAAGCCCAGTTCAGCAAGCGCAAGGAATTCTTCGGGCATCTCACCTCTTACCTCGTCGTCAACATTGCGTTCTGGGCGATCTTTTACATCACCGGCTTCCTCGCGCCTTTCCCCTGGCCCCTGATCGTCTCGCTCGCATGGGGATCGGGGCTGGTGGCGCACGCCGTCGAAACCTACTACGCCACCGGGCGGCGCGCCACGAAACGCCTGCGCATCATTCAGGACGAGTTCTACAGCGTCTACGGTCCCGACTGGCAGCGCGCCGACCGCAAGGAGCTGCGCCGCATTCGAGACCGCGTTGTGCAGCCCATGACCAAGCGGCGCGAGTTCGCCGACCATCTGGCGGTCTACGTCACGATCAATACGATGCTGTGGGTGATTTATATCAGCACGGGCTTCCTCGCGCCGCTCGCCTGGCCCCTGATCGTGATGCTCGGCTGGGGCATTGGACTGGTCGCTCATGGCACGGAGGTCGTGACCACCGCTTCGCGCGAAAACGCTATCGAACGCGCCATCGAGCGCGAGCGCGACCAGCTTTACGAGAGCGAGAAGCCCAAGCATGAGGAGCGTTTGGACGACTCCTACGACGTGCGCCTGACCGAAGACGGTGAGTTCACCGAGAGCATGGTCGAGGAAATCGACGCCGAAGAAAAGCAGAAGCGCGACCGTCGTTAAGGTCGGCAGAATCGGAAACAGAGAGGGAATTATTCGTGTTACAACACGTACTGATTCAACGAATTGAGCGGCTGTATCGGCTGCGCCTGTTGTACGCGGCGCATCTGGCGCTGTACGGCATGACGCTGGCGTGCTACATCCTGACGCCCGCGCAGCCCACCTTACTCCTGCTGCTGATCTGGCTGCCGCTCGTCGTGGCGCACACGGCAGCGCAAACCGTGCTGGAACTGCGCGAGCGCTGCACGGTCTACCAGCCGATCCCGGCGCTAGCCCTCAGCCGCCCAACGCCGCCCGTCGTCATCTACGACGAGGACGGCAGGCGCGTCGGCGAGGGCGACCCGCTGCTGCCGGGCTGAGGCAGCCCGACACGCTCAAACGCATTACATGAGGTGGTGCGTATAATTTACCGCTTCACGGTAGTTTCCGTGGACGCTGTCCACCCATCGCTCGATGGTATTGACCACAGCGAAGCGGCGCGAATGCCCGCCGTCGTAGAGTTTTTTGTTGGCGATCACCGCGAAGTTGCCGACTTGATCGAGGCGTTTCACACCGGGCTTATTCACATCACACGTTGAGCTGAGCATAATCCTGACCTCCGCTCTACAGCTCGAACAATCCTGCTCTGAGGTCGATGTGTAGGTATATTTGCGTTGTCCCGATGCTGGATGCTGTCCACAGCATAACACATTTTATGACTTTGGGCGGAATCACTTTGGACGCTACTGCCCCACGTTGACGGGCGCGCGCCGAGTCGGGTCGAGCGGGCTGGCGTTGCCGCGCGTCACGTAGAGCGTGCCGGGGATCGTCTCGCCGGGGTCGAAGCTGCCGATCCACACGTTCACGTCGCCCGTCGAGGCGTTCCCGATCACCGTGATCGACGGCTGCTTGCCATTGAAGGCGTCGTCGTTGCAGTACCAGGCGCCATCCGGCATCCGCACGATCAGCGCCGCGTCCGCTCTGGGCGCATCGGACACGAAGAAGATGCGCAGCGACGCCGTCGCCTGCGGCAGCGCGAAACTGAGCGATGCCTCCGCCGGATAGGAGCCGGGGCAGTTCTGGTTCTGCGTGCCCGCGTCGACTTCCCCGCCGCCCGCCATGCCGGGGACGGCATACGGATCGGGCGCGGCGGCGTCGAACGTGAAGCGGACTGCGCCCGCCGCCAGCCCGCCGATGGGATCGGTCGGCGCGGTGCCCGCAGCGGGCACGGTCTCCGGCGACCACTGCTTCTCGGTGACGTAGAGCACGCCCAGCACGCGCTCGTCGGGCGTCAGTTCGTCGCTCGCCCAGATGGTGTACGTCCCCGCCGCCGGGTTGACGAAATCGACCTGCGGGTCGGTGTAGCCGCCCGCGAAGTCGCGGTTGCAGTTCCAGGTGCCGTCCGGCGCTTGCACCACCAGCGCCGCGTCCAGGTTGTCGTCCAGCGGCGCGAACAGGAAGCGCAGCCGCGTCGATACGCCCGTCCAGTTGACGCGGAAGGCGGGCGCGCTCGTCGCATAGCCGACGCACGCATCGCCCACCGCCGAATCCGCCACGTCGAGCGTCCCCCCGCCGATCACCACGCGGTAGTACGGATCGGGCAGGAAGCCCGCCGCCAGCGTATCCGTCCCATACGCCGGGTACAGCGTCGGGTTGAGCGCGTAGGACGGGATCGGCGTCGGCGTGACCGAGGGCACCGGCGTCGGCGTCTGGCGCGGGACGTTCAGCCCGGTCGAGCCGGGGGTGATGTCGCCGCGCGTCGTCACGTACAGGTCGCCGGACACCCGCGCCGAGCGCGCGCCGACCCAGACGTTGTAATCGCCGGAAGGCGCGGCGTCGATCTCGACGGTCGGATTGGGTACGCCGAATGAGTTGTCGTTGCAGTGGAAATCGCCGTTCGGGTCGCGGATGACCAGCGAGCCGTTCCCCGTCACCGCGTCGGCGATGAAGATGAAGCGCAGCAGCGCGAAGGGCGTCAGCGCCGTGAAGCGGAAATCGGGCTGCACCGTGATCATGCCGACGCATTCGTCGCCGAGGTTGCGCTGCCGCGCGTCCACGTCGCCGCCGCCGCTCACCCCCTCGACGCGAAACGGATCGGGCGCGAAGCCCACGCCGCCCGCCGCGATCCCCTTATCGGGCACGGCGTTCGGGTCGAGCGCCTGCTCCTGCGCGGCTGCCCCACCCGCCCACAGCAGCAACATCACCAGAATTGCAGAGATAATCCGCATCATGCAGCCTTCAGCCTTCAGAACGCCCCCGGTGCAGCGCAGGATTGTGTCGGTTTCAGGAGGTCATCCCGAAGTAGGTTTCGAGGACTTCGCGGGCAATCGGCGCGGCGACTTCGGAGCCTTCGCCCGCCGTCTCGACCATCGCCACCACGACCACCTGCGGGTTTTCGCGCGGAGCATAGGCGGCGAACCAGGCTTCCGGCTGCGTGTTTTCGTCGCCCGTCTGCGCCGTGCCCGTCTTGCCGCACACGCCGATGGTCTGCAGCGGGGAATTGCGGAAGACGAATTCCGCCGTGCCCACGCGCGAGGTCGTCACCGCGCAGACGCCCTGCTGCACCGTCTCGATCACTTCCGGCTTGATGTTGGTCGGCGTCAGTTCCGGCTCGTGCGCAATCGTCGGCGCGTCGCCGACCAGCCCGTACTGGCTGACGAGATACGGCGTCGGCAGCTCGCCGCCGTTGGCGAGCGCCGAATACCAGCGCGCCGTTTGCAGCGGCGTCACCAGCACTTCGCCCTGACCGATGGCGATGTTGACCGCCTCGGAGAAGCGCCAGGGCGCGCCGTAAGTCTGGCGATACCAGTCGGGATCGGGGATGAAGCCGGTATCTTCCGAGAGATCGGTCAGCCCGGTCGGACCGCCAAAACCGGCGCGTTTCATGTAGCTCGGCAGAATCCAGGAGTCGACCATATCCATCTGGTAGCCCGCTTCGTAGAAGTACGGGTCGCAGCTTTGCGTGATCGCGCTGGAGAGCGTGACGCGCCCGTGCCCGCCCGCCAGCCAGTCGTAGCGCGTGATGTCGCGCGTCCACACTCCCGTACAGACATACGATTGGTTGAGCGCGTAGACGCCGCTGTCGGCGGCGGCGCTGGCGGTCACTGTTTTCATGGTCGAGCCGAGTGGATACTGCCCGTGCGTGACGCGGTTCAGTTGGGGATGGCGTGGATCATTCTGATACTGCTGGATCAACTGATCCGCCTGCTGGCGTCCCATCGTCGGGAAGGGCAGATAGACGTTGTCGTCGTAGGAGGGATAGGTCACCATCGCCAGGATTTCGCCCGTGTTGGGGTTCATCACCGTCACGGATGCCCCGTGCGAACCCGGTCCCCACGAGTTTTTCGCCTGCGTGAAATGCTCGGCGACGATCTGCTGGACTTTGCGCTGCAAATCGGCGTCAATCGTCAGCCACAGGCTCTTGCCCGGCTCCGGCGCGACGTGCGCCAGTTCGCTCAGCGTCACGCCGCCCGAACTCACCAGTTCCAGCGTCTCGCCGGGTTTGCCGCGCAGCACCTCGTCCCAGGTCTGCTCGACGCCGCTGCGACCGAGGATCGACGCCTGATTGAAGCCCGCCGCCTCGACAGCGGGCAGGTCTGCCTGATCGGGATAGCCGACGTAGCCGATCACGTCCGAGGCGACCGCGCCGGTGATGTAGCGGCGCGTCGGCTGTTCCTTGAAGCTCGCGCCGCAGAAGTTCGTCAGCGCGTCGTGGGTGTTCTGGTAGGTCTGCGGGTCGATTTCCCCGATGTCGATCAGCCAGTCCGGGTGCGCGTCGAGCACGCTCTGGATGTCCGAGACCGACTTGTCGAGCGCCGCCGAGAGCGTGTTCAGGCAGTTGGCGTAATTCGGGATTTGCTGCGGCACGACCTGAAGCCGCACGATCCGCCCGTTCTGGTCGGCGAGCACCTGTCCGTTGCGGTCGTAAATGTTGGCGCGGTTGGGGATGGTCGAATCGACGCGCAGGGTTGCGCCGTTCGCCATGCCGTCGAACAGGTCGTCCGGCGTCCAGGCGACGCGCCACGCCTGCGCCCGGTCGTCGACCACCAGCGTCAGGTTGCGGTCGGTCTCGCTGAAATCGCCGAGCAGCCGCGTGTGGAAAGTCACGTCGTAGTTGAACTGGGCGATGTCGTCGTTCTCGCGGGCGATGGTGTTCGCCTGAATGTCCACGCTGTCCAGCGTCATGGTGTCGTTCGCCGTCTGGTAGAGCGCGGTGAAGCTGTCTTCCGGGTTGGCTTCCTGGCTGGCGAAGCTGAGCTGCTGGTACATCCCGTCGAGGTCGCCGTCGTGCCAGCTTGTCAGAAAATCGCGGGCGACTCGCTCGGCGTCTTCCAGTTGAAAGGCGGAGGGCAGCACCGCTCGCGTCGGAATCTGCACCTGCGCCTGCCGCTGTGGGCGGCAGCCGACGGCGATGCTCATGACGATCAGCATAACCAGGATGCGCAAACGGGACATGAAGGGCTTGTTTCCGGTCAGTGGTCGAATATCTCGCCTATTATATGCCTGTTTGGAATCTGCGGCTGAGCCGTCGGGGCAGCGGTGGGTTACAGAATCGAAATCGAAACGCGCCGCCGCGCAGCATGAGGCGGGGCGCGCCCGCCTGCGCTATACTCAGGACGATCTGGACAACTGGAGAGGAGTACGCGACCAATGGCAGACGAAAATACCACGCTGGCAATCCATGTGGACAGCCTGAGCGCCAACGAGTTTGCCGTCCTGCTGGACGGCGAGCGCTTGCAGGGGGTCTTTCGCGTCAGTGGGCTGCTGCCGTTCAAGCTGGAGGTGAAACCCTCGCTGACCAAGCTCGTCCGCGAGCCGTTCAAGCTCTCCAAAATGGTGCAGCGCGACCCCAACCTGCCCTTCAACCGCTGGCTGCGCGAGACGATTGAGGCGAAGGACGACATCGTGCGCCCCGTCCGCACGCTGGAAGTCCTCGCCATCGACGACGGCGAAGAAAGCCGCCGCTGGACGGTGCAGGGCGCGTGGATCAGCGAGATCAGCTATTCCGATTTCAACAGCGCCAGCAGCGACCTGATCGAGGAAACCGTCACCATCCACTACGACGACATCACCGAAACCTGGCAGACCTCGGAGTAAGTCACCTCATCGTAACAACAAGAGGGACAAAGCCGTGCTTTGTCCCTTCATATCCCTTCCTTCTATAACCCCCGGCGCGTTAGCTCTTCACTCCTTGCACATCGCCTGAATTTCGGATAAATTCATAAATCCATAAAATCATCGAGGGTAATTCTCATGAGGGATATTCTGTGTTACGGGGATTCGAATACCTGGGGTTCCCCGCCCGCTCCGGACGAGGCGGCGATTGCCACACTCAAGCGCTACGGTGACGACGTGCGATGGGGCGGCATTCTGCGCCAGGAATTGGGCGATGGCTATCGCGTAATCGAGGAAGGGCTGAACGGGCGCACCACCGTCTTCGACGACCCCGTACTGGGGGAGGATCGCAGCGGCAAACGCTTTCTGCCCACCTGTCTGGAATCCCATCAGCCGCTCGATCTGGTCATTGTCCTGCTGGGGACAAATGACCTCAAAAGCTACCTTGACGTGTCGCCGGAGCAGATTGCTCAAGGCGCCGGTTCGCTTATCGACATCATCCAGAGTTTTTCACTTTTTCCCAGCTTCCGCCCTCCGAAAGCCTTGCTGATCTGCCCCCCGTCGATAGGCAAACTGTCGCTGTTCGCGGACATCTTCGTCGACGCTGCCGAAAAGTCGCGCGAGCTTCCGCCTCTGTACCGCCAGCAGGCAGAACGCTGTGGCTGTGCCTTCCTCGACGCGGGACAGATCATTACCTCCAGTGACCGGGATGGCATCCATCTGGAACCGGGCGAACATCGTAAGCTGGCGCTGGCGGTCGCTCCGCTCGTCCGACAGATACTCGCGTAAGCAGCGACGTTTGTCATTTAGCCAGCACCCGCACCGACATTGCCACCGCTGACGATCTTCACCGTCACGCCCTTTTGCTGCGCCGCATCGCAAACCAAACCGCCGCCCTTTTTGATGTTTAACACCCCGCAAACACGATCTTCTCATCCGGTTAAAATGATATTATCATTACGACGGATTGGAATTTAACCCGGAGAGAAAAATATGTCGCAGGGGCGTAGAACCGCTCTTATCGCCATCGTCGTGCTGGTCGCGCTGTTCCTCGTGGCGCAAATCATTCCCTGGGGGGACATCATCCCGGCGTTCGCGCGCACCAATCCCCCGGTGCAGACGCAAATTCAGTGGGATTCGCCACAGACCGAGCAGCTTGTCCGTACCGCCTGTTACGACTGTCACAGCAATGAAACCACCTGGCCCTGGTACGCGCAGATCGCGCCGTTCTCGTGGGTCGTCGCGCACGATGCCAACGAGGGGCGGCAGCACCTGAATTTCTCGACGCAGAGCGCCGACCAGATCAACCCGAACGAGTTGATCGACCAGATTCAGCGCGGCTCGATGCCACCCGCCTCCTATCCTATCCTGCACCCCGCTGCTAACCTGACTGCCGAGCAGAAGACCCAGTTGATCGCCGGGCTGCAAGCCAGTCTGCACGGCACAGGCGAAGGCGGCAGCTTCGGTGGTGAAGGTGGCGCAGGAGGCGACTCGGACGAGGGATAACGGTTGACTTTATTTGTAGGGGCGCGCCTGTGTGTGCGCCCTTTGTGCGGGGCAGACCTGTGTGTCTGCCCCGTTTCATTTCCGCTTCTGTATTAGTCGCTGAGCACCCGCGCCAGCACCGCCGCGTCGACGTTGCCGCCGCTGACGACCATCGCCGTCGCGCCGCCCGGCTCGATCACGCCGCTTTGCAGCGCCGCGACGCCGACCAAACCGCCGCCCTCCGCCAGCCAGCCCTGCTCGCCGATCATCCAGCGCATCGCCCCGGCGATTGCGTCCTCGGAGACGCACACGATCCGGTCGACCCACTGTTTCACGAGGTCGAATGTGATCGAGCCGGGTTCGATTTCGCCGGGCAGGGCGTCCGCCAGCGACTCGTGCGAGAGCGGCTCGTGCGCGTCGTAGAAGAAGTTGTACATGTCCGGCGAGACGGCGGCGTTCACGCCGATCACCTCGACCGACGGCTTGCGGCTTTTCAGCGCCACCGCGATCCCGGAGATCAGCCCGCCGCCGCCCACCGGGACGACCACCCGCTCGACTTCCGGCAGCGCATCCATGATTTCCAGCCCAATCGTGCCCTGCCCGGCGATCACGTCCGGGTGGTTGTAAGCGGAGATGTAGACCAGCCCTTCGTCGCGCTGGATGCGCAGCGCTTCACGCTCGATTTCGCCGTAATCGTCGCTGAACAGGATCGCCTGCCCGCCCCAGCGCTTGACCCCGGCGACCTTGCGCTTCGCCACGTAGGTCGGCATCAGCACCCGCGCCTCGATCCCCAGCAGCCCGGCGGCATAAGCGATGCCCTGCGCGTGGTTCCCCGACGACGCGGTGACGACGCCGCGCGCCCGCGCGTCTTCCGGCAGCGCCAGCAGCGCGTTCAACGCCCCGCGCACCTTGAACGAATGGGTTCGGTTGGCGTTTTCCAGCTTCAGCCACACGTTCGCGCCCAGGCTCGGCGCGGCTTCCAGCGGGGTCGGCTGCAGGTAGGGCGACAGGCGGTAGCGCGCCAGCGCGATGTCGGCAAGTTGAACCATTTTCACCCTCTTTCCAGAATACAGTTCAATCCGCGTTTCGGAACGATACGGGGTCCCGCAAATCGCCGCAAGCATACCACTTTCCAAGATGTCTTTGCTCCCAAACGAATTCATATTATGCTGGGCTTCTTAGCGTACTATACTATGTACAGACGCCCCGGCTTAGGATGACGCTCTAATGGTTAAGATAGTGGTGATTGAAGACGAAGTAGATTCCCTGAGTGAGGTCGTAACCTGGCTTCAGGCTGAAGGGTATGAAGTCACAGGGACAAGAGATGGCAAACTTGGACTACAAACTATTCATGAGGAAATTCCCGACCTGATTGTCTGCGATATTACGATGCCTGAAATGGATGGGCACGAAATCCTGATCGAAGTGCGCTCGACCCGCAGTCTGAATCACATCCCTTTTGTATTCCTCGCCCACGCCAGTGACCGCGTTTCTGTGCGTAAAGGTATGAACCTGGGGGCGGACGATTATCTGACTAAACCGATTACTCGTGCGGAAGTGCTCAGTACCGTCCAATCCAGGCTCTACAAGCAATCTGTGCAGGATGCGCAGGCACAGACCCTGATCAATATACTCAATCAGACATTTTCTGAAGAACGTGCGCAGCGTCTGCTTAAATCGCGCATGATAGCGATGTTCTCGCATGATTTTCGTAATCCCCTGACGGCGGTTCTTTCGTCTTCAAATATTCTCAGAAACTATGAAGATCGCCTGTCTCCAGCGCAAAAGACACAGCACCTTGATCGCATTGACGGATCTGTCCATTTGCTGATCCAAATGCTCGAGGATATGATGACTGTGGCAGAATTGGAGGAGGGTCAGCTCAAATACGTCCCCCAACTGATCAATCTCGCCGTTTTTGTTGAAGCGATTACCGAAGAATTTCGACTGATTGATCAGGGTATCCACATCCTGACCGTTCACACGACACTACAGGGTCTGGTAGAAGCCGACTCAAAGCTCCTGCGTCAGATACTGGCAAATTTGATCTCGAATGCGATCAAGTACTCTCCTCCAGACTCTGAAATTACCATAACCTTATCTGACGATAGCCACAGGATAAATCTATCGGTGCGTGATCAGGGTATTGGTATCCCTCCAGACGGCTTATCTCATGTGTTTGAACCATTTTATCGTGCCAATAACGTTGAGCGCGTGAGAGGAACGGGGCTGGGCTTGAGCATCGTCAGGGACTGCGTAGAGCGCCATAATGGACATATCGAAGTAGCAAGCCAGGTCGGCGAAGGAACGACTTTCATCGTGGATTTGCCCCTCGTCAGAGAGCAGCCCCTTTACGCCGACGACTGACTCATAACCCTGCCCGCCGCAACAGGAGCGATAGCTTACCGTTGTCGTCGCTCACCCGAACCGCATCCCACTTTACGTCCGCTGCTCAATGAATAGCCTTGACGGACGTAAAGTTAATCTTGTAAAAATTTCCTCTGTAATTTCAAACGCTGGCTTGAACGCCGTTATTTAGAGTATAATTCGGGCAGTAATGTCCAGCGCTGTTACGGATTCCCATGTTTCCAGGCAATGACCCGAAAACCGTGCGCGACCAGTATGCGGATGATTCCCATCTGCGCATCCGGCAGGAAACGCACCAGCAGTATACCGTGCCCAGGATCGATTTTCCCGAATGGGTCTTGAGCCGCGTCCGCTGGCGCGGGGATGAACACGTTCTGGACGTGGGCGCAGGCGCGGGGCTGTACTACGCGC
Organism: uncultured Chloroflexia bacterium; assembly: GCA_963760975.1. Classification (GTDB taxonomy): domain Bacteria; phylum Chloroflexota; class Anaerolineae; order Aggregatilineales; family Phototrophicaceae; genus Flexifilum. The sequence continues at coordinate 224,910 of CAVXEZ010000014.1, read as the reverse complement.
CCCTCATGCGGCACGGCAGCGGCTTGACGTATCGTGCGGTCGACCTGTCGCCGGGCATTCTGCAGGCGCACCCCGTGCAGGATACCGTGACCGTCGCCGACGCGCAGTGTCTTCCCTTCCCCGATACCAGCTTCGACGTGGTCATGGCGAACCACATGCTCTATCACGTGCCGGACATCGAGCAGGCGCTGCTGGAAACGCGCCGCGTCCTCAAGCCGGAAGGTATTCTCATCGCCGCGACCAACAGCGTCCAGTCGATGCCGCAGTTTCACGCGCTCTTTCGCCGGGGGATGCTGCTCCTGAGCACGCCGGGGAATATCTACAGCCAGCCGCCGATGCCCGCGCAGACCAATTTCGCGCTCGAAAACGGGACGCGCATCCTCTCGCGCTATTTCTACGGCGTGGTGCGCTACGATTTTCCCAGCACGCTGGTCTTTCCCAGCATCGAGCCGGTGATGGCATACCTCGAAAGCACGCGCTCAATCCGCGAGCCGCAGCTTCCTGAGACGATCCACTGGGATGACCTGATGCTGGTCATGCGCGAGCAGATCACGCGCGTGCTCGATCATTTTGGGGAATTGGTGGTGGATAAGCTGTCGGGCGTGCTGGTCGCGTCCAACCAGGGCGGTTTCATCCACGACTACGTGCGGCGCCTCGAAGACAACCGTTAATTCTTGCTGTCGTCCGCCTGAAAGCCATACAGACCGATCAGCGGAACGAAATGCACCGCCGCAATCCGCTTGATAAACCATTGATCACCGTGCCGCGTGAGCAGCTCCAGATACTGCTCCTTGTCGTCGCCCGCCGGGATGACCATCCTGCCGCCGTCGGGATTCATTTGCGCGCGCAGCACGCCGGGCACGACCGGCGCAGCCGCCGTGACGATGATCGCGTCGAAGGGCGCCATGTCGCGCAAGCCCTGGCTGCCGTCGCCGACGTAGATGTCGACGTTGGCGTAGCCCAGGCAGCTCAGCCGCCCCGCTGCGTCGCGCGCCAGCCGCTTGACCCGTTCGACGCTGTAGACGTAATGCGCCAGCTCGCACAGCAGCGCCGTTTGATAGCCCGACCCGGTGCCGACTTCCAGCACGCTCTCGTGCCCGTCCAGATGAAGCGCCTGCGTCATCAGCGCCACGATGTACGGCTGCGAGATCGTCTGGCAGGCTTCGATGCGCAGCGCGCCGTCGCGGTAGGCGCTGTCGCGGTACTCTTTGGGCACGAACTCGTGGCGCGGGATGCGCTTCATGGCTTCCAGCACCCGCTCATCCTGAATGCCGCGCGCGCGAAGCTGCCACTTGACCATCGCGCTGCGTGCGGTTGTGAATGATGTGTCGTTCATGATGCTTGATCCTAACAAAATGCTTTTCTCAATTATAACATCAATCATGACGGGAATTGGATTAGGCATTTTTAAGTTTTCGTGGCAAACTTGCTGCGAGTATGGACCCAGTTACGCAAAAGAGTTGTGTATCCCCATGAAACTTGCAACCTTTTCCCACAACAATCGAACGCGCATCGGTGCCATCGAGGGTGATACGATTCGCGTGATGGCGTGGCAGGACAGTATGCGCCAGTTGATCCGGCGCGGCATCAGCCCGAGCCGCACTTACGAGCGCGTCCCCTTCGCCGATGCCACCCTGCTCGCGCCGCTGATTCCCGGCAAGATCGTCGCCATCGGGCGCAATTACGCCGAACACGCCGCCGAATCCGGCAGCGATGTCCCGGACAAGCCGATCATCTTCGCCAAGTTCCCCAGCGCCGTGATCGGTTCTGGCGAGACGATCACCTGGCGCAAGTCGATCACCGATCAAGTCGACTGGGAAGCCGAGCTTGCCGTGATCATCGGCAAGCGCGCCAAAGACGTATCCGAGGAAGACGCCCTGAGCTACGTCTACGGCTACTGCGTCGGCAACGACGTGAGCGCCCGCGACCTTCAGCTCAAAGCCGATACCCAGTGGACGCGCGGCAAGAGCCTCGATACCTTCTGCCCGCTCGGACCCTACATCATCACGCGCGACGAAATCGCCGACCCGAACAAGCTCGCCATCAAGACGACCGTCAACGACGAGGTCATGCAGGACAGCAACACCGAGCATATGATCTTCAACGTCCCCTATCTGATCGCCTACTGCTCGCGGATGTTCACGCTGGAGCCGGGCGACCTGATCATGACCGGGACGCCGTCCGGCGTGGGCATGGGGCGCAAGCCGCCGCGCTACCTCGCCGACGGCGATGTCGTCACCGTCAGCGTCGAGGGCATCGGCGAGATCAGCAACCCCTGCAAGGTGATCGAGGAATAGAGAACCAGCAGGAGACCTGTCCGAAAATCTGCCGAGGGTTTAAACCCCTCGGCTGTTCAAATTTTGCCGTCCACTAAAGGGACGGCAGAAGCGGTGTCTTGCGGCGACCTCTTTAGCAGGTCGCCAGATTCATCTGGCTGGCGGTTTAAACCGCCAGCGGCAAGCATTCCCGAACGCCGATTGACTTTCCCTCCCCGCTTTTGCTAAACTCACCGGACAATCGTACACAGTGGGTTATGGGCAGTCTGCTCATGCCGGGCCCTGCGCGGCAGGACTTCCGAACCGTGTCAGGACCGGAAGGGAGCAGCACTAAGGAATGTATCCTGGGTGCCGCAGGTCTCCCCGGCTTGAGCAAACTGTCCACAACCTTTCCCACGAGCAGCCACTTTGGAGCCTGAAGACCTCAGTTCCGAGCGCAAATTCTTTCTCGACCCCCAACCTCGCGCCTCGACGCAGCCGGCGTGGCTGCTTCTCCTGTTGATTCTGAGCGCTGTCGCCGCCCTCGTCGCCCTGATCGGCGGCGTGCTGCTGCTGATCACGCTGCTGCACACCTTCCCGGTGACGCTGATCGCCGACGGCAGTACCAGCCAGTTCCAGATGCACTCCGATACCGTCGCCGGGCTGCTGAAAACCGCCGACATCGCGCTCGACGCGGGCGACCTGATCTCGCCGCCGCTTGACTCGCCGCTGGAGGGCAACATGGTCGTGCGCATCGAGCGCGCCCGCAGCGTCTTCCTGATGGTGGACGGCGAGACCACGCCGCTGTGGACGCCGCTCACCAGTCCGGCGGACATCCTCGCCAGCGCAAACGTGACCGTCGGCAGCGACGACCACATTCAGATCGACGGGACGGACGCGACTCCCGACGAGCTGGCAACCTGGTCTGTCCCGGTCAGCATGATCGTCGTGCGCCACGCCGTCACCCTGCGCGTCCACGACGACGACGGCACGCAGACCATCCGCACGACCGGCGCGACGGTCGGCGACGCGCTTTTCGCCGCCGGGATCACGCTCTATCTGACCGACACGACCACGCCCGACCTCAGCACGCCGCTCACGAACAACATGGACGTGACCATCACCCGCGCGCACCCGGTCGACATCATCGCCGACGGCAGCACCATCCGCACCCGCACGCTCGCCAAAACCGTCGCCGAGGCGCTGGCGGACGCCAACGTGGCGCTGGTCGGCATGGATTACGCCATCCCCGCCGAAAGCACGCCCGTCCAGCCCGGCATGTCGATCCGCGTGATTCGCGTGCGCGAGGAGGTCGAGGCGCAGCAGCAGTCGATCCCGTTCGAGACCGTCTATCAGGCAGACCCCGACCTCGAACTGGATCACCGCCAGGTCACGCAGGCGGGGCAGACCGGCACCGAGGAGCTGCGCGTGCGCGTGCGCTACGAGAACGGCACCGCCATCAGCCGCTCCGAGACCGATACGGTCGTCACGCAGGCGCCCGTCAACCGCGTCGTGCATTACGGCACGAAGGTCGTCATCCGCACCGTCGATACGCCTGACGGACCGCGTGATTACTGGCGCGTGCTGCGCATGTACGTCACCAGCTATCATCCCGTCAACGGCGACAACACCACCGCCACCGGGCACACGCTGCAAAAAGGCATCGTCGGCTCCGACCCGACCATTCTGCCCTACGGCACGCAGGTCTACGTGCAGTTCTACGGCGTCGGCGAGGTGCAGGATACCGGACCGCGCCGCACCATGCCGCTCTGGATCGACCTCGGCTACAGCGAGGACGACTATCGCGGCTGGCATGGCTACTACGATGTCTACATCCTCACGCCCGTGCCCCCGAACATCGACTACATGCTGCCAGGGACGTGAGCAGCGCCGGAGCGCTCCCGGAAATGGCGAAAATCGAGGACGCGCTTTTGTAGGGGCGAGGCGCTGCCTCGCCCGTTTTATCGGCGTATCGCTCACTCCCGGCGTCCCGTAATCTCCCGACTGCATCCATGATGCGGTACAATATCCGTCATGAATCCCAAATCCCTCCTCGATTTCTATCAGGTACATCCCAAGAAAAGCCTGGGGCAGAATTTCGTCCAGGACGTACACGCGCTCGAAAAAATCGTCGCCGCCGCCGAGCTTTCGCCCGACGACACCGTGCTGGAGATCGGACCCGGCACGGGCGCGCTCACCGAGCAGCTCGCGCAGGTCGCCGGGCGCGTGATCGCCGTCGAGCTGGACAAACGCTTCGAGCCGATCCTGAGCCGGGCGCTGGGGTATCTCCCCAACGTCGAGCTGGTCTTCGGCGACATCCTGACGACCAACGTCCCGGCGCTGGTCGGCGCGGGCGATTACGTGGTCGTCGCCAACGTGCCCTACTACATCACCAGCGCCATCCTGCGCACCCTGCTGGAAAATCCGCAGCGCCCGCGCCGCCTCGTCCTGACCATGCAGCAAGAGGTCGCCGAGCGCCTGGTCGCCCAGCCCAACGACATGAGTCTGCTGGCGGTCAGCGTGCAGTTTTACGCCCGCGTCCAGATCGTCACCCGCCTCAACGCGGCGATCTTTTACCCGCGCCCGGACGTGGACAGCGCGGTCGTCCGCCTCGACAGCTACGATCAGCCGCCCGTCGACATCCCCGACGAGCCGACCTTCTTCCGCATCGTCAAGGCGGGCTTTTCGCAGAAGCGCAAGCAGTTGAAGAACTCGCTCGGCGAGGGCGGCGCAGCGCTTCTCGAACAGGCAGGCATCGACCCGCGCCGCCGCGCCGAAACGCTCAGCTTAGAGGAATGGGCGGCGCTGGCGCGCGCCGCGAAGGAGCAGGCGTAGAGAAACGTGTAGGGACAGTACACGAATCTCTTTCTTGACCTCACCCCGCTGCACGGTGAACCGCCGGTTCGCACGCTTAGCTTCCCTTCTCCACCAAGTGGAGAGGGGATTGAGGGGTGAGGGCAAGAAAGTAGCGCCACACCTCCTCCTCTCAACCGAAAATGCAACCCAACCCCCGATTTTCGCGTATACTTGACAATAGTGAAACATGCTGAGAGTGGGCGTTTTATGCGTTTAAAACGACGGAATTTTGCCTGGCTGACGGTACTCGGCGCGCTCATCGCCGTCGCCGTGTTGTCGGGAGTCGCTGCTCCTGAAGTCTCGGTGACGCTGATCGGCTTGTATCTGCTGGCGGCAGCCGCATCGGTAATCGATTTTCAGCCGGAACGCCTGCTGGATCGCTCGCGCTCGTCCCTGACGATGATGCGCATGAGCAGCGAAGCGCGCGAAGCCGTCGAGCGGGCGCATCGGCGCGGCGCTGGTTTCGACAGCGGCTTGACGCTGCTCGATGTCGGCTTGATCACGGCGCAGTCCAACCGCGACGGCATGGTCATGCGCCGCACGCGCAGCATGTCGCTGGACGACGACGGCGTGCGCCCCTTCATCACTCTGCACGTCCAGCCCGAATACGCCGAGCGCATCGCCCGCATTCGCTTCGAGATCATCGACGGCAACGGCACGCCGCAGTACGTCCACGAAATGCGCACCTATCTGCGCGACGGCGAGATGAACATCCTCGCCGACCACCAACTGCCGCTGGCGGAAAACAACGCGCTTCAGTCCGGCGACTGGGATTTGCGCGTCTCCATCGACGGCACGCTGATCGGCGCGCACATGTTTACGCTCTCGCCTTCCCTCACCGACCGCTTCCGTCGCTTTGAACAAGGTGACGACCAGCGCGAGCGGCAGCCTGCGGCGCGGCACAGCACCGAGCCGGTCAGCACGAACGACACGCAAGAGGAAGTGCCGCTCAGCCTCGAAGAACTCTTGCGCAGCCGCAAGCAGTCGCAGTAGTTAAGCGGTCCGGAGCCTTTCTATGCGCAGACGAAATCGGGATCGCCGCTTTGGCGAGATTATGCTCGGTCTGATCCTGCTGATCGCCGGGCTTTCGGCGGTCGCGGGCGATCAGGTCTTCATGCTGGTGCTGGCAATCGCCGGTTTTTACCTGCTGGCGCGCCAGTTCGACCGGACGAACACCACGCCGGACTTCACGCGCGAGCCGCGCGAGGACGAGGAGGAAGTCATCCCCGCTCAGCCGCGCGCCGATCAGGTCTATGCCCACGCGCTCGACGCCGTGCGCCGCGCCGGGCTTGACCCGACTGAGACCCACGTCCTGCCGATTGACATCGGCGTAATGGCGTTCAGCAGCGATCAGGAACCCGTCATCTACCGGACGCGCCCCGTCCTCGACGACATCGACTATTTGCAGCCCTTCGTGCAGCTTCGCCTGCCCACCCGCGCGCGTGGGCGCGTGCGCTTCGAGATCGTCGACAGCGATGGGCAAATCCTGTTCGTTCACGAGGAAGATCACGACTTCCAGCGCGGGCGCAACCTTGTCATCCCGGCGGCGCGCCTGCCCATCCACGACGCGCACGCCATGCACGGCGCGTGGCAGCTTCGCGTCAGCGCCGACGGCGTGCTGATCGCCGAGCACGATTTCGAATGGCAGGAAAGCACCAGCAAGGTGATCCGCCGTCATTTGAACGAAGACGGCGAGTTGAGCAGTGAAGTCCGCGCGATGGTGGCGGAAAATCGCTTGCAGAAGATGAGCCTGGACGAGCTGCTCGACGAGCAGGACGAGACCGAGACGGGCGACGAGGAAACGCACCGCCAGCAGGCGTCAGGGCATTAGCGCCTTACGCTCCGGCAACTGCGGATTCCCCCGCTCCGACAGCTTCGGCGTCCGCTTGCCGAAGAACCGCTCCAAATCCAGCCCGTAATAGCGAAACACGCTCAGCAGGATCAGCGTTGCGCCCGCTTCGTCGAGGTTGCCGATCACCGGCAGTGCGTCCGGGATCAGCTCGAACACGCCAAAAGTCGGGTTGAGCAGATACAGCGCCGCCAGCGCGCCCAGCGCGAGGATGATCATTTCTTTCAGAAGCCGTGCCATAGCGTTCCCTTTGTCGTCATCTACTATCTTTACGAAAAGAGAACCGTCCGGGTTCTAAAGTAGGTTACGGAATGTTCTTGGAGCGGCAGACCTGCGTGTCTGCCCGGACGAACCTGTGTGTTCGCCCCTGCATCGCCATTTCGAGAGACCGCATTTAGCCGGATTTGCCCAGCACCTTTTCGACCGCCTTGAGCACGTCTTTAGGCAGGATGGGCTTGAGGAGCGCATCGTCCGCGCCGACTTCCGCCACGTAAGCGGGGTCTTGCACGCGCGTCCCGGCGCTGATCAGGATGACCGGGATGTGCTGGAATTCGGGGCTGTTCTTGATCTGCCGGCACATCTCGCCGCCCGTCATCGAGGGCATCATGTCGTCCAGCAGCACCACCTGGGGATGCACGTCGGCGATGAGTTGCAGACCGATTGTCCCGCTGCGGGCGACCACGACTTCGTAGCCGCTGCGCTTGAGGACAATTTCCAGAAGTTGCACCGAAACCGGATCATCGTCTACGACCAGTACGATCTTACTCATACATGGATTTCACTTGAGGCATGAGCGAATAAAAACCACCTACAATCTAATTTTAATAGCTGAATCCCGGTTGAAGTTGCCTGGAAACAGGCGAAATTACTGTATTCAAACCGAATTCACGGATCACGCCAAATATTCACACACTTTCTCGGTGAAAGCAGTCGTCGAGATAGCGTCTTCCGCGTAAATGTCGGCGGTATGCGCGCCGTCGCGCAGCGTCGCCCGCACCGCATCCTCGACCCGCTGCGCCGTCTCGTTGCGATGCCAGTGATGGCGCAGCAGCATCGCGGCGCTCATGATTGCCGCCGTCGGGTTGGCGATGTTTTTCCCGGCGATGTCCGGGGCGCAGCCATGCACCGGCTCGGCGAGTGCAACGTCGTCGCCGATGCTCAGCGATGGCGCTAGACCCAAGCCGCCGCCCCACGCCGCCGCCATGTCCGACAGGATGTCGCCGTACAGGTTCGGCGTCAGGATCACGTCGAAGCGCGTCGGGTCTTTGACCATCCAGTAAGCGGCGGTATCGACCAGCAGTTCCTCGGTGGCGATCTCCGGGAACAGCTCGCTCACTTCCAGCGCCACGCGCCGGAACAAGCCGTCCGATTGCATCATCACGCTGGCTTTGTGGACGATGGTCACTTTCTTGCGCCCGTCGCGCCGCGCCAGTTCGTAAGTCTTGCGGGCGACGTTTTCGGTCGCCGTGCGCGTGATCACCTTTTCGGTGATGCCGGTGCGCCCTTCATCCTCCGTGTGTTCGTGACCGCTGTAGAGGTCTTCGGTCGTCTCGCGCACCACCAGCAGATCGACGCCGGGGCGCGCGGTCGGAACGGGGAGATAGCGCGTCGGGCGCAGGCTGGCGAAAGTGCGCAGTTCGCGCCGCAGCCGCACAATCGGCACGTAATAGCCGTCGACCGGGTACGAAGGCGACGCCGCCGCACCGAACAGGACGGCTTTGCACTCCAGCGCCAGCCGCAGCGTGTCGTCAGGAAGCGAATTCCCCTGTCGAATGAAACAGTCCCAGCCCGCGTCCGCTTTTCGGATCACGACATCCGGCGCGACCAGTTGCAGCACCTGCGCCGCCGCCGGAATCACCTCGTGCCCGATTCCATCGCCTTCGATGACACACAGTTCCAAGTCAACCTCTCCTCTTGTCAGCCGCCGCGCCGCCGTCAATTCAGATCGTTCGTTCAGGTTTTGGGGTAATGATTCTTGAAAAAAGTATTCTTAGCGGCAGCGACCGTGCGCAAGCAGGCAGAGGCACCCTGTATAAAAACATCACTTACAGTATGTCATGTATGCCAGATTTTGTCGAGGAATGCTTAAAGTTTGGGCAGTTTCAACGAGACGCGCCGAACGCCGCCCATCGGCGTCGAATGATGTCTTTGACTCAGCACTCGGTGCTCGTCGCTCGGCCCTGTTTTCAGGGCATATCCGGGATGCCGTAGCTGTCCTCCATGAAGACCGACTGGCTGCGCAGCGGCGCTTCGTCCGGCGCGGGTTCGAGGCGGCGGTAATTGCAGTCCGCGCCGAGTTCCCACGCATCCAGATTGTCGCGCAGCCCGCTTGCCAGAATGCGCAGCGCCTGCTGTTGAATGCGCGGATCGAGGATCGGGAAGACGACCTCGACGCGGTTGTACAGGTTGCGCCGCATCAGGTCGGCGCTGCCCATGTACACCCGCTGATCCGGCGGCGCGTTCTGGAAGTAGAAAATCCGGCTGTGTTCGAGGAAGCGCCCGACGACGCTGATCACGCGGATATTCTCGCTCAAGCCGGGCACGCCGGGGCGCAGGCAGCAGATGCCGCGCACCAGCAGGTCAACCTGCACGCCCGCCTGCGATGCCTGATACAGCTTCTGGATCATCAGGTCTTCTTCAAGCTGGTTCATCTTGAAGATCAGCCGCGCGGGCTTGCCCGCCTGCGCCGCCGCGATCTCGTCGTCGATCAGCGCGATCAGGGCGTTCATCAAATACTCCGGCGCGACCAGCAGGCGCTGGTATTCGGTCGCCGGGGCGTAGCCGGTCAAACGGTTGAACAGCCGCGAGGCGTCGTCGGCGATCTCCTTGTTGCAGGTGAACAAGCCCAGATCGGTATACAGCCGCGCCGTGCCGGAGTTGTAATTGCCCGTCCCCAGATGCACGTAGCGGCGCACGCCGTCCTGATCGCGGCGCACCACCAGCGCGATCTTGGCGTGCGTCTTGACGGGCAGCTCCTCGACGCCGTAAGTCACGTGGACGCCCTTCTCGTCGAGCGCGCGCGCCCATTCCAGATTGTTCTCCTCGTCGAAACGGGCTTTGAGTTCCACCAGCACCGCCACCTGCTTGTCGTTGTCGCGCGCGTCCATCAGCGCCTGGACAATCGGCGAATTGCGCCCCACGCGGTAGAGCGTCGCCTTGATCGCCAGCACGTTCGGGTCGCGCGCCGCCGTCTGGAAGAACGCCTCGACCGGCAGGAACGAATCGTAGGGCAGATGGATCAGATAATCACGCTTGCGAATGGCGCTGAAGATGTTATCGACATCGGTCAGGTCTTCGTTCAGGCGCGGCAGATACACCGGATACTTCAGTTCGGGCAGGTCGAACGACGTGAGTTCCATCAGGCTGCTGCCGCCCAGCGCCCCGTTGACCAGATACACGTCGCGCCGGGAGTCGACGCCGAGGTGGTTGATCAGGCGGTTGAGCGTGCGCGTGCCGATAGCTTCCGGGACTGCCAGCCGCACCACCGAGCCGAAGCGCCGCTCGCGCAGGCTTTCCTCGATGATCTCGCTGATGTCCACTTCCGGGTCTTCCTGCTCGTGCTCGAAGTCGATGTCGGCGTTGCGCGTCACCCGGAACGGCGTGTGGTCGAGGATGATCATACCCGGAAAGAGCAGATCGAGGTTCTCGTTGATCACGTCCTCCAGCCAGACCAGCGTAATCCCCTCGCCGGATTCGCCGCCGCCGTACTTTTGCAGCACGTCGGTCACGTTGACGAGGCGTGGGATCATGTCGGGAATCTTCAGGCGCACGAATTCGGTATCGCCGTTCGACTCGTCCTCGCGCTTGAGCGACACCGCCAGATTCAGGCTGAGGTTGGAAATAAACGGAAACGGGCGCGCGTGATCGACCGCCAGCGGCGTCAATACCGGGAAGATTTCCTCGTAGAAATAGTCGCGCAGCGCCTGCCGCTGCGACGGTTCGAGCGTGTTCACGTCGACGATGGCGACGCCGCAGGTCGCCAGCCGCGTCAGCAGGTCGCGCATGATTTCGCGCTGCTGGTGCATCATTTCGACCACGCGCTCGCGGATTTCGTCCATCAGCGTCGGGTAAGGCACGCCATCCGGGCGCGGCGTCGGCAAGCCGAGCTTGAGCTTCTGGTGGATGGTCGCCACCCGCACCATGAAGAATTCGTCGGTGTTGCTGCTGACGATTGCCAGGAACTTGAGCCGCTCCAGCAGCGGAACCCGTTCGTCCACCGCCTGCGCCAGCACGCGGCGGTTGAAATCAATCCAGCTCAGTTCGCGGTTGATGTAATTCTCCGGGGTGAGTTCCGGCAGCGTATCCATTGGGGGACCTGTGAACATCTGGCGAAGTATTCCGATATTACCCGACCGTGCCCAAAACGTAAAGCACACCACGCGCGTTCTCTAGGGCTTTCTCATGCGATCTTGCGGTAAAATCCTCCGCATGAATCAGACAAGCTGGAACGTTTACGGGCAGGACTGGGCAGTCGATCACCTGCGCAAGAGCATCGCGCATGATCGCATCCGTCAAGCCTACTTAATCGTCGGCGCGGAGTCGGTTGGCAAAGAGACGCTGGCGCGCGCTTTCGCCATGACGCTCAACTGCACGAATCCCGATCATCGACCCTGCCTCGAATGCTCGTCCTGCCGCCGCATCCTCAGCGGCAATCACCCGGACATCCTCTACTCGGAGCGCGACTCGGACACCAGCCCGCTCAAGATCGAGGAGATTCGCACCGTCATGCAGCGGCTGGCGCTCAAGCCGTTCGAGGCGCGCTACCGCATCGCCATCTTCCGCGATTTCGACAGCGCCCAGCCGCGCGCCCAGGATGCGCTGCTCAAGACGCTCGAAGAACCCGCCCCGCACGCCATTCTGATCCTGCTGGCGCGCTCGCTCGAAGCCGTCCTCCCCACCATCACCAGCCGCAGCCAGGTCATCCACCTGCGCCCGGCGTCGGCGGCGCTGGTCGATCAGGTATTAAAGGAAGTCTACCGGGTGGATGAAGACTCGGCGGCGCTGCTGGCGCACGTCAGCGGGGGGCGCATCGGCTGGGCGCTGCGCGCGCTCAACGATCCCGCTCTGCTGGAGCAGCGCCAGCAGGCGCTCGACCTGCTCGAAGAAGCGCTCGGCATGAACCGCGCCCGCCGCTTCAACCTCGCCAACGATCTCTCGAAAGACAAATCCGCGCTGCTCACGCTGCTCGAACTGTGGCAGACCTACTGGCGCGACGCGCTGCTGGTCGCCACACGCAGCGAGCTGGAGCCGACTAACATCGACCGCGCCGCCTCGCTGGAGCTGCTCGCCGACCGCTATCCGCCTGAGACGATGCTGGCGGCGCTCAACGCGACGCGCGGCACGCTCGAAATGCTCAACACCAACGCCAACATTCGCCTGGCGCTGGAAGTCATGTTCCTCGATTACCCCTCGGCGTAACGCCGCGCCGCCTTTTTCAGCGCGTCGACCGCGCCGTCCGGCGGCGAGACCATGCCCAGAGTCGTGTCCGGCTTGACCTTCGGACCGTGGAAATCCGAGCCGCCCGTCATGATCAGGTTGCTGGCGGTGGCGATCCCGCGCAGGTCGAGCCGCACCGCCTCCGTATTGGCGGGATGGTTGACCTCCACGCCGTCCAGCCCGACCGCGATCAGCCGCAGAATCACGGCGCGGTAATCCGCCAGCAAGCCGGGGTGCGCCAGCACCGCCACGCCGCTCGCGCGGTGGATCAATTCGACCGACTCTTCCGGCGTCAGCCGCGTGCGCGCCACGTAGGCGGGACCATCGTTGCCGATGTAGCGGTTGAAGGCATCCTTGACCGACTCGACGTAGCCCGCTTCCAGCATCGCGCGGGCGATGTGCGGGCGACCAATCGCGCCGCCGTCCGCAATCGCTACGACGCGATCCCAGTCCAGCGGCATATTCAGCGCCGCCAGCTTCTCGACCATGCGCTTGCCGCGCTGAAAGCGGTTAGCCCGAAAGCGCGCCAGTGTTTCCTGAAATTCGGCGTCGTGAATGTCGACGTAGTAGCCGAGGACGTGAACGTCCCCGGCGGTGTCTTCGGCGCTCAGTTCGATCCCCGGAATGACGAGAGGCGCGCCGTAAAGCGCAGCCGTTCGCTGCGCTTCTTCGACGCCGCCGGTCGTATCGTGATCGGTGATGGCAATCACGTCGAACTTACGGGCAAGTTCGACTAACTCGGATGGGGTGTATTGCCCGTCGGAAGCATTGGTATGCAAATGTAGGTCGGTGCGCATCGGGCTTTAAGGGCGGGGTTCGACGGTAAAGCGCACGGCGGTACGCTCCTGACCTTCAATATCGACTTCGGTGAAGAAGGGGACGCAAACGATGTCAATCTGATCGCCTTCGAGATAGCCGCGCGCAATCGCCAGTGCCTTCACTGCCTGGTTAACAGCGCCCGCGCCAATCGCCTGCACCTCGGCATAGTGATGTTCGCGCATAACAGCAGCGATTGCGCCGGCGACAGCAGTCGAGCGTGATTTCGCCGAAACCTTGATCACGTCAGGTTTTCCGGTCTTTTCCACGTTGGTCTCGTCCATGAATTCCTCTGGCTCGTTATCGTAGGTCGTTGTGCGGTCTTCACGATAATCAGACATCGTTACCCTCAGCATCATCGAAAGGTTGAACTTAACGTCTCAACTGGATTCTACACCAATTTCGTATAAAGTCTATTGCAATTTAACAAATTTCGTCATAAACCACAAATCCCTGTAATGTTAAAACCCGATGCGCCGGAAATCCCTGATAAATACCTTCGCTGGTAGAAGTTATCCCAATGTTAAAAGATTCACTTTTTCACCATGTTTTAATCTTGTTATCACGGTTCCCCCGCTATATCCCAAATAACCGCTCTGCGCGGCGGTCATATCACAGAAATGGGCTTAGCTTTGGGATGACTCGCGCCCCCGAATCGGCAAACCGTTTTCCAACATTTGATCAAACGTGGGGGCTTTTATCCCAACCTTAAAATATTATGGTTTTTAAGGTTGATCGGTTGTGAGCATCCCCCCGATCCACTATACTGGTAACTGAATGCAGAGCGAACTCTCACCCGCTCAACCCGCCGCGTAGTCCACAAAGCGGGCATAAAACCAGTTGAGTTTAACCGAACAGAAAAGCAAAATCGGCGCTCGCCGCCGAGGGAATTTTATTTCCTATTTACTGTCGGGTTGGGCACCACGCCCAATAGAGATTTGGATAACAGCCGTGAACCCGCAAGACGCATGGAATGCCGCTTTTCACCAGTTAGAGATGCAGCTCGACCGCGCCAGTTTTGAAACCTGGCTGCGCGGGGCGCTACTGGTCGGCGTCGAAGAGGGCGTCTTCGTTATCGGGGTGCGTAATGCTTACGCCCGCGACATGCTTCAGCACCGGCTCTATCGCAACGTCCGCCGCGTCCTCAGCGACGTGTACGGCGCCAGCGTAGAGCTGCGCTTCGAGATCAACAAAGCTGAACCCGCGAAAGCAGCGGACAAAGACGACGACATGCCGCTCTTCCGCCTGCTGGCACAGCAGGAACCCGTGATCGCGGGGGAGCAGCGCCCCACCACGCCGCTGCATGAGCTGGTCGCTCGCCCGCAGCGCCCCGATTTACCGGAGTCCGAACTCAACCCTCGCTTCACCTTCGAGCGCTTCGTCGCCGGGAGCGAGAACGCCACCATTTTCGCGGCGGCGCAGTCCGTCGCCGAACGCCCCGCCAGCGCCTACAACCCCTTCTTCATTCACGGGGGCGTCGGGCTGGGCAAGACCCATCTGCTGCAAGCGATTGCCCACGCCTGCAAGGCGCGCAATCTGCGCGTGATCTACATCCCGTCGGAGGTCTTCACCAACGATCTGGTCGATTCGATCCGCCAGCGCACGCAGGCGATGTTCCGCGACAAATACCGCTCGGCGGACGTGCTGCTGGTCGATGACATCCAGTTCATCTCCGGCAAGGAAAGCACGCAGGAAGAATTCTTCCACACCTTCAACACGCTCTACACCTTCAACAAGCAGGTCATCCTGGCATCCGACCGCCCGCCGCGCGACCTGGCGACGCTCGAAGCCCGCCTGCGCTCGCGCTTCGAGGGCGGGCTGGTGATGGACATCCAGCCGCCGAGCTTCGAGACGCGCATGGCGATTCTGGGCAACTGGGCGTGCGAGCGCAACATCGTCCTGCCCAAGCACGTTGCCGAGATGATCGCCGGGCGCGCCAAGTTCAACGTGCGCGAGCTGGAAGGCATCTTCAATCAGGTCGTCGCCACCTCGCAGCTCACGCGCCAGCCGCTGACCGCCGGTGCGACCGAGGACATCCTCGAAGGCTACCGCCGCCCGCGCGAGCACATCACCGTCGCGCAGGTGCTCGACCTGACGGCGCGGCATCACGGCTTGACGGTCGCGGATTTGACCAGCAAGCGCCGCACCGGAGCAATCACGCAGGCGCGCCAGATCGCCATGTACCTCGCCCGCGAGGTCACCTCGGCATCGCTGCCGCAGATCGGCGACGCTTTCGGGCGCACGCACAGCACCGTCCTGCATAGCTGCCACAAGATCGCCGGTAACATACAGACCGACCCGCAGGTGCGCACGATCATCAAGGACATCCGCGAGCGCCTGCTCCACGTTCAGGAATGAGCGCCTCCGGCGAGCCAGATAACTGAACGCCGAAATTCATTCGTGAAATCTCCGCCGAGGGATGAATCATTGGTAACTTTTTCGTCGCCCACTGAAGGGGCGACCGACAAGAAGGACGTGCGGGCGACTTTTAACAGGTCGCCCGGTTTTGCTAGCTGGCGGTTTAAACCGCCAGCGATTCTGAATGGACTGCGCTGGATCGTGCGCGGGCATTCCATTCCTGCTATGCTTATGCGAACAATTGTTCTTGAGCAGCTCTCACGCGAGAAAGCGCAATCGGATGCAGGACTTCACCGGCGAGATGGCGGCGCTGGGTACATCGCTGTGCTTCGCCTTCGGATCGACGCTGTTCACACTGGCGGGGCGCAAGCTCGGCGCGCAGCGCGTCAATCAGGTGCGCCTGCTGCTGGCAGTCGTGCTGATCGCCATCGTCCACTGGCTGACTTTCGGGCAAATCCTGCCCATCAGCGCTAGCTCGGAGTCGGTCTCGTGGCTGGCGCTCTCCGGCATCGTCGGCTTGGTGCTGGGCGATATGTGCCTGCTGCAAGCGTTCGTGCTGGTCGGTCCGCGCATTTCGATGCTGGTGATGGCGCTCGCGCCGCTGTTCAGCACGGTTATCGCCTGGCTGTTTCTGAACGAAGCGCTCGACGCCAGGACGCTCGTCGGCATTGTGCTGGTGATCGTCGGGGTGATCGGGGTCGTCGCCGAGCGCCAGAAGGCGGGTCCATCCAGCATCGCTGTCAGCGGGCGCGCCTACCGGATCGGGCTGCTGTTCGCGCTGGGCGGCTCGCTCGGACAGGCGGGCGGCGCGGTGCTTTCCCGCCTCGGTCTCGCCGAAGGGCTGGAGCCGCTCTCCGCCTCGCTGATCCGGCTGGGCATCGCGGCGCTGGCGCTCTGGCTGTTTACCGTGCTGCGCGGGCAGGCGGGCGGGACGATCACGGCGCTGCGGGCGCAGCCGAGCGCCGGGTGGCGTCTGGCGGGCGGCGTGGTGGCGGGTCCGGTGGTCGGCGTGTGGCTGTCGCTGGTCGCGCTCCAGCGCACCTCGGTCGGCGTCGCCTCCACCCTGATGTCGCTGCCGCCGATCTTCCTGATCCCGATCAGCTATGTCGTCTTCAGGGAGCGCGCGACCCGGCAGGCGGTCGTCGGCACGCTGATCGCCTTCGTGGGGACGGTGCTGCTGTTCGTCTAGCCGCCCCCCGATCTCTCGATAATGTTATATCCACTATCCTCCCCTGCGCTTTTCGCCGGGTTGGAGTATCTTTGATCCTGAACGCGAGTTCGACAACGCTTTCTTCAGTTTCAGGATTGCTGCGAATGGTATCAACCTATCCGTATCCGAGAACGCAGGGCGACCTCGTGCCGGGCATGATCGCCTCGGCGAAGGCGGGCGATGCGAATGTGCGGGACATTCCCTCGACCAAGGACAGTAAAGTGCTCGCCACCGTCAGGTCGGGCGACCAGATCATGTATCGCCCCGGAAACCCCGCGCCTTACGACAACGACGGCTACAAGTGGGTGGTCGTCGAAAGCATCAACGGGAAATCGCTGGTCGGCTGGCTGGCGAACGTCGTCACCATCCAGCCGATGGTCAACGAGAAGCTGCTGGCGCGGCTGGATGTCCCTTACGTCAGCCAGCTCGATTCACAGTCCAACCTCTACAACAACGACTGTCTGGTCGCCTGCTCGCTCATGCTGATCCGCTTCATGTTCCGCAAGATGGGCTTGCTCGACCCGACCTACCTGACCGTCAACGACATGTCGCGCAAGACGCGCTTGGCGGGCAGCGGCGGCGATCATGGCTTGAACAACGCCGACGGACTCGTCCTGCTGCGCGGCTACGGCTTCAACGCGCAGACGCACACCGACCTCTCCACCGACAAGATCGCCGCGCTGATCATGGGCGGGCGTCCGGTGATCGCGCTGGTCAACTACAAGTGGATCAACCCCAAACAGGCGAAGAACCTCGGTCATTACATTATGATCTTCGGCGTCTTCGGCGGGGATGGCGGCACGGTCACGCGCTTCATGTTCCACGACCCGTATCTGCTCAAAGACAATCAGATGATCAGCGTCATGTCGCTCGATCAATCGATGACCGACGTGAGCACCTTCGCCGGGATCACCCATCAGGGTCTGACGATGAGCTAGAGCTACGGCACAAACGTGTTCGTAGGGGCGATCTGGCAACGAATGCGTGTTAGTGTGTGAATCTTCCTCCAAAACCTCACCCCGCTATCCCCTCTCCACGTTGTGGAGAGGGGCAGTTGAGCCGAGTGAACCGCAGGTTCACACGCGAAACAGGGGTGAGGTCAGAAACCAGCGGTCCCTATTAGCTGGTCTCTTCTACAAGAAAACCCTCTCACTCATTCGCCATCACCAGCCGCCGCAGCGCCGGGATCAACCCCCGCGCCGCCTTGCCGCGATGGCTGATGCGGTTCTTCTCCGCCGTCGGCAGTTCGCTGAAGACGACCGCGTAGCCCTCCGGCACGAACACGGCGTCGTAGCCGAAGCCATTGGTCGGGTCGCCCGGCGCGCGCGCGATGCGCCCGTTGACGACGCCCTCCGCCGTCTCGACGCCGCCGTCGCGCGCCAGCGCCGCCACGCAGACGAAATGCGCCCCGCGCCGCTCGTCCGGCACGCTCTCCAGCTCGCCCAGCAGCTTCATGTAGCGGTCGCGGTCGGTCGGTCCGCCGTAGCGCGCCGAATACACGCCCGGTCGCCCGTCCAGCGCATCGACCATCAAGCCGCTGTCGTCCGCGACCGCCGCGAGTCCGCTCGCCTGCGCATAGGCGCGCGCCTTGTGAGCGGCGTTCTCGGCGAAGGTCTCGAACGGCTCCTCGATCTCCAGCGATTCCAGCCCCACGTCGCGCAGGCTGAGCAGGCGCACGGGCAGCTCGCCGAACAGGATGCCGTATTCGCGTACCTTGCCGGGGTTCGATGACCCGATCAGAATGTCCGTCATCTGCTTCATCCGAGAAACTCCGCGCACGCCTGCGTGATCCGCGCCAGTCCGTCCAGCGACGCCGCCCAGTCGCCCGCCGCTTCCAGCCCGTGATCCAGCCCGTCCAGCACCAGCCATTCCACGTTCGAGCCGCTCGACTTGACCGCTTCGGGCTGGTAGAGCGAGTCCGCCGTGCCCATGACCGCCAGCGTCGGCAGCCGCCCGGCATCCTGCACCGCCGTGCCGATGGGCGTCAGCAGGATCAGCCGCTCGACCGGGTGAAGCTGGGTCTGCATCACCGCCAGCGGCGTGCCCAGCGACTTCCCGGCGATGCACAGCCGTCGATAGCCGCGCCGGAGCGCCGCCCCCAGCGCCTGATCGACTTCGCCAGCCAGCCGCTCCAGCGTCACCTGCTCGTCCGCCTGCGGCGCGATCTGAAAGCTGTACCATACGCTCAGCACGTCGTAGCCTGCGTCGGCGGCGGCTTTGCGCAGGTAGTGCAGCACGGGATGATCGGGGGTGTAGCCGCGCCCCGGCAGGATCGCCAGCAGCCCGCGCGGATGCTCGTGCGCGATCAGGCGGTGATCGACCACCACGCCGGCGGCGGTCGTCACTTCAATCGTCATGCGCTGAAACATGCGACGCTCCTTCCGAAATCATATTTTGTAGGGGCGCACGGCTGTGCGCCCTGTCTGCCCACTTTCACGGCGCGAGCAAGGGAATCACCCGCCAGACGATGTACAGGTCGAGCGGGATCAGCAGCGCGATCACAGCAGGAGCGAACCATGTGCTGTAGGGGCGAGGCGTGCCTCGCCCGATCCGCCGCCAGCCGTCCATGCCCAGCGCGACGCCCAAGCCCAGCGGGATCAAGCCGGGGTACAAATAGCGCCCCTGGAGCTGGAGGAACTCGCTGTTGTAGTAAGCATACTGCGCCAGCGCCAGCAGCGCCGTCAGGATCACGATTCCCCACGCCGCCCTCTGCGCCGCGCTCGTGGATACCTGTAGGGGCGCACGGCTGTGCGCCCACAGACCAATCATCCACCCCACCGCCGCCGCGCCCAGAAACAGCAGGATCAGCGCATACGTCCAGCCTTGCAGCGGCAGCGCCATCCAGCCGAACTGCCCCCAGAAGCTGTCGAAGGTCGTCTCCACCATCCGGCGCAGATATTCGCCCACGCCGACCTGCGCGATCAGCTCGGCGGTGCGCGCCTGGTCGGCGACGACCAGATTGTGCCGCGCCAAGCCGAACAGGTCGGGGAAGCCGTAGACGCTCATCTCCCGCACCCACCAGACCCCGCCGAGGATCAGCGCCGGAACCGCAAAGGCGACCAATTCTCGTAGGGGCACGGCGTGCCGTGCCCGTTCCCCTTCACGCCGCTCGATCCACCACTTGACCAAAATCGCCAGCGGCACCAGCCCCGCCAGAAACAGCGTGCTGACTTTGGTCAGCAGCCCGGCGCCGACCAGAATCCCCAACTGCCACGCTTTGACGCGCCCGCTTTTCAGGTAGACGATCATCCCCCACAGCGTCGCGGCGATGATCAGCTCCGCCAGCGCGTCGTTCTCGACCGCCGCCAGCCCGGCGACGTGCTGCGGCACGAAGCCGACCAGCAGCGCCGTCCCCAGCGCGATCTGCGGCTGATCGGGCAGCAGCGCCTTGCCGACGGCATACGCGCCCGCCACCACGCCCGCGCCGATCAGCACCGTGAACAGCCGCAGCGCGATCAGGCTGCCGTCGGTCAGCTTAAAGACCAGCGCCGCCAGCAGATAGTAGAGCGGCGGCTGGTGATCTTCATACTGGATCGTCGCCAGATCGCCGAGCAGATCGGGTGAGAAGTGCGCGGATTTCAACTCGTCGAGGTAAGCGCTGTTCCAGTCGCCCACTTCCAGCACCGGGCAGCAGCCGTTGCTCGCCACCTGAGCGACGTAGTTGTAATGCGCGGGTTCGTCGGGAGCCTGCCACGCCGGAGTGCGCACGGCGAACAGCGCCCCGACGATCAGGAACGCGGCGATCAGCAGGAGGAACAGGGCGCGCTCGACGCGGAACGATGCCATAATGCCCTCATAGTTGCCCAAACGTCCGGCATTTTGCCCTATCGCCCGCTTTTTGGCAACGCGCGGAATCGCGTATACTTAAGCGTATAATCAGTCCTCAAGAGGGGGAGCGATGTCCAGCGAACCGTTACAGGAAGCCTACCGCCTCATCCGTGAGGGCAACAAGCAGGAAGCCCTGCGCCTGCTCGTGCCGTTCGTCCGTGCCGATCCCTTCAACGCCGATGCCTGGTGGCTGCTGGCGAACGCCATCGAAAACGAGGAGCGCAAGCGCCACGCGCTCGAACGAGTGCTCAAGCTGCGCCCGGAAGACGAGCGCGCCCAACGCATGTTGATCCGCATGGGCGGGCAGCCGCCGCTGCCACCGCCACCGGCGCGCCCCGCACAGGTGGAGGTGGACACCTCCGCCGTCTTCGATCAGGACGACGATTACGACCCCTTCGCCGAGATTCCCAACGAGCGCGTGCGCGTGCATCGGTCGCGCGGTGGTGGTGGCAGCACGGTCGTGCTGGCGCTGGTCGGCATCGCCGTGCTGGCAAGCTGCGGGCTGTGCATCGTCGTCTTCGCCACCAGCACCCCGTCGATCACCGCCTTCGTTCAGGAAATCGTCCTGACCGTGACCGCCATGCCCAACTTCGGCGCGCAGACCATCTCCGCGACCGCGACGCCCGCGCCGCCGCCCGTGCTGCCCAGCGACCTCAAGATGCAGGGCAGCATCGAGCCGGGGCAGACGGTACACGGCACGGTCGATACGTTCCGCGATGATGGCTGGACGTTCACGGGCGCGGCAGGCGAACACGTCATCATCGAGCTGGACGCGACCGATCCGACGCTCGATCCGCATCTCTACCTGTACGCGCCCGACCGCCAGCAGGTCGCCGAGAACGACGACATCGACGGCGTGAACAACCGCAACTCGCGCATCGACATTACGCTGACGCAGGCGGGGACGTACACCATTCGCGTCAGCCCGTTCAGCGACGGCGGCACGTATGATTTGTCGCTGCGCACGGGGTAAGCAGCGCCCCTCACCCCGTGCGAACCTTCGGTTCACCCTGCCCCTCTCCCACGCAAGCGGGGAGAGGGGAGAAAACCGATACCAATTCAATCGATTACGAAATTATCTACTCGACAGAGTGGGTATTTGATGAATCACGGTAGTACAAATATGTGCTGAGCAGCTAGTACTCGATAATAGAACTATAATACGCGTGGAGTTTCGATGATCATGAGATTTCTGAGTACGACGCATGTATAACGTAGCGCCATGACAATCTTCTGCGATTGACTTGAAAATGCTGTCAGTTTCGGATAATCTGCTTTTCACCGCCACGATTCTTGATCAGTTTATGATAACTGTGCTCTGACTAGAATTCAACTTCGGTTTTGGGCGCGTCAGAGTTGCTAGTGTTGGCTGCAAGCAGCTGTGCTTTAGTTTATGCTGTCAGAATTGATTCTGCTGTAATCTGCCAAGCATGGGATAGTCATTTCTTATTCCCATTGTTCTTGGATTTAATGTATGATCAGGCTTGCAAGCTATTGACAAGCGATTGAATGAATCGCGTTGATCCGCCAAGTCGTATCAACTTTGGATTCGGCATAAAGTCAACTTGCGACAGCTTGTCTCCTCGAAAATGTACTCGATGTAGCCTCAAGTAGCTTGTAAATCCGGAAGAATTATTGCGTTGATGAAGCAAACGTTTACTGCTGCGATTGTATATCTCCGCTTTCCTCCTACTCAACTGAGAGCGATCTGGATAGAGGTTACTCCGGCAAATCGCTGGCACGGATTATCGTGAAAACAGTCGGGCACGATATCCGCTTCCACCTGATCAGCTGGACAAATCGATATGGAAAACGTACGCTGAGCTAATTCGAATGATTTCTTCCGACTGCGACATCTGCTCGAGTACGTCGGAACGTGATATTGAGACCATACTTCAATCACAGATGATCTAGATAGTAGCATAATCCACGACAACATGACGCCATTAGATTTTGACCCGAAATTCATGACTTTCAAGCTGCCGCATTACGCGATGCTGCAACAAAATATCCTCAGTCACCGAGTGTTCGTTCAGTAACTTCAGCCGCCAAATCGTGCATATAGTCTTAGTTGCAGGCGATATCTTACAGCACTTCAATGATTCACGCCAGAGTAACCTTCTGTGAGCAGTTTTCTCCCCTTCTCCCCGCTTGCGTGGGAGAAGGGGCAAGCGAAACGTAGTTTTGCCGGGATGAGGGGTCATTCCTCTATCGCGTGCTCGTCGCGCGGCTGCCCGAGGAAGCCCCGCTCCTGATCGACAATCTCCGGCTCCAGCTTGACGTAGAGCGCCTTCGGCTCGCGCAGCGCCTGCCCCGGCTTCAGATTGCTCTTCTCCCATTTGCCCAGCGCCGCCGCGCCGTCGTAGACCAGCGCGCGATGCGCCCGCTCCGCCTCGTCGAACGACTCGATGGTCAGGTCGCCGAACAACTGCCCGTCGTAGCCCAGATACTCGTGGACTTTCTGCGACGAGAACGGCAGGAACGGCGCGAGCATCGTCTTCAGGTTGTCGATCACGCGCAGAATCGTGTAGACCGCGCGCGCCGCGTCGTCCGGGTCGTCCTTGATCGTGATCCAGGGCTTGCGCGAGTCGAGATAGCCGTTGGCTTCGCGCACCAGCCCCATCGCCGTTTGCAGCGCGTCGCGCAGCCGCACCTGCTCGATCAGCGCGCCGACTTCGCCGAAGCCCAATTCGACGCGGTTGATGATGTTGATGTCGTCGAGCGTCAGCGCCGCGTAGTCCGGCACTTTGCCGTCGTAGCGCTTGTAGGCGAAGCTCAGCATCCGGTTGACCAGATTGCCCCACGCCGCCAGCAGCTCGCCGTTGACGCGGTTGAGGAAGCCGTCCCAGGCGAAATCCGAGTCGTGCGTTTCGGGGAAGGTCGCCGCCACGTAGTAGCGGATGGCGTCCGGCTGGTAGCGTTCCAGGATGTCCGGCAGCCAGATCGCCCAGTTGCGCGATTTCGAGAACTGCTTGCCCTCGATGTTCATGAACTCGTTGGCGGGCACGTCGTAAGGCAGGCTGATGTGTTGGTCAGGCTGCTCGGCGTTGTAAATGCCGTCGATGCCCAGCAGTTCGGCGGGCCAGATGATCGTGTGGAACGGGATGTTGTCCTTGCCGATGAAGTTGTAAATCTCGGCGTCGGGGTCGTACCACCACGCTTTCCACGCCTCCGGCTGCCCGATGTTCTTCGCCCACTCGACGCTGGCGGTCAGATAGCCCATCACCGCCTCGAACCAGACGTACAGCCGCTTGCCGTCCCAGCCCTCCAGCGGCACCGGGATACCCCAGTCGATGTCGCGCGTGATCGGACGCCCGCGCAGCCCCTCGTTGATGAAATTCTGGCTGAACTTGACCACGTTGGGACGCCAGTGGCTTTCGTGCTTGCCTAGATACTCGATCAGCGCGTCGCTGAATTTGCCCAGGTCGAGGAAGTAGTGTTCGGTTTCGCGGATGATCAGCGTTTCTTCGGGGTGGTTCTTGCTGTGCGGGTGGATCAGCTTGGTCGCGTCGAGCAGGTTGCCGCAGTTATCGCACTGGTCGCCGCGCGCCTCCGGGTAGTGGCAGATGTAACACTCGCCCTCGACGTAGCGGTCGGGCAGGAAGCGCTTCTCCAGCTCGCTGTAGAGCAGCTCCTGCTTCTCCTTGTACAGATGCCCGCGCTCCAGCAGCAGCAGGAAGATGTCCTGCGCGATTTTGCTGTGGTTTTCCGTGTCGGTGTGCGTGAACAGGTCGTAGCTGATGCCGACCTTCTGCTGCGTCAGCAGGAAGCGCTCGTGATAATGCTCGAAGATCGAGCGCGCCGTCACGCCGCGCTTGTCCGCCTCCACCGAAATCGGCGTGCCGTGACTGTCCGAGCCGGAGACCATCAGCACGTCGTTCCCGATCAGGCGGTGATAGCGCGCGAAAATATCGGCGGGCAGGTAGGCGCCCGCCAGGTGACCGACGTGGAGATCGCCATTGGCGTAGGGCCAGGCGACGGAAACGTGAATGTGTTTGGGCATAATTCCCTCGTCAATTTTTAGCCGTCGGCAAATGAGCCTTCAGCAGATTAAACCGGCAGAAACGCTGCTAAGTTTGCCACAAATTCCCTCGCCTGACAGGGGCAACAAAAAACCGCCTGTCAGGTTTGACAGACGGTGCGGGGTTCGCTCAACTCGACTTCGCTAATTACGCGCGCGCAAATGACCGCCGTCTGTCCTGACGTGGCATTCGCATCATCATCGTGAAAGCGCGATTCGTGTCCATGCCGCTAAGTATACGAGCATCCGGCGGCGCGAGTCAAGTGACTTCTCCCGTCAAAATCTGCCGCTGTTCCCGCGCGACGTACAGCGTGACTTCCGTCGCATTCAACACGGGTTCCGACTGCTGAAACGCGGGCGATTCGAAATACGCCAGCGCATTGTCGAGGTCTTGTGCGATGAAGTGAACCATCATGATGTGCGAGTTCCACGAGTCGCGGTAGATCGTCCACTGGTGGATGCCGCGCTCGCGCAGTTCAGTATTGGCAGCGCCAAACGCCCGCAGCCAGGTATCGTAATCGGGCGTTGTGACGCGAACCATGATGTCAGCCATTGCGTTGTCTCCATCGTCGGCGCTCGTTGCGACGGGCAATAAGTGCCCCCAGTATAACGGGAAACGCCGCCGCAAAGATTGTCGATTTCGCAGCGCAAGTACGCTACATCCGGCGGCGCGAGTCAATTTTGTTTTATGATATGCGCAACTACGAACTTTCGAGGTTTTTCGCTATGGCGAATTTTAGGGGAAACGAAGAACAACTCACTATTCTGAAACAAGCTATCGCAAAAGCGGACATTTCTATATGGAACAACTGGCGGCAGGAGCACCTTGATCAAATCGTCGAATTGCAGGGAGCAAACCTCAACCGGGCATTCCTTATGAGGGCAGGTTTCTCGGGAGGCGATCTCAGCGATGTAATACTCAATGGGGCAATCCTCGATGCCGCAAACCTCAATGGTACTGACCTCTCTCGTGCAAAGCTTAGGAAAGCGTACCTGAGAGGAGCGGACCTCACCGCCGCAATCCTCACGGGAGCAGATCTTCGAGAAGCTGATCTCGGAGGCGCGCGCCTCGGCATCGCAAACCTAAGTGGTGCAGACTTGAGAGGGGCTAATCTGAGATGTGTCGAAATGATTGAAACACAGTTAACAGAGAGCAAAGCTCACAAATTGTCGTGTCTACGGTATTTCCGCCTGGAATGTCAACCTCGAAGGCGCTACCCAATCGAACCTAATCATTACAGATCATGACGAGCCTGAAATCACCATCGACAATCTGGAAGTCGCCCAGTTCATTTATCTCTTGATTCATAATGAAAAGCTGCGCGACGTGATCGACACCATCGGCAAGAAAGCGGTGCTCATTCTCGGACGCTTCACCGATGAGCGCAAAGCAGTTCTCGAAGCCATTCGGGAAGAACTGCGCAAGCGCGACTACATCCCGATCCTGTTCGATTTCGAGAAGCCGGACAGCCGCGATGTGACCGAAACAGTGGTCACGCTGGCACATATGGCGCGCTTCGTCATTGCCGACCTCACCGATCCGCGCAGTCTTCCCCACGAATTGATGAGCTTTGTTGAAGGGTTGCCTTCAGTCGCCGTTCAGCCGCTCATCTTGAGTGGACAGCGTGAATACGGCATGTTTGAACACTTCCAGCGCTATCCCTGGGTGCTGCCCATCCACGAATACGACTCCCAAGATCAGCTTCTCGCCGAACTCTCGGAAAAAGTCATCGCGCCCGCCGAAGCGAAGGTCATCGAACTCCGCCCACGCAACCCGTAGGGGCGCACGGCTTGGCTTGCGAAGCAAGCACGCGCCCCCTTTGCCTCTTTGCGCCTTTGCGTTGAATCTTTTTCGCCCCTCTCCACATGGAGAGGGGAAACGCGAACGGCGTTCGCGCGGGGTGAGGTTTACGCCCTCTCCGGCAGCCGGTACAGCCCCATCGCCTCGTGAACCAGCGCCATCGTCTGGTGCGCTTCGGCGTTCGCGCGCGCCGTCCCCGCCACCAGAATGTCCTCGACCAGCGACGGCTGCGCCTCGTACTGCGCCCGCCGCTCGCGCATCGGCTCCAGGAAAGCGTTGATCGCCTTCGCCAGCTTCTTCTTGACCTCCACGTCGCCCACCGCGCCCTTCAGGTAGCGCTCCTTCAGGTCGTTCACCTCGTCCACGTCCGGGTTGAAGGCGTCGTGGTAGATGAACACCGGGTTGCCCTCGACGCGACCGGGGATGTCGGCGCGGATGCGGTTCGGGTCGGTGAACATGCCGCGCACCTTCTCGTTGACCGTCTTCTCGTCGTCGCTCAGGAAGATGGCGTTGCCCAGCGACTTGCTCATCTTCGCCTGCCCGTCCGTCCCGATCAGCGACGGCACGTCGCCGACCAGCACGTCCGGGATCGGGAAGACTTCGCCAGACGGGGAATTTTCCCCGTACAGGAAGTTGAAGCGCCGCGCGATCTCGCGCGTGACCTCGATGTGCGACTCGTTGTCCTTGCCGACCGGCACGAGGTTCGCGCGCGGCAGCAGGATGTCGGCGGCTTGCAGCACCGGGTAGCCGAGCAAGCCATACGGCATCGAGTTGAGGTGCGCGGCGCTCGCCATCTCCTTCAGGCTGGGCACGCGCTCCAGCCGCGCCACGCTGATCATCATCTCGAAGATCAGGTTGAGTTCGTAGGTCTCGAACACGCCCGATTGCAGGAAGATCGTGCTTTTCGCCGGGTCGATGCCCGCCGCCAGATAGTCGATCACCATCTGGTGAACGTTGTCGCCAATCGTGGCAATCGCCTCGCGCTCCGGCTTGGTCGTCAGCGTGTGCAAATCCGCCACGATGAAGAAGCACTCGTACTCGTCTTGCAGGCGCACGCGGTTCGCCAGCGATCCCACGTAATGCCCCAGGTGCATCCGCCCGGTCGGACGGTCGCCTGTCAGAATGCGTCCTTTAACCGCCATAATTCCCTGCTCTCCCATTCAACGAAACCACCCGTATGCAGAACGGGTTTGTAGGGGCGAGGCGCTGCCTCGCCCGCTCCGATAATAAAAAACGCCCGTCCCATGAGGGGACGAGCGTCACAGCCCGCGATACCACCCCGCTTAAGCCGAGCTTGTCTCGACTTCGCTTCGTTCAGCACAACCGAAGTTGTGCCTTGCCTGGATAACGGTGGCAATTTCCGGCGCGGACAGCTTTCGCTGTCGTTGCGGCTCGGAGAGTCCATTCGGCGTCGGCGTGCGGGCGGGTTCTCAGCCTGGTTACATCTGCGATGCAACACCCGCTCTCTGTGCCGCCGTGTCGGCGCGTACTTGTCTCCCGTCACAGCCTTTACGCCAGACATTGTACGCGCCGCGCCCGGTCAAGTCAACAGATGGATCGCCGTAGGGGCAGACCGGCGCAGGCTTGTCCGAAAAACCCGCCGGGGGTTCAAACTCGGATTTCGCCGTCCACCGAAGCAAAGGCATCAGGGATGTCTTGCGGCGACCTCTTTAGCAGGTCGCCAGGTTTTTGCTAGCTGGCGGTTTAAACCGCCAGCGGCAAGTTTACGGCTTCGCCTTCAGCGCGAACACGCCCCAGCCGAAGTAGCGCCGCTCGTAGAGCAGATACTCGCGGTGGCTCCGGTCGAACATGGCGCGCACGTCCGCCGCGCGCGGGTCGTCCGCGTGCGCGCGCAGCCATTCGTGCTGCGTCCACCACTGCGCCGCTTCGTAGCGATCCCAGCTATCCGGGTTCGCCAGCACCATCTCGACCAGATCAAGCCCAACCGAGTCGAAGCGCTCCAGATTGCCCAGCAGCGACGTGTAGTCTTCCTTGCCCACGCCGATTCCGGCGTAAGCCTCCTCCGGCGGCGGCTCGATCCAGTACGGCTCGCCGACCAGCAGCAGCCCGCCCGGCTTGAGCGCGGGCAGCATCAGCTTGAGCGTGCCGACCAGCCCGTTGCCGATCCAGGTCGCGCCGATGCAGCTCACCACGTCGAAGCCCTGCGCCTCGGCGATGTACTGTCCGGCGTCACCTTCGATCAAGCTCACGCGGTCGCTGACGCCCAGTTCCGCCGCGCGCTCGCGGGCAGCCGCCAGAAATACCTTGCTGATGTCCACGCCGACGCCGCTGATGCCCCAGCGCTGCGCCCACTGGCACAGCATCTCGCCCTTGCCGCAGCACAGGTCGAGCTGTCGCATCTCCGGCGTCAGGCGGCAGACTTCGCCGAGCAGCATCAGCTTCTCGTGCGTGAACGGGTTCAGAATGTGATGGTTTGCCTCGGAAATTTCGTGCAGTTCCAGCATCATGAGGGAGTTCTCCTTCGGGCAGGCGCGCCGTCCAACATCTAGCGCCTATTGACCCTTTGTGAACCCTATTGTAGCGCAAATTCGCCACCGCTCATAGGCTGGCAGCCAGCTTTTGTAGGGGCGAGGCGTGCCTCGCCCGCTTTTCCCCGAACCTGATCACTGCGTCCGGTTGCCGAACACCTCGAACGTGTCACTGGCGTTCGCGTCGGCGGCTTGCAGATACGCCGGGTCGGAGTAGTTACCCAGCACGTCCGGCAGCGCCGTCAGCATTTGCTCGTACAGCCGCAGGTTGATGCGCTCCGAGGCGTGCCAGCCGTCGAAGAAATCCTCGTCGGTCGCGCCCAGCGCCGCGCTGTCGCCGAAGTCGAAGAAAGCGTCGCCGTAGCGCTCGAACAGCGGCTTCAGGATGGGATCGAGCTTCTGCACGTAGCTGTGGTTGCCGTCGGCGATCATCTGCTGGTAGAGCGTCGGCATGTACGACGGCAGAAAGCCGATCACGAAGATGCCGCGCTGCTGGCACCACGCCAGCAAATCCTCCAACTGCTGCACGCGCGTCGCCGAGACGGTATCGCCGTAGACGTACATCTCCTTGCCGTCGCGCAGCTCGTCCAGGTGGCGCTGGCGCTCGTTCTGGGGATACAGCCAGTGCGCGACCAGAAAATCGCCGTACTGCTCGCTGCCGTCGTTGCGGAAGCCGTGTCCGTCGCGGATCGCGCGCAAGCCCAGCGCCAGCCCGCCGTGCCCCGGCTCGACCCGCGCCAGATAGCGCCCGATGTCGAAATCCTCGTCGCCAATCGTGCCGTCGAGCACTTCCTGCATGAAACTGCGGTTGACCATGAACACGTGCGCGAAATCGCTGACCTGCGCCGGGAGCACGTCGCCGACGTAAGCGTCGTTGAACCAGGGCTGATCCAGCCCGATGATGACGACGCGCGGCGTGAACGTCAGCCCGTCGAGCAGATCGCGCACCTCGCCCAACTGCCACGCCGGAGCGCCCGCGTTGTAGAAGGCGTGCGGCTGCTTGTCGAAGAACAGCGAGCGGAATTGCAGCACCCGCGACGACCCCGTGATCAGGATGTCGGGCTGGCGCAGGTTGGCGGAGAGCGTCTTGAAGTCGAAGTCGCGGTTGCCGTAGCGCGGGCGGTAGAGCACCGGCGCGTCGCCCATCTGTATCCGCGCGACCATTTCCAGTGGCATCGCCTCGCCCGTGTAGATCATGAAGCCCGTTAGCAGCAGAAACGGCAGCGCGAACGGCAGCACGTACAGCGCCAGCCGCAGCCAGAAGCGCCGCGCCGTTCGCTGCTTGATGGGCGTTTCAGCGACCATCATAAGACCGCTGGCAGTTTAAACTGCCAGCTAAATAAAGGCTTGGCGACCCACTGAAGGGGTCGCCAGTGAGACGGGCTAAAGCCGCCCCTTTAGTGGGCGGCAAACTTATTTTAGCCGGGGGTTTAAACCCCCGGCGGCACGTATCACGCATTACTCGTTACTCACCACCGCTAGAACTGGAAATAGATAAATTTCTGCGCCCCGACGCCGTACAGCCCGGAAAAAACCACCGCCGCCCCGACGGCGTAATATGCCGCCCAGCGCACGTATACCGGGCTGACTCGCAGCAGCTCGTCGAAGCCGTAGCGCGCGATCAGCCAGTCACTCACCAGCACCAGCCCGATCAGCCCCCACGATAGGATGAACTCGGCGTGCGCGCCCAGCAGCCCCTCCCCGAAGGCGTCGGTCAGCCCGCCGGAACCGGAGACGAACACGTGCGAGATCACGTACAGCGCGTCGTTCAGGCTGTTAGCGCGGAAGAACACCCAGGCGAACGTCACCAGCGCGAACGTGATGCCGATCCGCACCAAAGCGGGCAGATGGAACGAAATTCCTCAATTCCGCAGCGTCGCCTCCACGACGATGTAGATGCCGTGCAGCGCGCCCCAGATCACGAACGTCCAGCTAGCGCCGTGCCACAGCCCGCTGACCACGAAGACGATCATCAGGTTGAGCAGGTAGCGCGGGAACGGCACGCGGTTGCCGCCCAGCGGGATGTACAGGTAATCGCGGAACCAGGTCGAAAGCGAGATGTGCCAGCGTGCCCAGAACTCGCGCGCGGATTTCGAGAAATACGGCTGGCGGAAATTCTCCATCAGGTCGAAGCCCAGGATTTTCGCCGAGCCGATGGCGATGTCGGTGTACGCCGAAAAATCGCTGTAAATCTGGAAGGCGAAGAACACCGTCGCAATCAGCAGCGGCAAGCCGCTGTGGCGCTCCGGCGCGTTGTAAACCGTGTTGACGTAGATCGCCAGCCGGTCGGCGATCACGATCTTCTTGAACGCGCCCCACAGGATCAGCCGCAAGCCCGCGACCGTGCGCTCTGTGTCGAATTGAACGCGGCGGCGAAACTGCGGCAGCATGTGCTGGGCGCGCTCAATCGGTCCCGCCACCAACTGCGGGAAGAAGGCGACGAACGTCGCCATGATGCCCAGGTGCTTCTCCGGCTCAATCGCGCCGCGATACACGTCAATCGTGTACGCCATCGACTGGAAGGTATAGAACGAGATGCCGACCGGCAGCAGCACGCTCAGCGCGCCGATGGGATAGCCCACGCTCAGCACCTCCGCCAGCGCCGCGAACGACTGGTTGAAGAAGTTGAAGTACTTAAAAATGAACAGTGTGCCCAGGTTGACAGTAAGACTAGCAGCGAGCAGCAGCTTCTTACGGCGCGGGTTGGTCGTGACGCCCATCGCGCGGGCGGAGGTGTAATCGACCAGCGTCGAGAACAGGATCAGCACGACGTAGATGCCGCTGCCGTAGGCGTAAAAGAAGTAGCTGGCGAGCAGCAGAAGCACCCAGCGATAGCGGTGAGCGGTGGCGAAATACAGCGGCACGAACGCGCTGAAGAAGATGACAAATTCGGGCGAGGTGAATGTCATTTGGCTCTGGCTCTCAAAACGCTCCCTATACTAGACCAAATTCAAGGAGGCGCAAGGTCGGGGCTTGACCCTGACGCAGCGTCAAGGTTGATACTGATCAGCACGAGGTGGCAACATGTTGAAAGTCGGTGAGTTCGCTCGTCTGGCGCAGGTCTCGGTGCGGCTGCTGCATTACTACGATCACATCGGGCTGCTCAGTCCCGCCTGCGTCGATCAAAGCAGCGGCTATCGCTACTACTCGGCGGATCAACTGGCGCGCCTGCATCGCATCCTCGCGCTCAAGGATTTGGGGCTGTCGCTGGAGGAGATCGCCCACCTGCTCGACGAGACGCTCTCGGTCGAGGAACTGCGCGGGATGCTCCTGCTCAAGCAGGCGGAGCTGCGCCAGCGCGTCGCCGAGGAGCAGGCGCGGCTCGACCGCGTTCAGCAGCGCCTGCGCTTGATCGAGCACGAGGGCGCGCTGCCGGAAATCGAGGTGATCGTCAAGCCCGTCCCGGCGCTGTGCGTCCTGTCGCTGCGCCGCGCCGTCCGCTGGAACCAGCCGCCGCACTACGTCTTCGATCAGGCAGGCGCCGCCCTGCGCGCGGGCGGCTTGCGCGGCGCGGTTGAGGCGGTCATGGGGCGCTACCACACGCGCTACTTCATGGAGACCTACGCCGGGCTGCAAGTGCGCCGCAATCTGTTCGAGGCGGCGTACCGCGTCGATCCGGCGCTGGCGCGCGACCTCCCCGTCGAGGGCGGCGGGCACGTGCGCGTCCGCGAGTGGGCTGCCGTCGAGACGATGGCGTGCATCGTCTATCGCGGCTCGGACGTGGATCGCCGCTGGGCGCATCAGGCGCTGCTGCGCTGGATGTCGATGCAGGGCTATGCGCTGGCGGGTCCGCAGCGCGAGATTTACCTCTGGCGCGGCGACCCGGACATGACTTCGAGCGAGCACGTCACCGAAATTCAGCATCCGATCACGAAGGTCGATACCACGCCGGCGTAAAAAACTGTGGGAGAAAAGATCATGAAACGGTTGTTGATACTTGTATCCGTGTGTTTGCTTCTGTTCGCGTCGTCCGCCAGTGCGCAGGACGGACTCTTCACGCTCGCCAGCGACCAGCCCGCCGTCGCGCACGGACCCGCCAACGAATGGGACGGGACGTACACCGACCCCGGCGCGGTCTTTTACTACGACGGCAAGTTTCACATGTTCCGCAACGGCTTTCTCGGCTGGCCCGCTTCGGTGCAGATCGGCTACCTGACTTCCGACGACGGCGTGAACTGGACGGAAGTCACGCCTGATCCGGTCATGATGACCAAAGACGTGCCTTACGCCAAAGTCGCCGCGCTCGCCTCCGACGCGATGGTGCTCGACGACGGCACCTGGGTGCTCTACTTCTACACCTGGAACTCCTCCTCCTCGACCACCGCGCCCGGCGCCATCGGTCGCGCCACCGCGCCCGCCCCGACCGGACCCTGGACGCCTGACCCCGCGCCCGTCCTCAACCCCGGCAGCGCCGGAAGCTGGGATGACCTGATGGTCGACGCGCCGCGCATCGTCAAGACGGACGATGGCTATCGCATGTATTATGCGGGCTACGATCAGGGCGGCTTGTACCATTCCAAAATCGGCATGGCGACCTCGCCGGACGGCATCACCTGGACGAAATACGACGATCCCGCCACGACCGACGCGCTCTACGCCGAAAGCGACCCCATCCTGACCGCGCCGCCCGGCATCACGATAGTTAATCAGCCGCTGGTCAAGCACACGCCCGACGGCTGGGTGATGATCTTCCGCCAGGTCGATTTCTCACAGACTCCCCCGCAGATGTCGCTCAATTACGCCCTCAGCGACGACGGCATCCACTGGACGATTGCCTCGGACACGCCCTTCTGGGGGCGCACGACCGTCCCGCGTTCCAACGGATTCTGGTACACGGCGATGGAATACCACGACGGTACGTATTATCTGTACGTCGAAACGGGCATCCTCAGCGGCACGGATATTTTCGCCGCCACGCACACCGGTTCGCTCAAGCCAGCGGGCGGGTGACCACATGTAGCGTAGCGAACGGCATGAAGGTGTTCAAAAACCCCTCACCCCGGACGCAAAGCGTCCTGCCCCTCTCCCACGTAAACGGAGCGACGGGGCGGCGTTCCCCCTTCTCCCCGGTTGTGTGGGAGAAGGGGATGGCAACCTTCGGTTGCACGGGGATGAGGGGTTGTTTAGCGACGTTTTCAACACGCTTATTGAACACGCCCCTGACAATCCCCCCAGGCGCATCCTCATCGTAGGGGCGCACGGCGTGCGCCCTTTCCGCTATGCCTTCATCACGGCGTCCCGGCGATCACGTAATAGCTGTCGCTGTACTGCGGCGCGTATCCGCCCGTGAAGTAGGCGACCCCGCGTATCGTCCCCTGCGTCATGTTGACCGCGTACCAGGTGATGGTCGCGCCATCCGCCGGGTTGCTGTCGGTGGCAATCGGCGATCCGGTCGAGTCGCCCGGCGGGATCAGCTCGAAGGTCACGTGGTCGGTCGCCGTCGGGAACGTCCCTACCCAGCTAATCGTGATCAGCGTATCCGGCGGCAGGATGACCGTGCTGTTGTTGATCTCGTTGTAAGGCGCGAAGGTCAGCCCCGTGCCGACCACGACGGGCGACGGTGCGGCAGTCGGCGCTATGACCGCTGGCGTCGGCGTCGGATAGCCCGGTGGATAGTAGGGCGGCGGGTAGTGCGGATAAGGATAGTGCGGGTAGGAGTACAGCGGCGCGACTGGCTGCGGCACATACAGCACCTGCCCGACGTAGATGCGGTTCGGGTCAGGAATACAGTTCGCCTGCGCCAGCGCCTGCCAGGTCGTCCCGGAGCGCCAGGCGATGTTGTTCAGCGTGTCGCCCCACTGCACCCAGTAGGTGTATCCCCAGTTGTAGCTTGGCGTGCAGTACCAGCCGTAATAGCCGTAGTATCCCCCCCACGAGCCGTAACCGTTATGAGAGCCACCGCCGTAGTATCCGCCGCTGCCGTAGTCACCCGCCGGCGTATTGCCGCCCCCTGACGAATCCGCGTTCGCGTCCTGCGGCAGCGCCTGGGCGTCCGCGATGGACGTGTCGTTGCTCACCGAGCTGTCGGTCTTCACCGTGCGCGCGTCGATAAACGTGGTCTGCGGGCGAGTCGGCTGCTGCTCCGGCGCGGCGGTCGGCGGGGTCGGCGTCGGCAGCTTGCTGCTGAAGGTACAGGCAGTGCTGTACAGAATAGTCACTATGATTACAATAATCCAACTGCGTCCCCGCATAATTCCCCTCCGCGTTAGGTTCTTGTTATATATTGTATTGGACACCTGTTGCGCGTATATGGAATCTGACGCTTTCCCTACGGAATCCCTACGCAGTCGAAACCCAAAGCCGCTCCGCCGCGCATTGAAATTGGAACTTCGGTCACGCGCACCGTGTCTAATCTTGCAAAGGAGTAGCTATGCCGGAGTACATCCATGACCCCGACTTCGCGCTGGTTCAGGCAATGGCGGACGGCGACGTAGCCGCTTTGAACGAACTCTACATGCGGCACGGCGCCAATATCCTCAACTATCTGACTTCCATGCTGCGGGATCGCCAGGCGGCAGAGGAAGTCTTGCAGGACGTGATGCTGGCGGCGTGGGAACATGCCGCCGGGTTTCGCGGCGACAGCAAAGTGCGCACCTGGCTGCTCACGATTGCCCGGCACCGCGCCATTAACGCGCACCGCCGCATCACGCCCGAACTCGTCATGCTGGACGAATCGACCTACAGCGCCGACACCGCGCCGCTCGAAAAGGTCGAGCGCAAAACGCAGCAGCAGACGTTGCAGGAAGCGATCCAGCAGCTCCCGCCCTTTCATCAGGAGATTCTCGTGCTGATTTTCTACCACCAGCTTTCGGGTCCCGAAGTCGCCGAGGTGCTCGGCGTGACCCTCGGCACGGTCAAAAGCCGCCTGCATCGCGCCAAAGAGATGCTCCGCCGCGTGCTGCTATCGATGGGGGAAACCTCCAATGCACAGTGACTGGGAAGAACTGATCCCCTTTTACGTCGCCGGGACGCTGCCCAAAGCCGATACGTCGCGCTTCGAGAGCCACCTCGCCCAGTGCGCGGACTGCCGCAAGTCGTTGAAGGCATGGCAGGCGCTCGCCGACGCCGTGCGCGCCCACGCCGCCGCCCAGATGCGCGATCTGCCGCCGCTCTCGGCGCAGGTCTTGCAGACGGCGGCGCAGCAGGCGGCGAGCCGCCGCTACGAAGCCGATACCTTACGCGCTGCGCGGGCGCGCAGGCGCTACAGCACCACCTCCGTGACGCTGATGGCGGCGGTCTTCACGGTCGTCCTGCTCGGCGGGCTGCTGGGGTTCATGGTGCTCAGCGGCAGCCTGCCGCAGCAGGGCAGCGGGGTCGCCCAACTGCCGACGGCAACGCCGACCGTCGTGCCCTCCCAGACCGATACGCCCGCGCCGACCGCGTCGTCCACGCCCGCGCCGCAGATCATCGTCATCGAGCCGTCCGAGACGCCCGTCTCGCCCACGCCTTCGCCGACTCGCGTGTCGCCTACGTCCGCGCCGCCAACTTCACGCCCGCCCGCTACGATCATCCCGACTCGCATTCCGCCGACGCCTCTGCCGCCGACGACGGAAGTGACCGAGGATTTCCAGCAGTTTGCCATCCAGCCGTCGCCGCTCAAGCAGGACTGCACCGTGCGCGCCGCTTCATCGGGCAGCGCCGTCAAAATCTACGGCGGACCGGACACCAGCTACCCGGTACTGGGGACGTTCAGCAGCAGCGACGAGCTGGTCGCGCTCGGCGTCACGAGCAGCGGCTGGTATCGGCTGCAATACCCACCGGGGAGCGACCTGGGCGCGGGCTGGGTGCCGCGCGATCAGACGACTGCGAGCGGCGACTGTACCAGCCTGCCGCTGATCCAGGTCGTCAGCCCGGCGTCGTCTAGCCCCGCCGCCAGCGCGACCCCGACCGTGCTGCCCTTCCCATCGGACACGCCGACGCCGACGCCCGAAACCACCGAGCCGGTGCGCTAGCGGGGAATCAAAAAGGAGCGGGCGCTATGCCTGCTCCTGCTGTTTGAAGGGTTTAGCGAACCTCAGACTAATTCAAGAAACTCGTCGACGGTCAGTCCAGCTTGGCGAATAATGCTTCGCAGCGTGCCCACCTTGACATTGCGGTGATTCGGAACCGATACGGTCGTCGTGCCGTTGTCCAGATAGATGTGATCCCCGCGCGTTCTGACAACGCGAAAGCCGGCACGCTCCAGCGCACGGACGGCTTCGCGTCCCGAAATATTGGCGAGTTGGCTCACACCTGCGCCACCAGAATAGGCTTGTCCTCCTGAGGCACTTCGCGCCCCAGTTCGATCAGCGTTTCCTCGAAGCCGGTGATCGCCTCTTTGATGTTGGCAAGCGCTTCCTCGACGGTATCGCCTTCCGAGACGCAGCCAGGCAGGCTCGGCACTTCGACCGTATACCCGCCGCTTTCAAGATCAGGGATCAGAATGACGTGTCGCATAGAACGCCTCTTTCGCTGTGCGCTCTATTATAGCAGCACCCGCGTCCCGCAGGCTCGCGCTCACGTCGAGCATAAATCCGCTTCCCGATCCGTCAAGAGACGTATGTTTCGATTTTCAGATTTCTCTCTAGTTGCATTTCATCGCTCCCTAACGTGCCATAAGGTGATGTTCCCATTGTTCAGTGATGCGGCAATCACAGTGCCATCAGGACTCATAGCGACACTCGTGTATTGATAACCTTCAGTTGGAACCGTCAGCGGAGCAATTTCCTCTTGTGCTGCTACGTTCCATAACCGCAGGCTGCCATCCCAGCTTGAGGAAACAAGGAGTGAGCTGTCGATGCTAAACGCGACCCCACTGATCACTTCATTACCTGCGTCAAGCCTGCCAATCACCTCACTCTTTACCTCATTCCCTTCCAAAGCGATAGTCAGCAGATATATTTCCCCATTAGGGCTTCCTACTGCAAGCAGGTTTTCATTGCGGTTCAGGCTAAGGCTGGACACAGGCTGCGAAAAGATCAAATGCTCTTCCCTTGCCCCACTGCCAATAACGTAACTTCCAACCCCGTTTTCATGACCTGTGAGGCGGAACGCTTGATCTCGGCTGTAAATAACACTTTTGACAAGATCATCGCCAGTCTCTTGAATAAAGCCAGAATCCTCGACTTCAGTCATTATCACCACAACCCCTAAGTCGCCATATCCGAAAAAGAATCTTCCATCCTCGCCGGGCATATCCGACCCCAAAGCGACGACGGCAGTAATACGCCCTGGCGATTCCTCATCAAAAATAGCTTTCAACTCATCACACTTTGCTTGGGTTTGTCTGTCACAAATATCGAATTCTGCAAAGCGCTTACCGGTTTCCGTGTCCCACACAATGAGCGCAGTATGAAGCAGATCGCCTCCCGCGAGAAGCAGTTTCCCATCCGCGCTGAAAGTCAGGCTGTTCACAGGACTCGAAAGATCTTCGACATTCCTCACGAGGCGACCTGTGGAAACGTCCCACAGCCGCACTCTGCCATCTTCCCCGCCAGATGCGACTAGTCTTCCATCTGGGCTAAAAACAACAACGTTGGCTATTCCATTGTGCGCCCGGATAATTTTCATAGGGAAAATCAGTAGGGCGTTTTCAGCGGTGATCACTATTTGCTCTTGAGCAACAACGGGCAAAGCAAAGAGTGCGTACAGAATTGCCAGCATTACAGCAAATCGGATATTTTTGACCATGAAATCGTCCCAACCTTTACTTGTCATGTGTAGAATAAATGCGGTTTTACATATTAGGCTGGAATACCGAGCGCCGCTTTTCCCCCTCTCATTGATTTAGGTGAGTGAAGGCGCGCAAACAAGTTCGTGTTGAGGAGAGAGCGTAGGGGTAGCACGCAGCGTGCTATTCTCCGTATTCAGTTGTTCACCCGATTACATTCTAGTCAATCTATGTTCTTAATAGCAAAAGAATGAAGGAGCATAGAGGATAAATATCCTTATACGATTCTATGCCTTTATC
The DNA here is from genome assembly GCA_963760975.1 of uncultured Chloroflexia bacterium. Classification (GTDB taxonomy): domain Bacteria; phylum Chloroflexota; class Anaerolineae; order Aggregatilineales; family Phototrophicaceae; genus Flexifilum. The sequence continues at coordinate 186,042 of CAVXEZ010000014.1, read as the reverse complement.
AATCACGCTCTGTATCAAAACAACGGGACAGCGCACCCTCTCCGCTGCCCCGCCGTCCTTACTTTTACATGGAGAGGGGGTCAGCCCGACACCACCTCGCCCGCCACCACACTCTCGAACACCAGCCCCTCGCCGTCCGCCGCCACGTCCGCGACCACGTGGTCGCCTTCGCGCACGCGCCCTTCCAAAATCGCCAGCGCTAGCGGGTCTTGCAGGTCGCGCTGGATCGTCCGCTTCAGCGGGCGCGCGCCGTACACCGGGTCGAAGCCGCGCGCCGCCAGGTAGTGCTTGGCGTCCGCCGTCAGTTCCAGCGTCAGGTGGCGGCTCGCCAGCAGGCGCTCCAGGTGCTTCAACTGGATGCTCACGATCCGCTCCAGGTCGCTCTGCGTCAGGCTCTGGAACAGGATGATGTCGTCCAGCCGGTTCAGGAACTCCGGTCGGAAGTATTGATCCAGCTCCTGCATCACCGCCTCGCGCATCGCTTTTTTGTCGGCGTTCCCGCTCATCTGCTTGATGATCGGGCTGCCGACGTTGCTGGTCATGATGATGATCGTGTTGGTGAAGTCGACCGTCCGCCCCTGCCCGTCGGTCAGGCGACCGTCGTCAAAGACTTGCAGGAAGACGTTGAACACTTCGGGATGCGCCTTCTCGATCTCGTCCAGCAGCACCACCGAGTACGGACGCCGCCGCACCGCTTCGGTCAGTTGACCGCCTTCCTCGTAGCCGACGTAGCCCGGCGGCGCGCCGATCAGCCGCGCGACCGTATGCCGCTCGCCGTACTCGCTCATGTCGATGCGCACCATCGCCTGCTCGTCGTCGAACATGAACTCCGCCAGCGCCCGCGCCAGTTCGGTCTTGCCGACGCCGGTCGGACCCAGGAACAGGAACGTCCCCATCGGGCGATTCGGGTCTTGCAGACCCGCCCGGCTGCGCCGCACCGCCGACGCCACCGACTTCACGGCGTCGTCCTGCCCGACCACCCGCTCGTGCAGGCGGTCTTCCATGCGCAGCAGCTTCTCGACCTCGCCTTCCAGCAGGCGGCTGACCGGGATGCCCGTCCATTTGCTCACCACCTCGGCGATCCCGTCGGCGTCGACTTCCTCGCGCAGCATCGTCCCGCCGTCCGCCTGCTGGGTTTTCATGGCGGCTTCGCGCTCGCTCAACTGCTTGTCCAGTTCGAGCAGCGTGCCGTAGCGCAGGCGCGCAGCCGCTTCCAGGTCAGCCCGGCGCTCGGCTTGCTCAAGCTGCACCTTCGCCTCGTCGATCTTGGTCTTCACTTCGCGGATGCCCTGAATGACCGCCTTTTCCTTCTGCCAGCGGGCGGTCAGGGCGTTCAGTTCCTCGCGCAGATTGGCGATCTCGCCTTCGAGCGCGTCCAGCCGCTCGCGCGATGCCCGGTCGCGCTCCTTCTTGAGCGCCTCCCGCTCGATCTCGAGCTGCATGATCTGCCGCTCGACCGTATCGAGCGCCTGCGGCTTGGAGTCGATCTCCATCTTCAGCCGCGCCGCCGCTTCGTCGATCAGGTCAATCGCTTTGTCCGGTAGCTGACGATCCGGCAGATAGCGGTCGCTCAGTGTCGCGGCAGCGATCACGGCGCTGTCCTGTATCCGCACGCCGTGATGCACCTCGTATCTCTCTTTTAAACCGCGCAGTATGCTAATCGTGTCCTCGACGCTCGGCTCGTCCACGAACACGGGCTGAAAACGCCGCTCCAGCGCCGCGTCCTTCTCGATATACTTGCGGTACTCGTCCAGCGTCGTCGCGCCAATCGCGCGCAGTTCCCCTCGCGCCAGCAAGGGTTTGAGCATGTTACTGGCATCCATCGAGCCTTCGGCTGCGCCCGCCCCGACAATCGTGTGCAGTTCATCGAGGAACAGGATGATCTTGCCGTCGCTGTCGGTCACTTCTTTGAGCACGGCTTTCAGGCGTTCCTCGAACTCGCCGCGAAACTTCGCGCCCGCGACCAGGCTGCCCATGTCCAGCGAGATCAACTGCTTGTCGCGCAAGCCTTCCGGCACGTCGCCGTTGACGATGCGCTGCGCCAAGCCTTCGACAATCGCCGTCTTACCGACGCCCGCCTCACCGATCAGCACCGGGTTGTTCTTGGTGCGGCGGCTGATCACCTGAATCACGCGGCGGATTTCGTCCTCGCGCCCGATCACCGGGTCGAGCTTGCCCTGCCGTGCCGCAGCGGTCAGGTCACGCCCGTACTTTTCGAGGCTCTTGTAGGTGCTTTCGGGGTCTTGCGAGGTGATGCGCTGCCCGCCGCGAATCGTCGTCAGTGCCTGCAAGATGGCGTCGTGGGTGACGCCGCTGCGCTCCAGAATACCGCTGACCGAGTGGTCGCCCGTCAGCGCCAGCAGAATGTGCTCGGTGCTGACGTAGTCGTCGTGCATGTTCGACGCTTCTTTTTCGGCTTTGGTCAGCACGTCGGTCGCGGCGCGGCTCAGCCCGGCTTTGGCGTTGCTGCCGTAGGTACGCGGGCGGTCGTTGAGCGTCTGCTCCAGTTCAGCGAGCAGCGCCTGCGGGCGCGCCCCGATCTTGGCGGCGATCTCCGGCACGACGCCGTCCTTCTGACTCATCAAGCCGATCAAAATGTGCAGCGGATCGACGCTGCTGTGCCCGTAGTCGTTGGCGAGCGACTGGGCTTTTAAAAGCGCTTCCTGCGCCTTGTTGGTATAACGATTTAAGTCCATAACAAAATCTTCTCCCAGAACATGATGTACTTATTGTACAATTCCGTTATATGAAACGTATTAAAAATGCGTCGGAGGCGTGTTGGCGTCCTGGAATCAAAGGGGTGATCACGACGATGATCGCCCTATCCGAACCCTTATGCTGCCGCCCGCAATCCAGTGATTACGGACACGATCATCAAATCTTAATCTAATGGGCTGTGAGCCGTCTTGACCTATGGTAAATTGGGGCTATACTGTGTTCATCGACAGGTTAGATAAAAGGAGGTGATCGCGTGGATAGTCGCAGTCATAAGGGGGCGAACCCCTAAGACGCTCACCTCTCTGTGAGCGTCCCACTACGGGATCAGCTCCCTGAGACCTGCAATACCGACCCGCCGTGACTCTACACGGCGGGTCACTTTTTATCCCCTGATACTCACATCAAACGTGGTGGTTGTCGATCTGGTCGAAGGTCGCGCCAAAGACATACGGATTGCCGTGCCAGTCGTGTGGGAAACCCAGCTCGATCTTACTGGCGTCGTCCAGCCGCTTGAGCTGGTCGTCGCTCAGCGCCCAGTCGAGCACGCCGAGATTATCCTCTAGCTGCGCCAGCGTGCGCGCGCCCAGGATCGGGATCATCAGCGCGCGATCCTGCTGCTGGCGCACCCAGTTGATCGCCACCTGTGCCCGCGACTTGCCCCTTTCTTCAGCGACGGCGCGCACCGTGTCGATGATATTCTGCACGCGCTCCTGAATTTGCATCTGCTCGCGGTTGAAGCGCGTCGGCTCGTTGCTCTCGGTGTACTTCCCGGTCAGCACGCCGCCGCCGATCAGGCTGAAGGGCATGACCGCCATATCCCAGTGACGCGCCATCGGTAGCATCTCGCGCTCGATCTCACGCCGTGCCAGCGAGTAGGGAAGCTGCACGCCGACGAAGCGCGACCAGCCGCGCAGTTCCGCCATCGTATTGGCTTCGGCGACGATGTAGGCGGGCGAGTCGGAGATAGCGACGTAGTTGACCTTGCCCATGCGCACCAGATCGTCCAGCCCGCGCAGCACTTCCTCGACCGGCGTCGTGTAGTCCCAGACATGCAGGTAGAGCAGGTCGATCACGTCCGTCTTCAGGCGGCTGAGGCTGCGGTTGACCGACTTCATCATATTTTTGCGGCTGTTGCCGCCGGAGTTGGGATCGGTCGAATTGCGCTTGGTGAGCGTGTACTTGGTAGCGACGACGAAGTGATCGCGGTCGGCGCTCAGCAGGTCGCCGAGGATGGTTTCCGCCTCGCCGTCCGTATAATTGACCGACGTGTCGATGAAGTTGCCGCCCGCCTCGGCGAAGCGGTCGAACATGCGTCTGCATTCGGCGGCGTCCGCGCCCCAGCCCCACGCCGTGCCGAACGTCATCGTCCCCAGCGCCAGCTCAGAGACCCGCACGCCGCTCTTTCCCAACAGCTTATACCGCATCACTGCTTGTCTCCCCTCTCCCCGCTTGCGTGGGAGAGGGGTCGGGGGTGAGGGGGTCACACCACCTCGCCCGCCACCACACTCTCAAACCTCAGCCCCTCGCCGTCCGCCGCCACGTCCGCGACCACGTGGTCGCCTTCGCGCACGCGCCCTTCCAAAATCGCCAGCGCCAGCGGGTCTTGCAGGTCGCGCTGGATCGTCCGCTTCAGCGGGCGCGCGCCGTACACCGGGTCGAAGCCGCGCGCCGCCAGGTAGTGCTTGGCGTCCGCCGTCAGTTCCAGCGTCAGGTGGCGGCTCGCCAGCAGGCGCTCCAGGTGCTTCAACTGGATGCTCACGATCCGCTCCAGGTCGCTCTGCGTCAGGCTCTGGAACAGGATGATGTCGTCCAGCCGGTTCAGGAACTCCGGTCGGAAGTATTGATCCAGCTCCTCCATCACCGCCTCGCGCATCGCTTTTTTGTCGGCGTTCCCGCTCATCTGCTTGATGATCGGGCTGCCGACGTTGCTGGTCATGATGATGATCGTGTTGGTGAAGTCGACCGTCCGCCCCTGCCCGTCGGTCAGGCGACCGTCGTCGAACACTTGCAGGAAGATGTTGAACACTTCGGGATGCGCCTTCTCGATCTCGTCCAGCAGCACCACCGAGTACGGACGCCGCCGCACCGCTTCGGTTAGCTGACCGCCTTCCTCGTAGCCGACGTAGCCCGGCGGCGCGCCGATCAGCCGCGCGACCGTATGCCGCTCGCCGTACTCGCTCATGTCGATGCGCACCATCGCCTGCTCGTCGTCGAACATGAACTCCGCCAGCGCCCGCGCCAGTTCGGTCTTGCCGACGCCGGTCGGACCCAGGAACAGGAACGTCCCCATCGGGCGATTCGGGTCTTGCAGACCCGCCCGGCTGCGCCGCACCGCCGACGCCACCGACTTCACGGCGTCGTCCTGCCCGACCACCCGCTCGTGCAGGCGGTCTTCCATGCGCAGCAGCTTCTCGACCTCGCCTTCCAGCAGGCGGCTGACCGGGATGCCCGTCCACTTGCTCACCACCTCGGCGATCCCGTCCGCGTCGACTTCCTCGCGCAGCATCGTCCCGCCGTCCGCCTGCTGGGTTTTCATGGCGGCTTCGCGCTCGCTCAACTGCTTGTCCAGTTCGAGCAGCGTGCCGTAGCGCAGGCGCGCAGCCGCTTCCAGGTCAGCCCGGCGCTCGGCTTGCTCAAGCTGCACCTTCGCCTCGTCGATTTTGGTCTTCACTTCGCGGATGCCCTGAATGACCGCCTTTTCCTTCTGCCAGCGGGCGGTCAGGGCGTTCAGTTCCTCGCGCAGATTGGCGATCTCGCCCTCAATCGCCGCCAGCCGCTCGCGCGATGCCTTGTCGCGCTCCTTCTTCAGCGCCTCGCGCTCGATTTCGAGCTGCATGATCTGCCGCTCGACGGTATCGAGCGCCTGCGGCTTGGAGTCGATCTCCATCTTCAGTCGTGCCGCCGCTTCGTCGATCAGGTCGATCGCTTTGTCCGGTAGCTGACGATCCGGCAGATAGCGGTCGCTCAGCGTCGCGGCAGCGATCACGGCGCTGTCCTGTATCCGCACGCCGTGATGCACCTCGTACCTCTCTTTTAAACCACGCAGTATGCTGATCGTGTCCTCGACGCTCGGCTCGTCCACGAACACCGGCTGGAAACGCCGCTCCAGCGCCGCGTCCTTCTCGATGTACTTGCGGTACTCGTCCAGCGTCGTCGCGCCAATCGCCCGCAGTTCCCCTCGCGCCAGCAGCGGCTTGAGCATGTTGCTGGCGTCCATCGAGCCTTCGGCTGCGCCCGCCCCGACGATGGTGTGCAGTTCATCGAGGAACAGGATGATCTTGCCGTCGCTGTCGGTCACTTCCTTGAGCACGGCTTTCAGGCGCTCCTCGAACTCGCCGCGAAACTTCGCGCCCGCGACCAGGCTGCCCATGTCCAGCGAGATCAACTGCTTGTCGCGCAAGCCTTCCGGCACGTCGCCGTTGACGATGCGCTGCGCCAAGCCTTCGACAATCGCCGTCTTGCCGACGCCCGCCTCGCCGATCAGCACGGGGTTATTCTTGGTGCGGCGGCTGATCACCTGAATGACGCGGCGGATTTCGTCCTCGCGCCCGATCACCGGGTCGAGCTTGCCCTGCCGTGCCGCAGCGGTCAGGTCGCGCCCGTACTTTTCGAGGCTCTTGTAGGTGCTTTCGGGGTCTTGCGAGGTGATGCGCTGCCCGCCGCGAATCGCCGTCAGCGCCTGCAAGATGGCGTCGTGGGTGACGCCGCTGCGCTCCAGAATGCCGCTGACCGAGTGGTCGTCCGTCAGCGCCAGCAGAATGTGCTCGGTGCTGACGTAGTCGTCGTGCATGTTCGATGCTTCTTTTTCGGCTTTGGTCAGCACGTCGGTCGCGGCGCGGCTCAGCCCGGCTTTGGCGTTGCTGCCGTAGGTGCGCGGGCGGTCGTTGAGCGTCTGCTCCAGTTCAGCGAGCAGCGTCTGCGGGCGCGCCCCGATCTTGGCGGCGATCTCCGGCACGACGCCGTCTTTCTGACTCATCAAGCCGATCAAAATGTGCAGCGGATCGACGCTGCTGTGCCCGTAGTCGTTGGCGAGCGACTGGGCTTTTAAAAGCGCTTCCTGCGCCTTGTTGGTATAACGATTTAAGTCCATAACAGAATCTTCTCCCAGAGCATGATGTACTTATTGTACGATTCCGTTATATGAAACGTATTAAAAATGCGTCGGAGGCGTGTTGGCGTCCTGGAATCAAAGGGGTGATCACGACGATGATCGCCCTATCCGAACCCTTATGCTGCCGCCCGCAATCCAGTGATTACGGACACGATCATCAAATCTTAATCTAATGGGCTGTGAGCCGTCTTGACCTATGGTAAATTGGGGCTATACTGTGTTCATCGACAGGTTAGATAAAAGGAGGTGATCGCGTGGATAGTCGCAGTCATAAGGGGGCGAACCCCTAAGACGCTCACCTCTCTGTGAGCGTCCCACTACGGGATCAGCTCCCTGAGACCTGCAATACCGACCCGCCGTGACTCTACACGGCGGGTCACTTTTTATCCCCTGATACTCACATCAAACGTGGTGGTTGTCGATCTGGTCGAAGGTCGCGCCAAAGACGTAGGGATTGCCGTGCCAGTCGTGTGGGAAACCCAGCTCGATATGGCTGGCGTCGTCCAGCCGCTTGAGCTGGTCGTCGCTCAGCGCCCAGTCGAGCACGCCGAGATTATCCTCTAGCTGCGCCAGCGTGCGCGCGCCCAGGATCGGGATCATCAGCGCGCGATCCTGCTGCTGGCGCACCCAGTTGATCGCCACCTGTGCCCGCGACTTGCCCGTTTCTTCAGCGACGGCGCGCACCGTGTCGATGATATTCTGCACGCGCTCCTGAATTTGCATCTGCTCGCGGTTGAAGCGCGTCGGCTCGTTGCTCTCGGTGTACTTCCCGGTCAGCACGCCGCCGCCGATCAGGCTGAAGGGCATGACCGCCATATCCCAGTGACGCGCCATCGGCAGCATCTCCCGCTCGATCTCGCGCCGCGCCAGCGAGTAGGGAAGCTGCACGCCGACGAAGCGCGACCAGCCGCGCAGCTCCGCCATCGTATTGGCTTCGGCGACGATGTAGGCGGGCGAGTCGGAGATAGCGACGTAGTTGACCTTGCCCATGCGCACCAGATCGTCCAGCCCGCGCAGCACTTCCTCGACCGGCGTGGTGTAGTCCCAGACGTGCAGGTAGAGCAGGTCGATCACGTCCGTCTTCAGGCGGCTGAGGCTGCGGTTGACCGACTTCATCATATTCTTGCGGCTGTTGCCGCCGGAGTTGGGATCGGTCGAATCGCGCTTGGTGAGCGTGTACTTGGTGGCGACGACGAAGTGATCGCGGTCGGCGCTCAGCAGGTCGCCGAGGATGGTTTCCGCCTCGCCGTCCGTATAGTTGACGGATGTATCGACGAAGTTGCCGCCTGCTTCGGCGAAGCGGTCGAACATGCGCCTGCATTCGGCGGCGTCCGCGCCCCAGCCCCACGCCGTGCCGAACGTCATCGTCCCCAGCGCCAGCTCGGAAACCCGCACGCCGCTTTTGCCCAACAACTTATACCGCATCACGCGCTCCCTTCCTCAAGATAAGCCGCGCCCTTCAGTGTAGGCGATTTTGCGAGCCATGTCCCTGCCCGAATTACTGGTTTGTGCCGGCTTCATAGAATCAAAAGGGCGACCTCGCGTGAAGTCGCCCTTCTCGTCACTCATTACTCGTTGCTCAGCACTTCTTTTAGAACTTCTCCGGGTAGACCTCGCGCGCCAGCGCCTCTTCCTGGTCGACCAGCTTGCGCAGCGCTTCCAGCCCTTCGTTCCAGAACGCCGGGTCGCTCAGGTCGACGCCGACCTTCGCCAGAATCTTGTCCGGGTAGTCGGAGTTGCCTGCCGCCAGCACGTCGAGGTACTGCGGCACGAATTCCTTGCCGCGCTTCTGGTACAGGTTGAACAGCGCCAGCACCAGCAGCTCGCCGAAAGCGTAGGCATAGACGTAGCCGGGGCTGCCGACGAAATGCGGGACGTAGCTCCACCAGGTGGCATAGCCGTCGCTCAGGGTGACACTGCCCTGGAACATGTCGCGCTGCGTCTGCATCCAGATTTCGCTGATGCGCTCGCTGGAAAGCTCACCCTCGGTACGGCGCGCGGTGTGCAGCCCGTCCTCGAAGCGGTTCATGGCGATCTGGCGGAAGACGGTGGCGAAGCCGTCCTCGACCTTCTGCGAGAGCATGGAGAGCCGCACCGCCGGATCGGGTTCTTTCTCCATCAGGTCGGTGAAGACCAGCATTTCGCCGAAGGTGGACGCCATTTCGGCGGTCGTCAGCGGCGTGTACAGTCCGGTGATGCCCTGCGCTTCTTCCGAGAGATACATGTGCAGCCCGTGACCAAGCTCGTGCGCCAGCGTCATCACATCGCGCGCCTGCCCGGTGAAGTTGAGCAGCACGAAGGGATGCGCCGAGGGCACGGTCGGCGAAGCGAACGCGCCGCCGCGCTTGTTGGGCATCAGCGCCGCGTGAATCCAGTGTTCGTCGAAGAAGCGCTCGACGATCCCGCCGAGGCGCGGGCTGAACATGGTGTAGGCGTTCTCGACGATCTCGCGCGCCTGCGCCCAGTTATATTCGGCTTCTTCGCCTTTGAGAGGCAGCGGCGCGTAGCGGTCGTAATCGCGGAGTTCGTCGTAGCCGAGCAGGATGCGCTTGAGATCGTAATGCCGCGCGACCAGCTCGTAGCGCGCCGTGACCGCCTTGATCAGCGCCTCGACCACTTCGTCCGGCGCTTTGTTGGAGAGGTTGCGCGCCGAAATCCACGACGGATAGCCGCGCCGCTTGTCGTCCGAGGCTTTGTCCGCCACCAGCACGTTGAAGATGTAGGTCAGCTCCATGTTGCGCGTGCGCAAGCCTTCGGTCAGCGCTTCGGCGGCTTTGCGGCGCGTCTCGCGGTCGCTCTCGTGGAACTTGGCGAGAATTTGCGACTGGGTGAGCTGCTCGCCGTCGTAGGTGTAGCGCATGGCGCTGGTGATCTGCGTGAACAGGCGCGACCAGGCGCTGCTGCCGGTCACGGATTTGTCGACCAGGATTTGCTCCTCGATCTCGCTGAGCGTGTACGGCTTGTAGCGCCGCTCCGCCTCCAGCGGGTGATGGTACTTGCCGAGCGTCGGGTCAGCCAGCAGCTTTTGCGCCTGCTCGTCCGGCACGTCCTTCCATTCGAGGTCGAAGAACAGCAGTTTCTGACTCAACTGCGCGTTGGATTCGGTGATCTTCTGGACGAGCGCGCCCAGCTTTGGATTGGTGGTGTCGGTAGCGAAATTCAGGTAAGCGAAGGAGGCGATGCGCCCGGCGGCGTCGGAGATCGCTTCCTGCTCGATCATGGCGTCGACCATTTCTTCGGCGTCGAGGCTGGCGACCTTGCCGCGATACTTCCCGGCGAACGCGTCCGCCATTCCCTGCACTTTGTCCAGATCGCGCTGGATCGCCGGGTCATCTGCGCCAGAGTAGAAGATCGACAAATCCCACAGCACATCCTCAGCGCCCGTTTTCTTTTCTACCGCTGCATCGACCATTGTAGCCTCTTTCAACATTCAATCTTTCTACAATCATAAGGGCTGCGCGCCCGTTTTGCAACGCATATTTAGTCGTGGGAGTGGTGAAGTTGGAGGATACGCTTTTGTAGGGGCGAGGCGCTGCCTCGCCCGCCATACCCTTGCGGATCGCCATTCCTGCCATGCGTGCGGCGCGCCACGCGAGGCGCTATAATCACAGTTATGCGAACTGTAAGTTGAGAAAGGCAGCGGATGGCGACCGCTTTATCCGAAACACAGATCACCGAGCGCTTGAGCAGGCTCTCCGGCTGGACGCGCGAGGGCGGCACGATCAGCAAAACCTTCCGGCTCGACACCTACATGACGGGGTTAGCCTTCGCGTCCGCCATCGGCACGGTCTGCGAGGCGCGCAATCATCACCCCGACATGACCATCGGCTGGCGCAAGGTCAGCGTCAGTTTCACGACGCACGACGCGGGCAGCCAACTGACCGCCAGCGACTTCGACGCCGCCGAGGCGATTGACGCGCTCGGCTATCCTAAAGTTGAATAGCGCCTCATGGAGCAGTTGAAGCGCATCTACGGCGCGCCGCACGAAATGCTGCACGTCATCGCCCTGTCGCTGATCGGGCGGCGGGCGCTGGATGTCGCGCAGGATCACGTCATCATCCCCGACGACCTGACGACCGGGCAGTACGTCTTCGTCGCCGGGCTGCCCGCTGCCGTCTTTTTCATCGCGCTGGCGCTCGGCGCGGTCGGGCTGCTCAACGCCCGCACGGTGCAGCAGGCGGGGATCGCCGCCGCCGTGATCATCGCCGCCGGGTTCGCCGCAGCCGGGACGGTCGGCGATTTGCAGTTGATCGCGCTCAAGCTGACGCAACATCGAGACCCATAGCCCATACGCACCCCGTCGCCTCGCCTTTCGCCGAGAGATGGGGTTACAAACGCACACTTCATAGGAGCGTAAAGCGATGGCAAAATACGCTGCACTGGAGACTTTCTTAAGCAAAACCCCGTCTCACCTCAACAATGTCGTGTTCTCCTTCGCCCAGATCGAGCAGATCATCGGCAAGCCGCTGCCGCCCAACGCCCGCAACGCCAAAGGGACATGGTGGCGCAATACCCGCAACGAGCGGCGTCCGCAGTCACACGCCTGGCTGTCGGCGGGCTGGAAACAGGATATAGTCAGTTGGCGTGAGGAATGGGTACGCTTTCGCAGACAACGCTAAAGGGATTTCATGACACAATCGAGCGCCCCCTGGTGGAAGCGGGGGATCATCTACCAGATTTATCCGCGCAGCTTCATGGACAGCAACGCAGACGGCATCGGCGACCTGTGCGGCATCGCCGAGCGGCTCGATTATCTGGCATGGCTCGGCATCGACGGGCTGTGGCTCTCGCCGATCTTTCCATCGCCGATGGCGGACTTCGGCTACGATGTCTCGAATTACGTCGACGTGCATCCGATCTTCGGCACGCTCGACGACTTCGACGACCTGCTGGCAAAGGCGCACGCGCATCACATTCGCATCGTGCTCGACCTCGTGCCTAACCACACGTCGAGCCAGCATCCCTGGTTTCTGGAATCGCGCGCCTCGCGCGACAACCCCAAACGCGACTGGTACATCTGGCGCGACGCCAAGCCGGACGGCTCGCCCCCGAACAACTGGCTGGGGTATTTCGGCGGCTCCTCGTGGACGTGGGACGAGACGACGCAGCAGTATTACCTGCACAGCTTCCTGCCCGAACAGCCCGACCTCAACTGGCGCAATCCCGAAGTCAAGCAGGCGATGTTCGACTCGATCCGCTTCTGGCTCAAGCGCGGCGTCGACGGCTTCCGCATCGACGTGATCGACCGGATGATCAAGGACGCGCAGTTCCGTGACAACCCGCCCAATCCCGATTACGTCGAGGGGCGCGACAACCCGACCTGGAAATACCTGCGCCTGTTCAGCGAGAACCGCCCCGGCATCCACGAGCTGATCCGCGAGTTTCGCGCCGTCTTCGACGAATTCTCCGACCGCGTCTCGATTGGCGAGATCGCCTACTCGCTCAATCCCCGGCTGATCACCGGCTTCTACGGCGACCCGCCGGACGGCACCGAACTCAACCTGCCCTTCAACTTCGCGCTGATCCTGCTCGACTGGAAAGCGGACGCGGTGCGCAGCTTCGTCGACGCCTACGAGGGCGCGATTCCGGCACACGGCTGGGCGAACTACGTCGTCAGCAACCACGACCAGACGCGCGTCGCCACACGCATCGGCGACGCGCAGGCGCGCATCGCGGCGCTGCTGCTGCTGACGCTGCGCGGGACGCCCTTCATCTACTACGGCGACGAGCTGGGGATGCGCGACGTGGACATCCCGGCGGCGCTCTATCAGGACCCGCAGGGCATCAACCTGGGCATCAGCCGCGACCCGGAGCGCACGCCGATGCAGTGGGACGCCGCGCCTTACGCCGGGTTCTCCAGCGCCGTCCCCTGGCTGCCGGTCGCGCCGGATTACGAAACGGTCAACGTCGAAGCCGAGCGGCGCGACCCGCGCTCGATGCTGACGCTGTTCAAGCGCGCCATCGACCTGCGCCGGGGCGACGAGGCGCTGGCGCTGGGCGATTACGCCTCGCTGGACGCGCCGGAGGGCGTCTTCGCCTACACGCGCGGCGGCAAGTACGTGATCGCGCTCAACTTCACGGACGAAGCGAAACAAACGGCTATCGACGGCGAAATCGTGCTCTCGACGCACCTGGATCGAGACGGCGCGGTCGAGTTGCTGGCGCTTCGCCCGAACGAGGGCGTCATTTTGCGGAAAGCGTAGGGGCTGACCTCACCCCTGTTTCACTTCGTTCAACTTCCCCTCTCCATAGGGAGAGGGGATTGAGAGGTGAGGTTTTGAGGGGCGCATTAGCTCGCCCCCACGCGAGAAAATGATTTGGAGGAAAAAGACTATGCGTACCCGACGGGCGCTCTTATTCATGCCCGGTGACGACCGCCACAAGATCGAAAAAGGCGCGGCGCTCGGCGTGGACAGCATCATCATGGACATCGAGGACGGCGTGGCGGTCAGCAGCAAGTCCGCCGCCCGCGAGACGATCCGCGCCGCGCTGCGCCAGATCGATTTCGGCAAAACCGAGCGCTTGGTAAGGATCAATCCGGTTGGCAGCGTCTTTCATCTAGACGATCTGACTGCAACCATCGAAGGACATCCCGACGGCTACGTGCTGCCCAAAGTCGAATCGCGGGCTGCCGCTGCGCGCCGTCGACGAGTGGCTGAGCGCCGCCGAGCGCGAGCGCGGCTGGCAGGACGCCGGAATCGTGCTCCTGGCAATTGTCGAGACGGCGCTCGGCGTCGTCAACCTGCGCGAAATCGCCAGCGGCAGCCCGCGCCTCGCCGCGCTGATCTTCGGGGCGGAAGACCTCGCCGGGGATATGGGCGCGGTGCGCACGCCCGACGGATGGGAGGGCTTCTACGCCCGCAGCGCCGTCGTGCTCCACGCCAAAGCCTTCGGCTTGGGGGCGATTGACACGCCCTTCGTCGATCTGGACGACGCGAACGGGCTGGTCGCCGAGACCGAGCAGGCGCTCTACATGGGCTACACCGGCAAGCTGGCGATCCACCCCCAACAGGTCGCGCCGATCCAGCGGACGTTCACGCCGGACGCCGAGGAAATCGCGCGGGCGCAGGCATTGATCGCCGCCCACGCGGCGCATCAGGCGGCGGGGACGGGCGTCTTTCAGCTCGAAGGCAAGATGATCGACATGCCCATGATCCGCGCTGCCGAGGCGGTGCTGGCGCGGGCGCGCGCCGCCGGGCTGCTCGAAGACGCAGGGATGTAGGAGCAAACCACCAGCGAACGGCATTGGTTTTTCACCTCACCCCGTTTCGCTGTGCTCAACTTCCCCTCGCCACGTTGTGGAGACGGGTCGGCAACCGAAGGTTGCACGGAGTGAGGTTTACAAACTACTGGCAACTAAAACACTTCATCCAAAGAGATTTATTGCGAGCGTGATCGGATTGGCTTACAGGAGATAAGGTAAATGACAGTTGCAATTCCCGAAGGGTTCAAGGATTTATTGGAAAAGCCGGTCGTGGTGACGCTGGTCACGGTTATGCCCAATGGTCAGCCGCAGGCGACGCCCGTCTGGACGGACTACGACGGCACGTATGTGCGCGTCAACACGGCGCGCGGGCGGCAAAAGGACAAGAACATGAAGCCGGGCGCGAAAGTGACCGTGCTGGCGGTCGATCCCCAGAACCCGTACCGCTGGATGGAAATTCGCGGGCGCATCGCCGACGAAACGGAAGCAGGCGCGGTCGAGCACATCAACGCCCTCAGCCTGAAATATCGCGGCAACAGCGATTACTACGCCCCCTACCCGGAGCGGCGCGCGACCGAACAGCGCGTCACCTACAAGATCGAGCCGACGCGCGTCAACACATCCGGTCGGTAGCGGAAATCGTTGGCAGGTCGGTGCTTGCTTCTGATGCGCGAGGCGTTATAACATGAATGTACCCTCTGCGGAGCGCACACAACATGGATGACGACCTGATTGGCAAGTCTTTAGGACAATTCGAGATCATCGAGGAAATCGGGCGCGGCGGGATGGCATCCGTCTACCGCGCCCGACAGATCAACATCAACCGCACGGTGGCGATCAAAGTGCTGCCGCGCACGCTGCTGCACGACCCCAGCTTTTACGAACGCTTCATCCGTGAGGTCGATCTGGTCGCGCACCTCGAACACCCGCACGTCCTGCCGATTTACGACTACGGCGAGGTCGACGGCGTGCCCTACATCGCCATGCGCTATCTGGCGGGCGGGAGCATGGCGCAGTGGCTCCGGCGCGGGCTGCCGCCGCTGGACAAGCTGGCGAAACCGTTCGGGCAGATCGCCTCCGCGCTCGACTATGCCCATCAGGAGGGCGTGATTCACCGCGACCTCAAGCCCGGCAATATTCTGCTCGACGAAAACGACAACGCCTACCTGAGCGACTTCGGCATCGCCCGCGTGCTCGACAGCAGCCTGACGGGCAGCGCCATCATCGGCACGCCCGCCTACATGAGTCCCGAACAGGCGAACGGCTCGCCGCTCGACGCCCGCTCGGACATTTACTCGCTCGGCGTGGTGCTGTTCGAGCTGGTCACCGGGCGCGAGCCGTATGAGGCGGAAACGCCGGTCGCGCTGCTGCTCAAGCACATCAACGAGCCGATGCCTTCGGCGCGCGCGCTGCGCCCGGAACTGCCCCCCGCCGCCGAGTACGTGATCCTCAAAGCGACCGCCAAGCGCCCCGACGAGCGCTACGCTTCGGCGAGCGACATGGCGGAGGCGCTGACCAACGCGCTGCACCATCCCAGCAGCGTGATCGAGGACGACGCCAGCAAGCCGACGATCTTCGACCCGGAGTCGCTGCTCAAGCGCACGCCGGTGGCGACCGAATATCCGCCCGATCCGATCTCGCGTCCGCACGCCACACCGCCGCCGCAGCGCACGCGCGGGCACGTGCAGCAGACCCCACCGCCCGCGTCCGGAGGCGGCGCGCAGGTGTACGCCGCCGATCCTTACGCGACGACGGGCTTGCCAGCGGTCACGCGCCAGATGGGGCGGCGCACCAGCCCACTCGTCTACGTGGCGCTGGTGGTCGTGATCGTGGTCGTCATCGCGGGGATCGGCTTCATCGTCACGCGCAATAACCCGCCGCCGCCGACGCCGCAGGTCGCCGCGCTGCCCACGCCGTTCGACAACGCCATGACCGTTCGCCGCACCCAGTACACCATTTCCGTGCCGGATAACTGGTCGTTCACGGATTTATCGGGCGATCTGGCGATGGTTCACGCCTGGCGGCTGGACAACAGCGCCTACGTCAAGCTGTGGCTGGTCGATAAGAGCACGCTGACGACCGGCAACGACTTCCAGGCAGCGATGGACGCCTTCGACGCGCATCAGGTGCGCCCGCAGACGAAGCTGCACTTCATCGACGCCGAAACCGCACAGGATGGCTCGGTGCGGCGCAGCTATCGCACGGATGGTCCCGACGAGCAGAATTTCCCGCCGGGGCAGACCGACTTTTTCTACCTGAATCGCGGCAAGTATCTCGTCGTGGTCGAAATGTATGCGTCGTATCAGGAAGGCAACGACCTCGTGCCCACTTTTCAGCAGGTGCTGGATTCGCTGCGCGTGACGCAGGCGTAAGGGTAAAACAGAGGGTATACAGTAGGGGCGACCGTGCAGGTCGCCCCTATTTGTTATCTACTCGTCGGGCTGAGCGCGCTCGGTGGATTGCTTGAGGGCGGCGAAATACTGGTCGCGCGTCAGGTGGTAGCACGCCAGCTCTGAGCCGTAGAAGCGGTCGGTCACACCCTGATAGTCCATGCCCAGCTTGCGCATGACGTTCCGAGACGCCGTGTTCGCCGGGAACGCCAGCCCGTAAACCGCGTCCAGATCGACCGTCTCGAAGCCATAGGATAGGGCGGCGCGCGCCGCTTCCGTCGCGTAGCCGCGCCCCCAGTAGGCTTTCGCCAGCGTATAGGCGATTTCCACGTCCTCGGCGGCAGGGATGTATTCCAGCCCGGCGTGCCCGATCAGCGCGCCGCTGGTCTTCTCCTCGACCGCCCAGATGCCGAAGCCGTGCAGTTCCATGTGATGGATGAAATAGCCGACCACCCACTGGCTGTCGGAGCGCAGGCGCGGCTTGCCACCGGGGAGGTAGCGCATCACGTCCGGGTCGCGGCTGATGCCCTCGTAATAGGCGTCTACGTCGTCCGGCGTGAACGGGCGCAGCCGCAGCCGTTCGGTCTCCAGCGTATCCATGATCAGCTTCCGCAGAGCGGCGACAGCCCGGTCTCGTCCGCCGGGCGCGATTCCAGCGTCAGCGGCACGTCGAAGGTATCCGTGCCGCGCACGACCAGCAGCTTGACGGTGTCGCCCGGCTTGGTGTTCGCCACCAGATAGGCGACCAGATCGTCCATCGTGTCGACGTAAATGTCGTTGACGGCGACGATGATGTCCCCACCGGCGCAGATGTCGCGCCCGCGCACCGAGACCGAGTGATCGCCGCCGCGCAGCCCGGCTTTCGACGCCGGGGAATTGTCGCTCACGCCCGTGACCAGCACGCCCGCGCTGACCGGAAGCTGCAAGTCGCGCTCCAGCCCGGCGACGGTCATGCCGTTATCCGCCGGGACGGTCGCAATCCCCAGCCACGAGTAATCCACCTTGCCGTTCTCAATCAAATCCGGCGCGACGCGCAGCACCGTATGCGCCGGGACGGCGAAGCCCACGCCCTGAAAGACGCCCGTCTCGGTGCGAATCGCCGTGCTGACGCCGATCACCTGCCCGTGCGAATCCAGCACGGGACCGCCGCTGTTGCCGGGGTTGATGTCGGCGTCCACCTGAATGATCGACGGGTTGTTGAAGCTGCCGATGGTATTGTTGACCAGCTCGGCGGAAGGAAGCTGCCGCCCCAAGCCGCTGATGATGCCGACCGTCATCGAGCTTGCCAAGCCGAAGGGATTGCCGATGACAATCGCCCGCTCGCCCACGTGCAGCGAGTCCGAGTCGCCAAACACCGCTGGGACGAGCTTGGCGCGCTCCACGTTGTCGACCTTGATCACGGCGATGTCGCTGTAGGCGTCCAGACCGACCAGCGTCGCCGGGTAGACCGTCCCATCGTGGAACGTCACCAGAATGTCACTCGCGCCGTTGACGACGTGCGCGTTGGTGATGATGTGCCCCTGATCGTCGTAGATGAAGCCGGAGCCGCTCGCCTGATCGGTGATGCCCGCCTGCGCGCTGTGGATGGTCACGTCGATGTAGACCACCGAAGGCGTCACCCGGTCATATACGTTTTCCAGGAGCAGGTATTCGGCGTCGGCGGCGTCGATCACGGACTGCGGGATCGGCGTCGGCGTCTCGCGCTCCTGCGCCTGGTAAGACGCCAGCGCGTCGACCGGCGTGCTGGGGATCGCGCTGGCGGGCGCGCCCGGCGCGGGACGGCAGGCGGCGGCGAACGATACGAGGATGGCTGCGGCGATCAATTTTGAATTCAGCTTCACAATTTTATACCTAAAGGAGTTTCAGAAATTCATCAACGGTCATTCCAGCTTGCCGAATAATACTTCTCATCGTGCCGGGTTTGAGCTTACCGGAGTGATTCGGGACAATCGGCGTATAGTTGCCTTTTCGTAGCACCACATGGCTACCTGCTTGCCTGACCACCTCGAATCCCGCTCTTTGCAAAGCATTGATGCACTCACGAGACGTAATATTAGCGAGTCGGCTCATATCGCCGTCACGAGTACAGGTGGCTCATCTTCTCCAGGAATCTCCAATCCCAGATCGCGCCGCGCTGCGATATAGAGGTCAATTGCTTCTCGCGCATTGGCGAGCGCTTCCTCGACCGTATCGCCTTCGGTCACGCAGCCGGGCAAACTCGGCACCTCGACTGTATAACCGCCGACTTCGGTATCAGGGATCAAAATCACGGTACGCATAGGCGCGCCTTCCCGCTTCGTTCATCCTAGCCGGAAAAAGACAGGAGCACGGCAATCAGCGATTGCGTATCGCGCTCCTGTTCATTGTACATTGGATTAGCGCTAAAACGACGCCTTGAGTTGCTCGACCAGCTCGCGCTGCGCGGAGGTGAGGTGTTCCGGCACGGTCACGAGGACGCGCGCGTACAGGTCGCCGTAGCTGTCTTTCTGGTTAAGGATCGGCATCCCCTTGCCGGTCAGCCGGAACTTGCGCCCGGACTGCGTGCCCGCCGGGATTTTCAGCTTGACCGAGCGACCAAGCGTCGGCACTTCGGCTTCGCCGCCGAGCAGCGCCGTGAACATGTCGACTTTCACGTCGACGGTCAGGTTGTCGCCCTCGTGCTCGAAGCGGCTGTCCGGCTCGACCTCGACGATCAGGTACAGATCGCCCGGCTGCCCGCCAACACCGGCTTCGCCTTCGCCCGCCAGCCGCACTTTCGTGCCGGTTTTCGCCCCGGCGGGGATGTTGACGCGCACCGTCCGCTCGCCCTTGCTGATCAGGCGGGTCGTGCCGGAGTAGGCTTCTTGCAGGGTGATGTTCACCTTCTGCTCGATGTCCTGCCCCCGCACGGCGCGCGCGTTCCCGAACGGACTGCCGCCCGCCACGCGCTCATTGCGCCGCCCGAACAGCGATCCGAAGATGTCGCCGAGGTCGCCAAAATCGGGGTTGGTCGTGGTGTAGGTGTACGGGCTGCCGTTACCGCCCGCCGCGTTCGCGCCCCAGGGCGGCGCCTGCTGCGGGTTGACCGTGCCGAAGCGGTCGTAGGTCGAGCGCTTCTCTTTGTCGCTCAGAACTTCATACGCCTCGTTGATTTCTTTGAAGCGGGCTTCCGCGTTGGGGTTATCCGGGTTGGCGTCCGGGTGGAATTTCTTCGCCAGCTTGCGGAATGCCTGCTTGATTTCTTTTTCACTCGCGCTGCGGCTCACGCCCAGCGTCTTATAGTAGTCTTTAGCCATAGGGTCTCAGTTGGACTGCGGAAAAGTATTACATCGCTTTCTATATGGTATGACGAGCCAGATAGCGAGTCAACAGCATGTCAGCATTTCTTACGAAGATTTTATTTGCGCGACACGTGCCCGCAGCGCCGTCTATTCCTCTGGCTCCGCCTCGGCTGCGACGAGGATATTTTCGGCGACCTGATGCCCGACCACGCGGCGTTTGCCGTCGATGCGCACCGTGATCGGTCCGTTGAACGGGTCGCGCGCCAGGATTTCGACGACTGCGTTGAGCCGGAAGCCCCGGTCGAGCATGTGCTGGAGCATCTCCGAGTTGCTGGTCTTCAACTGCGCAATCGTCGCCTGCTCGCCCGGCTTCAGGCTGGCGAGCGACTGCAAATCGCGCTGCTCGATCACGCCCTCCGGCGAGGGGATAGGGTCGCCGTGCGGGTCGATCTGGGGATTGCCGAGCTTGCGCGCAATCGCTTCGACGAAATGGTCGGATACCGCGTGTTCCAGGCGCTCGGCTTCTCCATGCACTTCGCGCAGTTCGTAGCCGAGTTCGCGCACCAGATAGAGTTCGAGCAGGCGGTGGCGGCGGATGACACGCAGGGCGATCTCGCGCCCCGCGTCCGTCAGGACGACGCCGCGATACTTCTGATAATCGACCAGCCCGGCGGCGACGAGCCGCTGCGCCATATCGGTAACGGACGGCGCGGTGATGTTCAGGGCATCGCGCAGGTTGTTGGTCGAGACTCGATCCGACTGCTGCTGCAAGGTGAAGACCGCCTTCAGGAAGTCTTCGACCGACCTGGACTGCGCTACTTGTTCGGTCATAGTCCGCCTCTGTTCTCCCGGCTCAATTTTAGCACAATAGGGAGGCAAACTTAAATTTGTATCGAAATAGACACGAGGGAGACGAAGGATCGATTGCGGGAGGCGCGAACGGCTTCGAGATCGTCACACAGGCATCGAATACTGGCGCTCCGGCGATACCGGATCGTCAAGCGCACGCGATGGGGCGCACGGCTGCGCGCCCCATCGTCTATCGTTCTATTACGGGCAGGCGCCGATCATCTGGATGAGCTGATCGAACTCCGCCTTCGAGTCGGCAGGGACGAAAGCGGCGACCTGCTGTATCTGCGCAAGGTACTGGTCTTTGTTCAAGCCTGTCTGCGCGAACGCGATGTTCATGTAGGCGCAGAACTGCGCCTGACTCATCCCGCTGAGCGCAGCCGGGTTGAAGCCGGGCGGCAGGTTGGCAGCCACACCGCCGCCGCCGAGATTACCGGGCACCTGCGTGCCGCTGGCGACGCCCAGCAGCGCCGCAGACGCGGGCGGCGCGATGGTGATCTGCTGCGGCAGCAGCTGCACCGGCAGCGGATTGACCAGCGCCGGATCGTAAGGCTGCGGGTCGCTCGGTACGTCCGACGCCTGCAAGTCCTGGTTCACCGGGATCGTCACCTGCGATCCCGCCGGAACGTCGACGGTCTTGCCGTTAGCGGTGACGTGACCTTCGCCCTCGACCACGCTAACGGTCATGTTGGCGTTCGGCTGCGCCTGCAAGAAAGCGGTCGACCCAAGCTGAATGTCCACGTCGTTGGCGCGCAGGCTGATCTGCCCCACGCCTTGCGGCGTCTGGATCAGGATGCCGTCCTGCGGCGCCTGCTCGCAGCTCGTCTGCGTCACGCCCGTCTTGAAATAGAACGCCTGCATCGGCGTGTAGGGCACGTCCGTCTGGCTGGCATCGACCACGCTCAGGCTCTTGGCATCGCCGTCCGGCGTCACCAGATTAGCGAAGACCCAGCCGAGCGAGTTGCTGCCGGGAAGCTGGATGCGCAGCCACGAGCCGTCGGCGTTGCGCCCGTTGGCGGTCATGGTGTCGCCGCGCGCGAGCGTACCGATGATCGAGCCGTTGGTCGAGGGCGTGCTGCGAATGTTGACGCTGCCGTTGGAAGACACGCCGATAGTCGCTAGCTGCTCGCCGGGCGTGACGGCGTTCTGAATTTGCACGTCGCCGAAGAGCAGGAAGGTCACGTTCTGACCGGGCAGCGTATCCGGCAGGTTGGCTTGCAGCTTCATCAGCGCGATACCCCAGGTCTGGTTAGCGGTGTCGAGCGCGCTCAGCCGCAGGGTGCTGAGGTCAGCCACATTGGCGAGGTCGCCCTCTTTGGAAAAGCTGAAGTTCTGCACGTCCTGGCGCGGCGTCGCCTGAAGCGAGACGTAGCCGTAGCAGGCTTGATTGCGCCCGGTCGAGGCACAGTCCTGCTGGACGGCGCTCATCGCCTGCTGAACCATCACCGAGCAGGTGGCGTCCTCCGTGGCGCTCTGCGCAGCGACAGTCGTGAAGCACAATAACACGAAGACATAGGCAATCTTCCGAAAGAAACGCATCTCATCCTCTCCTGAAGTCGTCAGCCTCGACTCTATCAGTACACTTGAAAAACGCAAGCGACATTTCTGTCGTTATGTCATTCAATCATAGCACGCTATTCGCTACGACCCCGCGCGGATCACCTGCACGGTTAGCTGGCTGCTGGCTTGATTGCCCACGCCGTCGAAGGCGATGGCGGTGAAGGTCTGGTCGCCCAGCCCGGTGATGTGCCAGTCGAGCGTGAAGGGCCAGGTGATCTTCGAGCCGAGCAGCTCGTTGTTGTGGTAGAACTCGACGCGCGTCACCGTCAGGTTGTCTTCGGCGTCGGCTTGCAGCGAGATCGTGTCGTCGCCGGGCCAGCGGTAAATCTTGCCCGGCTCGACCGAACTGAGCGTTACCGTCGGCGGGGTGTTGTCGACCGTCACCTGAACGGCGTCGCTCTGGCGCGAGTTGTCGTTCAGCACGACCGCCAGGCGCAGGCTGTACAGCCCATCCAGCCCGGTCGTGTCCCACGTCCCGACGGGCTGATCCGCCGAAAACTGCGTCTGCTGCCCGCCGATGGTGAACCACTGCTGCGGGTTCAAGCCCTGCCCGTATTCCAGTTGGAAGAACTGCATGTTGCTCGTGTCGATCTCGCCGTACACGTCGACCTTGCCGCCGACGTAGTCGAACAGCGCCGGGCGGGTGATATGCACGTTCTGCAAGACGCGCGGAGCGCTGACGCTGTCGTAATCCTGCGGCGGCAGCGGCTGATTGTTGGCGATCCACCAGTCGGTCGCGTCGCCTGCGGGCGGGACAAAATAATGGACATCCTGGCGCAGCTCCGGCGGCGTGTTGACCGTCGCGCGCTGCCCGGTCTGGCTGTTGATCTGGACGATCTGCCAGTAGGTGTCGGTCTGGCGCGGCTGCGTGCCGTCGAGGAACTTCTCGGTATGCACCGGGCAGACGTTGTTCGGCAGCAAGCCGGAAATGTCGCAGACCAGCGCCTCGACCACCGAATCGGGGCGCTCCCAGTTGGTCGATGGGACGTTGGCGCGAGCGTGGACGTACTCCATCAGCGCGCGCCAGATCGGTGCTGCACCGTCCATACCGAACGGATCGAGCGTCATCGGAGCATTATCGCTGCGGTTGAGCGCCACGCCGATCACGTACTGCGGCGTGTAGCCCACCGTCCAGTCGTCGCTGTGGTCGGCGGTCACGCCGTTGACGACCGCGCCGGGGCGCGACAGGTCAAGCGGATTGCCCTGACCGAGAATCGACCAGCGCGTTTCCTGATCCGAGAGAATGTCGTTGACGAGATAGGCGAGGTCGCTTTTCAGCAGCGGCGCGCACACGTCGAGCGTGCCGCACTGCGCCGCCTCATCCTGGTCGTACCGCCAGAGGACGTTGCCGCTGGCATCCTGAATCTCGAAGATCGCCACCGGGTCGCGCCCGCGAAAATTGCGCGCGACCGGCTCGGTCGGGACGCCGCGCATCTTGCCGAGCGTCGCAAAGACCGAATACGAGTACGCCACGTCGAGCAGCGAGACCTGCCCACCGCGTTCCAGCAGCATCAAGTCGTAGCTGTTCTCGTCCAGGCTGTTCAGCCCAAGCTGGTGCGCCGTCTCCAGGATGGTGTTCATGCCCAGCTTGTTGGCGATGTCGGCGGCGGGCGGCAGCAGCCCCGCACCCATCGCATCGCGCAGGCTCATCGGACCGCGAAACTTGCCGTCGGGGTTGGTGACGCTGTAGATCAGCCCCTCTTCCGAGCCGGGGAACTGGTTGGGGATGTCGAAGACCATCGTCGCCGGGGTGTCGACGGTGCTGGGGTTGATGAAGGCGCTCAGGTAGACGAACGGCTGCAAGGTGGGACCCGGCTGATACTGCTGGTCGGTCGCCGCGCCGACCATGCTCTTGATCGCGCCCGTCGAGGCGTCGAGGATCACCAGCGAGCCGGTGTCGGGCGGCGTCTGTCCCCGGATCGCCGCTGAGCGCGGGCAGATAGGCGGCGCTGGGGCAGTTATCCGGCGCCGTGCCTGTACCCAGCCGCGCAAGCTGCGCTTGCAGCGCGCAAGCCGTCTGATTGTAGAGATCGAGGTCGAGCGAGGTCGTGATCTTGAGGCTGCCGCGTGCGATCAACTGGGAGCCGTCGTAGCCAAGCGAGTCGAGGATGTGCTCGGCTTGCTGGCGGGCGTAGACCATGAACTCCGGCGCAACCGGCGGCAGGTAATTGCCCCGGCTGATCGTCGTGTTGATTTTGGACGCCGTGTCGTAGTCGTCCTGCGTGACCATGTTCGAGGTTGCGCATCTCGCCCAGCAGATCGGACTGCCTGCCGCGCGCCGCCGTCTCGTCGGAGAAGGGGTTGTACTGCGGCGCGGTCGGGATCGCCGCCAGCAGCGCCGCCTCGTCGAGCGTCAGGCTGGTCGCATCCTTGTTGAGGTAAATCTTGGCGGCGGCTTCGATGCCATACGCCTCGTTACCGTAATAGTCGGTGTTCAGGTGCCATTCGAGAATCTGGCGGGGCGTGTAGCGCCGGTTGATCTCGGCGATCAGGGCGATTTCCTGCGCGCGGGCGTCGTTGGCGCTGCCGTGAAAATCCGCCAGCGGCGCGATCACGCTGCGCACCAGCCGCCCCGTGATCGACGGATCGGGCGGGAGCGTGCCGATCAGCGAGTTCGTCCACAAATCGACCAGCGTTTGCAGCGGATTGAAGCTCGACCGCGTCAGGAAGCCGGGGTCTTCCGCCGCCAGCGTCGCCGACACCAGATAGGGCGGCAGCGAGTCCAGCGCCATCCACGAGCCGCTTTCGCCGAGCGGGTTTTTCAGCGTATAGACCTCGGTCGCGCCGCTGCTGTCGTAGAACTCGGTCGGCGCGCCGCCTGTCGAGGGCGTTTCGCCGGGCGCGGGCAAATTCTGCACCGCCTGCCAGTACATGACCGCCGCGCCGCCGAGTGCCGCGCCGCCCGGCAGCACGACCAGCACCAGCAGGGCGATACCCAGCAGCGCCGTCCACAGGCGCCGCCGCCCCTGCTCCACCCGCCGCCGCGCCTGACGCTTGTGCCGGCGCCGAACAATCTCGGTTACTGACGCCACCTGTATGCCTCGAATCGCTTACTGTCCGCACGAGTCATTGTACTCGCGCGCAAAAACGCCGCCAAATTCTCAGTAAATCTCAATTATTACGGCTCAAATAGGACTGGATTTATTGTTACATTCGTTGTATATTCATTACAATAGTACCTTCAATCTCCGTTAGATTTGGAGTGCAAGAGATGGGCAAAACCAAGATACTGCTGGTTGAAGACGATAAAAACATCAACAAACTCATCAGCGATTACATGACGGCGCACGGTTTTGAGGTGACCTCTTTTGAGGACGGTCCCGACGCGCTCGATCACGTGCAGATGCGCGGGCTGCCGCACATCGCCCTGATCGACCTCACCCTCCCCACCATGCACGGCTTCGAGTTGAGCAATCGCCTGAAGTCGATGGCGGACGTTCCGATCATTTTCATCACGGCGACCAGCGATACCGATACGGTCGTGCAGGGCTTGAAAAAATACGCCGAAGACTTCATCGTCAAGCCGTTTGAGCTGCGCGAACTCGAAGCCCGCGTTCAGGTCGTGCTCGCCCGTATGCCCAGCCTGGACTACGCCAGCGAACCCATCATCCATATCGACGATAACCTCAGCATCGACTTTGCCCATAATCGAATCGTCGTCAACAGCAAGGGCTATGGTTTAACGCCCACCGAATCGATCCTGCTGCACGTTCTACTGCGCAACGCCGGGCGCGTCGTCGAAAACCGCATGTTGATCGCCCGCGTCTGGCCCTCCGAAGAAGTCTACGAAGACACCCTGCGCGTTCACATGCACCGGCTGCGTCGTAAGCTGGAAGCCGACTCGCATCACCCCCATTACATCCGCACCGAGCGCGGCATCGGCTACATGTTCACTATCCGTCCTCCGGAGGGGATCGCCTTCGAGGGCGAAGAGCCGGTCGCTGAAGAATAACGAACGGTTGCAGTCGTTAAAGCCAATCCAAACCCTGAGCCTCGCACTCAGGGTTTTTATTTTGACTGTTATCTTGATACAATTAATGAAATATCGAGAGCCAGCCTCTCCGGAATGAAGTATTTATCAGGGCGAGATGAACATCAGCCTGGACAGTATTTTCCCGTCGTACAAACCGAAAGAAGTACCGACCGAGGAACTGCGTTTCCTCCTCGAATCGATTTCCACACAGGTGCCGGTCGATCTGGCGTGCATTTACGAATACCACGACTCCGCCAACACCGTCGAGCGGATCGTATCGGAGGCATTCGGCGAGCTTTCGACGCAGGAGCAGGAGCGCATCTGCCAATTGCTCGGCGCGCGCGTGGCGGAAGCCCTGCCCGCGTCCGATCCGCAGGTGATCGCCATCGACGCGCTGGAGCACGAAGCGCTGCAATCGGCGCTGCTCTATCCCTTCCCGATCACCGACACGATCACGGGCGCGGTGGCGCTGTTTTCCGCCAGCGACGGCGCGTATCAGGAGGCGCATTTCGCGCACTGCGCCCCGCTCGTCGGGTTGATCCGCGTGGTGCTGGAGAACCATCACCTCTACAACGTACTGGCGGAGAACCTGTCGACGGCGCAGTCGATCTTGCAGACGGCGCAGGCAATCGCCGAAAATCCGTCGCCGCAGAACGTCGTCAACATCCTGCGCGATACGCTGTTCGAGCCGCACATCTCCGACTGCGCCATGCTGCTTTACGGTCCCATCCGCGAAGACAGCCCCAACGGTCCCTTCGAGTTTCTGGAGATACGCGGCGCGTGGTCGAAGCGGCACGGCAGCGGCATCGGCATCGGCGTGCGCCTGTATCTGAAGGACTACCCCGACCTGCTGGAGCAGCTTGAGACGCACGACGCCATCACCTTCGCCAGCATCAGCAAGATCAAGAATCGCTTCGACCCGCTGATTCGCGGCTTCCTCAGGGCGGAGCGCCTGCGCTCGCTCACGCTGATCCCGCTGCAATCCTCGCGGCAGAAGCTGGGCGTGCTGGTAATCGGCTCCGATCAGCGGCATCGCTTCGACGAGCGCGAGCTGCAAAGCTACCGCACCGTCAGCGAGTTTCTGGCGATCAGCGCGATGGCGCAGCTTTTGCAGCAGCAGCGCGAGCACATGGAGCAGAACCGCGCGGCAGTCCTCGACGCCGTGACCGACGGCGTGGTCATGGTCGTGCCGTATGGTCAGGGCGGGCACGTCCTGACGGTCAACAAGCGCTTCTCGCACATGTTCGAGGTGACCGAGGGACATGCCGAAGGCGATACCCTGATCCACCTGCTTGGTCAGATGCAGCTTCCCGAAACCGTGCGCCAGGAGCTGCGCGCCTCGTGGCTGAGCACGCCCGTGCGCGACCCGGCGGTGCGGCGCGGCGAGTTCCGCATGGTCAATTCGGACGGTCAGCCGCTCGACGTGGAGTGGTACAGCGCGCCTGTCTATCAGGATTCGCAGGTGTTGGGACGCATCTACACCTTCCACGATGTCTCGCCCGAACGCAGCGCCCAGCGCCTGCGCGCGGCATTCCTGTCGCGCATTTCGCACGAGCTGCGCACGCCGCTCACCTCGATTCGCGGCTTCGCCGAGTTCATCCTCGAAGCGACCGGCGACCAGTTGCCCGACCTCGCCCGCGAGTACACCGAGATCATCCTCGACAGCGCCAAGCACCTCAATACCGTCTTCACCGACATGATCGAGATCACGCGCGCCGACGCGGGTGAGTTGAAGCTGAACAAGGTCGAGGCGCACCTGCCCGACATCGTCATCGACGTGGTCGCGCGCATGGAGTTGCAGTACAAGCAGCGCAAGCAGCAGGTGATCATGGAGCTGGACGACGACCTGCCGCCCGTCAACGTCGACGTGGATCGCATCACGCAGGTGCTGACCAACCTGCTCACCAACGCCATCAAGTATTCGCCGGACGGCGGCAAAATCCGCATCTCGACGCAGTTGCTCGCCTCACCCGACGCCCTCCCCGACACCGCGCCCCCGGACGTGGTGCTCCCGGCGATCCTCATCACCGTCAACGACGAGGGCAAGGGCTTGACCGCCGAGGAAGCCGACAAGGTCTTCATGCCCTTCTTCCGCACCGAAGAAGCCAAAGCCAGGCGCGTCGAGGGCGTGGGGCTGGGGCTGGCGGTCACGCGCAGCATCGTCGAGGTGCATCGCGGCAAAATCTGGGCGGTGCCGAAGGGCAACCGGGCGAAGGGCGGCTGCTTCATGTTCACCGTGCCGACGGTGCGCAGCTAGCCGATAATAATCCACATCCGAAAACTTATCCACAGGACAAGCGTCCGTTAACGCTTGTCCTGTTTTAATTTAACACGCTGCAACTTCAGGTTGCGTCACCGGAAACAGAATTCCCTGCCCTGTGAAATTTTTCATTTGACCGTCCTTGTGGACACAGCGCGGTCGCGTCCCGTATCATGACCTCATCCATAACCGTCTTCAACGGGAAGATTTATATCGATGAATCGAAAGAACATCCTTCTTGCGATGCTCGTCCTGCTTCTGCCTCTGGGCGGCGCGTTTGCGCAGGAAACGCCGGAAGCCACTGCGACGGGCGTCGACGCCATCAAAACATATCTCACCACGCATGGCGATGACCTGCTTCAACACGTCATTGAGCTTCAGAGCGACGCCCAAGCTTATTTCGACATCATTCAGAGCGCTCAGTTCGACTACCAGAAAGCGTGGGATGAGCATCAAGCGGAGTTGACCCAACTGATCCAGGATGCGCGCACACAGTTCATGAACACCCATACCAACGGCTACGAGTTGATCGAGGGAATCGTCGCGGGTGTGCCATCGCTGGCGGACTTCGACGCCTGGATCGACGCCGCCCCCCCCGCTTCGGAAGACCCGGAGAACGCCTACGACTGGACGCTGACGCTGGATGATGGGCGTACGTTTGAGAAGCCGGGCAACATTTTGCACTGGGTGTTAGAAACTACGCTTTGGGGAACTGACCCCGACCGCACGGGCTTGCGCGTCGATTTGAACGGCGATGGCAAAGACGACGTAGGCGACGCCCTGCCAGATGCGCATTTCTTGCTCGGTGGCGCGAATGCTTTTATCGACGCTGCCACTCAACTGAACGCGGCAATCGCCGACTGGACGCCCTCGCTGGAAGACAGCTTCACTGCCCTGGCGACGATGGTCCCGACAATGGGCGATTATTTTCAAGAATGGAAAAACTCCACATATTTCGGCGGGAAAGACCCGCGCTTCGTCGCCGAGTCGCGCCTGATCGATGTGATCGGGATTGCTAGCAGCCTGAACGTGATTTACACCAACGTCGCTTCGGACGTGGAAACGCAGGATACGACGCTCGACCAGCAGATTTCGGCGGGCTTCGACGACCTGCTCGGCTTCCTCGACGACACCTACCAGCAGGAGCAGGACGGCAAGCACTTCAGCGCCGAGCAAGCCGACGCGCTCGGCGAGCAGGCGCAGAGCAAGGCGGACAGCCTCGCCGCGCTGGTCGGTCAGGCAGCCAGCCTGCTCAACCTGTCGCTGCCGAGTTTTCAGTGAACCCTCACCCCGCGCGAAACTTACGTTCGCCTTTCCCCTCTCCCGATGGAGAGGGGAGGTTGAGCGAAGCGAAACAGGGTGCGGTCGAATTTTACGAATGGCTCATAGTTTGGTAACGGTTCCGGCGTAAGCTGCGCCTGAACCTGCGGATTTCGGAGTTGGTTATGCGCATATCGCGCTCGATGTGGTTCGTTTTACTGTTATGTTTCGGTCTCGCCGCCGTCAGCGTGCAGGCGCAGGACGCCACGCCCTACTGGCAGGCGGGCAATACCATTCACGACGCGCTGTTCGACGCCCAGCAGAGCCTGTTCGACGCCGACGGCGCGGCGGATGCCGTCCACCTATTATCAGCAGGCAGGCGCCAGCGTGCAGGGGGCGGCAGAACTGTATCAGCAGGCGATCCAGCCCGCGCTGCAAGCCGCCGCCCCCGACGCGGATCAGGCGGTCAGCGCGGCATTTGCCAACGCGCAGAGCGCCGCGTCCGGCGGCGACGCGGTAGCGTTCGCCAGCGCCAGCGGCTTGATCTGGACGAACCTGCTGCGCGGCAGCTACGAGGCGACCCTGAGCGCCCTGCAAGCCGGAGACAGCGCCGCCGCGCTGGATTGGCTGCGCCTGCGCGAGTACCGTCAGGCGACCAAGTTCAGCCTGGTCGACGACCCGGCGGCGCAGGCGATCAACCGCTTGCAGGCGGGGGGATTGCAGACGGGCAGCGGCAACCTCGACGACGTGATCACGACCGTCTCCAACGACCTGCGCAACTCGTACACCTTCCGCCTGCGCGACGCGCTGACCAAGCTCGGCGACGCGGCGGCGCAGGATTTCACCGTGCGCTCGGCGGACTGGGCGGCGCGCGTCAGCGGCTACTTCGGCATCTTGCAGCCTGACTTCCTCGCCAAGCGCGGTCAAGGCGAGACTGACGCGCTTCAGGCGCAGTTGAGCGACCTCCAGACGGCGGCGCTGGGCGGCGATCTGGCTGCGGTCAGCGCGCTGGACGACCAGATCAAGACGGCGCTCGCCAATTACGAACCCGTCGCGCTGACCGCCGACGAGATCGGCAAGCGCGCGCAGTTGCTCTACCTGTTCATCGACCTCGTTCACGTCGAATACGCGCGCGGCGTGCAGGATGGGCAGGTCACGATTCCGATTGAAGTGCAGGAGGCGACCACTTTCCGCAATCAGGCGGCGGCGCTCTCCGAAGAGCTGCGCCCGGTCATGAGCGCCAACGACAGCGCCGCGACCGAGCAGCTTGCCGCTAAGCTCGACCAGATGAAGGCGCTGATGACCGCCGTCGGCAGCCCGTCGGATTTGCAGGCGCTTGGGGACGACGCGCTGGCGAGCGCCAAGCAGGCGCTCAAAATCGACGCCAACCTGACCGACGTGGCGGCTTCGTTCACGATCATCGACAGCATGTTGAAAGACCTGAAAACTTCGGTGCTGGCGAACGATTACGACGCCGCCGAACGCAAGCGGCTGGAAGCCTACGCCATCCTCGACGGCGGCATCGAGCAGCGGCTGCGCGGCTTCGCGCCGGACATGGCGGCGCAGGTCGAGAGCCTGTTCTGGCAGGGAACTGCCGACCAGACCGGCTTGTCGGTGCTGCTGGCGGATCACGCCTCGGTCTCAGATGTCGAAGCCGGGCTGGACAAGCTCAACGTGGCGCTGGCGGACAGCCAGACGACGCTCAACATCGCCAGGAGCGCGCCGGGCGCGGTCGTCGGCAACGCCGCCGTGATCGTCTTCCGCGAAGGCTTGGAAGCGGTGCTGATTCTGGCGTCGCTGCTGGCGGGGATGCGCACGGTCGAGAGCCGCAGATACCGCCGCTCGCTGGTGGCGGGCGCGGGGCTGGCGCTGGTCGGCGCGGTCATCACCTGGCTGGTCTTCAGCAGCATTCTGGCGGCGCTGCTCAGCCTGGGCGAGCGGCTGGAAGCGGTCGTCTCGCTGATCGCCATCGCCGTGCTGCTGCTGATCACCAACTGGTTCTTCCATAAAACCTATTGGGTCGGCTGGATGGCGAATTTCCACACCCAGAAAAGCAAAATTCTCGGCGGCGCGGCGGTCGTCGGTCCTTCCGTCGGCTTGCTGATTCTGGGCTTCACCAGCGTCTACCGCGAGGTCTTCGAGACGGTGCTGTTCCTGCAATCGCTGGTGCTGGACGCGGGCGCGCACGTCGTGCTGGAAGGCGTCGCCATCGGCTTGGTGGCGACCGCCATCGTCGGCTTCATCACCTTCAAGCTGCAAGTGCGCCTGCCTTACAAGCAGATGCTCGTCTTCACCGGCGTTCTGATCGGCGCGGTGCTGGTGACGATGGTCGGCAACACGGTTCACGTGCTTCAGGTGGTCGGCTGGCTGCCGATCACGCCGATTGTCGGGCTGTACCTGCCCTACGAGCTGGGGCGCTGGTTCGGCATCTTTGCGACGTGGCAGGGCATCGGGCTGCAAGTGGCGGCGGGCGCGTTCGTGATCGGCAGCTATTTCCTGGCGGAGCGGCTCGGTCAGCGCAAGCGCGAGCAGGCTTCGACCCGGCACACGGTTGAGTTGCAGCAGGTCGCGCTCAAGACGAAATAGCAGTTCATCAACGCCTGTGCCACCAGCTCCAGACGAGGTAAAGCGCGATCAGCAGCAGCGCCATCGGTATCCAGTTGATGCGCACGACGCTGACGAGGAACAGGCGCAGTCCCAGCCCGCCGAGCGTCAGGACGATGCCCAGCACCCAGGTCACAAGGCTAACGTGCCAGCCCCTGCGGCTCTGGTAGACGCCGGAGCCGAGCAGGATCAAGCCGCCGAGCAGCATGGCGAAACTCTGGGGCAGTCTGCCCGCCAACCAGAACATGAAGATCATTCCGAGCAGGGTCGCCGTCGCCAGCTCGATGAAAGTCTCTCGCTCATCGCTAATCATTTTTGCGGCTTTCCCAGCGGAAGCACGTCGTAGGTGATCCAGGGCAGCGGCTCGTGCTCGACGCCGACGATCAGGTGCAGGCGGCGCACCTGAAACGTGATCGGTTCGTAAGCCGGGAAGACTGCCTGCTCGCGCTCCGCTTCGCTCTTGAACACGCCGACGGTCATGTGCGGCGTGATGTCGTCGCTGCTGAACTCCCCGCGATAGGGCGGGCAATCGGGAAAGGCGGCGTGTACCGCCCGAAACGTCGCCTTGATCGGCTCCGGGTCGCGCGGCTTGAGGTAAACGGTCGTCGGGAAATACCCGTAGCCGTCGAGCGTCACGTCGAAGGGCGCGAGCGCGGCGCAGATGTCGCGCAGCTTCCAGCAGGCATCGTCCAGATCGTCCACCGGCACGAACGGGAACAGGATCGTGATGTGCGCCGGGACGCGCATCAGACTGTTGAAACAGTGCTGGCGCATCAGCGGCACGGCGAGCGCCTGCACGCGATGCGGCGCGATGATCACGACAGCCGAGGTGTACTCCATCGAATACTCCGCCTGATCTTACAGCCTGAGCTTACCGTATAGCCCAATTTTAACACGACGCGCGGCGGGCAGCCTATATCCCCTCGATCCGGTCTGGCGCGGTACACTCGTGCGCGGCTGGCTGTATCCACCTCCTGAAAAGTACGCTGATGGACAAAATGCTGCTCGACCTTCCCGCCCGACTCGAAACCGAACGCCTGATCGTCCGCCCCTACGACGTTGAAGACGCCGCCGACTATCTCGCCGTCTGCCGGGTGAACCGCCAGCACCTCGTACCCTACGAAGTGGGCAACCCGGCGCTCGGCATCGAGACGCTGGAGCAGGCGGAAACGCTGATGTGCGAGTTCCGCGACGCCTGGTACGCGCGTCAGGCGTTCTTCTTCGGCGCGTGGGAGCAAGCCAGCGGCGCGTTTGTCGCCCAGATTTACCTGGGCGTCGACAACTGGCGGCTGCCGGAGTTCGAGCTGGGCTACTTCGTCGATCACGCGCACGAGGGGCAGGGTTACGTCACCGAGGCGGCGCGCGCCGTGCTGCGCTTCACCTTCGAACACCTGCGCGCCCAGCGCGTGCGCCTGTGGTGCCACGAGACCAACCTGCGCAGCCAGCGCGTCGCCGAGCGGCTCGGCTTCGTCCGCGAGGGCTACCTGCGCGAGACCAATAACCGGATTCTGCTGCCCGACGGCAGCTACAGCGGCGACTACGTCTACGGGCTGCTCAAGCGAGAGTTCGAGGCGGTCGAGGGGCGTAGTTGACCCTTACTCGCTGCGCAGCGCCTTCGCCGTCGTCAGGCGCGACAGCCGCCCCGCTGGATAGACGCCCGCCGCCAGCGCCGCGATCACGGCGACGCCGAACGCCAGCACCAGCTCGCCGGGCAGCAGGGTGAGCTGCATCGTCCAGCCAAACGAGCGCACGTTGATGACGTAGATCAGGATCAGCGCCAGCGCCAAGCCGACCGGCAGCGCCAGCACGCCCGCCGTGACCCCCATCAGCCCGGTCTGGATCAGCGTGTAGTTCCACAACTGGCGCGGCGTCAGTCCGATGGCGCGCAGCACGCCGTACTGGCGCGTCTGCTCCAGTTGCAGCGACATCAGCGCGCTGAGGATGCCGATGAAGGCGACGACTACCGCCAGCAGGCGCAGCGCCGCCGTGATGGCGAAGGTGCGGTCGAACACGTCGAAGACGCTGGCGCGGAGGGCGGCGTTGCTGCGCGCCAGCAGTTCCGTGCCGGTCAGCGCCTGCGTGCGGATGGCGTCGAGCACCTGTGTGCTGTCCGCGCCCGGCTTGAGGAAGACCGCCATCGTCGAAATGTACGGATCGTCGAAATACTGGTGGTAGACGTTGTCGGTCATGAACACCGATCCCTGATCGGTGGCGTAGTCGTAGTAGACGCCGACCACCGTGAAGGTGTGCGCGCCCCGGTCGGTCAGCAGCGTCAGCGTATTGTGCGCCTGTGTGATGCCGCGCTTGAAGGCGAACGGCTCACTGACCATGATTGTCCCCTGACGCAGCGTCGCCAGATAATCCGCCCCCGCCGTGCTCCAGACGAAGCGCCGCTCGCCGCTGACGATCTCGCCGTCGGCGATATTCAGGTTGACGGGCGGCAGATCGGGGTAGTCGGGCGCGATGGCGCTGACGTTGCGCCCGGTCACGACGTGATCGACGCCCGCGACCGCCGCAACCTTCGTCACTATCGCCGGGTCCACGTCGGCGGTCGGGCGCGTCCCGCCTAAATCGGGCGGCGAGATGTAGATGTCCGCGCCCAGCGTCGTGTCGAGCCAGTCGCCGACTGTCCAGCGGAACGAGTCGATCATCACGCTCACGCCGACGATCACGCTGATGGCGACGGTCAGCGCGGCGACCGCCACCGCCGTCCGGCTCAGCGCACGGCTGACGGCGCGCGGCGCCATCCGCCCCAGCACGCCGAACAGACGGCTCGTCAGCGGCGTCAGCAGGCGCATGGCGGCGACCAGCACCAGCGGCGTCAGCAGCGCCCCGCCCACCACCACGCAGAACAGCGCGCCGAAGCTCAGGACGAGGCTGTTCGACGGGATCAGCAGCAGCACGACGCCGAGGACGTTCAAGCCGACCGCTGCCACCGTCACGGGCTTGATCAGCCGCAGCGCCTGTTCTTCCAGCGCCGAGCGCCGCAGCGATCCGGCAGGCGGCGTGCGCGTCGCCTCGAACGACGGGATCAACGCGGCGAACAGGCTCGCCACGATGCCGATGCCCACGCCCTTGACCAGCGTCAGCGGGTCGACCGTCACACGCTGCACGTCGACCGCGAAGTACAGGTCGCTGATGGTCTGCGCGACCAGCCCGACCGTCCCGCGCCCGGCGATCATGCCCAAGCCCAAGCCGAGCAGCGTCCCGACCGCGCCCAGCGCCAGCGCCTCGCCCAAAATCAGCGCGAATATCTGGCGGCGGGTCGCGCCCAGCGAGCGCAGAATGCCCAGCACCGCCCGCCGCTGGACGACGCTGAACGAGACCGTGTTGTAAATCAGGAAGACGCCGACGACCAGCGCCAGCAGGCTGAGCGCCTGCAAATTCAGCTCGAAGGCGGCGGTCATCTGACCGAGCGCGCCGTTCTGCTGGCTGGGCGTAGTCAGGGTCGCGCCGGGCGGCAGCAGCGCCTCGATCTTCGTCAGATCGTAGCCCGGCGGCAGGATCAGGTCAATGCGGGTGATCGTCTCCGGCTTGCCGACCAGCTCCTGCGCGGTGGCGATGTCGGTCAGGATCAGGTTGTCGAGCGCCTGCGCGCTGCCCGCATCGTTCGTTTGCAGCAAGCCGACGATTTTGACTTCGACCTGCCCGCCCGGCGGCTGAAGCGTGATCGAATCGCCCGGCTGAATGCCGTAGCGCGCCGCCGTGCCGCTGCTGATCAGGGCGGTGTCCGGCTCGGCGATGAAGGCGTTGAGGGCTTCGAAAGCGTTCGTTTGCTCCCGTGTGGCGCTCTGCGCACCCAGCACCGTTACGTTGGTCAGGTAGGAGCGGAAGGGCGGCTCGGAGAACGGATCGACGCCGAGCAGGTGCAGCGGCACGTCGCCCAGGTCGAGCGCGCGCACGTAGTCTTCGACCACCGGGGCGGCTTCCTGCAAGCCGAGGTCAACCCGCAGTTCGGTGTAGAGGTCGGTCGGCAGCCCGCTCGGTCCGCCGACGATCTGGTGCGTGGCGCGCCCGGTGACGCTCTCGGTGCTGAGGGCGAAGGCGCGGCTCGCCGAGCCGTTGGCGAGGTCGATGGCGATCACGACGGCGACGCCCAGCGCCACGCCGATCACGAACAGGACGCTTTGCAGCAGGCGGCGTTCGATATAGCGTCCGGCAAGGCGCAGCATGATGGGCATCACGAAATTGTCCTAAGGCTTACGCCAGGGTGCTATTGGTTCGACAATACACTATCGAGATCGCGCGGTGTCAGCGGAGAACTTGACAGCAGTCCTTCGATGTCGATGCCGTCTTCGAGCGTTTCCCAAAAAATGCTGAACGCGCCGATACGATAATCGTTCCGTTCCGCCTCGGTCGCAGATTCCAGCCAGGGATAGCGCGCCAGCGGCGCGCCGATCACGCGCGCGTCCGCCAGCGTAATCCAGATCATATCATCTCGGAAAGCCACAGCGACGGGTCGGACGATTTCGAATGTCGATTTTTCCATTCAGTTTCCCTCTGACCGTGTTCAATTTTAACGACGATGGAAAATCGAGTCCCATACCACTAAAAGTTGTTCCTGATGTTCCTCGATTAAGCGTCAGGACTTTCTTGAGATCACGACTGTGCAGCCCGGAGCTTGCTCGAATACGCACGGGATCAAGCTCGACAACAGCTTCTTGATCGCCTAACCACACGTGGCAGTGTGCAGGTGGATGTTCGTCACGGGTGTAGATATACACATCATACCCATCGCGCACTTTATCCAGCACTTTGGGCATCGAAACTCCTGTAGTACGACGGCGCGACGCAGCTTTACACTTCCGGCTCGGTGATCTTCTCGCCTTCCGCTTTGTAACCCAGCTTACTCAAGGCTTCCTGCGCAGCTTCGCGCATCTTGTCGTTGTGCGATTCCATCGCCCGCAGCAGCGGCTCGATGGCGCGCCGGTCGCCCAGCTTGCCCAGCGACTGCGCAGCGTACAGCGGCGTTTGAAAACCGGGGGCATCCAGCGCCCGGATCAGCGGATCAACGGCGCGCTGGTCGCCGAGTTTCCCCAGCATCAGCGCAGCACGACCTCGTGCGATCAAGTCCTCATGGTTGTTGGTAACGATGGTCATCAACGTGCGGACGGCTTCGTCACCCCCTATCATGCCCAGCTTCATCACGGCGGTGCGGCGCTTTTCCTTGCTGACATCGCGCAGTTCCGAGAGGATTTGCTTCACGGCATTGGGATCAGGGTCGGTCATCCTATAAGCTCCTTCACCGACTCTCGTTTGGTGATAATGAGTTTATGATCGTGTATCCGGCAGACTGTGTCCGCCAGCGGAACAATTTCGGGATTGTGCGTCGCCATAACCAGCGTGCGTCCCGCGTCCCGTGTTAATTCTAGCAGAAGCGTCAAGACCTGTTTACCTGTCTCTTCGTCCAGGTTGCCGGTTGGCTCATCCGCGAGTATAAGCGACGGCGCGTGGACGAGCGCCCGCGCAATCGCCACGCGCTGCTGCTCGCCGCCGCTCAATTTATCAGGGAAATCGTCGGCTCGGCTCGCTAAGCCAACCGCGTCGAGCAGCGAACGCGCGTGCTGTTCGCCATCCACGCGACCGCTCAGTTCCAGCGGCAGCGTGACGTTTTCCAGGACGGTCAGGGTAGGAATGAGGTTAAAAAATTGGAAGATGATGCCGATGCGCTCGCGGCGGAACAACGTCAGGCGGCGCTCGTCCAGGTGGGCGATGTCCGTACCGTCGATGACCACCGATCCCTGATCGACGCGGTCGATGCCGCTCATCAGGTTGAGCAGGGTGCTCTTGCCGCTGCCGCTCCTGCCCAGCAGGACGAAGAATTCGCCTTCCTGAATGTCCAGCTCAACTCCGTCCAGAACCGCGCGCGTGCGCTCTCCTTCTGCGTAGCGCTTGCTGAGACCCCGTATTTGGACGATGTTGCGCTCGTATGAACCGTTGCCAGACATTCGCCTTCGTTTCAGATGCTAATTGTGCTCATTTTCACATCCCTCTATTCTAACGATGTGAGATGAGCCGCCAATGATAGACTACGCCCGTTTTCACTACTGTAGATAATAAGTCTATGAAAACGCCGTATAGAGTTTTTGAAAAATTAAGGATTCTTTCGTATATCTTGTGTATATCAGAAAAGCGCGATTTTGACCATAGACGAATGGAACCTTCAGAACGTCCGAAGATCACGTGGGCACAAAGCGCTTTCGCTGCGCAGGGGGAATTTAAATAGAAACGCCGGAGGCGAGCCGCGCCTCCGGCGTTCTCATCACTTCGAGTTGTCTTCGGTCAGATAGCGGTGGCGCGGCGCGCATCGGCGGCTTTCTGCTGCTGCCTGCGCGCGCGGAACCACTGCTTGATCGAGTCCATCAGCCCGCTGGTTTTCTCGTCCGGCTGTCCCGCCTTGTCAGGGACCAGGACGAGTAAACGGCGTGAGCGCTCAGCCCTGCGCAGACGCTCTTCGTAGGCGAGCTTCTCCGCGTCAATGTCCAGCATGTACATGATCATTCCCTCGTTTCGTCCCCGTCGGGATCATTCGTTCGTTGTGTTCGCGCGGCGTCGGTCAGACAGCCGTCGCACGGCGCGGATCGGTCGTTGGCTGAAGCGGCTTCCGCGAACGGAGCCACTGTTTCACCTGGTAGATCAGTCCCGCCTCTTCGACGACGGGAGCCTGCTCGTTGATGTCGCGGATCAGATCGCGGTGCTCGCGCACCTTCTCGGCGTCGCGCAGCCTGTCCTTGTGCAGAAGCTGCACGGTGTAGTCGGACATGTACATCTCGTTACCTCGTTTCTCTCTCCGCCAGTGTCATTCAATCACGGAGTTGATGAGCGTTCAAACCGCACTCGGATAGTTTCCCAGCTGCTCCGGTGGTCAGGAAGGTACCCGGTCACGGCGCCGGGTCATCGCCGGGTGCGCCAATGGAGTGTGTTATCGAACACCAGTTCTATATGTCGATAGCCGCACCAACTGTGAAGGCGCTGGCGGCGCAAAAAAAGAACGCCGGAGGCATTGGGTCGCTTCCGGCGTCTTCAGTGGGCTGCTGCGGCATTCGCGCTACACAGCGGTGGCACGGCGAACATCGCTGCCTCCCTGCTGCGGGTTCCGCGAACGGAGCCACTGTTTCATCCGGTAGACCAGTCCTATCCTGCTTCCACGACGACGGGCGCCTGCTCGTTGATGTCGCGGATCAGGTCGCGCTGAGCACGCGCCTTCTCGGCGTCGCGCAGCCTGTCCATGTACAGAAGATGCACGGTGTAGTCACTCGTGTACATCATTCACCTCACTTGCTCATCCTATCCAGATGACATTAAACCACATAGTTCAGAAGGGGTCAATAGACAATATTCCAGTCCTTTATATGTCTTAGTGGCTAGGTCAACACCTGTCCATCCGGACAGGTCGAAGCAAGTGTAGGGGCACGACATGTCGTGCCCCTGCAGCACACGAATTCACGGGAACAGTAGCGTTATTTCAAATGGATTCTTGGACAGGTCGGATCAGGGACCGGCGTAGCGGTAGACGGTCGTCGCCGCGCTCTGAAAATCGGGGCGGAAATCGTCGTTGAGGATGCGCCACATCTCCGGCGTCCAGCGCTCGAAGCGCAGCGCCGGGTTGAAATCGGGCTGGTAGACCAGCACGACGGGGTAATCGCCGCGCGCCAGCGCGTCGAGGAACGGCTGCTGGTTCCACAGCCCGGCTTCGGCAAGCTGGCTCATCTCGAAAGGCTGGAACAGGATCGGCTTGCCGTTGAGGACGAGCAAGCCCATGTGCTCGTCGGCGAGGATCGGCGCATCGGTCGTGCGAACCAGCTCGACCAGCCGATCCAGCTTGGTCTGGTCGTCGGCGGTTGCGCGCAGCAGCGGCTCGTACTGAGCAGTCGTGAGACCCGTCGCCATATTGACCGCCAGCGCGAGGATCAGCAGCGCGCCCGCCCGCAGCGGGAACCAGCGCCGCACCAGCGCGACCAAGCCCCCGGCAGCGAGGCAGAACGCCGCCGATAGCTCGAACAGGTAGTTCACGTCCGAGCCAACCTTGCTGATTGTCAGCGCGACCAGCACCGCGCCCAGGCTGTAGGGCGCGATCATCCACCACGCCACCGGATGCCCCCAGGCGATGCCGATGATGAAATAGAGCGCGCCGCCCGCCAGAAAGATCGGCAGGTTCTGCCCCACCTCGTCCAGATAATGCTGGATCAGATTGGCATCGAGGGCATTGACGTTGGCGGTGATGATGTGGAAGAAGATGCCGCCGCGCGTGGCGACCAGCAGCAGCGCGAAGACGCCGAGCACGACGCAGCCGTAGAGTACCGCGAACGCCGCCGCGCCGAAGCGCTCGCGCTTGCCCCACATCCAGCCGACCGCCGCCAGCGGCGCGGCGAGCAGGTAGGTCTGGCGCGTGTAAGCGGCGGCGGTCATCAGCAGCACGGCGAGGATCAAGCCCCAGCGCCGCCGATACCAGCGCGCGATCACCCACAGCCCCGCCAGGCTCAGCGCCAGCGCCAGACAGTCGATGCGCGCCAGCGCCGACCAGTAGAAGATGTACGGGATCGCCGGGAGCGTCAGCCCGGCGGCGAGTCCCGCCAGCCAGTCGCCCGTGATCGTCTGCACCGTCAGCCCCAGAAAGAGCGCCGCCGCCAGCGCGCTGACCAGCGAGATCAGCCGCCCGTACCACAGCGCCGCGCCGAAGTGCTGGACGAACGGCACCTGCGCCAGCACGTAGAGCGGCGGGTAGTTGGTGATGGTGTAGGGTGGCGTCGAGAGGTCGGCGCGGTAGATGTTCTCGCCGCGCGCCAGCCGCACCGCCTGATCGAGCAGCGGACCCTCGCCGTAGTTGAGCGTATAGGGGTCGTCGAGCGCAAGCTGAGCGTGCTGCGCGTACAGGATCAGCCCCTGCGCCTGCGTGACCAGCAGGACGATCAGCGCCGCGCCGACGACGATCCAGCCGATCAGCTTGCGCAGCGTCAGCCGCCGCGAGGGTTGAGGGAGGGGATACGATCTCGCCATGCCTTAAGCATATCCTGAACGCCTCGAACGCGCAGACCGCTGTCGCCCCACACGCTCGAAAATTACCCCTTGACCCTCACGTTCCGTGATAGTTTATGCTGTAGGGGATTAGAGGAGTGGATCACGTGTACACCGTCAAACAACTGTCCGATCTGGCGGGAGTCAGCGTGCGCACGCTGCATTATTACGACGAGATCGGGCTGCTCAAGCCGTCGTCGGTCGGCGAAAACGGCTACCGTCATTACGACGAGGACGCGGTGCTGCGGCTTCAGCAAATCCTGTTCTACCGCGAAATAGGGCTGGAGCTGCTCCAGATCAGGGAAATCCTCGACAGCCCGGATTTCGACCTGCTGGCGGCGCTGCAAGCGCATCGTGGCGTACTTCAGGAGAAAATCGAGCGGCTCCACAGCCTCATTCAAACCGTCGACGGCACGATCATGCACCTGGCAGGAGAAATGGACGTGAGCAAGAAGCAGCTTTTCAAAGGCTTCAGCAAGAAGAAGCAGAAGCAGTACGAACGCGAGGCGCGCCTGCAATGGGGACCGGACACTGTCAATGAATCCGTTCGACGCTGGAATAGTTACGGCGAGGCGCAGCGTGAAGCCATCCGGCAGGAGGGCGGCAAAATCTACACCGACCTGGTGAAGGCGATGAAAGCCGGGAAATCACCCCAGAGCGACGAAGTACACGCCATCCTGCGCCGCTGGCACAACCATCTGCGCTACTTCTACGAGCCGACACCCGAAATCCTGCGCGGCTTGGGTGAAGGTTACAACACCAACCCCGACTTCGTCGCCTTCTTCCGAAAGCTGCACCCTGACCTGCCCGCCTACCTGCAAACAACGATTACGCAGTACGTGGACGATCTCGAAAATGCGGAAATCGAGCGGCTGTTGGCTGAAGATGACAGCGAACCGGCAGCAGGGATAATACGCTACAATACCGAGACGCGGGATGTTTCGATCTTCTTGGCGTCCTGGCGGTTCAACACTGAAGGATTTTGCTCTTGGGCGAACACATCACCCTCGAAGACGCGCGGGCGCGGCGCATCGCCCTGCACGCGCAGGGCAAGCGGCTCGTCTTCACCAACGGGCATTTCGACCTGCTCCACGTCGGGCATCTGGACTATCTGGAGAAGGCGCGGGCGCTCGGCGACGCGCTCTACGTCGGCGTCAACGGCGATGCCAGCACGACGCGGCTCAAAGGCGCGGGCAGACCACTCGTCCCGGCGGTCGAGCGGGCGCGCCTGCTGGCGGCGCTCGTCCCCGTCTCGGCAGCGATCATCTTCGAGGAAGATACCGCCGATGGCATCCTGAGTGTCTTACAGCCGGATATTTACGTGAAGGGTGGCGATTACCGCAGCAAGACGCTGCCGGAGCGCGACACCGTGCAGGCTTACGGCGGGCGCATCGTGCTGATCGACTACCTGGCGGGTCACAGCACCTCAGCGCTGATCGAGAAGATCAAAGCGCTGCCGTAGACAGAATACCGCCGTAGACGATGACGCTCACCGCCACACCGAGCACGACCGCCAGCAAGCCGATGCCCACCCCGGTCA
Source organism: uncultured Chloroflexia bacterium (assembly GCA_963760975.1). Classification (GTDB taxonomy): domain Bacteria; phylum Chloroflexota; class Anaerolineae; order Aggregatilineales; family Phototrophicaceae; genus Flexifilum. The sequence continues at coordinate 143,298 of CAVXEZ010000014.1, read as the reverse complement.
GGATCGCGCGCACGAACGAGCTGCGCCGCTTGCGGGGGCGCGCCTCCGCTTTGGACGGCGACGCGTTGGACAACGGGACGATGGCGGGATCGTGCTGTCGGGGCAGCGGCGTGATCGACGCTTTGCGCTGCCGCCGCTTGCGCGACCCTGTCCCCTCCGCCTGCTGCTGAGCCGCTTCGTCGCGGATGCGGCGCTCGCGCCGGATCGTCCGAAGCTGGCGGCGCGCGTCGGGGTTGAGCGGGTTGATCGCTATGATGTTCTCGAGGCAGACCTCGCGGTCTTCATCCTGAGTCAGCACATCCAGCAGCGCAACCCACACGCGCTCGTCATAAGGGTTGGCGACCGCCGCCGAGCGCCATAATTCGTGCGCGGCTTCGCGGTCACCATCGGTATAAGCTTGTTTGCCCGCTTCCAGTAAACCTTCCAGAGAAGCGTTTTGCCGGCTTCGTTCTCTATCCATCAGCCGCGCGAACCTCCTCCAGCGAATCGAAAGCACACACTACTTACGGTTGCCACCAATCGCCAGGGAAATCATCAAAAGGACTGTTTGTGAGCTGCGACAATGTTGCCGCCGATTGATCGTAGACGTATATATCATACGCCCCGCTCGGGTTGCTCGCAAAGGCGAGATAGTGCCCGTCTGGACTCAGCACCGGGTTCACGTCGTTGGCTGGTCCCCGATAAAATGGCAGAGTCGAGCCGCTGCCATCGGCATTCCTGATGTAGATGTCGCTGTTGTCCGGCTCGTTCGATGGCACAGCCGCGAAAACCACCTGAGTACCATCTGCGGTGTAGGTCGGCGACGATTCGGTGAACGACTCGCCGTCGTTGGTCACAGGAACCTGCGCGTGCGTCGCCACGTCGATGTTGACCAGATCGACCGTCGGGTTGGCGATGTTCGTGACGGACTTGACGGCGATCACTTTCTTGCCATCCGGCGAGAGCACCGGGTCGGTGTAAGTGGTCTCGTCGTCCGTCAACTGCGCCAGCGGATTCAAGCCCTGCGGCGGGTTGAGGTCGAGCATGAAAACCTGCGTACTCTGGCGCTTGTCGGTGCGCGCGACGAACACGACGTACTGCTTGAACGGTCCGCCGTAGTGCGGCATCTGCGGCTCGAACACGTTCTGACCGCGCCAGCGTTCCGGCAGCGATTCAATCTGCGTGCCGTTCAGGTTGATCGCTTCCAGCGACGAGCCGAACAGCAGTTGATCGTAGACGGTGTAGGCGACGCGCTGCCCGTCGGCGGAGAAGGAAATATTCTTGCCGTAGGAATTGCCGATTTGCGTGTACTGGTTGCCGATTGTCGAAATCGAAGTAGCCCAGCGGCAGGTAGCCGACGCTGAGCACGTCCTGACCGCCCCAGACCGCCAGCCGCCCCGACAAGTCGGTCGGCAGCGGCAGCGCTGCCTGAGTCGGTGGCAGGTCGCTACCGGCGTCGGCGTCCAGGTCGGCGGCAGGGTCGGCACGACGCGCGTCGGCACGGTCGGCGTGATCTGCGCCTGCTGCGTGGCAGTCGCGGCAACGGATGTCTCCGATGCCTGAGCGGCAGCGGCAATCAGCGTCTCCGCGCCGTTGGTCGCCACCAGCGCGACGGCTTCGGCTGTCGCGCGCTGGGCGGCTTCGCGGTTGTTGTTCCCCACGATCACCGTCAGCGCGATAGCCAGGATGATGATCACGGCAAGCGCGCCGCAGCCGAGGATCAGAGTCATCTGTCGTCGGCTGACGCCTGCCACCACTTCCGGCTCGCCCGCGACAGTGCCCTTCTGCTCCTTCGCTTTGGCTTGCAGCGCGTCCAGCGCGCGTTTGGCGCGCTCGTTGTTGGGGTTGATGTGCAGGACGTTGCTCAGGCAGATGCGCCGCTCTTCGTCGGATTCGACCACCGACGCCAGCCAGAACCAGCCCTTCTCGTTCTTCTCGTCGAGTTCGACAACCCGCTCAAAATAGCCGCGCGCTTCGCTGTTGTGTTCAGCGCGGGCAGCTTCGATACCTTTGCTCAGCAGTTCTGCAATATCGTTTGATGTGCTCAATACACCAACCTCAACGGGTAAGGAAACTTAAAGATTCTGGGTTGCGTCCGGTCACGGTGACGGGCTGGAGATCGCCCTGAAGGTCAATCGCATACCAGCGGAAGCTGTCGTCGTCGCGGTTCGACGCGAAGAGAATCCAGCGTCCATCCGGCGACCACGCCGGATCGCGGTCTTCTGCGCCGTTGTCGTCCTGCGTCAGCAGGTAGGGGCGCTGCCCGTCGGCGTCCATCACGTAGATGTCGCCGTCGCCCTGCTGATCGTTCACATAGGCAATGCGCGTCCCGTCGGGCGACCACGCGGGCGAGTAGCTGTTGGGCACGTCGGTCAGCGCGGTGCTGTCCGCACCGTTTGCATCCATGACGTAAATCTCGGTGAAGCCGGGGCTGTCCACGTCGGACGCATAAACGATCTTGGAGCCGTCCGGCGAGAACGCCGGGTCGAAGTCGCGGGCGTCGTTGTTGGTGACTTGCAGCAGCCCGCCGCCATCGGCGTTGATCGTCCAGATTTCCTCGTCGCCGTCGGTATTATCGCTGAAGGCAATCGTCGTGCCGTCCGGCGACCAGCTCGGATGCGCCAGCACCGACGCCACCAGCGTCGTGATCTGCTGGGCGTCCTGCGGCGAGCTGACCGGGGCGACGAAAAGCTGCGGCGCGGTCGTATCGCCGACTGTGACCGGGCGCACGAAGGCGATTCGCTGTCCGGTCGGATCAACAGCTACGTCCATGTAGCCCCCGCCCTCCACACCGGATTCCAGCTTGATCTCGCCCGTGCCGTCGGCATTGCCGCTGTACAGGCTCGGCTGCGACGCGCCCGGCTCAATGTCGCTGTAGATGATCTTGAAATTGCCCAGCGGGAACGGCGTCACGGTCGGCACAGGGGTGTCGGTCGGCAGCGTGGTCGGCGTCGGCGTGAAGGTGGGCGGCAGCGGCGTGATCTGGTTCGGGTCAAGCGTGACCACGAAGCCGGGGAGCACGGTCGCGGTCGGTAGACGGGTCTCCTGCGTCGCGGTGCTGGTCGGATTGAGCAGCGCGGCGAACGTGCTTTGCACGCTCTGCGGCGCGGGGGGCGTAGCGCTCTGGGATTGCAGCGATGAGACGACGGCAGTCACGACGACGGCGACCACCACGAAAGCGACGACCGCAGCCGCGATCAGATAGATGTTGTTACCGCGCGTCGGCACGTTGCGAACGTAGTCGCCGGGCGCGGGTGCGGGCGCGCGCCGGGGCTGCGGCTGCTCAACTCCCAGCCGGCGCAGGGCTTCGCGGGCGCGGGCGTTGTTCGGGTTGATGCTCAGGGCGCGCTCCAGATAGAAGCGCCGCTCGTTGAGCGTATCCACCACCGACGCCATCCACATCAGCGCGAGTTCGTTGTCGCCGTCGATGCTGAGAACCTGCTGAAGCAGACGACGTGCCGTGAGCTTATCGCCACGCTTCGCTGCGTCGATGCCTTCTCGTAGTCTCGCTGGCACGTTCGATTGTTCAGACACGGGAGTTCTCCAGTTTGCCAGAGCGCTAGACGGGTCTTGAAGCCAGCGCCAGCACGATCACCAGTGCCAGCACCATCAACACGCCCGCCAGCACGCCGAAGGTCAGCAGGACCCGGTTATCTCTGGCGCTGCGTTTGTAAGCCATCCGTTTCAGGGCATTGCGGGCGGTCTCGTTGTTGGGGTTCACGCTCAACACGCGCGTCAGCCATTCGCGGCGCTCCGCCTTCGACTCGGCGATCTTCGCCAGCCACATCATCGCGCGCTCGTTGTTCTTGTCCTGCTTCAGCACCTGCTCGAACATCAGGCGCGCGGGTTTGTGATTGCCCGCTCGCGCGGCATTGATCGCCAGTTGAAGGAGTTCCTCGCGGTTGGGAGCCTGCGAGTCACTCTCACGAAATTCAAACGATGTCATTGCACACCTCGCTGTGTTACACAGTCGCCTTTATTGTAATATAGTATTTTGTCGGCGATGTGGCTGTCTTTTGGTTTGATTCGTTAGCGGAATCCTAAAAGTATAAAGACCAGGTAGGCGAAGGTCGCCACCAGCAGGAGCGCATCCGTCCTGTCGAGGATACCGCCGTGACCGGGCAGAATGTTCAGCCCGGCGATGTGCGAGTCCTTGACGTGGAAGAAGCGTTTCAGCGCCGATTCCCCCAGATCGCCCAGAATCGCCACGAACGGACCGAAAATGATGAGCACCCAGGCAGCGGGCATCAGGTGATCGGTGAGCGCCAGCAGGATCAGCGACGGGACGAACCCGCCGAACACGCCGACGACCGCTCCTTCCAGCGTCTTTTTGGGCGAAAGCCGGGGCGCGAGCTTGGTTTTCCCCCACAGCCTGCCGCCGACGTATGCGAAGGTGTCCGTGCCCCACGTCACGCACAGGATCACCAGAATCCAGAGCGCGCCATCCGGTAGGACGCGGAAGGAGACGAGAAATCCGCTGGGAAAACCGAGATAAGCCACGCCCGCCAACGTCATGCCGACCTGAAAGATGCTGCGCCGAATGTCGCCGCTGTGACGAAGCGTCTCCAGCAGGAAGGTCGTCAGCGCGCCGAGCGCCAGCGCGGTGATCCACACCAGCGGTTCGCCGAAATAGAACCCGAAGACCACCCCGATCAACGTCGGGATGCCGACCAGCGCGCTGCCTTGCGATGGGCGGTTATGGGCGAGAATGTAAAACTCGGTGACGCCGATCACCGCGAACACCGTCACCATCACGGTGAACGGCAGCCCGCCCAGCAGCACAGCCAGAATAACCAGCGGCATGACGATCACCGCCGTCAGGATTCGCTGCGCGATATTGGAAAGAGGAATTTTCGCTACATCCGTCATGCGCACTCGTAACAGGTCAGCGGCTCCGCCGTAAATTTTAGCAAAGAATCTCCGCCAGCGCAGGCGCATCGTCCTGCGTCCATCTGGCAGCGCATGTTCGCGCCCCTGAGTCAAAAAACGGGGACAAAGCCCCGTTGTAATTACGACATCCATTGATAATGCCACCAACTTATCTGTTCGGCGCTGCTACGCGCACAGGCGCGCCGCAGACCGCCTACATCCGGGCGTCTTTTCCGCCGAAGCTGACGACTTTCCGATAGAAGCTCTGGAAGTTATTGTTGCTCGTCCACAGCATGAAGGAATAGAGCTTCTGAAGCGCGACCACGCGCCCGACGACTTCGTTCAGGATGCGGTCGTCGTTGAGCGCCGGGTCTTCCGGCTCGTACCACGCGCCGATTCGCAGCCAATCCTGACCGTCGGCGAAGGTGCTCATCCACTCGTCGAGGATGTTGCCGCGCAGCAGTTGGCGGCTGGTCAGGTGCATGTCGCTCAGGTGAACGCCATCCCAGAAGCCGAAGCGATAATCGTCGTCGATGTGCTGGATGATGCCGCGCAGGGTCTCGCGGTGGCGGGCGACGCTCAGCTTGCCGATCAGATTGCGCTGATCCCACCATGACATCGGCGACATGATCAGCTCGACGGCGAAGTGCTCCGGCGTGATGCGGAGTTCGATGACCGGATGGCGATACGGGTCGGTCGGCAGGTCAGAGCCATCGCGCCCCATCAGGCGCTCGACCAGAACGCTCTGATCTCTGGAACGCAGATAGGGAAGCGACAAGCCCTTGATCTCGCCCGAACAGGCTGCCGAGCGGGCGCTGATCTGGGTAGCTTTATTCCAGTGGGGGTGCAGGTCGTAGTTATGGTCGCGCATACGGTGGTAGAGCGTGCGATGCAGCTCGTAAAATTTGTCGTAGACTTCCTGCACGTCGTGGGTAGGCAGCGAGCCAAGAATCTCGTGGTCGTGTCGTGTAAAATAAAATGTACTCATTTCAAACCCCCGACAGGACTAAATCGCTATGTCTCTAAACTCATCCTCAATGATAAATTAAGTTATTTACGAAATCTAGCAATTTCGAGAATATTTCACACGAGTTTCATAAAACCTCAAGGCTCTAACAAATCTGTAATCTTCATTCAAGGGGTACACGCCTCGATCAATGTTTATTACTTGTTCATAAATAATGTCCTTCATTAAGGGAAGTCGTGATAAACTTCCCGTCTAAACCCTTCCAATTCTCACCCATAGCGCGTAGCGCCGCAACTACACAGCGATTACAATGTGCCACGCATCAATCGCTCGGAAGGGGTAAACCATCATGGCAATTACCGCACAGGACGTTTTTGAATATCACCGCCGGGGTCGTCCCGGCAAAATCGAAGTCACGCCGACCAAGCCGCTGCAAACCCAGCGCGACCTGTCCCTCGCCTACTCGCCCGGCGTCGCCGAGGCTGTTCTCGAAGTCGCCCGCCGCCCGCTCGCTGCCTACGAACTCACCGCCAAGTCCAACCTCGTCGCCGTGATCTCGAACGGCACGGCGATCCTTGGTCTGGGCAATAAAGGACCGCTCGCCGCCAAGCCGGTCATGGAAGGCAAGGGCGTGCTGTTCAAGAAATTTGCCGATATCGACGTGTTCGACATCGAGATCAACGCCAAGACGGTTGACGAGATGGTCACGGTCATTCGCGCGCTCGCGCCGACCTTCGGCGGCATCAATCTGGAAGACATCAAAGCGCCGGAGTGCTTCGATGTCGAGCGCATCCTCAAGGCGGAACTGGACATCCCGGTCTTTCACGACGACCAGCACGGCACGGCGATCATCTCCGGCGCGGCGCTGCTCAACGCCGTCAAGGTCACGGGCAAGAAGCTCGAAGACATGCACGTCGTCGTCTCCGGAGCGGGCGCGAGCGCCATCGCCTGCTCTGATTTTTACGTCTCGCTCGGCGTGCGCAAAGAAAATATCATCCTGGTGGACAGCACCGGCGTGATCTACACCGGGCGCGAAGACAACATGAACGAGTATAAGCTGAAGTACGCCGTCGATACCGACGCGCGCACGCTCGCCGACGCCACGCGCGGCACCGACCTGTTCCTCGGCTTGTCGGCAAAGGGTGTGCTCAAGCCGGAGATGGTGGCGACGATGGCGGAAGACCCGATCATCTTCGCGCTGGCGAACCCCGACCCGGAAATCACCTGGGAGGAGGCGTTCTCCGTCCGCAAGGACGTGATCATGGCGACCGGGCGCGCCGATTACCCGAATATGGTCAACAACGTGCTCGGCTTCCCGTTCATCTTCCGGGGCGCGCTCGACGTGTACGCCACCAGCATCAACGAGGCGATGAAGCAGGCAGCCGCGCAGGCGCTCGCCCAACTGACGATGGAAGACGTGCCGGACAGCGTGCTGACGGCTTACGGGCTGTCGTCGCTGCGCTTCGGGCGCGAATATCTGATCCCCAAGCCGCTCGACCCGCGCGTGCTGCTGTGGGTCGCCCCGGCAATCGCCAAAGCGGCGATGGAAAGCGGCGTCGCCCGCCGCTCGATTGATCTGGCAGCCTACCGCGAAGAGCTGATCAGCCGTCAGGGCATCGGTCAGCAGACGCGCAGCCGCATCATCAGCAAAGCCATAGCGGGCGCGAAGAAGCGCGTGATCTACGCCGAGGGCGAAGAGTCCAAGATCATCCGCGCCGCCGTGCAGGTCAAGGAAGAAGGTCTCGCCGAGCCGATCCTGATCGGCAACAGCGCGCAAATTCACAAGATCATCGACGAGCTGGGGCTGCACTTCGACCCGCAGATCATCGATCCCTATGATGACGAGCAGCGCGACCGCTACGTCCCGGCGCTTCATGCGATGCGCCAGCGCAAAGGCGTGAGCGAAGCCAAAGCTCACGCGCTGCTGCGCGACCGTAACTGGCTCGGCTCGATGATCCTGGCGCAAGGAAAAGCCGATGCCTTCATCAGCGGCTTGACCTACGAGTATCCCGACGTGGTGCGCCCGGCGCTGCAAGTCTTCCACACGCGCCCCGGCGTCGCCCGCGCCAGCGGCGTCTACCTGATGATCGTCAAGGGGCGGCTCTACCTGTTCACCGACGCGACCGTCAACATCGACCCGGACGCGGCGACGCTCTCCGAGATCGCCATTCTGGCGTCGGATTTCGCCAAGACGCTCGACATCGAGCCGAAGGTCGCCATGCTCTCGTTCTCCAACTTCGGCAGCACGCCGCATCCGCTCTCCGAAAAAGTGCGTGAAGCGGTCAGTCTGGTGCGCACGCGCCGCCCGGACATCGTGATCGACGGCGAAATGCAGGCGGATACGGCGGTCGTGGTCGACTTGATCGAGTCGCGCTATCCCTTCAGCCAGGTCAGGGACGCCAACGTGCTGGTCTTCCCCGACCTCGGCTCGGCGAACGTTGCCTACAAGCTGCTCTCGCGGCTGGGCAGCGCGGAAGCAATCGGACCGATCCTGCTCGGCATCGGCGCGCCCGTCCACGTCCTGCAGGCGGGCGACGACGTAGAGGACATCGTGGCGATGACCGCCGTCGCCGTCATGGACGCGCAGAGCCGGGGCTAAACCCGGTTGGCAATAACTTTCCGTGAGGGCGACACGTGTGTCGCCCTTACTTGTTGTCGTGAGCGCGCCTTCAGGTTAGATTTGGGAGTCTCGTCCCCTATCGTAGAGCTTGACGCTTGCTGACGTGGCGCTTATGGCGGGCGCTCCGCTACCCCGATGAAGGCAACCCGCTGTTCGAGCGCGTGCAGGCGCAGCGCGTCGATCTGCCCGGTAAGCGCCTGCTGCGAACGCTTGCGCCGCTCTACCCGGCGTTCAGCTTCGTCGTCACCGCCGTCATGATCGTCATCGCGCCGGTGATGGTCTGGCTGATCGCCAATGCGCTGGGCGCGCTGCTGGCTTACAACCTCATGAGTACCATCAACCGTGAGCGCGAGCAGCATACTTACGACCTGCTCGCGCTCACGCCCATAGGATTGGGCAACGCCAACTGGCAGATCGCCGCCGCCAGCGCGCACCGCCTCAACGCCGTCGAGCGGCTGGCGCAGATGCGCACGCTGGCGCTGACGCCGCTGGTTCTGCTGATTTTCTTCTCGTTTCGGGGAACAACTTTTTCGCCGTTCACGGTCGTGATCGTGATGATCGCGCTCAACCTCGACGCGATTCAGACGCTGATCGTCGGCTGCCTGAGCGGGATGCTGGCGCAGACCTTCAGCGAGCAGGGCGCGCCCTTCGCCGCCGTAGCGCTCTTCGCCTTCGCCCAGATCATCGTCGTCTACCTGCCCGTGACAAGCGCGGCGATTCTGCTGATCGACCTGCTGCCTGCCATGCTGCCGGAAGCGCTGCGCGAGCGCTGGATCGTCGAGCTGATCGCGGGCGGCGTAACGCTGGGGCTGCTGCTCGTGCTGCGCGAGGCGGTCATCCGGCTGATGTGGCGCGCGCTGGAGCGGCGGCTGTTGTAAGCTTGTGGACATAACAGGAATTCCACACATGTCTCAATCAAGTGAGTACGATGTCAATGGCGTGCGTTATCTTCCAGGGCAGACCGCAGGGCATTACGAGAGTTTCTTCCTGCGCGCCAATCATCCTACCGACCCGCTCGCCTTCTGGATTCGCTACACCATTTTCAGCCCACAGGGGCACCCCGAAAACGCAATTGGAGAATTATGGGCGATCTACTTCGACGGCGTGAGCGGAAGCCACGTCGCCGTGCGTCAGGAATTCCCCTTCGCGGACTGCACCTTCGAGCGCACTCAGCTTGCAGCAAGCATCGGCAGTTCGCACTTGCACTCAAGCGGCGCACAGGGATCGGCTGCGCTTGCCGACCACACCATATCGTGGGAATTATCCTTCAGCGGAACATCCGCCCCGCTCTTTCTGCTGCCGCTGTCGCTCTACAAGACAAGATTTCCGCAAGCCAAAAGCCTCGTGCCGCTGCCGTTGGCGAACTTTAGCGGCAGGCTGACCGTCGATGGCAGCACGATTGAGGTCGCCAATTGGGTCGGCAGCCAGAACCACAATTGGGGATCGAAGCACACCGACTTGTATGCCTGGGGGCAGGTCGCGGGGTTCGACAATGCCCCGGACACGTTCCTCGAAGTGGCGACGGCGCGGCTCAAGCTTGGCGCGCTGTGGACGCCCTTTTTCACGCCGCTCGTACTCCGCCACCATCGTCAGGAAATCACACTGAACAGCATGGTGCAAACCATTCGCGCACGTGCTTCGATGGACGGATTGAGCTGGAAGTTCCGGTCGGAAACGAGCGACGTGCGCGTTGACGGCACGCTCTCGGCGTCGCCAGAAGCGTTTGTCGGTCTTCGGTACGCCAATCCGCCGGGCGGCAGCAAAATCTGCCTCAACAGCAAAATCGCCGCCTGCGAACTGACGATCACCGACAAGCGCAGCCACGAGACGGAAACGCTCATCTGCCGCCAGCGTGCTGCCTTCGAGCTGCTGTCAGACGACAACCCGCAACCTATCAGAATTTATACGGATACAATCATTTCCTGAACCTTATCTACCCCCGCAGCGCAGCGACCGCCGCCGCGACATCGTATTGCTCCGGCACGAGCACCAGCACGTCCATGCAGAACTGCGCGCACAGATCGACCCGACGCTCCAGCGACGGATCGCCTAGAATAGCGTCGATCCGCGCATCAAGATCGAACGGCGCGAACCCGCGCGCGACGCTCAGCGTCCACTTGCGGCTCGGCTCCCAGCGGCGGTGAGCGGCGTAGAGCAGGCGCAGCGCCATGTCGAGGTCGGCGAGCAGGCTTTCGGTCAGGGCGAGGCGCTCATTATGCCGCGCCAGCCTGCGCAGCACGGGGAGATGATCCGGGCGCGCCCAGCACGCGACCGCCATCTGGACAATGCCGCGCTGCACCGCATCCGAGTAAGCGTTGAGCGCCGACTGCCACGCCGGGAGCCGCCCCGCCGTCCGCAGCGGGATCGCGCTGGTGAGAATGTCGCCAAACGCCAGCGCTTTGCGCTCGATGGTCGCGCCCGAAAGCATGTGCTCGATCTGGGCTTGCAGCGCGTCGAAGGTCTGACAGCCGACTTCCGCCGGAAGATTGTCCAGCCGGAATTGGATCCAGTGCGAGTCGTCGGGGCGCGGCGCAGCTTCGACGTGGAGGTCGCGCGCACCCGCCGCGCGCAGCCAGCCGATCCGTGCGTCGAGCGGCGGAAGCTCCTGCGCCCACAGATTGAGTTCGAGGTCGGAATCGTCGTCGGCGAAGCCGCGCGCCGTCGAGCCGGTCAGCGCGATCTCGTCGGCGAGCGCGGACGGGCAGCTTCGCGCCAGTTCGAGCGCCAGCGCAGCCCGGCGGCGGCTGGCTTCGGTAGCGTGGTCGGGAAGCGCATGATCGGGAAGCACGATAGGCATCGGATTGATCTCCTGAGCAAACGCGAAACAGGGGCGGCTTGGCGCGCCGTCCCCACGATTTTACCCTGCTCTCTATTCAGTTTTCAGCTAATCGGCTTTCAGCGGAGGACCCAGCAGGCTCATGTGGTATTTCTCGAAGACCGGAGCCAGCACCTTCGGATCAGGCGGACCACTGCGCGCCAGCGGACCGAACTCTTCGTAGAATTTGTTCCCGCCGCCCGGCGTGTAGACGACGATGATCTCCGCCGGTTCGCCGGTCAGGTTCAGGAAAGCGTGCGGCACTTTCGACGGCAGATAGGCGAAGCCGCCTTCGTTCAGGTAAAAAATCTCGTCGCCAATGCGAATTTTGAATCTGCCCTTCAAAACGTGAATGGTCTCTTCCTGTAAATGATGAACGTGCAGGGGCGGTCCGCCGTGCGGCGCGACGCCGACGATGAAGTAATCGAAAGCGCCGCCGGTATCCTCACCCGTCACCTTGAAAACCAGGTCACGACCGGGTCCAGAATGAAGGGTTTTCCCTTCACCGGGAGCCAGGACGATATAGTGCTGTGTTGCCTCCATCTCCCTACCTCCGCATTTGCACTTTCCGAATTTTTATGGTACGTTCATATAATAAGTATCCTAATCACATTTGTCAAGAGGCTTATAATCAGGTGCCTAATCAAATTCTCATCCAAATCGCCGATGATTTTGAGACCCGCTATCGCAACGCCAGCCCGCAGGCGACGGAGTGCGCCATGAACCTGGCTTTTACGGCGGACTTGATGGTGAAGCGCATCGCCAGCTTAGTCCAGCCCTTCGACCTTACGCCCGCCTCCGGGCTTGTCCTCAGCATCCTGGCGGACTCCGAGACGCCGCTGCCGCCCAACGAGATCGCGGATCGGCTGATCATCAGCCGGGCGACCGTGACCGGGCTGATCGATTCGCTCGAACGCCGCGAATATGCCCGCAGAACGCCGCATCAGTCCGACCGGCGCATGATCCTGATCGAGATCACCGAGGCAGGACGGCGGGTCGCGGACGAGTTCCGCCTCGTCGTGCATCAGTATCAAAAGGAATGGTTCGGGGTCTTGAGCGAGGAAGAACAGCAGCGGCTGATCGAATCGCTCCATCGGCTCCAGGCGGTACTGCTGGACTCCGACTGATCAGCGCGCTGCTGGTTCCAGTATGCGCAGCCCTTATTCGTAGCGCAGGACGTTGGCGACGCGCTCCCGAATGGCGACGCGCGCGCTCAGGAACGTCGACGCCCAGGCGATCAGCACCGAGGCGATCACCAGCGCGACGGCGACCGGCGCGGCTTCGCGCGGGACGGGGATCGCCTCGCCCGTGCCGAGACTCGTCATCAGCGCCACCCCCAGTGCGCTCAAGCCGATGCCCAGCAGCCCACCCAACAGCCCCACGAGCGTGTTCTCCAGCAGCATAATCCACAGCACGCGCCGCCCCTTCAGCCCGACGGCTTTGAGGACGCCGATCTGCCGCCGCCGTTCCAGCGTTTGCAGCGAGACGGTGTTCGCCATCGCCACCGCCGCCGCCAGCAGCGAGAGCAGCCCGACCACCGTCGGGATGGCGGCGAACTGGTCGATCAGCCGCTTGAGCAGCCCGTCGATGAAGGTGATGTCCAGCGCGAAGACCAGCGGATTCTCCGACAGCTTGAGCAGCGCCTCGTTGAGATGCGCCGGGTCGACTTGCAGGACGTTGAACTGGATGCTGGGGCTGCCGCGCACCGCGCCCGGCGGGACGAACAGCTTGCCGAAGCTGACCGTCCCCGTGCTCTGAAGGATGCCGACGACATCGTAAATCTGCCGACCGCTTGCCGTCTGCAAAGTCAGGGTCGAGCCGACATCGACGCCTTCCGACTGTGCCCAGTCGTCGGCGACCACCATCACCAGCTTGCCCCGGTCGTCGGGCATAAGGTCGCGCCCCCTGACGACCTGCGCTGGCATAGCGGTGGGGTTGGTGCTGTCGCGCGTCAGCAGGCTCACGTCGAACATCGCCCGGCGCACGCCGCTCGGAATGGGCAGGTCTTGCCCTTCGTCGAGCAGCGGCAGCTCGCCGTTGACGGCGACGAGGCGCGTGTTGTAGAGCGCGATGCGCGTGTTGTTCTCGATGCCCTGCACGCCCTGAAGCTGGGCGCTCAGCAAGGTCTGTCCAAGCGTCGGTGAGACCAGCCCCAGCGCCGGGAAGACCAGCACGTTGCCGCCGAGGTTCTCCGAAAGCTGGAACTGCAAAATCTCGCGCGTGCCCACGCCGACGAAGGTGATGCTGCTCAGCGCGAACATGCCGGCGCTCAGCGCCAGCAGCGTCGTCGCCGTGCGGATGCGCCGCGCCGTCAGGTTGCGCAGCGCCAGCCGCAGATCGACACTGCCGAACGAGGGCAGATGACTGACCAGCCAGACGACCACCCACAGGATGCCGATCAGTATCCCCAGAATGATCAGCGTCAGCGCCACGCCGATGATACCAGCCACGATCCCGTTGAGGGTGAAGCGGCTGCCCAACTGGATGTCGCCCATAATGCGCCCGGCGATCCCGCCGATCACCACGACGACCAACAGCAGCGCGATCAGCGAATGGAGCACGCCCACGCCGGGCAGATGCGTCTCGTTGGGGCGCAAAATGATCGCCGGGCGGATGCGGTTCGCCGTCAGGATCGGCAGGATGCCGAAGACCAGCGTCACGACGATGCCCAAGCCGACGCCGTAGAGCAGCGCCTCCGGGTAGATGCGCCAGGGAAGCTCCTGCTGCAAGAAAGCGGCGCCGTACTGGTTGACGCCGATGCTCAGGATGACGCCCAGCACGCAGCCGATGATGCTGCCCAGCACGCCCAGCAGAAAGGCTTCCGCCAGGAACAGCGCCGCCACCTGCCGTCCCTTCAGCCCGAAGGTCTTGAGCGCGGCGATCTCCTCGGTGCGCCGCCCGACCATCACCAGCATGGTATTGATGATGCCCACGCCGCCGATCAGCAGCGCGCCCAAGCCCATGATGACGATGAAGCGTCCCAGCAAATCCGCGACGCGCTGGTTGGTCGCCAGCAGGTCGGGAACGGTCGAGAAGCGCCCGCCGCGAAGGAGCTGCCGGAGTTGGGTCTCCGCCTGGTTGATGTCCCCGCCCGGCGGGAGCGCGACGCTGATCGTGTTGGGCAGCGCCGGGAGCTGTACTTTCTCCGCCAGACTTTCGTCAATGTAGGCGAAGCCGAAAAACGCCGCGAAGGGGTTGGAGATGCTGGCTTCGATGGTCGTACTGACGATGCCGCGCACGGTGAACAGGTCGGTGGTGTTGCTCACGCGCACCGTGTCGCCGACGTGAATGTTCTGCGAATCAGCGAGGTTCTGGCTGATCACGATGTCGTCGCCGCCCGTGAACAGGTCGCGCAGCGGCACGCCCGCCGGGTCGAGCGCCTGAATGTCCCCGGTCGGCGGGAAAGTCTGCGGATCGATCAGCAGCACGTTGATGAACTGCGGTCGCCCCACCGAAACGTAATCCACCGCCGTGACCTGCAAATCCCCGGTGCGGAAGTAGAAGGTCGCCAGCGCGTCGTGCTGCTGCGCCCACTGCTGGACGCCGTTCACCTGCGCCTGGCTGAACGTCCCGCCCTCGCCCGTGCCCTGTGTCGCGCCGGGGATCAGCGTATTGCCGACGCTGGTGCGGTTGATGGTGATGTCGCCGTGATTGTTGAGGCGCACGTTCTCGGTCAGCGAGTCGCCGATTGCCAGCCCCAGGCTGCGCAGCGCGACGACCGTCGCCACGCCCGCCGCGATGCAGAAGGCAGCGAAGAGAGTCCAGCGCACGCCGCGCCGCAGGTTGCGCGCCGCGTAGCTCAGATAAAAAGCGATCCGTCGAATCATTCGTTTCCGCTTCCAAAGCACCTATTTCAGCAAATCGGGCGACTCAATACCTGTATACACAGCAGCCGCATTCATTCCCTATACGCAATTCCTGCCCGGCGTGTTTTAGCGAACCTATGCGCACGCATTGCCGTGCGGCGTTGTATAATGAGAAACTATCCGCCTAGCTCCAGGATTGTACCGCAATGACCGCCACCATCGGGGATAAAGCCGTCTGTTTTGAAGAGGTCAAGCAGATACGCGAGTTAAGCGCCCGCGTGTCCGCCGCGCTCAACAACCAGCAAAAGCTGCTGCAAGTGCGCGACCTCAGCCTCTCCCCGGAATTGCTGGAGCATCTCACCGACATCGAAACCGAGCTGGCGGCGCTCGAAAAAACGCTGGTCAGCGACGAGACCGAACTGGAACAGCTTCGGGCGCTCACCGAAACCTCGGCGATGATCAACTCGTCGCTCGACCCGGACACCATCCTCGCTCAAGCAATGGACGAGATCATCGTCCTGACCGGCGCGGAGCGCGGCTACATCCTGCTCAAAGACAAGGACACGGGCGAACTGGCATTTCGCATCTGCCGCGAACCCGCCAACGACCAGAGCAACGGCGCGGACATCAGCCGCACCATCCTCGACGAAGTGATCAACAGCGGCAAGCCGCTGCTGACCGACAACGCCTCCGCCGACGCGCGCGTGCAGGGCAGCTCATCCGTCACCAAATTCACACTGCGCTCGATCCTGTGCGTGCCGCTGAGCCACCGGGAGCGCATCATCGGGGCGGTTTACGTCGATAACCGCTTCAAGGAAGCCGTCTTCACCGAGCGCGAGCTGGCGCTGCTGATGGCGTTCTCCAACCAGACGGCGATTGCCATCCAGAACGCCACCCTGTTCGCCCGCGTGCAGGCGACGCTGCACGAGATCACACGGGTCAAGGAGTTGATGGAAAACGTCTTCGCCTCGGTCGCCAGCGGCGTGATCACCAGCGGCGCGGAAGATCGCATCATGACCTTCAATCGCGCCGCCTCGCAAATTCTGGCGACTTCGCCCGACGAAGCCATCAACCGCCCGCTGCGCGACCTGCTGCCGCGCCTCGCCGACCTCGACCTCCAGCTTCGCGCCGTCCGCGAGCAGAACCAGTCGTCGGTCTTCGAAGCGCACACCACCATCCCGGAGCGCGGCGCGGCGATCCTCAACCTGAAGCTCAGCCCGCTCAAGAACGCGGCGCAGGAGACGCAGGGCGTCGCCGTCGTGCTGGACGACCTGACCGAGCAGCGCGAGCGCGAAGAATCGCTCGAACTGATGACGCGCTACCTGCCGCCAGGTATGGTCGACAACATTCAGGAGATCGCCGGGCTGGCGCTGGGCGGCGAGCGCCGCGAGATGACGAGCATGTTCGTCTACGTCTGCCCTTACACCGCCTTCGGCGAATACGCCCGCCCGCAGCAGTTGATGGAACTGCTCAACGGCTATCTGGAAGTCGCCACCGACGTGATCCACACGGCGCGCGGCATCATCGACAAGTACATGGGCAACGAGATCATGGTGCTGTTCAACAGCCAGTTGAACCCGGATACCAATCACGGGCACTGCGCCGTGCTGGCAGCGCTCGACCTGCGCGACGCCTTCGTCGAGCTGTATCGCCGCCTGGGCATCGACCCGCAGCCGCATTATTATCGCATCGGCATCCACACCGGCGTCGCCACGCTGGGCAACGTCGGCAGCGTCAACCGCCGCAGCTTCACCGCCATCGGCGATACGATCAACCTCTCCAAGCGCTTGCAGGAAAATGCCACCGGCGGGCAGATCATCATCAGCGAAGATACGCTCTGGCACATCATCCAGCAGAACCCGGACGTGGAGCAGGAAATCCGCTTCGAGGAGCGCGAGCCGATTCAGGTCAAGGGGCGGGCGCAGCTTACCCGGATTTACGAGGTCTTCAGAATCAATGGCTGACGAAACCACCCGCATCACCAAACAGCGCAGCGCGCAGTCGGCGCAGGAGCAGCTTCGCCAGATCACGCTGGATGTCAACACGCTGGACGAGATGCTCGCCGAGCAGCGCGCTGCCCTGCGACCACGCGCGGTCGGGCTGCCGCTCGGCTCGGCGGAAAACGTGGATCAAGTGCAGCGGCGTCTGAACGGGCTGGCGGGCGAATTGATGTCGCGCCAGATCGAGCTGCGCCAGCTTCGCGCGCTCGCCGAGACGACCGCGCTGATCAATTCGTCGCTCGACACCGACAGCGTGCTCAATCAGGTGATGGACACGGTGATCCAGCTCACGGGAGCCGAGCGCGGCTACATCATGCTGACCAACAAGACGACCGGCGGGCTGGAATTCCGCATCGCGCGCGGCATCGACCGCGAGCAGCTTGCCCGCGATGATTTCATCGTCAGCAACACCATCGTCAACCAGGTCTTCGGCAGCGGCGAGCCGGTGCTGACCGACAATGCTCGCAGCGACCCACGCTACCAGAGCCAGGAGAGCATCGTCGGCTACCAACTGCGCAGCATCCTGTGCGTGCCGCTGATCGTGCGCGGCGAGGCGATTGGCGTCGTCTACTGCGACAACCGCGCGCTCTCGGCGCTGTTCAAAGACCACGAACTCAACCTGCTCAAAGCCTTCGCCAACCAGGCTGCCGTCGCCATCGAAAACGCGCGCCTGTTCGAGTCGGCGCGGGCGCGGCTGGCGGAAATCACCGAAATGCGCGACCTGATGGACAATATCTTCACGTCCATCGTCAGCGGCTTGATCACGCTGGACGGCGACGACGTGATCAGCGCGTTCAACCCCGCCGCCGTCGCCATCACGGGCGTGAGCGCGGGGCAAGCCATCGGCGCGGAGCTTTACGAGGTGCTGCCGGGCTTGAACGCCGTCTTCGCCGAGAAGCTGGCGCGCGTGCGCCAGATGGAAGCGAAAGAGACCTTTGAAGCCGAGGTCACGCTTGAGGACGGAAAGCGGCGCTTCTGGAACATCATCATGAGTCCGCTGCGCGACCTGAGCGAAGCGAGTCAGGGCGTGGTGCTGGTGCTGGACGACCTGACCAAGCAGCGCGAGCGCGAGATGCAGTTGACGCACGTGCGCCGCTACCTGCCGCTGGCGCTGGTCGAGAACATCCGCAGCGAAGACCTGGCGGCGCTCGGCGGGCAGGAGCGCGTGATCACGGTGCTGTTCGCGGACGTGCGCGGCTTCACCAGCTTCAGCGAGCACCTGGAGCCGGAATACCTGATGGAGATCATCAACAAGTACATGAGCATCTCCAGCGACGCCATCAACCTGTTCGAGGGCGTGGTCGATAAATACATGGGCGACGCCGTGACCGGGCTGTTCAACACGCCGCTCAACCCGCAGAGCGATCACGCGCTGCGCGCCGCCCGCGCCGCCCTGAGCATGGTCTACGACGTGCTGGCGCTCCACGAAGTGCTGCCGGAAGATCAGCGCCTGTTTTACGGCATCGGCATCCATACCGGGTCGGCGGTGCTGGGCAACGTCGGCAGCCAGCAGCGCCGTGAGTTCGCCGTGATCGGCGACGCGCTGGAGATGAGCAAGCTCTTGCAGGAAAACGCGCATCGCGGCGAGATCATCGTCAGCAGCGCCACCTACAACTACGTCCGCGACTATTTCGATTTCGAGGCGCTGGAGCCGCGCAAGACCAAAGACTTCGCCGATTTCACCGTCATGTACAAGCTGATCGGGCGCAAGAAGCGCGCGACCGGGTCGCTTGCGCCATAGGTGCAATTCCTTGACAGGATGATTGCGCAGCGCTACACCATTCATCCGCAATCAGATACACAGTCGAATCAGTGAGGTGAGTGGGGGTGATCGATCATGCCCGATTCTCAATTGTTCGACTCGGACTACGTGTCGGCGAACCGGCACGGTGAATTAACCCGCGACCAGAGACAAGCCTACGTCAGCGTCAGCACCGGCGGGCGCGGCGGGTGGCTCTCGGTCGCGCTGGCTGGAGTAATCCTGTTCGCCGCTGTAGCACTGTTCGGCACCCAGCTTTCCGCCTTGCAGGGTGCAGCGCAGATCATCGCCTACGGCGTGGTGTTGGTCGCGCTGGTTCTCGCCGCCGCGTTCGTGAACTTCCTCTACGCGATCCCGGCGCGCCACCGCGCCGCCAGCGCGCACGTCGAGCGCAGGAACGGCGAGGTCACGTTCCAGTACGGCAATTACTTTCCGGTGGCGGACGGGCAGCGTCTGCGCTCGATATTTTACGACGAGAACAACCTGCTCCCCGGCAGCTATACCTTCTACACCATCAAAGGCACGAACTGGATCGTATCGTCCGAAAAACAGGCGGACGCCGAATTGGGCAGCGCGCCGTCCTTCGAGCTTGATCCCCGACTCATACAACGGCTGCCCGAATCCATGCGCGACAAGGCTGCCCAGCTCCTCCAGATGCAGGCGGAAGCCACAAAGGATCAGAACCGCTTCGACCTGAACGAGCTGCGGGCGGCGCTGGCGGCGGCGTTCGGCTTCGACCAGAGCGCGCTGGAGATGAATCGGCAGGGCAAGCTCGCGCCATCCCAGCGCGCCAGATTCAGAAGAGCGGGCAGCTCGTATTTTCGCTGGGCTGCCATCTTCGCCGCGCTCGGAGTCGGCGCGGTTATTCTGGTTGTCACCAAGGAACAGCCGGTTGATCTGGGCGGAGTTGCCGCTATCATCCTGTTCTTCGGCGGCATAAGCGTGTATATGTTCTACCGCTGGAGCCGGGAAAGCGCGGACTCCCGCCGGGGTATCGTTGAAATGACCGAAGGCTCGGTTCACAAGTATACCCGCGACGTTTCCGGCAGCAGTTCAAACACCACCTTTTATTATTACGGCATCAACGACCTGAGCTTTGAAGTTCCGCCGGGCGCGTACAACGCGCTCATCGAGCACGTGCGTTACCGGATATACTATACGCCGGTTTCCAACCAGATCACGAGCATCGAGCCGGTCGAATGAGAGAGTTGCCATGAAAACGATCACGCCCACCGCGCATTATCGAAGCCTTCATTCGGCGCGCGCGTTCATCGACCGCAACAGCGACACGCCGATCACGCTGGAGCGCATCAGTCAGGAAGCGGGCTTCTCGCCCTACCACTTCATCCGCCTGTTCCGCGCCGCCTACCGCCAGACGCCGCACCAGTACCTCGTTCAGCGCCGCATCGACAAGGCGAAGCGCCTGCTGCGCACCACCGACCTGCCGGTCAACGCGATTTGCTACACCGTCGGCTTCGAGAGTCTGGGGTCGTTCAGCACACTCTTCCGGCGTATCGTCGGGCTGTCGCCAGGCACCTATCGCAAGTTCGCACACCCGCAGATCACACAGGAATACATCCCGCTTTGCTATCGCCACAAACACGGTCTGGATTAGAAAATCCGCAATTTTCGAGAACTGAAATTAGCACAAATATGCTAATCTTGGAGTGCGTTCCGATTATCCCAGGAGACAGTTCATGATCAAGCGAGTGACTCACGCGACGATTTACGTCAAAGATCAAAACGAAGCGCTGCGCTTCTACACCGAAAAGCTCGGCTTTGAAGTCCGCTCCGACATGACGATGGGCGACTTTCGCTGGCTGACCGTCGGCTTGAAAGACCAGCCCGATTTCGAGTTCATCCTCTACGGGCTGCGCCCGGACGGCTTCTTCCTGAGCGAAGAGGATATCGCCGTGATGACCAGGCTGCTCGAAAACGGCAAGTTCGGCAGCCCGCTGATGAAGACCGACGACATCCAGAAAG
Organism: uncultured Chloroflexia bacterium; assembly: GCA_963760975.1. Taxonomy (GTDB): domain Bacteria; phylum Chloroflexota; class Anaerolineae; order Aggregatilineales; family Phototrophicaceae; genus Flexifilum. Next base: position 122,500 of record CAVXEZ010000014.1, on the reverse strand, counting down.
CCTACGAGGAAATGACGGCGAAGGGTGTCGAATTCGTGCGCCCGCCGACCGAGCAGCCCTACGCCATCGAAGCGATCTTCAAGGACAACAGCGGCAACACCTTCAGCCTGCATCAGGACAAATAAACTCGACCCGCAGCCCAATCGTCGCTACAATGCCCGGCAAATGCCGGGCTTTTTTGGCTTGATCGCAGGGCGCGCGGGAGATGAGCATGACGGTTTCATTGTGGCAGTCGGATGGTAGGCAGCCCGTCCGCGAAGTCGATTTTCTGGTCGTCGGCGCGGGCATCGTCGGCTGTGCGGCAGCCTATTTCGCGGCGCAAGCCGGGCGCGAGGTCGTCATCACCGAAATGCGCGACGTGGCGCTGGGCGCGAGCAGCCGCAACGCCGGCTTCATCATCACCGGGCTGGACACCTACTATCACAGCGCCATCGAAGCATACGGGCACGACCGGGTGCGCGAGCTGTGGAATCTTTCGCACAGGACGCACGAGTACTGGCTGGGATTCGCCGAGCGCGGGAACGTGCCGCTGGATCGCTGCGGATCGCTGCTGCTGGCGGAGAGCCGCTACGAGGCGAAAGAGATCGAGCAGGCGGCGAAAATGCTCGCTGCCGACGGGCATCCGGCGATCTTTCACGAGCGCGACCCGCTGGAGCGCGGCTACTACGCCGCCGTCGAGCAGCCGGACGACTGCGGCGTGCAGCCCTACGAGCTGGCGCTGGCGGTCTTGCGCGAAAGCGGCGCGGAATTGATCGCCAGCAACGAGGTTTACGCCATCGAGCAGACGCGCCCGGACGTGGCGACGGTGCGCACGCGCCAGCACACCTTCGAGGCGCGCTCGGTGCTGCTCTGCACCAACGCCTATTCGCCGCGCCTGCATCCGTACTTCGTCGGCAAGGTCGTCCCCACGCGCGGGCAGGTGTTGGTGACTGAGCCGCTCAAGCAGCGCGTGCTCGATACCTGCGGCTACAGCGATTACGGCTACATGTACTACCGCAGCACCTTCGACAACCGCCTGCTGATCGGCGGGGGACGCAAGCTGTTCGTGGCGCAGGAGCACGACACGACCGACGACCGCGTGACCGATTCGGTGCAGCGCTACCTGGAAGCCTATCTGCACGAACATTTCCCGGAAGTCGATGCGCCCGTCGACCGCCGCTGGTCGGGCATCATGGGCTTCAGCGTGGATCGGCTGCCGCTGGTCGGCACGCTGCCGGGGATGCCGCGCGTCGGCTTCGCGGTCGGCTTCACCGGGCACGGGCTGGCGTTCGGGGCAGGCGTCGCCGAGCGCGCCGTCGATCACCTGCTCACGGGCGCTGATCCGGGCGCGGTCAGCGCAACGCGGCTCAACTGAGTCTCGTATACGGACGTAAAGCATTGGAGGACGGAACATGATAAGCGATCCGATCATCCAGAGTGACATCGCCGCCGAGCTTCAGCCGGGCGAAACGATCCTGTGGCTCGGCAAGCCGATGGCGCTGCGCATCGCCCTGCAAGACCGCGACGCGGTGGTGACGAGCCTGCTGGCGCTGGCAGCGCTGGTGGTCGTGCTGGTCGGTCTGCCCGTGCTGGTGTTCTTCAACCTCCTCTTTTTCGGCGTCGGCTTTCCGCTGCTCTCGCTGCTCTTCGCGGCAATCCTGCTTTACTACTTCGCGCGCCCGTTTTCCGCCTACCTGCGCGCCGCACGCACGACCTACGCCATCACCGACCGCCGCGTCCTGATCATCACGTCGGGGCTGCACGGCAGAGTCGTCCAATCCTTCAACCACATCGAGCGCGTCGAGCGCCACGACCTCGCCGACGGCAAAGGCGACCTGATCTTCGGCAGCGAAACGCAGGCGACTCGCGGCGGCGCGGGCTACCGCCTGCGCACGCGCAAAGTCGGCTTCTTCGGCATCGCTAATCCCCGTCAGGTCGAACAGACGCTGCTCACGGCGCTTTCTGGCGCGCCCGGCGGGCAGTGGGTATGATCCGGCGCATGTGAACGCCACAACGGGAAACTGGATTTACCAGATGGACTCTCATTACGAAGCGTGGAGCACCGATGCGCCGCGCGGTCTGCTGCTGATCGGCGCGGGCATCACGATGGTCGCGCAGGCGACGGTGCTCAAAGCGCAGCATAAGCCGGGCTGGCGCTGGTTTCTGCTGGGCGCGCTCGGCGTGATCGCGCTCAACGCGGGCGTGGCGCTGTTCGGCGAAGCCATCAAACACCGCACGCTCTACGAAAGCAAGCTCGGTTTATAGCCTAACATTTCAGGAGTATCACTGTGCAGGAAATTCGCCAACCCGGGTCGTACAGTTACGCCTTCAGCCGCTACGTCGAGCCGGTCGCCCACGTTCAGCCCGGTGAAATCGTCGCAATCTACACCGAAGATGCCTACACCGGCAGGATCACCCGCGTGACCGATGTTCCCTCGGTCCTGAAAGCGCCCTATCCGAACCCGCAGACCGGACCGATTTACGTCGAAGGCGCAGAAGCAGGTGACACGCTTGCCGTCCACGTTCTCGACATCGAACCGACCCGCGATTGGGCGGTCAGCGCGCTCAGCCCCTACTTTGGCGGTCTGACTTCGACCCGCTTCACGGTGACGCTTCAGCCGCCCCTGCCGGAAACTGTGTGGATTTACAAAATCAAGGATGGGATGCTCACGGACAGCCGTAACCCGCGCCTGAGCTTCCCCTGGCGTCCCTTCCTCGGCACGATTGCCACCGCCCCCGACCTCGAAGCTATCTCATCGCTCACCCCCTTCGATCAGGGCGGCAACATGGACGTGCGAGATACCAAACCCGGCAACATCGTCTATCTGCCCGTGCGCGTCCCCGGCGCGTATTTCTTCACCGGCGACTGTCACGCCGGGCAGGGTGATGGCGAATTGTGCGGGACAGCGCTGGAGATTAGCGCCAAAGTGACCCTGCGCTTCGAACTGATCAAGGGGAAGAAGCTGATGTGGCCCCGCATCGAAAGCGTCGACGAATATATGACCGTCGGCAGCGCCCGCCCGATGGAGGACGCCGCCCGTATCGCCTATGCCGAACTGATCGGCTGGATGGTCGAGATGGGCTGGGACAAGATGGAAGCCTATCAGGCGCTGACGCAAATCGGCAGCCTGTACGTCGGCAACATGGTCGATACGACCTATTCGCTGGTCGCCAAAATCGCCAAGAAGTATGTCTAAAGAATCCGGCGACAAAGCTTAGAGTTTCATGTCAATTGTGATCGCTTTTTAAAAAACGGCATATAATGAAAGTAGAAAGATAAATAAGTAGAAGGGGTCAGAGCCTATATGGTTGTGCTTGACGAGGAACAACTGCATACGGTTAAATCCCATCCTATCTACAGAAGTAGATGGGCGTAAACCTCGGATCGAGGTTTAGTAGCAAAACAAACCATACATAACCGAACAAAAACGCGCTGATAGCGAAACCGTCAGCGCGTTTGCTTTTTCGCGTAAAGCTGCATCGACGTGCCGTAGACCGCGAACGGGTACTCGGTGATCAGCGCATACTCATCCTGAAACTGCGCCTGCTTCGCCAAGCCTTCGCGCACGAAGCCTTCCATCGTCACCAGATAGTCCGGCTGTGTGTCGTAGATCAACTGCGGCGGGATGGCGTAGTTCTGATCCGGCGCGATCAGAGCGGGATCGACCGGGTAGTAGCGTGTCAGTTCCGGCGTGACCAGCCCGACGGTATCGACAATCGTCGCGCGGCTGAAGTAACCAATCGTGCCGATGTCGCCCGACGCCACTCGCGTCTGCGGCGTCACGCCCAGGTCGTCGCGCAGATGCTCGCCCATCTGCTGATAGAGCAGTTCGAGCGCGTGCCACGCCATCTTCGGCGCGGGGCGATCCAGCCCGTGATCCGGGTGCAGCGTCCAGGCGTTGAGCGACGTGCCCAGCCAGACGCAGCCGATCACGCCGACGATCACGGGCGCGAAGCGCAGCGCGCGGCTGTCGCGCAGCGGACGGCTGACCAGCGCCCACGCGCCGATCACGTTGCCGAGGAACAGCGCCGGGAGCGGCGGCGCCATGTACCAGCGGAAGATCAGTGGGTTGAGGATCGAGAAGATCAGCAGGTAGAGCCAGGGATAGATCAGCAGCGGCAGCAGGCGCGGCAGCTTGCGCGCCGCGTAGACCAGCGCGATCAGGTTGAGCGTCAGGTAAACGACGGCGGCAATCATCGCGCCGACCGAGCCGAAAGCGTCGAACTCGAAGAAGGGCGTGGCGTAGGTCTGGATCAGCCGCACCAGCGCTGATCCCGGCTCGATCAGGTAAGCGTAGCGCTTCGCCGTCACCGAATTGGGGATCGGCGTGCCGAAGTAGCCCAGGCTGAAGATCACCCAGGGCAGCAGGACGAGCGCGCAGGCGAGCCACGTCCGCCAGGGGATGCGCCGGATGAATGCCATCGGCGTCTTTTGTAGGGGCGAGGCGCTGCCTCGCCCGACAATCTCATCAACCAGTTGAAACGCAAACAGCGGCGCGATCCAGAACGCCGCGTCGATGCGCGTCAGCAAGCCGAGCGCCGCGCAAACTCCGACCCCGATCTGCGAGCGGCGCGACACGTACAGCCAGGTCGCCGCGATCATCCACAGGATGTTGACGCTGGTCTCCATGCCGCCGACGGCGAAGGTCACACTCATCGGCGAGATCGCCCACAGCGCGGCGGGCAGCGCGGCAATCAAGATCGCTGTCGATGGCGCGGCGCGCGATCAGAAACAGCAGCACGACCGTGATGGCGTCGGCGATGGCGCTGACGGCGATGGCGTACCACTGGAAATCCTCGCCGCCCGCCAGCTTGCTGACGCCCGCCATCGTCAGGGCGAACAGCGGCGTTGTCGTGCCGAGCGTGTGCACGCCGGGGTTGTAGACGAAGCCCTGCCCCTCGACGATATTGCGGCTGTAGCGAAAGGTGATGAAGGCGTCGTCAATCGTGCGCGTGCCGGGCAGCGCCCGCGCCGTGAGCGCCAGCGCCGCCAGTATCAGGATGATCAGCCATCTCCGCATTGAGGAGTCCAATTGCTCGCGCCTCGAAATCAACGCTCAGGTATTCACCCCATTCTAAAGCAAGCCTCGTATCAGGACGATAGACGTTGACACAACGTGACGGCAAACGAAAAAGCCCGCTCTCGCGGGCTTGATCGGCGCATCAGACGCTTTCAGGTATCTGGTGGCGCACGATAGAGGGAACTCGTTATGCGGGGAGCGCCATGAATTGTTCGAGCGCCTCCAGCGCTTCGCACCCGTACACCACCGACGGACCGCCGCCCATCAGCACGGCGACGCCCACCGTTTCGGCGATCTGCTCCGGCGTCGCGCCCGCCTGGATGGCGTCGCGGACGTGGAAAGCAATGCAGCCTTCGCAGCGGATGGTGATGGCAATACCCAGCGCGATCAATTCCTTCTCCATGCTGCTCAGCGCGCCGTCGCTGACGCTCGCCTCATGCAGCTCGGAAAACGCCTTCATGGTTTCGGGGAGTTTCTTCCCTAGCTGACCCATCTGCCCACAAATCGTCTCATACCGTTCCGGGAAGTTCATCGTCATTCCTTTCGCTTACCCTGAACTCTTGACTCAAGCGTATCATCCCTCGCGCGTGAGGAATAGTGATAAATTTCACAATCATTTGTGAATAAAATCACAAATAAATTATCTCGCTGGAGATGGATGCGCGCAGCGCTCGACGTTGACGCCCCATCGCGCGCCAAGTACCATAGGCACTCGCGCCGCTGGCGTGCAGAAAGGACAGCTATGCTGCTGAGTGATTACCAGTGGTCACACAACCCGCGCGGGCTGCACGTCGCAACGGCGTTCGAGTCGCCGCCCAAATACGATTACTGGATCGGTCCCCGGATGGGCTGGGTCAAGCTGCTGGCGGCGGGCGACGAATATCTGCGCGCTATTCCGACGTTCCTGTCGAACAACGTCACGCCGATTGTGCGGCTGTATCTGGGCGCATACGGCGCGGGCGCCTTCGACCGGAAGCTTCAGCAGATCGTCCTGCACTTCGCGCAGGCAGGCGTCAAGTGGTTCGAGTTCTACAACGAGCCGAACCTCGGCGTCGAGTGGCAGCCCGGCGTCAACCCCACCTGGCAGGACACCGACAACATGATCCGCCCGCTGATGGAAAACTGGCTGCTGTTCGCCGAATACGTCATCAGCCTGGGCTGCTACCCCGGCTTCATCGCGCTGGCGGAAAGCGTCGATACGCGCTACGCCGCCGTCCCCTGGATGGACGCTTTCCTGAATTATCTGGCGAACAACGCCCACGAGCGCTTCCGCACCATTCTGGCGAACGGCGGCTGGTGCGCCACCCATCCCTACATCGCCAACCATTTCTATCAGGAGCGCCCCGGCGGCGGAGCGCTCAGTATGCGCGACCCCGGCGACGAAGTGGCGCAGGAGCCTGGCTGGCACTTCGAGTATCCGTATGACCCGGTCAGTCAGGCGGCAGACCCCGGTCGTACCCTCTACGGCGGCACATCGCTGACGCCCTACGGCGATCCCAACGGCTTGACGGCGATGGGGCGCATGTTCAACGAGCGCTGCGCCAGCATCTTCGGCACGCAGGCGGTGCCGGTCGTCGGCACCGAGGGCGGCATCTATCCCTTCCGAGGCTCGTACCAGCCCGACAACCGCTATCCGTCCTACGACGAGAACAGTCAGGCGGAGGCAACCATCGCCATGTTCGAGTGGATCGCCCGCGAAGCGCCGCCCTGGTTCTTCGGCGTGAATCTGTGGAAAGAGGACGACTACTACCAGCCGAACACGGCGCGCGCCATCGACCGGCTGGCTGGCACGCAGCCGGTCTACAAGGACGTGCCGCCGATAGAGGTCATGGGCAACGGGCAGATCGTGGCGACGCCTGTCCCCTACGGACCGGGACCGATTCACGGGACGCCGGATTTCCACATGATCCTGCTGGGACCGGGGCTGGATTCGGACTGGTTTCTGAACACGGCGCAGGCGTACTGGAATCTGTTCCGCCCGATGGTCACGACGCATCTGGAGCTGATCGATTTCATCCCTAACACCCAGAGCCTCGCCGTGACTGTGATCGCCGCGCCCGACACGCTCGACCTGATGGAGTCGCAGATCAAAGAGCGCTACGCCAACGTCCTGTTCGACCTGATCGTCGCCAATTCGATGGAGAGCGTCGCCGAGACTTTCAACGTGCGTGCGCGCAGCAACCAGCGCTTCGGCTGACCCGTGCAAAGCGCCGCTGAAGCAGTTATCATAACCGCCACCTTGACTTGAAATGTATTGAGTAAGGAAGCTACATGTTTGCAGAACTCACGACCAACGTAGAAGATTTTCAGACCTGGAGCTGGGCGCAGATCGAGCCGTACTTCAAGGAGCTGGAAGCCCGCGAGCTGACCGACGCCAACGTCATCGAATGGCTGACCAACTGGGCGACGATTTCGCAGCTCATCGGGGAAGCGATCAACCGTCTGTACGTCCGTATGACGATAGATACGACCGACCAGGAGATCGAGAAGCGTTATCTCGCCTATCAGGAGGAAATCATCCAGCCGCTGAGAGTCGCGGAACAGCGCTTGAATGAGAAGCTGCTCGCCAGCGGACTAAACCCGCGCGGCTACGATATATCGATACGCAATCTGCGCGCCGACGCCGAAATCTTCCGCGAGGAAAATGTGCCGCTGTTCACCCAGGAGAGCAGGCTCGGCACCGAGTACGACAAGATCATCGGCGCGCAGACGGTCGAATGGGAAGGCGAGGAGCGCACCGTTGCCCAGATGAAGCCGGTGTATCAGGACGGCGACCGCGCCAAACGCGAGCGCGCCTGGCGGCTGGTTGCCGAGCGCCAGCTTGCCGACCGCGCTGCCCTCAACGAATTGTGGCAGCGCTTCCTTAAACTGCGCATGGACATCGCCGCCAATGCCGATTTGCCGGATTACCGTGCCTATCGCTGGCGCGAGTTTCACCGCTTCGACTACACACCCGACGACTGCGCGCGCTTTCATGACGCCATTGAAGAAGTGGTCGTCCCGGCGGCGACCCGCATCCACGAGAAGCGCCGCCAGCGCCTCGGCGTCGAGTCGCTGCGTCCCTGGGATGTCGATGTCGATCCGCTTGGACGCGCGCCGCTGCATCCTTTCGACAAGATCGACACGCTGACCAGCACTGTCGAGCGCATCTTCAGCCGCGTCGACCCGCAGTTGGGCGATTACTTCCGCATCATGGAGCGTGAGCATCTGCTCGACCTCGACAACCACAAGGGCAAAGCGCCAGGCGGCTACTGCACCTTCTTCCAGGTCACGGAGCGCCCGTTCATCTTCATGAATGCCGTCGGACTGCACGACGACGTGCAGACGCTGCTGCACGAGGGTGGGCATTCCTTTCATGGCTTTGAAGTAACTCAAGCTGCCGAACTATCAGCGCGACACAACGCCGATTGAGTTCGCGGAAGTCGCCTCAATGGGCATGGAGCATCTCGCCGGGCGCTACCTCGCTCAGTCCGAAGGCGGCTTCTACAGCGCGGCGGACGCCGCCCGCGCCCGCGTCGAGCATCTGGAAAGCGACATCCTGTTCTGGCCCTACATGTCGGTCGTCGACGCCTTCCAGCAGTGGGTCTACACCCACACCGACGACGCCATGAACCCCGACAACTGCGACGCCAAATGGGGCGAATTGTGGGATCGCTTCATGCCCGGCGTCGACTACGGCGGGCTGGAAGACGTGAAGGTCACGGGCTGGCACCGCAAGCTGCACATCTTCCAGATTCCGTTCTACTACGTCGATTACGGCATCGCCCAGTTAGGCGCGGTGCAGGTCTGGCGCAATTCGCTGCGCGATCAGGCGAAAGCGGTCGCCGACTATCGCGGCGCGCTGGCGCTCGGCGGGACGGTCACGCTGCCGGAGTTGTTCGGCGCTGCCGGGGCAAAGTTTGCGATGGACGCCGCCACCCTGCGCGAAGCCGTCGACCTGATCGAGGCGACCTGCGACGAGCTTGACCCCGCGTAAATCTATGTCTTTCCGGTGAGGGCGCTTGAAGATCGCGCCCTCACTTTTCCCTTCCCAATTTTCACCATCCCCGATCCGCGCAACGTCTCCCATAATTCTGAATAGTTAAGAAAAAAACGAGCGAATTCACGCTTCATTTATATATGCGCGCAACATTCTGCCAAAACGTGCGATATAGTAAAGAAGAGGCGATTCATCAATAGGAATTTAATCCTCCCCGTTCTATAAATATATGAAGCCGAACGTTCATGACGCTGCGCCGTAAAACCATTCTCGCAATGTCCCTCACCCTGGTCGGGCTGATCGTCCTGCTCGGAATCGTGCTGCTCATCATCATCCTGAACAGTTACAGCACGCTCGAAACGCAGGTCACGCTGCGCAGCCTCGACCGGGCGAGCAACAATCTTCAGGACATCGCCAATAACCTCCAACGCGCGATCCACGACTGGTCAAGCTGGGACGAGAGCTACCAATTCGTTCAGGGTGACAATCCCGATTACATCGACGCCAACATGGGCGACGACACGTTCTGGACGCTCGACATCAACCTGATGATGTTCGTCAATACGAGCAACCAGATCGTCTATGCCAAAGCGCTGGATATTGATTCGGACTGGACGGGCGATTTCCTGCCGCAGTTCGAGGATTACGTGAACAGCGACGCGCGCTTCCTCCGCGAGATCACCAGCACGCCGACCGCCGGATTCGTGGTTGTGGATGGGCTGTCGACGCTGATCGCTTCCCGCCCGATCCTGCGCAACGACGACAGCGGACCCAAAGCGGGGACGCTGATCTGGGTGCGCAATCTCGGCGTGAACGAGCTTCTGGAAGTCTCGCAGTCGCTACGGCAAACCGTCGATTTGCGCATCGCCAACGCGCCCGACCTCCCGGACGATTTCCGCGCCGTGCAGAGCAAGCTGTCGCCCGTGTCGAGCCGGATGGTCGTACCTCTCAGCCACGAGACGGTCGCCGGGTATGCGCTCGTGAACGACATTTACCAGCAGCCCGCCCTGCTGCTCAGGACTTCACTGGATCGGGATATTTACTGGCAGGGGCAAGCCAGCCTGGTCTATTTCATCGCCGCGCTGATCCTCGTCGGCGTGGTCTTCGGCGCTGCCGCCCTGGTCATGCTCGACAGGCTGATCCTGTCCCGCCTCACGCAGCTCAGCGAGCGCGTGCGTCACATCGGCATCGACGACAATTTCACGATGCGCCTGCCTGTGAACGGCAACGACGAGCTGACACAGTTGGCGCTGGCGATCAATGCCATGCTCAATACCGTGTCGCAGTCGCGCGCGGCGCTCCAGGAGATGAACAGCCAGCTCGAAAACCGCGTGAGCGAGCGCACGACCGAGCTGGAATTCCAGAAATCGCGGCTGCAATCGATCATGGACACAATGGGCGAAGGGCTGGTCTACTGCGTCGACGAGGTCATCGAGTACGCCAACGGCGCGCTGCTGACGCTGCTCGGCGCCACGCAGTCGGAGATCGTCGGGAAGCCATTCCGCTCGCTTCTGATGCAGGAAGACATGCTGCTCAGCCTGAAATCGTATCAGCGCTGCGAGACCACGATCACGCGCAACGACGGCACCAACCTGCACGTCGCCCTTACTTCGGCATCGGTGGATCACAGGGACGATCAGCAAAGCTGCGTGGTCATCATCCGCGACATCACGCGCGAGGTGGAGAGCAAAGCCCAGAAGGAGCGCTTCTTCGCCCGCGCCTCACATGACCTGCGCTCGCCCCTGACCAGCCTGATGACGCGGCTGTACCTGCTGGAAAAGAAGCCAGAGCAGTTGGACAAGCATTTGAAGGTGCTGAATTCCGTCTCGGACCGGATGCTGGAGTTAGTCAACGACCTGCTTGAAGTGACGCGCGCCGAGCAGGGCGCGATGGTTCTCAAAAAGCGCGATCTGGTGCTGCAAACGGTCGCCGACGAGGTGCTGGAAGTCCAGGAGGCGGACGCCGAGGTGTGCGGCATCCGGCTGATTACGGACTACACCGAGTCGCCGCTGCGCATTTATGGCGACCCGCTGCGGCTGAACCAGGTGATCACCAATCTGCTCAGCAACGCCATCCATTACACGCCGGAAGGCGGCGAGATCGTCGTCCGCATCGAGAAGGAAGAGCGAGACGGCGCGAACTATGGTGTGCTGCGCGTCAGGGACGGCGGCGCGGGCATCAGCCCGGAGAACCTCGCTCACATCTTCGAACCGTTCTTCCGCGTAGACGACAATCCGCATCAGGGGACGGGCTTGGGGCTGTACATCGTCCAGCAGATCGTCGGGCTGCACGGCGGCGAAATCTCCGTCGAAAGTGAAGTCGGCGCAGGTACGACCTTCACCGTCCGGCTGGCGCTGAGCAATGGCAGTGGCGATTACGCCGACACCGAGAAAGGCTTCGTCGTCGAGAGCGCGGTCGAGTCTGACGATTGATCCCGCAGCTTAGCCGCTGATCGGCGAGCGCGGCAAGTAGATCACCTGCCCAACGTAGAGGGTATCGGGATCAGCCAGACAGTTGGCGTTGACAACAGCCTGAATGGTCGTGCCGGTAGCATCCGCGAGCGCGCCAATCGAATCGCCCGCCTCGACGGTATACTGCACCCAGTTCGCCGGAGCAACGCACGATCCGTTCCCGCCGGAAGGCGCTTGCGTCGCCACGATGCCGCCGCCGCCCAGCCCTCCCAGCGGCGTGATCGACGGAAAGAGCGTCGGCGCGAGCGACGTACTGGTCGCGCCCTGCTGCGCGGGGCGCTCGGTCGGCGTGGGCGGTACGGTGGTCAGATTGCAGGCGAGTGCGAACAGGACGCCGCCCAGCAGCACGAGCAGCGCGCGATTCCCGGCAGATTTGGCGACAGGCATAAGCATTGCCTTCTGAATCGTTTCTTTCGATTCGGATTATAGCGCGAATTCGCAAAAGCAGCGGGCTGAGGTTCTGTCGAGCGCGTTGCGCGCCGTCCTCGAACCTCATTGCTCCTTGCTCATCACGTGCGAAACTCCGTTTCGCTCCGCGCTATCCTTCGGGCGGCTCGGTGTGGATGGTCACCCGCCCCACATGCGGAAACGCCGTCCGTACCAGCATCTCCGCCGCCTCGGCGACCTGATGCGCGCGTTCGAGCGTCATCTGCGCGGGCAGCGTGACGTGCATCGTCAGCGCGTAGCCGTCGTCGTAGTCCGAGGCGTGAACGTGATGCCAGTCCATCAGCGGGTAATGCTGCTTGAGCAGCACGATCACGTCCTGTTCAATCGAGCTGTTTTCGGGCGGCGCGCCGTTGGGGGTGACGGTCAGCGCGGGTTCGATGTGCGTGATCACGTCGGTGACATCGGGCAGGCTGGCGCGCACATGCTGCTCAAGCTGGCTGACCTGCTCGTGCGCCGCGCCGAGCGTCTGCCCCGGCGGAACCTCGACGTGCATTTCCAGGATTTTGCCTTCGGGCGCGTCCGAGAGCCGGACTTCGTGGGTCGTCAAGCCCAGCGCGTCGGCGGCGGCGCGGGCAGTCAGCACGTAATCCGGCAGCGCTTCCGGCGCGGGCACGAAATGGACTTCGACCTCGGCGATCCCTTCGAGACTCTGTTCCAGCCGCTCGCTGATGGCGGCGCTGATGGCGGCGCTGTGCTCGGCGGTCATCTCCGGCGCGACCTCCACGTCGATGTCGATCTGCGCCGCGTCGATGGGACCCCGGCTGCGCACCCGGACGACGCGCCGCACCGACGGCACTTCCGCGATCAGCGCGGTAAGCCGATCCGGCGCGAACGGCGCTCTATCGACCAGCACGCTGCCCGTCTTGCTGACGATCTGCCACGCCGCCCGCCCGATCAGCACCACGATCAGCAGCGCGGCAGCCGGGTCTGCCCAGGTCAGCCCCAGCGAGACCAGCACCATGCTCACCAGCACCGAGATCGTCACGAATACGTCCGCGCCGGTGTTGGCGGCGTCGGCGGTTAGCAGTTCGGATTTCAGGCGCTCGCCTTCGCGGCGCTCGTAGCGGCTGACGAACAGGTTCACGACCAGCGTGCCGATCAGCACGACGAACATCAGCGGCGTGATTTCCGGCTGCTCGCTGCTGCTCAGGCGCTCAATCGCTCCGCTGATGATCTCCGCGGCGGTGATCAAGAGTAAAATACCGATAGCGAGGGCGGCAATTGTTTCAAAACGGCGATGACCGTAAGGATGGTCTTCGTCGGGCGGCTTCCCGGCGACCCGGTTGGCGAACAAGCCGATCAAATTCGCCGAGCCGTCCATCAGCGAGTGAAAACCGTCCGCAGTGATCGAGATCGCGCCGGTCGCCAGTCCGATCCCGATTTTTCCAAAAGCGACGATAAAATTGAGCAGCAGGGTGACGATCAGCACACGCCGGACACCCCGGCGCGCGTCAAGAGCCGGTTGCATCGCTCGAACCTCTTATTTTTCCGCTATCATCATAGGAGCGAGCAAGCCATTTTGACAATTGTGTTTCGAAAATTTCGGCAGGCACGCGGTGATTTTTAGCAGAGCAAAAACATTCAACCTTCGGACGGAACATGACGGTGTTTGAGCGGGCGCACGCGGTGGTTCAGGCGGCAAATCTACAGGATTACTACTCGCTTGAGCGCCTTGATGGCGAAGATAAATCGAAGTCGGCAGCGCGCGAAGTCTGGTTTTACGGACCTTACGTCCTGCGCATCCATCAGGACAACGCGCTGGAGGGCGAAGCGCGCCTGCTGCGCCTGCTGCCGACGGGCATCCCGCACGCGCCCGTCGTCGCCGCCGGGGAGGGTTGGATCGTGCAGAAGCGCGTCTCCGGCGAGCCGTTGAGCGCGGTCTGGCGCTCGCTCGACGCGACCAAACAGCGCGCCGCCGCCCAGCAGCTTGCCGCCATCCTGATCAACCTGCACCAGCTCCGCATCAGCGGAATGCCGTCGCTCTCGCCGGGCTGGTTCGCGGCGATCCTGCCGGATACCATCCTGAAGCTGGCGGCGCAGCTTCGGGCGCGCGACCCCGCCCTGCTGGACGCCGTGATCCAGTTCACGCGCCGCACCATGACCGAGGTCACGCCGCCGCTGCGCTGGGGCTTCGTCCACCGCGCGCTGCATTTCGATCACGTCCTCTGGAACGGCGAGCGCATCACGGCGCTGCTCGACTTCGAATATGCCGTGCTCGCGCCGCGCGAGCTGGAACTCGACGCCATCAACCGCTTCGTGCGCCATCCCGGTCTGACCAGCGCGCTGGAGCCGGGCGACCTGGAGTCGCTGATCGGCTGGCTGCGCGAGGATTATCCACTTCTATTCGGCGAAGCGGGCGTCGAGAAGCGGCTCAAGCTCTACAGCATCGAGCACGACCTGCGCCTGCTGGCAGCCGACCCCGACCGCCGACGTATCCGAGCGCCTGCGCGAAGCCATCGAAGCCTAGTCTTATCCTGCTCCGCGATCTGCGGTATACTGCCAGCGGTAGAGACACGAGGAACGATGGACGCGCTCCAGTTTGTCCCCATCCTGGTGGTGGGTTTCGCCACGTCGCTGGGCTTGACGCCGCTGTCGCGGGCGATTGCGCTGCGCCTGGGCGTGGTCGATAAGCCAAGCCAGCGCAAACTTCACCTCGACAACAAGCCGATGATGGGCGGTCTGGCGATTTACGTCGGCTTCGCGCTGGCGCTGCTGCTGTTCAGCCCGCCGCAGTATCTGGTCGAGCTGGGCGCGCTGCTGAGCGGCGCGGCTTTCCTCGCCATCGTCGGGCTGATCGATGACCGCTTCCTGCTCAGCGCGCAAATCCGGCTGGTCTGCCAGGCGCTGGCAGCCGTCGTGCTGATCGCCTCCGGCATCCACATCCAGCTTTTCAACCAGCCGCTGATCGACTACCCGCTGACGATTTTGTGGGTGGCGATTCTGGTGAACGCCACCAACTATCTGGACAACATGGACGGTCTCGCCGCCGGGTTCAGCGCCATCGCCGCCGGGTTCTTCACGCTGATCGCCTTCACGCAGGGCTTGACGCTGGTCAGCGCACTCGGCGCAGCACTGATGGGCAGCGCCGTCGGCTTTCTGGTTTACAACTTCAACCCCGCCAGCACCTTCATGGGCGACATGGGGTCGGTCGTGCTTGGCTTCGTGCTGGCGGTGCTGGGTATCAAGCTCGAATTTGGCGCGCAGCCGCTCAGCGTCACCTGGATGGTTCCGCTGCTGGTGCTGGCGCTGCCGCTGGTCGATTTCCCGCTGGTGACGATCACGCGCATCCTGGAAGGGCGCTCGCCGCTCGACAGCGGCAAGGATCACATCTCGCACCGCCTGATGAGCCTCGGCTTGAGCCAGCGCTGGACGCTGTTCGTGCTCTACGGGGGCTGCACCTTTTTCGGCTTTCTCGCCCTGCTGGTCAGCAACGAACCCCCTGAGCGCGCCCTGTGGATCGGTCTTGGCGGGCTGGCGCTGATGGGCACCGTGTTCATCGTGATGATGGTCGTGCGGCGGAAGTATCAACTCGCGCCCAAGAGCGGGTAATATGGGATCGTTCGTCTCGTCCGGCAGCCTGTAAACAAGCAAACGAGGAGCGATGTTCAAGAAACTGGTGTGGGGTGTCCTGCTGGCTTCCTTTGCGCTGCTGGCGCCGACGGCTGAGGGACAATCCCAGAATACCGCCTACCTGCGCGTGCTCAATCTCGCCAGCGGCGGCGCGTCGGTCTCGGTCGTGCTGGAAGATGGGCGGACGATCATCACCAACCTTGCGCCCGGCTCGTCCAGCGACTACGCACCCTACGTCACGGATCGCTCGACGCTGATCCGGCTGCAATTCACGGCACAGACGGGACCAACCTTCAACCGCGAATGGTCGATACCGCCGCTGACGCCCGGTCATTACACGGCGGCGCTGGTCGGCAGCAGCACCGACATCACGCTACAGGTGACGGTCATCGACGAAGATGCGCTGTGCGCCGACCGGCTGGCGTCCGGCTCGTGCATCATCCTGGTCGACAATATCCGGGGATCGCCGCCGCTGACGCTGCTCGCCGACAATTCGCTGGTGGTCGACAACGCGCAGTACCGCCACGTCGTCGTGGACAGCGTCCCGGCGCGCAGCTATCTGGAACTCAAAGCCGTCGATCCGAGCAATGCGCAGACGGTCTTGTTCCGCTTGCAGCGCGGCTTCTTCGAGCCAAACGTGATCGCCCTCTACAGTTTGACCGGCGATTACAGCAGCGGCGCGTTTTCCAACCTGCGCGTCGGCACGCTGCGCCGCGTCCCGGTCGATACGATGACCTTCCTGCGTGGGCTGACCGCCGACCTGAACCTGAGCGACGGCACGACCCTGTACGCAGCGGAAAACGCGGTCGCCATCCTCGACGCCTCCGGCTACGCGAACATACTGGCAAACCCGCAGTTTCCGCTGACGGTGTTCGCTCCGACCGACGGCGCGATTCTGGAAGTCGCCGACCTGTACGCCTGCGCGCTCGCCAATCCGCTTGCCATGCGCGAGTTGATCCTCAATCACATTCTCGCCGGGGAATTCACGTCGGCGCAGCTCATCAACGCCGGGAGCGTCTCGACGCTGGCGGGGATGAGCCATACCTTTCGCGCGACCGCCGGGGGCTTCGTCGTCGACAACAGCGTGCGCGTCACCGACTCGCAGCGCTACCCGACCGCCACCGGGAGTGTCTACCTGATTAACAAGGTACTCATCCCGGACGGCTTCGCAGACCGCTACTGCACGTCGGGCTAGAAAGCGCAATCAAGTTATCGTATGCTTTTGTAGGGGCGACCTGGCAGGTCGTCCCTACAGAGAAACCGTTCATCACCAAAGGCTAATAGCTCATATGTCGGAAACCTACGTGATCACCGGGGGCGCGGGCTTCATCGGCTCGCACATCGCCGAGCGCCTGCTCAAAGACGGGCAGCGCGTGCGCATCGTCGACAATTTTTCGACCGGCAAGCGCGCCAACATCGCCCACCTGAAGGGCGACCTCGAAGTCCACGAGGTCAGCATCACCGACCGCGCCGCGCTCGACCCGATCTTCAAGGGCGCGGATTACGTCTTCCACGAGGCGGCGCTGGCGTCGGTGCCGCGCAGCATCGACAACCCCATAGCGACCAACGAAGCCAACGTCAACGGTACGCTCAACGTCCTGCTCGCCGCGCGCGACGCGGGCGTGAAGCGCGTCGTCTACGCCGCGTCGTCGTCCGCCTATGGCGATGTCGAAGCCGAGTCGCAGGTCGAGACCATGCCGCCGCACCCGCTGTCGCCCTACGGGGTCTCCAAGCTGGCAGGCGAGTTCTACTGTCAGGCGTTCACGAAGGTCTACGGGCTGGAGACGGTCGCGCTGCGCTATTTCAACGTCTTCGGACCGCGCCAGGACGAGACCTCGCAGTACGCGGCGGTCATCCCCAAGTTCATCTCGGCGATGCTGGCGGGCAAGCCTCCGACGATCTACGGCGACGGCACCCAGTCGCGCGATTTCACCTACGTCGATAACGTGGTACACGGCAATCTGCTGGCGCTCAAAGCGCCGGACGCCGCCGGGGAGGTGATGAACCTCGCCCTCGGCGGCAGCGTCTCGCTGCTGCAACTGGTCGATAAGCTCAACCGCCTGCTCGGCACGTCGATTGCGCCGATCCACACGCCGCCGCGCCCCGGCGACATCCTGTTCTCGCGCGCCGACGTGACCAAGGCAGTCGATCTGCTCGATTTCGCCCCCGTCGCCGATTTCGACAGCGGTTTGGCGCGCACCATCGAATGGTTCAAGAGCCGCACATCTTGATGCAGATGACACTTTTTGCGATGATTGGCGATCATTTACCTCACCCTGCTTCGCGGCGAAACTCCGTTTCACCACGCTCAGCCTCCCCTCTCCACTGTGTGGAGAGGGGGTTGGGGGGTGAGGTACTCAGTACTCATCACTCATTACTCGCCACTTTCTTATGAGAGTTGTCCACGTCATCAAGGCGACGCGCATCTCCGGCGCGGAACGCCACCTGCTGATCCTGCTGCCCGCGCTCAAGGCGCACGGCGTCGACGTGTCTCTGCTGCTGCTCGAAGACCCGGCGCATCCGGTCGACGACATGGTCGCGGAGCTGACTCTGTCGGGCGTGCCGGTGCAGCGCATCCCGATCTATCGCCACATGGATTTCCCGGTGATCGGGCGGCTGCGCCGCGCCCTGCGTACCCTGCGCCCCGACATCGTCCACACCCATCTGATCCACGCCGACCTGTACGGGACGGCTGCCGCCAAGCTGTCCGGCGTGCGCGTTGTTATCTCCAGCCGCCACAACGACGACAACTTCCGGCGTTTGCCGCCGATGCGCGCCGTCAACCGCCTGCTCTGGCGCTCGACCCGCGCCGGGATCGCCATTTCGCAAGCGATTGCGCGCTTCTGCGTCGAAGTCGAGGGCGCGCCCGCCGACAAGATCACGACTATCTACTACGGTCTGCCGCCGCACGAGGTGGATCGCAAGACGGCGCGGGCGGCGCTGCGTCAGGAACTGGAACTCCCGGCAGATGCGACGCTGGTCGGCATGGTCTGCCGCCTGATCGAGCAGAAGGGCGTGGTCTACGGGCTGCGCGCCTTCGCCCGGCTTGCGCCGCAGTTCCCCGCTGTCCACGTGCTGATCGCCGGGGATGGACCGCGCCGCGCCGCGCTCGAAGACGAGGCGAAAACCCTCGGCATAGCGGAACGGGTTCACTTCCTCGGCTGGCGCGACGACACGCCGGCGATCCTGGCGGCGCTCGACGTGCTGCTGATGCCGAGCCTGTGGGAAGGCTTCGGGCTGGTGATGCTCGAAGCGATGGCGCAAGCCGTGCCGATCATCGGCAGCGCCGTCAGCGCCATCCCCGAAGTGATCGTCGACGGCGAAACCGGGCGGCTCTTCCCCGCCCGCGACACCGCCGCCCTGGCGAATACGCTGGCGCTGCTGCTGCGCGACGAACCGCTGCGCCGCCACATGGGGCTGCTGGGGCAGGATCGCGTCGAGGCAGTCTTTAGCGTCGGGCGTATGGTCGAGGAAACGGCAACGCTTTATGAACGCTGGCTTAATTCCAAGTGAGAACGCGGGCGCAGGTGTGCTTTTCAAGCAAAAGCCGTTTATAATGGGTTGAAGTTTATTAACGATGTCATTAAGTTAGCCTGATGTGCGGAATTTGTGGAGTTGTCTACCTTGACGGCACGCCAGCACAGCGCGAGGAAGTTGCGCCGATGCTGGAGATGCTGCTGCATCGCGGACCCGACCAGGGCGACATCATCGTCGACGGAGCCTGCGCGCTGGGCAACCGCCGTCTGGCGATTCAAGACCTCTCGCCCAGCGGCGCGCTGCCGATGCGCAGCGCCGACGACCGCCTGATCGTCGCCTACAACGGCGAAATCTACAATCACCCGCAGATTCGCCAGAGCCTCGAACGGGAAGGGCTGCGCTACAGGAGCAACAGCGACACCGAAACCCTGCTCAAGCTCTACCGGCGGAACGGGGCAGAGCTGATGCGCTCGCTGCGCGGCATGTTCGTCTTCGCCCTGTGGGATCGGGAACGGCAGCGGCTGCTCGTCGCGCGGGATCGCATGGGCGAGAAGCCGCTCTATTATTACGCCAACCCGCGCGTGTTCGTCTTCGCCAGCGAGATCAAGGCGCTGCTGGCGCATCCGGCAGTCCCGCGCGAGTCCGCGCTCGACACGACCACCCTGGCGCTCTATCTGGCTTACGGTTACGTCCCCGCGCCGGAGACCGCCTTCAAGGGGATTAAGGTGCTGCCGCCCGCGCATCGCCTGGACATCGAGGCGCGAGCCGGAAACGCGATCCAGCCGACGCCCTACTGGTCGCTGCCGATGCCCGGCGGCGTCGAGTCGGTGAGCGCCGCCACCGAGCGCGAAACGGGCAGCGCGCTGCGCGAAGCGGTGGGCGAAGCGGTGCGCCAGTCGCTGCTGAGCGACGTGCCGCTGGGCGCGTTCCTGAGCGGCGGGCTGGACAGCAGCCTGATCGTCGCCCTGATGCGCCGCCACAGCAACGCGACCATCAAGACTTTCAGCATCGGCTTCGAGGGCGAGCGCAGCTTCGACGAGACCCGCTATGCCCAGCTCGTCGCCGATCACCTGCATACCGAACACACCGCCTTCACGGTCAAGCCGCAGGCGCTCGACCTGCTGCCGCTGCTGGTCTGGCATCACGATCAACCCTTCGGCGACAGCAGCGCTATCCCGACCTATCTCGTCAGCAAGCTGACGCGCCAGCACGTCACCGTCGCGCTGACGGGCGACGGCGGCGACGAGTTGTTCGCAGGTTACGAGCGCTTCTACGCCATGCAGTTGATCCGGCGGCTGGACGTGCTGCCGAGAAAAGTCTGGGGCACGCTGGCGCAGGCGCTCAGCCGTGTCCCCGAAAACACCGGCTACTACAGCGTGATCAAACGCGGGCGGCGCTTCGTCAACGGCGCGGCGCGCTCCCCTGCGCTGGCATATTTCGACTTCATCCGCCTGTTCGACGACACGCTGACGATGCGGCTGTGCCCCGATTTCGACAGTTACGCCAACCAGCACTTCACCGCCGTCTGCGGCAGCGAGCAGGTGCAGCTTCCCGATCTGCTCCTCGCCAACATGCGCACCTACCTGCCCGACGACCTGCTGATCAAGACTGACCGCTCCAGCATGGCGGTCTCGCTGGAAACGCGCGCGCCGCTGCTCGATCACTGGCTGGTCGAGATGGCGGCGACGATCCCGCTCAACCTGAAGCTCAAGGGCAGCACGACCAAATACATCTTCAAGCAGATCGCGCACGACATGCTCCCCACCGAGATCATCAACCGCCCGAAGCACGGCTTCGGCGTGCCGCTGGGCGCGTGGCTGCGCAAGGACGCCAGCGCCGTGCGCGAGACGCTGCTGAGCCGCGAGGCGCGCGAGCGCGGCTTGTTCGACATGCACGCCGTCGCGGCGCTGATCGACGAGCACGTCAGCGGCAGGCGCGATCACGGTCAGCGACTCTGGACGCTTCTGACGCTGGAATGGTGGTATCGTTTATTTATCGACCCACCAGCGCTGCGACATCCATGATTCCTTTATGACCGAACCGATCCGCATCCTTCGCATCATCGCCCGCCTGAACGTCGGCGGTCCCGCCATACACGTCACTTTGCTGACGGAAA
Source organism: uncultured Chloroflexia bacterium (assembly GCA_963760975.1). Lineage (GTDB taxonomy): Bacteria > Chloroflexota > Anaerolineae > Aggregatilineales > Phototrophicaceae > Flexifilum. The sequence continues at coordinate 101,440 of CAVXEZ010000014.1, read as the reverse complement.
AGCTGTGCGCGCCCGATTACAAAAGCACGCTCGTCTGCGGGACGATTGACGACGACGAGGGCGACATGCAGTACTACGCCGAGGCGCACGGCGTCGAGCCAATCGTCATGCCCGAACTGGGGCGCGCGCTCAACCCCCTCCGCGACCTGATGACCATCTGGAAGCTCTACCGCCTGATCCGCCGCATCAAGCCGGATGTCGTCCACACGCACACGGCGAAAGCCGGGTTCGTCGGGCGGACGGCGGCATGGCTGGCGGGCGTCCCGGTGATCGTCCACACCTTTCACGGGCACGTGTTTCGCGGCTACTTCAGCCCCCTCAAGACCAGCCTGTTCATCAACATCGAGCGCGTGACCGCGCGCATGTCGGACACGGTGATCACACTGACCGAAGGACTGCGCCGCGAGCTTGCCGACGAGTATCACATCACGCGGCGGTCGCACATCACCGTCCTGCCGCTGGGCTTGGATTTAGCGCCGTTCGCCGCCGTCGAACGCAAGAACGGGGCGTTCCGGCAGAGCTACGGCATCCCGGACGACGCCCCGCTGATCGGCATCGTCGGGAGGCTCGTCCCGGTGAAGAACCATCGTCTGTTCCTCGACGCGGCGGCGCGGATTAAGGCGCAACTGCCGGAAGCGCGCTTCGTGATCGTCGGCGACGGCGCGCTGCACGCCGAAATCGAGGCGCAGGTCGAAGCGCTGGGATTATGCGACTCGGTGACGTTCACGGGTTGGCTGCGCGATGTCGCTCCTGTCTACGCCGACCTCGACGCGCTGGTGATCAGCAGCCTCAACGAAGGCACGCCCGTCTCGGTGATCGAGGCGCTGGCGGCGCGCTGCCCGGTCGTGGCGACGGCGGTCGGCGGCTTGCCTGATCTGCTCGATCAGGGCAAGCTGGGCGCGCTCGTGCCGTCCGACGACGCCGACGCGCTGGCTGCCGCGCTGCTCGATCTGCTCGAACAGCCCTCGGACGGCGCGCAAGCCAGCGCGCTGATGCTCGACCGCTACGGCATCGAGCGGCTGGTCAAAGACCTCGACAGCCTGTATCGCGGGCTGCTGGTGAAAAAGAGCAGCCGTCGCCGCTAATCGCCCGGCTTCGCCCGCTTGAAGACGCAAAAGTAGCTGTGCGTCCAGAGGCGATTCCCCGATCCGTCCTGCGCCAGAACATCGTAATGGCGACCCACGCCGACCGGCTGCATGGATAGCAGCTCCCAGCCCTGCTCGCCGTAAGCATTCAGGCGCGGCACGAGCGCTTCCGGTGTGTACATCGGGATGCCCTCTTTCCAGTCGCGTAGCTGCTGCAAATAGGCTTCCTCGAAGCGCGCCTCGGCATCCAGGAAAGTCGTCATGTACTCCCACTGCATCGTGTTCTCCTCGTGGATTGAAATCATAGGCTACAATGTTTATACGTGGAGAGCGCCGGACAGGTTCCGGTGACGGGATGGATTGCGATGGTTACACAGGAACAAACACAGCCGGAGACGGCGTTTGAGGTTTCCGGCAGCGTGATTGCGCGGGATGTCTCACTCGAAGACTACCTGGCACACTACGCAGCGGATCACTGCGAATGGGTCGAAGGAGTGGTGATAAAGATGGCTCCGGCAGAACTGAAACATAACGACATTATCTACTTTTTGCATCAGTTCTTTCGGGCGTTCTTTGAACTGAAGCCAATGGGGCGCGCCATCGGGCAGCCGTTTACGCTTCGTTTGCCTCAGTTCCCAAACCGCCGCAGAGAGCCTGACCTCATGATCTTACTCAAATCCAACCCGAATGAACTCAAAGGCACGTACATGGATGGCGCACCCGACATCTGCATCGAGGTCGTCTCGGAGGAGAGCACCGCCCGCGATTACGGCGAGAAGTTCGCGGAATACGAAGCAGGCGGCGTGCCGGAATACTGGATTCTCGACTCGCTGCGTCATGAAACCCATTTTTATCGTCTGAATGAGGAAAAACGCTACGTCCGTCAGTCAGAAGATGAGCAAGGTTTCTATCGCACGCCCGCGCTGCCGGGGTTTGTGCTCCACGTACCGACGCTCTGGCAGGAAAATCTTCCAGGTCCAGGCGCAACGTTCGATGCCGTCAAAGCCATGCTCGGCGCGGAGGGATAAATCATGCCATCGTTTCGTCTGCCCGACCAGACGCGCATCGACAGCGTTGCCCTGCGCGTGATCAACCTCGACCGCGCGCTCAGCTTCTACCGCGACATCCTCGGCTTCACCGTCGTTGAGGGCGACCAGGCTACCGCCGCGCTGGCAGCCGCGCCGGACGAGCCGCCGATCCTGCGCCTGAGCGCGCACCCGGACGCCCAGCGCAAGCCGCAGCGCTCGACCGGGCTGTATCACGTCGCTATCCTGATGCCGGATCGCCCGGCGCTGGCGCGGGTGCTGCGTCGGCTGCTGGTGCGGCGTTATCCGCTCGGCGGCGCGTCGGATCACGGCGTCAGCGAAGCGCTCTACCTGAGCGATCCCGACGGCAACGGGCTGGAAATCTACCGCGACCGCCCGCGTTCAACCTGGCAAATGGACGGCGATCAGGTCGCTATGGTCACGGAGGCGCTCGATCTGGAAGGGCTGCTCGCCGACGCTCACGATCAGGACAGCGGGGTCGCGCCGGGGACGATCATCGGGCACGTCCACCTGCACGTCGCCGACCTCGACCGCGCCGAGGCGTTTTACGGCGGCAAGCTCGGTCTCGACATGATGATGCGCGCCAAGCAGTTCGGCGCCTATTTCATGTCGGCAGGCGGCTATCACCATCACCTCGGCTTGAACATCTGGGCGGGGCGTACCCCGCCACCCGCCAACGCCGTCGGGCTGGAATCCTTCACCATCGCCATCCCCGGCGAAGCGGCGTGGCGGCAGGCGGTCGAGCGCACCGGCGCATCAGTCGATGGCGACTGCGCCTCTGTCCGCGACCCCGACGGCAATCGGGTGATCCTCAAGTGCGTGTAATTGCAGGGATGCAGTTGCGCCCCCTATGCGGTTAGGGCGTGTTTGCAGAGTCCCAAGACCTCACCCCCAACCCCCTCTCCACGACGTGGAGAGAGGGGAACGCCCAACTTCGTTGGGGCAAGCGCAGTGCAGCAGGGGTGAGGTTTCTTAAAGGTGTAAACTGTCGGGTTTGGAGACAGACCCTAATTCGATGCTTCCGCAACCTGAAGAATCCACTCCAGCGCGGCGCTGGCGCTGGCATCCTTGACCGCCGCCCGGTCGCCCTGCCAGACGTGCCGCTGCACCTGTGGCGTTTGTCCGCGCCGCATCAGCCCGATGTAGGTCAAGCCGACGGGCTTCTCCGGCGTGCCGCCGCCCGGTCCAGCGATCCCCGTGATGCTGACGGCGATCTCGGCGTCGAACAGCGCGCGGACGCCCGTCACCATCTCCGCCGCCGTCTGCTCGCTGACCGCGCCGTAAGCGATCAGCGTCGCCTCGCGCACGCCCAGCAGCTTCTGCTTGGCTTCGTTGGAATAGCTGACCACGCCGCCGAGCACGTAAGCAGAACTTCCGGCGATATTGGTCAGGCGGTGCATGACCAAACCCCCGGTACATGACTCGGCTGCGCAGACCGTCCAGCCGCGCGCCCTCAAGACAGCACCTACTCGTGTTTCTAACAATTCGTCCATGATTTTTCCCCTCCACGACTAAAATCCTAGCGTGGCGACGAGAATTCGCCAGATTCGGCTGATGTGCATTGGTATGAATAGGGTTATAATGTGGGATAACTGCCTGGCTCTATGGGATAATGAGGGATATTCTGCCGCATGGGGTACTGGGGTTGGCGTCCGCTGATTTTTGGAGTTTTCATCAGCACCTGGGTGGCAGGCTGCAATATCGTCACCGATCATACGTCGCTCAGTCCCGTGCCCAACACCTATCCGTATGTGACCCTCACCGTCGGGCGATTACCCACCGCACGAGTCTCGGCTGTGCCCTCGCGCGCCGCTCCGACGCACCCCGTCACGCTTCAAGCCTCCCCCGCGCCCAGCCCAACGCCCACGCATTACACCGTCCAGCCCGGCGACACGCTCGCGGACATCGCCCGGCAGTTCAACGTCAGCGTCGAAGCGCTCCAGAGCGCGAATGACGGACTCGCCACCCTCGCCCCCGGTCAGACCCTGCTCATCCCAGCATCCACACCCCTTCCACTGGAAGTACAACCGCCCACCTGCTACGAAACACGCCCCGGCAGCCTGCTTTGCCTGGGGCGCGTCGATAATCCGCTGGATTACCCGGTCGAGGGTGTGGCGGTCGAGGTGCGCCTGCTTCAGGCGGACGGATCGGTTTATCTGGACGAGCGCTCGGCGGTCGAGCAGACCAGCATCCCATCCGGCAGCTTTGCGCCCTATCAGGCGACCTTTGAAGCCGACGCGAGCGCATTCGCCAGCGCTGACGCCCGCGTCGTCAGCGCGGCGCCCAGCGCAGCGGATCGCTTCGTCCTGCTGTTGATCCAGGACGTGAAGGGTGAACCGGTGGACGGGCGCGTCGTCGTCAGCGCCATCGTCTACAACCCCGGTCCGCAGAATGCCGAAATCCTGCGCGTTTTCGTCACGCTGCTGGACAGTGTCGGGCGGGTGACCGGCTATCGCGTCGTCGCCTTCGACGATGGGGTTCGCCTCGACGCCGGAGCGCACCTGCCGCTCAACATCGACGTGACGCCGCAGGCTTCCGACGCAGCTCCTGAATATTCATTCTACGTCGAGGCGCGCGCCGTCGAGAACTGAGAAGGAGCGACAGAAGATACGATCATCCTTTTCCAACTGATATGGAGAATTGTTTGTAGGGGCGCACCGACGTGTGCGCCCCTGGTCTGGGGCAGACACATAGGTCTGCCCCTACAAATAACGCCGTGTCCATTTGCGATGAATTATCGCTCCCTACGTCGCGTCTCAATCCCTCACTTGATCAGCGTGCCGACTTCGTACCTGCCCAGCACCGCCTGCACCAGATCGTCGTCCGACCACAGGTCGAGCACGAGGATCGGCATGTTGTTCTCCTGGCAGAGCGTGAAGGCGGTCATGTCCATCACGTTCAGCCGCTCCATGATCACCTGCTGGTAGCCCAGCGTCTCGTAGCGGACGGCGGTCGGGTCTTTGTGCGGGTCGGCGGAATAGACGCCGTTGACCTTCGTCGCCTTGATCACGATGTCGGCGTTGATCTCCATCGCCCGCAGCGCGGCGGCGGTGTCGGTCGTGAAGTAGGGGTTGCCCGTCCCCGCCGTGATGACGACCACGCGCCCCTTTTCCAGATGGCGAATGGCGCGCAGGCGAATGTACGGCTCGGCGATGGCGTTCATGGCGATGGCGGTCTGCACGCGCGTGGTCACGCCGGTTCGTTCGAGCGCATCTTGCAGCGCCAGCCCGTTCATCACGGTGGCGATCATGCCGATGTGGTCGGCGACGCTCTGCTCCATCCCCCGGCTGACGCCCGATTCGACGCCGCGCCAGATGTTGCCGCCGCCGATTACGACCGCGACCTGCACGCCGAGCGCATGTACCTTCTTGATCTTCTCGGCGATCTCCTCGGCGCGGTCGGGGTCGATGCCGAAGCCGTTGTCGCCGGAGAGCGCTTCGCCGCTCATCTTCAACACGATACGCTTGTAGACGGGCTGTGCGTCCATTCTATCCTCCATAGGCTACATGGTTCCTCAGTATCTCAAAACCGGAGCGGTGCAATAAAAAAGGGATTAGCAATAAAGCTAATCCCTTCGTGGATGCTTCTCTCAGAATGCTGCGTGAGCCGATGCCATCCGGGCATGAATTACTCGCCGTTATCCCCATCGGTCGCTTCGCCGAGTGCGAAGCGGGCAAACCGCCTGATTTCGATGCTCTCGCCGACGCCGGCGACAACCTCGGCAAGCAGTTGTCCAATCGTCTTGCTGTCGTCCTTGAGGAAGGGCTGCTCCAGCAGCACGATTTCCTCGAAGAACTTGTCCATGCGCCCGGTGACAATTCGGTCGGCGACGGCTTCCGGCTTGCCTTCTTCCAGCGCGCGGCGGCGCTGAAGCTGACGCTCCGCCTCGACCACCGCTTCCGGCACATCTTCGCGCTTGACGTATTCCGGGTTCAGGTTGGCGACGTGCAGGGCGATGTCCTTGGCAAAGGCGCGGAACTGGTCGGTGTTCGCCACGAAGTCGGTTTCGCAGTTGACTTCGACCATGACGCCCAGACGGCGGTTGAAGTGCAGGTAGGTCTCGATGACACCTTCGTTCATCGTCCTGCCCGCGCCCAGTTTCTTCGCCGCGCGCGCCAATCCCTTTTCGCGCAGGATGTTGACCGCCTTGTCGAAATCGCCGCCTACGCTCTCCAGCGCCTTCTTGCAGTCGAGCGGACCGGCTCCGGTCGCTTCACGTAATTCCTTGACTTGTTGTGCTGTGACCGCCATTATTCCTCTTCTTCTTCCTCGAATAGTTTGGAGCTGCGCAGTTTCGCAAGCGTCGAAGCGCCCAGAAGCGCCTCGTCATCCTCTTCTTCGTCATACGCGGAGTACACCGTATCCGCTTCTTCACCTTCTTCGTTGAATTCCCCGGCTTTATGCATTTGCTGACCTTCGATCACGGCGTCTGCCAGCGCGCTCAGGAGCAGCTTGATGGCGCGCACCGCGTCGTCGTTGGCGGGGATGATGTAGTCGATCTCGTCGGGATTGCTGTTGGTATCCGCCAGCGCCAGCACCGGAATGCTGAGCGAGTTGGCTTCCTTGACGGCTGTCGCCTCGCGCTTGGTATCGACGATCACCAGAACGTCCGGCAGGCGGCGCATGTTACGAATGCCGCCCAGACGCTCCTCCAGCTTCTCGATCTTGCGGCTGAGGATCAACGCTTCCTTCTTGGAAAGCAGGTCGAACTCGCCGTTGTCGCGGCGCTTCTCCAACCGCTTGAGCGTGTCGATGCGGTCGCGGATCGTCTTCCAGTTGGTCAGCGTGCCGCCGAGCCAGCGATGGTTGATATAAGGCATCCCGCAGCGCTCGGCTTCGCGGGCAATCGCTTCCTGCGCCTGCCGCTTGGTGCCGACAAACAGCACCGTGCCGCTGTCGGCGGCTTTGTCACGCAGCAGGTCATAGTACTGGTTGAGGTCGGTCAGCGTCTGCTGCAAGTCGATGATGTGGATGCCGTTGCGCTCGGTGAAGATATACGGCTTCATTTTCGGGTTCCATTTGGTCGTGCGGTGACCGAAGTGGACGCCCGTTTCGAGCAGCGCCTTCATGGTAATGGATGAGGGCATTTTGGAAATCTCCTGAATTGAATGTGTTTAGGCGATCACGTCCTTCATCCCCGGCGGCGAACCGGCGAACCGACAACACCCCGCCGAGTCCAGACGTGTGAAATTAGGCGGGACTATGCCCGCCTGGGCATATATTGTATCACAAGAGAAGGTTTGGCTTCAAGGTGCGGTTTAGGTCGAATGCCCGTTACTTTTGGGCGTGTCCAGGCGCTCGAACTCCGTCTGCACGATGCGCAGGTCGCTGATCAGCTCGTCGGTCGTCGCGCCGCGCGCCACCAGATTTATCATGCGCTCGACCGCCGAGCGCAGCAGTTCATGGGTGCGCTCTAGCTGGCGGTTCTGGTGATCCAGGTCTTTGTGCATCTGCCAGAGCGCCTCCTCCACCCGCTTGCGCTCGGTGATCTCCTCCTGCATCTCCTCCGATGCCAGACTGAGCGAGCGCTCCAGCAGATAGCGATCCTGCTCGTTCTGCGTGTAGACGCGGCTGATGTGTTCGAGCAGCGCCGCCCACAAATCAGGGTCGGCGGGCAGCGCGTCGGCTCGCAGACCCGTTTTTCTCAATTGGCGTTCCAGCAGCGCGTGAACCATGTGCTTGCTCACCATTCACGAATGGTCGTCAGCGTCATCGTCTGATTATGCAGGTCGCAGTGTCCGGCGGCGTAGGGCGAAATTTCGCCGTAGGAATAGAAGCCGATCTGGCGCGTCCCCTGCGGCAGTTCGTCCAGCACCGCTTCCAGTTCTTCGTCGGTGCGCTCGCCCAAGACCAGCCGCCGCCCGACGCAGCTAATGGCGATGGAGAGCGTCGGGCTGGCGTCGTCCAGCGCGTGCTTCGCCAGCGACGCCGCCTCGGACGCGCCGTCGATCAGGCGGTCGAAGTTGGCTTTCATCAACTGCGCCAGATACCCCTGCGGGATGTCCCCGGCGAAGATCATCGCCTGTTCTTCCTCGTTGATCGCCAGAATCGTCCGCACGATACTTTTGTCGTCGGCGGCGTTCGCCCGCAGCGCCAGCGGAAACAGCAGCGCCGAGGCGGGCAGCCCGGCAGCTTGCTCGCCGAGATATTTCTTGTAGAGTTCCAGTGCCGGTTTATCGTCGAGTTCGTAGAGCCAGTTGCCTTCGGAGCGCGTCACGCGCCGCTCCAGCCCGAAGGCATCCCAGCCGCCTTTGGAGCCATGCCCGATGTGGACGTGATCCCCGTAAAACCCGACGGCGCTGATGCAGCCGCTGTGCGGCGCGTCGTCTTTCAGTATCCACGTGCTGGCAAAGCGATCCCCGTCGCCCGCCAGCCCGCCCGTGACGACGACCGAATCGGGCAGCACAGCGTTGATCCCGTTGACCAGTTCGCTGCCGTTGACCTGCAAGCCGTCGGACAGGACGAGGATGCCGCGCAGGTCGGGCTGGAGCAGCCGCTCGGCGAGCCGCTTGCCCGCCGCGAACGACTCCTGCGCGGAACGGCAGGCGGTCACCGCGCTGGCGATGCGCGTCTGCTCAAAGCGCGCCACGCCGACCGAAAGGCTCTCGTCGTAGACCCCGGTCTGGAAGATTTCGCCCGAACTGGAACAGCCGATCACGTGGGAATGCGGGTAAGCCTGCGCTAATTGGTGGATGGACGCTGGCGCATCGAGAAATTCCGGCGCGCCGAAGACGATCACGAGGGTTTGATCCGAATCGAGCGCCGGGAACGCCTCGACCGACCATCCCGAACGCCTCTGATAGACAAACGTTTCCAGATTTATGGTCGCCCCGCCGCCTGCGATAAGTATCCGTGCGCTGTCAGGGTCGAATATTCGATCCTGTTTTCATCTTACAGCATCCTTATGCAAGAAATAAAAAGGGTTTCTTAGGAACGTTATGTCACCACCCCGGCGGGTAGACTTCGACATAGTAAGCGGTATCATCGCCCTCCGCGACCCAGCCCGTGATCCCCTTGTACTCGACGTGATACCAGGCGTAGCTCTGGCTGCACCGGGGTCCGTCCAGCACGTAGAGGATACCGCCTGAAGGAATCTGGGCGAGCACGGAATTGCCGGTGCCGGGACCGTCGCGCATGTTCAGCGGGCGCGGGTCGTCGGTCGAGACGCGGGCGCGCTCGTGCAGGATCAGGCGCGATGGCAGCGCGGGCGGACAGACCGCCGTCGGCGTGGGGGCGGCAGCCGTGACCATCACCCCCAGAAATGCGATCACCGCGATCAGGACGAATCGTCTCATGCCGTAATTATACGCTGTGCCGCGCGCTCAGGCTGTCGCGCAAGCCCCACAGCGCGACCACGCCAAAGGCGACGCAGTAGATCATCAGATACAGCACCAGCGCTGGCTCAAGGTGGATCGCCATCCATGCGCCCCACCCGGCATACAGGCACAGGATGAACTCCCAGAAGGTGCTGTTGTTCAGCCGCAGCGCGTAGATGTTGCTCCCCACGTGGTCGGCGTACTTCGGCGTGCGCCGGAATTCGTCGTGGCGGTTAAGGATGCCGCGAAAGACCGCGCGCGAGTTGCTCCACGCGATTCCGGTGCCGATCACGAACAGCAGCGGGATCGAGCGGAAAAGGCGCTGCTTCCAGTCGACGTAGAGCGCCTGCTGGCTGAGGACGAAGACCATCGGCGGACCCAGCCCGACGATGCCGAGCAAGCCCAGGTTGAGGTGCTGCAGGCTGTGCGCCATCAGCAGCAGCGGGGTCAGCAAAATCACCACGATCATGATCGGGTGCATGATGTACTGGCTGAGGTGCATCGTCGCCATGATGCGCTGCATCAGCGTCAGGCGCGGGTGACGCCACACCGGAATGATCAGGCGGCGGAAACACTGCGTGCCGCCCTGCGCCCAGCGCGCCTGCTGCTGCTTGTACGCCATGATCTGCGGCGGGATTTCGCCCGGCACGACCAGATCGGGCAGATAGAGCAGACGCCAGCCCATCAACTGCGCGCGGTAGCTCAAGTCCATGTCCTCGCTGAGCGTCACGTCCTGCCAGCCGCCCGAATCCTGGATCGCGCTGGCGCGCCAGACGCCGCCCGACCCGTTGAAATTCATCAGCCAGCCGGAGCGGTTGCGCGCCATCTGCTCGACGACGAAATGCCCGTCGATTGCCATCGTGATCGCCCGCGTCAGCGGGTTCTCCTGACTGTTGAGATGTCCCCAGCGCCCCTGAACGGCGGCGAGCTTCGGGTCATTGACCAGATAGCTGATGGCGCGCTTGAGAAAGTTGGGCGGCGGCATGAAATCGGCGTCGAGCACGCCGATCATCTCGGAGTTGATCAGCGTCATGCCATACGCCAGCGCGCCCGCCTTGTAGCCCTCGCGCGAGCCGCGCCGCACGTGGCGCACGTCGATGCCCTGCTCGCGCCACTGGCAAACGAGTCGGGCGACCAGATCGCTCGTCTCGTCAGTGGAATCGTCCAGAACCTGAATGATCAGCCGGTCGTGTGGGTAATCCAGTTCGGCGCAGGCTTTCAGCAGGCGTTCGACGACGTAGCGCTCGTTGTAGATGGGAAGCTGGATCGCGGCGGAGGGCCATTCACGCACAGGTGCGGGTGGAATTGGATCACTGCGGTGGAAGAGGTACATCACCAGCAAGGTCACGGACGCCAGCGCGAACGCTGCTAAGATGAGGAGGCTCACGACGTACACGAACGTTAACAACGTAATGATCATATCGGAAACGCCTGTTGATGTCACTCACAGACAGGGCGCTCAGTCTATCAAAGCGCCTTTCCTCAATCAAGGTGGGGATCATACCACAAATAATCATTGTTGTAAGGTGCTACAAGGAAGCGTTAATTTCCCATAAAATTAACTCCGGCGGACAATCCAGGCGGGCGCGCGGCGCGCCGAGTCCCTCCATCCCCAGCCCGCGCGAGGTGTAGAGCGTCATCTGCTTGACCTGATAGCGCCCCATGACGAAGCGCTTGCCAAGCTGGCTCGAAGACGCCAGCGCGCCGACCAGCGGCAGGCGAATTTGCCCGCCGTGTGTGTGCCCGCACAGGTACAGGTCGAAACCCGCGTCGGCGGCTTCCGGGGCAATGTCCGGCGAATGGACGAGCAGCAGCTTCAAGCCGCCGTCGGGCGCGCTCTCCATCATGCGGGCGAGCGCTTCGCGGTCGGTCTTCAGGTCGTGCGTGGTGATCAGTCCGAGGATGTGCAGCGCGCCGCAGCGCGTCTCGACCGTCACCCAGCGGTTCGCCAGCAGCGTCAGGTTGTCCAGCCCCTGCACGAACTCCATCACGCGCGTGATCGGCTCGACGATTGGCGTGCCGGGCACGCAGTAGACGCCGAGCGGCGCACGCCACGCGCTGATAATCGCCCGGATGTCCTGTTTCGCCCGCGCATCCTGATTGTACGAGAGGCTGATGAAATCCCCGCTGAAGACGATCAGGTCGGGCTGGAGCGCCGCGACCATCTCGTTGAGCTTGCGCTCGCGCGGGCTGGTGCGCTCGACGTGCAGGTCGCTCAGGTGCAGCAGGCGCAGGCAGACGCCTTCGTCGCCCCCGTCTTGACGCTTCCAGGCGCGCGCCGCGTAGCGCTGCCGCGTCAGCGTCAGCCGAAACGGCTCGATCCAGGTCGCGTAGAACGCCAGCGCCGAGATCAGCGCGATCAGCGCCAGCGCCAGCCCAACGGACGCGCCGAACAAGCCGAGCACGACGGCGACCAGCGCCTGCGCTGCGCCGAGCGCCAGCGCGGTGGGCTGATCGGGACCGAAGCTGCGACCCGCAGCGGGCAGCCGGTGCAGCATCCCCCAGTTGAACAGGCAGGCGACCAGCACGCCCAGCCCCATCACCAGCCCGGCATCTGCGCTGCCGTGCCCCCACCAGACGAGCGCGACGATCACGCTGTCGGCGACGAGCGAGAACGCGACGATGGGCGGCGGCAGCAGTTGGAGTTGGTTGGAGAAGACCAGCACGCGGTGCAGCGGCGATTCTTCGAGGGGTTGAGCCAAGAGCGGTTTTTCCCTGAGCCGGAAGACAACCGCCCTATCTTAACACGTTTTAGGTGGCGCGCATCGGTTTGAGCAGCGGCAGCGTGATCGTGAAGGTGCTGCCGCGCTTCGGCTCGCTGCGCACGGCAAGCGCGCCGCCGTGCATCTCGATGATCTCTTTGGCGATGCTCAGCCCCAAGCCCGTGCCTTCGACATCGCTGACGACGCGGTAGAACGGCTGGAAGATGTGCGGCAGGTTGTCGGGCGAGATGCCGATGCCGGTGTCCTCGACCTCGATCTGCGCGCGCTCGTCCACTCGCGCGACCGAGATCGTCACCCTGCCGCCGCTGGGCGTGTAGTTGATCGCGTTGGTGAGCAGGTTGGTGATCACCTGATTCAGCCGCTCCTGATCGCCGGAGACGTAGAGCGGCTTATCCGGCAGATTGCAGTGTAAATCCAGCCCCTTGAGTTCGGCTTCCGGCTGCTGGAGTGTGATGACGGCGTGAATGACTTCGCCCAGACTGACTTCCTGCTGCCGCAGCGGGATCAAGCCGTGTTCCAGCCGCGAAATGTCGAGCAGGTCTTCGACCAGATGGCGCATCCGCTCGGTCACGTCGTCGAGGATTTCGAGATGCTCGTCGAGACCTTCGGGACGCCGCCGCAGCAGGTAGAGCCGGGTCTTCATGTTGGTGATCGGCGTGCGCAGCTCGTGCGAGGCATAGGCGACGAAGTTCGAGCGCTGGACTTGCAGCAGCTTTTCGCGGCTGATGTCGCGCACGACCGTCACGGCGCGGAAGGGACTGGCTGCGCTCGCACCGATCAGCGAGACGGTCAGCCCCACGTCGCACAGCGAGCCATCCTTGCGCCGCATCTTGAACTCGCCGCGCCAGACGCCCTGACGCCGCATCGCCTCGCGCGCCTCGTCCAGCACCCGTTGCTGTTCCGGCTGCGCCTCGCCGCCGAAAAACAGCAGATAGTTTTGCCCGACTATTTCCTCCTGGGTGTAGCCGAGCAGCGCGCAGAACGCCACGTTGGCGAACTGAATGCGCTCGTCTTCGGTGTAGAAAATGCCCTCGCCTGTGCCGTCGAGGATGGCGCGCAGGCGGTGGCGCTCCAGTTCGAGTTCGCTGGTGCGCTCCTTGACCAGTCCCTCAAGCTCGCCCGCATAGCGGCGCACCTCGTCGTACAGCCGCGCGTTGCGGATGGCAATCGCCGCCTGGTCGGCGAAGGCTTGCAGCCATTCGGCGTGCTGGGTGGTGAAGATACCCGGCGTGCTGCTGGTGACGTTCAAAAAGCCGATGGTCTCGCCTTCCAGCCGGATCGGCGCGCCGACCGACGCGCGAATCCAGCCTGCCGTCTCCACGTCCACCCAGTCCGGGTAATCGCGCACGTCGGCGATGATGATCGGCTTTCCCGTCTCCACCATCATGCGTAAATTGCGCGTTTCCTGCACGTCGAAGCGCAGGCTTATGACCGCCTGACGATCCGCGTCGGTGTAATAGCCCCGCGTCCGCGCGATGCGGGCGACGCCGGAGTCGATCAGCAGGACTTCCGCCGAATTGAGCGGGCTGACGATGGCAGCCTGATCCAGAATGCGATCCAGCACCTCGTCCAGATTCAGCGTGCTGGTGAGCAGCGCGGCGGTGGTGGAGAGCGCGGCGGCGAATTCGCTCTGTTTCTGCTTGGCGGCTTCCGCTTCCTGCCGCTGGCTCTGGTCGTACTGGCGGGTGATCACGAAAATAGCGAAGATCGCCATCACGGTCAGGAAAAAGTCGAATGCACGCTGGATGGATGGTGTCACGCCGGGCAGCGACGCCGGGCTGACCATGAAGATCACCACCATCACCAGCCCCAGGACGATACTCGTGCGCAGCGAAAAGAGGACGTAGGTCAGCAGCAGCGACAGCAGCAGCAGCCGACCAATCGACAGGACGAACGAGATCAGGTTCGGCGAGCCGATCAGGAGCATGGTATAAGTCGGCAGCAGCCACAGCGTCAGGATAGCGAGCAATGCGCCCTGGCGATAGTAGCGCGTCCGGCTGAACCCGTAGGCGATGCCGACGCCGATCAGGATCAGTATCCAGGGCAGAATAGGCTCGCTCGTCCCGATGCGCTCCAGCATGGGCACGATGACGAGCGCCAGCGTCAGCACCAGTGTGGAAGCGACGGTACGCGCCCGATATTTTGCCTCTGGATCGCTGATGGACGCAGCCGGTTCGGTCAGCCAGCGCCACGACGACACGATCAGCTTAACGAGGCTGCTTTGCACGATGTCCTCTCCGATGCAGAAGACCAATATTTCTATACTACAGGCAGTTTCGCTTTTGAATATGCAATAAACTATCATTGATGAAGGTTTAACCAGGAGAAAGCACGATAAACCGGCTTAAGCGTCTCAATCCGCTGCGCCTGCTGAGCATCTTCCCGCGTCTGTCGCTGGCGCTGCGCAATCGCCTGCGGCGGCGTTACAAAAACCTTGATTATCTGCTGCTCACGCTGCCCGCTTCGATGCCCGCGCTGCCGGAATCGCGCGGGTGGCTGCGCCAGCGCATACAGGGCGCGCCGCCGCTCAGCCTGTGGGATTTGGAGCGCATCTTCCAGCGCATCGCCGCCGACCCGCGCCCCAAAGGCGTGATCCTCAAGATTAACGGGCTGGCGCTGTCGCTGGCGGATTTGCAGACGCTGCGCGGCTCGATTGCACGCCTCCGCGAGCGGGGCAAGCGCGTGATCGTCTTCGCCCAGACTTACACGCTGGCGCAGTACTACGTCGCCAGCGCCGCCGACGAAATCCTCTTGCAGCCGGGCGGCGAACTGATGACCGTCGGGCTGCGTCAGGAGGCGATCTTCCTGAAAGACGCGCTCAGCACGGTCGGCGTCGAACTCGACGTGGTGGCGATCACGCCCTACAAAGGCGCGTTCGACCAGTTCTCGCGCAGCGACATCTCACCGGAAGGACGCGAGCAGTTGGAATGGCTGCTCGATTCGCGCTACGCCATGATCGTCAGCGGCATCGCCGAAGGACGGCGCGGGTCGCTCGACGCCGCCCGCGCGCTGATCGACAGCTCGCCGCACGTCGCCGAGGCGGCGCTGGCGCAGGGCTACGTCGATGCCGTCCTCAACGAAGAAGGCTTCGCGGAGCATCTCAAGACGAAGCATCTCGTCCTCTGGAAAGACGCCACCCGCCGGCTGCTGATCCGGCGCCAGCCGCGCGGCGAGAAGCACGTCGCGCTGCTCACCATCACCGGGATGATGACGCCCGGCGAGAGCATGGAGCCGCCCATCGACCTGCCGATCCCGTTTGTCGGCGGCGAGCGGGCGGGCGACCAGACGGTCGTGCGCCAGGTGCGCGCGCTGATGAAGGACGAGAGCGCTGCCGCCGTCGTCCTGTACATCGACAGCGGCGGCGGCGCGGTCGTGGCAGCCGAAGCCATGACCTCGGCGCTGGAGCAACTGGCGCAGCAGCGCCCGCTGGTGGTCTACATGAACGCCGTCGCCGGGTCAGGCGGCTATTACGTCGCCACGCCCGCCCGCTGGATCGTCGCGCAGCCCGGCACGATCACCGGCTCGATTGGCGTGATCACGGCGAAGGCGGTGGCGGGCAGTCTGCGCGAGAAGCTCCACGTCCACACCGTCGAGTTCACGCGCGGCGCCAACGCCGACATCTACGGCGACGACGCCCCGTTCAGCGAGACGCAGCGCGCGCAGATGCGCACGACCGTCGAGACGATCTACCGCCAGTTCGTCGAGCGCGTCTCGCGCAGCCGCCACATGAGCGCCGAAGCGGTCGATGCCGTCGGCGGCGGGCGCGTCTGGACGGGCGAGCAGGCGCTCGAACGCGGCTTGGTCGATCAACTGGGCGATCTGCGGGCGGCGCTCGCCAAAGCCCGCGAGCTGGCGAACCTGCCCGACGACGCGCCGGTCGCGCTGGTGCAGGGCAAAGCCAAGCCGCTGCCGCCTCAGCTTGCCGTCGATCCTGCCGCCGCGCTGCGCTACGCCCTCGACAACGCGCGGGCACTCGCCAATGGGACGGCGCAGGTCATCATGCCAATTGAATGGAAACCTTAGGAGCAGCCATTTGAAAGCGCTCGTCACCGGCGCGACCGGCTTCGTCGGGTCGCACCTCGTCCGCGCCTTGCTTGAAGCAGGGCACACGCCGCGCGCCCTGCACCGCCAATCATCCAGGCTCGACGCGCTGGAAGGACTGGAATACGAAAGCGCGCTCGGCGACGTGACCGATCTGGAGGCGCTGCGGGCAGCGTCGGAGGGCTGCGACTGGGTCTTCCACGTCGCCGCCGTCGCCGATTACTGGCGCGCCGATGCCCGTTGGATGTACGAGGTCAACGTCGAGGGGACGCGGCGCGTCCTGCAGGCGGCGCGCGAAACGGGCGTCAAGCGCGTCGTCTTCACCAGCAGCGCGGCGGCGGTCGGCTTCCGGCAGGATCGCCCCGCCGACGAGAACGACGCCTTCAACCTGCCGCCCAAGCGCTTCCCCTACGGCTACAGCAAGGCGCAGGCGGAAATCGTGGCGCTGGAAGCGGCGCACTCCGGGCAGGAAGTCGTGATCGTCAACCCGGTCGTGGTCATGGGTCCCGGCGACCTCAACATCATCTCCGGCGACTTCGTCCTCAAGATCAAGCGCTTGCAGTGGACGGTTCCCGTGCCGCCGGGCGGCGTCGCCGTCGTCGACGTGCGCGACGTGGCGCGGATGCAGCTCGCCGCCGCGACGCGCGGGCGGGTCGGCGAGCGCTACATTCTCGGCACGGCGAATTACAAGTATAAGGACTGGTTCGCGCTGATAGCGGAGGTGGTCGGTGCGGCGCGCCCGCGCATCCCCGCGCCGGGCTGGTCGCTGCCGCCGCTTGCCAGCCTGTTCGAGGCGCTGCGCTCGGTCGGGCTGCGTCTGCCTGTCGACGGCAATCAGACGCGGCTGGGCGCGCAGAACATCTACTTCGATTTCCGCAAAGCGTGGGACGAATTATGCCCGCCGCAGGTCGACATGCGCCGGAGCGTCGAGGACACCTACCGCTGGTATCTCGAACACGGCTACGTCAAGCAGGATGTGCTGGCGCGGCTGCTGGATTGGACGGGGAAAGCTGCTGCGATAAGCAGACTATTCCGCGAATATGTCGCAGACGGCGAGGCTGAAGCCGGGCAGCACGACGCCGCCTTCGAGCGTATCGGCGTCGTTTAAGAGACGGCGGTCGTCCGGCGTCAGCGCTTCGACGAGCCGTTTCTCTGGATAGACCAGCCAGACCATACGCACGCCGTTTGCCAGATAATACGCGGCTTTATCCGCCATGAATTTGTCGTTCTGACCGGGCGACTGGACTTCGACAGCGAGGTCGGGCATATACGGGGCAGCGCCTTGTTTTACCAGTACGCCTTTTTCGATGGCAACGAACGAGAGGTCAGG
The DNA here is from genome assembly GCA_963760975.1 of uncultured Chloroflexia bacterium. GTDB lineage: Bacteria > Chloroflexota > Anaerolineae > Aggregatilineales > Phototrophicaceae > Flexifilum. Next base: position 83,899 of record CAVXEZ010000014.1, on the reverse strand, counting down.
GATGCGGTCGTTCTGATCGTCGCCAGGTACACGATAGCGTGCTTCAACAAGTGCGCGTCCGATAGGGTTCTCGCGTAGATAATTCATCAGGGCGGCTGTCAGCACGGCAATGATAAAGGCATGTACCTGTGTCGGCATCTTCTTGACGATCTCCCCGTAGATGAGTTCAAAATGCCACTCCGCATTTTCCGGCTGGGCAATAAAATCTTCAAACTCTTGAATGGTATAAGCCTGTTGTACCGCCATCGCTCACTCCGCTGATCTCTTACTCTATTATGCCACAGAAAATCATGCTCCCAGCCACGCGCGTATTTGCCGCTCGGCGTCGTCTACGCTGATGCCGTCGCGCGACCAGTCCCAGTCAGCGGGCGCTCCGGCAGCCACGCCGCCGCGCGCGACCGTCGTCGGCTTCCACAGCGCCAGCGCGCCCGGTGCGAACGGGGCATAGCGCTGCGGATCGGACGGACCCAGGATCATGACGGTCTTCGCGCCCGCCGCCGCCGCCAGATGCGTCAGCCCGGTATCGTTGCCCAGGTACAGCCGCGCGTCACGCGCCAGCGCCGCGATTTCGCCAAACGTGAGCGCGCCCACCAGCGCCGCCGGGGGCGCATCCAGCCGCGCCTTCACCGCATCGCACCAGCGCATCGTCGCCCGGTCCGCCGATCAGCACGACCTGAAGGCGGTAAGCAGCGGCGATCCGGCTGACCAGCGCCGCAAGCTGCTCCGGCGGATAGCGCTTCGCGTCCATGACCATGCCGGGGTTGCGCCCGCCCGCCGGATTGACCACCATGTAGGCGCCATCCATGCCGCGTTCGTGCAGCCGGGCGCGCACCGCTTCCCGACCCGCTTCGGATACCGGGACGTTGGCGTAGCAGTTCGCTGCATCGATGCCGAGCGCGCGGATCACGTCGAGGTAGATTTCGGCTTCGTGACGAGGCACGTTCGGATCGACCTGCGCGCGCACTGTGTAGCCGAAGCCGCGCCCGGCGCTGTCGATCCCGGCGCGCTGCGGGATACCGGACAGGAGCACGGCGAGGCTCATCAGCGGCGAGCGCACCAGCGAGACGGCGAGGTCGAAGCGCCCGGCGCGAAGCTGGCGCACGAAGCGCAGCATCCCAACCGGCGAGCGCACGGGCAGCGCTTCCGCGCCGGTATCGATCACGGCGTCGAGCAGATCATGATGTTCAATCGCGGGCTTCGACCAGCTTCCGACCGCCCAGACGATGGACGCCTTCGGATAAGCGCGGCGCAGCGCGCACAGCGCCGCCGTCGCCAGCACCACGTCGCCGATGCAGCAGGGCAGGATGAGAACAATTCGCTGGGGGTCGTTTCCCGGTTTCACGACTTGGCGTTTCGAGTGCTTTAGCGGTTTAATCATGCCATCAACACTACACAACGGGCTGGCTCATGTCAAAGGCGATCTTCTTCAACATCCCGGCGAGCGGGCATGTCAATCCGTCGCTGCCGCTGACGGCGGAACTCGTCCGGCGCGGCGAGACCATCATTTATTACGGCACCGAGAATTTCCGCCGCAAAATCGAGGCGACCGGCGCGACCTTTCGCTCCTACCAGCACTTCGACGACAGCTTCTTCGAACAGAATAAGCTGACCGGCGCGAATCCACCGATGGCGGCGGCGATCATGATGGCGGGCACACGCCAGATGCTGCCCGACCTGCTGGCGCTGACGCGCGCCGAGCAGCCGGACTACCTTGTCTACGACTCGATGTGCCCCTGGGGCGCGCTGGTCGCCCGCGTGCTGCGGCTGCCCTCGGTCGTCTCGCTGTCGCTGCTGATCTTCGACCGGGCGGCGATGCTGCGCGCATCCGGCTTGCGAACGCTGCTGCCGATGATGATCGCGGGTATCCCGTACATTGTGCGCTTCCAGCGCGAGACGCGCGCCATCGGACGCGAATACGGCATCCAGCCGCTGGCATTCACCGAGGCGTTCAACGCCCCCGGCGACCTGATCCTGAGCTATACCACCGCCGCGATCCAGCCGGGCGCAGATATTCTCGACTCGCGCATCCAGTTCGTCGGACCCAGCCTGGCGGCGCGCGGGGACATCGGCGATTTCCCGCTGGAGCGGCTGGACGGCAAACCGGTGATCTACATTTCGCTGGGCACACTGGTCAACGACCAGCCCGAATTCTTCCGCGCCTGCGTCCAGGCTTTCGCCGCCAGCCCCTACACGGTGGTGATGTCCATCGGCGACAAGGTCGCGCCGGAAACTCTGGGCGCGTTACCGCCGAACTTCATCGTGCGCCCGTTCAACCCGCAGTTGGACATCCTCCAGCGCAGCGCCCTGTTCATCACCCACGCGGGCATGAACAGCGTCCACGAGGGCTTGTACTACGGCGTGCCGCTGCTGCTCGTCCCGCAGCAGGCGGAACAGACCTTCGTCGCGCTGCGCATTCAGGAATTGGGGGCGGGGCTGCGCCTGACCGAGCAAACTCCCGACGCGATCCGGCAAGCTGCCGAGCGCATCCTGGGGGATACCCGCTTCAAGCAGCAGGCTGCGGCGCTGGGCGACTCGCTGCGCGCGGCGGCGGCTACCACGCGCGCCGCCGACCTTGTGCTGGCGATGGCGCGGGAGATATCATCCTCTTTTTTTTATTCTTTTTCTTTTCTTCTCTTCTATCTCCTATCTATATTCACTTCTTTACTTTTTATTTATCTTTCGACGTCTTCAGGTGATTGATGTGTCGTCGCAAGATATTTCCTTTAGCCTCTCTCCTCACCACCAGACGTAGCCGCGCGCTAGCTGCGGGAGTTCGGCGCGCAGTTTCCACTGGGGCTAGCGCCTTTCACGCGCGGTTGCTGCTGGCATACGCCTTTCTCTGTCTCCTCGCCTTCGCCAAGCCATTTGGCGGCACTGCGATCCATTCCCGCTGGTTCTGCCCTCCGGCGTTATTGCAGCAGGTGTCGCCGGAGTGATCTGCCTGTGTCGGCCGCCAGGCGCGTTCTATCCCCTGGTTCGTGCTGTTGCACTTCCTGCTTTCCGCTCTGTGCGCGCTGATCGGGGTAGCGATCACCGAGTACACCCGCGCCTCCGACCCACTGCTGGCTTCTGCCTTTCAGTTGTTGATATTTGTCGCGTATGTGATATTGGGCATCTTGTGCGCCGGTTGGATAGCGCGCGCCAGCGCCCGCTGTATCAACGCTGGCTGGTCCTTGTCGGCAGCCCTCCTGTCATATCTCGGGCGTCTGGAGGAATTCGCTCTTCTCTTTGGGCGTCTTGAGCGTCATCTGCGGCGGGGCTGTCTCCGTTTTTGCCGGGGTCGTTGTGCCTGTTCTGTCTGTCGTTTCTCCCGGCGCAGCGCTATGTCGCTTAGGGGATCGGCATATCAGTGCCCGCCGGTTGGTTTTTTGCGTGCCGGGTCATATGGGTTGAGCTGCAATCTGTGGGCATATACCTGCCTTGCCACCGCCGTGGTACCGTTTGTAGCATATCTGTTCTCGTTCCTCACCCCGCGCCGCTGTCGCCTCAGTTCTGTTTGCATATATCGCTGCTAGCGATTAGCATGACAACCCATCACTTTCCGTTGTCAGTCCGCGTCCCTATACGGCTGCTTTTGTGGGGGCGGCCGCTATTATTGCTATCTCGGGCTCTGCTCATCGACACGGATCCGCACGGCGCTGATTCGCCTCGTCGGTGTGTCACGATCTCTCCCCGCGGCTCCGCTCCCCGTCGCACCCCCGCCCCCCCCCCCCCCCCCCCCCCCCTCGCCCCTCCCAGGCTGCGGCGCTCGCGACTCGCTGCGCGCGGCTGGAGGCTACACGCGCGCCGCCGACCTTGTGCTGGCGATGGTGCGGGAGAGGTCGAAAACCAGCTAAGAATCCGCCCTACCGAAGGAAAACCCGACAGTTTTTGGATTTCCCCTGAATTGGCGAACAGAAGAAATGTCCAGGACACTCAGGTAAACCCAAGTTTGTCGTGTTGTACAGCCTGCGCATGGACCAGTTTGCCGAGTAAACTGCGCCATAAGTTTGGGATGTCGTAACCCAAAGCACCATCGCCCGTAGAAGTAGATACCTACCAATTATCTTAGGAGCATTCTAATGCGTTTTCGTACCGCCCTGATCGTGACCTTATTGCTGGTGATGCTGCTGCCCGGCTTAATCGCCACCGCCCAGGACGACCCGCAGGCGTTCCCACCGGACGTTGCTGCGGAGATACAAGCGGAAATGGACGATCTGACCGCGAGCGGACTCCCGCCCGGCATGGTCGTGTGGATCGACGCGCCGGAGTACCGGTTCGCGGGGGCAAGTGGTTTCGCAGACCTCACGCACGACCTCCCGATGCCGCCGGAGGGCGCGTTTCGGATTGGCAGTATCACCAAGATGTTCACCGCGACGGTGATCATCCAGCTTGCGGAGGACGGCGTGCTAACCCTCGACGATCCGCTGGCGCTGTGGCTGCCGGACGTAGCCGATCAACTGCCCTATGGCGACCAGATCACGCTGCGCCACCTGCTCACGCACACGTCCGGTGTGTTTAACATCGTCGAACACGAGGCATACTGGGCTGATATCTTCACACAGGCGAAGATTGATGAGGATACGGGGAGCGTGACACTGGACTGCGTCCAACGGAACCCCAACGACACGCTCGCCCGCTACGTCTATGGAAAAGATGCCAACTTTGAGCCGGGGGCAGGATGGCGCTATAGCAACACCAACTACACGCTGCTCGGCATGGTGATCGAAAAGGCGACGGGTATGCCGCTCGCTAAGGCATATCGCACGCACATCTATGAACCGCTGGGCATGTCGTCCACGTTCCTGGATTGCTACGAAGACCCGGTGATTGATGTGGTGCACGGCTATACGGGATCTGGGGACACCTTGACCGATCTCACTGAACTGCATGAATCCATCGGATGGTCGGCGGGCGGCTTGGTTTCTACCGCACCGGACCTGATCGCCTTCGCGCGCGGGTTGTTCGGTGGGGCGCTGTTTGACGATCCGGAGTCGCTGGTCGCTATGACGACACCCGCTCCTGGCAGTTCCTACGGTCTCGGCATCTCGATCCAGCCGGAATATGTGGGGCACGCAGGCACAATTACCGGTTATCGAACGCTGCTCAATTATGCGCCTGCGTCCGATACGGTCGTGGTGATGCTCTACAACATCGATTCCGCCGATCCCGAACAGAGTCAGGCGGATGTGCTGAATCCGGCGCTCTCGTTGCTGCGCGCGGAGGAATGAGGCACTGCGCCAGTCCTCCGAGCAGGTGCTGGACGACCCGATCTTCCGCGAGAACGCCGACGCTTTAGGCGCAATGCTGCGCGACGTCGGCGGGGCTTCCCTCGCGGCGGATTTGATACTGGCGATGGTGGGCAGAAAATAAGATCGGGGCAGAGTGATTACTCTGCCCCGATGAATTCATGGTCTCTTGCGCGATGCGTTCGCTTACGCCAGCCGCCGCGAGATGCGCACCCGGCGCCGCGGCTCGTCGCCGAAGCTCTCCGATTCCAGGCGGGCGCGGTGCGCCAGCTCGTGCTGGCGGCGGCGGATGCTCGACGGGCGCGGCGCGAGGTCGACGTACTCCTGCCCGCTGCGCACCTGGAGGATCGCCTTCTCAACCTCCCGCATCGCTTCCCCAAAAGGGTCTTCAGACGCTCTGCTGTCCTCCTTCTGGAACACATCCATCAGGAAGTTCTCCATCTGCGTGATGGTGTTGGCGCGCAGCACGAAAATCGGCGTGCCGCGCCGCTCGGCGTCCACGATCAGCTTGGGGCGGCGGCGATAGTAATTCTTGAGCGTCACGATCATGTCGGACTGCCCGGCATCGTCGGTCAGCGTCAGCGGGACGTGCAGCCGCCGCGCCGCCTGATACAGCCGGTTGCGCGCCACGCCGTAAGCGTACACGCTGACCGGCTTCATCTTGTTGCTGCCCACCTCGACGCCGATGTCGACGCGCAGGGTGTCGCCGTCGCCGCGCGAGCGCCCGCTGCCGTTGCGCCCGTTACGTCCGTTGCCGCTGCTGCCGTTCCCGGTGCGGTCGCGCAGGTTGCGCTCGGCAATCGAGCGAATTTCCGGCTGCGCGCTCTCGATGATGACTTCGCCCGCTTCGTTGCGCGAGCGCACTTCGACCGGGACGGGTCGGTCGCGCAGCACTGCATCGACCGCAGCCGCCACGTCCTCGTGGACGACCAGGCGGTCGCGCGTCTGAATCTCGATCAGCACGTCGAAGGTCGGCGGGGCGCGGCGCTCCAGTACCGTCTTCTGCGTCCCCCGGCGGCGCGCTTCCTCGTCGGAGAGCGTCACCGACTGAATCCCGCCGATCAGGTCGGAGAGCGTCGGGTTGAGCAGCAGGTTGTCGAGCGCGTTACCGTGCGCCGTGCCGATCAACTGCACGCCGCGCTCGGCGATTGTCCGCGCCGCCATCGCTTCCAGCTCGCGCCCGATCTCGTCGATGACGATCACTTCGGGGTTGTGGTTCTCGACCGCCTCGATCATGACCTCGTGCTGACGATCCGGCACGCTCACCTGCATCCGGCGCGCCTTGCCGACCGCCGGGTGCGGCACGTCGCCGTCGCCGCCGATCTCGTTCGAGGTATCCACGATGATCACGCGCTTGCTGTCCGCCAGCACACGCGCGGCTTCGCGCAGCATGGTCGTCTTGCCCACGCCGGGCGGACCGAGAAGCAGAATGCTCTGCCCGGATTCGATCAAGTCCTGGATGATGTCAATCGTCCCGTAGACCGCGCGCCCTACGCGGCAGGTCAAGCCGACCACTTCGCCGCGCCGGTTGCGGATGGCGGAGATGCGGTGCAGCGTCCGCTCGATCCCGGCACGGTTATCGGCGTCGAACGCGCCGATGCTGTCGACAATCGCGTCCAGTTCGGCGCGCGTCACTTCGTGTTCGGAGAGTTCAACTTCGCCGTTGATATAGCGGGCGGTTGGGATGCGTCCCAGGTCGAGAACGACTTCGAGGAGATCATCTATATTGCCGATGTGCTCTAGTTTTGCCGTCAGGTGGGGCGGCAAAATCCGTTTGAGTTCGTGAATGTCGTCTGTTATACGCCGTTCCATATCGTCGGAATTTTATCTCCTGAGCGATCAATTTTCGTGCTGCTGCTCGTCGGCGGGCGCACTGCGTTGGGGATCACTTCCAGCGAGTGTTCCAACGGGGTAAATGCTGCCTGGCGAACACCGGCGGCTATATGGCGCACCATCAGCGCCTGCGGCTGGCAAGAGGCAAAGCCCAGCTCGGTCAGAGCGTCTTCAAGCCAGTCCTGATAACGCCGCACACAAACGTACACCGGCAGACGGTCGGCACGCCCGATTCGCGCCAGCACCCCAGCGAGAATCGTGACTGCGTCACGGTAGAGGATGTCAGGGTGCAGCAGCGGCACGATGTACACGCCGCATTTGCCTATCGAAACGGCAACGTACCCCTGAAGCCGCTGATCGTGTGCGGTAGACGAAGCCCTCGCTGTCCTCCGGCGGCAGCGCCACCGGCTGGACGAGGCGCGGGACAATCGTGCCGTAGAGCGAGCCAATCGCGCCGATGTCGTCTTCCTTGCTCTCGCTCAGCTCCGCCCCGTCGATCTGCGGCAGCGCGGTCGCCTCCCGCCGCCAGATTTCCTGGCGCGCGTAGACCGCGAACCCCGCCGTGCGCATGGTCACGAACAACGGACTGCCCTCATCGACCTCAGCCGTCAGCATGTGAACGCCGCGTTTCCCCGCTTCCGCCGCCATCGCGTCGATCAGGTGCAGCCAGGCGGTATCGCGCTTGTGTGTTTCCAGTTCTGGCGCGATGTAGACGATCTGCGCGACCCGTTCGTCTGCGCGAACGCGGAACTGCCCGACGATGTGCTGCCGACCAGCCCGCCCCACCAGCGTATAGAAGCTGCGCGGCGGTAGAATGCTGGAGAGCAGGACGCTCTGCGGACCCGCCAGTTCACGGGTGCAGCGCAATTCGCTATCGAGGACGGTTCCTTTTTCGGCGAGTCGCCTGATCAGGGGAATATCGACCAGTTTTGCAGCGTGGATATCGGAATTAGCCATAGACGGATTCTCCGATGTACCGTCCACGCCGCATCCTGGAGGAACTGTGAAGCTGTCGAGAGGTGCGCTCAATTGTTCGTATCATCGAATTTCATTCTACCTGTAAATCGCAGGATTGGCAATGATTTCACAGTTTGTTAATCGACAATTCACAAACGCTGCGGACTTATCTGACCCTACCTCGCAGCACCCGACTTCATGTACTCTTTTGTGTATAACACACAAGGATTTCTGACGATGCCGAAAGACTACGCCGCCCTACCCCTGAACGAAGTCCGCCGCGCGGACCGCGCCGTCAACGACGATGCCTGGATCGCCGACATGCTGCGCCGCGCGCCCTTCGGTGCGCTGGCGACCGTCCGCGACGGACAGCCGTTCATCAACAACAACCTGTTCGTCTTCGACGCCGAGGCTCGCGCCATCTATATGCACACGGCGCGCTACGGGCGCACGCAAAGCAACGTCGAAGCATACGAGCGGGTCTGCTTCTCGGTCAGCGAGATGGGGCGGCTGCTCCCCGCCGACGAAGCGCTCGAATTCAGCGTCGAGTACACGGGCGTGGTCGTCTTCGGGCGCGCTTCGATCCTCGACGGCGCGGACGCCGAGCGCGGGCTGCAACTGCTGCTCGACAAATACTTCCCGCACCTCCAGCCGGGGCGCGACTACCGCCCGATCATGCCGGAGGAGCTGGCGCGCACGTCCGTCTATCGCATCGAGATCGAGTCGTGGAGCGGCAAGAAGAAGCAGGTCGGCGACTTCCCCGGCGCGTTTCTGTACGGGCAGCAGTCAATTTAAGAGGTGTTACAGCGACGGGTTTGAACCCGTCGCAACAAAACACCTAGCGACCTGCTAAAGAGGTCGCCGTAAAACAGGCAAGCCAATGCCGCCCCTTCAGTGGGCGGCTAAGCACTTAATAGCTGGCGGTTTAAACCGCCAGCAGCTTTGTGAGAGGAGTCTCAATGCAGCTTGAATCCATCGCCATTGTCCGCTCGCCGGTCAGCGAGGGTATCGACGAAGACTGGGGCGCGGTCGTCAGCGCGCTCGAACTGAAGCCGGAGTACGCCGACGGCTTGCGTGGGCTGGACGGCTTCTCGCACGCGCTGATCGTCTTCTTCATGCACCAGTCGAGCTTCAGCACCGCCAGCGATCTCGTGCGCCGCCCGCGCGGGCGCGCCGACATGCCGGAGGCGGGCATCTTCGCACAGCGCGCCAAGCACCGCCCCAACCCGATTGGCGTCACAGCCGTCGAGGTCGTCGGCATAGAAGGCAGCGTGCTGCGCGTGCGCGGGCTGGACGCCATCGACGGCACGCCCGTGCTCGACATCAAGCCGTATGTGCCCGCCTTCGACCGCCGCGACGACGCGACCGTGCCCGAATGGATGGAGCGGCTGATGCAGGGCTATTTTTAAGCGCGCAAGATTCCGATAGAACCAGGGAGCATTTTCCTGTACAGTTCCTTTGCGTCTTTCTCTTTATCTTTGCGCCTTTGCGTTAAGTCTTTTTTGTTTGGACGGAGTGCCTTATGTCCTCACCCCGTGCGGAATTTCTCGCCGGAGTTAAAGCCACCATCCCGCTCGTGATCGGCGCGTTCCCGTTCGGGGTGATCTTCGGCGCGCTGGCGATCACGACCGGCATTTCGATTCCGGGCGCGATGGCGATGTCGCTGTTCGTCTTCGCCGGCTCTGCCGAGTTCGTCGCCGTCGGGCTGGTGGCGGGCGGCGCAAGCATTCCGATCATCATCCTGACGACCTTCATCGTCAACCTGCGCCACGCGCTTTACAGCGCTACGCTCGCGCCTTTCGTCAAGCACCTGCCGCAGCGCTGGCTGCTGCCGCTCGGCTATATGCTCACCGACGAAGCCTTCGTCATCTCCAGCACCCATTACAACGAACCGGGCGATCTGGCGGATAAACACTGGTATTTCCTCGGCTCGGAACTGATCCTGTTCGTCTGCTGGCAGTTGTTCACCTGGCTCGGCATCTTCGCCGGGACGTATCTTCAGGACGTGACGCGCCTGGGGCTGGATTTCGCCCTGAGCGTGACCTTCATCGGGATGCTCGTGCCGCTGGTCAAAAGTCGCCCCGTACTGGCGTCGGTGCTCGTAGCGAGTGTCGTCGCCATCGCCACCAACGGGATGCCCAACAAGATCGGCTTGATGATCGCAGCGCTGGCAGGCGTCGCTGCCGGGGTGATCTTCGAGATGCGCAGTGGGACGCAGCCCGAACCCGTGCCCGCCGCCGAGGAGGTCGCCCCGTGAGCGAAGTCATCATGATCGCAGGGATGGCGCTGGTGACGTTCGCCGTGCGCTATCCGGTGCTGGTGCTGGTCGGCAAAATCCCGCTGCCGCGCCGCGTCTTCCGCGCGCTGCGCTACGTAGCGCCCGCCGTGCTCGCGGCGATTGTCGCGCCTGCCGTGCTGATGCCCAACGGGACGATTGACCTCGCGCCGAGCAACAGCTATCTCGTCGCCGGGATCGCCGCCGCGCTGATCGCCTGGCGCACCAGGAATTTAATGCTAACCATTGTGCTGGGCATGGCGATCTTTTTGCTGCTGCGCCTGCTGGGCGCGTGACGTTCTGGCAATAGACAGGGAGGAGAGCGGTGGACGCATACGAAGTTTCGCAGTTGATGGATCGACAGCAGGCGTCGGGCAAGCTCTACCTGGAATTTCTGCGCGTCCCGTCGCTGAGCATGGGCGTCTATACCCTGCCCGCCGGATCGACCGATCCGCAGCAGCCGCACACGGAAGACGAGGTCTACTACGTGGCGCAGGGCGCGGCGAGCATCCGCGTCGGCGGCGAAGACCGCCCGGTGACGGCGGGCAGTATCGTCTACGTCCCGGCGCGAGTCGAGCATCGCTTTCACAGCATCACGCAGGACTTGACTGTGCTGGTCTTCTTCGCGCCCGCCGAATATTCGCAGCGTAAAACGGAGGGATCATGACCCGAAACGTCGCCATTCTCCTGTTCGACGAGGTGGAAGTCCTCGATTTCGCCGGACCGTTCGAGATTTTCTCGACGGCGGGGCGACGGGGCGCGCGGCGATCCCCCGTTCAACGTCTACACCGTCGCCGAAAAACCCGGCACGGTCAGCGCGCGCAACAATCTGATCGTCACGCCGCACTACACGCTCGACACCTGTCCGCCGCCGGACATTTTCGTAATCCCCGGCGGCTACGGCTCGCGCGCCGCGATGCGTAATCCGACGATTCTGGACTGGGTGCGCGGTCAGCACGAACGCACGGAACTGACGCTCTCGGTCTGCACGGGCGCGCTGGTGCTGGCGACGGCGGGCTTGCTCGACGGGCTGCAATCGACCACGCATTACGGCTCTTACGACCTGCTCGGCGAGCTTGCGCCCGCGACGACGGTGATTCGCGGCGTGCGCTACGTCGACAACGGCAAGGTGATCACCTCCGCCGGGGTGCAGGCGGGCATGGACATGGCGCTGCACGTGGTGGCGCGGCTGTGCGGCGAAGACGCCGCCCGCGAGACGGCGCACTACATCGAATATGCGTGGGAACCCGGCGAAAAGAAGTAATTCACCACAGACGATGACAACACATTCAGGTGAAGCGTAGGGGCACGATATATCGTGCCCCTACCATCGCTAAACGTATATTTCTCTGTGTTCTCTGTGGTGAAATATCTTTTATTCGCGCGCGCTCAGTTCGCGGTCGGTCTTGAGCGAGGCGAACAGGTCGCGCAGCGCTTTGGGCGGCTCGCCCTCGTCGGCGACGATTTCGAAGGTCGTGTGATAGGTGGAGATGTCGTCCAGCGCCGCCAGACAGATCGCGGCGAGATCGCTGCGGCTGATCGTTCCGCCGCTGATGGTGTCGCCCTGCCCGATTCGCATCGCGGTCATGCCGCCGGAAGCATCAGTCAGTTCGCCGGGGCGGATGATGGTGTACGTCAGCCCGCTCGTGCGCAGCGACTCCTCGCCTTTGCGCTTCCAGTCGAGCGCGCGCCCGAAGTTGTTCATGGGGTGTTCGGGATGGGTCACCCAGAGCGCCGAGACGAGGATGAAACGCCCGACGCTCGCGTTGCGCGCCGCCAGCACGAGGTTGCGCACCCCCTCATAGTCGACGTGTTCGGGGCTGTCATCGCCGACCGGCGCTTTCGCCCGGATCGTGCAGATCACCGCACGAGCGCCGACCACCGTTTTCGGCAGCGTGATCGACTGGGCTGCGTCCGCTTCGACCAGATGCAGGCAGTCATGCTCGCCGAGCAGCGCGCGCGCCTGCGCCGAGTCGCGCACCAGCGCTCGCACGTCCTGATCCTGCGCCACGAGCTTGCCGATAAGCTGCCGCCCAACGCCGCCGGTTGCCCCGGCGATCAGGATGGGTTGGCTCATGGTCGCCCACCTCCTCTTGAGATCGCTTTACTCCGTTTTGTCGACTTCCAGGGTCGTCGTCCCCCGCGAGCGCAGCAGGTTGCGCGGAATGGCGAGGATGCCGTTGCGCATTTCTTCGTCGCGCAGCACGTGAATCAGGCTGGGCAGCCCCGGAATGATGACCAGCAGCACGATGATCGGCAGCAGGTACTTGTCGATCTGGTCGGCAGGGATCAGATGCCCGAAGAGATACCCGGCGACGCTCACGCCGCCCGCCCACAAGACGCCGCCAATGATATTGAAGGTCACGAAACGGCGGTAGTGCATGTCGCTGATGCCGGCGACAATCGGCGCGAAGGTGCGCACAATCGGCACGAAGCGCGCCAGCACAATCGTCTTGGAGCCGTGTTTATCGTAGAAGGATTCGGCGGCTTCGAGGTGCTTTTTCTTGAAGAAAGCCGAGTCTTCGCGCAGGAACAGCTTTCGCCCGACACGCCGACCGAACATGTAGCCAACACTGTCGCCCAGAATCGCGGCGATGCTGCAAATGATCACCAGTTCGGGCAGCGAGAAAAATCCTGTCAGCGCCAGAAATCCGGCTGGAAACAGAATGCTGTCTCCGGGTAAAAAGAAGCCGATCAGCAAGCCCGATTCAGCGAAGAGGATCGCAAACAGGACGACGTAGCCCACCGTCGGACCAGCATCCTTAATGAACCCGATAAAATCCATCCGTTACATCCTCCGAAAAACGAAAAATGCCTCGCGCGGCATACTTTTGATTGTACATGAGGGTACAACCGCAAACAATGCAGAGCCTTTGCGGTTGGGTCATGGGGCGGGAAAGAAGTGGGTGCTCAGATCGTCCAGTTCGGCAACCTCGCCGTCGCTCAGCCGCCAGCCGACCGCGACCGCGTTTTGCGCCGCCTGCTGCGCGTTCTTCGCGCCGGGAATCGGCAGCGTGCCCTTGCAGATCGTCCAGTTGAGCGCCACCTGCGCCGGGGTTTTGCCGTCGTGCGCCTCGCCGATGGCGCGCATCCGCTCGATCAGCGGCGGCAGTTTCTTGAGCAGGTCGCCCACGCGCATCCCGCGCGTCCCCGACGGCGGATTGTCGACGGTGTACTTGCCCGTCAGCAGCCCTTTCCCCAGCGGGCTGTAGGCGATGATCTGGACTCCGCGCTCGCGGGCAGCCGGCATCGTCCCGTCGCGCTCGATGTGCCGGTCGATCAGGCTGTACTGCACCTGATTCGACGCCAGCGGATAGCCGCGTTTTTGGAGCGCCGCGTGGCTGCGAGCAGTCTGATAAGCATCGTAATTGGAAACGCCGACGGCGCGCGTCAAGCCCAGGTCGAGCGCGTCGGCGAGCGCGTTCGCCCACGTCTCCACCCGAATGGGCGGCATGGGCCAGTGAATCTGGTAGAGGTCGACGCGGCTCATGCCCAGCCGCTTGAGACTGCCGCGCAGCGCCGAAATCAACTGTCCTTTCATCAAGCGCCAGGGGAAAGGCAGGAATTTGGTCGCCACCAGCACGTGCGCGCCGCTCTCGCGGATGAACTGCCCCAGCAGCCGCTCCGACGTGCCCCATCCGTAGAGTTCCGCCGTATCGTAAAAGACGATCCCGGCATCCAGCGAAGCCTGGAAAGCATCGCGCACCTCGGCTTCGCCGTAGCCGCCGCCGAAGCCCCAGGTCAGCCGGTCGCCCCACTGCCACGTCCCCGTGCCGATCTCGACCGCCGCTGGCAGCCGATGATCGTCGAGAGATTCTGTCACCGTATCCGTTTCAGTCATGACATCTCGTTACACTTCATCCAACCGTGTGCAGCGTTTTACACGCGCCGCAAAAGGATTCCCCACCGCTAGGCGTGATCCATGCCCTCAATCGCCTGGCGCACAATCGCCGCACTGCGGTGCAGTTTCTCCTGCTCTACTTCGCTGAGCGGCAGCAGCAGTTGTTCGACCGCGCCGTCGCCGCAGACCAGATGCGGCAGAGCGACCGTCACGTCCTCGATCCCGGCGATGGTTTCGTGCGGCGCGCAAACCGTCAGGATGGCGCGCTGATCGTGCAGGATCACCTCCACAATGCGCGCCAGCGCGCTGCCGATGCCGTAATAGGTCGCGCCTTTGCCCTCGATGATGTGGTAGGCGGCGCGGCGCACCTGCTGGTCGATCTGGTCGCGCTTCGCCTGATCGAGCAGGATGTGTCGCATCGCCGCGAACTCCTCAAGCGGGATACCACCGACGCCGACCACCGACCACACCAGCACCTCCGAATCGCCATGTTCACCGATCACGTAGGCGTGAATGTGCGCCGAGTCGACGCCCAGTTCCCGACCGAGCAGCGCCCGGAAGCGCGCCGTGTCGAGCGTCGTCCCCGAGCCGAAGACGCGCCCGCGCGCCCAACCGTGCTGCGCCGCGATTCGGGCGGTGTAGTGGGTCATCACGTCGACGGGGTTGGTCGCCACGACGACGACGCTGTCCGGCGCGTGCATGACGATCTGCGGGATCACTTCGCGGAAGACCGCCGCGTTGCGGCTGAGCAGTTCCAGGCGCGTCTCGCCGGGCTTCTGGTTGACTCCCGCCGCCATGATCACGACGCGGCAGCCGGAGAGCGCGTCGTAATCACCCGCGTAAATCTCCATCGGGTGCGCAAAGGGGACGGCGTGCAGAATGTCGTCCGCCTCGGCTTCCGCGCGCTTGGTGTTCTTGTCCACCATGACGATCTCGCGCCCGACGCCGCGCATGACCATCGCATACGCCGCCGTCGAGCCGACAAACCCCGTGCCCACCACGCCGATTTTCATCGATACGCCCCCTGCGTCATCTTGTCTGGCTTACGCGGCGCTCCTGTTTCAGCGGCAAGCCCTTAGTACCCAAGTATAACGAAATAGTTTAAGTATTGCGTTAATGTCGGTTCAATGATCTTTTCTGCCAAACGCGCGACGGCTTCCCAGCGTAAGGTACGGAGGTTTTTTATCGCTTTTCAACAAAAGTTCGTTATACTACTGGATGTTGCCCAAAAGGTTTCAAAGGAATAACTGCCGATGATACAGGACAGCTCGAACCTGCACTCCCAGTATCCCGAATTTTGGCGACACTGGTGCGATACCTCCGAGATGTTCGCGGGCGGCGACGCTCTGCTGACGGCAATGCAGAACGACTGGGTCGCGGAAGAAACATGCTACGAGGAGCAGTACTGGCAAGCCGGGACGCGACTGGTAACGGTCTATCACTTCACCCTGCACAACGACGACGAGACGCTTCAGATGGGCGTCATCACCAACCCGTATGTGCGCCGGGTGATCCGCGAACAGAACTTCAAAGTCGTTCCGTTCGAGCAAGCGCCGCGCGCCCAGCACGAGACCCGCTACGAAGGACACGCCTGAATTCGCCCCCATTCGGCTGTGTAAGTTCAGCCTCATCAGAACGCACCTCAGGGCGAAGCGCATCGCTGCTTCGCCGGGGTTCTGCTACGCCATTCGCAGTGACGTGACGACGCTGCGCAGCCGGGCGGGCAGCAGCGGCAGCAGGCGCGCCAGCTCGTCCTGACTCAGCGGTCGCAGCGCCAGCAGCACCCCGATATAGACCACCCCGGAGACGACCAGCGCCAGGATCGGCTGGATATTCCATCCAAGCGCCAGCACGCCGAACATGACCGCCGCCGCGACCAGCGGACGCCACACCATCCCCAACCAGGGCAGCGCGCCGAACGGCTCGCGCAGCAGCCGCGCAAAGGGAACCAGCAGCACCGCTTCCGAGGCAATCGTGATCAGCGCCGCTGCCTGATAACCGTAGGACGGAATCAGCAGCAGGTTGGCGACGATGTTGAACGTCACCGCGATCACGAACGCCCGCGTGATGCGCCGGTGCAGGTCGAGCGCGATCAGCACGTACTGCGTCAGGCTGTTCATCCAGCCAATCGGGATGCTCCAGATCATGATCTGGGTGGCAATCGCGCCTTCCGGCAGATACTGCGCGCCGCCGAGCAGCCCCGCCAGCCAGTACGCCGTGAACGTGATCACGACCGCGACCGGCAGCGCCACACTCACCAGCAGCTTGATCGCCAGGATGTAGTTGCGCCTCAGCCCGGCGAGGTCTTCGTGCGCCTGCCGCGACATCACCGGCAGCAGCGCCTGCGTGAAAAACGACGGGATGATGTTGAGCGCGAGCAGCCACTTGTAGGCAACCGAATACTGCCCGACCATTTTCGCGCCGTGAAACGGCTCGATGATGATCACGTCGATCTGGAAGAAGATCACGGCGAGGAAGTGGTTCAGCATCAGGAACCAGCTTTCGCCCGCCATCATGCGGATTAATCCGCGATCAAACCAGCGTAGGGGCGCAACCTCACCCCCGCCGCGCAGCGCGCGACTCCCCCTCTCCACGTTGTGGAGAGGGGGTTGGGGGGTGAGGTTTCTCCGCAGCATGTCCCGCCCGTTCCAGGCGAGCAGCACCAGCGTCAGCAGATTGGTCAGGATGCTGACCGCCGCCAGTCCGATGATGCCGTAGCCGCCCAGCAGCGCCAGCAGCCCGAAGACCGCCTTGTTGATGGTCGCAGCGGTCGCCACAGCCGCCGGGACTTCGGCGCGTTCGAAAGCGTAGTAGAGCGCCGTGAAGCCCGTGCTCAGGCTGTTGGGCAGCAGTCCGATGTACAGGATCAGGATGGCGACCAGCGCGGCGTCGTTGATCGGCGGCGTGACCGTCGTCTGCCGCACCGAAAGGAAGGCGAGCAGCAGCGGCACGCCCAGGATCGACAGCCCGATGCGCATGGCGCTGGTGTTGAAGAAGATGTGCGCCGCCCGCGAGTGGTCACGGGCGACTTCGCGCGTCAGGTACAGATTCAGCCCGAAGTTGGTGAAGATGTCGAACCAGACGAAGATGATCCCGGCGTAGAAATACCAGCCGGAGTCGGTCGGACCGAGGATGCGCAGCATGACGATGGCGAACATGAAGTCGATGCCGCGATTGAACAGGTTGAGCAGGATCGGCGCGAGGCTGTTACGGGCGACGCGCATCGTCGCGCTGGCGCTCTGCGCCGCGCCGACGAACAGGCGCCACAGCCAGATACCCAGCCCCAGCAGGATCAGCACGCCGCTGATGAAGCTGGCGAACATGCCGATCTGGAAGCTGGTCGGGCTGTAGACCAGCCGCACCGTCCAGTCGCCTGCGCCTGACAGGGTGACGCCTTGCAGGTCGCCCGCGTACACCGCCAGATCGACCTGCGTCTCCTGATCCTCGTCCGTCCCCTGCGGGCGCACGTAGGCGCGCCAGCCCGGCGCATACGACTCGCTGACGACCAGCGTGTGATCGGCGTCATCGGGAATCGACACGTCGATGAACTTCTCGCGTCCGCTGTCGCTGGTGATCGTCGCCGGGAGCGTCGCGCCGCCCACGCCTGTGACGTATGCCATCGGCGCGGCGTCGGGGTTCTGCCAGATGCGCACCGCCTCGTCTTCGTAGGCGAGCGTGTAGCCGTCCGCGCCGATGTCCGTGCCTGTGGATGTGACGACGTAGCGCACCGCCAGCGCGTCCAGCAGCGGCGATTGGAGCGCCGTCGCCGGGTTGAAATCCGTGCCGTAGTCGGTGTAGATCGGCGCGATGCGGTTGTATTCGCAGCTGCACCTGCGGCGCGATCTGCTGCATGTACGCCACGTACTGCTTGGGGATGATGCTCTCGTAGCCGCGCACGTCGCGCAGCCCGTAGCGCATGGTCATGTTGGCGTTCATCAGTTGCGGCGCGTTGACCGGGTCTTCGACGCGTCGTGTAGCGCCATTCGCCCGGCTGATTTTGCAGCCATTGAATCGCGGGCGGCGTGAAGTCGAGCAGCGCCGGGTCGCTGGCGGGATTGAAGCCGTAGGAGGCGATCATCAGGTCGGCGGCGATCAGGGCGATTGCAAAGATGCCCCTCACCCCAAACCCCTCTCCCACATAAATGGGGAGAGGGGCTTTTATTCCCTTCTCCCCGCTTGCGTGGGAGAAGGGTGGGCGACCAGAGGTCGCACGGGATGAGGGGATCAGAAACACCACGCCGGACAGCAGCGTCACCACGCCGAAGATCAGCACGTTGACGAATTCGACGCTGTAGAACATGCGCGCGTCGCTGAAGGCGCTCGTCGCCAGCGCTAACGCATCGAAGATGCGCCCGACCAGCGGCGCGAGCGACTCGTAGAAGACGCGGCTGAACAACAGCCCGACCAGCACCAGCCAGCCAACGCCGACCAGCGCGAAGCCGAAGCGCCACGTCCACTTGCTGCGCTCACGCTCCAGCGACTCCATGCCGAAGCCCGCCAGCAGCGCGACGCACAGCGTCAGCGGGAAGACCCAGCGAAACGGTGAATGCAGTTGGTTGATGCCGGGCAGTACGTAGACCAGCGCGTAAGTCGGCAAGCCGAACATGAAGGTCAGCGAGACGAAGCCGAGCAGCGCCATGATCACCTGATGCACCGTGCGCCGCCGGATCAAGCCGTAGAGCGCCAGCGCCAGCGGCAGGATGCCGACGTACAGCGCCGACTCGACGTAGTTGCGTTCCGCGCCCCAGTAGGTGTTGGTCAGCGGATTGCCCTCGGCGTTGACGGTCGGCGTATCCGTCAGCGAGACGGTCTGCCCCGTGAACACGTCGAAATAGCTGTGCTGCGCCGGGCTGCCGTAGAAATTGGGCATCAGGAACTGGATCACGTCGCGCGGCGGGTCTGCCCAGTCAAGCACCTGCCGGAACGACGCCGTGTCCGAGCGAAAATTATTCTGCGCCGCCTCGACGGTGGGGATGAGTTGGATCGCGCCAAGCCCCCCGCCCAGCGCCAGCATCGCGGCGACCATCAGCCCACGAGCAATCAACCCCACCCCGTGCGAAACTTCGTTTCGCCGTGACCTTCGGTCAGCTTGCCCCTCCCCGATTTCAGAGAGGGGAGAAAGCGCGTTGTCCTGTTCTGCACCCTCCCCTGAAGTCGGAGGAGGGTCGGGGAGGGGGTGAGGAAAGCGATTCTTCCATCCCTCGTAAATCAGCCGCGCGGCGGTGTAGTACGCCGCCACGATCAGCGTGTAGTAGGTGATTTCGACGTGCCCCGCCAGCACGCAGCAGCCGAGCGCGCCCGCGCCGATGGCGATCCACAACATGGGCGCGGGCTTCCCGCGCAGCGCCGGGCGTTTGGCGACGATGAACTCGATCATCAGCAGGATCAGCGGCAGCCAGACCGCCGCCGCCACGATCATCGGGAAGACCGCGCTGATGACGAAGAAGGCGCTCAGTTGATAGGTCACGCCCGCGACCGCGCCGCCCGCGCGCCCGACGCCCAGCCCGCGCGCCAGCAGGTACATGAAGATGCCCGCCAGCCATAGCTGGCTGACCATGAACCAGCCGTAAGCGGCGGCTAACGGCAGGGCGTAGTAAATCAGGCTGAACGGGTAAAGCGTAGACTGCTGCCCGGCGGCGAAGAAGGCGATGCCGCTGAACTGGTAGGGATTCCAGAGCGGGAACTCGCCCTGCGCGAGGCTCTGGCGGATGAACGCCTTGAACTGGTAATTTTGCAGCACCAGGTCGGAGACGAGCGCGTTATAGGGCACCGCCGGAGCGCCGACCTGATCGCGGTAGGCGGCGTAAGGCTGATACTGGTACAGATTCTCGGCGGGGATCAGCGTCTTGCCGCCGACCGTCTGCTGCCCAAACATCAGCAGCGGCAGCAGAAGCAGCAGCAACAGGATCAGGATGTCGGGGAAGCGACGGCGCATCTGCCCTCCGCAGCATCGAAACGCCCCGCAACTATACGCTGACGTGCCGATCTTGTCTAGCCACCGTCGTGATGTCGAGCGTGGCGTCGCGCAGCGGTCGCCGCGTGATCCTGTCGAACAGGTAGCGCAGCGCCCCCGCGATCACCAGCCTGCGCGTGAGGACGCTGATCGCCAGCCCGGTCTTGCCGTCGGTCGCCGACGACGCCAGCCAGAGTGCCTTTGCCGCCGGGACTTCGGGCGGGTTCGCCCACAACTGGATCACCGTGCTCAGCGGCTTGAGCTTCGCCTCGTATCCCGGCACGGACTCCAGCTTGCGCAGCAGGTCGGTATCAACCAGACCGGGGTTGAAGGCGAAAATGCCGACGCCGCTGTCCTGATACTCTTTCGCCAGCGCCAGCGTGAAGCTGCGCACCCACGCCTTGCTCGGCGCGTAAGCGTTTTGCAGCGGCACCGGCTTGTCGTCGCCGCGCCCAAGCAGGTTGATCAGCTTGCCGCTGCGCTGCGGCAGGAAATACTCCAGCGCCGTGATCGAGCCGTAGTACGTCCCCAGGATATTCGTTTGCACCACGCGCTCGTAGCGCTCGACCGGGATCGCGGCGGTCGGACCATAAATTCCTGCCACGCCCGCGTTGTTGACCCAGAGGTCGATTTTGCCGAACGTCTTAACTGCCTGCTCGGCGAGCGCCCGCACGGCGTCGAGGTCGCCCACGTCGCAGGGAAAGCCCGCCGCGCGACAGCCGTTCGCCGTCAGCGCGGCGACGTTAGCGCGCAGCGCGTCTTCGCTGCGAGCGGAGAGCACGACCGCCGCCCCTTCGCGGGCGTAAGCCTCGGCAATCGCGTAGCCCAAACCACGACTGCTTCCGGTGATCACGGCGACTTTTCCATCCAACTGTCCCATATCCATCCCGATCCGTTGCATATCCGGTAACATCACGGCATTAATTATAGGAAGTCTCAGAGAGACAGCGCTGCTAAAAGGTATAAGAATTTCATGAATGATCTCACCATCAACCTCGACGCCACTATCGATTTTCTCGTCGGCTTGCTCAACACGCCCAGCCCGACCGGCTACACCGTCGAAGCCATCGAATACGTCCGCGAAGCCTTCGCCGCTATCCCCAACCTGGCGCTTTCAACGACTAACAAAGGCGCGCTGGTCGCCACCTGGCGCGGCATCAGCGACGACGCGCCGCGCGGCGTGACCGCGCACGTCGATACGCTCGGTCTGATGGTCAAGGACATCAAGCCGAGCGGGCGGCTGAAGATGACCACGCTGGGCGGCTTCATGTGGAACGCCGTCGAATGGGAAGGCGTGACCATCCGCACGCACGAGAACAAGCGCTATCGCGGGACGGTGCTGCCGAGCAACCCCAGCACGCACGTCAACAACAAGCTGGGCAGTATGGAGCGCACCGCCGACCTGATGGAAGTGCGCATCGACGCGCGCACCACCAGCGCCGCCGAGACCCGCGCGCTCGGCATCGAGGTGGGCGATTTCATCTTCCTCGATCCGCGCGTCGAAGTGACCGATACCGGCTTCATCCGCTCGCGCCATTTGGACGACAAAGCCGGAGTCGCGGCGATTTACGGCGCGATGCTGGCGCTCGCCGAGGCGCAGTTGTCGCCCGCGCAGGACACGACCTTCCTGATCGCCAATTACGAGGAGGTCGGGCACGGCGGCTCGGCGGGACTGCCGCCCAAGCTGGCGGAGCTGCTGACCGTCGACATGGCGGCGCTGGGCGAAGGGCAGAATTCCGACGAGTTTCACGTGACGATCTGCGTCAAGGACAGCACGGGACCGTACCATTTCGACATGAATAATAAGCTGCGCCGCCTCGCCGCCGAATTCGACATCCCGGCGAAGACCGACATCTATCCCTACTACGGCTCGGATGGCTCCGCTTACTGGCGTTCCGGCGGCGACGCGCGCGTTGGGCTGGTGGGACCGGGCGTCGAAGCCTCGCACGCTTACGAGCGCACGCACCGCGAGAGCCTGCTGCACAGCACGCACCTGATCGCGCGCTATCTGCTGGACGATTCTGAGTAAACCGATAGGGTTTTGAACGAATAGATTATTTTCCATTGTATCTTTCCCCTCACCCTGCTTGCTTACGCAAGCTGTCCCTCTCCCACGCAAGCGGAGAGAGGGACAAAAGCCGATTTCAATCCCCCTCTCCCCGTTCACGTGGGAGAGGGGTCAAGGGGGTGAGGGGTAAAAACTGACGCCGTTGGTTTTGAAAATAGATTTTTCAGACAGGTAGAGCCTATGTCGCAAGTGATTCGCCCCAGACCGATCCGCACCGACGGCAGCGATGCGTTCGCGCACCGCACCATGTCCGTCCGCGTCCCGGCGATCATCCGCGAGACGCAGCAGTTGAATCCCGATTACCCCGCCACCATTCAGAACGCGCTCGATAAGCTGTGCCGGGGCATCGAGGATGACAACCGGATTCCGGCGGTGGATGATCCGGTGTGGGCGGCGCTCTACATGCGGCATCAGGGCGAAACCTGGCTCGATACGGAATGGTTTTTCGCCGAAACCTACCTCTACCGCCTCTTGGTCGAAGCTGTGCGCTGGGAGTCGACCGGACGCGACCCGTTCGCGCCCAAGAAGATGGCTGATCTGAAAGGCGACGCTATCCGAGTAGCGCTCGATCAGGTGCTGTCGGTGCAGCCGGGCGACGAGCGCCTGCCGGAAGCGCTGCTGCATTCGCTGTGGGGCAACCGCATCGACCTGAGCTACGCCACCGCCGCCGCACACGGGAGTAGCTGGGCGACGGATGACCTGCTGGTCGATGAGCGCGGCGCGGTGGTCGATTATTTGCTCAGCCGCGCACCGGGCGAGGTGCATATCATCCTCGACAACGCCGGGACGGAACTGGCGATGGATTTCGCCCTGACCGACGCCCTGCTCGACGGCATCGCCGAGCGCGTCATCCTGCACGTCAAGCGCCACCCCACCTTCGTCAGCGACGCGACCTACGCCGACGTGCTGATCCTGCTCGCCGAGATGACCGGGCGCGGCGATTTCACCAAAGGCTTCGGCGACGCCGGGAAAGAAGTGGGCACGCGCCTTCAGTCCGCGCTGCTCGACGGGCGGCTGCTGGTCGAGCCGGACATCTTCTGGAACAGCGGCTGGTTTCTGTGGGAGATGCCGCCGCGCTTCGAGAGCTTCTTCGCCAGCGCCACGCTGGTGATCGTCAAGGGCGACGCCAACTACCGCCGCATCGTCGGCGACGCGCTCTGGCAGCCGCAGACGCCCTTCACGCAGGTCAGCGATTACTTCCCCGCGCCGCTGCTGGCGCTGCGCTGCCTCAAGAGCGACACCATCGTCGGCTTAGCGCCCGGCGTGGCGGAGCGCCTTGACCGCGAAGATGCCGACTGGCGCGTCAATGGTCGGCGCGGCGTGGCGCAGTTCGCGGCGAGATAGCCCTTTGTCATGGTTTATTTGTGAAATTTGACACTTGTCTTCATGCAAGATTCACTTGCCACGACTCCAACATCGTCGTATACTGAGATTGTTCATAATTTCACAATATACAGGACTTCCTGCTATGGCGACCCAACCACCTGCTCCTAAAGGTCACGTCCTGACGGGTAACATCCCTGAATTCACGCGCGACACGCTGGCGTTTCTGCTCGACATCCGCCAGTACGGCGACATCGCCAGCTTCCTGTTCGGACCGTTCCGCGCCTACGTCGTCAGCAGCCCCGAACTGGGGCATCAGGTGCTGGTGGACGACGCCGACAGGTTCCATAAGCCGGAGTCGGTCAAAACGGCGACGTTTCCGGTCATCGGCAACGGCTTGTTCTCCAACGACGGCGATTTCTGGAAGCGGCAGCGGCGGCTGGTGCAGCCCGCCTTTCACACCAAACGCATCGGCGCGTATGCGCAGGTGATGGTCGAGCACGCACAGGCGCTGATGCAGCGCTGGCAGGACGGGCAAACCTACGACATGGCTCACGAGATGCCGCACCTGACGATGGGGATCGTCTCGAAGACGCTGTTCGACGCCGACGTTTCGGACGAATCCAGCGAGATCAGCGAGATGGTGACGATTGCGCTGCAAACCGTCAATCACCGGCTGGATCGGCTGATCAATCCGCCGGAATGGCTGCCGACCCCTGAGAATCGCCGTCTGCATCGGGCGGTCAGGCGGCTGGATCAGATGATTCAGCGCTTCATCGACGACCGCCGCAAATCCGGCGAGGATAAGGGCGACCTGCTCTCGATGCTGCTGCTGGCGCGCGACGAGGACGACGGCGGCGGAATGACCGACCGTCAGGTGCGCGACGAGGCGATGACCGTCTTCGGCGCGGGGCACGAGACGACCGCCAGCGCGTTGATGTGGACGTGGTATCTGCTCTCGCAGCACCCGGAAGTCGAAGCCCGGCTGCTCGAAGAACTGGACGCGGTGCTGGGCGGGCGCGCACCGGAACTCAGCGATCTGCCGCGCCTCACCTACACCGAGCAGGTGATCAAGGAATTGATGCGGCTCTACCCGCCCGCCTGGAGCGTGACGCGCCAGACCGTCGCCGACGTGACCCTCGCCGGGTATCCGATCCAGCCGGGGCACGTGGTCGTGGTCAACACCTACGGGATGCACCACGACGCCCGCTTCTTCCCCGACCCCGACCGCTTCGACCCGGAGCGCTTCCGCCCGGAGAACGAGAAGAACATCCCGAAGTATGCCTATATCCCCTTCGGCGGCGGACCGCGCGTGTGCATCGGCAACGCCTTCGCCATGATGGAAGCCAAGCTGGTCGTGGCGACGATTGCGCCGCATTTCCGGCTGGCGCTCGCGCCGGATCAGGTGGTCGCGCCGCAGCGCGTCTTCACGCTGCGCGCCAAATACGGGATGCGCATGATCGCCACCGAACGCCAGCGCGAGGCGGTGCTGGCGTAGCAGTCGCCCGGCGACGGAGTTATGCGATTTTCCCAATTGGGATAGAGATTGCGCATTGTAGGGGCAGGTTTGAAACCTGCCCCTACGGGTTGTCTTCGCAGCTTACGAGGCGTTCTGCACGGCGTTCAGCTTGACTTCCGCCGCGTCGAAGGCGTTGGCGGCGACCTGCGCGTTCTGCAATTCCGACGACACTCGCTGGCGCAGCGTGTTCGAATTGCAGGCGAACTGGAAGTTCGTCCAGCCCGTGCGCACCGCGTCCAAGCCGCTTTTGATCAGGTTGACCGCGTCGTTCAAATCCGGCGACGCCTGCAAATCGGCGTCCGGGACACCCAGGTCAGAGCTGGGCACGCTCGGCGGGATGGCGCTGCACCCCGAGGTCGTTCCAGTGTTCTGCACGTCCTGCCAGTACTGGATCAGCAGCGCGCTCGCGCCGCGAGTCTCTCTAACCGTATCGATAAGGTTGAGCAGCGGCTGAACGTCCGCTTTGGGATTTGCCTGCGCCAGAACGTCCGGCGGGATCGTCGGCTGAAGCTGCACGTCGCCCTGCAAGCCGCTTTCGGTCGGCGCGACGATTGTCGGTGCGGTAGTCGGCTCGGCGGGCGGGAGCGTAGGCGCTAAGGTCGGCAGGACAAGGGTCGCCGTCGGCTGGACGGATGCCGCCTGCGTGAGCTTCATGTCAATCGGATCGAGCGCTTGCAGCGCGGGCAGCAGCAGTTGGAAAGTTGCCTGCGCCTCCGTCGTCCCGAACGCCGCGCCGTGATTGCAGGCATCGTCGTAGCGCGCCTTAGCGCTGGCGAGGCTCGCCTGCGCCGCGCTCATTTGACTGACGATGTCGGCAATATCGGGGAAGCTGTGCGCGTCGATAGGATCAAGCGCATACGGCGCGGGATTGTTGTAGAACGAGATGCAGCTTAACGGGTGATTCGAGATCACGTCGAGCAGGTTGGTTTGCAGCGTGCGCGTGTCGTTTTTGACCATCTCGAACGAGTGCTGCACGCTCGTGAGGACTTCGGCGTGCGATTTGGTGCTGGCGAACAGCATCCCTTTCACGTTGTCGCGGACGAAGTACAGCAGCAGCAGCACGACCAAAGAGACGATCAGGGCGATCATGATCTTGACGACCCGCCCGACGGGCGCGCGCCTGCCCATCTCGCCCTGCTCCTCGACCTGCGTCAGCAGCCGGACGACTTCGCCTTCATTCCCCGCCCGGATTTCGTTCTCGACGGCTTTGTACATGCCGAGCGAATAAGCGGCGGCAGCGCGCACCTGCGCGTTCTTGTCCTTCCTGTAGACATCCACCAGCAGGGGAACGGCGTCCGCGGCGGCGGCTTCTCCCAGAAAATAGGCAGCTTCGCGGCGCTTGGCGGCGCTTTTCGACGAAAGCTGCGTCATCATCGCCTCAATTTTTTCCTCAAAGGCATTCGGCTGCGTGTCCGACATGAGCAGTCTGCTCCAGAATGAGTACCGAGTGCTGAATTCACGTTTTTCGCGCCGAGCAGTTGAGAACCCTCGCCGCGCCGCACGTGTGAAACCTGTATTGTCCCGTATTTAAAATATACGGCAACTGGGCGAAGTATGAAAGTAAGGGTTGCAGATTTGAGATCGTCTATACCATATTGGTTCGAATGGACTTATCATTGGCTCAGCAGTCAATGTTAGGTTAAGAATATTCACAATTTAGCTCACAATCGACGCTGGAGCGCGGCATGTTAAGCACGACTCTGACGATCCCCCTGGATCGAGACAGCGAAGAACCGATCTACCGCCAGTTGATTCGCCACATCCGTGCGCAAGTGGAGAGTGGATCGCTTTCTGCTGGCACGCGCCTCCCTGCCAGCCGTGATCTGGCGCGGCAGTTGAACATCAGCCGCATCAGCGTCGTCAACGCCTATGCTGAACTGCGCGCCGAGGGTTATCTGAGCGCGCACGCGGGTCGCGGCACGTTCGTCGCCGGGGATCACGATGCCACGCTGCCAGCGCCGAGCACGCCGCACCCCGCACAGGCGACGGAAACATCCAACCTGCCGGATCGCTCGATCCGCGAGATGATGCGGCTGGCGCGCAAGCCCGGCGTGATCAATTTCAGCACGGGCGCGCCGCCCGCCGAATTCTTCCCCGTCCAACATCTGCGCGACGCCATTAATACCATTCTCGACCGCGACGGATCGCGCGCGCTCGCCTACGAAGTCACCGAAGGCTACACGCCGCTGCGCGTCAGCGTGCGCGACTACGTCAGCGCGCTCGGCATCCGCTGCAACACCGATCACGTCCTGATCACGGGTGGGACGCAGCAGGCGATTGATATGATCGTGCAGGCGGTGCTGGCGGAGGGCGACCTGCTCGTCACCGAATGCCCGACCTACCTGGGCATGATCGACATCGCGCGCACGCGCCGCGTGCAGATACGCGGCATCTGCATGGACGAAGACGGCATCCGGCTCGACGTGCTGGAGAACTTCATCATCGACAACCACCCCAAGCTGATCTACGTCATGCCGACTTTCCAGAACCCGACCGGCGCGGTCATGCCGCTGCACCGCCGCCGCCAGTTGATCAACCTCGCCAGCGAATACAACGTGCCGATCCTCGAAGACGGCGTTTACCACGAATTCCGCTACGAAGGGGAACAGCTCCCACCGCTCAAGGCGCTCGACGAGAACGGCATCGTCATTCACGCCAGCGGCTTCACCAAGAATCTGCTGCCGGGGCTGCGCATCGGCTACGTGATCGCGGACGGACCGCACTTCGAGCGGATCGTGCGCGTCAAGCAGGCTGCCGACATTTCGACGCCGGGCTTGAACCAGCGCGCCATCCACCTGATGCTCGAACGCGGCGTGCTGGCGCAGCAGTTGGAGCGCAACAACCGCGAGATGCGCCGCCGCCGCGACGCCGCGCTGTCCGCCGCCGCGCGCCATCTGCCGCCGGGGTCGCGCTGGAACGTGCCGCAGGGCGGGCTGTATCTATGGGTCGAACTGCCCAAGACCGGACCGACCGCCGCCGAGTTGTACGTGTCCGCTATCCAGATGGGCGCGGCTTACGCCATCGGCAACATGTTCTTCACCAACGCCAGCGGCAGCTATAACCTGCGCATCAACTTCGCCGCGCAGAAGCCCGCCGACATCGAGGAAGGCTTCCGGCGGCTGGGGCGGGCGTGGCGCGAACTTGCCTGCGATTACGCCGAGATGGAAAAATCGCCGCTGCTGTAAGCACAGCCGCAGGGATAAAACAGAGGATTTTGTAGGGGCGACGAGGCGAACCGAAGGTTCGCACCAGGTCGCCCCTACGCTTTATCGCTTGTGAGCACGCCGTCTAGCGGAAATAGGCATCCAGCGAGATTTTGATCGGCTCGATTTTGACGACGACGCGCGTTTCTTTCGCCTGCTGCTCGCGCGGGTAAATGTCGCCGTAGAAATGCGCTTGCCCGTGTAGCGCTGCGTGAGTTTATCGGCGTGCGCTTCCGCGCCGACCTGCGTGACCTGAGCGACCCTGCCGCGCACCTCGATCCAGCGGCTGGCATTCTGCGGATCGATGACCAGCAGCGTCACGCGCGGGTCAGCGCACAGGTTGCGCCCCTTCTGGCGTTCGAGCGTCGTGTTGATCAGCACGTATTCGCCGTCGTAGTCCACCCAGACGATGCTGGACTGCGGCTGACCATCCGGCATGAGCGTGGACAGCACGCCGTGTACCGGCTGGATGAACAAGTCCCGGTGCGAATCCGGTATCGTGAGCGCCATAATCGCCTACCCTTCCACCCGAACCCGCGTCGGCTTGACTCGAATTTTGACCGGATGAAATGACGGCTCGAAGTCAGCCGAGACCGAATCGCCGAAGAATTTCGCGTCCGGCTTTTTCATGTACAACTGCGTGAGTTGGTCGAGGTGCGCCAGCGCGTTCTCCTCGGTCATTTCGACAACCGTGCCGCGAATTTCCATGCAATGGGTCGGGTGTTTCGGGTCGTAAGCCAGCAGCGTGACTTTCGGGATTCTGGCGCATGTTCTTCTGCTTGCGGAACTCGCGCATGGTGTTGAGCAGCACGTAGTCGCCCTCGCGGTTGCACCACACCGGCGTCGATTGCGGCTGACCGTCCGGCATGAGGGTCGTCAGCACGACGCACGCCGAGCCTTCCAGTAAATCCTGATGCGACTCAGGGATAGATGCCGCCATAGTCGCCGCTCCTCTCTGATGAAACGAAGGCGAGAATCAATGATCTATACGTGTGAAATCATTCACAAGTTACCGGAAGCGGTGAGGGTGTGCGGCGGTTACGCGCCCGCGAGTTCCTGATGCTGGCGGGCGCAGCGTTCGAGCGCGCGCTGCGCCTCGCGCACGTTGATCTTGGGCGCGACATCGGTGAAGAAACGGGCGGCGGTCGCTTCGACGGCTTTCTGCCCCGCCGCCGACGAATCGCTCAGGTCGAGCGGGTAGTCGGCTTCGTCCAGCCCTTCAATCGGCTCCAGCTTGATCTCGGTGACGTTCTCGCGGCGCACGCGCTCCAGGTTCGAGCGGCGCTTGTCGGCGTCGGCAGCGGCCAGTCGCTTGTCTCCCGCTGACTGGTAATAATCGCGCAGGCGCGCTTCCAGGTCAATCGCGTAGGTCAGGATTGCGCCGAAAGTGTTGAGTGAGGACATAGGAATTCCCAACGCTGTTGAAGTCAATAGTTGAGCGCAATTGTACCGGATCGAGCGGCATAAATCCGCCCTGGGTTTCAGCGGGATCAGAACAGGCGCGTTCGCTTTAGCTGAGAAGTTCTAGACGCTTGGATTGGTATTCTGCTTCTGTGATCAGCCCTGCGTCGAGTGCGTCCTTTAATTCCTGAAGCTGCTGCGCCAGCGGCACATGGACAGGCGACGAATGATCGTGCCCCGATGCGGTTACGGGGGCGCTCTTCTCGCGTGCCGAGGCGGAAGGAACTCCGGTTTTCTTGTTCGTATCCTGCATTCCGAATAAGAACGTAAACAAGCCCGTCAGGAACAGCACCAGATAACCGATCCCGCCGACCTCAATGATTCGGTCGCCCACGTCGCGCGCATTCTGTTGTTTGTCCACGCAGTTGTACTCGATGCTTGTGCTGGTGGTGCCGGGCGTCTCGTAAGTCGAATAACCGGCGGTCAGCGTTTCATTCGAGCCGCAAACGGCAATTTGCATGATGCCCTTGAGGAGTGGCGCATTATCCAGCGGCATGATAATGGCAGGAGCAATGATGAAAATCGTCAGGATAACGAATGCAATAATCATCAAAGCAGCACCCAAATAACCGATCCGCCGTCTCATATGCCCCCCTCACCGGACATGGGATACAGCTCGAGCAAGGATCATTCATTCCCCGGACTGGCGCTCGTAGTGGCGCAGAATCATGCCGCTGTAGCGCGTCATGCCGAGGCGTTCGTAAAAGGGCTGCACGTCGGGGTCGCAGATCAGGTCGATCATGTAGCGCTGGCTGAGCGCGTCCAGCATCCGGCGCACCAGCTCGCTGCCAATGCCCTGCCCGCGATAATCCGGCAGCACCTCCAGATGCGGGATGTACGCCGCCAGCACGCCATCCGTGATCGCCGTGATGTAGCCGACGACCTGCTCGCCGTCGCGCGCCAGCACGACGTGTTCGCTGCCCTGAAGCACGCGCAGATGCGTCTCCGGCGCAGGCGGATTGCCCCACCCGGCGAAGAAGCCGCCGCGCAGGTGGTCAGCCGTAATGCCGTCGAGAGAATTCGCGTAGGTGATCATAGGGAGAAATCCGTAGGGGCGTAACGTGTTACGCCCCTACAACACCGCTCGTTAGAGCCAGCGCTCGATCAGAATTTTCTTGTCGGTGTAGAACTCGATGCCGTCCAGCCCCTGCCCGTGCAGGTCGCCGAAGAAGGATTCCTTCTGCCCGCCGAAGGGGAACGACGCCGTCGCCGCCGCCACGCCGATGTTGATGCCGATGTTCCCGGCGCGCACGCGGTACTTGAACTCGCGGGCGGCTTTACCGCTGCTGGTGAACAGGCTGGCGGCGTTGCCGTAGCGGCTGCCGTTGATCATCTCGACCGCGCTGTCGAAATCCGGCGCGTGCATGATCGACAGTACGGGTCCGAAGATTTCGTCTTTGGCGACCGTCATATTCGTGGTCACGCCGTCGAGGATGGTCGGACCGACGAACGTGCCGTCCTCGTAGCCTTCGACCTTCCTGCCGCGTCCGTCGAGCGCGACCTGCGCGCCCTCGCTCACGCCCTGCTGGATCATGCTCTCGATGCGCTCGCGCGCCTGCGCCGAGATGACCGTGCCCATCTGCGTCGTCTCTTCCAAGCCGTAGCCGACGCGCAGGCTCGCCGCCCGCTTGACCAGCTCGGCTTTGAGCGGCTCGTAGGCATCGCCCACCGCCACCACCACCGACCCGGCGAGGCAGCGCTGCCCCGCGCATCCGAACGCCGACCCCATGATGTTGGCGACGCTCGCCCCCATGTCGGCGTCGGGCATGACGGCGATGTAGTTCTTGGCGCCACCCTGCGCCTGCACGCGCTTGCCGTACTTGGCGCAGGTCTCGTAGACGATCTTGGCGACGGGCGTCGAGCCGACGAACGATACGCCCATGATGTCCGGGTGCTCCATGACGGCGACCGAGGCTTCCTTGCCGCCGTGTACCAGGTTGACCACGCCTTCGGGCAGGTCAAGCTCGTCGAGCAGTTCGTAGAGGATGTCCATGCTCAGCGGCGTCTGCGGCGACGGCTTGACGATGAAGGTGTTGCCGCAGGTGATGGCGGTCGGCAGGAACCACAGCGGCACCATGTTCGGGAAGTTGAAGGGCGTGATCGCCGCGAACACGCCCAACGGCTGGCGCTCCGCCGTCTCGTCGATGCCGCTGCTGATGTCCTCGACCTTGTAGCCGCGCATGATCGAGGGGATGCTGGCGGCGAAATCGACGCTTTCGATGCCGCGCCGCACTTCGCCGCGCGCCTCGTCGCGGGTCTTGCCGTTTTCCTTGACGACGATTTCGGCGAGTTCTTCAAAGTGGTCTTCGAGCAGCGCCTTGAAGCGGTACATGTACTGCGCGCGGCTGAGCACCGGCGTGCTGCGCCATTCGGGGAAGGCGGCTTTCGCGGCTTTGGCGGCTTTGTCCACGTCTTCGCGCGTACCGTCCGGGACTTGCCCGATCACCTCGCAGGTCGCCGGGTTGGTCACGGGGAGGTAGGTGCTCGCCCCCGATTCCACCCATTGACCGCCGATGTAGTTTTTCAACTGCTTGACCATCATCTTGCTCCTGAATCAATATTGGGTTGCTGGTGGGAAGTATCGGGGAATATTACCGCCGCCGGGGAGGAGTTGGCAATTCTCAATATATAATGTGGCTGAGTACAGGCGAAAAAATTGTGAATGTTGGGCAGACGGCGCATAAAGGGGTAGACAGGTGATTTTCAGCAAGGATAGAGACCCTCAGGTTGATTACCGTGCGTCGCGGCGGCACCTTACAGGACGCCGATCACCGTCTGCTTGCCGTGTGGGCGGCGGATTGCGCGCAGCACGTCCTGCATTTCTTCGAGCAAGTGCAGCCCGATGACGACCGTCCGCGCCGGGCGATTGAGCAGGCGCGCGCCTGGGTACGAGGTGAAATTACGATGACTCAATCCCGCACCGCCGCCGGTCACGCCATGGGCGCTGCCAGAGCGTTGAGCGGCGCGGCAAGAGAAGCGGCTTACGCCGCCGGACAAGCCGCAGCGGTGGCGCATGTGGCAGCTCACGAACTGGGCGCAGCGGCTTACGCGATCAGGGCGGCACGCGCGGCGGCTCCTGAAGATGAACGCGACGAGGCTGGTCGCCTGGAGTGCCAGTGGCAGCGCGCGCAGCTTCCCGGCGAAATCCGCGAACTCGTGCTTGACGACCAGAGGCTGCGCAATCAGTATTGCTGGTTCGTGTTCGATTGCTGACTGGCTCGCTCTGAAGCATTTCGCGCCGCTGCTTGACGATCTCGCACAGAAGCCGTACTAACTTTTCTCCGCTACCGACTCCGTTTTCCCCAGCGCCCAGCGCAGCCCGAAGCTGGACAGGAACGCCTGCATCCGCGCCATGTCTTCCGGCGAATACTGCCATGTCCTGCTCGATCCACCACTTCATCACGCCGACCTCCGCCCCGGCGAGGAACGCCGCGATCAAGCCGGGCGGCATTTTCAGCTCAGTCTCGCCGCCCTTCTCGATCAATGTAGGCTTGATCATGTCCGCCAGGTACGACATCACCCGCAGGATGAACACCGCCGATCCCTGCTGGCTGAGCATCGCCCGGTAGAAATCCGCGTACTCGGCGACGTGGATGAAGTCGCTGGCGTCGCATGGCAGCGTGTCGAAATCGTCTTCGCTGATCTCCCCCTTCATCAACCCGCCGTGATTGCTGATCAGTCCGTCGTATATCGCCTGCATACTGTTGAACAGCAGCTCATCCTTGTCCTTGAAATGCAGGTAGAAGGTCGTGCGGCTGACGTTGGCGCGGTCGGTGATGTCCTGAATCGTGATCGAGTCGTAGCCACGCTCGACGATCAGTTCCATCAGCGCGTTGCTGAGGAGCTGGTGCGTGCGCTCGATGCGGCGGTCACGGCGTTTGAGGGGAGCTTCGGTCATTTCTGTACACCTGTCTAATAAACTACAGCGCGGTGAAATCGGTTGTTGACACCCGGCGACATCCGCCTATTATAGTGGATATTGAACACGGTGTACAGTAAACGATAAGGTGTCAACCATGCGGCTTCCTCCGGTAGCGCCGCCCGTTACGGGCTTGTTCAACCAAATCCACATGTTCAACCAGATCAAGGATGATCGCATCGCCTACTTCGGCGGGCTGTTCGACAAGTATGGCGACTTTTTCGTCACGGAAATCGCCGGGACGCACATGTATTTCGTCACCAACCCGGAAGCGATCTACGAAATGCTCGTGCCCAGGAGCGCTCAGTTCTACAAGGGCGCGATGTACCGCAACCGCCAGCGCGGGCTGGCGCGTTTTCTGGGCAACGGCTTGCTCACCAGCGACGGCGAGTTCTGGAAGCGGCAGCGCAAGCTGGTCGCGCCCTCGCTGCACGCCAGGCGCATCGAAGCCTACGCCGACACGATGGTCGACGTGACGCTGCGCATGATCGATGGCTGGCGCGATCAGACGGAGCTGGACATCGATCAGGAGATGATGCGCGCGACCATGCGCATCGTCGCCAAGTCGTTGTTCAACACCGAAATCGACGGCGACGAGGCGCAGCAGGTCGGCAGGGCGCTGACGACCATCCAGCACGCGATGGGCGGCATGACGCTGCTGCCGGACTGGGTGCCGACGCCGCAGAAATTCCGCACCGACCGCGCCGTGCGCGACCTGGACGAGATCATCTACGGCATCATCGCCGAGCGCCGCAAGACGGACGAGGATTACGGCGACCTGCTCTCGATGCTGCTGCTGGCGCGCGACGACGAAGACCAGGGCATGACCGACCTTCAGGTGCGGGACGAAGCCGTGACGCTGTTCCTCGCCGGGCACGAGACGACCGCCAACGCCCTCAACTGGACGTGGCTGCTGCTGGCGCAGAACCCCGACGCCGAAGCCAAACTGCACGAGGAACTCGACACGGCGCTCGGCGGGCGCACGCCGACGCTGGCGGACTTGAAGCATCTGCCCTATACCGAAATGGTCGTCAAGGAGTCGATGCGGCTCTACCCGCCCGCCTATAACTTCGGGCGGATGGCAATCGAGGACACGACGCTTCAGGGCTACGACATCCCGAAAAACAGCGATGTCAACGCCTTCACCTTCTACACCCACCGCGACCCGCGCTGGTGGGACGAGCCGGAGCAGTTCAAGCCGGAGCGCTTCAGCCCGGAGAACGAGGCGAACATCCCGCGCCACGCCTATCTACCTTTCGGCGGCGGACCGCGCATCTGTGTGGGCAACAGCTTCGCCATGATGGAGGCGCGCCTGATGCTGGCGACCATCGCCCAGCAGTACCAGATGCGGCTCAAGCCGGGGCAGACGGTCGCGCTCGACCCGCTGATCACGCTGCGACCGCGCGGCGGGCTGCACATGCGCATCGAGGCGCGCGAGCCGGTGCGCGTGCTGGCGTAGAAACGAAACCCCTCGCCATGTAGAAATCAGGCGAGGGGTTTTTGATTCCCCTCTCCCCGCTTGCGTGGGAGAGGGGATGAGACGCGCCAGCGTCACGGGTGAGGGGTTCTAGCGAATTGTCGGGTCGCTGATCCACACGTCCTGCGAATAGAAGTTCGCGCTCTCGATGACCAGATTGGTCGAGTAGCCGTAGCGGAAGTCGAAGACGTTCAAGCCGTTGAAGGTCGACAGCACCGGCTTGGCGGCACCCGCGTTGTTGTCGAAGACCGAGTTGACCGGCTCGCAGCCGGTGGCGACTTCCGCGCCCTGCGGGCAGAGTTCCAGCGCCACCTGCGCCGTCTTGGATTGCAGGTCGTCGAAGACGTAAGTCACGCGCACCTGATTCCACGAGACAAGCTGCTTGGTCACGGTGAGTTGACCCACGTTCGGCGTGGCGACGGGCGTCGACTGCACCAGCACCGAGAGCAGCGGACCCGATCCGGTCGGCGTGGGCGTCGGTCCGGGACCGTTGCACCAGATGGCATCGCAGAACGCCAGCGGGTCGACGCCATCCAGCGTTGGCAGGCTGCGGAAGGTCGTCTCCGAGAGCGACGTGAAGCGCATGTCGACGTAGAGCGCGAAATCCGTGCCCTGCACGAACATCATGTTCGAGTCGCCGAAATTACGGTAGAGCGCGCGGAAGCGCGTCCCGGCGGGCATCACGCCCATGTACTGCGTCGCCGCCACGTCCAGATAGCTGAAGGCGTATTCGGATTCGGCGGTCATCATCGCTTCTTCGGCGACCACGTCAAGCTTGAGGCGGATTTTCAACGATGTCGTTGACCGCGCTGCTGACCTGCGCGCAGTAGTCGAGCGCATTCGGGTCGATGCTGGCGACGGTGAAGTCCGCGAACGACTGCTGATCGAGGAAGGCGAGGCTGCGCGTGATCGGGTCGCAGCGCTCAATCGGGTTGACGCCCTGCCAGCCCGTCGGGCGCTTGTTGATGCCGAGCGTCGCGTCCGCCAGCAGTTCGAGGTCGTGGCGCAGGTTCAGGTACGAGGTCGCGGGCGAGTTCGACGTGCCGCCGATCCAGCCGAGCGGGCGGTTGCCCACGCCCAGACGGTCATCCGCCAGCAGTTCGAGGTCGAGCCGCACGTCCCCGGCGAAGTTCGGCTCGGTCACGTCGCGGGTGCCGATGTAGCGCTCCGGGCGGGTGTTCAAGCCGAGCAGTTCGTCGGCGAGGCGTTCGAGGTCGCCGCGCACCGCGCTCAGCAGGCTGATCGGGTCGGGCAGATTGCCGTTCTGGTCGGGCGTGCCGAAGACGATGTTGATCAGGTTGTCTTCGATGTCCGAGGTGGCGGTCTGGCAGTAGTTGAGCGCCGATTCGGGCGTGGTGATGTGCGTGTTGTAGTACTTGTCGAGCACCGTCAGCACGTTTTGCAGCGAGCGGTCGCAGGTCAGGATTTTCGCCGCGCCGCGCCACTCCGGCGGGCGTTCGCCGCGCCCGAAGACCTCGTCCGCCGAAATCTCCAGGTCGTGGCGCACGTTGCGAGCGAGGATTTCGTTGACGGGCACGGTCGCGCCGATCCAGTTGGGCGGGCGCGTGTCCGGTCCGAAGATAGCGTTCGCCAGCAGTTCGTTATCGAACCACAGGTCGGAGACCACCGTCGGCGAGTTCAGGTCGGTATTGTTCGACCACTCCGGCGGTCGCACGCCCGTGCTCAGCACCTGATCCGCCAGCAGTTCCAGGTCGGCGCGCGCGTCGAAGACGAGTTGTTCAAAGGATTGCTCTGCGCGACCGGAGCCGCCGCCACGCCCAACGCCCACAGCAGCGCACAAATCAGCGAGAACGAGACAATTTTTGAGCGTCGCATCGCGCATCCGTTTCTCTAAAAGAGGCATATTCCACACATGGTTTAATTATAGTCATCGGGCGCGATAGGACAATCGAACAGCGGGAGAACAGGAAACTGACTCAGAAGGTCAGGCGCGCCGGGCGCTCAAAGCATCTGGCTAGGATTCCACGCCATCTAGAAACGGCTGAATACCAGCCTGCTTCAGCGGGCTTGATTGAACAGCCGGATGCAGCTTACCCCTGAATGAAGTAGGTTCGCCCGACCGAGCGCGTGCCGACGCGCGTGAACAGCGATGCGCCCAAGCCGACCGAACTGACGATGCCGAACAGCAGGAAGCTGATGGCGAAGCCGAACGGCAGCAGCGCGATCCCGCCCAGCACCAGCGACAGCGCCAGACTGCCGACCACCGCCGCGATCAGGGGCGGCGTGGGCAGCCGCGAGACGCGGCGCAGCAGCCAGTCGCCGATCAGAATTGCAATCGTGACCAGCCCGGTCAGGTTGAGGACGAACAGAATCAGCAGCACGATCAGGAAGACCGGGATCAGCAGCAAGCCAAGCGGGGGAATCACCGCCAGCAGCAGAGTCATGGCGAAGAACAAGCCGAGCACCAGCGCGTAGGTGGCGATGCCGACGCCGCCGAAGCTGCGCGGGCGCGCGCGCATCGCTTCCTCGATGTGGCTGATCTGGCGAGGGAAGAACGTCACCAGCAGCGCCGAGACGCCGGTCAGCATGACCATCGCCACGACCGCGAAACCCAGCGTCGCCAGCGTGTCCATGCGCGCGCCGAAGGTGGTCGCGCCCATCGAGGTGTCACGCAGGGCGATCAGCGCGGCGAACGGGTCGAAGCCGTCGTCAACGCAGGCGACTTGCGCCGCGCCGACGCGCTGGTCGGTGATGTCGGCGCTGCACACGTCGATTTTGCCGCCGATGCTCGCGCCGGGCAGCAGCGTCACGTGATCCGCCGTGATGCGCAGGTTGCCTGCCACGCTGCCGCCGAAGGTGACCTGCTTCCCCATCAGATTGGCGTCTTTGCCGATGCTCGCGCCCGGGTCAACGCTCAGGCTGTCGCCGAGCATGGTCAGGCTGCCCTCGACCGCCCCGGCGACGTGCAGCGTATTGCCCAGCAGCGAAGTATTTCCGGTGACGCGGCTGCCCGCATCCAGATCAACCTGCTGACCGCCCGCGACCAGATCGTTCAGGTGATCGCCGGACAGCCGGTAGTTGTCCTGGAAGATCACGTTATTCCCGTCCAGCTCGGTGCGCTGCGCGACCGGCTGCCGCACCAGCAGCGCCAGCACCAGCACGCCGATGACCGCCCCGGCGAAGATCAGAAAATTCCGGCGGCTACGCATCATTTCTCCTGCAATTCTTCCCGATTTTGCCAGGCAAACCGCGCCAGCCAGAACACCGCAATCGGGATCAGCGTAAGCATCAAGACCGGGGCTTCAGGATAGGCTTTGAGCATCTCCTGCGCTCCGTTCACCAGTGAGCTGAGCGAGTTCATCACCAGCGCCAGCAGATTGATGACCTGCCCGATCAGCGTGCCGAGCGCCGTCGCGCTGGTGATCACGTTCAGTATCAGCAAGCCAATCGCCGCCAGCAGCGGCGTCAGCACCAGCGTCACCAGCGCCAAGCCGAGCGCCAGCGCCAAGCCGGACGAGCGCCGCAGTTGTTCCGGCTGCAAGCCCTCCGCCAGCCGTGCCATAATGCGCAGCGCCAGCCCCTGCGGCGCGCGCTCGAAGGGAGCGGCGCTCAGCATCCGGTCGACCTGCTTGAGCCGCTGAAACTCGGCGGCGTCGGCGGGCGATTGATCGATCTGCGCGTAAAGCTCGTTCAGCGCCTCTGCCGGAAGATTTTTATCGAGTGCTTCCTGCATCAGTCGGTTCTGTCGTGACATCACGCATTCTCCAGTAAGGGTGTAATCGAACCGGACGCCGCCTTCGGGTTCAGCTTCTCAGCGAGAATTTGTCGGGCGCGAAACAAACGGCTCTTGATAGCGCTTTCGGTCGTATCGAGAATATCGGCGATTTCGTTGTAAGAATAATCGTACCAGTAGCGCAGCACGACGGCAGCGCGGTAATCCGGGCTGAGTTCCCCCAGAATGGACTGAAGCGCAGCGCTCTGCTCGTTCATGATCGATACGTCTTCCGGTTCGGGTTCATCGCTGCTCAAGGTCAGGTTGGGCAGCACCTCATCTTCAATCGACAGCCACTTGAGACGCCGACGCCGCAGCCGATCAATACAATGATTGGATGCAATCGTAAGCAGCCAGGTTTTGAACGAACGGGAGGGGTCGTAACGCTGAAGGTTGAGGTAGGCACGCAAAAATGCCTCCTGCGCGGCGTCTTCGGCTTCCGTGCGCTCGTAGAGGAGACGGTAGCACAGGTTATAGACGGCGTCCTGATAAGTGTAGACCAGTTCTGCGAAAGCATCCTGATCCCCTTCCATTGCCGCTTGTACCCATTCTAAGACCACCGGGTCGGGTGTAGACACGTATCCTTTGCTCCAGCAGCGTCGCCAGACATGCGTGGCTTCTGTTGATCCTATACGCAGCCCAGGCGACAAAGTTTCAGTTCGGGTTTGCTAACCTTTCCCTATTGTATAACGGGGGCAGCCGCGAAGAGAGGGCGTCCTTCAGAAATCGGCTGGCGAGCGGGCAGCAGCGCAGCACCGGCGCGATGATCGTGCGGTGGGGAACGGGGTTATCGCTATATCGTTCGTTCAGGGAAGGTTCGGATATGCCTCGTCATACCTGGTTTGGCGCGGCTATATTTCGTATTCCTCGATAATGCGGCGGATTACATCTGTGGGTAAATCGCTTTGATCAGTTTTGCTGTAAATCGTGAGAATGATGGTCTGCTCTTCGGTTTCGAGATAATAAATGAGGCGGTAGCCGCCGCTTTTCCCGCGTTGCGCATCGCTGTTTTTGATGCGCGCCTTGTAAACGCGATACGGCAACCCTTGAATACGGTCGCCGGGTGTTTCGCCTTGCTTCAATTGGCTGATAAAAGAACGCAAATCCACCCTGATCTGCCGATAGCGCTTTTGCAGCCGTTTCACATCTTGGGAGGCACGCGGAGCAAAGAGAACCCGCCGTTTATTCATCCTCGTCGATTGCTTTCCAGAATTCCTCCTCGGTGAGCAATTCACCGCGCATCGCCTGTCCCCAAGCGATACGGAAGCTCTCTGCCGGATCGTCCAGTTCGTCGTCCCCCTCAAGCGGCGCCGGTTGACCATGCTGCTTCGCGTCCAGTTCAATCAGCGAGCGCATATACTCTCGCAGTGATTTGAATCCGCGCTCCTTCGCCAGTGCCTCGACCGCCTTACGCTCGCTCGAAGAGAAAATACGCTCAGACATCGTGTGCCTCCCGATTTCACCCCATTATTGAACACTTTAGCTGTGTCGACAATGGGATATGTGAAGGGCGCACGCCTGCTGTGCAAGCCAAGCCGTGCGCCCCTCCTTTGCGACTTGTAACCTTTGCGTTGCGGCTTTTACAGCAGCCCCGCCTCTTGTTCCGCCTGCGTCAGCGACTGGTCGAAGCGCTTCAAGCCCTCGTCCACCAGGTCGCGCTCGATCATCAGCGGCGGGATGAAGCGCAGCGCGCTGTCGCCCGCGCCCAGCAGCAGCAGCCCGTTGTCAATCGCAAGGCGCTCGGCGCGGTTGCGCACTGCTTTGGCGGGCGTGCGCGCTTCGTCCAGCACCAGCTCCGCCCCGATCATCAAGCCTTTGCCGTCGATGCGCGCGTGCCGCATGGTCGGGTGATTTGTGCGCAGTTCTTCGAGCGCGTCCATGATGTAAGCGCCCTGTTCGGCGGCGTTCTGCATGTAGCCCTTCTCGATCAGGTCAATCGTGACCAGCGCCGCCGCGCACGAGACCGGATTGCCGCCGAAGGTCGTGCCGTGCGCGCCGGGGGGCCAGCTCATGACGTGCTCTTTGGCGATGATCGCGCCGAGCGGCATTCCGCTGGCGATACCTTTCGCCGAGCAGACGATGTCCGGCTCGACCTCGTGATGCTGCACCGCCCACCATTTACCCGTGCGCCCCATGCCGGTCTGCACCTCGTCCATGATCAGCAGAATCCCGTATTTGTCGCACAGCGCGCGAATTTGCTGGACGAAGCGGCGGTCCGGCACAACGTAGCCGCCCTCGCCCTGGATCGGCTCCATGACAATCGCGGCGACCGAATCGCCGGGGAAGATGCGTTTGAAAACCACGTCTTCGATGAAGTCCGCGCACATGCAGTTCGCCCGGCAGGCGCTTTCCTCGCGCCCGTGCAGACAGCGATAGGGATTGTTGTAGGGGACGTGATAGACGCCGGGGATTAGCGGGAAGAAGCCATCGCGCTGCACGACCTTGCTGGCGGTCAGCGAGAGCGCGCCCATCGTCCGCCCGTGAAACGCGCCGAAGAAGGCGATGATGTGCGGACGCCCGGTATACCAGCGCGCCAGCTTGACCGCCGCTTCGACGGTTTCCGCGCCGGAGTTGGCGAGGAACACGCGCGCATCCTCTTGGAACGGCGCGATCTCGGACAGCTTCTCCGCGAGCTGCACCTGCACTTCGTAATAGTAATCTGTGCCCGCAATGTGAATAAATTTCTGCGCCTGCTCGGTAATCGCTTTGACCACTGCCGGATGGCAGTGCCCGGTGGAATTCACGGCGAGACCCGCCGCGAAGTCGATGTATTCGTTCCCATCCACGTCCCAGACTTTCGCGCCAAGTCCGTGATCGATGACAAAGGGATAACGGGGGATCATCGACCCAGACATCAGGGTATCATCGCGCGCGATAATTGCCTGCCCCTTTGGTCCGGGACGGAGAGAGGTATTGAGGGTCATACGAAAACTCCAGTGAATAGAGGAAAATTGGGGTAATTAACATACAGATGGCGTATATTAATGTTTTTCATTATAACCGATCCGTTCACCTGTCGGCAACGACCGCTTATGGTTAAAATGGCTAATCTGGTGCAATCGGCAGCCGTAGGGGCACGACACGTCATGCCCTTGCCAACGACAATTTCGAGGAATTCATCATGGACATCATCCTGATCGGGTTTGGCGGTGTCGGGCAGGGCTTGGCGCAAATCCTGTATGACAAAGCCGACGATTTACGCGATCTGCACGGCTTCGAGGCGCGGCTGGTCGGCGTCGCCACGCGCACGCACGGCACACTCTACGACCCGGACGGCTTAGACCTCGAAACCCTGCTGCGCGTTGACCGCTTCGACCGCTACCCGGACAGCCATCGCTTGCAGCGCGATTGGGACGCCATGCGCCTGGTGCGCGAGAGCCGCGCCGACGTGATGGTCGAAGCCAGCCCAACCAATTTGCAAACCGGGCAGCCCGCGCTCGACCTGTGCCGCGCCGCCTTCGAGAGCGGCAAGCACGTCGTCCTCGCCAACAAAGGACCCGTCGCCGTCGCCTATGCGGAATTGCAGGAATGGGCGCGCGCGGCGGGCAGGCTGCTGCGATTCGAGGCGACCGTCATGGCGGGCACACCCTCGATCCGGCTGGCGCTGGACGCGCTGGCAGGCTGCACAATCGTCAACGCGCGCGGCATCCTCAACGGCACGACCAATTACATCCTGACGGAGATGGAAGGCGGCTTAGGCTACGAAGACGCGCTCAAGCTGGCGCAGGCGATGGGCTACGCCGAATCCGACCCGACCGCCGACGTGGACGGTTGGGATGCCGCCGGAAAGGGCATCATTCTGGCGGCGGCGCTGTTCGATAAGAAGCTGACGCTCGCGGACATGAGCGTCAGCGGCATCCGCGCCATCACGCCGGACGACATCGCGGCAGCGCAGGCGGCGGGCGAGCGCATCAAGCTGATCGTCGAGGTGACGCCGCAGGGCGGCAAGGTCGCGCCGCAGCGGCTGCCGCTCAGTCACCCGCTGGCGAGCGTCGGCGGCGCGACCAACGCCATCACCTACGCCACCGATCTGCTCGGCGAAGTGACACTGATCGGCGCCGGCGCGGGGCGCGTGCAAACGGGCTTTGGCTTGCTTTCTGATTTATTAGGAATCGCTCAATTCTTCTAATCAGAAGCGATTGTAAGATGGAGTTGTTGCTGTGCTGATCAGTTGCGGAGCTTTCGATGCTGTTTGATCCATCAGACAATCAGGAAGACCAGCTCTTCAAGGCGCGGATACTGATCGTCGAGGACGATCCGAATCTGCTCGAAGGGATACAGACCGTCCTCGAACTCGACCACTACAGCGTGATCAGTGTCGAGAACGGGCAGCAGGCGCTCGCCGTGCTCCGCGAAAGCACCGTCCCGCCCGATTTGATCGTCTCCGACATCATGATGCCGCACATAGACGGCATTCAACTGCTGCGCGAAGTCCGTAAAGTGCCGGAATGGATCAAGGTTCCCTTCATTTTCCTGACGGCGCGCAGCGAAAAAGGCGACATCCAGCGCGGCAAGCAGTTGGGCGTGGACGATTATCTGGTCAAGCCCTTCGACGCCGACGACCTGCTGATCGCGGTCGAGTCGCGGCTCAACCGCCACAAAATGCTCAACGAAGTGTTCGACGACGCCATGTCGAACCTGAAGCGCAACATCCTGATGATCCTCAACCACGAATTCCGCACGCCCCTGACCTTCGTGGTCGCCTACGCCGACATGCTCAACAACCAGACGAACCAGTTGAGCGACGAAGAACTGCTGACCTTCCTGCGCGGCGTCAACACGGGGGCGCTGCGCCTGCGCCGGTTGATCGAAAATTTTATTCAACTGGTGGAAATGGAAACCGGAGACGCCCAAAAAACGTATGATCTGCGGAAGGCACCAGTCAACGAGTTGACGGAACTGTTCGAGACAGCGCGGCAAGAGGTCTACAACATCACGCATTTCACGCAGCCCTTCAGCATTCAGGTCGAAGCCGGGCTGCCGCCCTTCACGGGCGATGTGCTCTACCTGCGCATGGCGCTGGCGC
Organism: uncultured Chloroflexia bacterium; assembly: GCA_963760975.1. Taxonomy (GTDB): domain Bacteria; phylum Chloroflexota; class Anaerolineae; order Aggregatilineales; family Phototrophicaceae; genus Flexifilum. The sequence goes on along the minus strand of CAVXEZ010000014.1, from coordinate 40,083 downwards.
AGTTGATCGACAATGCCGTCAAGTTCTCGGAACCCGCCCAGCCGATCACGGTCGGCGCGAACCGGGTCGGGGATGAAATCCGCCTCTGGGTGCGCGACCGGGGGCGCGGGATCACCCCCGCCGAGCAGGAGCAGATTTGGGGGGCGTTCTACCAGATCGACCGCCAGTTGTACGAGGATCAGGGGACCGGGTCCGGGCTGGCGATTGTGCAGAACGTCGCCGCGCTGCACGGCGGTCGCACCACAGTCGAAAGCCAGCCGCAGGCAGGGAGCGTCTTTTCGCTGCACATCCCACTGACTCCGTCGACTCGATGACGTGTGCCCAACTACAAGTTATACTAGGTGCAACATCTGAGGTCATCAGGAGAAGAGATCAATGGCTCCTTCGCTCATTGACAAGGTGAATACGCTGATCAACGCGAACCTGCACAGCATCGTTGACCGGGCGCTCCAGCAAAACTCAGTCGCCGTGATGGACGAATACATCCGCCAGGCTGAGAAAAACATGGAAGCGCTGGAAGATTCGGCGGCGACGGTGGGTGGCACGGTACGCACGTTGAAGCGCAAGTACGACGAATTTTCCGCCGCTGCCGAGAAGCTGGATCGAGACATCGATACGCTGATCCTGAAGGGGAAGAACGACCTTGCAGCGGCAGCCCAGGCGGAGCTGAACACCAAACAGCAGCTCGCCCAGGACTACTACGAGCAGTGGCAGCAGCAGGAACAGCAGTATCAAGCCATGCTCAACATGCGCGTGCAGCTTGAAGCGCGCATGACCAGCATCCGGCAGCAGCGCGAGCAGCTACGGTCGCTGATCGAGCTGGCAGACGCCAAGCAGGTCGCCACCAAGACGATCAAGAGCCTCGACTCGCTGGCTGCCGTCGGCGACAAAGAGGTCGCCAACCTCGCCGACAGCGTGCGCGCTCGGCTGGACGAAGAAGATGCGCGCCTCGACCTGGCGACGCGCAACATCTCCGCCGAGATCGACGAGGCGGTGCAGGGCGGCGAGATCGAGCGCCAGCTTGAGGAGCGCCGCCGCCGTCTGCTCGGCAGTTCCGGCGGTGATGCGGGTGGCGAGCAGCAGAGCAGCAGTTCGTAAGCTGTCGGGCTTGCCGCCAAACGCTCGAAGCATGTGGCTAGGAGTTCAAGTCCGCGCCGAAACACGTTTCGCACAGGCGGGCTGTGATGAGCCGCTTTCAGGCGGCTGGCGTTTCTGGCGGGAGGCTTTGAGCCTCCCGCAATGTTGTCGGTGTGTACAACGCAACCGAACTCTGTATCCCACGTATATAGATACGGAGGAATCAATGGCAGATACCGATGTGCGTACCCGCGCGACGGGCGCAGTGATTACCAATGCGCTGTTTCGCTGGGAAAGTCTCGTCACGATTGCCATCACGGCGATCCTGTTCTTGTTCGTGCCCACGCCGTTTCCCTGGTGGCAGGCGTGGTTCTGGATCGTCGCGGGCGCGATTGCCGAAGCCGCTTTGCTCGTCTCGGCGATCACCGATCCCAACGCTTCGGCGGAGGCGATTGCGCGTGAGTTCGAGGCGAAGTACGACCTGCATCAGATCAACAATGCCGTGTCGCACAAGCGGCTGGAAGATGCGCTCGAATACCGCCGCAGTATGCTCCGGCTGATCAGCCAGCATTCCGGCGCGATGCGCACCCAGCTTCAGCAGACCATCGCCGACGTGAACGACTGGATCGGGCAGATGTACGATCTCGCCCTGCACATCGACAGCTTCGAGAGCAACGATCTGGTCGAGCGCGACCGGCGCATGGTTCCGCAGCAGTTGGAGAAAGTGCAGATTCGGCTCAAGCAGGAGACCGACCCGGACGTGCAGCGCGACCTGAAAGAACAGGCGGATCGCTTGCAGCTTCAGTTGGATAACCTGAACGCGACCGCCAACAGCGTCAAGCGCGCGGAGATTCAACTGGACAGCACGCTCTCGTCGCTGGGCACGATTTACGCGCAGATGTCACTGCTGGGCACGAAAGACGTGGACAGCAGCCGCGCGCAGCGGCTTCGTCAGGACATCCGCGACGAGGTGACGGGCTTGCAGGATACGATTGACGCGATGGACGAGGTGCAGGCGCAGCGCCTGCGGCTGCAATAATCTGTGACATCATCTGTGGAGTAGAATCGCAGGGGCGACACGTATGTCGCCCCTGTTTATTTCGCATACGCTGGGCACGAACTACGGATTCCCTTGATCGCCCTCCGGCTTGCGCACGGTGTAGCGCTTGCCTTCGATCACGCCGCCCTGTTCGCGCTGGCGCAGCACCGCCCGGTGTTCCTGCACGATGTAATCCGGCACGAGCGCCTCGAACAGCCGCATCCCCGCCAGGACGACGCCCAGGTCGTCCAACTGCCCCAAGCCGATGATGAAATCGGGGATCAGGTCAATCGGCGACAGCACGTAGATCAGCGGCAGGACTGCCAGCGCTTTCATCCACAGGGGCACGCGCTTGTCCAGCATCAGCTTCCACGTCAGCCATGCTTGATCCACAACCGCACGAATCATGGCGCTTCCCTTTCAGTTATCCAATCTGAAATATTCTAACACAGATTGGGACGACTCGATGCGAGAAGCGAAGGACACACAGTTGTGCGTCTTCGACCCCACCCCGGCTCACGCGCGAAGCTGAGCCGCGAGCGGGGATGGGGTTAGCCTGTCTTGTGGAAGTATGCGGCTGTTTCGCCTGCACCTCACCCAGTTCCGCCGTTGTTCGCGCAGGCTTCCGTCGCCCACTGCGATTGAGCGTTGTCGCCGTACTGATCGATGTAGTCGGTCATGGTCTGATTCTGGTTGATGGCGTACTCAAACAGATTCTGCTGCGTCCCGTCCTGACAGGTGGCGCTCCAGATTTTGCCGCCCGCGAAGCCCAGGTCGCGCGAGAGGTCGACGTTCAGCCCGGACAGATCGTAGCGCTCGCCTCGGAATATCCACGTCGCCGGCGGCAGGTTGTCCGCCCAGACGGTTTCGCCAGCCGGGTTCACCTCAAATATCTGCCCATTGAGACCGCTCGTGATCAGCGTATCGCCGTTCGGCTGGCGCTGCGCGCTGGAGATCAGTGCCGAATAGAAGCTCTCCGGCGGGTCTGCCTCGTACTGCCAGACAATGTCGGCGCTGGTCGGCTCGTCCGGCTTCATCACATACGCGCCCGTGTCGTCCATCGGCGGGGCAATCTCGACCACTCTCGAATAGGGGCGCTCATTGCTGCCGTTGTCGAAGATCAGGATGTCGCCCGCGCCGGGATAGCCGTCTGGAATCCAGTTCGGGTCGTGCTGGAAATAGAGCGGGCGATCTTCTGGCGAGCCGACATCGTAAGTCGCCGGATTTCCCCAGCGATACATCAGGTCTCCGGCGCTGCCTTTCGCCTCCTCGGTGGTGGTGTGGTGATTGATGATCCAGATTTCGCTGTAGGTGCGCGGGCTGAGGATGATTTGATCGGTATCGGGGTTGTAGTCGATGGCGTTGACGTGCAGCCAGTCGGCGTTCGGCGCTTCCTCCGGGTCCATGTAATTGATGTTGACCTTCTCCGGGTGATCGGCGACGACGCCGTAATTCGCCTGCGCCGGATCGAAGTCCTGAATGAGATGATCCCAGACGTGCCATTCCCAGACGATCTGGTTGGTCGTGGGGTCAAGCTCGAAAATCGCTTCGCCCCAAAGCTGGTTCTCCGCCGAAATCAGCGCGGGGTCGCGCCCGGCGGCAATCGCCTGCTCCGGCGTGAATTTCTCGAAATACAGCATCAGAATGTGCCCGTTGGGCATCGGTTCGATGTCGTGGTGCGCCACCAGCGTATCCGTCGCCAGCTCGTATGACCAGACGAGCTGCCCGTCCCAGTTAAATTCTTCCAGCCGCCCGCCGACGTAGCCAAACTGCCCGCTGGGACCGAAGGCATTGGGCAGCGACGACGTGCGCAGCAGATTGCCGTTCGGGAGCAGGTAGGCGGACTGCCCGCCGTAGTAATCGCTGCTCCACTTATTGACGATGCGCCCGTCGTTGGACATCAGCAGCGTATCTTTGGACTGGATGATCGACATCAGGATGTAGCCATCGTTGACTTTATCCGAGGTCACGGTAACGCCAACCGGACGATTGGCGTCGGGGGTGGGGAACTGGATTGCTTCCTGGGCAAGGGTGCTGCCCGCCGCGGCGAACAGCGCCGATACAATGAGCGATGCTTTTCAGAAACAATTTCATGCGCGTTTTTTCCGTTTAGTCTCCACCGCGTGCAAATGAGCGCTTTTCGAGAGAAAAGTCACAAAAGACTAGCTCACACGAGGGAGAGGAGGCGGAATTCTCATTAAGAGTTAACATTACTAAACAGTAATATACTATATTTGTGCATATGATTCAGTTCTCGAACGACTTGGCAATCCCGTCAGCGCTGTCCATCTGCGCTATACTTGTCATCAATACTCTGGGACAGTCACGGGTGAGTGCATGGTGCGACGCATTGCCTTGATCATCGCCGTCTTGCTGGTGGTTTCGCTGACCGGTGCTGGCTTGGGTACGGGCTTGCAAGCCTGGGCGCAGGAGGGCTTGAACCTTCCCGCCGACCTGTACGTGCTGCTCAACGATGGGCAGATTCAGCGCTACGGGATCGGCGCGTCCGGCGTGCAGAACCTCACGCCGTCCGGCATCTTCATCGTCGATTTCGGCGTGGACGCGCAGGGCGAGCGCATCGCCTTCCGCACCGAAAGCGGCTTGTTCGTGATCGATGTCGTCAGCGGCGGTCAGCCCGAACAGATCGAGGGGACGAGCGCCGACGTACCGGCGTATCGCGGCATGGGCGATACGATTGCCTGGTCGCCGGACGGCGATGCGCTCGCCTACACCACCACCTACGGCGCGCGTGTCTACTTCAACGGCGGCGGCAACTCGGTCTTCGTCGACCTGCGCGAAGGCATCTTCAAGAGCCTGAGCTGGTCGCCGACCGGGCGCTTCCTCGCCGCCGAAGCCGACGGCAACATCTGGTGGATTTACCGCCGCGACGGCAATAATCTGACGCTCACCAGCGTCGTCACGTCGAGTGTCGGGACGGCGTGGATTGACGAAGGCGAGCTGATTTTCGCGCCGGTGGACGGCGGGCTGCGCCTGATGAACCTCGACCAGGCGAACGCGCAGGTCGTGCTGCTGGACGAATCGGTGATCTACCGCCTGCCCGAACTCAACGCGAACAGCGATCTGGTCTTCTTCGGGCGCGACCCCAACGACACGGCAGTTCCGCAGGATTACGGGCGTCTGCTGCGGCTGGCACGCGGCGCGCAGCAGGTCGAGACGATTGGGCAGGTTCCGGTCGCGCTCGACGGCTTGCGCTGGGCGCCGGGCGGGTCGCTGCTGGTGGCGTTCCAGGGCGGCGTGATCGCCCTCTACGATCCGTCGACCGGGCTGGGCTTCCCGCTGCCGATGACCGATGTCGTCGCCTATGCCTGGGGACCGCTCGGCAAGCCCGCCGTGCAGCCCGCCACCATCATCGTGACGCCGACGACCGCGCCCACCAGCGTGCCGACGGCGATCTCGGCAGAGACTACCGCCGCGCCGCCGACGCCCCCGCCCGCCAATACCGTCGCCGGGATCACGCTCGCCACCAGCGGCTTCTTCCTCGCCCCGGGCGCTAACGGGATCGTCCAGGTCTGGCAGCTTCCCGCCAACGGACTCGCCCCGCAGCCCTACACCCAGTCGGATTCGGACGTGAACGAGTTCGCCGTCTCGCCGGACGGCAAAATCGTCGCCTACGTGGTCGATGCCGAGTTGTGGCTGCAAGCGCCCAACCAACAGCCGGAGATGCTGGCGCACATGAACAGCTTCGCGCCCGTCGAAGCCGACTTCAGCGCCGACGGCACGCAAATCGCCTACGTGGACGAGCGCAGCGGCGTCTGGCTCGACGTGATCGCGGAGAACGCGCCGCAGTTAGTGCGCGCCAACGGAGAAGAAACGTATCACCGCCCGCAGTTCTCGCCGGACGGTGCCCGCCTGCTGCTCGACGTATACGGCACCAATGGCACGTCGATAGGCATCCTCGACCTGACGACGCGCAATCTGGTCGAATCCGCGCCCGCCGCGCCGGACGATCCCCGCGCGGTGCAGACGCACTGGCTGCGCGACGGACGCATCTACAGCTACGTCGATTCAAGCGCTTCGTCGAACATCGCGCCGGGCTTCTACATCTTCGATTCGACCGCGCCGGGATCAACGCCCGCGCAGTGGGTCGCGCTGCCCAACGACGTGACGGTGCGCTCCAGCGTCGAAGCGGTCGGCGGGACGCTGCGCGCGCTGCTGGCGCACGGGACAGACGCCTTCGCGCCGCTCAGCGCCGTCGATTACGACCTGACGACCGGCGAAGCCAAGCCGATCACCGACATCGGCGCGCTGATCGCGCCGCAGCTTTCGCCGGAGGGGCGCTTCATCGGCGGCTACGAAAGCCTGACCGAGATCGACGGCGTGCAGCAGGGCGGGATTCTGGTGGTCGACCTGCAAGGCGGGCGGCGCTACCTGCTCAGCAACCCGGCGACTGCCTGGAGCTTCCGCTGGGCTGCGCCGTAAATCTCACCCTCGCATTACGTTAATATTTCCTGAGCGATTCGCGCCCTTTCCGCCTGCGGCTTTCGCTCGTGTTAAACATTTCAGTTATAATTGATAATATTCGAGCCTGTCTCTCCCAGGAAGATCGTCCTATGGCTGGTGAACGCATATTGTTGATCGAAGACGAAGCGCGCATTGCGCAGTTCGTCGAACGGGCGCTGATTTACGAGGGCTATCGTGCCAGTGTCGCCCGTGACGGACAAACCGGGCTGAGCATCGCGCGCGATAATCCGCCCGACCTGGTGATCCTTGACTGGATGCTGCCGGGTCTGGACGGTCTGGAAGTGTGCAAACGCCTGCGCGCCGCCAGCGACGTGCCGATCCTGATGCTGACCGCGAAGGACGACATCAAAGACCGCGTGCAGGGTCTCGACGCGGGCGCGGACGATTATCTGGTCAAGCCGTTTTCGGTGGACGAGCTGATGGCGCGCGTGCGCGCGTTGTTCCGCCGTTCGACGCCGACCTCGAAGCCGGAAATCCTCCGCTTCGCCGACCTTACGCTCGACACCGGCACGCACCGCGCCTATCGCGGCGAGCGCCCGATTGACCTCACCGCGAAAGAATACGAACTGCTGGAATTGTTCATGCGCAACCCGCGCCAGGTGCTCACGCGCGACGTGATTTTCGACCGGGTGTGGGGCTACGACTTCGGCGGCGAGAGCAACATCATCGAAGTCTACGTCCGCTATCTCCGCCAGAAGACGGAGCAAGATGGGGAGCCGCGTCTCGTCCACACCGTGCGAGGGGTGGGTTACGTGCTCCGCGAGGAAGAATAAGCCCATTTCGCTATGACCATCCGCAGCAAGCTGATCCTGCTTTATTCCGGTTTGCTGGCGATTATCATCGTCGCCTTTGGCATCGCCCTGTTTGCCGTCACGCGCTTGGTGCTGGTCAGCAGCGTCGACAATACGCTGTCGGCAACCGCTGATCAAATCTGGAACAGCATCACCGTCGGGGAAGTCCGCGAGTTCGGCGGACCGTCGCGCCTCGTCATCTTCCCGTCGCGCGACCTCGACTTTTTCAGCGCGTCCGGCGTCGTCGTCCAGTTCTGGCAGCTTGGCGACCCCGACCCGATGCCGCTGCGCGCCTCCTCCATCCTGAACGGCTATACCACTCCCATTGATCCGGCAGCGCTGGACCGGGAGCAGCAGGCGTTCGAGAACTCGGACAACGCGCTCAACCCCCTCTATACAACCGTCCACATCGGGGGCGCAGACTGGCGCGTGCTGACCCTGCACTACGACATTGGCGTCTGGCGCGTCGTCATTCAGGCGGCGACTTCGTTCGAGGCGGTCAACCAGTCCAGCCAGGGCTTGGTCGTGATCATCGTCGTCGGCACCGGAATCGCGCTGATCGGCTCGGTGGTGCTGGGGTTGTGGCTGACGACGCGCGCGCTCAAGCCGATTGAGGACATCACCCGCTCCGCCGCGCAGATCACCGCTGCCGACGACCTCAAGACGCGCCTGACCTGGAACGGTCCGATGGACGAGCTGGGGCGGCTGGTCTCGGTCTTCAACGGCGCGATGTCGCGGCTGGAGCATCTGTTCAGCGTCCAGCAGCGCTTCGTCGCCGACGTGTCGCACGAACTGCGCACGCCGCTGACGGCGATCACCGGGCACGTCGAGCTGATCAAGCGCTACGGCATGGACGCCGATTCGCTCGACGCCATCGACAGCGAAACGCGGCGTATGTCGCGCCTCGTCAACGACCTGCTGCTGCTGGCGCGCGCCGACAACGGCGAACTCAAGCTGAATCTGGAAGAACTCGACCTCGACATCCTCGTCGACGAGGCATACCGCGAGGCGCGCATCCTGGCGAAAGACCGCGACCTCAAGATCGCGGTGGTCGATTTCGAGCCGGTGCGCATCAAAGGCGATCCCGACCGCATCAAGCAGCTTCTGTCCAACCTGATCAGCAACGCCATCAAGTTCACGCCCGACGGCGGGCAGATCAGCATCAGCCTGCGCAAGACCGACCACGACGCCGTGATTCAGGTGAAAGACACGGGCATCGGCATCTCGGCGGAGCATTTGCAGCGCATCTTTGACCGCTTCTATCAGGCGGATGCTTCGCGCGTTCGGCTCAACGGCGGCGAAGGTGCGGGGCTGGGGTTGTCGATTGCGCAGTGGATTGCCGAGGCGCACGGCGGCAGAATTCAGGTCGAGAGCGCGCCCGGCGAAGGCACGACCTTCACCATTACCATCCCGCACATCGAGGAGCCGGAGCAGGTGCAGAGCGCGGCGGTCACGCGACCGCGCCTGAGCATCATCCGGCGTAATAATTCAACTGAGAAATCCGAGAAAGAGAAGCTCAAACCCTAGCGCCGTCGCGCTGGCAGTCGAGGTGGGCAATGCTGCTGATGAGGATGTCGCGCAGGTGGGCATCGTCGAGGCTGTAATAGACGTGCCTGCCGTTCTTCGTCCAGCGCACCAAGCCGAGGTTGCGCAGATACTTCAACTGGTGTGAAACCGCCGGTTGATCCATGCCCAGCGCCTGCGTCAGGTCGGAGACGCACCATTCGGCATCGGCAAGCGCCTTGACCATGCGCACGCGCGTCGGATCCGCCAGCACTTGAAAGAAGCGCGCGATCATCTGTGCGTCGTCCTGCGGCATAATCTTCAAATCGCTCACCCCGGCAAGCTTAATGGTCATCGCGTCGCGTCCTGTTCGCTCATTCTGCCACTCACGTTATCAAAAGTTGGACGAGCCTGTCAATAGGGTAAACCGGAGGCGAGTAAAGGGGTGCGGTCTCGCCCCAACGTTTGTGGACGCGAACAGCGCTTCGCGGTAGCATGATCGTCGGCGTGCGCAAACAGTTCAGCACGCCCGCTTTGCGGTACCTTCGCGCCGCTGTTTTTTGAGCGCGGCGCTTATCAGGAGACTTGAAGATGTCGATCAAAATCGCCATGATTGGCGCGGGTTCCATCGGCTTCACACGTCGGCTGATGCAGGATGTTCTTGCCGTCCCGGAGCTGAGCGATACGCACTTTGCGCTCATGGACATCTCCGAGCGCAATCTGGAAATGGTCTCGCAGCTTTGCCAGCGCGATGTCCAGGCAAACCATCTGCCCGCGCAAATCACATCTACGCTGCACCAGCGCGAAGCCATCGCCGACGCCGACTACGTGATCTGCACGATCCGGCAGGGCGGCTTGGAAGCCTTCCAGCTTGACGTGGACATTCCTCTGAAATACGGCGTCGATCAGTGCGTCGGGGATACGCTCTGCGCCGGAGGGTTGATGTACGCTCAGCGCACCATCCCGGCGATGCTCGACATCTGCCGGGACATCCGCGAAACTGCCAAGCCGGGCGCGCTGTTCCTCAACTATTCCAACCCGATGGCGATGAACACCTGGGCGTGCAATCAATACGGCGGCGTGAAGACCATTGGATTATGTCACGGCGTCCAGCACGGGCATGAGCAAATCGCCAACTGCATCGAGTTATGGGCGAAGCGCGAGGGGCTGATCGGCGAGGACGAGCGCGTCAGCCGCGAGGATGTCGATATTGTCTGCGCCGGGATCAATCATCAGACCTGGTACATCCAGGCGCAGTGGCGCGGGATGGACATGATCCCGCGTATGCTGGAATTGTTTGAAAACCACCCCACCTACCGCCAGACCGAGAAAGTTCGCATCGACGTACTGCGGCGCTTCGGCTACTACAGCACCGAATCGAATGGGCATCTCAGCGAATATGTACCCTGGTATCGCAAGCGCATCGAGGAGATCCCGCAGTGGATCGACCTCTCGGAGTGGATCAACGGCGAGACTGGCGGCTACCTGCGGGTCTGCGCCGAAAGACGCAACTGGTTCGAGACTGATTTCCCGCGCTGGCTGGAGGAAGAACCCCCTCACATCGGCGCGGACGACCGCAGCAGCGAGCATGGCTCGTACATCATCGAGTCGCTGGAGACCGGGCGCGTGTATCGCGGACATTTCAACGTCGTCAACCGGGGACACATTACCAACCTACCCGACGGCTGCGTGATCGAAATCCCCGGCTATGTCGATGCCAACGGAATCAATATGCCGGTGGTAGGCGACCTGCCGATGGCGTGCGCCGCCACCTGCGCGGCGAGTGTCCGCGTGCAGCAGATGGGCATGGAAGCGGCGGTTCACGGCGACATCACGCTGCTCAAGCAGGCGATGCTGCACGATCCGCTGGTCGGCGCGGTCTGCAATCCCGAAGAAGTCTGGCAGATGACCGACGAGATGCTGGTTGCGCAGGCGCGCTGGCTGCCCAACTACACGCACGGCATCGCGGCAGCGGAGTCCAGGCTTGCAGCGCACGAAGCGGACGGTACGCGCGTCCGGCTGCGCCAGACGGAAGGCGCGGCGCGTCTGCACACGCGCACGGTCGAAGAATTACGCACAGACAACGCGGCGGCACATGAACCCGCCGCGCCGTTTCTTCTGAAACGCTAAGATCGGCTTAATCTGATAACAGGTGCGGATGCGACAATAGAAAGAAAACAGGGGAGTCTCTCATGGTTAAACGGACAGGCTTGGCGCTCGCCCTCACCCTTCTGCTGATCGGGTTCACGTGGATGCGGCTGAGCGCGCAGGACGCGACGCCGGACGCCGCCACGCTGCTGAGCGACCGTCAGGTGACGGTGCGCCCGCTGGAGACGGTGACGCAGACGGCAGCGCAAATTCTCGACATCACCAGCGACTCGGCGCGGCTGCATTTCGTCGGGACGATTCCGCTCGCCTGCACGGTCGTGTTCGGCACGACCACCGCTTTCGGCGATGCCTCGGTCGACCTGAACATGAACGGCGGCGCGATTGTCGAGCACAACCCGGTCATGCTCCATTTGCAGCCGGATACGGATTACTACTACCGCCTGCAAGGCTCCGGCGAGGACGGCACGCTCTATATCGGCGAGATCGGCACGTTCCGCACGCTGCCCGCGAGCAGCGCGCCCGTCGCCAACCTGCTTTCCCCGCAGCGCGGCGCGGAGGTGCTCGGCGTGAGCAGCAATTACGGCAACCAGCCCAACGACGGCACGTGGGGGATTCTGAACGCCTTCGACGGCAATCCCAACACCGCCTGGGCGAGCAACGGCGACGGGGATAACGCCTGGTTCGAGGTTCGGCTGGGGCAGCGCTCGCACATCACGCAGATCGCCTTTCAGTCGCGCAGTATGAGCGACGGCAGCTCGCAGGTGCGCAGCTTCACCGTCACCACCGACGACGGGCAGACCTACGGTCCGTTTACGCTGCCCGACTCCGCCCAGACCTACACCTTCGACACCGACTTCGAGGCGTCGACGCTGCGCTTCGACGTGGTCGACAGCACCGGCGGCAATACTGGCGCCATCGACGTGGCGGTCTACGGCGACCCGGTGGCGGGCAATTAACGCTGTATTATCCCTTCAATACACTACACGTAATATCTCGTCGGGTCCTGTGGTCAAGGTATACTAGCTGACGTTAATCTACGAGTTGCTACTTCGCCCGCTTCTGTCCAGTTTGAATCGGAGCGCGGGCGTTGCATACTGAGGACGCCCTGCGGGCCGGTAGGTCTGGATCGTTACGCCCGTCGGGGTGGATTGCGAGCCGACTAATTCGAGCGCTCTGTCCCGTCCGCTGTCAGGAAACAACCGTATGCCTTGGCCGACGATCACAGGGAAGGTGAACAGGTTCATCTCGTCGACAAGGTCGTTGTCGAGCAACCACTGGAACAGAGCGCCGCTGCCATGCACCTGCAGCTCGCGTCCCGGCGTGGCTTTCAGTTCGCGGACGCCTGCCGCGAGCTCACTGGCGAGGACGGTCGTGTTCGTCCAGCGCGGGGCGGCGAGTGTGGTCGATACCACATATTTGGGCTTCGTGTTCAATGCCGTCCAGATCGGGCTGTCGCCCGGATCGTCCCACGTTCCCCACGAACCAACGAAGATCTCGTAGGTGAGCCGACCGAACAAGAACGCATCGGCGCGCTGGAAGATCTCGTCCATGACCGCCCCGGCTTCGTTATCGAAGTGTGCCCATCCGCCGCGCTCGAATAGACCGCGCTCGTCCTCCTCTGGCCCGCCGGAAGCCTGCATCACTCCGTCAACGGAGACCTGTACGGTAGCCGTCAGTTTCATGGTTCACCCTTTCTCTCGTATCCAGGTTTCGGGGATCAAGACAGTTCTTCGATTCTGCTATCGTACAGGATTGGAACAAACGTGTCTTGTAAATAATTAACCAGTTGGCAGGTGCTGGGGATATTGTGCGTGTTTCGGATTTTCAATCTTTATCTGACGACGCAATTTCAGGAAGTTGGTTGGGTTGTGCCCCGTTAACGATTAGGTTGAATCCACGAATGTATCGGTAGGGGCGCACGGCCATGCGCCCCACCGTGTTGCTCCCCCGCCTTACCGCCCGGCGCTGGTCGCCGCCATGTCGACCAGCACGGCGCTCCAGCTAAAGGCGCCGCCGCCCAAGCCCTGCCCGGTGATCGGATGGTAGTATTCCCAGAAGCCGCTCTGCTCCAGCAGCGCCAGACTGCGATCCGCCAGCGCCTCGCGCCAGATCGTCGTAGCCGTAGCGCCGCAGCCCGCGATAGATCAGCCAGTTGACGCTCGCCCAGACGTTGCCGCGCCAGTAGGTATTCGGGTCGAAGCTCGGCGCGTCGGTCGGCGTGGTCGGCACCGGGAAGGGCGTCCAGAAGCGCGCGTCCTGAAGCTGGCGCGCCAGCCGCTCAGCCTGTTCCGGCGTCGCTAAGCCGCCGATCAGCGTCACCAACTGCCCGGCGCTGTCCTGAAGGATGGGTCGCTCCGCCAAGCCGTCCAGATCGTAGGGACGCCCGTCGACGATCATTTTGGCTTGAAAGGCACGCCGAACGGCTTCGACGCGGCGCAGCCACATCGCGGCGTCCTCCGGCTTGTCGAGCGCGCGGGCGATCTCCGCCAGCGCTTCCATGTCGGCGGCGCGGATGGCGTTGTAGTCCATCGGCTCGACGCAAAACCAGCCCGCTTCGGCGAGCGCGCGCGCATCGGTATCGTATTCGGTGATGACGTGGGCGAGGTCGTGGCGCGCCGTGCGCCCCGCCTCGTGGCTGAAGGTGTCGATTTTCATCGCCCGATCCCAGCGCGGCAGGGCGTCACCACCCGATTCCCAGGGATGGATCAGGCTGACCAGCCCGTCGCCGTCCGGGTCGCGGCGGCGGTCGAACCAGTCGTGATAGGCGCAAAGCGGCGGGTAAATGGCGTCGAGAAAGGCGCGGCTGCCGCCCCGCTCGTAGACCAGCCAGGCGGCGACGGCGACCAGCGGCGGCTGCGTGATCGCGCTGCGCTCGTCCTGCCCCCACAGCCAGCTTCCGCCGCCGCGCCAGTAGTTGCAGTGCGGGATCATGCCCGCGTCGTCGCCTTCCTTGACCTGACGCGAGACCAGACTCAGCAGTTCGTCCTGCGCCATCGCCGGATCGATCCAGCGCCAGGCGATAGCGTGGAAGCACGAATCCCACATGAACTGGTTGGCGTAGTCCTTGCGCCCGAAATCGCCCGTGTCGAGCGAGGGCGCGGTGTAGCGATGCCCGTCGACCTCGACGCGGTTGCCGGAAAGCAGTTCGGAAACCTTTTGCATCCACAAATCAAGCGCGTTTTTCATCAATAGCTCTCCCATGTGCGGGAAACTTTTGGACTGAAATTTCTTGACATCCGAAACGTTTTGGATTACCTTGAAAGTGTATCCAAAACGTTTTGGATATATGGTAAACGAATTTTTTAAAGATTGCACATGCAGGTCACTTTAAAAGATATTGCGAAAAAATCCGGCTATTCCATCACGACCGTTTCGCGCGCCCTCGCGGGCTACACCGACGTAAACGAAGAAACGCGCCGCCACATCATCGCCATCGCCGACACGCTCGGCTACCAGCCCAACCTGCTCGCCCGCCAACTGCGCAACCAGCGCACGCAAACGCTGGGGCTGATCATCCCCTCTGCCGACAACAGCATCTCGAACGAATTCTTCAGCCAGCTTCTGCTCGGCATCGGCGACGCGGCGTCGAACGCAGGCTACGACCTGCTCGTCAGCGCGCACGTGCCCGGCGAGCCGGAAATGGCGGCTTATCGCCGCATCGTCGGCGGCAACCGCGTCGACGGCATGATCCTTGCCCGCACGCGCCAGAACGACGAGCGCATCGCCTACCTTCAGCGCCTCAATCACCCGTTCGTCGTCAATGGGCGCGGCGCGCCCGGCGAGGCGAACGATTTCCCCTACATCGACGTGGACAGCCAGACGGGGATCGCCTCGGTCATCCGCCATCTGGTCGAGCTGGGACACGAGCACATCGCGCTGATCCTGCCGCCGCCGGAAATGGCGTTCACCGAATACCGCCACATGGGCTATCGGGACGGGCTGTCCGCCGCCGGGCTGCCCTATCGCGCCGAGTACGTGACGCACGGCGATTTGCAGCGCGCGGGCGGCTTTGAGCAGGCAAACCGCTTGCTGGACATGCACCCCGAAATCACAGCGATAGTCGCCTGTAACGACCTGATGGCGCTGGGGGCGATGCACGCGGCGCAGGAACGCGGCTTGCAGATCGGCGCAGACCTGTCGATCACGGGCTTCGACGACATCCCGGTCGCCGAATACGCCCACCCCCCGCTGACCACCGTGCGCCAGCCGATCTACGAGATTGGCGGGCGTCTGGCGGATTTGCTGATCAATCTCATCACGGGCAGCGCGCAGGAGGATACGCACATTCTGCTTTCCAGCAGCCTGATGATCCGCGCTTCGACCGCACCTAGACGAGGAGGAAAATGATACGAGCCAACCCGACTATTTTTGTGGCATTAGCTAAAAAGAGGACAATTACACCATGAAGAAATTAGCACTCCTTTTCATTTGCACGCTCGTGCTTGCCCTCGCGGTGATGGTCAGCGCGCAGGACAGCACGACCATTACCTTCGCCTCAACCCAGTTCAACGTCGTCGAGGAAACTGACAAAGCCCGCGCCATCCTCGCCAATTTCGACGGCGGCACGGTCGCGTTCACCGGCTACGACGAAGGTCCGCTGCTCGACCTGCTCAGCGCGGAAGCCCAATCGGGCACAGGCACGGTCGACGTGGTCGGCGCGCTGCACGGCACGTTCCCCACGCTGGTGAATAACGACCAGTTGTTCGACCTGACCGATCTCCTGACCAGCATCGAAAAAACCACCGATGTCAACGCCTCGTTTGTCGAGCTGGGCAAGATGGGCACGACCGACTACCAGTATTACATCCCCTGGATGCAGGCGACCTACGTCATGGCTGCCAACAAGGAAGCGCTCCAGTACCTGCCCGACGGCGCGGATGTCAACGCTCTGACGTGGGATCAACTGGCGCAGTGGGGCAAGAACATGACGGACGCCACCGGCTCCGCCAAGATCGGCTTCCCGGTCGCCGGGCTGTTCCACCGCTTCCTGGAGGGCTACGCCTTCCCGTCGTTCACGGGCGGCATGGTGACCAAGTTCCGCAGCCCCGCAGCCGCCGACATGATGAAGTTCCTGCGTGACGACCTGTGGCCCGTCGTCAACCCCGAATCGATCAACTACGACTTCATGCAAGAGCCGCTGCTCTCCGGCGAAGTGTGGGTCGCCTTTGACCACGTGGCGCGCCTCAAGCAAGCCTTTGACGAGCAGCCCGACAATTTCGTCGCCTTCCCCGCTCCGGCGGGTCCCGCTGGACGCGGCTACATGCCGGTGGTCGCCGGTCTGGCGATCCCCTTCACCGCGCCGAACCCCGACGCCGCCGAAGCGCTGATCCGCTTCATGATGGAGCCGTCGACGCAGGGCGCGATTGTGCGTGACCTCGGCTTCTACCCGGTGGTGGGCGGCGTCGATACGGCTGACCTGCCGCAGGGCGTGGCGCTTGAGCTGGGCGCGGTCAACGACACCATCAACGCGGCGGATGCCATCCCGTCGCTGCTGCCGGTCGGACTCGGCTCGCGCGGCGGCGAGATCAACGAAATCTTCCGCAACGCCTTCAACCGTGTCGTCATCAACGGCGAAGACATTCAGACCGTTCTCGATGAGGAGGGCGCAACCCTGCAAACCCTGATGACCGAGACCGGCGCGGCGTGCTGGGCACCTGACCCCGCCAGCGACGGTCCCTGCCAGGTCCAATAAATATTCCAGGCAAGACGGGGATAGGCAGCCGCCTATCCCCGCTTTTGAGGAGAAATGCTTTTGAAGAAGACCAAATATATTCCTTATTTTCTCATCCTTCCGTCTCTCCTCTACCTGCTCCTGTTCTTCGCTTACCCGATGGTCGAATCGCTTCAGCTTGCCTTCCGGCGCGAGGGACAGTTCCTCAACCTGCGCGCCGAACCCTCCGCCGACGCCGCCGTCACGGGCACGCTCGAAATGCAGACCGAGGTCAACGTGCTGGATCGGCAGCGGTTGCAGGAAACGCTCGCCAACGGACGCACCCGCCCCTTCTACTGGTTCGAGGTCGAAGGCGTGGACGCCGGAGGACAGACGGTACAGGGCTGGGTCGCGCAGACGGACGTGTTCATTGAATCGCGCACCGAATCGACCACCGCGCGCGTCGTCAGCGGGCAGTCGACGCAGGAATGGACGCTCGATTACGTCAAGCGGATGTTGAGCGATTACCGCTTCGGCAGCGCGCTCGGCACGACTCTCCTGCTGATCGTCCTGATCGTGCCCTTGCAGTTCGTGCTGGCGATCATCATGGCGCTGGTGCTGCAAGCCGAGATTCGCGGCAGCAGCCTGTTTCTGTACATCTTCGCCATCCCACTGGGCATCTCCGATCTGGCGTCGGGGATCGTCTGGTATTCGATCTTCACGCAGCGCGGCTTTTTGAACTCGTTTCTGGTCGGCGCCGGGCTGGAACAGTCGCCCTTCATCTTTATCCGCGCCGGTAACGAGGGTTGGATGATTCTGGCGATTGTGCTGGCGGAAATCTGGCGCGCGACTTCGATTGTCATGATCATCGTCGTTTCCGGCTTGCAGGCGCTCCCGCGCGATTACATCGAGGCGGGGCAGGTCTTCGGCGCGAACCTGTGGCAGCGCCTGCGCTACATCATCCTGCCGCTGCTCAAGCCAAGCCTACAGGTCGCGCTGATCCTGCGCACGATCCTGGCGTTTCAGGTCTTCGCCGTCGTCGTCGCCATCGCCGGGCGCGAAATCCTGACCGTCCTCGCCTACGAGACTTACCGCTGGTACGATCCGGGGCGCTACAACAACCCGAACATGGCGGCGGTCTACGCCGGATTCATCATGCTGCTCTCGCTGGGCATTTCGCTGTTTTACCTGCGCGCCGTGCGCTCGCAGGAGGAAACGGAGCGGGCATTATGACGGATACGGTCTACGCGCCCGACCTGCCAGCCCCGCCCCTCACGTCGGCAATGCGCGCCGCGCGCCGCCGCGCCAGGATGCGCCGCAGTCTGCGCCGCGCGGCGGTCTACGCGGTGGCGGTGACTATCGCCATCTGGATTTTGCTGCCAATCTGGCTGATCATCACGATGGCGTTCAGCACGCCTACGGGCGTGCGCGCTTTCCCGAAGCCCTTCTTTCCTTCGCCGATTTCGACGGACACCTTGCAGTTCTTCCTCAACACCGAGGGCATCCTCAAATCGACGCTCAACAGCCTGATCGTCGCGGTGCTGGCGGTCGTCATCTCGTCGGCGCTCGCCGTGCCTGCGGGCTACGCGATTGCGCGCTTCTACTTTCGCGGGCGCGACACGGTGCGCATCGCCATTCTCTCGGTGCGTGCCTTCCCGATTGTGGTGCTCGCCGTGCCGCTGGCGGTCGTCTTCATCCGCCTCGGCATCTTCGACCAGGTCTACAGCCTGGCGATGATGCACGCCGCGCTCACGCTGCCCACGACCATTCTGGTTGTCTCCAGCGTCTTCATGAGCCTGCCCTACGAGCTGGAGGAAGCGGCGCAGGTCTTCGGCTGCACGCGCTTGCAAGCCTTCCGGCGCGTCGTGCTGCCGCTCGCCGTGCCCGGCATCGCCGCCTCCGCCGTCCTGACCTTCGTGCTGTCGTGGAACGAGGTCTTTGCGGCGATTCTGCTGACGATTTCCAACCGGACGCTGCCCGCGCAGATTCTCTACTCGCTCGACAAATCGAGCGACCCGTTCAAGTTCGCGGGCGGCTTCTTCATGCTCGTCCCGTCGCTGATCTTCATCTTCTTCATTCGCCGTTATCTGTTCAACCTGTGGGGGCAGCTCAACAAGTGAAGCAGCGAGCTGACAGTTTTTAGTTTTTGGTTTTCAGCGAAGAACCCGAACTAAAAACCAACAACTTATTCTGAACGAGGATTTCATGTTATGGCAGAGATTATCGTAGAGCACGCGGTGAAACGCTTCGGCAAGTTCGTCGCCATCAACGACGTGAGCCTGAGCGTGCAGGATAAGGAGTTCGTCGTCCTGCTGGGTCCCAGCGGCTGCGGCAAGACGACTCTGCTGCGCGCGATTGCCGGGTTGGGCATGGTCGACGACGGGCGCGTGCTGATCGGCAGCCGGGACGTGACCTATCTTCAGCCCAAAGAGCGCAACATTTCGATGGTCTTCCAGAACTACGCCATCTTCCCGCACATGACTGTGTTCGACAACATCGCCTTCGGGCTGAAGATGCGCAAGACCGCCCGCGACGCCATCAAGGAGCGCGTCGACAACGCCGCCCGGCTGCTGCATATCGAGAACATGCTCGACCGCCTGCCGGGGACGATGAGCGGCGGGCAGCGCCAGCGCATCGCCGTCGCACGGGCAATCGCCTTCGACGCCGACGTGCTGCTGATGGACGAGCCGCTCAGCAACCTCGACGCGCTGCTGCGGCTGGAGATGCGCGCCGAACTCAAGGCGCTGCTGGGGCGGCTGGGCGCGACCACCATCTACGTGACTCACGACCAGATCGAGGCGCTGAGCATGGGCGACCGTATCGCCGTCATGCGCAGCGGCAAAATCATCCAGATCGACACGCCCACGCGCATCTACGATCTCCCGGCGGAGCAGTTCGTCGGCAGCTTCATCGGCAACCCGCCGATGAATTTCCTGCGCGCCCGCGTCGAACGCGAAGACGGCAAGATCGCGGTGAAGCTCAGCAACCTGTCGATCACGCCGCCCGACCCCATGCAGGCGGCGCTGCGCCCTTACGAGGGCAAGGACATCTTCATCGGCATCCGCGCCGAAAACATGGAGGTGATCGCGCAGCCCACCGAGGGCACGCTGCCGATCAAGGTCGAGGTGGTCGAGCCGCTGGGCGCGCAAAACCTGCTGACGAT
Organism: uncultured Chloroflexia bacterium; assembly: GCA_963760975.1. Lineage (GTDB taxonomy): Bacteria > Chloroflexota > Anaerolineae > Aggregatilineales > Phototrophicaceae > Flexifilum. The sequence continues at coordinate 20,269 of CAVXEZ010000014.1, read as the reverse complement.
TTTCATCGACGACCACGTGATTAAAGTTTCGACGCATCCCGATTTCCCCGTCGAAGCGGGCGGGCAGCTCTGGCTGCGCTTCCCGGTCGAAAAAATCCGCTGGATCGACCGGGACAGCGGGCGGGCGATCACGCCGGAACTGGAACAGGTCGTCGCTTGAAACCGCTGGACTTCGGTGGGGGCGGCGTTACCGGCAGCGTCAACGCCGACGGTCGCCTGATCGCGCTCAATTTCTACCATCCACAGCACGGCTACGTCACGCTGACCTCGGCTGCGCCGTTCCCGGAAGCAGAGCGTTACCACCCGGCGGCGGTGCGCGCCTACCGCGCGGGTCTCGTCGCGCAGGATGGCTTTGGCGTGCGTTTCGACCCACCTGTAGAGCGACAGAGCGCCCGCCTGATCGAGTCCGCCATCCCGCAGATTGAACTCCGCTTTGCTGAGGGAGAGGCATCCGTGATAACGTTCGCCTGCGCGCAGGGGGCGGTTCAGTTGATCGACGCGCCGCCGGGGACGCGCTGGGGCGGCAGGCTGTGCTTGCAGCGCTGCGCCTACACGCAGTTGACCGAAGGCGGTCCCTTACCGATGCCGCCGCTGCGCCTGCGTGCCTTCGTCGACGACGGTTTGCTTGTCATCCACAACCCGGCATTAGGGGCAGCCGTCGCCGTCGCCGGACTGGACGTATCGGGCTGCACCGAACAGGACGCCGACCACCCGCTCGAACTCGATTTCCCGCTGAAAGGCAGCACGCTCGCCTACGGCGTCGGCTTGACGGTCGAGCAGGCAGCGGCGAACGCCCGCTGGCTGCTGCGATCACGCCAACGTCGATGCACCTACGACTTATTGGCGTGCGCTTCTGAAAGACCTGCCCGATGACCCGATGGTGCGGCGCGGCATCGTCTACGCCGCGATCAATGCCATCCCGGTCGGCGACGGCGCGTGCTTCCTGACCGACCACATGCTGCTGCCGCTGTCGTGGAACCGCGACGCCTATTACGCCGCCCGCGCCCTGCTCAGCGCCGGTCAGCCCGATCTCGTGCGCCGTCACCTGCTCTGGACGTTCGAGACCGCCGAGCGACCGGGCGGACTGTGGGCGCGCTGCTATCTGGCGAACGGACGCCCCAAAGATGCCGCCTTCCAGCTTGATCAGCAGCTTTACCCGCTGCTCGAACTCGCCGAATACCTGCTCGAAACGGGCGATCAGCCGACCGCCGCGCGCCTCATCCCGCAGGTCGAAGGGGTGCTGCGCGCGCTCGACGCCCGCCGCGCCACCGACGCGCTGCTCTTTCCGACCGACGAGACGCCCGCCGACGACCCGATCCTGCTGCCCTATCACCTCTCCAGCCACATCCTGATGTGGCGCGCGCTCGCCAAACTGGATAGGCTTGGCGTGGCGAGAGACATGGACGGCGCGCCTGCCGGAACTGCGCGAGACGATCCGGCGAGTGTTCACCGCCGAACATGAGGGCAAGCGAATTTTCGCCTACGCGACCGACGGCGCGGGTCATTTCCATTTCTACCACGACGCCAACGACTTCCCGCTGGCGCTCGCCCCGGCGTGGGGCTTTCTCCCCGCCGACGACCCGGTCTGGCGCAGCACCGTCGCCTTCGCCTTCTCGGAGGCGAATCGCGGCGGCTTCTACGACGGGCATCTCGGCTCGGTGCATTCGCCCGCGCCCTGGGCGCTCGGCGACATTCAGGACTTGATTATCGCCCGCGCGACCGGGGATGCCGCCCGCGCCGAGCGCGCTCGATCCGCCTTGCGGCGCGCGGCGCAGGACGACGGCTCGCTGCCCGAAGCCTATCATGCCGCCGATGGCTCCGTTTTTTCGCGCCACTGGTTCGTCTGGACGAACGCGGCGCTCGCCTGTCTGGAACTGGGAGCATTCGATTCGTGAGGGATAATGCCCGCCTGCGTGATCGCATCCGCGAGAAGCTGCGCCTCGTCTATGGCGAGGAACAAACGCCGCACATCCTCAACCGGATCGACCGCCTGATCGCCGCCTCTCCCCCGGCATCGTCGGGCGATTGGACGCTTTCCGAGCGCGATGCCCTGATCATCGCCTACGGCGATCATCTGCGCCGCCCCGGCGAGTCGCCGCTGGCGACGCTGGGCGAGACGCTCTGGCGGCTGGCGCTGCCGGTTTCCGGGCTGCACCTGCTGCCGTTCTTTCCCTACTCGTCAGACGACGGCTTCTCGGTGATCGACTACAGGCAGGTCGATCCGGCGCTGGGCGATTGGGCGGACGTGCGCGCGCTCTGCCGCGATTTCCGCGTCATGTTCGACGGCGTGTTCAACCACGTCTCCGCCGAGAGCGCCTGGTTTCAGGCATTTTTGCGCGGCGAAGCGCCCTATACGGACTACTTCATCACCGTCGACCCGGCGGCTGACCTCTCGCTGGTGACGCGCCCGCGCGCGCTGCCGCTGCTGACGCCGTTCGAGGCTGCGAGCGGGCAAGCGCACGTCTGGACGACCTTTAGCAGCGACCAGATCGACCTGAACTATGCCAACCCGGACGTGCTGCTCGCCATCCTCGACGTGCTGCTCTATTACGTTGAGCAGGGCGCGGGGCTGATCCGACTCGACGCCATCGCCTTCCTGTGGAAACAGATCGGCACGACCTGCATCCACCTGCCGCAGACGCACACCGTCATCCAGTTGATGCGCGACCTGCTCGACATCGTCGCGCCGGGGACGATCCTGATCACCGAGACCAACGTGCCGCAGCGCGAGAACCTGTCCTATTTTGGTGACGGCGAGGACGAAGCGCAGATGGTCTACCAGTTCCCGCTGCCGCCGCTGATCCTGCACACGCTGCACGCGGGCGACGCGCGACAGTTGAGCGCGTGGGCGGCGACCGTCGAGCGCGTCAGCGAGCGCACGACCTTCTTCAACTTCACGGCGTCGCACGACGGCATCGGCTTGCGCCCCGCCAGCGGCATCCTGACCGACGCCGAGATCGCCGCGCTGGTGGATCGGGCGCGGGCACACGGCGGCTACGTCTCGCAGAAGAGCAACGCGGACGGCACGCAAAGCCCCTACGAGCTGAATATCACTTATTTCGACGCCGTCACCCACCCCGACGTGACCGCGCGCGACCCGCAGACCGCCGTCGACCGCTTCATCGTCTCACAGGCGATCATGCTGGCGTTCGTCGGCGTGCCGGGCATCTACCTGTCGAGCCTGTTCGGCGGGCGCAACGACCGGGCGGGCGTCGCCTCAAGCGGACGCCTGCGCTCGATCAACCGCGCGAAGCTGGACGCCGATGCGCTGCTGGCAGACCTCGACGACCCGGCATCGCTGCGCGCCCGCGTCTTCAGCCGCTACCGCCGCCTGCTCGAAGTCCGCACCGCCGAGCGCGCTTTTCACCCGCTGGGGACGCAGACGGTGCTGCACCTCGATCCGCGCCTGTTCGTGCTGGAGCGCGTCTCGCCGGACGGGACAGCGTGCGCGCTGGCGCTGCACAACGTCTCCGGCGAAGCGGTTCCGGTGACGCTGCCCGCGCCGGGGCGCGACTTGTTCGACGGGCGACATCTGGCAGGAGACGTGACGCTGCCGCCCTACACCCTCCTCTGGCTGGCGCTGGACGGCAATTAATCCATTCCGCGCTATCCACGCTTCGGCAGAAGCCGATTGGTACCCCCCGCGACCAGCAGCGCCAGTAAGGGCAGAAGCACAGCGACCGGTAGCGCCAGCAGGGGATAGAAGACCGTCGTCTGATACAGGTCGAGATAAAACTTGAAGCCCATGCCGAGATCGGGGAGATACCACGTCGGCAGGAAATCCCACAGGAGGTAGTAGAACAGGATTTGCACGCCGAGCACCAGCGCGACCAGCAGCATGGTATGGACGACATCCCGCGCGATTTCGCCGCGCGCAGCCCGCCGCCGCAGCAGCGCCACCACGATCACGGCGACCAGCAGCGCCAGCAGCGCCTCCATGACACGCCCGGTGATGAACGGCACGATCTGGCTTTCCTTGTTGAACATGCTGATCGAATAGGTGAAGCGGTCGACCAGAAAATAATTCGCGTTCCACAGCACCCCGTAGACCAGCACCCCGACCAGCGGCGCGCGCCAGTTCCAGCCTTCGCGCCGCCACCACCAGAGATAGAGCGCCGGGATCACCAGCGCCAGCAGCACAATCGGGATGCGCCCCAGCCGCTCTCGATTCAGGCGATCCGTGCGCGCCGCGTCCCACTGCGCGTAAGCGTTATCGAGCACCTGCTGCGAGCGGGCGAGCGCGTCGGCGTCGTTTCCGGCGCTGAGCGCATTCTGGGCGTCGGTGAGCAGTTGACTATCGACCCGCCGCGAGTCGCCGATGGTTTGCAGCATGGAGTTGTAGCGCTGCGCGATCTGTGAGGCGAGGTCGACGGCGCGCGCCGCCTGGAGCGAATCCGGCATGTCCAGCTCGTCAAACAGAATGGCGCCCTGATTGTGCGCCGGAATCGCCAGCCCCAGCAGCGTCGACACCGTAGGGGCAATCGCCGCCTGTTCCGCCTGCGCATACTGCCCCGGCTTGATGCCCTGACCCGCGCCGACGAACGGCACCTGAAGCACGATCTGCTCCCAGCCGCCGTGACCTCCGCGATCCAGATGACCGTGATCGGCGGTGATGAAGATCGCCGTATCGCTCAGATCGAGGGCGTTGACGATCCGCGCGATCTGGCTGTCGGCGTTCTGCGCCGCCTGAAGATACTGCGGGCTGGCGCCGCCCCAGCCGTGCCCGGCGCTGTCCACACTGAGCAGATGGATCACCATCAGGTTCGGCTTGCTCTGTAGCGCCTCCAGCGCGAAGTCGGTCGTGTCCTGGTCAAATTGCAAATCGGCGTCGAGGTTGGTGTATTCGTCGGGCAGCTCCTGCATCAGATGCTCGCTATCGACGCCGGAGGCGTAAAGCTGCCCCCAGGGCGCGTCGCCGACCAGCGCGGTCGTCAGCCCGGCGCGTTTCGCCTCCTCGAAGATCGTATCGACCGCGATGCTGTCCTGATAGTAGTTGGTGGTGACTCCGCTCTGCTCCTGCCACGCGCCCGTCCCGATCACCGTCCAACCGGGCAGCGAGAAGGAGGGCTGCCCAACCAGCAGCGACCGATCCGCCCCTTGAGCACGCAGTTGGTTCAGCATCGGCAGTTGTTGGGAAATGTCGAGGCGCAGCCCGTCGATGACGACCACGACGACGTGTTTTGCCACCCCTTCAGCGGGATTACCGAGCGGCAGCGCTTCCCGATAGGGACTGTCGAAGAGGGCGACATCCTTGAAACTTGCCTCGCCCAGAGCGGGCGCGATGACCCGTCCCCAGATCAGCAGCAATAACGGGATGATCAGAATCGGCAGGTTTTGCGGGCGGCGAAAGAACGTGAGGAGCGCTTTCATAACCTAATATTCTCCCTGGATAGGGTGTGTGGACGTGAAGCTTCACGTCCGCGCATCAGGGCATCGATGCCCAAGAACGAAATAAGTCGCAAAAATACTTAGATTCGCCAGCGTTCGGAGATAAGCCTTGCCCAGGATGAGGCTGTAATCGTCCTCATTGGGCAGCCCGATCAAGTCATAGATGGAGCGCATGACGACGTTCCAGCGGGGATTCGGGGCGACGTTGTAATTCAGGCCGACCAGATGTCGGTATCGGGTGAAGCGGTCAGCAGAATCCGTCGCCGAGGCAGACCCGACTTGAAAGAAAGCGCCTTCTACGGGCTTGTCGTCTCGCATCTGGACGTGCCATTCACCCGCAAAATCGGCATCGTCGGGGCGCACAAATTGATTCAGCCCGTAGGGGATGCCCGCTTTGGTGAAGAAGACTTTTCTGAATTTCCGGGCTGGCAGCGGGACGTAACGGGACGACGCGCAGTTGAAGCCGTCATAAGCGTATCCGTCCAAAGCATCGAAATCAGGCGGTTTCGATGCGACCAGTATCTGTTCCAGAGTTTCCGCGCTCGCTTGCGCCAGCGTTTCAAACGTCCACGTGAGGCTCACGATCTGACCTCCCATGAGGACGAACCCCCTTGATCAAGTCCGCCGCTTTCTCGGCAATCATGATGACCGGAGCGTTGGTATTCCCGCTCACGACAGTCGGCATGATCGAGGCATCCACAACCCGTAACCTATCGACACCGCGCACGCGAAGCTCAGCGTCAACCACAGCCATCGCATCCGTCCCCATCTTGCACGTCCCCACCGGATGATCGACGGTCATGCTGTAAGTGCGGAGATAGTCAACAATCGCTTCATCGCTCTGTATCTCGGCACCAGGATCAATTTCCGCTCCCCGGAAGGGATCGAAGGGGCTTGCCTGAATGAGCCGCCGACAGAGCTTGAACCCGGCGACCATGGGCGGAATATCCGCCTGATCCGTGAGGTATTCCGGCTGAATCATGGGCGGCGCTGCCGGATCGTCAGAGTGCAAGCCGACGCGTCCCCGGCTAAAGGGGCGCAGGTAGGTACAACCGATGGTGAAGAAATGTCCACTCGGTCGCTGAAACCCGCGATTTTGCGCGTAGGCTGGCACAAATCCTATCTGGAGATCGGGCGCGGGCAGATCATCAGGCGTTATGCTTACAAACGCGCCCGCCTCGGATACGTTGGAGGTCAGGGGTCCCTGCCTGCACAACAAATAGCGGAGAATAGCGCCCGGTTTCTCGGCGTTTGCGAGGCTGACGGGCTGCGTGCAGTGGTAAGTCAGGGCGATGCCGAGATGGTCTTGCAAGTTCTCTCCGACGCCCGGCAAATCCTGTACAACAGGAATATCCAGAGATTTGAGATAATTGGCGCGACCGATACCTGAGAGCAGGAGGAGCTGCGGCGAGCCTATCGCCCCGCAGGCGAGAAGCACCTCTCTTTGTGCGGCGACGCTTTGGCGGACGCCATCACGGATGTATTCAACGCTCTTGATGCACCCGGACTCACAGATCAGCCGGGTAGCATTCGTGTGGGTGAAGATAGTCAGGTTGGGTCGCGAAAGGATCGGCTTCAAGTAGGCGTCGGCGGCGCTGCACCGGCGTCCGCCCTTTTGCGTCACCTGATGAAAGCCAACTCCTTCTTGCTGCGCCCCGCTGAAGTCGCTGTTCTGCGCGAATCCCAGTTCGACCCCCGCCGCTACGAAGGCGTGACTCAAGGGATTTATATCGCGCAGGGCAGCGACGTTGAGCGGTCCCCCGATGCCATGATACTCGGACGCGCCCGCTTCGTGGTTTTCCGCCTTTTTGAAGTACGGCAGTACGTCTGAGAAGCCCCAGCCCGGATTTCCCAGGTCACGCCAGAGATCGTAGTCGTAGCGATTGCCGCGCGTATAGATCATGGCGTTGATCGAACTCGATCCGCCCAGCACTTTTCCGCGCGGAACGTAGATTTGACGGTTGTTGAGCTGACTTTGCGCTTCCGTGAAATATGCCCAGTCGTACTGGGACTTGAACAACCGGCTGAATGCTGCCGGAATATGCAGATCCAAGCCACTATCAGAGCCGCCGGACTCGATAAGCAGTACAGTGGTATTAGGGTCTTCGCTGAGGCGATGCGCCAGTACACAACCAGCGGAGCCTGCACCGATAATCACATAGTCGAATGTGCGTGCTTGCGTATTGGGACCTCCACCGTGACGTCTAATCAGTCGATTGCGAATTCAACATGTTTTCACCTCAACTGCGCGATGCACGTGAGCACGTATACCGACCTCATGGAGACAATAAAGCAAACGAACACGAGCGCTCCCCTGCTTCGATGCATAAGCACCGGGAGCGGTATACGAAACGATACACGACATGTATTCGGCAAGCAACTACAGGAAATTGTAACGCTGTGTGATTGGAATGATCAATAGATCGATTGGCGGAGCGAACAGCCTGGATACCCTCAACCGCATCCGTGCAGTCTGGATCGGTGCGCAGACGATCAACGACAGGAGCGCCGCCTCACGCCCCGTCGATTTCATTCACGGCTGTCGTGGCGTGCCTATAAGCGGCTCATCAAGATGCAACCACTGAATTTACGGATGAAGTCGTTGGAACCCCCGGTCATCCTTGCCCTATAGCTCAGACTTTTCTGATCGCCCATCCTGCGAATTTCTTGACAACCCTACAGCGCAACCATATAATCAAATCGGTTTGCGCAAACCGATTTGACTTATGATTTTTCCAGAAAAATATGCACACGCTTATCGTCTTTTACACCCCCATGATCGCTTCACCATTGCTATCTACCTGACTGTTTGGGAGGTACTCCCTTGCACGCGGACACACAACTACAGAAAGCTGTACCTGCCAGAAACGTCGAACTAGCAGGCTTTTGGGGCGAACGGCAGACGACCAATCGTGACCGAACCATCCCTGCCGTTTACCATCAGTTGAAGCTCACCGGGCGCATCGATGCCTGGCGTTTGCATTGGGAACCGGGACAGCCAAAACCGGGGAAAGCTATTCCCGACCGCTTCTGGGACTCCGACGTTGCGAAGTGGATCGAAGCTGTCAGCTACAGCCTCGAAAATCACCCGAATCCCGAATTTGAGCGTCAGGTCGATGAAGTTGTCGACCTGATCGTGAAGGCGCAGCAGCCCGACGGCTACCTCAACATCTACTACACCGCCATCGAACCGCAGAACCGCTGGCGCAATCTCCGTGACTGGCACGAGTTGTACGACGCCGGACACATGATCGAAGCCGCCGTCGCCTATTATCAGGCGACTGGCAAGCGCAAGCTGCTCGACGTGCTCTGCCGCTATGCCGACCTCATCGACTCGAAGTTTGGACCAGAGGAAGGCAAGAAACAGGGCTATCCGGGGCATCCCGAACTCGAGCTGGCGCTGGTCAAGCTCTATCACGCCACCAATGAACCGCGCTACCTGAAGCTCGCCAGGTATTTCATCGACGAGCGCGGGCAGCAGCCAAGTTATTTCGACCTCGAAGCGCAGGAGCGCGGCGAAGACCCGCATGAATTCTGGGCGAAGACCTATCACTACTGCCAGGCGCACGCCCCGCTCCGCGAACAAACCGAGGCAACCGGGCACTCGGTGCGCGCGGCTTATTTATACAGCGGCGCAGCCGACATCAGCGCGGAGACCGCCGATGCTTCCCTCCTCGATTCGCTGCGATCCATCTGGGATGATCTGACACGCCACTCGATGTATATCACGGGCGGCTTGGGTCCCGCGAACACCAACGAGGGCTTCACCTTCGCCTACGACCTGCCCAACGAGACCGCCTACGCCGAAACCTGCGCAGCGATTGCGCTCGTCTTCTGGGCGCAGCGTATGTTCCTCGTCGACCCCGACAGCCGCTACATCGACGTGATGGAGCGCGCGCTCTACAACGGCGTCCTCAGCGGCGTCTCGTACGAAGGCGAGCATTTCTTCTACGCCAACCCGCTCGAATCGTACCCGAAAGTCAGCCCGTTCGAGCGCTGGAGCGGCATCACGACCGACCGTTACTACCGCCGCTCGGAATGGTTCGCCTGCCCATGCTGCCCGCCCAATCTGGCGCGGCTGGTCGCCAATATCGGCGAATACTTCTACTCGACAACGGGTGATACCGTGTTCGTCCACCTCTACAACCAGAACAGCGCCGAACTTCAACTGAACGGCAATCCCGTCCACCTCGAACAGGAAACCGATTATCCCTGGGACGGCAGCGTTGTGATCACGGTCAAGGTTGAGCAGCCGACCACCTTTGAGCTGGCGCTGCGCATCCCTGGCTGGTGCAGCGATTTCCAGTTGGCGGTCAACGGCGCACCGACCCGCGCCCGAGGTGGTCGCGGGCTACGCGCGGCTGAAACGGACGTGGACGAGCGGCGACGAAGTCACGCTGTCGCTGGCAATGCCGGTCGAGCGCATGTCGCCGCATCCCGCCATCCGTCAGGACGCCGGGCAGGTTGCCCTGCAACGCGGTCCGGTCATCTACTGCCTGGAAGAAGCGGATAACGGCGCGCGCCTGGCGAACGTGGCGCTGCCGCGCTCCGCACCGTTGACGGCGGAACGCAGCGATCTGTTCGGCGGCGTGAGCGTGATCACCGGGGAGGCGCAGCGCGTCGAGCGTGCGAACGACGCAGATGAACTGTATCGACCGCAGTCGCAGGTTCAGGAAGCGCGTTCGACCTTCCGCTTCACGGCGATCCCGTACTGTTTCTGGGCAAACCGAGAGCCGGGCGAAATGCGCGTCTGGCTGCGTGAGGGGTAAACTGATGTGCCGGACTTCGCAGGCGAACGTATGTACAGGGGTACTCAGACGCGCCGTGCTGAAATGAAGGGATTGTATGCCACAAAAGAAGCGTCCCACGCATCGGGATGTTGCTCGGCTTGCGGGTGTTTCGCCCGGCGTCGTCTCGTATGTCATCAACAATGGACCCCGCCCCACCTCGCCGGAGGTGCGCGAGCGCGTCCTGCGCGCCATTGACGAACTCGGCTACCGTCCCAATGTGCTGGGGAGAAATCTGCGTCATCAGCGAACCAATACCATCGGATACATTTTCAGTGACTACCGTCCGAGACGCGTGTTCATGTCCAGCTACAGCGCGACGATCTTGACCGGCATGGTCGAGGAGATAACGGCGCGCGACCACTATTTGCTGGTGTATCCCATCGGGGTTGGTCAAGACCTGTCGCAGCTTGAACAACTCCTGATGAGCGGGCGCCTGGATGGTGTCGTGGTTCGGCTTGTCCAGGACCCGCCAGACAGCGACGAATTACTTTCGCTCATCGCCGAAGCGGGGCTGCCCTGTGTTTGCATTGAGCGATCCTGCGATCCAAAGTTCAAATTCCCCTCGGTGATCTACGATGACGATGGGGGCGCATATACGGCGACGAAGTATTTGATCGAGCAAGGACATCAGCGGATCGCGCATTTACGTGGCGACCTGAATTACCCAAGCGCGCGACTGCGCGCCCAAGGCTATCAGCGAGCACTGGCTGACGCGCACATTGAGGTGGATGAACAGCTCATTTTCGGCAATTCATGGATACCGAGGGATGCTGCGGAGGGCGTGGCGCGTTTCCTCTCGCTCGACGATCCGCCAACGGCTATTTTCGCCGCGAATGACGATTTCGCCTTCGTCGCCATCGAAGCGCTCTATCAGAAGGGATACCGGATTCCGGCTGACATGGCGGTGATTGGCTTTGACGATATTTTCATGGCGCAGGAAATGACGCCCGCCCTAACGTCGATGCAGATACCTCTAGTCGAGATCGGTCATCAGGTCGTTGACCTTGTGCTGCGTCAGAAAACGGCGAACGAGGAAGAACGAGCAGAAACCATCATGCTGCCGGTGGAATTGATCCGGCGCGAGACCGCCTGATCCGCAATGTGCCGAAGCCACTGACCCCACGCTGGCATCGCCCCCGCATCCCGTCCGGCGAGGGACAGGATTCGAACCTTCATTTTCCCATAAAATGCAAAATCGGCTGCGCGTTTGCAGCCGATTTTCGCTCAGAGCTTTCTCGACCCCCAATCCAACCTTTTCGGGATAGCGGTCTACTGGTCGCAGGGGGCGATGCGCGCATCGCTGGCACAGCTACGTCTTGCCTGATGCAAAATCATGAGTTTGCCAAAAACGTAAAACCCACTCTCGCTTATAGCTTCAAGGGGTAGTATACTGACGTGGCAGTGTGGGAACATAGACAATTCAGTCTTGACCGCATCGGTGCTGTGGTTGAGCACCCATAAGACCTCACCTGAGATAACAGAACCGTTTTCAATCTTTCCCTCTGTAATCTCCGCTAGTACTGTGTAAGCTTCCTGAAATAATGGGGATGTGCGTACAGCAGGCTATGGCAAACCCAATTATTCAGGAGTGAATAACAATGGCAAATCGCGTCCAGGGCACAGTCAAGTGGTTCAACGGCGAAAAAGGCTACGGCTTTATCACCCCGGAAAGTGGCGATGATCTTTTCGTCCACTATTCGGAAATTCAGGCGAGCGGTTTCCGTTCGCTTGACGAAGGTGCGAAAGTCGAGTTCGAGATCACCGAGGGGAAAAAAGGCAAGCAGGCGAGCGCAGTAACGCTCGTCAATGCCTAAGCCTTAATTCCTTGTGACAATAAGCCCGCTGCCAAACTTGACAGCGGGCTTTTGATTTCGTTAAGTAGTTCGCCCGGCAATGCCAAACGCTTTGACGTATTCATTGTCTATAATGCTGATTGCTAAAGCGTACTAAAGCCAATAGAATGCCGTGTAAGCGATCCGATAAGGTCAGGATGTTGATGCGTGTTCACGTGGGTTGCAGAATCGTCTACGAAAGCGCTGTGCCCACGCCGATGATGCTGGTCGTGCGCCCGCCGCAGACCTACCATCACCGCGTGATTGAAGAACAGCAGAAGATCGATCCCTGCACGCCGATGCACGAGTACATCGACGGCTTTGGCAATCAAATCTGGCGGCTGCTCGCTCCCACTGGCACGCTGGAGATCGTCTACGACGCGATTGCCGAAGTGCCGCCAACCCCTGACCCGGTACTCCCCGCGCTCGCAAAGACGCCGGTCGAAAATCTGCCCGACGACGTGGTGATCTACACGCTGCCCAGCCGTCTTTGCCCCTCCGATTTGTTCATCGGCGACGCCTGGCAGTTATTCGGGCACATCGAGGGCGGGTGGGCGCAGGTGCAGGCGGTCTGCGATTGGCTGCACGACAACATCCGCTACGCTGCGGGCAGCATTTCGAGTACGAGCGGATGGGAGGCTTACCAGCAGCGGCGCGGCGTCTGCCGCGATTTCGCGCATCTGGGCGTCTCGTTCTGCCGTGCTCTGAACTTCCCCGCCCGCTACGTCTGCGGCTATTTACCCGACATCAACGCGCCGATTGATCCATCGCCGATGGACTTTCATGCCTGGTTCGAGGTCTATATGGAAGGGGCATGGCGCACCTTCGATGCCCGCCACAACTATCCGCGCACCGGGCGGGTCTTGATCGCACGCGGGCGTGATGCAGTGGACGTGGCTTTAGCGACGGTTTACGGCAATGCTCAGATGACCACGTTTCAGGTCTGGGCGGATCAGGTCGATGAGCAGCAGCGGCTCAATCCGCTCGTGCCAGAATGCGGCGCATCCCATGTCTGACTCGCCTCTCTCAGCGTCGCAGCGGACTGAATTTATCGATTACCGCATGGTGGACTGGCAGAATGTCCGGCGGACGCGCTGCCGGTTCTATCAGCGTTTCGAGTATGTCTATCCGGGTCCCATCTACCATTTGAGACAGCGTCTCGTGATCATTCCTGCCGACCGTTATGGCGCTCAACAGGTGCTCGATCACCAGTTGGCGGTCAATCCGCTGCCTGTTTCGATGCGACAGGCATCCGATACGTTTGGTAATCGCGTTCTCGAACTGGAAGTCCCGGAGGCAGACGGCGTGGTCTCGTTTGAAGCGCAGATGACTGTCGAGAGCGCCATGTATGACCAGCAAAGACCGAGGATTTCGCCAGCCGACGCACAGTATTTCATCGAACCGACGCCGCTGACGATGCCGGATGAGCGCATTTTCGCTATCGCTCGCCACTTGCAGGACACCGCGACCAGCGAATACGATCTGGCGCAGCGCATCAACAACTGGGTGAATGAAGCCATGCGCTATAAAGGCGGTGTCACGAGCGTGAGTACCACCGCTGCCGAAGCCCTCTCCGTGGGACAAGGGCTGTGCCAGGACTATGCTCACCTGATGCTGGCGATTTGCCGGGCGGCAGGCTTGCCCGCGCGCTACGTCTCCGGGCACATGCTCGGCGAGGGCGGATCGCACGCCTGGGTTGAAGTCTTTCTACCGACACAGGGTGGATTAAGCGCCTTTGCGTTTGACCCCACCAATCGACGCCAGCCGCACCTCGGCTACGTGACCGTAGCGGTCGGGCGCGATTATCGGGACGTTTCACCGACTTCCGGCAGTTTCACCGCGCCCTATGGTGGTCAACTGACCTTTCGCAAACGTGCGGGGTTGACGCTGGTCGAATATCTCAACGGGGATACGCTCCAGAGCAGCCTGGCATCGTAACGGGTCTATCGTCCATTTTCAGCAATTTTACCTGCTTCGCAGAGTCGCCTTGCTGAACAAAGCAGGTTGTCTCTGGCAATTTAGAGCCTGACGCGCTATACTAATTGTTATTCCTCATGTAACGATTACCTTCCAGCAAAAGGTTTATCCGTTACAGCGCTCAGGTGTCCAGTCAATCTCCCTCACAACTGAGCAGTCATTCTTCCAGGTCAGGTCGCCAACCTGTCGGGGATACAGGTAAATAAGCCGGCTTCCCAGTGCATCTTAGCCGATTCTCGGAAGCATCGTGAATTCTCCATCAGGCAATATCCGGTAGAGTAGGTGGTTCACCTGAACCTCTAATACCCTTTCCACCGTCCCTTTTATATCCACACCGTCTCCGCTTTTCAGAAGGACAGATCATGAATGAGATCGAGCGTATTCGGAAGTTGCTGGCAGATACGAAAGCAGGTGAGAAAGGCTGGCGGAAAACGTTGGCTGCTGCCGAAGGGAGTTATTCCAGAACACTGGCGGAGAAAAACCTGAGCCGCCTCAGTGCTCTGCACCGGACTCTGATCGATCAGTTGGAGGCGATGGATTTGCCTCAACGACCGGAATTCGAGACTGCCACAAGGCATGGAAGGGTCCCCGCCGATCTGAGCACCAGCCGCCTGCTCAGCCACAGCTAGCCCAAACCTGACGATTTACCCGTCACAATCGGGTTTTGTCATCCACAGCACGCTTTCGTTCATTTGGTCTTTCGAGAGAAAACGATCATGTCAGAAACCGTCTATCTACAGCACCTGGAATGGCAAGCTCTGCTGGTTCTCTATCGTCAAAAGGATAAGGCATCCAGCCCACTGCGCTACGTCGGCTTCAAAACCACAATTGCCGCGCTCCTGAGGTATCATCCGCCGCTGGCAGAGTGGGTGGGAAAACCCGCAGACAATCAAGTCCATATCACCGAAGCTGGCATCGCGCTCTACATGGGCAGCGAACACGCCAGATAGCGGCAGACCCACGATGGTCGTCAGCGCAGCCAATCCTTTTGACATCTTCGCAGCGGAAGCGCAGGGTAATCATGCGCTTTATGAGCGGATGCGAAATGACGACCCGGTACACCGTGCGATTGACCCCCAGACCGGACAGCCCGTCTGGTTTCTCACGCGCTACGACGACTGCGTGAGCTTCATGCGGGACAAGCGTTTCAGCAAGGCGTCGGGTTCCTGGCTGCCCGCAGACCCGCTGGAGCAACTGCCACCGATGGATACACACGAAATTATCAACCGGCACATGCTCAACCTGGATGAGCCTGATCACACCCGGCTGAAATCTCTGGTGCATAAAGCTTTCACGCCGGGTAGAGTGAATAACCTGCGCCCCCGTCTTCAGGCTATCGCTGACGGATTGTTACAGGCTGTCGATCACGACGTCACCGACGGTGATGAATTTGACCTGACCGAACGGTATGCCGAAGTCTTCTCACTGATGTCGATCATGGAGATGCTCGGTATTCCGTCGGCGGACTATCCGCAGTTTCGTGCCTGGACAAAGACCATGCTGCTCTCGGCGGATGAAGGCATCGTTCAGACGGCGATCATCGAGTTTTCCATGTACCTGCATCGACAAATCGAGTTGCGGCACGAGCATTTGAGTTCAACTGACGATTTGCTCAGTGGGTTAATCTTCGCCGAAGATGCCGGGGATCGGCTGACCCGGCAAGAACTGCTGGCGATGGTCTTTTTACTGTTCGCAGCCGGGTATGAAACGGTCGCCAATTTCATCAGTAACGGCGTGCTCGCGCTCCTGGAAAACCCGGATCAGACCCGGATACTGCGAGACAATCTGGATAATCCGCTCGTCGTGAATTCGGCAATCGAGGAGATGCTGCGCTATAACAGCCCCTCGTATATGACGCTGCCAAGCTGGGCGTCTGAGGATGTTGAGCTGGGCGGCAGGCTCATCCAAAAGGGCGATAGTATCCACGCCGTCCTTCATGCCGCCAACCGCGACCCCGCTGTCTTTGATCAGCCCAACAGGTTCGACATTTTGCGCCATCCGAATAAGCACATTGCCTTCAGTCAAGGCATTCATCACTGCCTTGGCGCACCGTTAGCGCGGCTAGAAGGCGAAATTGCCATGACGGCGCTGCTGCGCTGGATTCCCCGTTTATAGGATAAAACCTGTCCACACGATGAATGATCGTGACCTCATCCGCTAAGCCGATTTGAGATATTCATTCGCGGTGAGCGGCGATTGAAAGAAGTGCGGTACTCTGCCGAATGGCGACTTGCTTTACTATATCGACCAAGCGTGCTATAGTAGGTATGTGAGGGCAATTTTCATAGAAATAAATTACTGATTTATACCCGTATTAATCGTCCTCATTTCTTCCTTCAGGTTTGATGATGCCCGTAAATCTCCGCTCCGGTCTGAGCATGGTTTAGGCATTTCCTGCTCATCAAACGAAACCCAGGACATCACACACTCCACAAATGGATCGCAGCGTCCGTGATTGAGGCGTGCTTGACTGTTTCCGATCTCGCCGCTATCCGGTCACAAAGATACTTCCTCACCTGCTCGTAAGCAGGCTCCGTGAGATCCATAACAACCTCGACGCGAATTGGGGAGCGAGCTTGAGCGCTTTTTAGAATGCTCAATCTCTGTAGCGCTCTTTGCTACTCTATCCATGAACGGACTAGAACATGAAAAGCTATTTGAAAATCTTCGTTGCATTGGTCGTGATCATCGGAGCGCTGGTTTGGGCAGTCGATTCTCTTCGGATGCGTTCCTACAGCGGCACCGATCTCAATTTTGCTGTCGGGCAAGGGGCTGTGACGGTCACCAATTCCCAGGACGCGCCTGTACCCGTACAGTTGGTCAGTCCTGGAACACGCACCTTCTCAGTCGTCAGCACGATTGCTGGCGTTTCGGGTTCCTCGGTACTGCAAGGGACAGGCAGCACACGCGCGCAGCTATTTGATTTAGCCTTCCCCTCCGGCGAGAGTCAGTTCACGGTGACACGTGGTTCGAATGTGAGCTTTGTGACGACTGCGACGACCAGACTGGGCGTGAGCGTACAACCCCTGAACGAAAACGATGCCAGAACGACGTTGATTGTTGCTGTTTTGGTCATTTTGGGCGCACTTTACTACATCTCCAAGACCACCGATCATCGCTGGATAGCGATGATTCGTCGGCAGGTTGTTCCTACTCCCATCGCTCAGCCAGTCGTTCAGAGCGCATCCGCCGGGCAAGGTCCCGAAATGCGCGCTTATGGCGACAACCGCGCAGACGTTTCGAAGCCATAAAGGTCAGTACGACCGGAATAAGCCAATGGTCTGCGCGGTCGTCAAATGCCTGTGCAAAGGTACAGGCATTTGTTTTTGCAGGATGAGCAGTGCTGGAACGCGATGTCCTCAAATCCCGACACGCAATCGACTGGCAATCCAGCGAGCTGATTCCCAGCAATACACCTGCCACAGACTATCGAATATCATACAGACAAAGGAATAAGCCGATGCCCACCATCATCGCGGAGCAGCAAAAGCGCTTTAAACTCACCCTAATAGACGGTTTGCCTCAAGCCGCTGTTGAAAGTACGGGCACAGTTCACTGGGTTAAGTGCTGTCCCCTCTGCGGCTGCACCCATCAAGTGGTCGGTGTGGACGAGAACGTGCCCTATACGCCGCTGTGCCAGACCGTCCCGGTTCTATACAAGACTCAACAAGCCATCTGGCACAAGCTCTACCCCGACGTTTCACAATACACGTCGCTGCACCTGGTTCAGGAAGCGGGCAAGTAGCTCGCTCAAGTAGAAACCAACACGTTAAGCCCGTTTGGCGGGGATGCCAGCCCTCTTGATGATGTCCCCCGTTGAGAGCTTGGAATAGTCGGTTGATTATCTCTGTAAGCGGGTTCGGACACCGCCATACCATATCAATCCGTTCTGAAAGGAATGATTCCATGAACGATAATACGCAAGCCGCCGAATTTGATCCGGAAGAAACGGGTCGCATCCACGCCCAGGAATTGATCAATACGCTGGCAAGGGAATGTCACACGGTAGAGGCATTCACCGAATCCCGCGCGCAAGTTCGGCGTGCGCTGCTCGAAGCACTTGATGCGGTTGAGCCAGCGCAGATCGTAGAACATGCTCGGCAAAACGCGATGCCCGATGCGATACGAGGTCGCCAGGCGGACGAAAGTGAGCAGCGCCGGAAGGATCGGGGCAGCATCCAGGACCCGCTGTATCCTCCGACACACCCGAACCATTGGGATTGAGCACCCCTCTGCGTGATTGTCTCGGCGTCGGATAGATGACAGCAATATGGCACCGGAAAGAGAAGGCGGCGTCAGGATTTGAATCGCACCCGGCATGAACAAGTGCGTCTAGCCGATCCAGACGCGCTTCTGAACTGTTACAACTGGTCAAACGTTCGGACTGGTCCGCTGTACTTCGATTCGGGGCATTCGAGGACTTATTCCGAACATTTAGGGAAGAATCTGACCCCCGCCACGTCGTTCCTCCGCACCCTCTCATTTCCCCAACAGAAAAACATACAGCGCTTCTCGAATCAGCTCCAGCTTTGGCTTTGGCGATTATACTCTCACGACACGTACTGTAGGGGCGAAGCGTGCCTCGCCCTTGTTGTCAAGGGATAATCCCCTCGAACTATTTTGAGGCAACAAAAAAGCGCCCCGAAGGCGCTTTTCGCATCAGGCTGGGGAGGTAGGAGCTTAAGCGAACATCCTCTAAGCTCGACTTTGCACATCAAGCGGCATAACACAAGGTCGAAACGAGCGTGTCGAATAACGGTTTGGGGATTTTCAGCATATCGGGTTCTTCCCTCGATATTCGAAAAGTCGGATAAGCCGACCACAGAGTATTGACGCACCAAAGCGAGAGCATCGGAGAAAGTGGGCAGCGGCTTTGGGATACCAAACGGCTTGGCGCGGAGCAGCGGACGGGTGAGCGGTGTAGAGCGCATGAGCGACCAGCGTGACCCAGGAGAACAAGCCCAACAGCAGCGGGGTGGTGCGGGCAATGGCTTTGTCCGACCATTGGCGCTGGGTTTCCACACCCAGATGACGACGTGCTTCTTCAAAGGTGACTTCCAACTGCCAGCGCTGGACAAACCAAGTGACGATGGACAGCGGTTCAGCAGTCGGGTCGGTAGACAGCAACCCCACCGGATCATAGTCCCCCTGCGGGTCGCGCACCAGCACCCAACGGATGGGCAGCGGCTGGTTTACCAAAGTGAAACCAGACCGCACAGGCGGAAGTGATTTGCATGTCGCGCACCTGTCCGTCATACCACGCCAGCGAGACGGTCGTCCAGACGGTGTTGGCATTCTGCAAAACCTGCGCCAGCGTCGGCAAGCGCTGGCCTTTCTTGCGCGGACGACCTTTGCCGCTGTAAGGCGGTGCGGGTTCATACAAGGCAGCGTCCAGTCGCAAGCGGGTGACAAACGTCAGCTTCAAGTGCTGCATGGCGCTCAGAAAATCCAGGGCCGCATAAGCACTGTCGCCGACCACTACCAGGGCTCGCTCTGGCAGCCAGCGGCGCAGCAGCTTGAGCATTTGCAGCGCTGCGCGCCAACATCGTTTGGGGCCTTCGTCCGCGCTGCTGGTAGTAGCGTTCGGAAGGCGCCAGCACGGTCATGACGGGCAGTGCCCAGATGCGCTGCGCCCAGGGAATAGGCGTCAACAGCATCAGGCTAATCCAGCGCAAGCCCGCTGGCTTTGACGAAATGACTGTCGCTGCTGCGCACTGGGTCGCGGTAGATGCCCCGCGCCGCGATTTTCCGTCCCCAGCGGCGTTCAATCGTCGGGTCAATCCCAAACACCAACGCGCTCTCTCGGTGGCGCGAACGTCTTGACCAGCAGTTTCAGCAACACCTGTGCCAATTCCAGCGGCGACCACACTGCCCGGTTCAAGACCTGATGATACTGGGCAAACTGTCGCACTCTCGCTCAAGCCCATCACCCGCAATGCCTCGGTCACCACCCGTTTTCCCGGAGTCAAAATCGCTCCGATGAGCAGAACTTGCGCTTTCATCCAGGTGGTCACCCCATAAAAACATGGCGCAAATGGGTTCAACAGGTCTATAATTATCGACGGCAGGTTAAGCATCGTTTCATCCTTTGTCAGAGGTCTGAAACAGCTTATCCTGCCTTCCTTTTTTCAGCTATCCATGTGCAAAGTCGAGCTAAGCGGAAACCTCTCCGATTTTCTCCAACAAATCGCCTTTCCTCAGCGTGCACACCTCGCACGCTACGCAATCCAACCCTGAACTGAGGCAGTCAGTCGCTGACTGCGAACACTATCGAAGTCAGTT
>CAVXEZ010000013.1:0-648166 GCA_963760975.1 uncultured Chloroflexia bacterium | reverse complement strand
AGCTAAAGGGCAATTAGTGTCGAGTTGTTGATCTATCGTCACCACTCAGAGAGTCGCCAGATTTCGGGGCTCTGTGTCTGTACTGTCGCCCCGATCTCGGCAAACAAGGCAACCGCCCGTTTGAGATGTTGCATAGCAGCAGCGCTATGCCCGGTCCGGTGATATAGATCGGCAAGATTGTTGTGAAGCGCAGCTGCCCGGTGACGATCCCCTTGCTGCTCGCATAGGATCAGCGCACGCTGTAGTAGGGTTTCCGCGCTGCCTAGCTGATTTTCGGCGATGTACGTCAGCGCAAGGTTGTTGTAGATTGCCACTTCTATGCTTAGGTTGCCCAATTCGGTCGCGACACTTAGGCTCAACTCGTGATGCTTTTGCGCTACCGCCAAGTCGCCCCTATGGCGCGCGAGAATGCCAAGGATGTTGTGGGATTGGGCGAGCGGCTGTGCGTCGTCCTGCTGGCGCGAAAGTTCCAACGCCGCCTCAGCCAGCGCTTCTGCCTTGTCCAAAGCTCGGCGCTGGTAAGCGGTCAGACTCCAGTCAACGAGGGTCGTGACCCGCTCAGCAGCTTGCGTCTCAGGCAGCCAATCGATCGCGCGCTGGAAATGCTGTTCCGCCAGATCCCATTCGCCCATACGATGATAGATACAACCGACCGCGTGTTCCAGCGAGCCGACCAACTCGTCGGGGCTGTGCGCGAGCGCCGTCTCATAGCTCTGGATTGCCATGCCTAGGTCGCCGATAAGCAGGTAGACGTCACCAAGTTGATGGTATACGTGCGCGACATCCGGGTGAGCCAGCGCCAGCGCCATCTGGAAATGATGGATCGCCTCGTGATTGGCAAAGAGATGCCGGGCGTAGAGTCCGGCATCGAAGTAATTACGTGCCGCTTTGCTTTCCTGTCCGCTCATCTCCAAATGCCGCGCGATCTCCCCCGACAGCGCCGAGGGTTTCACCGGTTGCCCTACGCGCTTGAGCAGCGCGGCGGCAGCTCGTTTGTGTAGCAGCCGGCGGCGAGCGCTGTTCAAGTCCTCGTAGATCAAGCGCCGCAGCATGTCGTGGAAAAAGTCGAAGTTGAGCGAACCCTGCTCAGTTTTCGTCACCAGCAGCCCATGCGCCAGCAGCGCATCCAGCCCGTCGACGACTTCGCTCTCACTGCGCCCGCTGCAGGTTTGCAGCAGCGCGTCGTCAAAGTCGCGCCCTAAGACGCTCGCTGCGCCGAGAAGCTGGCGCAGCGAGTCGCCAATTGGTGACAGACGCGCCCGCAGCAAGCTTTCGATGCTGTGCGGTAGCGCCCACAAGTTGTCGGTAGCGGCGCTCAAAATCTGTGCTTTCACGAGTGGGAACAATTCAGCGAGGAAGAAAGGCAGCCCTTCCGATTCGGCATACAGCCGCTCAATCAACTGTGCGTCGGCGATCCCTTCGTGGCGCGCCAGCGCAGCGACACTCGCAGCGTCGAGCCGCCCCAACTGCACCACCTGAAGCGCGCCGCCCGCTCGTTCGTATTCGGCTAAAATCGTGGGCAGCCGATCGAGACTGTCGCTGCGTTCCGGACGCCACGTCAGGATGCACAGCGCGATCTGCAAGGGCTTGCGCCGCAGATAATAAGCCAGAAAATCGAGCGTCGCTTGATCTACCCACTGGACATCTTCAACGACCAGCAGCGCGGGCTGTCCGTTTGCCATGACCACATCCAGCGCCTGCGCGATAGCTTCAACGAGCCGAGACTGGGCGGCAACGTCGTCGAGCATCGGCGGATAAACGACTTCAGGATGCTGCGTGACGATTTCCGGCAGCAGCCGCACCAATTCATTGAGCCATGGGGTTTTCAGCTCATTCAACCAATCCGACTGGTCCAGACCGGCGCGCAGCGCGCGAATGACCGGCGCATAGGCGAGATCGATCTCGCTTTCGTAACAGCGAATCACCAAATGCTGTCCAGAAGCTTTCTCGGCAAGCACGGCATCGACCAATCGAGACTTACCGATCCCGGCTTCGCCTTCGATGCAGACGACCTGTTCGGCGATCTCCTCTCGTTCAACGGCGGCGCAGGCTGCCGAGGATCTGATCCAGCGCTTCCTGCCGTCCGACCAGCGGAAGCAGGTGCTGCGCGACACGGGACGGTTTCGCTGGAGCGGGCGCAGTGTGGCTGGTGAGCGTCAGCAGCGAAGCCTCAAGTTTGCCTTCCAGCACCAACCGATAGAGTGTATTGGTCTCCTCCAACGGGGGCGTGCCTAGTTCATGATCGAGGATGCGCACGCATTCCCGATACTGACGGATCGCCACTTCGCGCTGTCCTGACCACGCGTAAAGCTGGATTAGGTGACGGTGAGCCGCTTCATTGAGCGGATCTAAAGCCAGCCAATCCTGCGCGGTTGCCAACGCCCGTTCATAATTGCCGCGCTCGCTCTGAAGCTGAACCAGCCGCTGCAGGCCTCCGGCATAAACGCGGCGAACATGTTCTGCCTGATGCGACTGCCACAGATCAAACTCGGCGCTGTCGCGCAGCGAGAAGCCTTGCATAAACTCACCCGTCCACAGCGCCGCCGCCTGAGCCAGCGGCTCGAGGCAGCGGTCGCAAACTTCACGCGCCGCGTGCCCGTGAGTCTGGCACGCCTGCAAGTGCTGGTGCAGCCAGTACCAGTCGCACCAGATTGCTTCCTGTTTGAAGGCAATCGCCTCGCGTTCGATCTCCAACCCAACCCCGCCGAGTGCCGTGTTCAAAACCGAAAGTGTGCGTCGCAGCGCGCCGCGCGCCGCTGCTTGATCGCTCTCTGACCACAACAACGCGGCTAAAGTATCCCGACTCTGATAGCCGGGGTTGACCGCCAGATAGGCGATCAGCGCAAGGGCTTTGCGGGTATCAACCGAGACGAGCATGTCATCCCGTTCGATGTACGGACTGCCAAGTAGGTGGAGCGCGAGTTTGGGCATAAAGCTCGCCTCGTTGTGTTTGAGCATGATGTGAACTCAGTGTAACGCAGCAGCGTTACGAAATCGCTACGAAGATCGCGCTCGTAACGGATTTAGCCGAACAATCGCACGGGGGAATCTCGTAACGTTTTCAGGACGCGCGGCGGATAAGGTGAAGCAGAGTCACGAGGACGGCGGAACTATCCCCGTATGTGGCAAATGATTTCATCGCAAAGCAGATGGGAGTAACCAAAATGAACCGACTTCGTCTATTAAGCAGTATTGCGCTGGTGTTCATCCTGTTGGCACTCGCGGGTGTTGGGCAGGCGCAGGACGCGAGCGCAGTCCCCGAAGTCACCATCGTCGCCAGTGCAGACGGGGTGGTCATCCCGGAGAACATCAGCCGCCGGGCTGACGACCATCATCTTCACGAACGAAACCGAAGCATCTTATTCACCGCTGTTCGTCCGGCTGAATGATGGCGTGGCGATGGAAGATTTCTTGTCCGCCATGGGAGGAAGTCCAGCAGACGTGGTGGCGCTCGTCAGCATCTTAGGTGGCTTGGAGACAGCTCCCGGCGAGTCCACCAGCGTGACCTATGACCTCACTGCCGGGAACTATCTGTTTGGGAACTTCGCATCGGACGCGCCGGACATCAATCCCTTCACCGTCGCTGAAAGCAGCGATGAAGCCGCCGCCACACCTGAGCCAAGCGACGGCGACGTGCTCGTCACTTTCGTGGATTTCGCCTTCGGCATCCCGGACGCGCTGCCGAGCGGCGAGCACCTGTGGCAGCTTAACAACAAGGGCGAGCAGCCGCACGAGATGGGCATCTTCAAAGTTGAGGACGACGCCACAGTCGACAGTGTCCAGACGACGCTGATGAACCTGATGACCAGCGAAGATCAATCAGCGGAAATGCCCTACGAGCAAGCGCTATTCTGGACGCCGATGAGTCCCGGTGCTGAGGCGTGGACCACAGTCGATCTGGAACCGGGAACCTACGTGGCGGTCTGCTTCTTCCCCGATCTTGTGTCGGGTGACATGATGCCCCACATGATGAAGGGCATGATCAAGCTGTTCAACGTGGAGTAGCCCGCGAACCGGAGCAAAGGGGCATGGTGGTCACAGCGCTGTGCCCCTTTTTATCTCTGTGCCGTAACGATACGCGGACGCTCAAAATCTATAGTGGCGGCAGAAATCAGCGAAAAGGACAGCAGCATGGCAGACATCAACACGTATCACAGTCACGAGAAAACCCTCGGCGATACCGCCGTAACCGGATTGCTGAATGGCATTCTGGCAGGGGCGGCAATGGCAGCATTCTTGATCGCCACGCTGGGTCTGGGCGGCGAAAGCCCGCCAGCGGTACTCCAGCGCTTCGGCACGGCAGGGGGCGCGGCGTCGCCGCTCATGGGCGCAGTCGATCATCTGGCGATGAGCGGCATCTACGGGATCGTGTTCGCGCTGCTCTACCGCTGGCTTACCCCACGTGCCAGCGGGCAGCGGGCGGCGCTGACAGTGGGCGTAATCTATGCGCTGATCATGTTCGCCGTTGCCCAGTTATTCCTGCTGCCTGCCAGCGGCTCGCCACTGCTTGATATTCCGCTGCATTTCGGCGTCGCTCACCTGATCTATGGGGGCATTCTCGGTTTGCTGTCGCAGCGCGCGCAGCCTTGAACACTTCCATGCAGCAGGCTGATCCCCACCGGATCAGCCTACTCAGCACGATAGCGCAGATGTTGCTAAACTGGAAATACACCAGTTGTCAACAGAAAACGCAGCCTAATCAAACCGAAGGTCTAGCCCATGACTGACCCAACCGCAGCGCGGCGTGATTGGTTTTACTGGTTCATTGTGTTGTTCATCCTCACAGAGGTTCCGACTGCCGCGCAACTGCTGCTGGACTTCGTGCTGCATCCGCTTGCGCCGGAGTATGTCTACCACTCCACCGCGATACGGCTGATTGTCGTGTTGGTGATCCTGCCGATGGTGATCATCGTCGCGCTGCTGGTCAACCGGCGCGCGCGCGGCAACCTGACCGGGCTGTTTCTGCTGCTGTGGGTGTCGATCATGCTCGGTCAGACCGCCCGCGCCGAAAATCAAGCTCTCAAGAATATGTCGGTCGCTTGGGTCGGCATCTGGTTTCTGCCGCTCTTTTTCCCGGACGGACATGCCTATCCGCGACGCTTTGAGCGCCCGATTCGCCTGCTCTGCGTCGGCTTGGTTTTGAGCGTATTCATTTGGGGTTTCACCGTGCCGTATGAGTCGGATGGACTGCTTCCCAATCCGCTGTATATTCCCGCGCTCGGCGGTTTGCAGGACTTCGCCAGCGTGCTTGAGCCGATCCTGCTGATAGCGACTCTCGCCACGGTGATTGTCTCGCTGGTCGCGCGCTATCGTTGCAGCAGCCAGCTCGTGCGGCAGCAGATGAAATGGCTCGGCTGGACCATTTTCGCCATCATCTTGAGCGTAATTCCCACCGTGCTTTCGGGCACAATCTCGCGCGATCCACAAACCTTTACGCCAACGGAACGCTTGATCAACTTCGTGTGGAGTCTGTTTATCACGCTGGCGCCCTTCGCCGCCGTCAGCATCGCCATCCTGCGCTACAAGCTGTACGACATTGACATCATCATCCGGCGCACGCTGATCTACTCGATCCTGACGGCGGTGCTGGCGGCGGTTTATTTCGGCGGAGTTGTACTGGCGCAGCAGATTTTCAGAGCCGCCACCGGCGAAGGCTCTGATCTAGCGATAGTCGCCTCAACCCTGCTGATCGCTGCCTTATTCACGCCTTTGCGTTGGCGCATCCAGCAGACCATCGACCGCCGCTTCTACCGCCGCAAATACGATGCCGAGCAGGCGCTCGCGCGCTTCAACCAGACGCTGCGTGATGAAGTGGACGTCGAAACCTTGCAGCAGCACTTGCTCGACTTGGTTCAGGACACCATGCAGCCGAACCAGATGGCGCTGTGGATCAATACGCCGAAGGAGTCGCAGCCATGAACGATCGACCGCAGCAGCCCACCTGGTTTTATTGGTTCTTCGCCGGGTATGCTGCCCTGATGATGATCCCGTTTGGCTATCTGGTCTTCGATTTCATCACCCATCCGCTGGCTCCCGAAGCTGCCTACGGCTCGGTCGCTTATCGGCTGCTGACGGCGCTGGTGATCGTCCCGGTTTGTTTGATCGGATCGGTCTTGGTGCTGCGCCGCGCGCGCGGCAACGTGATTGGGCTGTTCCTGCTCAGTTTGGCTGCGTACTCGATGGTGGCTACGGTGCGGTTGGATGCGCCCGTGTCGAAAGAGAATTTCAATTTCCATTGGGTCCCGCGCTCTGGCTGCTCCCGCTGTTCTTCCCGGACGGTCAACCCTCGCCCAAGCGCTTTGGCAACTGGGTACGTCTGCTCGCAATTATCTACACGACAGTGATCTTGTTAGGCACAGTTGCCAAGCCCGACCTACGTTTATCGTTCTCGTCCAGCAGCAGAGTACAGATTGCCAACCCTGTTTTTATCCCCGTATTGCCGCCGCTCAAGGACTTACTTGACAACCTAGCAGCCGTAAGCTGGTTCGATTCGCTGATGATCGTGATCGTGCCGTCGGTTGCGCTGCGTTACCGGGCGAGCGATTACGCCGTGCGCCAGCAAATCAAATGGTTCGCTCTGGGTGTATGGTCTGGTCATCATCGCTGTTGTGGTGACCTTTGTCGCTCAGGATCACTTCGGGTTTGACGGGCAATCCGGCATTGGTCTGGCGATCAATGTTGCTATTCAGATCTTTTTCCAGTTTGCGCCACTGCTCGTCGTCGCCAATGCCATCCTGCGCCACCGGCTGTACGACATCGACATCATCATCCGGCGCACGCTGGTCTACTCGATCCTTACGGCGGTGCTGGCAGCGATCTACTTTGGCGGCATCGTGCTGGCACAGCAGGTATTTCGAGCCGCCAGCGGCGAAAGCTCCGACCCGGCGATTGTCGCTTCTACCCTGCTGATCGCCGCGCTGTTCACGCCGCTGCGCCGCCGCATCCAGCAGACCATTGACCGCCGTTTCTACCGGCGCAAGTACGACGCCGAACTGACGCTCGCGCGCTTCAACCAAACTCTGCGCGACGAAGTGGACGTAGCCACGCTGCAAGATCAGTCGCTCGGCGTCGTGCAGGAGACCATGCAGCCGACTAAAGTAGCGCTGTGGATCATGTCACCGAAGGAGTCGCAGTCATGAACGAACGACCGCTGCAGCCCGCGTGGTTCTTCTGGTTTTTCGTCGGATTCACCACGCTGACGATGATCCCCTTTGGCTATTTGATCGTCGACTTCATCACCCATCCGCTTGCGCCGGATATTGCCTACGGCTCGGTTGCCTATCGCCTGCTGACGGCGTTGGTGATCGTCCCGGTTTGCTTGATCGGATCGGTGCTGGTGCTGCGGCGTGCGCCGCGCAACGTGACCGGGTTGTTCTTGCTCATTTGGACGGTCTATATCATGGTATCCACAGTGCGGCTAAATTCGCCCGTGCCAACTTCGACTTTCAATTTCATGGTGGTCGGGGTATGGATGCTGCCGCTGTTCTTCCCGGACGGGCAGCCTTCGCCGCGGCGCTATGGCAAGTGGGTGCGTCTGCTGGGCGTTTACTATACGATCATGTCGATAGGGATGGCGACAGCAAGCCCGACAGTCGCCCTGACGCGCTTGCAACAGCAAATGGGAGAGGTCCCGAACCCACTCTTTGTCCCCGCGCTGCTTCCGTTCAAGGATTTGGTTGACTTCGCCGCTTTCCTCGGATTCGTGGCGCTCCTGATCGTGATCGTGCCATCCATCACGCTGCGCTACCGGGCCAGCGATTACAGCGTGCGCCAGCAAATCAAATGGCTGCTCTGGGCGTATGGTCTGATCATCGGTGGGTTCGTCCTGATCGTGATCGTCATGCCGCTCCTCAATCCCTCACCTGACTTTTCAAACGCGGTCAACTTCGTGTTCGGAGTCTTTTGGCAGCTCGCGCCACTATTGGTCGTTGGCAACGCCATCCTGCGCCACCGACTGTACGACATCGACATCATTATCCGGCGCACGCTGGTTTACTCGCTCCTGACGGCGGTGCTGGCGGCGATCTATTTCGGTGGCGTGGTGTTGGCGCAGCAGGTGTTCAGAGTCGCCAGCGGCGAAAGCTCTGATCCGGCGATTGTGGCTTCGACCCTGCTGATCGCCGCGCTGTTCACGCCGTTACGCCGTCGCATCCAGCGGATTATCGACCGCCGTTTCTACCGCCGCAAGTACGACGCCGAGCGGACGCTCGCCCGCTTCAACCAGACTCTGCGCGACGAAGTGGACGTAGCCACGCTGCAAAATCAGTTGCTCGGCGTCGTGCAGGACACCATGCAGCCGAACCAAGTTGCGCTGTGGATCAATGTACAGAAGGAGTCACAGCTATGAACGAACGACCACAGCAGCCCGCGTGGTTTTACTGGTTTTTCGTCGGATTCACCATACTGACGATGATCCCCTTTGGCTATTTGATCGTCGACTTCATCACCCATCCGCTCGCACCTGATATTGCCTACGGCTCGGTTGTCTTTCGTTTGCTCACGGCGTTGGTGATCGTCCCGGTTTGCTTGATCGGATCGGTGCTGGTGCTGCGCCGCGCGCCGCGCAACGTGATCGGACTTTTCCTGCTCAATTGGACTGCCTATATTATGATATCCACCGTGCGGCTAGATTCGCCCGTGCCAACCTCGACTTTCAATTTCATGGTGGTCGGGGTATGGGCGCTTCCGCTGTTTTTTCCGGACGGGCAGCCCTCGCCACCGCGCTTTGGAAACTGGATGCGCCTGCTCAGCATTTTCTATACGATCATGGTTCTTGGATCGGCAGTGTCAAACCCGACGGTTGAACTAGTGCGTCTACAGGAGCAAGCACGACAGGTTGCCAATCCGATCTTGATCGCCGGATTGTCTCCGTTGAAAGACTGGTTTGGCGTCTTATCGTTTCTCGGCTTTGTGACCTTCTTGATTGTGATTGTGCCATCGATAGCCCTGCGCTACCGAGCCAGCGATTACAGCGTGCGTCAGCAAATCAAATGGCTGCTCTGGGCGTATGGTCTGATCATCGGTGGGTTCGTTGTGTACTTTATCTTCATGCCGCTTCTCAATCCGTCGCCCGACTTTTCAAGGGCAGTTCAATTTGTGCTCGGAGTCTTTTGGCAGCTCGCGCCACTATTGGTCGTTGGCAACGCCATCCTGCGCCACCGCCTGTACGACATCGACATCATCATCCGGCGCACGCTGATCTACTCTATCCTCACAGCGGTGCTGGCGGCGATTTATTTCGGCGGCGTGGTGCTGGCGCAGCAGATTTTCAGAGTCGCCAGCGGCGAAAGCTCCGATCCGGCGATTGTCGCCTCGACCCTGCTGATCGCCGCGCTGTTCACGCCGCTGCGCCGCCGCATCCAGCAGATCATCGACCGCCGCTTCTACCGCCGCAAGTATGACGCCGAGCGGACGCTCGCCCGCTTCAACCAGACTCTGCGCGACGAGGTGGACGTAGCCACGCTGCAAAATCAGTTGCTCGGCGTGGTTCAGGAGACCATGCAGCCGAACCAGATCGCGCTGTGGGTTCGGACGGACGTTTCGAATTCGTCAGAAGCTGGCATATCGTAACGATTTCAGGACGATAGCCGGTTACGCTGAGGTCAGATTGGAGATGCGCAATGACGGTACTGACAGCCCCAATTCGCAATTTGTTTCGTCGCAGCGAGTCGAGAACCGCCGCGCCACCCGCTGCCGAGTCGCCCGCGACGGCGACCATCGTCCCGGCGGTTGAAATCTCGCCCAATGACCCGCTTTACCTGTACTGCCTGTCCTCACAGGGAGTCATCGAGTTGGACCGGCTCAAGATCGAGTCGGCGGCGCTGGATCAACTGCGCGCAGCGGGCATCCGGCTGATGATCCCGCTGGTCAATCAAGGCGAACTGGTCGGGATGCTCCAATTGGGCAACCGTCTCAGCGATCAGGAATACTCGTCGGACGATTTCCGCCTGCTCAACAATCTCGCGCCGCAGGCAGCCGCCGCCCTGCGGGTGGCGCAGTTGGCGTATCAGCAGCAGGTCGAGGCGCGTCGGCGCGAGCGCATCGAACAGGAACTGCGCGTCGGCGGCATCATCCAGCAAACGCTGCTGCCGAAGGAAATCCCCAGTATCGAAGGCTGGCAGCTTGCGACTCACTGGCAGCCCGCCCGCAGCGTGGGCGGCGACTTCTATGACTTCGTGCCGCTTTCGGACGGGCGGCTGATGATCACCATCGGCGACGTGACCGACAAAGGCGTCCCGGCGGCGCTGGTGATGGCTTCGACGCGCACGGTTCTGCGCGGGGCGGCGGAAAGACTGGTCTCGCCGGGTGAAATTCTGCGCCGCGCCAACGATGTACTCCATCCCGACATGCCGCCCAAGATGTTCGTCACCTGTTTGTGCGCCGTGCTTGAACTGCGCACCGGGCGGATGCAGTACGCCAACGCCGGGCACAACGCGGCGCAGCAGCGAACTAAAGATGGTGTGGTCGAGCTGCGCGCACGGGGAATGCCCCTTGGGCTGATGCCCGGCATGGATTATGAAGTGAAGGAGACCGTGCTAGCGCAGGGCGATACCGTTCTCATGTACAGCGACGGTCTGGTCGAAGCCCACAACCCTGAACGCGAGATGTTCGGCATGAAGCGCTTGCAAGCACTCTTGGACGAACACCCCGGCGGCGATACCCTGATCGGTTACCTACGCGATGCGCTGTTCGCCTTCACCGGAGCCGATTGGGAGCAGGAAGACGACGTCACGCTCGTCGTGGTCGAGTACGAGGCGGAACAGCCAGCAGCACTTGTTCCCGAAGAACAGGAAGGTTGGAAGACTCTGGACACATTCGAGGTTCCCAGCGAAATGGGTGGCGAACGCGCCGTCATGGAACGTGTAGCGGCAGCAGCGCAAATCGCCAACTTGCCGGAGACGCGAATGGACCGTCTGAAGACCGCCGTCGCCGAAGCGACGATGAATGCGATGGAGCACGGCAACCACTACCAGCCCGACCTGCCGGTGAAAATCCGGGTTGCGCTCAGCAGTGACGAACTGGCGGTATCGGTCACCGATCAGGGGGGGAGTTCGCCGGTCGTGGCTTCACCAACACCCGACTTACAGGCGAAATTATCCGGCGAGCAATCGCCACGGGGTTGGGGGTTGTTTCTCATCAAGGCGATGGTCGATGACATGCACGTGTACAGCGACTCCGCCGAACACACCATCGAACTGATCTTCAAACTGCAAGGAGAGCGCCATGCCGATACAGAGCTTTGAGGCAACGCTCCGCCAGCCCGTGATGCAACTCGCCGAGGCGGTCATCATCGACCTGCACGGCGAAATCAATAGCGGCGTCGAGGCTGCCCTGAACAGCGCCTACGACCAGGCTGAGGCGGAAGGTAGGGACAACATCATCCTGAACTTCAGCGACGTGAACTACATCAACAGCACCGGTATCGCGCTGATCGTCGGGCTGCTAGCGC
This sequence comes from uncultured Chloroflexia bacterium, assembly GCA_963760975.1. GTDB lineage: Bacteria > Chloroflexota > Anaerolineae > Aggregatilineales > Phototrophicaceae > Flexifilum. Next base: position 636,717 of record CAVXEZ010000013.1, on the reverse strand, counting down.
GGGCGCGCAAGGCACACCGCACCCTCACCGTCTTCGGGCTGAGTGAGCATTACACCGACATCTTCAACATCACGCGACTGGCGGATTTCATGAATATCCTGCCGGACGAGCAAAGTGCATTGAAGCAGGTACATCCATCTATCGCAGATCAGCAGGAGCAATCCCATGAATGAAGCAAAGGTGACGATGGGCGTGCGGAAACTCGGCGAGCGAGTCAGCGTCATTGACATCAAGGGCGAAGTGACTGGCACCGCCGAAACCGTACTCAGCGAAGCCTATACGCAAGCGAGCGCCGACGCGCACACGATCATGCTCAATTTCGGCGGTCTGGAATACATGAACAGTTCCGGGATCGGTTTGCTGGTCATGCTGCTGATCCGGGCACAGCGTCAAGGGCAAAAGCTGCTGGCGGTTGGGCTTACCGAACATTACCAGGAAATATTCCTGCTGACACGTTTGAACGAAGCGATCACCCTATTCGAGGATGAAGGCGCTGCCTTAGCCTCACTGAATGTCGCTCGCAGCTAGCTTAATCTGCCATAGGGAGGAGCAAATATCATGGGCAATTCCCCTGAGAACACCCTAGCGAGCCAAAAACAGATCTCGAGACGCTGGGAACTGGGCGAAACCAGTTGACCGCCTGAAGGTGGGTGCTACGCCTGTCAGTGCGTTGAATCTCAACGTTGACGGACGGCAAACAGTCAATCCGCTCAAGGGCTTCGGGCAGTTATGGCAGAAGACCTATCAGGTGCGCCTATCAGATGTCGCAGTATCGCCCACAGAAGTGGTGGCAGTCTGGAAAGAACACTTTCCCGAATTCCAGCCGCCGGAAAACCGGTTTTTCCCCTCGGTCGCCGGAGTCAAACCGGGCGAGGTCGTGCTCATCAATGCCATGACCCCCGGTGGACCAGTTTCGACAGGCGTCATGGTCATGTACTCAGATGAGGAATCCTTTACGCTGATGACGCCGCAGGGACATCCCGAATCCGGTTGGGTGACCTTCAGCGCCTTCGAGGAGGGCGGCTGCACCGTGGCGCAGATTCAGTCACTGGCGCGCGCCAACGATCCGATCTACGAAATCGCGTTCCGTCTGCTTGGCTCGAAGCTGCAAGAAAGCATCTGGCGGCATGTTCTTACCTCGCTGGCGCAGCATTACAGTGTCAATGCAAATGTCGACCTGACAAAAACCTGCCTTGATCCGCGTTTGCAGTGGTCGGAGTTCATGAACGTGCGCCATAATGCGCAAATGTACACAGTGCTTTATACGCTGACGCTGCCCTTTCGGAAGCTTGTGGGCAGCAGGACGAACTGAGCATCGATGCCTAATTATGATGCGGTCATCGTTGGCAGCGGACCGAACGGACTGGCAGCGGCAATCACGCTGGCGCAGGCGGGCTACAAAACGCTCGTTCTGGAAGCCAAAGCCACGATTGGCGGCGGAATGCGCACCGGCGAAGCCACGCTGCCCGGTTTCCGCCACGATCATTGTTCCACGGTGCATCCGCTGGGGCTAGCATCGCCGTTTTTTCGCAGTCTGCCCTTGGCGCAGTTTGGACTGGAGTGGGTATTTTCGCCAGCAGAGGTCGCCCATCCACTGGACGACGGCAGCGCCATTCTGCTCGAGCGCAGTATCGACCTGACCGCACAGCATCTCGGTCGCGATGTGGCTGCCTACCGTCGGCTGATGACCCCGCTGGTCGATCACTACGAAGCGATCCTGGACGAGTTTCTGGGACCACTGCGCCTGCCTCGGCGTCCGCTCGTGATGGCGGGCTTTGGACTGGTGGCGCTGCCGCCGGCGCGCCTCTTAGCGCAGCTCGCTTTTCGTGATGACTCAGCGCGCGCGCTGTTCGCTGGCTTGGCTGCTCATGCCATTCAACCGCTGGAACATCCGGCGACCGCCGCCTATGGCTTGATGATGGCGATGCTGGGTCACGCGGTCGGTTGGCCCCTCGCGCGCGGCGGTTCCCAACAGATCGCGGATGCGCTGGCGGCTTATCTGCGGCAGCTCGGCGGTGAGATCGTGACCGATTGCGAAGTGCAGACACTGAGCGAACTGCCGCCAGCCCGTGCCGTCCTCTTGGATCTCACGCCCCGCCAGATTTTGCGGATCGCCGGAGAATCGCTCCCGGTGGGCTACCGCAAGCAGCTCGAACGGTATCGCTATGGACCCGGGGTGTTCAAAGTCGATTACGCGCTCAGCGACCCGATCCCTTGGCGGGCGGAAGCCTGCGCTCGCGCGGCGACGGTGCACCTAGGTGGCACGCTGCCAGAGATTAGCCGGAGCGAACGGGACGCTTGGGCGGGTCGCCCCAGTGATCGACCGTTCACGTTGGTGGTGCAGCCGACACCCTTCGACTCGACGCGCGCGCCTGTGGGTAGGCACATTGCGTGGGCGTACTGCCACGTGCCGCACGGCTCTAGTGTGGACATGACCGATCAGATCGAGGCGCAGATCGAGCGCTTCGCCCCCGGTTTCCGCGACTGCATCCTCGCGCGGCACAGCCGCAGCGCGCCGGAGATGGAAGTCTATAACCCGAACTACATTGGCGGCGACATTGCTGGCGGCGTGCAGGATTTGCGCCAGTTGTTCACCCGCCCCACGCTGAGCCTCACGCCTTACGCCACGCCGGTGAAGGGGCTGTATCTCTGCTCCTCATCGACGCCGCCCGGCGCGGGCGTGCATGGGATGTGCGGCTATTTCGCAGCAAAAACCGTGTTGGCAAGACTGGGAAGCATGGCGGAATAATCAGTCACCGAAAGGAACGAGTGATCATTATGGATCCCCAATCACAAGTCCTTACTCTGCGTGATGGAAGAAAACTCGGATTTGGCGAATGGGGCAGTCCCAACGGGCTACCCGTTTTCTTCTTCAGTGGGTCGAACAATGCACGATTATCGCGACACCCCGATGAAACCATTTTGATAGACTTAGATGTACACCTTTATACATTTGACCGTCCCGGTATGGGCTTGAGCACTCCCCAGCCGGATCGCCGCCTGCTTGACTGGGCAGCCGACGTGCGTGACTTTGCTCGCCAGCGGCAAATTGAACAATTCGCCGCCCTCGGAGCATCGGGCGGGGGTCCCTATGCCTTGGCTTGCGCTTATGCGCTGCCCAATCTGCTGACCGGCGTTACCTTGGTCAGTGCAGTATCTCCAATGCCACCGACTCTGCTGCGGTCATTGCCCACGCCAATTCGCTTGATGACCTTCATGGCGCGTCGCGCGACTTGGGCGCTGACCCTGCAGAACAATGTTCTCTCCTTTTTCGTCAAGCGGGGAGACTCGGAACGACTGCTGCGGCGCAGCCTGAGTATGCTGCCCGAAAGCGATCAAAAACTGCTCGATATGCCCGGTATGTCAAGCATAATGGTTCAGGATGTGCTGGAAAGTGTACGACAGGGCGGGCGTGGTGCTGCGCTGGATATGGGGGTTTTCACGGCACCGGACTGGGGCTTCAGACTAGAAGATATCCGTACCAGAGTCTTCATCTGGCAGGGAGAGGACGATCCCAATGCAACACCAGCGATGGCAGGCTTCATGGCGGAACGCATTCCGGACGTTGAACTGAAACTGCTGCCAAATACCGGGCACTTGCTCGTCTACGGTCACTGGCGCGAAATTCTTCAGCAAATTGTGGAATAGTCTGAATGCAAGATCTCCCTGAAAGGTGGTCGTCTAAATGCCAGAAGCTCTGTTTTTCAACGCCCCCGGTCATGGACACGTCAACCCATCGCTGCCAGTGGTCGCCGAACTTACACGGCGTGGGCATCGGATTACCTGTTTTGTAACCGAGGGCTATCGCGCTGAATTTCGCGCCTATTCCATCATCCATGATGATTATTTCGACGCGCAAGGGTTGAGCGGCAGCGTTCCCCAGAGAGTCGCCCTCGCCTTGATGACAAGCGGTGCGGAAATCCTGCCTGAACTGCTGGAAATCGCCCGTGCCGAGCAGCCCGATTACATTTTGTTCGATGGGATGTGTCCCTGGGGCAGTATGGTTGCACACATTTTGCGACTGCCTTCAATCGCCTCGTTAGCTCTGTCTCCTATGGTCTCGATGCCGCCCGGTGCCCTGTTGAAATTGCTACCCGTGTTTCTGCCGCTGATCTTTAAAGATTTCCGCACCGGGCTTGAAGCCAATCAGCTGGCGAAGGCGCTGACCCGGCAGTACCATCTGCCCCCACTTGGGCTGATGGGAATCATGAATAACCTAGGCGATCTTTCGCTCAGCTATACCTCAGCGGAGTTTCAGCCCTACTCCGATACGGTGTCCCGAAGTGTTCGCTTTGTCGGCTGGACGCTCAACGTGGCGCCTGCTGAAGGGCAGTTTTCATTTAAGCGAGTTCAGGGGCGGCGGCTGATTTATGTTTCGCTCGGTACGGTGAACAACGATGATGAGACTTTCTTCAAAACCTGCATCGACGCCTTCGCGGGCACCGAGAATTTCGTCATTATGACCACTGGCAGGCGTATCTCTCCCGAGTCGTTCGGTGCTCTGCCGGACAACATCGCCATCTATGAGTGGGCTCCCCAAGTGGAAGTGTTGAAACATGCGTCGCTGTTCATCTCGCATGGTGGGCTGAACAGCATCCACGACAGCCTCTATCTTGGTGTGCAGCTCCTGCTTGTTCCCCGGCAAGCGGGAGCAGACCTTGAATGCTCTGCGGGTGGTTGAGTTGGGCGCGGGATTGACGCTCAAAAAAGAGCAGGTGAATCCGCAAACCATCCACAACCACGCAACGCGACTACTCGCGGAACCTCAATTCAAGGTCGAAGCAAACCGCATCGGACATACGCTGCAGAGTCGCCGGAGGTGCAGCCCGCGCAGCCGACGAGATTGAGGCTATGCTCAAGGGACAGCTACCTGCTCCGAGCTTTAGGGGGGATGGGTCAATTCCTTGATGGAAGCGCCCGACGTGACGCTAAGTATCAAGCAGGTTGATTTAGACAGCCTGCCGCTGCCGCCGGAGTTCAACGTCACTTTTGAACACACCACCGATTACGAGATCGAAGAACAGGACGCTGAGCTTGAGCCAAAGCGCTCCTAGATATGAGGCTGCAATTGACAGTTTTGACGAGTAGCAAGCGGTAATATCTTCGCACGATCCCACTCGCGTTTCACAGGTGATACGACCGAGCGATTGGCGGCGACCGGAGTTTGCCAGAATTATTACGGAATGGACGCAGCATACGATCACGCGCCGCTGTGAAGTGGCGGAACTGCTCGGAGCATTATTAGAGAAACATCCCGATGACATCGTCTATATTGACTGCGATGGTCGTGAAGCAGGACATGCTGCAGCGGGCATTCAATGTTGCTGACCTCGAATGATCTGATGGATGCGCTGGTAGGAGATGCCGAAGGCTTCGGCGAGGGATGCCTGGGATTCGCCTGCGGCGCAGCGGGCGCGGATCATGCGGTTGCGTTCTTGGAAGGAGAGGGCAGGGCTAGGCGGCTGATGTAGCAGCCGATGAATACGACGCAGGACGCGGGCAACCGCCATGTCCTCCGGTACTAGGGTGCCACCGATTTGGGGTTCGATTCCCCTATGGGGCACAGATCACCCGCCTGCAAGCAGGTGGGTGATTTTTCATTTCCCGCAAGCGCCGACCCTTGTCGTTCGGTATGCAAACTCATACTCTGCGTGCCGTAAAGTCCCCCTAGAATAAGAAGAGGAGTAAGCTAAATTGAGCATAAATTTTAAGAGTTTTGCTATTGTAAGCACAATGTTGCACACATCGATCTAACCTACATATAGGGTTATTCTATGTTGACAGGCGTTTGAATGGTTCGAATTTTGTTAGTTGAGGATCAGGCAAGCCTCCGCCGATTGGTCGGCGAGGTCCTGGAATTCAGCGGCTACCAGGTCGTTGCGGTTCCCGACGGACAGCAGGCGCTCGATCTTCTGCGTTCAGGCGAATTCTGCCCGGACTTGATCCTGTCCGACTTGCTGATGGATGCACTCGGCGGCGCTGAATTGCTGGACGCCGTGCGCGGTGAATGGCTGTGGCGCGACATCGCCTTCATCATGATGTCGGGGCACGATCAGCTTGCCGCGCTGGGTGAAGAACTCCGGCACGAGGTGGATGGCTACATCGCCAAGCCATTCGGCATCAAGGAAATCCTGACGGCAGTGCAGCAGGCGCTCGCCTGCCATCATCATAATGACGCCGACGAGCAGAACAACGGCTCCGGGAATAATCAGCGGCTGGCGTAAATACTCCCCAGATTTCACGCTTCAATTCCTCGTACAACCTGAATTTGAGATTTCTGTAACGTTGACTTCGTTCTGAATGAGCGGAAACCCACGCGCACGTACAACTATTTACACCTGAGTGGTCAGTGCGCGAAGAAGCCGAATTCGATGGAGCCACAGCGCGCTTCGGGGTCATCGCACGTGAGCAAGTCGTGTTCCTTGAATATGAACAGCCGCTTATCGTGGCGCTTGATCTTCTTCTTCAGGCTGTTCCACTGCGACTTTGACGGCGCATCAGTCTTGAAATAGCCCAGGTCGAAGATCACCTGATAGTGCCCATCCGCGAACGCGACGAGCCTGCGAAAGAACGTCTCGTCGGGCTGATCGGGATGCGTTAGCACGCGCATGAGGAACGCAGTCACCTCAGCCGATGGATGAGGCTTGAAGCTGGGGAGGTCTTTCACAGGAAATCCCGCGCTATTTGACCGGAAGATTGTCGAGAGCGGCGCTCAGGTTGACCAGAATACGCAGCAGCCAGCCAGCTTGATCGTCGTAGTTCACTTCAAGCCAGGTGCTGTCTTCGTCGCTGCGCGCGTCCGCCTTAAGGGTGGTATCGAACGGCACCACGTCGAGGATCGGCGAATCGAGGGCGGGCTGCTCGTGCAAATTGACGTTGTAGCGTGTGACGACATCCATCGTAGTGGACACAGCTTCCGTCTCCGCGCCGGCGGGCGGCTCGACGACATTAACGTCGTCGAGCGAACCCGTCAGGCTGACCACGAAGAAAGCGACCCAGCCCGATTTTCCAGCGTAGTTGATGCGCAGCCACTCATTATCGTTGCTGCGCCCGGTGACATCGACCGTGCTGCCAGATTCCAGATTGCCGAGACGCACGTAGTCAATGCCGGGACCGCTGCGCACGTTGACCGCGCGGTAAGCCGTCACGTAGATGTTCGTCTGGGCGTGCAGCATGGTCGGCGTGGCGATGACGGGCACCATTGCGTCCGGCATATCACTGATCGGCTCGACAACAGATAAGCCGCTGGTATCGCCCAGCACGGACACGGTAAAGTAGGCGACCCAACCCTCTCGCCCATCGAATTCGACGCGCAGCCAATCGCTTTCTTCGTCGCTGCGCCCGGTGATTTTCACTTCGTTGCCGCTGGTCAACTGACCAATCGTATCGTATTGTGTTCCGGGACCGCTGCGCACGTTGACCGTGCGGTAAGCCCGCGCAATGACTTCATCCTGAGCGGCGACGCTGCCCGCGACGACCGCTGTCGCCAGAAGGAAGACCACGATTTTCAACAACCGCATACAGACCGACTTTCACATATTCCATCATTCGACAGTAGAATACTGAACGGTAATTGTAATCCTATTCGATGGTAAATTTCTACGGTCAGAACGATGAAGCACACCCAACGCCCTGTCCAGCTCTGCGAAGCCGAAGTCACGGAGGGGCTGGAATTCGTCAGCGAAAGGGAACTGCGCGCGCAAGGTGCAGCAGTCGTGGAGCAGCATCGCGGCGAGATCGACTTCCGCTATTCCGGCGATTTGCGGGCGCTGCTTGATCTGAAGACGGTGCAGTCCGTCTCGCTCATACAGGCGTTTGCGATTTCACGCCCGCGCGCGCTGCTGGGCAACGAGAATTTCCGCCTGCTGGTGGAACAAATCGAGACGGTGCGCGCGCTGTCGCCGCGCGGCACATTCCAGACCTTTTTCATTGCGGCGGCTGGCTCGGATTCGTCGGTGATGCAGCGAATCAAAACGCAGATCGCCGAAGCGACCGGCTTGGCGCTCGCCGACGACAAAGGCGATCTGGCGATACGGATTCGACCGGGTAGGGCAGGTGAAGCGCAGGTTCACACCGGGTGGGAAACGCTGGTGCGTCTGTCGCCGCGCCCGCTGGTGACGCGCGCATGGCGCGTTTGCAACCTGGAGGGCGCCCTCAATGCGGCGACCGCTCACGCGATGGTCATGCTGACGCGCCCGCAGCCGAATGACGTGTTTCTCAATCTGGGCTGCGGCTCCGGCACACTCCTGATCGAGCGGCTGGCTTACGGGCGCTGCCAAACGGCGCTCGGTGTCGATCATGACGCGGCGAATCTCGCCTGCGCGCGCACCAACGTGGACGCCAGCCGCTTTGCAGAATCGATCCAGTTGCAGCACGCCGACATGACGCGCCTGCCGCTGCCGGACGGCTCGGTGAGCGCGCTCTGCGCCGACCTGCCGTTCGGACAGTTGAGCGGCACGCATCAAGCCAATCAGCGGCTCTACCCGCAGGTGCTGGACGAAGCCACCCGCGTCGCGCAGGTGGACGCTCGTTTCGTGCTGATCACGCACGAAGTTCGGCTGATGGAAAGCCTGATCGGGCAAAATCAGCAATGGACATTGGAACAGACGATCCGCGTGAATCTGCGCGGCTTACACCCGCGCATCTACGTCCTGCGGCGCTCAGGACTGCCGGGCGAGCCATAGGAACTGGTATGGCTCCAGGCGGATAATCGTCTCCGCCGCCAGCGCTTCGCCCGTCACCAGATCGACCGCATCGTGAATCGGAAACCACTCGTTGCGCAGGCTGTTCACGTCAAGCTGCTGCGGGAATTCGGAGAAATTCGCCAGCACCAGCAGCGTGTTGTGGCGCGTGTAGCCGAGCACGTGCGAGTTGCCCGTATTGATGAAATAGGTTTCGCCATCCGCCAGCGCCGGGGTTTGCTTGCGCAGCCGGATCAGGTCGAGCAGGGCGGTGAAAATCTCCCCCTCGACGGTCGTTTCGTCGTCGCGCAGCGCGTACCTGTTCGGGTCGGCTGCCGGGCGGTGCGCCCAGCGGCTGTCGTCCGCTTTGTCGGGGTCGTCACGATAGCTGTAGTCGTTGAGCGTGCCGATCTCGTCGCCGAGATACAGCAGCGGGATACCGCCGACGCTCAGGATGATGCTGTGGATCATGATGATGCGGCGCACGGCGGTCGTGCGGTAAGCGTCGTCGCTCAGCCGGTCAGCTTTCTCCAACCCGGCGAGCGAGGCGGTCGTGCCGGAGATGCGCATATCCTGCGTGCGCGGGTTGAAATTGAAGGGCAGCCCGGCGGCGAAGCTGCCCGGAAAGCGCCCCAGATAGAACAAATTGAGGAAGTAGCGGTGATCCACGCCGTTGATCCCGACTTCGAGGGCGTCTTCGTCGGCGAAGCCCCAGCCGATGTCGTCGTGCGAGCGCAGGTAGTTGATCCAGGCGCAGCCTGGCGGCAGCGGAAACTGCTTGTTCATGGTGTGGCGGAAGAAATCGGTGGTGCGCGTCGCCAGCGCCTCCCAGATCGCCACCATCAGGATGGGATTGTAGGAAAGCGGGCATTCCTTCGGGTCGATGTAGCTGCGCACGTGGCGTGGGTGAACAATCGCCTCGGACTTGAAGAGCAGGGCAGGGGCAGCCATGCGCGCGAAGGCGTTGAAACCGCGAATGATCATGTGCGTCTGCGGTAAGTTCTCCGAATCCGTCCCCAGTTCCTTCCAGATGAACGGCACCGCGTCCAGGCGCAGCACTTCCGCGCCCTGATTGGCGAGGAACAGGATTTCGCGCAGCATCGCCTGAAACACTTCGGGATTCTCGTAGTTCAAATCCCACTGATAATTGTGGAAGGTCGTCCAGACCCACTTGCCGATCTCCGGGCGATAGGTGAAGCTGCCCGGCGCCTGCTCCGGGAAGATTTCGCGCAGGTTCGGCTCGTAGCGATCCGGCATAGAGCGGTCGCTGAACATGCGATAGTAATCCTGATAACGCCGGTCGCCGCTGCGCGCCTTGATCGCCCATTCATGCTCGTCCGAGGTGTGATTGAAGACGAAATCGAGCACGAGGCTGATGCCATGCTGGCGCAGTTCGCGGGCGAGCGCGGCAAGCTGCGGCATCGTGCCGAGCGCCGGATTGACCTCACGGAAGCTGCTGACGGCGTAGCCACCGTCGTTATGCGCTTCGGGCGTGCGAAACAAGCGGCATCAGGTGCAGATAGGTCAGACCAAGTTCCTCGAAATATGGGATGCGCTCCCGGATTCCCTCCAGATTCCCGGCGAAGAGGTCAACGTAGCAGACCGCGCCCATCATCTGTTGGCTCTGGAACCAGTCGGGGTTCTGTATGCGGGCTTCGTCGAGCGCCTTGAGTTCGACGGAGCGCTCGAAAAACAGTTCCGCCGTCGTGAGCAGCGTTTGCTCAAGGTGAAAGAAAAAGTCGTAATGGCCGCCGTAGAGGTTGTAGAACATCTGGAAGGCGTCGGCGAAACCTTCTTTCAGACGCGCGAGAAAGGCTGCGCCGTCCTTTTTGCCCGCTATTTCGGATTCCAGACGGGGCAGCAGGCGCTCCAGCGTCAGCGCCGCCTGTTCTTCCAGCCAGAGGGTATCCACAGCCATCCGGTTCGCTCCTCGCAAGCAGTCCGTCTCGTGCCGGTATTGTACCTCGTGTGCGATCCGGGGCGCGAGTTGACCCGGCGGGGATGGCACTCAACGGATTTCGCAAAACTCGCGCGAACACTCTATGATCATCGCGTTTCGGAAAGGGTAGGGGAGCTATGAGCATCAACGCGCGACTGAATAGGCTTTTTGGGAAAGATGGCAAGTGCTTCGACGTGGCGGTCGATCACGGTTTCTTCGGTGAACGCAGCTTTCTCGATAGTATTGAAAATATGCCCGCTGTGATCGCAACGCTGGTGAATGCGAACCCGGACGCGATCCAGCTCAGCATCGGGCAGGCGCCGCTGTTACAGGATATTCCGGGCAAGGCGAAGCCGGCGCTGGTGCTGCGCACGGACATCGCCAACGTCTACGGCAAGCAGCTTCCGCGCACGCTTTACAGCCACATCATCCAGGAGCCGCTGGAGCAGGCGCTGAGACTGGACGCCGCCTGCGTCGTCGCCAACCTGTTCAACCTGCCGGATCAGCCGGAGGTGTACAGCCAGTGCATCCAGAATATCGCGCTGCTCAAGCCGCAGTGCGAGCGCTACGGGATGCCGCTGATGATCGAGCCGCTGGTCATGAAGGATAACGAGAGGTCAGGCGGGTACATGGCGGACGGCGACATCGACAAGATCATGCCGCTGGTGCGCCAGGCAGTCGAGTTGGGCGCGGACATCATCAAAGCCGATCCCTGCGACGACGTGTCCCAGTATCACCGCGTGATCGAGCTGGCGGCGGGCAAGCCCGTGCTGGTGCGCGGCGGCGGCAAAGTCTCCGAGGCGGAAATTCTGCGGCGGACGCACGAACTGATGGGGCAGGGCGCTAAAGGAATCGTCTACGGGCGCAACGTGATCCAGCACCCGAACCCGGCGGGTATGACCCGGGCGCTGATGGCGGTGGTCCACGACGGCGCTGCGCCGGATGCCGCCCTGAAGTATCTGGAGGGCTAGATGCCGCGCGCTCGAAAAATCATCCGCTTTGGCGTCATCGGGCTGGGGCTGATGGGGCGCGAGTTCGCCAGCGCGGCGGCGCGCTGGTGCCATCTGCTCGATCTCGACTTCGCCCCGCAGATCACGGCGATTTGCGACACGAACCCGAAATTGTTCGCCTGGTTTGAAGATAATTTCGACACGATCACGGTCAAGAGCACCGATTATCACGACCTGCTGAACAGCGGCGAAGTCGATGCCATCTACTGCGCCGTCCCGCACAACTTGCATGAGCAGGTCTATACGGACATCCTGCGCGCGGGCAAGCATCTGCTCGGCGAAAAGCCGTTTGGCATTGACCTGGCGGCGAACAAGGCGATTCTGGACGAGATTGCGCAGCATCCCGATCTCGTGGTCGCCTGTTCGTCGGAGTTCCCGTTTTTCCCCGGCGCGCAGCGCATCATCCGGTTCGTCGAGGAGGGGCGCTTCGGCGAGATCATCGAAGTTTCGGCAGGGCTGCTGCACAGCAGCGACCTTGACCCGAACAAGAAGATCAACTGGAAGCGTATGATCGCCATCAACGGCGAATACGGCTGCATGGGCGACCTGGGGATGCACGCGCTGCACCTGCCGCTGCGCTTCGGCTGGCTGCCGGAGCGGGTTTACGCCGACCTGAGCAACATCGTCCGGGAGCGCTACAACGCGGAAGGCGCACTCGTCCCGTGCGAAACCTGGGACAATGCCACCTTAAGCTGTGCTGTCAGCGCCGACGGGCAGCAGTTCCCGATGCGCTTGCAGACCTTCCGCATCACGCCGGGTGAGACGAATACGTGGTACATTCGCATCCTGGGGACGCGCTTCAGCGCCGAATTCTCGACCAAGTACCCGAAAACGCTGCGCTACATGCCTTACGAGCCGGGTGGCGAGCAGGGCTGGCACAGCGTCGATCTCGGCTACGACTCGGTCTATCCGACGATCACAGGCGGCATCTTTGAATTCGGCTTCACCGATGCGATGCTCCAGATGTGGGCGGCGTTCTGCGATCAACTGGCGAACGGGCGCGACAAGCTGCGCTTCGCCTGCGCAACGCCGGAGGAAACCGCGCAGCATCACCAAATCCTGACGGCGGCGCTGCTCTCCGAGCGAGAGCGGCGCGCGGTCGCGCTGAGCGAAATCGAGCAGGGGATGTAAAACGTGGATAAGCCAATCGACGTGCTGGTCAGCGGGCATCTGTGCCTCGATCTGCTGCCCGCGATGGAGCATATCCGCCTGAATGAGCTTACGTCGCCGGGGCACCTGTTCGAGACCGGACCGATGAGCGTCTCGACGGGCGGCGCGGTCTCGAACACGGGGCTGGCGCTGCACCGGCTGGGTGTCAAAGTGGGCTTGATGTCGAACGTCGGCGACGACCTGATTGGGCGGCTGATCGTCGACTTCCTCGCAAACCGCGATCCGGCGCTGGCGCAGCACATCCGCGTCAAACAGGGGCAGCCAAGCTCGTACACCGTCGTCCTTTCGCCAGAGAAAGTGGATCGCATCTTTCTCCACTGCACCGGGACGAACGCGACGTTCACGTCTGACGACATCGACTATGGCGTCGCGGCGCAGGCGCGGATTTTCCATCTGGGCTATCCGCCGCTGCTGCCGGGGTTGACGATCAACGACGGCGAGGAACTGGCGCGGCTGTTCGAGCGCGTTCATGAGACAGGGACGATCACTTCGCTGGACATGACGCTGCCCGATCCGGCGGGCGCGAGCGGCAAAGTGGATTGGCGCAGGCTGTTGGCGCGCACGCTGCCTTACGTCGACATTTTTGTCCCCAGCATCGAAGAAATCCTGTTCATGCTGCGGCGCGGCGATTACGATACCTGGCGCGGCGACCTGCTGAAGCACGTTTCGCGGGCATATCTCGATCAACTGGCGGATGAGCTGCTCGATATGGGCGTGTCCGCTGTGGTTGGTTTCAAACTGGGGGAGTACGGCATTTACGTGCGCGCAGGCAGCGCCGCGCGTTTTGATCGACTGCGACAGTTGCCGATTCAAATATCCCAATGGAGCGAGCGCTGTGTCTGGCATCCGGCATTCGAAGTTGATGTGGTTGGGACAACCGGCGCGGGCGATTCGGCATACGCCGGATTTTTGACGGCGATGCTGAAAGGGCTGTCGATTGATGATGCGGCGCGCTGGGCGTGTGCGGTCGGCGCGTGCAATGTCGAAGCTGCGGATGCGACCAGCAGCATTCGAACATGGGCAGCGACTCAACAGCGCATGGAATCAGGCTGGCGAACGCTGCCACATGTGCTGACATGATTTTTCATCGCGGCGATTACTCATGATAATGATACTTATCATAAAGTAATCACATTTTGTGTGTTGTTTGCGTGTTTTCCATGCGCCGAAGGTGTAAAGGGTTAAAAAAGCAGATCGCCGCCTATAATATTCGCAGAAATCGCTTCTGAAACAAATGGATAGACGATGAGCGCAAACGACCTGCTGACCCTGCTGATTCGGCTGCTTTTTATCGCTCTGGGCTTCCTAACCGTCGTCGACTATCTGCGCCACAGAGACAAACCCCGGCGTGACATCGCGTTGATGTTCGGCACATTCGGCATCCTCTTTCTGATCCCGACGCTCACTTCCGCGTTTGGCATCCAGTCGACGTGGCTTTCGACAGCTACGTCGCTGGCGCTGGTCGCGCAGCCGTATCTTCTCTTAAGGCTGGGACAATACTTCCGCCCGGTTCCCCGCAACCTCATGCGCGTCGCGCAGATCGGCATGGTCGTTTTCTGGGCTGCCCTGATCATCATCGCGGCGATACCGAAGGACGAATCGGTCAAGACAACTCCGCCGGAAATCGCCGCTTTGCTGGCGCTCGTCGCCTATTTTGGCGCTATCGACGGCTACGCCATGCTGATGTTTGTTCGCGGCGCGCTGACGAGCGCCGGGGTCGTCCGCCAGCGCCTGCGCTTTGCGGCGGCTGGCAGCGGTCTGCTCGCGGCAGCCCTGCTGAGTCTGGGTCTCATCGTGGTGATACCAAGCAGCCAGCCGCTCGTGACCGCTTTCGTCTACGCTGCGCTGACGGGCGCGGGGCTGGCGTACTACGTCAGTTTTGCGACACCGCGCTGGCTGCGGCGCGCCTGGCAGTTGACCGAGCTTCGTAGTTTCCTGCTCCACATCGCCAGCCGACCGGCAGGTCAGCGAAACGTTGGCGAGGGGCTGGATGAGTTGTGCCTGACCGCCACGCAAGCTGTCGGCGGCATCACGGCGGCAGTCGCGCAGCACAACGAAAGCGATAACACGTGGCTTCTGCAACACGCCAGCAGTCAAGCAGCGCTCCCTGAGGCGAAATTGAGCGACGATAGTATCGTCGGGCGCGTCTGGCGCGAACGCCGCCCTGCCTACGTCCGCATTGCGGAGCATCCGGGCGAACCGGATCGACGCCTGCTGGAAGAAACCGGCAGTGATACCCTGCTCGCAGCGCCGATTGCGGCAGCGGAGCGAACCTGGGGCGTGCTGCTCGTCTTTCTGGAGCACAGCTCACTGTTCGTCGAAGACGACCTTGATCTCCTCGTGCTGCTTTCGCAGCAAAACGCCATCTTCCTCGAAAACAGCGCGCTGGTCGAGGAAATGCACGACTATTCCGGGCAGCTAGCGAAGCTGGTGGAAGAACGCACGCGAGAGCTTCAGCAAAGCCAGGAACAGTACCGCCGCATCGTCGAGACTTCGCACGAAGGCATCTGGGTGACGGATACGGAATACCAGACGACGTTCGTCAATGCCCGCATGGCTGAGATGCTCTGCACGTCGGTTGAAGAACTGCGGGCAGCATCACCGACGGATTTTGTCAGCGACAGCAGCCAGCACCTGATCGCTCCCAACCGGGAGCGGCGGCAGCGTGGCATGAAAGATCAGTACGAGTTCACCTTCCGCCGAAAAGACGGCAGTGACCTGTTCACGATTGTCGCCGCTACGCCGTTGATCAACGAGAGCGGCGACAATATCGGCACGCTGTCGATGGTCGCGGACATCACGGAGCGCAAGCAAGCCGAAGCCGAAATCCTCAAGCTCAACGCCGAGCTGGAAGAGCGTGTCGCGGAGCGCACAGCCCAGCTCAGTATGGTCAACCGCGAACTGGAAGCCTTCAGCTACTCCGTCTCCCACGACCTGCGCGCGCCCCTGCGCACGATGGATGGCTTCAGCCGAATGCTCATGGAAAAGTACGCCGATCAACTGGACGATCAGGGGCTGCACTACCTGAAGCGCATTCGTGCAGGCAGCGACAACATGGCGCATTTGATCGATGCCCTACTCCACCTGTCGCGGGTCTCGCGCACCGAACTACGCTTCGACAGTGTGAATTTGAGCGAGCTAGCGCGCGCGATCACGACGGACTTGCAGGAGCAGTACCCTGACCGCGCCGTCGACTGTGTGATCGAGGATGGGCTGACGGTCGAAGGCGACAAGGAACTGCTGCGGGCGGCGCTCAGCAATCTGTTCAACAATGCCTGGAAATTCACGCGCAAGCAGCCGCAGGCGCGCATCGAGTTCGGCATCACGCACACCGGCGGACGACAAGCTTACTTCGTCGGCGATAACGGCGTCGGCTTCGACATGTCATACGCCGGAAAGCTGTTCGGCGCGTTCCAGCGCCTCCACCGTGCCGGAGAGTTCGAGGGCACGGGCATCGGCTTGGCGACGGTCGAGCGCATCATCCACCGTCACGGCGGGCAAATCTGGGCGGATGCCGCCGTCGATCACGGCGCGACCTTCTATTTCACGCTTTAGCGCTGGCGAAGATGTCAAAGGGGGCTTTCGCTATTTGCGGATATGGATTATTATCAAACCAGCATAACCTCTTTTCAAAGGCTTAAAGAAAGGGGTCACTTTCAGAAATGCGCCTTGCCCGACATCTCTATCGCTCCAGTCACGATCTTTTATAGACCACTCTCCCATCGGTGAGTGGTCTTTTTTATATAAGGAGGCTAACCCGTTGATCGCAACCGCCCGTGTTTCGCAGGAATATGCCCGTTCGTATGCGCCCGCCAAGATACGGGGAAATTTCGCCGGGAAACATATCGTCACCGTCGAGCAGTTCGCCCGCGACGATATGCACGTCTTGTTCGATACGGCGCTTGATCTGCGCCAGCGCGTGCGCAGCGGTGACCGCAGCGTGCTGCAAATCTGCAAGGGTCAGGTGATGGCGACCCTGTTCTACGAAGCCAGCACCCGCACCGACATGTCTTTCCAGACGGCGATGAACCGGCTGGGCGGTGACGTGATCGCCACCAGCGGCGGTGTCCAATTTTCCTCGGTCTACAAAGGCGAAAATCTGGCGGATACCGTGCGCGCGGTCGGCTGCTACGCCGACATCATCGTGCTGCGCCATCCTGAAGTTGGCTCATCCTATGAAGCCGCCTATTATCTGGATCGGCTCGGCGAGCGGCTGGGGCACCAGCCCGTCGTCGTCAGCGGCGGCGACGGCATCGGCGAGCATCCGTCGCAAGCCCTGCTCGACCTGTTCACGATTGTCGACTTCAAGCACGACGTGGACGACCTGCGCATTGCGATGGTCGGCGACCTGCGTTTCGGGCGCACCGTTCACTCGCTCTCCAAGCTGATCGCGCTCTACGAGGCGCAGGGCACGTCGCTGTATTTCGTCTCGCCGCCGTCGCTCTCCATGCCGCCGGAAATCCTCGAATTCCTGAAGGTGCGCGGCATCGACGTGTACGAGACCGAGGATTTGCACGAGGTTCTGGGACAGAGCGACGTGATCTACTGGACGCGCATCCAGCAGGAGCGCTTCAGCGACCCGGCGGATTACGAAGCGATTGCCGACCGCTTCATCATGACGCCGGAGTTGTTCGCCGGGGCGAAATCGGATGCGATTTTGATGCACCCGCTGCCGCGCCGTCACGAGATGGGCACGCCCGCCGATCACGACATTCTCGACGCCGACCCGCGCAGCGTCTACTTCCGCCAGATGGAGAACGGCATGTTCGTCCGTATGGCGCTGGTCTCCAAGGTGCTCGGCGCGCCATGATCCTGCGCATACCGGGCATGGTCGATCCGCACGTGCATCTGCGCGACCTTGACTGGTCGCACAAAGGCACGTTTGCCAGCGAAACCGCCGCCGCGCTCGCCGGGGGCTACTGGGCGATTCTGGACATGCCCAATACGCCTCCGCCCACCATCAGCCGTGCCGCGCTCGACCTCAAGCGCGTGGCAATGGCGCGGCAGGCGGTCTGCGACTGGGGGCTGTACTTCGGCGCGTCGCAGGACGGCAATCAGGCGGAATATGCCGGAGTCGGCGCGGACGTGTGCGGTCTCAAAATCTACAACAACGCCACCACCGGCACACTCTTGATCGAGGATCAGAGCCTGCGCGAACAGCATTACCGCGCCTGGACGTGCGGCAAGCCGATTGCCGTCCACGCCGAGGGCGAAACGGTCGCGGACATCCTGCAACTGGTGCGGCGCTACCGCAGGTTCACGCATTTTTGCCACATCAGCACCCACTACGAAATCGATCTGCTGCGCGCGGCGAAGGGCGAGGGGCTGCCGATCAGTGTCGGCGTGACCCCTCATCACCTGTATTTAACTGAAAACGACCTTCCTGTACTCGGCGCACTCGGTTTGATGAAGCCGACACTCAAGACGCCCGCCGACCGTGACGCGCTGTGGGCAGCCATTGCCGACGGTGTGGTCGATGTCGTCGAGTTGGATCACGCGCCGCACACGCTGGCAGAAAAACAGTCCCCTACCCCACCCTACGGCGTCCCCGGCTTGGAGACGACGCTTCCCCTGCTCTGCCGCGCCGTCGAGGAAGGCCGCCTTACATACGAGCGCTTGATCGAGCTGGTTGCGCTCAACCCGCAGCGAATTTTCGGGCTGCACCCGGACGCCGAAACCTACACGCTGGTCGACACCGACGCGCACTACGTGATCGACCGCGCTCACCTGCATACGCTGTGCGGCTGGTCGCCCTTCGAGGGGATGCGCGTGCCCGGTCGCGTGGTCGGCGTGTGGATTCGCGGCGTGCAGGTCTACGATGGCGAAAACGTCCTCGTCGCCCAGGGTTTCGGGCGCGACGTGGTGCAAGCACAGGTTGTCGCCTAATGCGCAGCGCCTTTCTCGCGCTCTACCGCCTGATCTATGAGCGCATCGTTCGTCCGCTGCTGTTTCGCGGCTCGGCACAGCAATCGCACGAGCGCATCCTGCGGCTGCTGGCGTGGCTGGACGATCATTCCGCCGCCCACGTTTTGCTCAGGTGGGCGCACGCGCTTGCCTTCGCAGAATCGCCCGTCGAAGTGGGCGGCGTTCGGTTGGCGCGCCCGTTGATGCTCGCCGCCGGGTTCGTCAAGGGCGAAGGCTTCGCCAGCGAAGACGAGGCGCTGAGCGCGGCGCAGCGGAACATCATGCCCGGCTGGCGCAGTATGCCGCTGCTGGTCGGCGCGGTCGAATTCGGCTCGTTCACACGCTGCCCACGCCTCGGCAATCCCGGCGTCGTGCTCTGGCGCGACGAGACGACTCGCTCGACCCAGAACCGCGTCGGATTGAAGAACCCCGGTGCGCGCGCCGCCGCCGAGTTTCTCGCACTGCGCCGCGACCGGCTGCCGCCTGTCTTCGGTATCAACATCGCCGTCAGCCCCGGCATCAGCGACCCCGAACAGGAATGTCGTGAGGTACTCGAAGCTCTGGCGGCGTTCGTCGAGCGGGACGTTCGCCCCTCGTGGTTCACGCTTAATCTGAGCTGCCCGAACACCGAAGACGACCCCGGCAGCCACCAGACCGAAGCGCGCGCCCGCGACCTGTGCGCGGCAGCCACGCGCTATTTGCAGCCGCATGATGTGCCGCTCTGGGTTAAAATAAGCCCTGACCTCGCCGACGAGCAGTATCGCGCGCTGCTGCGCGCCTTCGCCGAAACGGGCGTGCGCGCCGTGATCGCCACCAACACGCTTGCTGCGCTTGCGCCAGACGGCACGACGGCGGGCATGGGTGGCGGCTATCTACACAGCCATGCCGTGCGCGCGGCGGCGCTGCTGAGCGAGGAAATCGCGCGGCAGGGCTACGCGCTCGACGTGATCGGCTGCGGCGGCGTGCAGGATGGTCAAACTTACCGGGCGTTTGCGCAGCACGGCGTCAAGGCGATGCAGTACTGGTCGGCGCTGGTTTATCGGGGTCCGCTGGCAGCGGCGCTCATCGAACAGGAAAGTGTGCATGGATGACCCACAACAGGAGGTCGCGCGGGCGCTGCTGCAAATCAAAGCGGTCGTGTTCACGCCGGATGCGCCCGTCACCTTCAAGTCCGGTATCGTCTCGCCGATCTACGTAGACAACCGCCGCCTGCCTTATGAATCACAGGCGTGGCATCTGGTGATCGACTCGTTCTGGCACACGCTGATCGCGCAGAAGCTCGAATACGACGTGATCGCCGGGATCGAGACGGGCGGCATCCCGCACAGCGCCGCGCTCGCCTATCGTCTGCACCGCCCGTCGGTGTTCGTGCGCAAGCAGCCGAAAGAACACGGCATGAAGCGGCGCGTCGAAGGCGGCGAGGTCTCTGGCAAGCGCGTGCTGCTGATCGAAGACCTGATCACGACTGGCGGCAGCAGCCTGTCCGGCGTCGAGGCGCTACGCGACGAAGGGGCGCAGGTGGTCTGCTGTATGGCGATCTTCAGCTACGGCTTCCCACAAGCAGCCGAAGCTTTCGCGGCAGCGGATGTCCCATTATTGACGCTGACCACGCTTGACGACGTACTCGCCGCCGCGCAGCAAACTGGCTATCTGACCGCCGACGAGGTCGCGGTCGTGAAAAACTGGCAGCAGCAAATCAGAGGATGAACCCGATGCCGATCATCGAGAAATACGACCGCCGTGCCGACGCTGTCAATTCCCTGCTCAGCGTCGGGCTGGACAGCGACTTCGAACATCTCCCGCCGCGTTTCCGCGCTGAGGCTGAGCCACAGTTCGCCTTCAACCGTTGGATCATCGAGCAGACGCACGCCTTTGTCGCCGCCTACAAGCCGAACATCGCCTTCTACGAGGCACGCGGCGATCAGGGCTTGCACGAATTGAAGTTGACGCTTGATTACCTGCAGCGAGCATCACCCGGACATCTTCACGATCTGCGATGCCAAGCGCGCCGATGTCGCTTCGACCAACATCGGCTACGTCCGCGAGATTTTTGATTGGCTCGGTTTCGACGCCGTGACGCTCCACCCCTATCTCGGCAAAGAGGCGCTTCAGCCGTTTCTGGAGCGGCAGGATAAGGGCTGCATCGTACTCTGTGCCGCACGTCCAACCCCGGCGCGGGCGAATTACAGGATTTGTGCATCGAAGATAAGGCGCTGTGGCAAGTCGTCGCGGAGACGGTCGCGTCACGCTGGAACGATAACGCCAATTGTATGCTGGTGGTCGGCGCAACTTACCCCGACGAGCTGCGGCAGGTGCGCGCGGTGGTCGGCGACATGACCATCCTCGTGCCGGGAGTTGGCGCGCAGGGCGGCAGCATCGAACAGGTCGTCACAGCCGGGCTGAACGCGCAGCGCAAGGGCTTGATCATCAACGCGGCGCGCTCGGTGATCTTCTCGGATGATCCCGCTGCGGAAGCGCGGCGGCTGCGCGACGAGATCAACCGCTGGCGTTAATCAAGCATCCATGCGGAACGGGTTGAAGTCGGTGTTGTAGTCGTAGTAGTCTTCGCTCTCGGCGCGCTTGAGCCAGCGAATGACCCGCAGCGTGATCGGCGTCATGATCACCTCGATGCCGACCTTGAGGATGTAGTTGGTGACGATCAGTGAGAGAAGCAGTTCCGGCGGGAAGACGCCGAGCGCCGTCGCAATCGTGATGAAGGTGATCGAATCGACGCCCTCCCCCACCAGCGTGCTGCCGATGGTGCGTGTCCACACCCAGCGCCCGCTCGTCCAGATTTTCATGCGCGCCAGCACGTAGCTGTTGCTGAACTCGCCGACGAAGTACGCGGTCAGGCTGGCGATGGCAAGCCCGCTGACGCCGCCGAGCACGGCATTGTAGGCGTTCTGCCCGACGCTCTGCGCCCAGGTCGCTTCGCCGGGCAGCACGCCCGCCAGCCAGACGAAGAAGGCGAACAGCGCCATCGCCCCGAAACCCGTCCAGATCACGCGGCGCGAGCGGCGGTAACCGTAGACTTCAGTCAGAATGTCGTTGAAGATGTAATCGAGCGGGAAGATCAGCGTGCCTGCGTCGAAGGCGAGCGCGATCGGTCCGATGCTGACGCCAAGGTCGATCAGCTTGGCACTGCTCAGGACGTTGCTGAGCAGCAGATCGGTCACGAACAGCGCCATGATCAGGTCAAGGTATTTGAAATTCCGGCGTTCCGGCTGCATATCTTCAGTTCTTGTCAACGAGTTCGGGTTGTATCCGGTGTATTCTCTCACCTGTGGTAGAATTTGACAATGCTTCGGATACGCTAAACAGGCGGGCTGCCCATGAATCCGACCCGGCAATACGACATCGACTTCCGCAAAGAAGAAGTCGAACTGATCATGAAGCACATCGGCGGCGCGACTTCCTGCTCGCTGGTGGGCATCGGCAGCGTGGGCAAGTCCAACCTGCTCCAACACCTGTCCGATCCCAACGTCCACGCGCATTATCTTGGCGAAGCCGGGAAGAAGCTTAAGACGATCATCATCGACGCTAACATGCTCGGTCCGCTGCCCGCCGACGCCGACGACGCGATGCGCTGCTGGGCGGGCTACGAATTGATGATGCACCGCCTGTTTCTGGCGTTTTATCCCTTCGACATGCTCTCGGAGAACGAAGGCAACCGCTTCTACGAGACTTATCTCGCCCTGCAAAACGGCACCAATCCGCTCTACACCTACATGGCGCTGCGTTATTTCGAGGTCGGCTTGCAGTTCTTCATGCGGCAGGGCTACAAAATCGCCTTCCTGTTCGACGAGTTCGACGAAATGCTGCGCGTGCTGCCGATCAAGTTCTACCAGACGCTGCGCGGCATCCGCGACGCCAACAAGCGCAATCTGGTCTACCTGACTTTCACGCGCTCGCCGCTGCCCACGCTGATCGAGCGCTTCGAAATCTCTGCGCTGGACATCGAGCCGTTCGCCGAGCTATTCAACGATAACGTCTACTACGTGGGTCCTTACAACGATAAGGACGCCCGCAAGATGCTCGACGAGCTGGCGAGCCGCCGCCAGAAAAGCTATCCCGACGCGGTGAAGGAAATGCTGCTTGATGCGACCGGTCGCTACGCCGGACTGCTGCGCGCGGGCTTCGCCTCGCTGGAAGACCTTGGCAATCTGGCGCAGATCGACACGACCGACGCGCTAGCTGAAGCGCTGGCGGCTCGCAACGCCGTGCGGAATGAATGTAAGACGATCTGGACGAGCCTCAACCGCTCCGAGCAGTACGTCCTCAAAGCCGTCGCCCGCCTGACGCCCTACAACGTCAGCGCGGAGACTGAGCAGGCAGTGACGATGCTGGTGCAGAAGCGGCTGCTGCGGCTGGACAAGAACCAGCAGCACCTCGACATCCAGCCGCCCGTTTTTCGCGTCTTCGTCGCCTCCAATCCCGATCCGGCATGAGCGACGGGTATTTGATCCCGGCGCAGCAGTGCCGGGTGACGACGGCGGTCTCCAATTCGCGCTTCATCACGACCATCGGGCGCGTCGACAGCGTGGACGAGGCGAAAGCCTTCCTTGCCGCCGTGCGCGCGGAAATGTCCGACGCGACCCATCACGTCTACGCCTACCGCGTCGGCTTCGGCAATTCGGTAATCGAGGGCATGAGCGATGACGGCGAACCGTCCGGCACGTCGGGTCCCCCGGTGCTGGCGGTGCTGCGCGGCTCCGGCATAGGCGACGTGATCGTGGTGGTCACGCGCTATTTCGGCGGGACGAAACTTGGCACGGGCGGGCTGGTGCGCGCCTACGGGGATGCCGCTCGCGCCGGGCTGGAAGCGCTGCCCACCGAGCGCAAGATCGAGAAAGCCACGCTCGGCATCGAAATCTCCTACCATCACTTCGAGCAGGTCAAGCGCTTGATCGCGCAGCACGAAGGAACGATTGACGACGAGAGCTTCGCCGCCGACGTGACCATCGTCGCTACATTTCCGGTTGATGCTATCGACGGCTTCAGCGCCGCGCTGACCGAACTTACCGCCGGAAGCGTACAGCCCATTCGATTGTAGGTTTCATCACGGGATGTTGACTCAACCAGGGGCATGACGATTTGCCATGCCCCTTCGAGCCTTGTGGATGAACGAAGCGGTTGATCAGCGGTAGTCGTTGATCAGGTTGAGCATCCCCCGAATCGAGACGGGTTTGCGCACGTAATCATTGCAGCCCGCTGCGGCATACTGGTCGGCATAGCCCATTGTGTCGTAAGCGGTGATCGCAATGATCGGCTCGCTGACCCCCTTCTGCCGAAGCATCCGGGTCAGGCGCAAGCCATCCATGCTGCGGTTCCCCAGATTTAAGTCCATCAAAATCAAGTCTGCCGAGCCAGGACCAATCTCCGCCAGTGCCGATTCAGCCTCGGTGAACGTGACCAGTTGGTCGCTGTTCATGTGGCAAATTCGCTCGATCAGCGCGACATTGGCGAGGTTATCCTCAACATAGACAATGCGCATGGATTGTTGACCAACCTTCATTGTTACAACGCAATCAGGCTAATAAGCGTTCTCAATCACCGGCACGTTGGAGAAAGTGCCTCGGAAAATCACGAAATCGCTGGCGACCCAGCCCTGCCCGAAGCTGCCGCTCACTTCAAACCAGGCATTATCGGAAGTTACGCCGATCACGTCCAGCGACGCGCCGCCGTAGACGGTGAAAAGCACCTCGAAGGCGGCATTGGGACCCGTGCGGATGTTCAGCGCGTGAGTGTTGACGATCACGTGCGGCACCTGGAGCGCCGGGATCGGCGCGCCGACCGACTGCGAGGCGGCTGCGGCTGCCTGAGCGGAGTACAGACCGATGCTCAGCGGCGTCTGCGCCATCGGTTCGACGCCTACCGTCGGCGATAGCTCAGGGACGTTGCGGAAATCGCCGCGCGGAAGGGTGAACGAAACGTCTACCCACCCTGCCCCGGCTGAACTCGTGACCAGATACCAGGAATTGTCGCCGTTGGTGCCCAGTACTGGGAGTTCCGTCCCACCGGGGACGACCATAATCACCGAGTACTGCGGACCATCGCCCGTGCGGACGTTCAGGAAGCTGGTGTTCACGACCAGCCGCGGAATGGCAAGCTGCCCAGTCCCCGCTGCGGCGGCGAACTGCCAGACGGAACCCAGCGTCAGGATGACGAGCAGGAACAAGATCATCAGTTTGTGTTTCATAGTGCTCCCCCCGTGCGACAGTACACGGTCGCTGAAAGTAGCTTACGATGTCTTATTAAGTATAGGCAAAAAACGAAATTTGTGCCGTAAACTTCCGCGAATTGGGTGATCGGCGCGTGAGCGTAGGGTCGCCGCTGTTGAAGCGAACGCTCCAATGCTGTTATAACTAGGGCATCGCATCCACACATTTGAGGAAGCAACGCCCATGCGCGGTCGGCTGCTGTTCGTCGTTGGACTGGTATTCACGCTGCTGCTGACGTTCACCGTTCATGCCGATAGCTCGTGTGGCGACGCCTGCGCCGGTGTCCCTGACGCGGAGATTCTCGCCTACCCCAAGCCGGTCGTCCAGCAGCTTTCTCCCGACGATGCGCTGCTCTACGACCGCGTCTACGATAAGGTGCTGGACGCTGTCGACATCTACGACGCGCCTAACGGCAGCGTGGTCGATCACCTCGATCAGGGTTTCGCGTACATCACGGTCAAGAACTCAGTTGATGGCTGGACGGAGATCGATGACGGGCGTTGGGTGCAGTCAGATGAGCTGCAAGCGGCGCAGCCGTCGCGCTTCGGCGGTGCGCTGCTTCCGGCTGACCTCCCCTACCCGATTGCCTGGGTACTCGACACCGTTGTGACCAGCGCTACGCCCGGTGGCGAGCCGTTGGATAGCTCCGGGCGTCTCTACCGCTATGGTCTCGTCAACATCTATGCGACCGTCGAGGTCGACGGCTGGAACTGGTATCAGGTCGGCGTCGATCAATGGGTTGAGCAGCGCAAGGTCGCCAGAGTGCTGCCGGTGGATCGCTCCGTCGGCATTGATACCGACAAGTGGGTCAGCGTCGATCTGTACGAGCAGGTGGCGATTGCCTACGAAGGCAGCACGCCCGTTTTTGCGACGCTCGTTTCCTCCGGTCTGTCCGACTGGCCCACCAACGAGGGCTTGTTCCATGTCTACGTGCGCTATCCGCGCACGCTTATGCACGGCGCAGAAGGCAACCCCGATTTCTACTATCTTCAGGAAGTCCCCTGGACGATGTACTTCGACCACGACATCGGCTTGCACGGGACGTACTGGCATGATGGCTTCGGCTATCGGCACAGTCACGGCTGCGTCAATATGTCGATCACCGATGCGAACTGGCTTTATAACTGGGCAGCCTCGGAGATGGACTTCACTGTCCCCAATGACACAGGCGCAGCGGTCTACGTCTACAGCAGCGGTGACTATCGCTGAGCGAAATTGCCGCAGCCGACCATTGCGTCAGCCGGAAAGCACGTTATCATGATGCGATATTTCCATGCCTGAGGACATCGGTAACGTGCAGGATCAAACGCTAAATTTGCTTGCCAGCCGTCTTGAGCGGTTCATGACACGCTACGGCTACGAAAAAATCGACGCGCCCATTATTCAGCCAGCGGAGCTTTTCCTCACCAAAGCGGGCGACCAGATCATCCATCGACTGTTCACATTCGAGCGGCTGGGGCATCAGCTTGCGCTGCGCCCGGAATTCACCGCGCTGGCAGCGCACGCCTACAATACGCAGTTCCCGGCAGAGCAGCAGCCCGTCGTGCGCTGGCAGTTCGGCGGACCGGTCTTCGAGGAGACCTCTGGTGAATATCAGCGCTTCAGCATTGGCGCGGAGTTGATCGGTCAGGGTGGCGCGGCTGCTGACGCCGAGATCATTGCGATGGCGGTCAACGGCGCTGCCGAATGCGGGCTGGATGGCTGGACAGTTGTGATCGGACACGCGCAGTTGATGCGCCTTCTATTGGAGCGTTTCCAGCTTGACGACCGGACGCAGCGCTTTCTGCTCCATCAGCTTCCCGCGCTCAGGCAGTCCGGCAAGGCGTATGTGCTGGAGCAGCTTGATAAACTGCTGCTTGGCAAGAGTGGGCAGGATGAAGTGGGTGCGGAAGTGGTTTCCGAACTCAGCACGCAGCAGATGCTGGATGTCCTGCTTGATGCGACGCAGCGCGGCGGCACGATGGGTGGGCGTACTCGCCACGACATTGTGCGCAGGCTGCTGCACAAGCGTCAGCGAGCGACAGAACGCGAGCAGGTGGTGGCGGCGCTCGATTTCCTCGAAGCATGGAGCGCCATCGCTGCTCCGCCCGACGAGGCGTTTGCTCAGATACAGGCGATGATCGCGCCCGAAGATGCTGAAGCGCGCCAGGTGCTTGATCAGTGGCGCGCTGTGGTTGCGCTGCTCGACGCCTATGGTATTCCGGCGCGCTGTATCCAGATTCAGCCTGCACTGGCGCGTACCTGGGACTATTACACAGGTATCGTCTTCGAGTTGTGGTCGGATGGCTGTCATCTGGGAGGAGGCGGTCGCTACGACGAGCTGACGCGCCTGATCGGTGGGCATCGAGATGTTCCGGCGGTGGGTTTCGCCTACTACGTCGATCAACTGTTGACTGTGCTTCCGGCTCTGGAATCCCCTTCTCTCGCGGAAATTGCGATTCGGGGTTCGTTGGCGACTTATCCGGCTGCTATTCATTGGGCGGAGATGCTGCGTGAGGCAGGCTGGATAGTGGTTTTGCTTGAGGAGGATACTCCTTTTGATGGAGTAGTTTTTGTTGTTCAATCGGATGGGAAATTACAGTCATTCCGGTCATGACTATGCGAACCTTGACGAGTTCATGCTCGGCTGGGAGGCAGCGCGATGATCAGTGAGCGCGTCACCCTGGCGCTGCCCAGCAAGGGCGCCATTGCCGAGCCGACCACCAGCTTTCTGCAGGACTGCGGCTTGCGCGTCGACAAACCCAATCCGCGCCAGTACACCGGCTCGATGCCCGCCCTGCCCTGCGTCGATGTCCTCTTTCAGCGCGTCACCGATGTCGTCTACAAGGTTTCTGACGGCACGGCGCAGCTAGGCATCACCGGGTTGGACGTGGTGCGTGAGCATCCGCACGACGATCTGGTCGTCATTCACGACGACCTGCGCTACGGCTACTGCAAGCTGCTGGTCGCCGTCCCCGAAAGCTGGGTCGATGTCGAGACCATGATCGACCTGACCGAAGTGGCGCTCGATTTCCGCGAGTACAAGCGGCGCAACCTGCGTGTGGCGACCGTCTATTCCAATCTGGCGCGCCAGTTTCTGCACGATCAGGGCATCCACCACTTCACGCTGGTCAACGCGGAAGGCGCGATTGAAGCCGCCCCGACGATTGGCTACGCCGACATCATCATCGACCTGGTGCAGACCGGGACGACCCTGCGCGAGAACCACCTCAAGGCGCTGCCCGACGGCGTGATCGTCGAATTGCAGGCGTGTCTGGTCGGCAATCGTCAGGCGCTGCGCGACCACCCGGCGACGCTGGAAGCGGCGCGCATGATGCTCGAACACATCGACGGCGCGCTGCGCGGGCACGGCTTCTCGCAGGTGACGGTCAACATTCACGGCGAAAGCGTCGAGGAAATCGCCCGCCAGATCGCCGCGAACCCGATCACGCGCGGCTTGCAGGGTCCAACCGTCGCGCCGATTCACGGCGTCGAGAGCGGCTGGCACACGGTCACGATCATCATCTCGAACGACGATCTGCTCAAAGCAGTCGAATATCTGCGCCAGATCGGCGGGACGCAGTGCATCGTCGTGCCGGTGCGCTACGTCTTCCTCGCAGAATCGCCGACCTTCGCACATTTACAGGAAACACTGGCGAGCGTGTAGTCCTTGTAGGGGCGCAGCGCGCTGCGCCCTTGTTTTCGTCAGTGCAGCGCGGCTTCCACTTCGTCCAGCGTCCGGTCGATCAGGCTGCGCTGCCTCCGGCTTTCCGCGCCCATCTCGACCGCCATCGCCAGCCCCAGCAGACTGATCTCCGGCGGAAACTTCGCGGGGTCGGTCAGGTTCATGGTCAGAAACGGGCAGCAGAACAGCGCAGCCTTCAGATACGCCCGCCAGTCCGGCGCCAGCCAGCCGCGTGCCTGAAGCGTTTGCAGCATCGGCATTAGCACGCGCTCGACCTTGCTGCGCAGGAACATCTGCCGGATAGGAGGCAGTGCGTAATCGTGCTCGACGCGCCAGACATCCCCTTCGCGCCGCAGCGTGATGCGCGTCTGCGCTGCTTTCTCCTGCGGGAAGTACATCCACATGGCGAAGACGTTGTGAAAGAGCGGCTTGGTCAGGTCGAGCAGCGGCGAATGTCGCCCCGCAAACGCCGGATCGAAGTACGTCAGCGGCGCATCTTCGCGGAAAAACACGTTGCCGTTGTGCGCGTCGCCGTGCCCGATGACCGATGCGCCCGCTTGCTCAGGACGCAGCAGCTTGATCGCCTGCTCGATCAACTGGTCGATGTTTGACGTCATATTCCTGACCGTTGATGATCCAGCGCGCGCGGCGCACCGCCTGCATCGGCTCGACGCCGCCCGGCAGCGTGACCGCCGTGCCGTCGTAGAAGCGCGCCAGCCGCCCGCCCGTCAGTCGATGATAGAACAACTGGTGGATGGGCGCGGCGGCAGCATCCGGCGCGGGCTGCCATTCGAGGGTGTTCCGGTAAATCTGTAGGAGCAGATCGTCCGCCGCGTGCTGCGCCGCCGTCAGTTCGGGCAGGCGCGCGCTTGCCCCGGTCTCAATCGCCCATGCCAGGTCGAACACCGACGGATCGCGGATGACCTCGTAGACCAGAAGCTGCCTGCCCGACTCATTCGAGGTGTAAACGGGCTGTAGCACCGGATAGCCCGCCTCCGCCAGCAGCGCCGCGTGATAATACTCGTCGATCACGCCGTCGGACTCGATGTGGGTCTTGAAGAACAGGCGCGTGCCGTCCGCCAGAGTCATGAAGCCGTTGAACGAATTGAGCGACACCGCCAGCGGGCGCAGTTCCACCGACACCGCGTCGAACGGGTAGCTGGCGCGCAGAAACGCCAGCAGCAGCGCCTCTGCCGCTGGCTTGTCGCTGAACTGGAGCGCCTGCACGCGCTGAAGCGTATCCATCATAGCCAACACTCGTAGGGGCGGGTCTGAGACCCGCCCCTCCCCTATTCACCCAATACCGAGAATCTCGTTGCGCTTGCGAATCGCCAGCGCGTGCGCTGGGAAGCCCTCGTAATCCGCCAGCGTCGTCGTCGTGCCCTGCAAGCGCTCGTAGCCTTCGCGCGACAGGTAACCGATGCCGCTGCGCTTGAGGAAATCCCACACGCTCACCGACGAGAAGCTGCGCGCGAAGCCGCCGGTTGGCAGGATGGCGTTCAAGCCCAGGCAGTAATTGGCGGTCGGGATCGGCGTGTAGTGCCCCAGCAGGATTTCGCCCGCGTTGCGAATTTGTTGCAGCGTGACGAACGGCTCGGCGGTCTGGACTTCGAGGTGCTCCGGCGCGTAGTCGTTGACGAACTGGATCGACTCCTCCAGGCTGGCAGTAAGCAGCACGCCGCCGTAATTGCTCAGCACGTTGTTGACGAACGCGCGCCGCCATTCGGGCAGCTCGGCGATGTAGCCAGGCAGCAGGTCGAGCGCCTGTTGGGCGACGGCTTCGCTGTGCGTCACCAGAATCGCCGCCGAATCGGGACCGTGCTCGGCTTCGACCAGCAGGTCAAGCGCGGCGAGGCGCGGATCGACGTTCTCGTCGCACAGGATGATCGACTCGCTCGGTCCGGCGGGCAAGCCGATGTCAACCGTCCCGAACAGCACGCGCTTGGCTGCCGAAACGTAGCTGTTGCCGGGTCCGATTATCTTGGCGACCTTCGGGACGGTATCGGTGCCGTAAGCCAGCGCGGCGACCGCCTGAATCCCGCCAACCGCATAGACTTCGTCGATGCCGCAGACTTCCGCCGCGACCAGCGTGGCGGCATCCGCTTTGCCGTCCGGCGTCGGCGGCGTCACCACGACGATGCGCGGCACGCCCGCGACCTTCGCCGGGGTCGCCAGCATCAGCATCACCGACGGGAACGAGCCTTTGCTGCGCGGTACGTACAGCCCCGCGCTGGCGATGGGCGTCACCTTCTCGCCCGCCAGAATGCCCGGCTGCACCTGCGTGAACCACATCGACTCTGGCATCTGCTCGCTGTGGAAATGCAGGATATTCTCGTGGGCGGCTTCGATGGCGGCGATCACGTCCGCGCCGACCGCACTGCGCGCCGCCGCGAAATCTTCCGGCGACGCCCGCAGCATCGACGCCTCGAAGTCTTTGGCGTCGAGCTTGCGCGTGTAGTCGACCAGCGCCGCGTCGCCTTCGGCGCGCACGCGCCCGATCATTTCCTGCGCCAGCGGCAGCAGATCGCTGATGTCTTTTTCCGCCCGACGCATCAGACGAGCAAGATCGTCTTGCGACAGGTCTTGCAGCTTCAGATATTGAATCATGTTCGATCCCCCTGCTCTATCAAGAGCACATCCAGGCGCGCCAACTGCGAGTCGGTGACACCGCAGGCGCGCAGATAATCCGTGATGCTGCCGTACTGCTTCCTGAGCGCGCCGAGCGCGTCCAGCATGATCGCGGCGTCCGAGGCGGCATCGCGCTCGAACTTGCGCAGGTCGTGACCGTTCTGTTCGGCGTAGCCGCGCCATTCCGCCACCAGCGCCGTGATGCGGCGGCTGGTCAGGGCGTAGTCCTCGGCGATGACCCCATCAGGCACGCCGACCGCGCCCAGCAGCAGCGCCGCGATCATGCCCGTGCGGTCTTTCCCAACGTGACAGTGGAACAGGATGCCCGGCGCGCTTTCCGCGACCGCCGCGATGATCGCGCCGATGTTCGCCCCGCACTCGCTCAGGTATTGCGCGTAAAGTCCGTCCAGCCGGGCATACTCAGCGCGCACGGCAAAACCCTCCGGCGACAGCGGCAGATGGCGATAGCGCATGACGGCGGAGTCCGCGCACGTGTCAGGATGCTGCCGCACTTCCGTCGCGTCGCGCAGGTCGATGATCGTCGTGATGCCGTAGTCGACCAGCGTCTGCTCCCCGGCGGGCGTCATCCGGTCGAGGCTGCCCGACCGGACGAGCGTGTGCCAGCGCGTGACGCGACCGTCTTCGGTCGGATAGCCGCCGAGATCGCGGACGTTGTGACCGCCGTCGACTTCGATGTGCCGGGCGAACGCTGTCATCTATTTCCTCAGTCCATACAAATCAAAAGCGCGGAGCGGTCGATCTGCCCCGCGCCTGTCTACCCAGATGGTGACCGCGCTAGGAATTGACCGCAGCAGTTTGTGGATCGAGCAAATGGGAGCGGCGGCGCGTGCCGTCCCAGCGGATGTCCGGGATCAGGATGTCACGCCGCGCGCGAATACGCTCCTTGTGCTCCAGCAGGTCTTTGAGCATGATGCGCATCTCGGCGACCACGTCGTGCGTCGGTTTGTAGCCGAGATCGATCAAATGCTGGCGATCCGGGTTGTAGTAATGTTCCTCTTTTTCGATGCGCGGGTTGTCGAAATGCTCGATTTCAACTTGCAGCCCCACCGCCGACGCCGCCTCGCGGACTTTGTGCGCCAGTTCGTCAACCGTGTAGCATTCCTCGAACTGGTTGAAGACGCGGTACTCGCCGGGCTGCGGCGGGTTCTCGACGGCAATCGTCAGGCACTGCATCGAATCGCGCAGCGGGAGATAGCCGCGCGTCTGCCCGCCCCTGCCGTAGAGCGTGAGCGGATGCCCGATGACCGCCTGGCAGCAGAAACGGTTGACCGCCGTGCCGAAGCACTGGTCGAAATCCAGACGGCTGCGCAGGCGCGGGTCGGGGTCGTCGCCCATCGCGTCGATGCGCGTGCCGAAGACCACGCCCTGCATGATGTCGGTCGCGCTCAGCCCCCAGATTTTGCAGGCGAAGATAGTATTGTGCGTGTCGTGGACTTTGGTCAGGTGGTAGAAGCTGCCCGGCTGGCGCGGGAACGGCAGCACGTCCTTGCGCCCGCGAAACTCGACTTCGAAGACGCCTTCGGGAATATCGACGTTGGGCGTGCCGTATTCGCCCATCGTGCCGAGCTTGACCAGATGCGCCTTCGGGCAGACTTCGCGCATCGCCCACAAGACGTTCAGGCTGCCGATCACGTTGTTCTGCTGCGTGAAGGCAGCGTGCGCCTGATCGATCATCGAATACGGCGCGGACGGCATTTCGCCGAGGTGAACAATCGCGTCCGGCTGGAAATCTTCCAGAAAGCCGCGCAGGAAAGAATAATCGAGCAGGCTGCCTTCGCGGAAGATCAGGTCTTTGCCAAAATGCTGGCGAAACGCCTGCAAGCGTTCCTCCATGCTGTAAATCGGGATCGCGCTCTGGCTGCCGACTTCATCGACCCACTGGCGACGCAGGAACAGGTCGTTTCCGGCGACCTCGTGACCGCGCGCCGTGAGATGCTGCGCCAGCATCCATCCCAGATAGCCATCAATCCCGGCGATAAAAACCTTCATTCATATGCCTCCGAGACGTTGCAATCATTCGTAAAAACCCCGCGCGCGCGCATCGGCTACGGCGGTTTGTGTTAGGAGTTTGCTAAAGCTTCGAGCGCGCGCGACGTGTCCGGGTGGAAATCGCCCAGATAACCCCGCACCGCCAGCAGTTCCGCGTTGAGGATGCTGCCGCCCGCCGCGCCGCGTATGGTGTTGTGCGAAAGCGCGACGAATTTGTAGCCCAGCACCGGGCACGGACGCAGCCGACCGATGGAGGTCGTCATGCCGTGTCCCGCGTGGCGATCCCGGCGCGGCTGCGGGCGATCCTGCTGCGTCAGGTAGCGCGTCGGCTGCTCCGGCGCGCTCGGCAGCGACGGAACGGGCGACGCACCCCGATAGTTGTTCCAGGCGGCGATCACGTCCTCGTGGCGGGGCTGCTCGGCGAGTTCGACCGAGATGTTGACCGTATGCCCGTCGATCACGGCGACGCGGTTGCATGATGGACTGATCACGGCATCGAGAATATCGACCGTTTCGCCGTTGAAGCGACCGAGCATCTTCTGCGGCTCTTCGACCAGCTTGTCTTCCTCGTTACCGATGTACGGCACGACGTTATCGATGATGTCGAGCGACGGCACGCCGGGATAGCCCGCCCCGCTGATCGCCTGCATACTGACGACCATCACCTTGCGGATGCCGAAAGGCACGAGCGGCGCCAGCGACATCGTGACGGGCATCGCCGTGCAGTTGGAGTTGGCGACCAGCGCGCCCGACCAGCCGCGCCTGCGCCGCTGCACGTCGATCAAGCCGATATGCTCGGAGTTGACTTCGGGCAGCAGCAGCGGCACGTCTTCTTCCATGCGGTGCGCCGAGGCGTTGGTGCAGACGATGTGCCCGGCGGCGGCGAGTTCGAGTTCGCGCACCTCCGCCGCCTCTTTGGGCAGCGCGGAGAAGATTAGCAGCGAGTTGAAGTTGGCGTCAAGCGGCTTGACGGGCAGATCGACTACCGAGGCGGGCGGTTCGCCGTCCAGCACCCAGCGGACGATCTCGCCGTAGATATGCCCGGCGCTGCGATCCGAGCCGATCACCTCAGCGACGCGAAACCAGGGATGATTTTCCAGAAGCTGAATGAACCGCTGACCCACCGCTCCCGTTCCGCCAAGCACGGCTACGCCGATTTTCTGCATCGCTATATCCCCACTGACTGATTCTTCACGGCTGGATACGACCCCAGCATTTTGACGAACGACGCGCGCTGCAACAGGCGCGCCAGCGCTTCCTGGCAGTTGGTGTCCTGCCAGTGTCCTTCCACGTCCAGAAAGAAGATCGGCTCCCAGGGGCGGTTGCGCCGGGGGCGCGATTCGATCTTGGTCAGGTTCAAGCCGCGCGTGGCGAACTCGCCCAGGCACTCGTAGAGCGCCGCCGGGCGGTTGCGCGTGGCGAAAACAATCGACGTTTTATTGAACTCGCCGCGCGGCGGGTCGTCGTCGCCCAGGATGAAGAAGCGCGTGTAGTTGAACGGCACGTCTTCGACCTGCTTTTCGAGGATGTCGAGATGATACAGCTCGGCGGCAAGCTCGCTGGCAAGTGCGGCAGTGTGACCGTCACCCGGATCGGCGGCGAGGTCTTGCGCCGACCCCGCCGTATCGTAATACGGCACCGGCTCGATATTGTAGCGGCGCAGGAACTTCTCGCACTGCGCCAGCGCCTGCGGGTGCGAGCGCGCGCGCTTGATGTCTTCCAGCGGCACTCCCGGCGGCGCCATCAAGGCATGATGGACGTGCAGGATGACCTCCGCCTGAATGCGCAGGTCGGAGTCCATCAGCAGTTCGTAGGCTTGATTGACCGCCCCCGCGAGTGCATTCTCGACCGGGAGGATGCCGTACTGCACCTGACGCGACTGGATCGCGTCGAACAGATCGGTCAGCGTCGGGCATGGATACCCGACGAAATCCGCGTCGAAGTGCTGCTTGAGCGCCTGTTCAGAATAAGCCCCATGAATGCCCTGGAAGGCGACACGCTCCTGCAAAATTTCAACTCCTGAGGGGTGATCATCGTGCGAAGTCGCACAAGCGTAACATAACGATCACCCGCCGTCAACCATCCCGACGCCGGGGTGAAATTGACCAGAACGCCCGAAGATGATAAACTTTTTTCTGATGATAGTAAGTTTTATTTAGGATCGACACGATTATGCAGGAAACTCGGCGCACCATATTAGAAATACTGAGGCGGCGCCACCAGGCGACAGTCGACGACATTGTTGCCGAATTGCAGCAGCGCCGGGGCAGCATCACGGCGGTGACAGTACGGCATCACCTCAAGCTGCTTCAGGACGAAGAGCTGATCACTTCGCCGGAATTAAAGCGGCGCAGCTCGCCGGGGCGTCCCCAGTACGTCTACGCGCTGACGGCGAAAGCGCACGACCACTTCCCGAACAATTACCAGCGCCTCGCCGAAGGGCTGCTCGATGAACTCCAGAAGCACCTGCCGCCGGAGGGCGTTAACGTCATCCTCGAAGGCGTGGCGGATCACATGGCGGACGACGCCTCCATGCCGGAGGGCAATATTGCCGAGCGGCTCGACGTGGCGGTCGAATACCTGTCCGAGCGCGGTTACGAAGCGCGCTGGGAGCAGTGCGCGGACGGCTACGTGCTGTTCACCTCGAACTGCCCGTACCACCACATCAGCGAGGACAACCCGATGCTGTGCGAACTCGACATGCGGCTGGTCGCGTCGCTGCTCAGCGTCGTCCCGCGCCGTATCACCCACGTCCCCGACGGCGACGAGACCTGCTCGTATTTGATCCCGGCACATGAGGAACATCGTCAATAAAGATGATCTCCGTCTCTTAAATTGACGCCTGCCGACGAACGTGCTAGAATCCAGCATGAATTGGGTGGAGTGTTCAGGAGAGTGAGTGTTCATGGCTGTCAATGTGATTCCGACAGAAGAAACGACCGAAGTTGCAACCGTTCTGACCGTCACGCCAGCGGCAGTGAATATCATCCGCTCGCTGCTGGAGCAGCGTAATATTCCCGGCTACGCCCTGCGCGTGTTCGTTTCGGGCGGGGGCTGCTCCGGGCTTCAGTACGGAATGGCATTTGAGCAGGAGCCTCGTGACTTCGACGCAGTGGTCGAGCCGGAGGGCGGCGTGCGCTTGATCGTCGATCCCACCAGCCTGATGTACCTCGAAGGCGCGACGATTGACTACGTGGACAGCCTGATGGGTGGCGGCTTCCGCATCGAAAACCCGAACGCGGTTTCGACCTGCGGCTGCGGGCATTCGTTCCGCACCAAGGACGATGCCGAGGCAAGCGAGGGTTGCAGCAGTTGCAGCCACTAAAACGGTGCTGAGCTAAAGCATTCACCTTCAGAAGATGACAAAAACGGGAGCAGTGATGCTCCCGTTTTGATTTGGAACGACATGTCGCGCCCGATGATTGTCGCTAGCCCCGCCGCAGCGCGCTGATGACCAAGCCGAGCAGCCCTACCCCACCCAGGATCAGGATAGGCGCAATCGGCGGCAGGTTGTCGCTGTTGGTCGTCGGCGCTGCTGGCTGATCTTCTCCCGACGACACGGTGCTGACCTGCGCGCCGGGCGTCGGCGCGACGGCAACCATCCCCGGCGGATAGGTGAAGGTCGGCAGCGGCTCGTGCGTGCCGGAGTCGGTCGGCAGCGCTGCGCCGGGCGCAGCCAACTGCTGCGAAATCTGCGTCGCCGTCAGCACGCCGCCGGGCGTCTGCGTGAGGATACTCTGTGTGGCGGTCGCGCCCGCCGCTGCGCTGTCCACGTTCGATTGGGAGGCATAGGGATCAATATCCGGGATGTTGTCGGTGTTGCCGATCAAGTTGACCAACTCGCCGTAGACCCAACCCCGCCCCGTCGGCGATGATGGATACTGGAACTGAATCCACGAAATGTAACGCCCGATCACATTGTACTGCTCACCCGCGCGGATCGTGCCAAGCTGCGACGAGTTGGTGCTCGGCTCCGAGCGCACGTTGGCGAAATCCTTCGCCTCCAGCAGCGCGATTCCCTGCGCAGTCGGCGTGCGTGTCGGCGTCGCGTCGCCCGCGTTCTGCTGCACCGCAGGCGGCTGGTCGACCGAAGACAGGTTGATCTGCGCCGGGGTTTCGGTCGGCACCTGCACGACCGGCTGCGCTTTCACCAGAGCGACGCCTACCAGCGCCGCCGCTATAGCGATACTCATCCAACGACGAAACATCATCTGCAGAACACTCTCAAAATCCAACAAACGGCGTATTATACCATCACCAGCTCACCTGATTGTCGGTGTTGTTGCGCCCCTGATCGGCGACGCGGCGCTGCCCGCTCTTGAGCATCCCGCCCTGATATTCCTGCCCCGGCAGCCCGTAGAACGTCCAGCCGCTCAGCACCAGCGGCGGGCGCACGACGCCGGGTGCGCACTGCTCGCACGAAACCGGAATCCACTCGCCGTTGTAGCGGCGTGCGATGTGCATGTGCGTGCCGTTGGAAACACCGCCTTCGCACGACGGTCGCCCGATTTTGTCGCCCGTCTTCACGACCGTCCCCTCCTGCACGCGATCCTTGCTGGCGATGTGCAGGTAGAGGATCGTCCAGCCGGTGCTTTCGTCGCCGTCGCCGTCCAGGTCGAGCACGACCGTGCCCTCGGCGGTGCGGGCGATCACGCCGGGCGCGACCGCCGTGCCGAAGTTATCCGAGACGTAGCAGGCGCTGGTCTTATCCGTCAGGTCGTCAGGCGGCGCGAAATCGACCGCCGCCCAGGCGCTGCCCGTGCCGTAGCCGCCGTGCGGACCGCCCGTGAAGTACCAGGTCTGCCCCTGCGGAAACGGGAAGACCAGTTCCGGCTGCTGAACGTCGTTGGGCACGACCGGATCGACCGCGCCGAGGAACGGATCGCCAAAGTAATGGGCGTAGGTGCGGTACAAGCCGTTCGAGCCGACATCGCGCTGCCAGGTCGCGTAATCCGCGTTGATGCTGAGGAAATACTGGACGCCGACCGTCCCGGCGTTGAGGCTGCGCGCGAACAGGATGCGCGTGCCGTCGGTGAACTCGACGCTGTTTAGCCCGGTCAGATTCCAGCCATAATAGCCGAAATTGAGCTGGTCGGCTGCCCACGATAGTTGCAGATACAAGCCTTTGCGCGCGATGCCGTTGGCGTAGGCAGGCGCGCCCAGCGGCGAATCTTTCTGCTCGTCGCTCGGCGTGGGGTTGCTGAGCATGTGGGTGCGATATTCGAGCAGTGCCAGCAGCAGACGCGGATCGACGCTGAATTCGAGCGCGACACGCTGGACGATCTGCGCGCCGCTGTAGGTCACGTCTTCAATCGTGTCGGTGGCATCGCGCAGGTAGCCGGGCTGCTGGCTGATGAAGCTCGCCACGTCGAACGCTGCGCTGCCCGGCGCGCGCACCAGTCGGCTGTCCGCCACGATCTTGAAATCGCTGCCCTCCTGAGTTGGCGGCGCGGGCAGATGTAGCACCTGCCCGACGAACAGCGTGTTTGGGTCCGTAATGTCGTTGATCGACAGCAGCGTTTCGATGCTGACGCCGTTCTCGGCGGCGATCCCGTAGAGTGTGTCGCCCGACTGGACGGTGTAGTCGGCGGCGGAAACGACATCGGCAGGCGCGCGCGCAGGGTTGGGCGTCGGCTGGACGAGCGTCCCCTGAATACTTGGAAGGGTGGCGGTCTGCGTAGGTTTGGCGGCGTTCGCCGTCGCGGTGGGCGGCAGAAATGTCGCCGTAATCACGACCACGTTCGACTGGTTGAGCGAGCAGGCGCTGATGCTCAGGAGCAGCACGATCCAACTGAAAACGAGTTTGCGCATAGATTCCGCGAGTTCGTCAATACTCCAACTACCCGGTGTGCCTCAAAAAAACGTAGGCATCCGTCCGGTTTGATTGTATACTATCCCCCGTTTGTTCACACTAATCAGGAGCATTGGCAAGATGGCTGCAACACGCGAAGAAGTTGCGAGCATTTTCCCCATGATGGTGCAGCGCTTCGACCCCAAGAAAGTGGAAGGCGTCAACGCCACAGTCCAGTTTGATCTGAGCGGCGACAACGGCGGCGCCTACTGGCTGCACATCAGCGACGGAAAAGCGGAGACCGGCACCGGGCAGTCGGAAAGCCCCCGGCTGACGCTCAAGGCTTCGGCGGACGACTTCAGCAGCATGATCGGCGGGAACCTGAACCCAATGCAGGCGTTCATGACCGGCAAGATCAAGATTCAGGGCGATACCGGGCTGGCGATGAAGCTGATGCCCCTGCTCAACGGCTAACAATCCGCGCAAAACAAAAAGCCCCGCCTTTCGACGGGGCTTCTGCTTATTCCTCTTCGGATTCCTGGTCAATCTGCATCAGGAAGAGCGAGCCGCTGCCAATCGAGGCTGCGCCGATGGCATCCTCGATTGCTTCGAGCAGCCCTTCATCGTCGAGCCGCTTAGCTTCGGTAGCAAGCCGCTCCAGAATCCGCACGCCTTCCCGGCTGCCGATTTCGCCGAGCGACCAGATCGCCACTTCCTTGATCTCACGGTCGTTGTCGAGCGCAAGGCGCGTCAGCGCGGGGACAGCTTCCTCGATTTCGAGTTCACCGGCAGCGCGGGCGGCTTCGTAGCGCATCTCCGGATCGTCACTGTCGAGCTGCTCCAGCACGTACTCATTCCACTGCTCGTCGTAGGTGCGTCCCATCGCAAAGACCGAGCTGATCTGCATCCGGTGGTCGGCGCTGTCGTAAGCGTCGCGGATCGCCTCATCGACGATCTCGTGTCCGCTGTTGGCAATCGCTTCGAGCGCGCGGCGGCGCACGTCCACATCCTCATCAAGGTTCGAGAGGATGGCGACCGCCGTATCCTGAACCCGGCTGGTCTCGGTTTCGGGCAGGTCGCCCAGTTCGCCGAGCAGGATGAAGCGCCCCAGCGCGCTGGTGGCTGCCGCGCGCACCGCGGTCGCCTCGTCTTCGAGCGCCATTTCGTTCAGGCGGTACATCAGCGCCAGAGTCTCGTCTTCCCAGAGCAGTTCCACCGCCGCCTCGCGGACTTCCGCGTCGGCGTCGTCCAGCGCGAAGTGCGCCAGCGCCGTGTAATTCAGCTCGAAATTCGACTCGCTGGCTTCGATTAGCTCGCGCAGCAGCTTGCGCCGGTATTCGGGCGTCAAATTCGCCCAGATCGGCTCCAGCCGTCGGATGTCCGCCGCATCCAGACCGGACAGACCGTAGTAAAGCGTCGACGTTACCGCGCCATCGTTATCCCTGAGCGCGTTCAGGGTCGTATCGAAATCGGGTTGCTTCAAGTCGTTGGTTGTGTAGTCCATTTGACTCCCTAGCGAATGAGATTGGTTAACGGGTTGGCGATGTCGTTGAGCAAAACGACCACCATCAGCGAGAGCAGCAGCGCCAAGCCGACCAGATGCACCATGCCCTCGCGCTCCGGCGCAATCGGTCGCCCGCGCACAATTTCGATCAGCACAAACAGGATGCGCCCGCCGTCCAGCGCCGGGATCGGCAGTAGATTGGTCAAGCCCAGCGCCAGACTGATCAGCGCCATGAATTCGAGGATGATGCCGGGCTGGTTGCGCTGGATGCTTTCCTGCAAGAACACGCCGCCCGCCTGGCTGATGCCCAGCGGACTGGTCAGGCGCAGCGAACTGGCGTCGGCGGTGCCGTGAATGATCTGACCGGGGATGCTGGCAATCGTGTTCACGACATCGCTGATGCGACCGGCGCTGTACTGGACGGCGGCACCAAGCTCCAGCGGAACCAGCTCACTCTTCTGCCCTTCCTGGTACGCCATACCGAGCGCCGGGTCGATAGCTGCGGTGCTGATGCCGATACCCATCGCTCCCTGCCCGGATGGCCGGTCGGAACGTGGCGTGAGCGTGACCTGCTGCGTCTCGCCATTGCGCCAGACCGTCAGCGTGATTTCTTCGTCCAGATGCTGTGCCGTCAGGTTCTGTAACTGCTCGTAATCCTGAACCGGCGCACCGTTGAAGGTCATGATTAAATCGTTAACCTGCAATCCGGCGGCATCCGCAGGCGATCCCTGCGAGACATCGAGGACAATCGGATGTGTGTCCGGCGTCAGCGCTTCGGTGGACAGGTCAGGCGTCAGCGTCACGTTGACCGATTCCTGCGGGTCGCCCCGGACGACGCCGAGCGTCACGGGCTGCCCGTTCGCGGCGTGTAACCGATTGAGCAGGTCGCTGGCGTCGGTGAAGTTCGCGCCGTTGATCGACTCGATCACGTCGTGGGTTTGCAGCCCCGCCTGCGCCAGCACCGACCCCGGCGCGACGTAGTTGAGACTGACGACGCCGCCCGCGATCTGCGGAATGCCCATCAGGGCGATGATGACGAACAGCACGAACGCCAGCAGGAAGTTGGCAAGCGCGCCACCCGCCAGGAACAGAATGCGCGCCAGCGGTGGCGCTTCGTTGACCGAAAGTATCCGGTGAGCGCCGCGCCGCTGGGCTTCCTCGCGGTCTTCTTCGAGCGCATCATTGCCTAATTGATGCACCATGTCTTCGCCGAGCGGGCGAACGAAGCCGCCCAGCGGCAGCCAGTTCAGCGTGTAATCGGTGCCGCCGAGCGTGAACAGCTTGACGATGCGCGGGGGCATCCCAATGCCGAATTCGAGAATCGTGATTCCGACTGATTTTGCGGCGATGAAGTGACCGAGTTCATGGATAAGCACTGCCGGGATCAAAACCAGCACAAACGCGACAATCGCGGACAGTGCGTCATTCCCAAGTAAAAAGTTGAACATCCACTGCGCCTTAATTCTGCTGACAGGACGGTGATCCACCAGGGGATTTATAGAACATTATACCTGTAATTGCTCGCTCTACTCAAGCGGATTGAAGCTGATGCTTATCAAGCATTAACGCTTGACGATGCAGGTTCCTCCGCCGGGCGCTGCGCTGTAAACGTCCAGAACCTCAGACAGGGCGTTGAGGTTGGCGCTTACCCGCTCGGCGTCATTTCTTACACAAATACAATGCACGTTGGGACCCGCGTCGAGGGTATAGCAAACACTCAGCCCATCGGCGCGCCAGCGGCGTACCTGATCCATGATAGTCAGGGTCGGCGGCAGCCAGTAGAACAGCGGCGGGCGGCTCGTCATCATAACGGCGTGCATCAGGTTGCTGTCGCGCTCGACCATTTCGGCAAACGCCGCGAAATCGCGGTCGAGAATCGCCTGCTTGCACGCCTCAAAGCGCTCCCCTGCCCCGGCGACGCGCGCCGCTTGCAGGTCGCTGGTCGCCGCCGAGCGATGTCCCGCCGTCGAACCGACCGCTTTGTGCGTGCGGCTGACGACGGCGATCACGTCGACGATGTCCCAGTAGTCGGGCGGCGCGAAGCTCTGGGCGTAAGACGCCTTGTGTGAGTCGCCCGTGTGCCACTCGACAAACCCGGTTGGCACCGAGCGTGCGGCGGATCCTGATCCCAGACGCGCCAGCGAAGTCAGCTCGTGCTCGCTCATCTCGACGCCGACCGCCGCCACCGCCGCCACCGTGAGCGCCGCGAACGCCGCTGCCGACGACGCGATGCCGACGCCAATCGGGAAGTTATTGGTCGACTCGATGAGGGCGTGTTCGCTCACGGGCAGGCGCTGGCGCAGCATGTTCAGATGCGCAGAGACCCGGTCACAGGCGGAGCCGGTGTCGCGTTCGCCGTTCAGGATCAACTGGTCTTCCTTCAAATCCGCTGACCAGGTGACGGTCGTTTCGGTGTACAGTCCGTCCAGATTCATGCTGATCGACGGGTTGGCAGGCAGCCGCAGGTTGTCATCCCGGTTGCCCCAGTATTTGATAAACGCGATGTTCGGATGCGCACGCGCCGTTGCGCTCATTTCAGGCATACCGGCAGTTTCCTATCGTATCCACACGCCACGATATTATCGTGAACATAACAGAAAGCGAGGCTGGTTCTATCCAACAGCCAGGAAGCGCGCTGATTTGCCGCCGACGTTCACGCTTCCGCAGTGGTTCCAGGCAGTACAATAACGTCAGCGTGGTATAATCGCAATCCTGTGCGCCGTGTGTCAGACGACGAGGACGACTGTTGCAACTCCTGATCAACTTCATCCGCGCGATGCGCCTCCGCCAATGGACCAAGAACGCGATCATCTACGGGGGCATCGTCTTTGACGGGCAGCTTTTCATCCTCGATTCGTTCCTGCGCGTGACGGTCAGCTTCATCCTCCTCTGCCTGGTCTCCAGCGCCGTCTACGTCATCAACGACCTGATGGACATCGAAAGCGACCGCCAGCACCCGAAGAAGCGCTTCCGCGTCATCGCCTCCGGTGCGCTTCCAATTCCGGCGGCTCGTGTTGGCGCGCTCCTGCTGATCCTCATCAGCACGGGCGGCGCCGCCCTGTATAGTCCGGGCTTGGCAGTGCTCCTGCTGGCATATCTGTTCCTTCACGTCCTGTATAGCTGGAAGCTCAAGCACATCGTCATCCTCGATGTGCTGTCGGTGGCAGCGGGCTTCGTGCTGCGCGTGGCGGCGGGCGTGGTCGTCGTCCATGTGCAGGCGTTCTCGCCCTGGCTGTACGCCTGCACCGCCCTGCTGGCGCTGTTCCTGATCATCGGCAAGCGCCGCCAGGAGCTGCTTGAACTGGGCAACGATGCGGGTTCCATCCGCGTCACGCTCGACAGCTACAATCTGCCGCTGCTCGACGACATGCTGCGCATGGTCATGACCAGCACCTTGATCGCCTACCTGCTCTACACGATTGAAGCGCCTTCCGTATTATTGGCGGGCACCAAGCTGGCGCTGCTGACCGTGCCCTTCGTGCTTTACGCGCTTTGGCGCTACCTGTACCTGATCCACGTCAA
This sequence comes from uncultured Chloroflexia bacterium, assembly GCA_963760975.1. Lineage (GTDB taxonomy): Bacteria > Chloroflexota > Anaerolineae > Aggregatilineales > Phototrophicaceae > Flexifilum. Next base: position 592,673 of record CAVXEZ010000013.1, on the reverse strand, counting down.
CGGCGAAGGCAGCGCACCGGACGAAGTCCTGCTGCGCGACCGCCCGCTGCAAATCAGCATTCTGCTCTGGGGGCTGACGTTCGTGGCGATCCTCTATTTCCCGCGCGTGCTATGATCTCCGCCAGCGCCCCGGCGAAAACCATCCTGTTCGGCGAGCACGCCGTCGTCTACGGACAGCCCGCGATTGCCGTCCCGGTGTCCGGCTTGCGCGCCTTCGCGGAGGTTCATCCCGGCAGCGGCGGACTCCGCATCACTTCCGCCGATCTGGACATCCCGGTCGTGATCGATACCGAGGCGGTCGATCACGCACTGGCGCTGACGGCGCGGCTGGTGCTGAAAGCGCTCGACGCCGCGCCGCCGGAAGCGATCATCTCGATCCGCTCAGACATCCCCATTGCCAGTGGCTTGGGCAGCGGCGCCGCCGTCTCGACGGCGCTGGCGCGGGCGCTGTGCGCGCGTCTCGGTCGCACCATCGAGACTGCCGCGCTCAACGACCTGATCTACGAGGTTGAGAAAATCCATCATGGCACGCCCAGCGGCATCGACAACACGGTAATCGTCTACGAGCGCCCGGTCTATTTCGTGCGCGGGCAGCCAATTGAGACGCTGCGCATCGGTGCGCCGTTCACGCTGCTGATTGGCGACACGGGCAAGAGCGCCTCGACGCGGTCGGCAGTCGCCGGGGTGCGCGAACTCTACGATCATGATCCGCAAACGATCCAGCCTGTGCTGGACGAGATTGGCGAGCTGGTTCGGCAGGCGCGCATGGCGATTGAATGCGGCTATCACGCCGTGATGGGTCACCTGATGACGCGCAATCACCTGCTCCTGCGCAAATTGACCGTCTCGTCGCCGGAACTGGACGCGCTGGTCGAGGCGGCGCTCGGCGCGGGGGCGCTGGGCGCGAAGCTCTCCGGCGGTGGGCGCGGCGGGAATATGATCGCGCTGGTCACGCAGGAAACCTGTGCGCCGGTCGAGGCGGCGCTGCGGGCAGCGGGAGCGGTTCACGTCTTCTCGACGGAGGTGCGCTAATGCCGCTGGTCTTCGTCAAGCTGGGCGGCTCGCTGATCACCGACAAGCGCGTCGAGAACAGCTTTCGCGCTGATGCCGCCGCGCGAGTCGCACAGGAAATTCAGGCGGCGCTGACGCAGAATCCCGACCTGCAACTTTTGATCGGGCACGGCAGCGGCTCGTTCGGTCACGTCGCCGCCAAGCGCTACGGCACGGTCGTCGGCGTGCATACGCCGGAGGAATGGCGCGGCTTCGCGCACGTTGCCACCGTCGCCGCCGAACTCAATCATCTGATGGCGTCGGCGCTCGATGCAGCGGGCGTCCCGGTGTGGCGAATGCAGCCGTCTGCCTCTGCGATCAGCCGCGACGGCGTGATCGTCGAAATGGCGCTCGAATCGATCCGGCGGGCGCTAGCGCACGGCATTGTGCCGCTGGTCTACGGCGATGTGGCGCTGGACGATGTGCGCGGCGGGACGATCATCTCGACCGAGACGATATTCTTCTATCTGGCGCAGCACCTGCCCGTTACCCGAATCCTGCTGCTCGGCGAAGTCGATGGCGTCTACGATGCGGCGGGACAGGTGATCCCGACGATCACGCCGGAAACCCTCGCCAGCGTCGAAGCGATGCTCGGCGGTTCGGCGGGCACGGACGTGACTGGTGGGATGGAGACCAAAGTCCGTGATATGGTGGCACTGGTCGAAGCCGCGCCGAATTTGACGATCCGCATCATGAGCGGGGCGCAGCCTGGTTTGCTGCAAGCGACGCTGCTCGATCAAGCGCAGCCGGGTACGGTCATCACGGCGAAATAACCTACCTGCCCTACCCTCTTCGCACGGCATCGGCAGCGCGGTTGACGGCGATGATGGTTATTGTGATGCCTAATCCGGGTGCGGCGGCGATCCAGGGCGCGCTGCGAAACGCCTGCCGCCCTTCGTTGAGCATCACGCCCCAGTCCGGGACGCCCGGTTCTCCACCCAAGCCGAGAAAGCTCAGCGCTGCGCTGTTGAGGATAGCATAGGCGAAGATCACGCCAGTGTACGCCAGCACAACCCCTAGAATGTTAGGCAGAATGTGGTTGATGACTACGCGAAGTTGCGTCGCGCCGAGCGAGCGCGCCGCCTCGACGTAACCCGACGCGCGCACGCCGATCACGGCAGCGCGGGTTACGCGAGCGCAGGGCGCGATCTGCGTCACTCCGGTCGCCAGCACCAGCGGCAGCGCCCCCTGCCCCAGCAGCGTCAGCAGCAGCAGCGCCAGCAGCAGACCGGGAAACGCCAGCAGCGCGTTGATCAGGATGCTCAGGGGGCGATCCAGCCCGCCCAGCGTGCCGAGCAAGCCAAGCAAGACGCCGGGCAAGACGGCGATCACTGTCGCCAGCGCCGCAATCAACGAGCGTGTGCCGCCCGCCAGTGAGCGCGCGGCTGAGCACGTCACGTCCCAGCAAATCGGTGCCGAGCAGATGAACACCGCCGGGCGGCTCTAGCTGATGCGCCGGATCGGTGCGCATCGGGTCGGCGGGTGCGATCAGCGGCGCGACGACCACCAACAGCACCATCAGTACGAGCAAAATCATCGGGGTGCGCATCGGTCTTCACACGCGCGGGTCGAGCAGGCGATAGCACAGGTCGGCGGCGGCATTGAGCAGCGTATAGACCACCGCGCCGAGCACCACGACGCCCTGTACGACCGGGTAATCCTGCTGAAGCGTCGCGTTGAGCAGCACGCGCCCGATACCGGGGCGCACAAACAGGCTCTCGGTGATGACCACGCCGCCGAGGAGAAACCCGGCTTGCAGCGCGATCACGGTGACGGCAGGCAGCAGCGAGGCGCGCAGAACGTGGCGCAGGATCACGCGGCTTTCGCGCAAGCCTTTGGCGCGGGCGGTGCGCACGAAATCGAGCATCAGCGTTTCGCTCACGTTGGCGCGCACGACCTGCCCGACCGCACCGGCAGTGTGAAAGCCCAGCACCGCCGCCGGGAGCAGCAAGCCCGTGATCGGCAGCCAGTCCAGCCGCACGGCGAACAGGTAGATCGCCAGCGTGCCCGTCCAGTAGAGCGGCATACTCAGCGACAGGTCGAGCAGCAGACGCGCAGCCCACGAGCCGTGCAGATCGAGCGCGGCAAGCGCGCCCAGCCCGACGCCGCCGATCACGGCGACGACCAGCGCGGCGAGCGCCAGCGTCAGCGTCGGCGCGAACTGCTCGGCGACGATCTCGGTCACGGGTCGCCCGTCGAGCAGCGACACACCCAGGTCGCCGCGCAGCAGCCCCGTCAGAAAGCGCCCATACTGCACGATCACCGGGTCGTCCAGATGCAGCGCCGCTCGGCGCTCGGCGACCACTTCAGCGCTGGCGCCGCCTTCCTGGAGCTGCTCCTGAAGCGCATCGCCGGGCAGGATGCGCAGCGCGAAGAACGCCAGCGTCGCCGCCAGCCATAGAATTGCCAGAGTCTGCCCGATGAGGCGCACGTCTAAACGCCTGTCAACCGTTCTTCACCGTGAGATTGTTGAGCAGCGGGAACCAGCCGTAGGCGTCATATGACAAACCCTCAAGCGTGGTGCGGCTGCCGTTGAGATTGACGTAATCGCGGATCGGCAGGATCAGCGCCTGCTCCATGATCGTGCGCTGCGCCTGATTGTAGAGGCTCAGCCGCGCGTTGGTGTCGGTCTGGTTGACCGCTTCGGCGAGCACGGCATCGAGGTTGGCATCCTGATAGCCCGTCCAGTTCATGTCGCCCGTGCTGGAAAAGTAGCGGTTGAGGAAGACCGGGTCGAGACCGAACTCGTACCAGGCGACCAGATTGTAGCCGCCGCTGGCGACATGGTCGCGCAGGACGGTCGCGCTCGGCACCGAGTTGATGTTGACCTTGATACCAATGTCGCGCCACTGATCCTGAAGCAACTGCGACACTTCGGGGATCAAGCCCCAGTTGGGCGCGATGACATCGACTTCGAGGTTCGCGCCGCCGAAATCGACGTAGCCGTCGTTGTTGGTGTCCTGATAACCTGCGTCCGCCAGCAGCGAGCGCGCCTGCTCCGGGTTGTAAGCGTAAGAATTGACGACATCGCGGCTGTAGAACTGCGTGACCGACGACAGCGGTCCCCAGGCGACCGGCGAGAAGCGCTGGAACACGGCGTCGATGATGGCATCGCGGTTGGTGCCGTAGAGCAGCGCCTGACGCACGCTCAGGTTATTGGTCGGGAACTGCTTGGTGTTCATCAGGAATTGCAGCGGCTGCCCCGCAATGGTGGTCGGCTGGAGGCGCAGGCTGCTGTTAGCGGTCAGCGCGCGGGCATCGACCGGCAGCAACTCGCCGACGACATCCACGTCGCCGCTTTCCAGCGCCAGCGCGCGCGCCGAGGGGTCTTGATCGTAAAACCGGAACTCGACCTGATCGACCGAATCGGGCGTCGACGGCTGGTAGAAGGCAGGTCCCCAGGCGTAATCGAAGTTGCGGCGGATGGTCAGGTGATCGCCGGGGACGTAATCGACCATCATGAACGGTCCCGTGCCGACCTGATGGAACTGGTAGCGCTCGTTCGAATATTCGGCGAGTGCCGTCGGGCTGGCGATGCCGAGGTAAACCTGACTGAGCGAATCGAGCAGCGGGCTGTACGGTTCAGAAAGCTGGAGGCGAATGGTATAATCGTCCACGATTTCGTAGCCGGTGTAGGGTCCCAGCAGAAAAAGCGCTTTCTGCGAGCCGGTCATCGGATTAGCGATGCGGTCGAGGTTGGCGGCGACCGCCTGCGCGTTGAAGGGCGTGCCGTCGTGGAACGTCACTCCCTGGCGCAGCGCAAAAGTGTAGGTCAAGCCGTCCTGCGAAATCGTCCAGCTTGTCGCCAGACCGGGCACGAAGTCCAACGTCTGCGGGTCGCGGTAGACCAGCGTGTCGTAGACCGAACGCAGCGGGATGCCAAGTTCCGACGACGAACCGATCTGGGGATCGAACGTGCTGGGCTGAAGCGTCAGCCCATAGACGATGGGATGACGGGCGACGAACTGCTGCTGCGACTGAACGCGCGTCGAGCAGGAGATAGCAAAAAAGAGAACCGCCAGCAGTGAGAACCTTGCCACGATTGTGCGCATGAACTACCCTTGGTGCGAGACGACCGCATATGACAGTATAGCGACCTGAGATGGAAAACGTAAGGGTGCGATGAGCGCTTACAGCCAGCGCCTGCTGACGCCGCCGGACGAAGAAGAAGTCTACCCGTATCGCCGTGTCTGGCGCAGCCTGCTGATCGAAAACGGCATATTGGTGCTCCTCACGGTAGCGGCTTCGGTTTTGTTCGGCTTGCTGCGTCTGCGCCTGCCGGGCAGCCTGACGTTCGGCGTCAATGCCCTGCTGCTTGCGCTGCCCATCCTGCTCTGGCTGATCTTCTCGGTCTGGCGCGAGCGCTTCGTCCCGCAGCCGCGTCAGCGCCTGATCGCGGTCTTCATCATCACGGCGCTGGCGGCGAACGCCCTGGCGCTCCCGCTGATCGACGACGTGCTCCAGCCGGAACGCTGGCTGCCGCTCGGCGGTGCGATCAGCCGGATTATCGGCTATACCTTCACCGTCGGCATCGTGCAGGAGACGATCAAATACGCGGTCGTGCGCTTCACTGCCTGGCCCGACCTGTTTCGGACACGCACCGACGGCGTCGCCTACTGCACGGCGAGCGCGCTCGGCTACGCTTTCGTGCTCAACCTGCATTTCCTGCTCGCCGAGACGAGCGTGACGCCGGACATCATGGCAATGCAGGTCTTCAACAACGTCGCGGTCAACCTCGCCGCCAGCCTGATCGTCAGCTACGGGCTGGCGGAAGTGCGCTTCGACCAGCCTACGCCGTTTCTGCTGACGATCACGGTCGCCTTCTCCGCCCTGCTCAACGGGATAGCGATCCCCGTGCGTACCGGGCTGACCAACGCCTCCTTCGTCCTGCCGACCAGCACCGCAGCAGGCTCAGCATCACCTCTCGACCTGATCCTCGGCGTGTTCTCGCTGCACAGCAGCACGCCGAAGCCGATTCTGGGCGCGGGCTTTTCGGCGGTGCTGCTGCTGGCGTTCGCGCTGATCGTCGCCTTCCTGTTCAGCAACGCCGAACGGCAGGCGCGCGAAGTCGCCGCGAGCCGGGAAATCTGACCCAGCATGACCGTCATCGAAGTCACCGAACGCCGCCAAGAACTGACCCAGCGCCAGCGCTGGAGCCACTACTTCGTCTTCATTTACGCCGTCGTCGCCGTTTTCATCGGCTACAACCTGCGCACCACGACGCTCGACGCAACCACGCCTTACGTCAACAGCGAGGCGGGTATTCGCGCGCAGTACCCGCAGCGTTGGCTGATCGACACCAGCGGCAGCTACGTCTTCCGCGTGCGCGACATCGCGCAGCTTGGCTTCAAGACGAGCATTCAGGTCAGCGTGCAGCCCGTGACGATCAACACCAGCGCGCGCAACCTGCTCGACACACTGACGCTGAGCCGCACCAACACCCTGTCCGGCTACAAGGTGATCTCGCGCCTGCCCTACACGCTGCCGGACGAGCAGGAAGCGACCGCCATGCGCTACGTCTACGTCGCGGCGGACGACAACCCGTTTCTCGACAGCATTCCCACCGTCGTCGAAGGCTTGGACATCCTCAGCATTCGGCGCGGGCAAGCCATCATCGTCACCCTGCTCTCGGATGCCCAGACCTTCGATGACAACCTGCCGGTTTTTGAGAGGTTTCTCGATGATCTCGAATTTTAGGTGGCTAGCGACCCTGCTCGCAGTGGCATTGCTGATCGCGCTGGTCACTGCGCCCGCCACCGCGCAGGATCAAGGCTTCGATCTGGAGCGCATCGAACAGGCGACGGTCTTCATCATGCAGGCGAGCACCAATAACACGCAGTTGACCATCACCTGCGTCGGCTCCGGGACGATTGTCAGCCGCAACGGGCTGATCCTCACCAACGCTCACAACACGGTCACGAATCGCAACTGTCCCGGCGACACGCTGATCGTCGCCCTCAGCGTCCGCCTGGACGAGCCGCCCGTGCCGCTCTACCGCGCCGAAATCGCGCAGGCAGACCCCGGGCTTGACCTGGCGCTGCTGCGCATCACGCGGCAGAACGACGGGCGCGTGGTCGATCCGTCGACGCTGGCGCTGCCCTTCGTCGAACTGGGCGACTCGGCGGCGCTCAGCCTGGACGACACGATCACGGCGGTCGGCTTCCCCGATCTGGGCGACAGCGCCGTCGGCGTGGCGCGCGGCACGGTCAGCGGCTTCACCGCCGAGCCGAGCGGCGGCGACAAATCGTGGATCAAGACGAGCGCCTCAATTCCCGGTACGATGACCGGCGGCGGCGTGTACGACCAGCAGGGCAAATTGATCGGCGTGCCGACGACCTCGCCCGTCGTCGGGCTGTCGCCGGATGCCAAGTGCGTAACCCTGCAAGACAGCAACGGCGACGGCGTCATGAACAGCAGCGACATCTGCGTGCCCGTCGGCGGTTTCATCAACTCGCTGCGCCCGTCCAGCTTCGTGCGCCCGCTGCTGCGCGCGGCGTCGCTCAGTCTCAAGCTGGATATACCCGGTGCGTCGAGCAGCCAAACGACCGGCGACGGCGCCCCGAAATTCAGCCGCCTGTTCTTCTCGCCATCGGTCAATCAGGCGCAGATGCCGAGCAGCGTCGTCGCCAATCTGCCCAGCGGAACGGACAGCGTCTACCTGTTCTTCAACTACGCCAATATGACGCCGGAGACGGTCTACGAGCTGCGCGTGACCAGCAACGGCATCCCCAACCCGCAGTTCAGCCTTTCGCCGGTGCGCTGGAGCGGCGGCGAGAACGGCGTCTGGTACATCGGCAGTACCGGGCAGCCCTGGGCGAACGGCATCTACGATTTCACGCTGTTCATCGACGGCAACGCCGCCGACAGTAAACGCCTCGTCATCGGACCGCCGCCAGAGGATGTACCCGCCTTCAGCGACCTCATCTTCGGCATCAAGGATTTGCAGGACAACGTGCTCGGCAACGGCTTCGTTCTGCCGACGGGCAGTACCGCCAGCGCGCGCTTCGTCTTCCGCAACATGACGAACGATACGCCCTGGACGGCGATCTGGTTCTACAACGGCAGCGAAGTCCACCGCGACGAACTCACCTGGTCGGATGGCGCGAGCGGCACGAAGACGATCAGCGTGCAGGACCCAAATGGGCTGCTGCCGGGGAACTATCGCCTCGATTTGTACATTCAGGATCGCCTGACTGCCACGTCGAACTTCACGCTCGCCGGGGCGCAGCAAGGCGCTTACGCGCGCATCTTCGACAACGCGCGCTTCACGACCGCCAACAGCGACGCCGAAGCCCGCGACGCTGCGCCGATCACCAACTTTTCCAACGCGACCGGCGCGATCTATGCGCTGTTCGACTGGGAGCAAATCGCGCCCGGCACACTCTGGACGATGCGCTGGTCGGTGGACGACGAGGTCTTCTACGAGCAAACCCAGCCCTGGAGCGGCGACGAGAGCGGCAGCAACTTCCTGGTGCGCCTGACAAGCGCGGGCGGCATCCCCGACGGCACCTACAAGATGGAATTGTTCATCGGCGCGCTGCCGTTCGCCTCAACCGAGGCGCGCGTCGGCATCGGGCAGCTTCCGATTGACCGCTTCTCGCAGGCGTCGGGCGTGCAGATGCGCGGGCAGGTGCTCGACGGCGCGACTTACGTGGGCATCCCCGGCGTAACCGTCGTGGTGATCAGCGACCAGTTCTCCGTCTCGGATTTCACCACGCAGTGGAGTCAGGATCAGGTCTACGCGATGGCGATCACGGACAGCGGCGGCAATTTTCTGATCGACCGCCTGTTGCAGCCCAACACGCCCTACAGCGTGTTCGTGGTCGCGGAGGGCTATCTGCCCATCTCGGCGGACAACGTGGAAGTCACGCCCGATATGGATTCCGTCGACGTGCCGATTTATCTGACAAAGGGATGATTTGAAGCGCCAAAGAGATGCCTGAGAAGCAGCGACTGGACGTGCTGATGACCGAGCGCGGCTTATCCGAGAGCCGCGAGAAGGCGCGCGCCATGATCATGGCGGGCGAAGTGCTGGTCGACGACAGGATGATCGACAAGCCGGGCACGCGCGTCGATACCGGCGCCGCGATCACCGTCAAGGCGAAGCCGCGCTTCGTCAGCCGGGGCGGCGACAAGCTCGCCGGGGCGCTCGATGCCTTCCCCATCGAGGTGAGCGGACGCATCTGCGCCGACGTAGGCGCGAGCACGGGCGGCTTCACCGACTGTCTGCTCCAAAACAGTGCAGCAAAAGTCTACGCGCTCGATGTGGGCTACGGGCAGATCGCCTACACGCTGCGCATAGACCCGCGCGTCGTCGTCATGGAGCGCACCAACGTCCGCTACGTCGAGCGCCTGCCCGAAGCCGTCAGCCTGGTCGTGATGGACGCCTCGTTCATCTCGCTGCGCCTGCTGCTCCCGGTCATCAAAGGCTGGCTGACGCCGCAGGCGGACGTGATCCCGCTGATCAAGCCGCAGTTCGAGGCGGGGCAGCACGACGTGGGCAAAGGCGGCGTGGTGCGTGACAAGCACGTTCACGCGCGCGTGCTTGAGGAAGTGCTGACTTTCGCGCAGGGCGAGGGCTTCGCCGTGCGCGGGCTGATCAGGTCGCCGCTCAAGGGACCCGCCGGGAACGTCGAGTTTCTGGCGTGGCTCGGCTGGGGCGGGGAAACACGTGAAACGGACATCTCCAAATTGATTCAGGCGGTTGTCTAGGGATTTCGCATGGAACAGCCAGCACGTTACAGTTTTCCGAATTGGTTCTTGCATAACTGGTCAAGAGCAGCGCTGCCGCTGGGGACTATCCTCCTGCTTCTCGCACCATTTATGCGCAACGGGATGAGCGCCCCCGTTTTCCTCACGTTTCTCTTGCTGCCGCTCTACATGATCCACCAATACGAGGAACATGCACACGGACGTTTCAAGGATTTCGTGAATGCGATGCTGGCACATGGGCAGGAGAAGATCACCGATGTACCGATCTTCTGGGTGAACATCATCGGGGTCTGGGTGATCGATTTGGCTGTGCTTTACGGTGCGGCTTACGTTCGTCCGGCGCTAGGCTTGATCGCCGCCTACTCGACCGTCGTCAACGGCTTGCTTCACGTCGTGATGGCAATCCGCCAGCGCCGCTATAACCCCGGTCTGTGGACAAGCGCGCTGCTCTTTCTCCCCGTCGGCGGTTATGCGCTCTACGCGATCAGCCAAAATTCGGGGGCAGCGCTCATCGATCACGCGCTTGGCTTCGGCTTCGCGGTTGCACTCCACGTTTTCACGATAATCTATCTGCTCCGCTACGCCAATTCTGGATAGGCTCGCGTTTACGCTTCTGCTATACTTCAGCGCGAAGAACACAGAGATGGTAAACGAATGCAGCGAGACCACATTCGCAATTTTTCGATCATCGCCCACATCGATCACGGCAAAAGCACGCTCGCCGACCGGATGCTGCAATTCACGCACACCGTCAGCGACCGCGAGATGCAGGAACAGGTGCTCGACAGCATGGACTTGGAGCGCGAGCGCGGCGTGACGATCAAGGCGTCAGCCGTGCGCATGAATTACACCGCGCTCGACGGCAACGATTACGAGATCAACCTGATCGACACGCCGGGGCACGTCGACTTCACCTATGAGGTCAGCCGGGCACTGCAAGCCTGCGAGGGCGCGGTGCTGGTGGTCGATGCCTCGCAGGGTATCGAGGCGCAGACGCTGGCGAACGTCTACCTGGCGATGGAGCAGGACCTCGAAATCATCCCGGTGATCAACAAGATCGACCTGCCCGCCGCTCGCCCCGACGAAGTGGCGCAGGAAGTCGAGAATCTGCTCGGCGTGCCCGCCGAGGACATTCTGCGCATTTCGGCGAAGCAGGGCATCGGCATTCAGGACGTGCTCGAAGCCGTGATCCAGCGCGTGCCGCCGCCGCGCGGCGACATGGACGACGCCGCTGCGCGCGCTGGTCTTCGACTCGCACTACGACTCGTACAAAGGCGTCGTCGCCTACATGCGTGTGATCGACGGCACATTCACGAAGGCTACGATGCTGCGGCTGATGACGACCGATGCCAAATTTGAGCCGGTCGAGATCGGCATCTTCAGCCCCGGAATGCGCCCGGTCGACGCGCTGAGCGTCGGCGAGGTCGGTTACGTGGCGACCGGCTTCAAGTCGGTGCGCGAGTGCCGCGTCGGCGACACGATCACGCTGGCGCTCAACGGCGCGGAGGAACGACTGCCCGGCTATCGACAGGTCAAGCCGATGGTCTTCGCCGGGATCTACCCGGTCGATAACGACGACTACGGCGAGCTGCGCGACGCGCTCGAAAAACTGCAGCTCAACGACGCCTCGCTGGTCTACGAGCCGGAAACTTCGCAGGCGCTCAACTTCGGCTTTCGCGTCGGCTTCCTCGGCTTGTTCCACATGGACATCGTGCAGGAGCGGCTGGAGCGCGAGTACGAACTCGACATCCTCGCCACCGCGCCCAGCGTCGCCTATCAGGTCGAAAAGACCGACGGCGAAGTCATCGAGATCGACAGCCCGGCGGCGCTGCCCGATCCGAGCGTGATCGCGGAAATCCGCGAACCCTGGATGAAAATCCAGATTTTCTCGCCGACCGACTACATCGGCGCGCTGATGGAGCTGGTCACCAAGAAGCACGGCGAATACGTGACGACGGAGTACCTCGACACCGCGCGCGTGTCGCTGCACTACCGCCTGCCGCTGGCGGAACTGATCGTCGATTTCTACGACCGCCTCAAGAGCATCACCAAAGGCTACGCCAGCCTCGATTACCAGTTCGACACCTATCAGGCGGGCGATCTGGTCAAGCTGGACATCCTGGTCGCCGGAGAGCCGGTCGACGCGCTGGCGATCATCGTCCACCGCGACGACGCCTATCACAAGGGGCAGAGACTCGTCAGCAAGCTCAAGGAATTGATCCCGCGCCAGTTGTTCGTCGTGCCGATTCAGGCGTCGATTGGCAAGAAGGTCATCTCGCGCGCCGACGTGAAAGCGCTGCGCAAGGACGTGCTGGCGAAGTGCTACGGCGGCGACATCAGCCGCAAGAAAAAGCTGCTCGAAAAGCAGAAAAAAGGCAAGCGGCGCATGAAAATGATCGGCTCGGTGGAAGTGCCGCAGGAGGCGTTCATGGCGCTGCTCAGCCTGGGCGATGAGGAATAAGCATCGATTTGCACATGCATAACGCCGTCTCGAATCTTGAGACGGCGTTGTGCTAAAGTGATATATGAGCGCACAACTGGCTGCGCGAACTAATCGATGGTAGCTTTCGTTCCTTTCACAGCCCACGCACGAGCGACCAACGTGAAACCTCCGTCGTCATCAGCTGGCAGTTGTCTTTGCAGTTGGGATCGCAATGCATTTCGCGTCGCATCGTCCAGACCGCGTAAATATTTGGAAACAGAGCCTTGTGCTCCAAGAAACGGTAGCCAGTAGTCGTCGAAATCCTTGAAGCGAGTCGGAACGTCGATTGGAACGACTTCGACTGCACTTGCACCCGCCGACTGGAACAGCGCGCGCAAGTTATCCGGCTTGCAGATGGTAAAGCGCTGCCCCGCATCCATTTCACTGGCAGTCGGATCGACTTTAGCCGCAGCATCCCAGAAATGGCGCATCATCTCCATTCGACCGCCATAATCCCAGACGTAGGCTGCAACCGTCCCATCCCGCACGACCGCTTGCATCATCCTGCTCACGACTTGTTCGGGCGCTGGCACGAAGTTAAGGACTAAACCGGAAGCAGCAACATCAAACTCTGGCGCTTCGACGGAGAGGGTGGCGGCATCGCCCACACTGAACACAACTCGGCTGTCATGAATTCGCTGGCGGGCGAATTCGACATATTCCTGTGACAAATCTATCGCAACAATTTTTGACGGAGATGCTACCTCGAGAATAACCTGGGTAAGCACGCCCGTTCCGGCTCCCACATCAAGCCAGGTCTGCCCCGGCGCAGCATCGAGCCACGCGACGAATTCTCGTGCGACCAAACGGCTCCACCGCCCGACATAGCCTTCGTAGGACTCCGCGCTGTTGAACATCGCTCCGGATTCGGATTTCATTGGGATAGCTCCCCTCGCGGTCAAGGCTGGCGGTGGCAGTCCAAGTTACCATATTTGCTCGGCGGTTTCGACTAACCGTTTCAGAGGAACTCCGGGAGGTAGAAGCTGAGCCACTTGAGCGACGCGCCTTCGGCAGCCGTCAGCACCGCAGGCGCAGCGTCGGGGCGCGTCAGCATCACGTCGTACTGCCCCACGCCGCGCGTGCTGCCGTCGTAAGTCACGTACCCTGCCCCATCGGTCACGTAAAGGAACAGGCTCTCGTCCGCGCGCGGCAGTTCAATCGTGCTGCGCCCTTCGGCGTTGAGCATCCCCGCCGTCAGCCGCCCGTTCATGTGCTGGATCATCGGCGAGTCGTCGCCGATCAGGCTGTAGACTGTTGCGTCTTCCACCTGTCGAGCGGGCAGCGCGCCGCCCTCAAGCTGCTGGTAATGCGGCTCCAATCCCTGAAAATGCCGATCCGCGATGTACCAGATTTGAATGACGCGCACGGGGTCGTCGGTCAGGTTCAGTTCCTGATGCTCGATGTAGTCGCCCGCGAACATGCGCTGGAACTCGCCCGCCCGAATATCGCCCTGCCCGCCTGTTGAATCCTCGTGATGCAGCGTGCCTTCCAGCACCCACGTGAAAATCTCCAGCGCGCGGTGTGGGTGCCAGGTGAAGCCGTTGTTTGGCGCGATGCGCGTCATGTGCGCGGTGACCATGCCGCTCAGGCGCTGGAGCGGACTCCAGCCGCCGACCGCGAAATGCGAGGTCAGCCAGTGGATCGGGTGGATGTAGGGAAAGGTATTCGCCGGGAAGAACTGGAAAGCGCTCCGGTCGACGAAGCCCGGTTGAATCTCCGTTTCGAGCAAGCGAAAGGTTTGCACGGTTGCCTCGCGGTTCAATTGTCGTCAAATGGACTTAAGTCCGCATATTATAGCATAGGACAATCGCGCGGAGACAGCGTCACGAGTTGAGCCAGTCGGAAACCGCCTGCGCGTGTTCGGGGGCAAGCTGCCCGGCGGCGTGCAGCTCGTGCGCGAGATCGGCGAGGCGCAGCAGCGGCAAGATGGATAGTCCATCGGGCGCGGGATCGTGCCGCGCTTCGAGGATCGGCACGATGGTGTGAACTTCCAGCCCGACGCGCCGCGCGCCCTTGATCAAATCAGCGGGGAAGTGCCCCCAGCCGAGCGCGTTCGTGACCAGCGCCGCCGGATGCCCGATGTCATACGCGCCGACCAGATCGAAGACCGGCGCGTCGGTGCTGCCCCGGCTGTAGACCAGCGGAATCCCGGTGCGCAGGCTCAGCGCCGTGCCGAAGGGAACGGCGTCGGCGGTGCAGAGCAGGCGATCCACCTGCACGCCCGCCAGCGCAGCTTGCGCTTCGACGGCGGCGCGTTCCAGCGCGCGCGGATACGACGCGATCATGTCGAGATCGAGCGAAAACGGGCACAACGCGCCGTCTCGCTGAAACCAGCCGAACTGGATCAAGCCCGCGTCGAGCAGCAGTTGTGCAAAATCGGTCATGGCTGCGCCTGCACCGCCGCGCGCACCTGCTCGGCGAAGTCGTCACCACGTCCGGCGTGCAGCGCCTCTCGTCCAACCAACCGCATCCCTGCCCGTCCCAACGCTTCCTCCAGCCCATCACTGACAATCAGCGGCTCGATGCCCGCCGCCCGGTAGGCTTCCGCATCCGTTTCGCTGACCAACGTGACTGCGTCCATGCCGAAAGCGACGGCGGCATCTACGTAAGCCGATCCGACGAAAGGTGCGTCCAGGATGGTAACGGTCGCATCGTCGGTTCCCGCATAGGCGATGCTGCGTTCCAGCGCGATTGCGCCTGCCGCGCCCAGTGCCAGATACGCCGCGAAATCGAAGACGTAGGCACAGACGAGATCGCGCGTCGCGTTCATGATCGCCTTGCTGAACGGCAGAAGCGGATCGTCGTAGCGCTGCATCGGCAGCGGCATTTGCGCTAGCTGCGGAGACAGCATAAGCGCCCGATTCCCACGCGACTCCTGCGCCGCCCGCAGCCTGACGCTAAACCGTGTGGGATTCAACGCGCTCTCGCAGCATCCGCCACGCCATCGACATCGCCCAGGTGCCCGTCCATTCGTGCGCCGTATCCGTGCCGCCGCCAAAGCCGTAGGCGCGCGAGCGCAGCTTGCCATCGACGAAAACGGCTATCGCGCTGCCTTCATCCGTATCCGCATGATCTTCACGCGCCTCCGAACGGCTGAGCGCGACCAGCCCGGTATTGACATTGTGCAGTTTACACAAGGACGCAGCCGCCAACTCGGCAAGCTGGCGCAGCGAAAGCGTCTCGCTGACGCCGAGCGCCGCTTCCAGCGCTTCAGGCGTCGGGTAAGTCACGACTTCGCTCAGGATTTCGGCGCTGCCCGGCGCAGCCTTCAGGCGCTGGCTGATGACCGGCTCGATCCCGATCTCGCCGATCACGAGCGTGCTCGCCTGCTCGCGCAGCGCCGTGATCAGCGCCTGCTCAATCGTGTCGGTATCCACACCGAAGACGTAGGGATTGATGCGCTGGCGAAGCTGCGCTTCAGTGACAGCGATCAGCGCGTCGGCTTCAGCGCCGCTCTCGGCTTTCGCCGCGATGCGCACGTCGATCTGCCCGCTGTGCGCCGCTAGCCCGACCGTCGGATTGCTGGCTTCCAACAGTTCCTTGCCGATCAGCTCGTCGAGCGCGCTCTCGCCAATCCCGGCGGCTTTGAGGATTTTCGCCTTGATGATCTTGCCGGTGATGCCGTAGCGCTGGCGCAGGTAAGGCACGACTTTCTCGATCAGCAGATATTTCATCTCGCGCGGCACGCCCGGCAGGCTGATCACGACTTTGTCGCCGTACTCGACGGCGAAGCACGGCGCGGTGCCGACCGGATTTTCGATGACGATGGCGTTATCCGGCACATATGCCTGACGGCGGTTGTTCTCGGTCATCGGGCTGCGGAAGCCCTTGAAGCGCTCGGCGATCTGGTCGAGCAGTTCCTGGTGGAAGGTCAGACCGCGCTCGGTGGCATCAGCGACCGCCTGACGCGTCATGTCGTCGATGGTCGGACCCAGCCCGCCGCAGGTGATCACGATCTGCGCGCGACCCAGCGCGATACGGATCGAATCGGCGATGCGTTTTTCGTTATCGCCGACCGATGTCATGAAGAACAGGTTGATGCCGAGATCGCGCAGCGTGCGGGCAATAAAGACCGAATTGGTGTCGGTCAAATCGCCCAACAGTATCTCCGTTCCAATCGAAATGACCTCAGCATTCAGTTCCAGGGAAGCCATGATTCCTCTCTCGCTTGTAATTGAGCATGAAATGTTGCAAAACTCTTGATCCCCACTATAATCTCCGGCAACATATAGGACTTGTGGGATTGGCAACTAATTCGTGCAAATTCCACAAATGCACCTTGAATTTGTTTTTAGTCCGCCCTATTGTCATACGGAGGAAAACTCGTGGCAAGTGTGACCTTCAGGCACGTCTACAAGCGTTTTGGAAATACCACTGCGGTCAATGATTTAACTATTGCTATTGCTGATAAAGAGTTTTTGGTTTTTGTCGGTCCTTCGGGCTGCGGCAAATCCACCAGCCTGCGTATGCTGGCGGGTCTGGAAGAGATCAGCGATGGCGAAATATTAATCGGTGACCGTGTGGTGAATAACGTCGCACCCAAGGATCGTGACGTGGCGATGGTGTTTCAGAGTTACGCGCTTTACCCCCACATGACGGTGTATGACAACATGGCATTCGGTCTGCGCCTGCGCAAGACGCCGAAGCAGATCATCGACCAGCGTGTGCGCGAAGCCGCCAAGAGCCTGGGCATCGAGCAACTGCTCGACCGCCGTCCGCGTCAGCTATCCGGTGGTCAGCGCCAGCGCGTGGCAGTCGGTCGCGCCGTCGTGCGCGAGCCGCAGGTCTTCCTGCTGGACGAGCCGCTCTCCAACCTGGACGCCAAGCTGCGCGTGGAAGCGCGTTCCTTCATCAGCAAGCTGCACCAGCGCCTGGGCACGACCTTCATCTACGTGACCCACGACCAGATTGAAGCTATGACGATGGGAAGCCGCATCTGCGTGTTGAGCGCGGGCGAGCTTCAGCAGATCGATACGCCGTTCAACCTGTACCACAACCCGCGCAACCTGTTCGTCGCTGGCTTCATCGGCAGCCCGGCGATGAACTTCTTCGATGCGACGCTGAAGCAGGGTGACGGCAGCCTGATCGTCGAGACTCCCGGCTTCCAGATTCAGGTTCCCGCGTCGAAGGCGGAACCGTTCAAGGATCACATCGGCAAGCGCGTGATTTTCGGCATTCGCCCCGAAGACATCCATGACGTGGAATACCAACCGGGTGGCATCACCCCGGCGATCATCGAAGCCAACGTCGACGTGGTCGAGCAGATGGGCAACGAAATCAACCTGTACCTCGAAGATCACGGCAAGACGTTCATCGCCCGCACCGACCCGCGCACGCGCGCCCGCGTCGGCAACCGCATGAATGTCGCCTTCAACATCGACAACATGCACCTGTTCGACGCCGATACCAACGTGTCGCTGGCTTATGAGTACAAACAGCAGCAGGAACAGCCCGCAGGCACGTCGGTCTGAATTCGGTCATTACCACTAAGTCCAAAGCCGTCCAATTTAGGACGGCTTTTTATTTGTGCTCGCGCGTCGTGCTATCATACTTCGTGAACGGTGACGATTGAAGCAGGAGGGTTTGTGAAACTCACGGCGTATACCGACGAGCGCGTTTTTGACGCGCTGCGACCGGAATGGGATGACCTGCTCCACCGAAGCGCCACCGATGTGATCTTCTGCACCTGGGAATGGCAATCGATCTGGTGGGATGCCTATCACGGCGGGCAGCTCTGGGTGATCACGTGCCGCGACGACTCGGATCGACTGGTCGGCATTGGCTCGTGGTTCATCGAGCATCGCAATGACGAGCGTGTCGTGCGCACGATTGGCTGCGTCGACGTGACCGATTATGTGGACATCATCGCCGACCCGAACTACGTCGATGCCGTCCAGGAGGCGCTGGCGCAATTCCTGGCGGAAAACCGCGATGAGTATGACCGCATCAATTTGTGTAATATCCCGGAAGCGTCGTCCACGCTGGCGCGCTTTCCGGACAAACTCAAAGCGCTGGGCTTTGATGTCGATGTGGAATTTCAGGAAGTCTGCCCCGTTATCGACCTCCCGGACGAATGGGACGCATACCTCGAACGGCTGGATAAGAAACAGCGCCACGAAATTCGCCGCAAAATCCGCCGCGCTGAAAGTGAAGCGGCGATCCAGTGGTACGTGGTCGACCAGACCCACGACATTGACGAGGAAGTCGAGCGCTTTCTCGCCCTCATGCGCGCCAGCCACCCCGACAAAGCACAGTTTCTCGACGACGCCAACAACCTCACCTTTTTCAAGCGCGTCGTGCCGCAGGTCTACCAGTGCGGCTGGCTCAAGATGAGCTTTCTGGTGATCAACGGGACGGCGTCCGCCGCCTACTGCGATTTCGACTATAACGGTCGGATACTGGTCTACAATTCGGGACTACTGCCACAGGAAAATGCCCACCTCAGTCCCGGCATCGTGCTGCTGTCTTACGACATCCGCGACGCCATCGCCAACCGGCGCGCGGTGTTCGATTTCCTGCGCGGGAACGAGACTTACAAGTACCGCATGGGCGCGTCGGATACAAAAGTCTACAAGCTGAAAGCGAAGATGTAGCGAGCGGGAACAGAAAGCGAAGGGGCGCACAATTGTGCGCCCCTTGTTGTATCCACTTCAGCCGCCGTAGGCGTTGGGAATGTCCGCCACCGTCACGTCGATGAACGGCTCCTTCTCCTGCACCGCAAGCGCCTCGTCCTCGGTGAGAATGATCTGCCCCTTGTAGTACAGCACGTTGTTGAAGCCATCGTAACGATAGCGGCGGTTGACCCAGCCGTAGCGGTTATGCTCGAAGACGACGTTGAACTGCACCGCTTCGTCGTCCGGGATGATCTTCTGATCGACGAGCCACACGGGCGAATACTGCTCAAGGTGTGGTTTCGCTTTGGCATCGCGTTTCTGTAGCAGAACCTGATCGGTGGTCATGCTTTTGATCCTCGTCCCGTGAAAGTGTCGTCTGTATTGTAGCGAGGTCAGTCGTGATTCGGCAAGAGTCCGGCTAGACAACGCTTTCCGGTGTTGGCTCCTCGTCCACCTCTTTTTGACGCTCCGGCTCCAGAATGATACGCGCCGAGCGGTCGTAGGTCAGATAGTTCCAGAGCCAATTGACGAATACGTTCAGGCGGTTGCGGAAACCCATCAGCGTGACCAGATGCAGCCCCAGCCACGCCAGCCAGGCGATGTAGCCCGAAAGCTGCACGCGGTTGAAGATGTAGGCGACGGCGCGGCTGCGCCCAACGGTCGCCATGATACCCCGGTCGAAGTAGTGAAACGGCTGCGCTTCCTCGCCCGCGATGCGCCGCAGGATGTTCCTGGCGGCGAGCCGCCCCTGCTGCTGCGCCACCGGGATCAGCATCGGATAAGGCTGACCGTCCGGGTCTTCGAGATGCGCCATGTCGCCGACGACGTACACGTCAGGGAGCGCCTCCACTTCCATCGTCGGCTTGACCGCGATTCGCCCGCCCTTCTGGAGCGGCAGATCGAGCATCTGCGCCAGCGGCGAGGCTTTGACGCCCGCCGTCCAGATCAGCGTGTGCGTCGGGATGATCGTGCCATCGGAGATGCGTACCTCGCCGGGTGACACGCCGTCGACGCGCTTGTCGAGGAGCACCTCGACGCCGAGTGCCTCCACCTGCTGGTATGCCGCCCGTTGTAATGGCTTCGGGAAAGCCGCCAGCAGCCGATCCACCGCCTCGACCAGCACGATGCGCGGCGAGAGATTGGCGTATTCCTTGCTCAACACGTGTTCATACAGCTCGGCGAGCGCCCCCGCCGTTTCCAGCCCGGTCGGACCACCGCCGACCACCACCAGCGTCGTGAGCGTGTGGCGCTCGTCCTCGTCGTCCGTCCAGGCGGCGCGTTCGAACATGCGCAGGATGTGGTTGCGCAGAGTCACGGCGTCGTCCAGCGACTTGAGTTCGAACGATTCCCGCTCGATCTCCTCATTGCCGAAGTAGTTGGACACGCTGCCCGCCGCCAGGATCAGATAGTCGTAGGCTTCGCGGCGCGTCGTGCCATTGGTGCGCACCGAGACGATTTTGTCGGCAGTGTCGATGCCCGTCACTTCGCCGAGCAAAAAGTTGATGTTCGAGCGGTTGCGGAAGATTCCCCGCACAGGATAGGCGATCTCCTCCGCTTCCAAGCCGCAGGTAGCGACCTGATACAGCAGCGGCGTGAACAGGTGGTAGTTCTGACGGTCGATCAGCAGTACGTCGACTGCCTGATTTTTCAAGGCTCGCGCGGCGAACAAGCCGCCAAAGCCCGCGCCGATGACGAGGATTCGCGGACGCTTGTCCATATTCACCCTCTCACCTAAATGTTCACTGAAATCAATCATATCATACCACATTGTGAAATTTGGCGCAATATGAACGGTTTAAATGTATGGAACGTGTTCATCCCGGCGCGGCGCGCTATACTAGACGCAAACCCACACAGGAAGGAAGCGCATGACGTTCACCCACGAGCAGTTTCTTTCCCCCTTCACCTGGCGCTACGGCTCCCCCGTGATGCGCGCGGTCTGGAGCGAAGCGAACAAGCGGCGCGTCTGGCGACGCATCTGGCTGGAACTGGCGCGGGCGCAGCAGGCGGCGGGCTTGGTCACCGCCGAGCAGGTCGCCGACCTCGAAGCGCACGTCGACCAGATTGACATCGAGCGTTCCGAAGCAATCGAGGCGGAAATCCAGCACGACCTGATGGCGGAAGTCCGCACCTACGCCGAGCAGAGTCCGATTGGCGGCGGCGTGATCCATCTCGGCGCGACCAGCGCCGACGTGGAGGACAACGCCGACGTGATCCGCATCGCCGAAAGCCTCGATCTGACGCTGACGGCGCTCTGCGATCTGCTGCGCCGCTTCGCCGAGGGCATCGAGCGGCTTGCCGACCAGCCCACGATGGCGTTCACGCACATCCAGCCCGCCGAGCCGACCACGATGGGCTATCGGCTGGCGCTCTACGCGCAGGATTTGCTGGACGATTATCAAACCCTGCAAGCCGTGCGCATGAACCTGCGCGGCAAGGGCTTCAAGGGCGCGGTCGGCACGAGCGCGTCTTACGGGGAACTGCTCGAAGGCACGGATATGACACCCGCTGACCTCGAAGCGCGGGTCATGGCGGCGCTCGATCTGCCCACCTACCCTATCACCGGGCAAACCTACCCGCGCAAACAGGACTGGCAGGTCTTGAGCGCGCTCAGCGGGATCGCGGGCAGCCTCTACAAATTCGCCTTCGACCTGCGCCTGCTGCAATCGCCCGTGATCGACGAGTGGCACGAGCCGTTCGGCAAGAAGCAGGTCGGCTCGTCGGCGATGCCCTTCAAACGCAACCCGATCAATGCCGAGAAGATCGACAGCCTGGGGCGTCTCGTAGTGGCGATGGAGCGCGTCGCCTGGGACAACGCCAGCCATTCGCTGCTGGAGCGCACGCTCGACGATTCCGCCAACCGCCGCGAGACGCTCCCGGTCGCCTTCCTCGCTACCGACGAGATGATCCGCGTGACCGCCCGCATCGTCGGCGACCTGCGCGTTGACCTACAGGCGGCGGCGCGCAATTTCGCCCGCTTCGGCGTCTTCTCGGCGGTCGAGCGCGTATTGATGGCAGCGGTCAAAGCGGGCGCGGATCGGCAGGAGATGCACGAGCACCTGCGCACCCACAGCCTCAACGCCTGGGCAGCGCTGGCGGACGGACAGCCCAATCCATTGGTGGACTCGTTGGCAAACAGCCCAACGCTCGCGTTATATTTAGCGCCGGATCGCGTTCGCGCGCTGCTGGATGCGTCCGCCTACGTCGGCGATGCGCCGGAGCGCGCCCGTCATTTCGCCGCCCACATTCTGGAAACCTTATCTGACTAAAGGATAGTGTTCATGCCTCGTGCGTTGCTCAGTGTGTACGATAAGACGGGCTTGGTTGATTTCGCCTCGTCGTTGGTTCGCTTCGGCTGGGATTTGGTCGCCAGCGGTGGCACGGAAAAAGCCCTGCGTGACGCCAGTCTGCCCGTCACCGCTGTCGAGCAGCTAACCCACGTGCCGGAGATGCTCGGCGGGCGCGTCAAGACCCTGCACCCCGCCATTCACGCCGGAATCCTCGCCCGCGACCGCCCCGAAGACCTCGAAGACCTGCGCGCCAACGGCTTCGCGCCGATCAACATGGTCGTCTGCAACCTGTATCCCTTTCAGGAGACCGTCGCTCAGGCAGGCGTGACGATGCAGGACGCGATTGAGGAGATCGACATTGGCGGCGTGACGCTGCTGCGCGCGGCGGCGAAGAATTTCCTGCACGCGGTCGTCGTCTGCGACCCGGCGGATTATCCGCGCGTCTCGGCTGCGCTGGCGGACGGCGGACAGGTTGATCTGGCGCTGCGCCGCGAGCTGGCGGTCAAAGTCTTCGCCTTAACGCGCGACTACGACACGGCGATCCACGCCTTCCTGTCTCAAGACCTCGCCTCCGCCGTGATCAGCAGAGACCTGCCGCAGCAGCTTTCGCTGGGGATGCAGAAGGTCGAAGACCTGCGTTACGGCGAAAATCCGCATCAGGCAGCCGCCTACTACAGCCGCCGCGCCTCGACCGGACCGCTCGGCGGGACGGTGCTGGGCGGCAAGAAGCTCTCGTATAACAACATCCTCGACCTTGACGCGGCGTGGCGCGCGGTCAGCAGCTTCAGCGACCCGACCGTCGTCGTCGTCAAGCACCTGACGCCGACCGGAATCGCCAGCGCCGCCAGCATCACTGAAGCCTATCCGGCGGCGCTGGCATCCGACCCGGTTTCGGCGTATGGCGGCGTGCTGGCGGTCAACCGTCAGGTGGACGAAACGTTCGTCGCCGGGCTGGGGTCGCTGTTCGTCGAGGCGATTGCCGCGCCCAGCTTCACGACCGGCGCGCAGAACATCCTCCACGAGAAGCGCAAGAACTGCCGCCTGCTGCAAATTCCCGCGCTCTTCGACGGTATGGATTTAGAAGTCCGCAGCGTGCATCGCGGGCTGCTGGTGCAGCAGGCGGACATGGGCGATCCGGAAGGCACATCCTTCAAGCCCGTGACCAAGCGCGCCCCCACTCCGGAAGAAGTAGCGGCGCTGCAATTCGCCTGGAAAGCCGTGCAGCACGTCAAGTCCAACTCGATTGTGCTGGCGATCCAGAACGCGACGGTCGGCGTGGGCGGCGGGCTGCCCAGCCGGGTCGATGCCGCGCGGCTCGCCGTCGAAAAAGCGGGCGCGCGCGCAGCCGGGTCTGTGCTGGCGTCCGATGCCTTCTTCCCGTTCGCGGACGGCGTCGAAGTGGCGGCGGAAGCGGGCGTCACCGCGATCATCCAGCCCGGCGGCTCGATCCGCGACGCCGAGGTGATCGAGGCGGCGGACAAGGCGAACATAGCGATGGTCTTCACGGGCGTGCGCCATTTCCGCCACTAGAAAACTGTGCCGAGTGCCGGGCAATGAGCGACGAGTAAGTACGGGCATTGACATCAGATGCGAAGTGTACGTCTTAACTCAGTGCTCAGCGCTCGTCATTCAGCACTATCTTTAGTCTTGTCAGCAAAGGGACGGACTGCTATAATGCGCGGCAATTGCCACCCTAGCTCAATGGCAGAGCATACGCTTCGTAAGCGTGAGGTTGAGGGTTCAAGTCCCTCGGGTGGCTCTGACGTGCCCGCACAGGTTCATCGACCTTCGCGGGCATTTTGTTAGGGGGTTCAAGCCGCATGAATTCAAGCAGCATGAACGAGCAACTCCGTCCGGTCACGATTGCCGTCGCCGGTGGGACGGGTTCCGGCAAGACGACGATTTCCAACGCCATTCTGGAGCGCGTCGGCAGCCATCACATCACCTATATCCCGCACGATGCCTACTACAAAGACCTCAGCCACATTCCGATGGTCGAGCGCAACATCATCAACTTCGATCACCCCGACGCGCTCGATACGGCGCTGATGCGCCAGCACATCATCGCCCTGCAAGCCGGGCAGCCGGTCGACATTCCGATTTACGACTTCACCATTCACCAGCGCACCGAGCGTACCCAGCACATCGAGCCGCAGCCGATCATTCTGGTCGAAGGGATTCTCGTCCTCGCCGAAGCGTCACTGCGCCCGCTCTTCGACGTGAAAATCTTCGTCGATACCGACGCCGACATCCGCTTCATCCGCCGCCTGCGCCGCGACATCGCCGAGCGTGGACGCAGCGCCGATTCGGTCATCAACCAGTACCTGAGCAGCGTGCGCCCGATGCACATGGAGTTCGTCGAGCCGAGCAAGCGCTACGCCGACGTGATCATCCCCGAAGGTGGTTTCAACACCGTCGCCATCGACATGGTGTCCGACCGCATCAGCGCGCTGCTGCTCGTCCACACGCGAACGAGTCCCTGATCTTCGCCTGCGCGGGGATTGACGCTCGTTTCGCCGCCGTGCTATACTGGCGGCATAACTCAACCGTTCCCAAAGACGTGGATTGGGAGGAGTAGGCAACAGGTACGCGCCAGAGAGTGCGGGTCACTGGCTGCAAGCCCGCTCGCGGAAAGTCGCCGAAGGTCGCCCAGGAGTCGCAGCTTCGCTGCCGGGTACGCCCGTTATCGCGTTCGAGTGCCCCGGCTGAGCTGCGCTCAGCATGGGGAAACAAGGTGGTACCGCGAAAGCCTTTTTCGTCCTTGTATGATGAAAAGGCTTTTTTGTTTGGGGGACACCAGCAATGATTTCAAAGAACAATACCAATCGGTTCTACGACGCGATTGCCGAGTACTACCCCCTGTTTTACCGCGACTGGGAAACGCAGATGCAGCGCGAAGGGTTGGGGCTGCGCACGATCTTCCGCAATCAGGGCGTCAACCGCGTGCTCGATGCCTCGTGCGGCGCGGGCGCGCAAGCGATCCCGCTGGCGCAGCTCAACTTCGACGTGACCGCTGCCGACCCCAGCGTAGGGATGCTGCGCAAAGCGGTCGAGATCGCGCGGCAGTACAACGTGCGCCAGAAAATCCATTTCGTGCGCAGCGGCTTCCTCGACCTGCCGAAGATGATTCAGGGACCCTTCGACGCGGTCGTCAGCAAGGGCAATGCCCTGCCCCACCTGACCGAAGACGCCGAGATCGAACAGACGCTGCGCATTTTCTACAATCTCCTGCGCCCCGGCGGGCTGCTGGTGATCGGGATGCGCGACTTCGGACCGTTCATGGAAGACCGCCCGGTATTCATTCCGGGGCTGGTCAACCTGATGGATGACGGCAGCGAGTTCATCTCGTTCGACATCTGGGAATGGCGCGACGGTCCGCCCGTATTGGCGCGCCAGAATTTGTTCATCCTGACGGGGCACGGCAAGCAGTATCAGGTCAAGAAACAGCGCGTTGTCTTCCGTCCGCTTTCGACGGACGAGGTGAAGGTCGTGCTGCTGGAAGTGGGTTTCGAGGGAATTACGGATCAACTGGATCGCTCCGAGCGCGTGCTGGTGGCACGCAAGCCGGGCGGGTGAAAGAAGGCAGCCAAACATGGAACAGCAGATGAAACAAATGCCCAAGACCTTCGACTTCAAGGAAGCCGAGAGCCGCATCTACCGCAAGTGGGAGCAGAACGGCTGGTTCAAGCCCGAAGTCGCACCGCCGGACGCCGAGCCGTTCGTGATCAGTATGCCGCCGCCCAACGTGACCGGCGCGCTGCACCTGGGGCACGTGTTGTTCGTGTCGCTGGAAGACCTGATGACCCGCTACGAGCGGATGCGCGGCAAGGCGGCGCTGTGGGTGCCGGGGAGCGACCACGCCGGGATTGCAACGCAGCTTCAGATCGAGAAGATGCTGCACGACGAAGGCACCAGCCGCGAGGAAGTCGGGCGCGAGGAATTTCTCGCCCGCACGTGGGAATGGAAAGAGAAGTACGGCGGCAGGATCGAGGATCAACTGCGGCGGCTGGGCGCGTCCTGCGACTGGGATCGCAAGCGCTTCACGCTCGACGACGGTCTTTCCAACGCCGTGCAGGAGGTCTTCGTCACGCTCTACGAGCAGGGACTGATTTATCGCGGACCGCGCCTCGTCAACTGGAGTCCCGGCTTGCGCACGGCTGTCAGCGACCTGGAAGTGGAGCGCGAAGAAGAACCCGGCAAGCTCTATTACTTCCGCTATCCGTTGGAAGACGGCGGCTTCATCCCCGTGTCCACCACGCGCCCGGAGACCATCCTGGGCGATACGGCGGTGGCGGTGCATCCCGACGACGAGCGCTACAAGCACCTGATCGGCAAGTTCGCGCTGGTGCCGGTGCTCAACCGCCGCATCCCCGTGATCGCCGACGAGTACGTGGATCGGGAGTTCGGCACGGGCGCGCTCAAGGTTACGCCGGGGCACGACTTCAACGACTACGAGATCGGGCAGCGCCACAATCTGCCGCTGATCAACATCATGAACCGCGACGCCACGCTCAACGCCAACGCGGGAGTCTACGCCGGGATGGATCGCTTCGAGGCGCGCGAGAAGCTGTGGAACGACATGGCGGCGCTCGGCTTGACGGACAGGGTGGACAATATCACGCATGTCGTGCCGCGCACGCAGCGCGGCGGCGAAGTGGTCGAGCCGCTGATCAGCACGCAGTGGTTCCTCAAGATTCAGCCGCTGGCGGAGAAAGCGCTCGAAGCCGTGCGCGACGGACGCATCAAGATCGTGCCGGAGCGCTTCGAGAAGGTTTATTTCCACTGGCTGGAAAACATCGAGGACTGGTGCATCAGCCGCCAACTGTGGTGGGGGCACCGCATCCCGGTGTGGTACGGCTCGGATGGCGAAGTCTATGTCGGTAAAGTGCCGCCCAAAGATCGCCCCGGCTATACCTGGACGCCCGAAGAAGACGTGCTCGATACCTGGTTCAGCAGCGGCTTGTGGCCCTTCAGCACGCTCGGCTGGCCCCAGCAGACGCCCGACCTGAAGCGCTTCTACCCCACCGACGTGATGGAGACGGGCTACGACATTCTGTTCTTCTGGGTGGCGCGCATGATCATGATGGGCTTGTGGTTCACGGGCGAAGCGCCCTTCCACACCGTCTATCTGCACGGGCTGGTGCGCGACAAGTACGGGCGCAAGATCAGCAAGACGCTCGGCAACGTGATCGACGCGCTGGAGCTGGTCGAGCAGTACGGCGCGGATCCGCTGCGCTTCACGCTGCTGACGGGCAGCACGCCCGGCAACGATGTCAACCTCGACCCCAGCCGCGTCGAGCGCAACTGGCGCTTCGTCAATAAAATCTGGCAGATGACCAACTTCGTCACCAGCAATCTTGACGGTGACCTGGAGCCGGGTCTGCCGCCTGCCTCCGAACTCGACCTGCCCGCCCGCTGGATCGTCAGCCGCGCGACCAAGCTGATCGGGAGTGTTCAGCGCCTGTTCGACAGCTACCAGTTCGGCGAAGCCGGGCGGCAGATTGACGATTTCCTGTGGGGCGAGTTCGCCGACTGGTACATCGAGATCAGCAAGTTCGCGCTCTATCAGGGCGACGGCGCGGCGAAAGCCAACACCCAGCGCGTGCTGCTCTACGTGCTCGATACGTCGCTGCGCCTGCTCCATCCGTTTATGCCCTTCGTGACCGAGGAGCTGTGGGGCTTCCTGCCGGGGCACGATGATCCGCTGATCCTGGCGTCGTGGGTGACGGCGGACGAAGCCTATCTGGACGATGACGCCGAAGCCGACATGCAGCTCTTGATCGATCTGGTGCGCGGCATCCGCAACGTGCGCGACGAGTACAATGTGGAGCCAGGGCGCAAGATTACGGCGCTGGTCGTGCCGGGCAGCCATCGCGGGCTGTTCGCGGCGCATGATTACTTGTTCGCGCGGTTGTGCAACGTGGCGACCCTCCGCGTGCTCGACGCCGACAGCGCCGCGCCGGAGAAAGCGGCGTCGGTCATCGTGGGCGACGTGACGATCTATCTGCCGCTGACGGATTTTGTGGACGCGGCAGCCGAATGCGAGCGCTTGGGCAAGGAGCGCGACAAGCTGGCGGAGCAGATCGCCAAGTCGGAGGCAATGCTGGGGAACGAACAGTTCGTCGCGCGCGCCCGCCCCGACGTGGTTGAGCGCGAGCGGACGCGGCTGGCGGGCTTGCAAGCCAGCGCCGATCAGATCGCCGAGCGGCTGGCAGGCTTGTGCAGCTAGCGCACGGAATATTGTAGGGGCAGGTGCTTGCTGCGCAAGCCTAAAACCTGCCCCTACATGCTACCATCGTCACACGTGATGGTTGTCTTGCGCCTTGAGGAAAATCGCGCGCCCGGCGTCCTGTGCCGCTTTGCGCACCTCGAAGTCGATGTCGCTGCGGAAAGTCTCGCGCAGCGCATCCAGCGCTTCGGGGTCGCCCAGGTCAGCCAGCTCCTGAATCGACTTGAGGCGCACCTCGGCATTCCGATCTTTCAAACGCGCGATGTGATACTCCACAAGCTTCTTATTTACGCTCACGCTGACTGAACCCCTGTACGCCGTTTGCTCAAGACCGATTATAGCAAATGTGCTTCACCCTCGCAGACCGCCGCGCTCAGGCGCTATAATGGCGCTCGCCTGAACGTCTGTCGAGGAATTGGCTGTTGGCACAAGGCTACAAAATCTGCCCGATTTGCGGCACCCCCTCGCACCCCAACGCGACGCTGTGCAGCGTCTGCGGCACGTCGCTGACTGAGGTCGAGGTCGTCGCGGAGACCGCCAAGCCCTCGGCAAGCAAAGCAAAAACGCGCTACGACGACCGCTACGGGGAAACTGATCTGCTCGAAGGCGAGCTGCACCGCAAGGGCGAAGTCTACCTCTTCGGTGGGCTGCTGGTGCTAATCGCGCTTGCCTGCGTCGGCGCAGTCGTCTTCGCGGGCGCTCGCTGGCTGTTCCCGTCACTCGCCTCGCCGCCCACCGCAACCTCTGACGATGTCCGCCAGCGAGCTTCCCGCGCTGGCGCTGGTCACCAATACACCCATGCCACCATCGCCTATGCTGGCGACTGTGACCCCGCCGCCGCCAACCGCCACCAACACCCCGACTCCGGGACCCTGCACGCACACGGTCAAGGCGGGCGATGACCTGATCAGTCTCGCCTTCCAGTGCGGGCATCGCAGTCTCGACGTGATCCCCCTGATCCTGACGATGAACAGCCTGAGCGCACCCGATATGATCCACGTCGGGCAGGAAATCAAAATCCCCTGGCCCACGCCGACGCCGGGCGCTCCATCACAGAGCGACTCGACAACTGCCGCCGACGCGGGCAGCGCTCCCGGCGACACGGCGATGGCGGACTCGCCGACTGAGGTGGTTATCCCCGGACTCGAACTCGCCGCCGCGCCGACCATCCCGCCGCCCACCGTCCGCCCGACGGCGACCCTGCTGCCCGGCGTAACCTGGCACACCGTTCAGCCGAACGAAAACATCGTCGCCATCGCATTCGCATTCCACACCGACGTGCAGGTGCTTTCGCAGTTGAACCCCGAAATCACCTTCTCGCAGTGCGATTTCGGCAACGCGGCGGGCGGACCGGACTGCACGGTCATGATTTACGCCGGGCAGAAGATGCGCGTGCCCGCGCCAACGCCCACCCCGACGCTTTCGCCGACCCGCTCCGGCAGCGAGACGCCGACGCCTTCCCTGACGCCGACTTTCAACGCGCCCAGCGCGCTCAGCCCGGCAGACCGCGCCCTCTTCCGCAGCGACGAGTTGATCACGCTGCGCTGGATCGGCAGCGGCACGCTCAGCGAAGGCGATACCTATCACATCCAGGTCGAGGACTTGACCGCCGGAAAAACTTACGCGGCGGACACGACCGATCTGTCCTTCATCCTGCCCGCCGACTGGCAGGGACCGGCTGGCGAGCGCCACGATTACCGCTGGACGATCAGCGTCATTCGGGCGAGCGATCCCGATCATCCTTATTTCACCACCGAACCGCGTCTTTTCACGTGGGAGGGGCGCTAAGCTATGTTGGATACGCGAAAAATCATCCTCGCGCTGCTAACTTTGTGGTCGCTGGCGGGCTGCGTTCTAGCGCAGATACCCCAGGCGACGCCGACCGCGAACGTCGAGGAAACGGCGACACCTTCGCCCACCCTGACGCCGAGCGCGACGCTCACGCCTGCGCCGCTGGCTGCCACCCCAACGCCGAGCTTCACGCCGAGCACGCCGACCGACACGCCGACGACCACGCCTACCCCAAACCCCTACGCCACCTACATCATCCAGCCGGGCGATACGCTCTACGGCATCATCCAGAAGCCGCCGTTCTACTATCACACCGACAGTGTCATCAACGAGATCGTCGCCTTGAACGCGAACGTGCCCAACGCCGACACCCTGCCGGGACCCGGCTCCAGCATCGTCATTCCCCTGCCCACGCCGACGCCCTCGCCGCAGGGCTTCGACCTGACCATGACCGCCCAGCCGGACGCGCCGCAGATGAGCTTGCCCGGCAACGCGCAGATCGTTCAGGTGCAGATCGCGGAAGGGCAGACGATCATCGGCATCGCCCAGAGCAATTCGACGACCCTGACGATCATCGCCACGCTCAACCCGCAGCTTTTCTTCTACAACTGCGACTTCACCAACCCCAGCGGCGGACCCGACTGCAACGTGCCGCTGCGTGTCGGCGACAGCGTGAACGTCCCGGCGCTGACGCCGACACCCACGCTCTCGCCGACGATTTCCGGCAGCGAGACACCGACGATGACGCCCACCTTCGCCGCGCCCGCGCTGATCTTCCCGCCGCAGGACGGCAGCGCAACCGCGCGCACCTTCCAGTTAGAGTGGCTCAGCGCAGGTGTGCTCAAGGACGGCGAGGTCTATCTGGTCGAAATTCAGGACGAGACCGCCGGGACGCAGAAGGTGGACATATCCGCCAGCACCTCTTACGATTTGCCGGAGGAACTTGTGCCGACGGATGGGCAGACGCATACTATTCACTGGCGCGTCAGCGTGGCGGCACCGAATGCTCAGGGGCAGTATCGCTACATCGGCGCGCAGGGGGACTGGCGCACATTCTACTGGCAGAGTAAATAAGGGGCATCTCAAGGGGCGTCACAACATGATCGTCATCATCGAAGGCGCTGACAAAGTTGGCAAATCCACACTCGCGCGGCGCTTCGCCGTCGTTCATCATTTACCCGTCATCAAGATTTGCTGGAAGCATTACGCCTATGCCGAAGTGGAAACGCGAACGATGGCGCACACCACCATCGAGATTCTGCGCAAGACGCGCCCCAGCGCCATCTTCGACCGCATCTACTTCTCCTGGTGGGCGTATGGTCCGGCGCTGGGGTATCGCGTCGCCTTTATGCCGGAGATCATCGCCAATTTCGGCGAGATCAACGATGCCCGCCTGATCCTGCTCACGGCATCCGAAGACGAAATCAGGCAGCGCTTTGACCGCGAGCCTGATTTGTTTTTTCCGCTGGATGTCATTCTGGAGGCGAACGAGCGCTACCCGTCGCTGCTGTCGCTGCTCCCGGAGAACCTGCCGCGTCTTCACATCGACACGACCAACCTCACCTCGGCGGACGTATTCGCCCAGGCGGAAGCCTTCATTCAATCCGCGATTTAGGGAATGCGCCCGAATTCGTGCTCAAGCTGAGCGTTGCTCATGTGGATCATGGTCGGGCGACCGTGCGGGCAGGTCAGGGGCGACTGGCAGCGCTCTAGCTGTCGAATAATCCCCTGCATCTGCTCGAAGCTCAAAATCTGCCCCGCTTTGACCGCCGCCGTTTTGCAGACGCGCAGCACGATCTTCTCTTCAATCGTCCCCATGCCCGGCTTGTTGACCCTGCGCCAGATCGTCCACGATCCCGGCGACCACTTCCACCGGGTCGCTCTCCGCTAGCATCGCCGGGACGCTGCGGATGATGAAGACGTTGGGACCGAACGGCTCCAGCTCGAAGCCGAGTTCGCTCAGCAGGTCGATCTTGTCCTCGATCAAATGGGCTTCGTCCGGCGCAACCTGCACGGTCTGCGCTGCCAGCGCGTACTGCGCAATCGTCTTCTGGCGCAGGAATTCCGCCATGAACTGCTCGTAGAGGATGCGCTCGTGGGCAGCGTGCTGGTCGATCAGGTACAGCCCTGCCGGACCCTCCGCGACGATGAAGGCGGCGCCGATCTGCCCGACGACGCGCAGCAGCGGCAGCGTGCGCGGCATGGTCGGCGCGCCCGCTCCCTCAGGGATGGCGGTCGGATCGCCCTCGCCCATGTGCTGGCGCGCGTGCTGACCGGGGCTGTCGAGCGACAGATCCATGTCCAACTGGCGGTGCGGCTGCCAGGCATCCTCGTCGGTCGTGAAGTGGCGGCTGTGCATGGAAGGCGTCTGCGCCTGATCGATGACGGCGCGGCGCACGGCGCGCTGCACCGCCGAGAAGACGGCATCCTGCTGGTGGAAGCGAACTTCCGCTTTGGTGGGATGCACGTTCACGTCTACTTCTTCGGGTGGCATCGTGATCATCAATACGGCGACCGGGAAACGCCCGGTCATCAGCAGCGTGTGGTACGCCTGAACGACGGCGTAGGTCAGGCTGGTATCCTGAATCCAGCGCCCATTGACGAACAGCGTGATGCGCGTGCGGTCGCCCCGGTTCATGCTCGGCGCGGAGGTGAAGCCGGAGACGTGAATGTCGCCCTGCGCGTCGTCCACTTCGAGCATGTTCTTGATGCCGTCCAGCCCCATCGCGCTGACGATCACGTCGGCGAGGCTGCCGCTGCCGTTGGTGCGGAAGATTTCGCGCCCGTCCTGCTCCAGAATGAAGCGCACGCCGGGGTATGCCATCGCGTAGCGCGAGACGATCTCGGCGATGTGCCGCTTCTCGGTCGTCTCCTTCTTCATGAACTTGAGCCGCGCTGGGGTGTTGAAGAACAGATTCTCGACCGTGACGACCGTGCCGCCGGGCGCGCCGACCGGTCGGCGCTCGCTCAAGCGCCCGCCGTCGATGTGCAGCGTCGTCCCCATGCGGTCGTCGCGGTGGCGCGTAGTGGCGGTGAGCTGGCTGACGGCGGCGATGCTCGCCAGCGCCTCGCCGCGAAAGCCGAGCGTGCGGATGCAGTACAGGTCTTCGGGCTTCTGCAATTTGCTGGTGGCGTGGCGCGTGAACGCCAGTTCTGCCTCGTCCACCGGGATGCCGGAGCCGTCGTCGCTGATCTGAATCCGCTTGCGACCGTCGCCGCTCAGCGAGACGCGAATCTGCGTCGCCCCGGCGTCCAGCGCGTTCTCCAGTAGTTCCTTGACGACCGACGCCGGGCGCTCGATCACCTCACCAGCGGCGATCTGCGCGACCACGTCCTCGTCTAAAACGTGAATAGGCATGGGAATCCCTTGAGCGAACACCTGTGCGGTTGATGGTAGCGCATTTGCGGCGGCGTTTCAACCCGCGTCGGCGCTGACCAGATTGTCGCCCTTGAGCGGGATATTAAAGGAGAAGGTGCTGCCGACGTTCTCGACGCTCTCGATCCAGGCGTTGCCGCCGTGCCGCTGCGCCACGCTCTTGACGATGAACAAGCCCAAGCCCGTCCCTTTGACCTTGCGATGCTCCTGCCGGGGAATGCGGAAGTGGCGCTGGAAAAGCTGCTTCTGGTTCTCCGGGCTGATGCCGTAGCCGTTATCGCGCACGCTGATGACCACGTCGCGGTCGCGCTTCGAAACCAGCACGTCGATCTTGCCGCCGTTGGGGGTGTACTTGATGGCATTGTCGACCAGATTGCTGATGGCGCGCTCGATCATGGTGACGTCGGCGTTAAGCGTCGGCACGTCGTCGGCGACGGCGTAGGCAATCGTCAGCTCCTGCTTCTCCGCCGGGACGAGATGATTGTTGACGATCCGTTTGACCATGTCGCGCAGTTCGAGCGGCGCGCGCCGCATTTCGTAGAAGCCCGTCTCCACGTCGAAGCGCCCGGCGTCCTGAATGTTGTCAACCAGCGTGGTGATCTGGTCGACGCCGTTGAGAATCTTCTCGACGAACAAATCCTGTTTCTGGTTGAGTTCGCCCACCGTGCCGAGCATGGCGGCGAACCCGCTGATCGAGGTGAGCGGCGAGCGCACGTCGTGCGAGACGATACGCAGGAATTCGTTCTGGCTGCGGTTGAGCTTCTTGTAGCGCGTCACGTCGTGCAAGCCGAGAATCGCGCCGAGCGGATGGCTGTCGCCGTCGTAGACGGGCTGCACGCGCGGCACAAAAATCTGCTCGTCCCTGTCCCACTCGGCGAGCGGCTGGCGCGCTTCCACGAACGCGGCTAAATCCTCCGACTGGAGGATTTCGCCCAGCGGCTTGCCGACGGCGGCTTGCAGCGTCACGTTGAAGATTCGTTCGGCTGCCGGGTTCATCAGCACCAGACGCCGATCTTCGTCGAACACCAGCAGTGGGTCGCTGATGCTGTCGAGGAGCGAGCGCGAAAGCTGCTGCGCTTCTTCGCTTGCCCGCTGCGCGCGAGCGCGCGTCAGCACGATCACCAGCCCATCGGTGAGTGACGCCAGCAAATCGCGCTCGTGCTGGTCGGGCTGATATGCCGCATCGACGGTCAGCCAGAGCACGCCGAGCAGCGCTTGCCCGTCGCGCACCGGGCAGACCAGCGCGCCGGAGGATGGATCGAAGGCGGCGAAATCGAGGCGAGAAACCACTTCCGGGTCGAGGTCAGCGCTGTCGCCCACCGTCAGCGCCAGCGCGTCGTCGCCAAAGGAGCGAAACGCCGCGCCCGCCGCGCCGGCGATGTCGAGCGCCGTCTGAAGAATTAAGGAAACACAAGGTCCAGTCTCGGTGTGCGTTGCGAGTACATGGAGCACATCGCGCAACTGCTGTTCAAAATCATGCCTCGTGTTCACCTGCATTCGATTAACACCTCGCCTGTCCGGTTCATCCTTGCCCATTATAGTCGCCTCGCCTGTAGGCGCGCAAACGCGCTCGCAGCGTTGTTTGCACCCTTAATTCTTTCATGCTAGACTTAACTTATAATCTCTTGAAACAAAGACCGCTGGTGTTCACAACAATGGCTGAAAAAATACTGGTTGTTGACGACGACATCGACAGTTTGAAGCTCATTGGGCTGATGCTCCAGCGCAACGGCTACGAGGTGATCGCCGCCAACGCGGGCGCGCAGGCGCTGACGCGCGCCGCAGCCGACCACCCCGACATGATCATCCTCGACATCATGATGCCGGACATGAACGGGTACGAGGTAAGCCGCAGGCTGCGCCGCAATCCTGAGACTCAGGACATCCCGATCATCATGTTCACGGCGAAAACGCTGATCGACGACAAGGTGGCAGGCTTCGAGGCGGGCGCGGACGATTACCTGACGAAACCGACCCACCCCGCCGAACTCGCCTCGCGTGTCAAGGCGATTTTGATGCGCAGCACGGCGCAGCGCCCGACAGGCTCGCTGTCGAAGGGCACGACCATCGGCTTTATTGGCGCGAAGGGCGGCGTCGGCACGACTACGCTGGCGCTCAACGTCGCGGTCGCTCGCCTGCTGGCGGGCGAAAACCCGATTGTCGCCGATTTCCGGCTGGGCTTGGGCAGCATGGGGCTGGCGCTTGGGCTGGCGCGCTCGGCAACGATGGCGGACGTTCTGGCAAACCCCGTCGACGATATTCGCCCCCGCTTGATCGAAGGCGAACTGGCAATCCATCCCTCCGGGCTGCGCGCGCTGCTCTCCTCGCCGCGCCCGGCTGAATCAGCGCTCGATTACACGCCTGAAGCCGCCAGCGCCGTAGTGCGCTCGCTGCGTGTCATGGGCAAACCCGCGCTCTTCGATCTCGGCAGCGGGCTGCCGCCGATGACGCTCAAGCTCCAGCGCGAAATGGATCAACTCGTGGTCGTGGTCGACCCGGTATTCATCACGCTGAACATGGCGCGGGAAATCCTGCACGAACTCGACGCCAATCGCTCCGATCCGAGCCGCACCCACGTCGTCGTGATCAATCGCGCGGCTGCCAGCGCGCCGCCGTCGTGGAACGAAGTCGAGCAGATGCTCGGCAGAGAAGTCCGCGCCGTCATCTCGCTGGCTTCCGAATTGGTCTCGCAGGCGATTCAGGCGAACGTCCCGGCAGTGATGTTCCAGCCGACCGCGATTGCCTCCAGCCAGATGATCAAGCTCGCCGAAGAGCTGTACAACCGCAGTCAGATGCCCGCTGGGGGCGAAGTGCCATCGCAATGACCCCCCTCAGCGAGCGTATCCAGGCAGTTGCCACCCTACTCCGCAGCGCGCACCATGCTATCGCATTCACGGGGGCTGGCATCAGTACGCCGTCGGGCATTCCAGATTTCCGCGATCCAGAATCCGGCTTATGGTCACACACTGATCCGCTGGCGGTCGCCAGCATTTACGGATTCCGGCAGAATCCGCAGTTGTTTTACGACTGGGTTTATCCGCTCGTGCGCCAGATACGCGCCGCTCAACCGAACCCGGCGCACATCGCGCTGGCGCAGCTTGAAGCGGCGGACATCCTCAAGGGCGTGATCACGCAGAACATCGATATGCTGCATACCGCCGCCGGGAGCCAGACCGTCTACGAGATTCACGGCAGCCTGCGTGACGCCACCTGCACCCACTGCTTCAAATCATTCTCCGGCGATGCCCTGATCACCCGCTTTCTGAGCGACCACGCCGTGCCCCACTGCGACCGCTGCGGCGGCGTGGTCAAGCCCAACGTGATCCTGTTCGGCGAGCAGCTTCCTTATCGAGCGATGCAGGCGGCACAGGATGCCGCGCGGCGCACCGACCTGATGCTGCTGATCGGGTCGTCGCTCGAAGTCGCGCCTGCCAGCGAACTGCCGCAGATCGCGCAGCGGCACGGCGCGAAGCTGGTGATCATCAACCTCACCGCGACCGACTTTGACCAGCAGGCGTGCGTCGTCATCCACGCCAACGCCGCCGAGATACTCCCCGCAGTTGCAGCCTGTTTGCAGGAAGCGGTATGACGGCGTCTCGCCAGGACAGCACCACCTTTGACCAACTGCTAGCGCGCTACGAGCGCATCATCGCCATCAGCCAGCAGTTGAATTCCACGCGCGATCACGTCGCGCTGCTCAAGCGCATCATCGCCGCCGCGATGGAACTGCTCGACATCGAAGCCTCGTCGATCCTGCTGATCGACCCGGCGACGGGTGAGCTGCGCTTCGAGCTGGCGGCGGACATGGAACCGGGTATGACCAGCATTGTCGTGCCGATGGAAGGCAGCATCGCCGGGTGGGTGGTCTCGCACGGCGAGCCGCGCGTGATCGAGGACGTCAGCAAGGAGCCGAGCTTCTTCCGCAATGTCGACGACACGACGCGCTTCCAGACGCGCAACCTGCTCGCCGTGCCGCTGCGCACGCACGCCAAAGTGATCGGCGCGCTGGAAGCGCTCAACAAGCACGACGGCGCGCGCTTCAACGGCGAGGACATCAAAATCCTGACGACGCTGGCGGGGCAGGCAGCCATCGCCATCGAGAACGCGCGGCTGTTCCAGCAGAGCGATTTCATGGCGGAGATGGTTCACGAACTGCGCACGCCGCTCGCCTCGCTGCGCACCAGCACGACGCTGCTCCAGCGCGAGCCGCTCAGCGACGAGCAGAGCCGCATCGCCCAGGTGATGCAGAGCGAGACCGAGCGCCTGATTCGCCTTACCAACGAATTTCTTGATCTGGCGCGGCTGGAATCGGGCAGGATGAGCATCGAGACCGCGCCATTTGCAGTTGACGAACTTATCGGGGAATGTGTCGGCGTCGTCGAGCCGCAGGCAGCGGATCGCGGCGTGACCATTCACGGCGCCGTCGAGCCATTCACGGTCGAGGGCGACCGGGGCAAGATCAAACAGGTGCTGCTCAACCTGCTCACCAACGCAGTCAAGTACAACCGCGAAAACGGCAGCATCGTGGTCAAGGATTACTCCAGCCTGCGTCACGACGAGCCGTTTGTCGAAATCGCGGTGGAAGACACCGGCTGCGGCATTTCGCGGGAAGATCAGAAGAATATGTTCCAGAAGTTCTTCCGCGTCGCCGACACCGCCGATACGGTGGCGGGAACCGGGTTGGGGCTGGCGATTGCCAAGTACATTGTCGAGGCGCACAGCGGGGCGATCTGGCTGGAGAGCGAACTCGGCGTCGGCTCGACCTTCTTCTTCACCCTGCCGCTTACGAACTAACCTCCAGCAGCACCTTGAGCACACCTTTTTGCGAGGCGTGCTCGAAGGCTTCCAGAGCGCTGTCCAGCGGATAGCGCGCCTCAATCAGCGATTCGACATCGACCAAGCCCGCCGCCAGCAGGCGCAGCGCCCCGTCGAAGGGACCGCAGCGGCTGCCGATCACGCGAATCTCGTCGACGGCGACGCGCGTCAGATTGGCTTGCGGCAGGTCGCGGTAGGTGCTCTTGAGGATGATCGTCCCGCGCGGCTCGACCAGTTCCAGCGAATCGGCGAAGCCTTCCGCCGTCCCGGTGCAGTCGATCACGACCTGCGCGCGGTTCGGCGCTACGTCACCGCGATCCAGCACCGGAATCCGCCACTGATCCAGCAGGCGCGCCGCGCTTTCGTGGCGGACGACGACGCCGACATCCGCCCCGCTCAGACGCGCCACCTGCGCCACCAGCAGCCCCAGCTTGCCCGCGCCGATTACGATCACGTGGTCGCGCGGCGAAATCTGCACCGCCTCGAAGATTTGCAGCGCCGCCGCCAGTGGCTCGGCGAAGACGGCGGCATCGTCGGGAACCTGATCGGGGACGCGGTAGAAATTGCGCGTGGTTAGCGCCAGATAGTCGGCAAACGCACCGGGGTGGCGGTCGATGCCGACCGTCGTCCGGTTGCGGCACTGGCTGGGGATGCCACGCTGGCACATATCGCAGACGCCGCAGGCGACGTTGATCTCGCCGACGACGCGCTGCCCGACCCACTCGTCCGGTCCAGCATCGACTTCGGCGACGAACTCGTGCCCCAGGATGCCCGAAAAACCCATGTAACCGCCGACCAGTTCAAGATCGGTGCGGCAAATCCCGGCTTTGCGGATTTTCAGCAGCGCCTGATCCTCATGGGGATCAGGCGCTGGTAACTGCGTCTCGAAGTGAAGCTGACCGTCGAAGACGAGCGCACGCACGAGCTAGGCTTCCGACGGCGTCAGCTCGGCGGGGCGGTGGTGGCGGTTGACGAAGGGGATTTCGCCCTTCTCCCACGACACCAGCAGCGGCACGGCGATGAAGATCGACGAATACGTGCCCGTCAGCAAGCCGATGAACAGGATGAAGATGAACTGCTTGATCGAGTCGCCGCCGAACAGCAGAATAGCGATGATGATGAAGAACACGTTCAACTGAATGGCGAGCGAGCGGTGGATCGTTTCGAGAATACTGCGGTTGACGATTACCTCGTAGGGTTCGCCCAGGTGCTTCGGGATGTTCTCGCGGATGCGGTCGAACAGGACGATGGTGTCCATCACCGAGAAGCCCACGACCATCAGCACCGCCGTCAGGAACAGCGCGTCGACTTCCCAGCCGAACAGCAGCCCCATCAGCGACATCACGCCCGCGACCACGAACACGTCGTGGAACATGGCAATAATCGCGCAGACGCCGTAGCGCAGCGCGTTCGGCACCTGCCGGAACGCCAGCACGATGAAGCCCGTCACCACGAGCGAGGCGATCAGCACGGCGAAGAACGCCGACTGCGTGACCTCGCGCCCGACGGTCGCCGAAACCTGCTCGATTTGCAGACGGCTGCGATCCAGCGGCGCGATCTTGTCAAGGTCGTTGACGATGGCTTCCTGCGTGGACGTATCCTGGAAGTTGGCGCGCACCGACCACTGGAAGCTGGACGCATCGCCGACCTGCTGCACGCTGACATCGGTATTGTCGTGCGCCTCGAACACGGCGCGGATGCTCGCTTCGTCCGCGCCCGGCGCGGTGAATTTGAGTTCGTACTGGCTGCCGCCGACGAACTGATTGCTCAGCCGGAACAACTCCCCGGTCGTCGCCAGCGAGTAGATCATGATGATGATGCCGGGGATGATGATCGCCGACGAAAACAGGTAAAACCAGCGGCGTTTTTGTACCAGACTAAACATAATTCTCTCCTAGACCCCCAGCAGCCAGACGCGCTCGGTCAGGGGTTTCCGCATGAGGCTGACCATCAAATGCAGGAAAGTGCGCGTCACCAGTACGGCGGTGAACAGGTTAATGATCAAGCCGAGTGCCAGCGTGATGGCAAAGCCTGCCACGATGCTCGCGCCGGGTGTTTGCCCGAACAGAAACAGGACGAAGGCGATCAGAATGGTCGATGCGTTCGAATCACGGATTGACTTCCACGCTCGGCTGAAGCCTTCGTCAATCGCTACGTCAAGCGTCTTGCCGCCGCGCAGTTCTTCCTTGATGCGCTCGAAGATCAGGATGTTGCCGTCCACCGCTGTACCGATAGATATCATGAAGCCGACGATGGCGGGCAGCGTCAGCGTCACCGGGATCAGCTTGAACAGCGCCATGTTGATGGCGATGAAGATCAACAGCGCGAGGTCGGCGGCGATACCGGGCACGCGGTAATAGATCAGCATGAACAGCAGCACGACCACCACGCCGAGCACACCTGCGCGGATACTCAGGTTGACCGAGTCCTGACCGAGCGTCGCGCCGACCGTCTCGGTGCTTTCGACGCTCAGCGGGATCGCCAGCGCGCCGGAGCGAAGCTGAAGCGCAAGCTGCTGGGCTTCCTGCTGGGTGAAACTTCCTTCAATAACGCCGCCCGTGTCCAGCCGCGAGTTGATATTCGGCGCGGAGATCACCGTGCCGTCCAGCACGATTGCCAGCGGCTGCCCGACGTGCGCCGCCGTGAAGGGACCGAAGATCGCGGCGCCGTCCGTCGTCAACTGGAAGGCGATCACCCACTTGTTGCTGGTCTGCAACTGAGCGGCGGCAGACTGCAAGCCGTCTCCGGTCATGACTGTCGTGAACGGCTGCCCCGTCTGCGGATTGACCAGACGATCTCCGTTCGCGTTCGTGGTGTCGCCACGTCCCTGATCGATTTCGACCTGCTTTGTCGTCAGGATTTTCTTGCCGACGAAATTGTTGACCTGCCCGCTCAAGCCGCTGAAATCGACGAATTCCAGCAGCGCTGTCTGCTGGATGGTGTTGATAGCTGCCTGCGGGTCGGATTCGCCGGGGAGTTCGACCAGGATGCGGTTCGAGCCGATGACCTGCACGGTCGGCTCGGTGACGCCCAGCGCATTCACACGCCGCGCGACGTTGTTCGCCGTCTGCTGCAAATCGCTGACGGTGTAACTTCCAGGCGGAAGTTGTGCGGTGAGCAAAACGCGCAGCCCGCCCACCAGGTCCAGTCCGAGATTTTGCTGAACGTTCAGGTTGAGGTCTGGCGTACCATCGCCGTCGGTGTCAATGTGAACGCCGTGATTATCCGGCAGGATAACCCACACCGAAAACACCGTCACGACGATGACGAATAGTAACCAACGAAAATTGCTGCTCATAGGAACCTTTCATAAAAACACGAGACTGTCACGGTTGCGTATTTTTTTCTCGACTTCCGAGTTCTGCGCTTCTGGCGAGTTCCTCCGGGTCGTAGGGACGCATCAGCGAAGCCGCCAGCACGCGAATGACCACGCCATCGGCGATTTCGATGGTGGCGATCCCTTTCTCCGGTTCGACCGTGACAACCCGACCGATGATCCCCCCAAACGTGATCATCTCATCGCCAGGATTCAGGGCGCTGACGTACTTCTGCTGCTTTTGAAACTCACGCTGGCGTGGGTAGATGACCAGTGACCAGTATGCCCCTAAACCGAGGACCAACACCACACCAAGCAACACAAACTCAGGCATAGCAATCCCACTCACGCAAACATGACGATTATAGCGCCGCGTCCGTCACTTACAACCGTCAGTTGCTTGACCAGTCGCGGCATAGCCCCTACAATACGTGCGCGTGGGAAGGCAAGGATGGGACTCATGTTCAAAAAAGCGGTCGTCTTGATTTGTTTGCTCTGGATTGGGATCGTCCTGCCGGTGAACGCAGGCGCGCAGGTGCTGTCAGCCAACTCCGGCGACGGCAACGCGCCCTGGCACATCGCCGGAGAGCCTTCGGTGGTGATCAACGGCTTCGACCTGAACGCGCTCGGCATCCAGCGCCCCGCCGTGATCGACAAGGTGAGCATCAGCGTGCAGACGCCCATCCCCGGCTCGACCGTGACAGTCGTCGTCTACGAGGACGCCAACGGCGGCTCGCCCGTCGACGCCACGCTCGCTGGCTCCGAGCAGGTGGACATCACGCAGGCGGGCACGTACACCGCCACGCTTACCACCCCGATCACTATCAACCAACCGGTGGTCTGGGTGGGCTTCAATCTTCCGGTCGGCTTCACCTTCCTCGCCGATACGTCGGGCACGTCCGTGCTGACTTACTGGGCGTGGACGACGGGCGGCACATTCGACCTGAACAAGCTTTCCTCGGCGCAGGTATTGGGTCCCGCCGATGGCACCGCGCCCGTCAACATCAACATGAATGGCATCGCGCGCATCACCGCCGAAATCACCGGGGCGAACGGCACGACGGGCACAACGACCGGCACGCAGACTCCCAACGGCGAAGGCAGTCCAGACCTGGGCGTGATGCAGCCCTACGAGAACTGCGGCGATCTCTCACACGACCTGCAAGACGAATACATCAGCCTGAATGACTCGATCAACCTGCACTGCACGATTGTGCCGCTGTGGGAAAGCCCCACTTCTCCCGCCGGATACACCATGCGCGGCAATCTCTACGACATCATCGCCTTCAAGGAACACGGCAATGTCGAGAAGGAGCTGCCCGTGCGCGTCACGCATTGTATTCGCCCGGCTGCGGAGGACATCGATCACGCTGTGATCGGCAATGCCTACGGGCAGCCGCGCCAGTGGCATATCCTGACCACCGAGCGCTTTGGCGACCTGGTCTGCGCCGAGGTGCGCCATATCGGCAATCTGGCTTATTTCGTACACTAAGGAAGGACTGCGCTGATGCGCGTCGAAACCAATGAGCGCCTGGCACGTCGCAACCGTCAGATTGCGCAGTATCTGTTTTTTGCCA
Organism: uncultured Chloroflexia bacterium; assembly: GCA_963760975.1. GTDB lineage: Bacteria > Chloroflexota > Anaerolineae > Aggregatilineales > Phototrophicaceae > Flexifilum. The sequence continues at coordinate 549,421 of CAVXEZ010000013.1, read as the reverse complement.
CCTTCGGCATCCTGATCCTGGGGCTGTTGTTCATCAACCAGCAGGCGTCGAATTTCTCCGGCAGCGACATACTGACGGTCTCGCTGCTGCAAGCCGCCGTGCTGCCTATCGCCTTCATCACCACGATAGCCTCGGTACGCATGACCAACCTGTGGGTGCGCCAGCCGCGCCCGGAGGTCATCATCCGCGAAGGACTCAAAGGCATCAGCAACAAGAGCGTACTCTACAGCTATTATCACTTCCCCGCGCGGCACGTGCTGGTCTGTCCACAGGGCGTGTTCGCGCTGGTGACGCGCTTTCAAGAGGGGCGTTTCACGGTGGACGGCGACCGCTGGAGCACGCACAAGAGCATCGCCGGTCGCATCATGGGCTTCTTCCGCTTCGACAACATCGGCAATCCTACCGCCGACGCGCTGCGCGCTGCCGCGCACGTTCAGGCGCTGCTCCAGCCGATTGCGCCGGATGTCGAGGTGCATCCGGTGATCGTCTTCGTCGACCCGAAAGCCGAGGTCACGATCAACAAGCCGACCGTGCCCGTCGTCTACCCGGTCGGCAAGCGCTCGCCGCTGCTCAAGGACGTGCTGCGCGAGTACGGCAAGGACAACCGCATGTCCCTGACGCCTGAGCAAATCGAGTCGTTCGAGGCGGCGACGCTGCGCCGCTGATCATGAGCCGGAAGGTGCTGCTCGGCGGTATCCTGCTGCTGGGGTTCGCCCTGCGCTTCTACCGCCTGAACGCCGTCCCACTGCGCGGCGACGAAGCCTTCACCGTCATCCACTGGATGCGCGAGCCGCTGGCGCAGACTCTCGCCAACATCGCTACTGTCGATCCGCAAGCGCCCCTGAGCTACGCGCTCTTTCGCGGCTGGGCGCTGATATTCGGCACGAGCGAAGACGTTGCCCGCCTGCTCCCTGCCCTGCTCAGCGTGATCGGCATCGCCGCCATGTACGCGCTCGGACACCGCCTGCGCGGCGCGCGTCTGGGGCTGCTGGCGGCGTTCCTGTGGGCGATCAACCCCGATCAAATCTGGCACGCGCAGGACGCGCGCAATTACGCCATCTGGGCGATGCTCAGCCTGCTGGCGCTGTGGCTGGCGCTGCGCGCGCTCGACAGGCAGCGCCGCGTCGACTGGCTGCTCTACATCCTCGCGGGCGCGCTCGCGGCATACGTCTATTATCTCGAAGCGTTCGTGATCATCGCGCTCAATCTGTACGTCTTCGTCACGCGCTGGCGCGACCGTCGCCTGCTGCTGCGCTGGATCGGCGCGGAGGCGATCATCGGGCTGCTGCTCGCACCCTGGTATTTACAGCCGCGCCTGCTCTACGGCAGCGGCTACGGCGGGACGGCGGGCGGCTTCGACCCTGCGCTGTGGGTGACGCGCTTCCTCCCGACACTGACTTTCGGCGGCAGTCTGCCCGACGACGTGATGGGTACGCTTGGAATTATCCTCATGCTGGTGCTGCTCGTCGGATTGGTGCTGTGGGCGCGGCGCAATAAGGGGCAGGCGCTGCTGTTCGGGCTGGTCGGGGCGCTTCCCCTGCTCCTGCTCGGTGTCGTTTCGACCAAACTCAACGTCTTCGAGCCGCGCTACGTGCTGGCAGCAGCCCCAGCTTACACGCTGATCCTGTGCGTGCTGGCGTTTCGTCTACGCTACCGCGTGCTGGTCGCCTCCGGCTTCGTGATCGTTGCCGTAGTGAGCGTCTCTACGCTGGGGAATTACTATTTTGTGCCTGACTATGCGAAGTCGCCCGACTGGCGCGCGCTGGCGTCGTACCTGAGCGCCAACGTCGCGTCCGGCGACTGGGTCACGCAGGCAGCGGCGGACGAATCGTTCACCTTCTACTGCAACGAATACCAGATTCCCGCCAACTGCGACGACAAGCTGCCCGCCAACCCCGATCAGAGCGAGGAAGAAATCGATCAACTGCTGGCAGAGCGCAGCGCGCAGCATCCGGCGATCTGGTACGTCGCCAGTCCGCCGCCCGGCTGGACGAACCGCAATTTCGCCGAGGATTGGCTGACCGCGCAGCTTCAGGAGGTGCGCAGCACGTCCGCGAACGGGCTGCGCGCGCAGGAATTCAAGTCCTGGACGGTCGCGCCGGAAGAAATCAGCACTGCACCGCTGGCGACCTTCGGCGGCGCGGCGGACCTGGTCGGCTACCGGCGCTTCGCCGAGCCGACCGCCGACATGACCGTCTGGCTGTACTGGCGCGCTGTCAGCCCTACCGACGCGCCGCTCAAGATTTTCCTGCACCTGACCAGCGGCGACCAGATCGTCTCGCAGGACGATCAGTATCCGCAGGACGGGCGTATTTCGACGGTTTCATGGGATGTTGGCACCGTCTACCGCGACGTTTACACGCTGCCGCTGGCTGGCGTGCCGTCGGGAGATTACGCCCTGCGGGTCGGCTGGTACGACCCGGAAACAAATCGCCGCCTCCCGGTGGGAGACGGCGACAGCTATTTCATCGAGACAATTCACCTGCCCTGAGCGATCAGCCGCGATCAGCCCATTTCGTCCAGGCGCTTCTGCCACTTATCGACCAGGCGCGTATAGATCGCCTCGGAAAGCTCGCCGGACGCCAGCTTGGCGTCGAGCGAATCGATCAGCGCCTGAATTTCCTCTTTCGTCTGCGGGTTCGAGGGCGCGCTCGCGGCGGGCTGCGCAGGCGGCGCCTGCTGCGGCTGGTTCTGCCCCATCTGGTTCTGCATCATGTTCATCATCATCTGCTGCATCTGCATCTGCTGTTCCGCCATGCGGCGCTGCATGTCCGCCGTGTCGGGGTTGAGCGTCGCGCCCAACTGCTGCCCCACACCCAAGCCGACGCCCGCGCCCGCCAGCGATCCACCGACGCCAGCATTACCCGCTGCCGTCTCGGCGATGTGGAAGCGGCGCTCATTGGCATAGCGCTCGTAGGCTTCGGCGGTGACGTAATTGCGAATTTCGTCGAGCGTCGCGTTTTCTTTGGCGACGAACGGCACCGCTTCAAACGCCTTGATGCGCAAGCCAAGCGCCTGGAATTTATCGTTGACTTTCGCCAGCGTCGCGCCTTCGAGGTCGCTCAGGATTTTGTTGGCGTCCGGCACGCTCTGGATATTCGCTTTGCTGATCAACTCGGCGATTTCGCCCAGCAGCATACTCTGGATGCGGTCGCGGACATCGTTGATGGTCGTCACCGGCTTGCCGACGGCGTACTGCTTGACGAAGCGCAGCGGATCATCGACGCCGATGTCGATCACGCCGTGCCCTTGCAGCAGGACGACGCCCAAGCCGCGCCCCGGCGTCTCCATCGGGATCGGCGGGTTGGTGCCCCAGCCGACCTGCGGCATATCCTTCAGGTTGACGAAGTACAGGTCTGCCGTGAACGGCGTGCGCCCGCTGGTCGCCAGCCCGATCAAGCCGGACAGGATCGGCAGGTTGGCGGTGGACAGCGTGTGCCGTCCCGAACCGAGCACGTCGAGCGCCTCGCCGCCGCGCACGAAGACCGCCGCCTGGCTCTCGCCGACGATCACCTGCGACCCCATGCGCCAGTCGCCGCTGCCCATCTGCGGCTCGCGGTAAGCCAGTTCGTCACTGCGAACGTTGGTGTGATCAATAACGTCGATAATGCGGGGCATTCTTTCGCTCCTTTACGCTGACAATGACTTGTTGAGGTTGGTCAGGACATCTTCGCGCAGCGAAAATGCCTCGTTGGCTTCGGTCGTGAGCTTGTCCAGGCTGGCAATGGCGTCGTCCAAGCCCTCATTCTTGCTTGCCGCTTCGTCGAGCGCGTTGAGCGCTTCGTCGAACTTGTCGGTGTAGCGGATGAGCGCCTCGTCGAAGTTGTAGATGCGCTCCAGTTCTTCCGCCTCCACCTTGACCGCCTCACCGAAGCCGGAGTAACCCGGCGCAGCAGTTTTCACGCGGTCGCGGAAGGTTTGCAGCTTGGTCTGGACGCCCTGAAGCTTGCCCATGGAACTGAGACCGCCGTTGTCCAGCACCTTGCGCGAAATCTGCACCAGACGGTTGACGCGCTGCGTGAGCAGGTCGGCGATGTGATCGCGCAGCATCCGGTCGGCGGTGCGGCGCGCGCCTTTATCGACGTAGCCGCGAAAGCCGGGGATGCGCGCCACCAGCCGCTCGAACGAGCCGCGCTGGCTGACGATCTGGTTATACAGGTCTGACATTGCTTGATCTCCTCAATAGTACCGAGTGACGAGTGAGGAGCAATGAGTCAAAACCGATGCCTCATGGGCTTTCTCATCACTCATTACTCGATGCTCATCACTACCATTCTACGGCATGGCGCGCGCTGCGTACCCCCAGATACAGGGTGTCAGGACAGGAAATACTCGGTGCCGCAGTACTTGCAGCGCACGATGCCCTTGCCCACCAGCTCGATCTCGCCGCCGCAGTTCTTGCACTTGTCGAGCTTGCGCAGCTCGCTCGCCTCCTGCGAATACAGGATGCCCGTATCCCAGTTGATGTAGCCGCTGAAGACCTGCAAGCCGACCAACTGGTAGACCATATCCTTGATCTGGTCGACGCTGGCGTGCATTTCCAGCGCCATGTCGTTGACCGAGACCTGCCCGCGACTCTTGAGGATGTCGAGAAGCTGGCGCTGCTTCTGCATGACCGACTCCTCCTGCGCTTCCGTACCGCCGCGCACGAACAGGTAGATGCCGAAGCCGACGAGCAGCGCGACCGGGATGAACGCCAGCCCCGCGCCCAGCGCTGCCCCGCCGCCGGTCAGGCTGCCAGCGGCGACCTGCGTCGCAATCCAAATTCCGGCGATCAGGGCGATGCCAAGCCCAACGATACTGAGAATGATGCCGACCAACCGACTGCTGTTCATGCAATACTCCTGTGTATCAACCAAAGCCTCGGCTGCCGCCACCACCACCGCCACCGCCGCTGAAACCGCCGCCGCTCCAGCCGCCACCGCCACCGCGCCAGCTTCCGCTGGAACCGCTCGATGAGGACTGCGGGCGACTGGTCATGGCGCGCGACGCCGAGTCCAGCATACTGGAAAGACCCGATGAGATATTTTCCAGACCGCCCGCGAGATTGCCCGACATCTGGTTGAGCGACGCGCCGCCGCCCGCCCGCGCCAAGCCGCCCGGCATCCCGGCGCCGCCCATGCCAACGCCGCTTGAAAGCGGCGTCCCGGCGATGTAGCCACGCCGATACGGACCGAGGTAGGTCGGATAGTACCAGTACGGGACGGGCATGGAACTCACGCGGGTGAAGCGGTTGATCCACGCCTTATCCAGTCCGAAGGCGACGGCGTAAGGCAGATAGCGCTCGAACTGATCGCTGGCTTCCTCGACCTGCGCATATTTATCGAGGTGATTCAGGTATTCGTAGAAGGCTTTCCACTTGGCGGCTTCTTCCGCGCCCTTGCGCGTCTTGGCGGGCATCGCCGGACCGACGATCAGCGCGGCGACGGCGACGAAGCCGATGGCAATCGGCGGCAGGATCAGCATAAAGCCGTATTTATCCGTCAGCGGGAACAGCACGAAACCGAGGACGGCGGCGAGCGCGACAATGCCCACGCCAATCGCCGACCAGATCGCCCGCGTCGTGCTGGGGTTGGTATCGAACAACTTCTCCGTCACGAGTTCCTTGTACAGGTCGGTCTGAATCTCAGAAATGACCATATAGAACTTGTTGCGCAGCGAGTCCATCGTCCGTTCCATTTTGCTGCCGCCGAACAGACGGCTCATCATGGTGGACTCGAACGGGCGCAGCCCTTCCAGCGCCTTGTCGCTGCGCTTGAAGGTGAAGCTGCTGCTTTTGCCGATGCCGAACAGCCCTTCGTTCTGCGTTTCCTCAATCGCCAGATAGCCACGATGCGCCAGATCGATGATCGTTGAGATGGCGTCGCGAGGGTCGGCGCGCTCGTCGATCAGCGTACCGACAATCGCGGGCGGAAGCTCGGACGGCGGATCGCTCAGGTAGGTCGGCACGGGACCGATCTTCGGGTCGCGCCCCTTGCGCATGTAGAGCGTGTAAAAGAACAGCGCGCCGCCGATGGCGATGACGAGCGACAGCACCAGCACACCCAGGTTGATCAGCGGCAGTGTGTTCTCGTCAAAGGCGCGCTGTGAGTCGAAACTGCTCTGCCAGGTGGGCGGAACCGCGTTGGGGTCGTGCGGGTACTGCACGCGAATCTCGAAATCCTGGTTCCCGGTGATCTGCTGGGTGGCTTTGGCGGTGACGGTCGTGCCGTTCACCTGCACGTCGCCGGGCGCGCCATAGGTCACCACTGAGTTGACGCCCTCACGCGGCGCGTAGCCCTGCGGCAGCTTGACGGTGATGGTGCTGCTGCCAATCGGGAAGCCGTAATGATCGGACGGCACGGCGATCCACCACAGTTGATCGCCGTCAGGATAGATGCGCAGCCCGCCGTCGACGGTGTAGCCGATCTCGAAATGCTCGGTCGCGTTGCTAATGCTGCGGAAGAAATAATAGGTAATCGACAAGCCGTCCGACGTGTTTTGCAGGCAGTACGTGCCCTGCTGACCGGAGCAGCTCTGGCTGAGCGCCTGCCCTGCTTCGGTCACGTGGACGTTGTTGATCCCGTTGAGTTGATCCGTCGGAATCACGGCGGAGCCATGGCTAAACGTGCCACTGAACTGCACGTCGTAAATCTCAGTCACGTCAAACTGATTGTTGGTGGTATCGACGTTGTTGATCAGCACGTCCCAGCGTTGCCAGAATACGGTACGGTTATCCTGCGCCGCGACCGCGGAAACACTCAAGAGGAACAGCGCGACGGTGACCGCTGCGAGTTTCTTAAACATAAACGGAACGCCTCCTTCGCTCATTCTTACGTTAGTTATAAACCGCAACCAGCCAGAACGCCAGCCTAAAAGATGGGGTACTACAGCGACATATAAGGCTTGACACCGCGACATGCCGCGCACTTCTTAAGCTAGCGATGCGCCCATAGCCAGTGTAAGATCGCTGTATAGAAATCGTCCACACCGGGAGCGCTGAATGTCCCGACGGTCTCTTCGCCGGAGTATCTTTTATGTCGTGCTGTTGCTGCTGTTCGGGCTGCCCGCCAGCGCGCAGGATACGCCCACGCCGGAGCCGCAGATTTACCGCGTGCGCAGCGGCGACACGCTCGGCTCGATTGCCTCACGCTATCATACGACCGTCAGCGACATTATGAAGCTGAACGATCTCACCAATCCGGAGTTGATCGTGATCGGGCAGACGCTGCAAATCCCTTCGAGCGCGCCTGCCGCGCCTGCGCCAGAGCCAACCGGCGAGCCGCCCGCCGAAACCACGCCCCAGGCGCTCGCGCCCCCCGATTTCGATTACGGCGTCGAAGCCTTCTTCGACGGTCAGGATGTCGGCAGTGTGATCCAGCAGATCGCCGGATTAGGGATGCACTGGGTGAAAGTGCGCGCCTCCTGGCGCGACATCGAGCCGGTACAGGGCAGCCCCGATTTCGCGCGGCTGGACGCCATTGTCGACGGGCTGCGCGCCAGCGGTCTGAACGTGCTGCTGACCGTCACCGACGCGCCGGATTGGGCGCGGTCGAGCCGCGAAGAGCACGGTCCGCCGGACAATTTCGCTACCTATAATACGTTCGTCGGGGCGCTTGCGTTGCGCTATGCCGGGCGCGTGGCGGCTTACGAAATCTGGAACGAGCCGAACCTGCGCCGCGAGTGGAACAGCACCATCTTCCCTATCGGCGCGGACAGCTACGCGCTGCTGCTGCACGCCGCTTACGGCACGATCAAAGCCGCCGATCCGAACGCGACGGTGGTCAGCGCGGGGTTGGCGCCGACGGGCTTCAACGACGGCGTCAACGCCATTGATGACCGTCAGTTTCTGGCGCGGCTGTACGATCTGGGGCTGGTGGACATGAGCGACGCCGTCGGCGCGCACCCATTTGGCTTCGCCAACCCGCCCGACTTCGTCTGCTGCGCCGCGCTCGAAGACGTGCTGACGCATTACGGGCAGCCCAGCTTTTACTTCCTCGATACGCTCAACGACTACCACGAGATTATGCGCCAGCATGGCGACATGAGCACGCCGCTCTGGGTCACGCAGTTCGGCTGGGGCACCAGCGATGGCATCGGCGCGCCGCCGCGCAACAGCCTGTACGTGCGCTATAACTCGCCGGAGGAGCAGGCGCAGTACGACGAGCGCGCCTTCGAGCTGGGCGCGAGCCTGGGGTTCGTCAGGATGATGTTCGTCTATAACTTGAATAGCTGCACCGCGCAGCCGGAGAATCTGGAAGCCTGCTACTACAGCCTGATCGCGCCATCCGGGCAGCCGCGCCCGGCATATCAGGCGCTCAGCGCGGCGTTCGCGGTCGCCGGGGGATAGCGGTTACGCCGTGTGATCGTCGGAGCGGCGCGCGCGCGACCGGGAAGTCGCCCGCAGGTAGAACAGATAGCGCTTGGTATCAAAGTGAAATGGGATGAGATACGAGGTTTCCAGCAGCTCCGCGCGCTGTATCCGGCTCAATTTGAAGGAGCGCACGCGCTGCGACAGCGTATCGAAGCCAACCGCGTAGACGGAGCCATTCGGCTTAAATTCGACAAAATAGACTGAAACTTCGCGGGTGGATACTCCGCCCCCATTACGCGCGCCATACCACAGCTTGACGCAGCGCTGTTCCGCCCAGGCGTGGGTAATCGTATCGAGAATTTCGATCTTCGCGTCGTCGGCGTCCGACTGAAGCAGATCGACGAGCACGTGAGCGTGCGCCGCGACCGACTCCGGCAGCGCATGGCTGAGCTTTTCGATAGCCGAGGTCAGATGCGGATTGCGTTGGCGCGAGAGCGACGCCGCCAGCAACAGGGCGACCGTCTCGTCAAAACTCAGGCGAATCGACGCCAGATACTGCTCGCGCTCAAGACGGAACCGCCCATTCTCCTGATAAATTGGTACCCCGACTTCGTCGAGCAGCGACAAATCCCGGTAGATTGTCCGTCGATCCACCCCGCAAGCTTTCGCCAGTTCGACAGCGCGCAGCCCGGACATACTCCGAAATAGAAGCTGCTCCATTTTCACCAGGCGCTCGGTACGATTCGTCAGTCGGGTCGGCATCCTATCCCCTTCGTTTGGATACGAATCGCAGTATAGCAGAGTTCGTTTTTTCGTGCTGAAGGCTAACGGGGCTATAACTTTGAGCGGGGCGTCGTCGTAATTGTGTGCGTCGGGCGCGGTGTGTGAGTGGGGGTCAATGTAGCCGTATCGGAAGGCGCTGCCGAAGGCGTGGGGGTCAACGTGGGCGAATGCGTCGCGGTCGGCGACGGGGTATTCGTATCAGTCGGCGTGTCCGATGGCGTGACTGTGGCGGTCGCGGTATCGGTCGGTATGGGTGTAGCTGTCGGCGCGAGCGTGTTGGTCGCAATCAGGAACGGCGTCGGCGTCGCTTCGGCGGTCTGGCGCACCGCGCGGATGGCGAGTTCGGCGCTCATCGGCACCAGATCGACCCGCAGAACGCCGTCGTCGCCGACGCTGGTCAACTCCGAGCCGATCACCGCACCCGTCAGTGGATCCCAGATTTCGACGGTGTATGCACCCGCTGGCATCTGCTCGATCCGGTAGCTGAACAGCAGCGTCGTGCGCGGCGTCGCCATGTGATCCCAGGTGTAATCGCGGTTCTGGAGCCAGGAGAGCGCCACACCCGCCGTCGAATCGCGCAGCGTCAGGGCGCGCACCGGGGCGACCAGCCGCCCGATTTCCAGCGAGTCGAGTTCAAGCCAGTCGTCGCCGACATTTTCGAGCCGGATGTCGTGCTCGCCAATACTGAGCGGCACGCGCAGGGCAACGTCCTTCGCGCCCGGATCGAGCACCAGCTCGGCAGCGGTCGTGCCGTCCACCGAAACAGCCAGCCGCGCGCCTGCCCGCGTCGAGGTCGAGCGGATGCTCGCCTCGAAATAGGTCGGCGTGGAGATGGTCACGTGATAATCCTGCGCCTGATGCCGCGCCGCGCTGTAGACCTGCCCGAACAGGAACGCCGAGACATCGCTCACGTCCGGCTCGACGCCATCGGGCGTGATCTGGTGCATGACGGGCGCTGCATCCGGGGCGCTGAAGTTGTGCGAAAAATCGCTGACCTGCAGCGGCTGATAAATCGTCGGATCGTCGTTCAGGAGCGACGCCTCGGCGGGCTGCAAGCGCAGGTGCGCCCAATCGACCACCGACGCGAATGCCGCCAGCGCCGGGTAGTAGCGCTGCAAGCCCAGCGCCGAGACGTAAGTGTCGCCGTAGGCGCTCATCGCGCCGCCGCCAGCGCCGGAGAACGCCGACGCCCACAGCGTCGTCTGCACGCTGATGCCATCGACATCGTCGGCGGTCGGTTCGAACCAGGGATTGAGCGAGAATTCGGTCAGCAGCGCCGGTGACGCGACAAGCTGCAAGTTCTGGCGGATGGCATTCACCGACCCGACGACCTGATCGGCGACGGTTTCAAACGGGCGACGCTGGTAGAAGCGCGTCTCGGTGAAGCTGAGCGCCGGGTTGGAGCTGACCGCCGGGTCGTCATCGCGGCTTCCAGCGGTGATCAGGTGGCGATCCTGATCGATCTGGCGCATGTAGCCCGCCATCTCTTGCAGCCATTCCGACGCCACCGCAGGGCGATAGCTGCTGGTATTGTCGAGTTCGTCGATGATCTCCCACGAGAAGACCTGCGTGCTGTAGCCCCAGCGCGCCGCGATGTAGCGCAGCCGCTCGCGGAACAGGTCTTTGGCGCGCTCGTCCGTGAAGAACAAGCCGGGTCCGCTGAGCGGACCGCCGCGCCGAATGTTGTAGCCGCTGTTGTCCCAGTCGGCGCTGGTATCCGGGCGCGGCGGATTGTTGGGGATGACCACCGGGGCGCCCTGATAGCTGATCAGCGCCTGATGCCACAGGACGATCAGTTGCAGCGAAATGCCGTAGTCCGCTGCCATATCGAGGATCGTATCCAGCCGAGCGGCGGCGTCCTGCGAGGCGCGGTAATCGCCCGCCGTGTTGTTCCACTCCAAGCCAATGAACCAGGGATCGTCGATCAGCAGCCGGGCATAATTGCCCCCCGCTTCGCTCAATTCTTGCAGCCACTGACGGTAAGCGACCAGTCCGCCGCCCGCGCTCCACGACCACAACAGGTTATGCCCAATCGGGAAATATGACTGTCCGTTGTCGTACTGGAAGTAATGATGGTTGGCGCTGACCTCGATGAAGCCAGGATGATCCGACGGTGTCACGTCGAACGCGCCGTTCTCGATCTGGATGGTCGTGCCATCGTCGCGCACCTGCAAGTTGTACGACCAGTGACCGATCTTCATCCGGCGAGAAGCGCACCTGCCAGGTCGGGTCGCCGGAGGGCTGCAAATCCTCGACCTTGCAGGGCTGCACGCACTCGTCCTGATAGGGCTGCATCCAGAAGCCGGGGATGATCAACTGCCTGCCAGTCGGCGACTCGAACACGCCGACCAGCTCGATGTCGGTCTTGTCAAATGGGTTCGTATACAGGGTTGGATCGATGTCGATGGGGAAAGACATGGGCGCGTAAAGCGGGTTCTCGCGCGCCGTCGGTTGCGCCAGCGCCACGCGACCGATTACCAGCAGGAGCATCAGGGTAAGCAGGCGGCGTACCAGCATGTCTTTCATGCCTACCAGTGTAGCCCAAGCCCGAAAAAGCCACAAAACTATGTGTTTGATTAAGACGCAATCCAATCGTAATGAAATTACCGTAGCAGTATAATGAGCACAAGTAGTGTTCGCGCGGGGCACGGGAGCATGATCGATCTTAATAACGGGCGCATAAATGACCGTTACGAAGTGCGCGAGCGGATCGGTTCGGGCGGGATGGCGCGCGTCTACAAGGCGTGGGATACCAATCTTGAACGCCTCGTCGCCATCAAAATCCTGCACGAGCATCTGGCGGACGACCCCGCCTTCAAGGAGCGCTTCGAGCGCGAAGCCAAGTTCATCGCCAGCTTTAACCACCCCAATATCGTCCAGGTCTACGATTACGACGTGATCAACCGGGAAGGCTTCCCGCTGTGCTACATGGTCATGTCGTACATCCCCGGCAAGACGCTGCGCGAAGTCCTCGAAGAAGCGGCAGTGCGCGGTGAGCGCCTCCCACGCGAACGAGTCCGCGAACTGGTGGACGACCTGAGCAGCGCGCTCGGCTACGCGCATCAGCGCGGCATGGTTCACCGCGACGTGAAGCCCGGCAACATCATCCTCAACGAACATGGCAACGCGGTGCTAACCGATTTCGGCATCGCCCGCATGGTGCAGAGCAACCGCCTGACCGCGGACGGCGTTTCCACCGGGACGCCGATCTACATGTCGCCGGAGCAAGCCAGCGGGGAAGCCGGCGACGCGCGCAGCGACCTGTATTCGCTCGGCATCATCGTCTACGAAATGCTGACTTCGCGCCCGCCCTTCGTCGACGATTCCAGCCTGTCGGTCATGCTCAAACACCTGAACGCCATCCCCCCTGCCCCGTCGGCGTTCATCGGCACGCGCCAGTTCGACGCCCTGCTCGCCAAAGCGCTCGCCAAGAAACCCGACGAGCGCTGCCAGAGCGCTGAAGCATTCGCTCGCGCCTTTCATGCTACCTTCGAACCATCCGCCAGCGAACCTGCGGATACCGTATCCGTAGCGACCGAGTCCACGCCTCCGGTCGTCGGTGCGCCGCCCGTCACCACCAGCGTCTTGCAGACTCTTTCGCAGAGAGCACGCGAAAACCCGCGCACCTCGACGGCGATCTTCGTGGCGGCGCTGGGGATGGTCGCTCTGCTTGTGCTGCTGCTGACCAGCGCCAGCCCCGCGCGCGACGCCGCACCGCCGGAGCCAACCAGCGCGCCGACCGCCATTGCGCAAGCGACCAGCGCGACCAGCAGCATTGTCTACTTCGCCAGCAGCTTCAACAGCGGCGATCCCTTCAATCAATACTGGTCAACCGACAGCACCGAATTCCTTACCCGCGAGTTCACGCCCGACGGCTTCTACCGGATGCACAACCTGCGCGCGGGTACGGCGGAGACCAGCATTTTCCCCTCGGCTGCGCCTTACGGCAGCATGTCGATAGACATGGTCGGCAGGCTCGAATTGTCCAGCCAGCCCGCCAGCGCCTACGGGATCGTCTTTCGCTATCAGGACGAGGACAACTACAACGTCTTCGCGGTCGACGGCATGGGGCGTTACAGTATCTGGGTACGCTCGGAGGGCGAATGGATCGAACTTCGCCAGCAGGACGAGAAATGGACGCCTAACACGGTCATCCAGCCGGTCGGCAAATCGAACATCCTCTCGGTCACGGTGCTCTCGAACGTCCTGATCGGCTACGTCAACAATCGCCAGATGGTGCGCGTCACCGACGACACGTTCAAGGATGGGCGCATCGGCATGTATTTCGCCACCGACGACGGCGAAGCGACCGTTTCAGTGGATTCGTACCGCGTCTACTCCACCATCCCGTCGATGACCGTAGGGGTCGTAATCCCGCTCAGCCGAAGCGCGCCTGAAACACCGCAATGTAAAGGGGAATCAAACAGGCGACCGCGAAAAACGCCAGGATCGCCAGCATGATCGTCACGATGTCGAGCGGCGACGGAATGTCTTGTCGCATCGGACGCTGTGGATAGGGTGTGTACTGCTGGCTGGTGTTGCCGCTGACGCCGTGCTGCTGCGCAGCGAACGGGGACGGCTGCCCGGCGCGCGGGTACGACGAAGGCGCGTTCGGCGCGAGGTCGTAGCGCTGCGTCGGAGTCGGCTCGACGCCCTGCGGCAGCGGCAGCCCCTGACTTCCTCCCTGCTGCCAGTTCGGCTGCTGCCACGCCTGCGCGGTCGGCGGCGGCGGAATCTGCGCGGTCGGCGGGCTGGGCACGCTCGCTACGCTCGGCAGCGTGGGCGGCACCGGGCGCTGCTGCTGGATGGTTTCGTCGCGCCCGCGCTCGCGGTAGCTCGTCAGGATGTGCCCCAGTTGATCCGCCATGCGGTAGCGCGAGGCAGGCTCTTTGCTCATCGTCTTGTAGACGATCCGCGCCAGATTTTCCGGCACGTTCGGGTTGAACTCCGTCACCATCGGGATGCGATCCCGGATGTGCGCCAGCGCCAGTTCCTGCTGGTTCGTGCCTGTGTACGGCAGGCGCCCCGTCAGCATCTCGAAGATGACGATGCCGATGGAATAGACATCGGCGGCGGGCGTCGGCTTCTCGCCGCGCGCCTGTTCCGGCGCGAAATAGTGCGGGCTGCCCCACACGACCTGCTGCTTTTCGCCTGGCTGCGCGTCGCTCAACGCCTGCGCGATGCCGAAGTCGGTCACTTTGACCACGTCGTCTTTGGTGACGAGCATGTTCTGCGGCTTCACGTCGGCGTGAACCAGCCCGGCGCGGTGCGCGAAGCCGATCCCGGCGCAAATCTGGATCGCCAGATTGAGCGCCCGGTTAATCGGCAGCGCGCCGTCCGCCTTGATGATGCGCTTGAGGTCGGTGCCTTCGACGAACTCCATCACGATGTAATGCGTCGGTCCGTCGCTGCCGACATCATGCACCGTGACGATGTTGGGGTGCGCCAGGTTGGCGACGCTGCGCGCCTCGTTGCGGAAGCGCGCCAGGAACGCCGGATCGTTGGTCAGACTGGGGCGCAAAATCTTGACCGCGACCGTGCGCCCCAGCGCCTGGTCTATCGCCTTGTAAATGACCGCCATGCCACCGCTGCCCTGCTGGGCTACGAGGCGATAACGCCCGTTCAGCACCGTTTCGTTCGCCATACCAACACTTTCTCAGGGTCGCATCAAGGGGTCGAACAGCCGCCGGTATTCTAGCACGGCACTCCGATCTGTCATACTCGCAATGTAGTCGGCGATCACACGCTCGACGGTGCGCTCGTGCATGACGTTCTGAAGCTCCTTTGGAAGCTGGCGCGGGTCTTCCAGCAGCGTATCGAAGATTTGCTCGATGATGCGCTGCGCTCGCTTTTTCATCCGAACGACGCGGAAACTGTAGTACATATTAGCGAAAAGGAAAGCATTGAGCGCCTTCACCATCTGCGCGAACCCGGGGCTGTAGGTGAGGATGTTCTCCGGCTGCTGCTGGATGTCGTCAGAAGATTTCGGCTGCAACCGTTCCAGCCGCGCCTCGGTCGTCTGGAGCACGTCGTCCACCAGCAGTCCGATCAATTCGCGGATGAAGATGTGGCGCGTCAGCTCGTCCATCACATCGCCGTGCCAGTTCAGGCGGTCGCACAGCAGCCGCCAGATTTCCAGCTCCTGCAAGTCCGGCGGCGTGAGCAAACCGGCGTTCAAGCCATCGTCGAGGTCGTGGGCGTTGTACGCCAGCTCGTCGGTCATGTTGGCGATCTGCGCTTCGATGCTGCCGCGCGTCGTCGGGTCCAGCCCGGCGATCACGACGAGGTGATCGTACTCGGTCTCGTGCTTCGCCAGCCCGCCGAGCGTTTCCCGCGTCAGGTTCAAGCCGGGAAACTCCGGGTAGCGCCGCTCCAGTTCGGTGACGACGCGGTAGCTCTGGTGATTGTGGTTGAAGCCGTCGGCGCTGCCGTGCGCTTTCAGCAGCGCGTCGAGCGTCTCCTCGCCCGCGTGCCCGAACGGCGGATGACCGAGGTCGTGGGCGAGGCAGATCGCCTCGACTAAATCCTCGTTGACGCCAATCGCGCGGGCGATGGTGCGCCCAATCTGCGCGACTTCCAGCGTGTGCGTCAGGCGCGTGCGGTAGTAGTCGCCCTCGTCGTTGACGAAGACCTGCGTTTTGTATTCCAGCCGCCGGAACGCCGCCGAGTGGATGATGCGGTCGCGGTCGCGCTGAAACCGGGTGCGATACTCGGATTCGTGCTCCGGGTAGCAGCGCCCGGTGCTGTCACGGCTGCTCAGCGCGTAGGGGGCAAGCTGCGCAGCTTCCTGCTGCTCAAGTTGTTCCCGCTTTCGGAACATAGTCTCGTCCTCTCAAACTCGTCCCCTTATTGTAACGCTTTTCGTCGTTGATAACCGTCGCCGAGCAGACTACGAACCGCCGCCTTCCGCCTCCGGCGTTTCGATGGGTTCAAGCACCTCGGTCGCGGCAGGCGCGCGGACTTCCGGCGTTACGACGGGCGCGAGCGGTTCTTCAGTCGCCACCGGAGCGGCGGCGTTCGAGTTGAGCGTGTAAGCCGGGATCAGGTCGTAGCGCGTCAGGTAGCTGAGCACGCCGAGGGTCGCCGTGATCAACCAGAGCGCCAGCGTCAGACGCATGACCGGCTTGGCGCGTCTGAACCAGTAGCGCGACGTATCTTTCTCGCCGCGCCGCCGCGCTCGCGCCACCTGCCTATCTTCCCAGAACATGCGCAGGACGACGAAGGTCGCCAGTAGCTGCGCCGGGATGCCGAACAGCGCGTGAACGGTGGGCAGCAGATAGCGCGTATTGCTCGGCTGCGTCACGACGTTGGCGGCAACGTCGAACCGATACGCCGCCACCATCAGGAAGAGGATCAGCACCCAGTTGACGAGCGTGATCCCGGTCATGATCCATTTGTGATGCGGGCGGTGCAGCCCGCGCCGGGCGAAGCCAAAGCCGACGATCATCGCCGGGATGATCAGCAGCAGGTAAGCGAGCAGAGTCACGTCCGCCCAGAAGCTCGCGCCTGTGCCCAGAAAACCCTGCGGTTCGAGATACGGATTCATGGCTCACCTCGTCATCAATGATGACACCGGATCAGGTCAAGTGTACGGATTCGACCGCAGCAGCAAGAATAGATGGTTATCGTTACAAGTTACGAAAATACGCGAAATAGGACTTACGCGCCACTCCGAGTATCAGGCGCCTTGAACAAAACTATCCGCACAGGTGCGATTTTTTCGATTTCTGCGCGATTCTGCGTAGAATTTAGAAGATCAGCCGGTAGAAAGCGGATTTCATGAAAGATTATTCGTCAGACCTGGACGACACCGATAAATCAATCCTCACCGAACTCCAGAACGACAGCAGCATCAGCAACGTAGAACTGGCGCGGCGAATATCGCTTTCGCCGCCCGCCGTCCACGCGCGCATCAAACGGCTGGAGGAACTCGGCTACGTGCGCCAGTACGCGGCGATCCTCGACCGGGAAATGGTCGGCTACGATCTGCTCTGCCTGGTCAACGTCACGCTGGAAATGCACCACATCGAGAATATCAACCTGTTCCGCGACGCCGTGACCCAGATGCCCGAAGTGCTGGAATGTTATTTCATCACGGGCGAGTTCGACTATCTGATCAAGGTCGCCGCGCGCAGCCGCAAGGAACTGGAGCGCTTTCTGATGGAGAAGCTGACGCCAATTCCGGGCATCGCGCGCATCGCCACCAGCATCGTCCTGACGGAAATCAAGTTCACGACGGGCTTGCCGCTGGACTAACGCGCCCAACAAAAAACAGCGGGGTTTCCCACTGTTTTGAACCATTCCGCTGTGGGGAATGTCAGATTTTCTCGTAGAAGATGTCGTCGACGAAGCAGTAGCCCCACTCTTCGCCCGGCTCCAGCGATTTCATCATGGCATGTCCGGTTTCGTGGAAGTGCTTGGTCGCGTGCTTGTTCTTGGAAGAATCGCAGCAGCCGACATGACCGCAGATCAGGCAGACACGCAGATGCACCCAACGATCTCCCGTCTTCATACACTCTTCGCAGCCCGTCGCGCGGGGCGTCCTCGTGACAATTTGCTGTACGTGTTCACACTGCTGCATGATCTTCTCCCTGAAGGTTCGCCTGCGGCAAAACTATAGTGATCAGACCCTGCTTTGTCAACTTTGCTTCGTCAACTTTCGCCGGAATGGCACAGCACCACTTTGCGCACCGCAGCGAGTAGACGCTCCGGCGGGTCGCCTTTGCTCACGAATCCCTGCACCCCAGCTTGCTGCGTTTCCTGGCGCGCTTCCGGGCGCACGCTGAGCGCGATCACCTGAACCGCCGGGCAGACGGAACGCATCTGAGCGACGAGTTCGGTGGCGCTCATGCCCGGCAGCTCCCAGTCGAGCAGCACCAGGTCTGCGCAGGTCGCGCTCAGGCGTTCCATCAGCTCGGCGGCATTGGTCGCCTCGCTTGTCAGTTGGAGATCAACTTCGTTTTCGAGCAGAAACTTCAACGCACGCCGTACATCGTATTGATCGTCGGCTAGGATAACGTTCATGATCGCCTTGCTGGCTAACGCGCCGCGAACACCAGCCCCATCTCACGTACTTTCATCCGATTGGCGAGCGCCTGCCGCGCGCGGAACAACCGGGACTTCACGACGCCCACGTTCACGCCCAGCATCTCGGCGATTTCCTCGTAAGACAGGTCATTCCAGTAGCGCAGGATGATGATCGCACGCTCGTCGGGCTTGAGCAGCTTCAGAAGGTCCTGCACGCTCCGGTCGCGCTCGCCATCCATGGCGAGTTCTTCAATTGAGCGATGCTCGACCGCCGCCATCAACTCGCCGGGCAGAAAATCGTCGAGCGACAGCCAGCTCATGCGGCGCTTGCGGATCACGTCGATGCAGTAGTGCGAAGCAATCGAGAGCACCCAGGTCTTGAAAGGACGCTCCATATCGAAGCGATCCAGGCTGCGGTAAGCACGCAGAAAGGCTTCCTGTGCAGCATCTTCGGCTTCTACCGAGTTGCCAAGCATCCGGTAGGTCAGGTTATAAACGGGGCGCTCGTATTCGAGAACCAGATCGGTGAAAGCATCCTGATCGCCGTTCAGCGCGCGCAAAACACGCTCTTTATCGGACTGTATCATCTGGTCTTTTTCAATTTGAGAGAGCATCGAAACTTCCTAACTTTCTCATCCGACTTGCTGGGTCGAATGCCGTGCCACTTTATCAACCACAATCAGGATACAAAAAATCCCTCCGTATGCCGTCAAGCATATGGAGGGACTTATAACTCGTCGGGTGGATAATTCTGGACTGGTCAGTTGACCAGGTGATTCTGGAGCGCGAGCGCGACCGCCTCGGTGCGGCTGGTCACGCCCAGCTTGGAGAGGATGCTGCTGACATGAAACTTGACCGTCGAGCGGCTGATGACGAGGCGGCTGGCAATCTGCGGGTTGTTAAGTCCTTTCGCCATCAGCGCCAGCACCTCGTGTTCGCGGTCGGTCAGGTCGAAGCCGACCTGCTGCGGCTGCGTGACGGCATGAATCAGCGCCTGCGCCGCTTCAGGCGCGAGGGCGGGCTTGCCCTGGCTGGCGTCGCGGATGGCATTGACGAGTTCTTCCGCCGAGACATTCTTGAAGAGATAGCCAATCGCCCCGGCTTGCAGCGTCTTCTGCATCAGGTCGTCCTCTTTGAAGCTGGTCAGCGCGATCACCTGCACGTCCGGGCACGCCTGACGAATCGCCCGCGTCGCTTCTGCGCCGTTCATGCCCGGCATCACGATGTCCATCAGCACCACATCCGGCACCAGCTCGACGCATTTGCGCACCGCCTCTTCGCCGCTGGAGGCTTCTGCGACCAGCTCCAGCTCGTCGTAGGCGCGCAGAAACGCGGTCAGTCCGCTGCGCACTACTGCGTGATCGTCCACCACCATGACGCGGATTCTGTCCTGTCGATTCATCAATTCTCCCCTTCCCCCGACCACTGGAGCGTGACTCGCGTTCCCGCCTGCGGAAATGTCTTCAATTCAAAGCTCGCGCCGATGCCTTCCGCGCGTTCGCGCATAATCTTCAAGCCGAGGTTTTCTGCCGCCAGACAATCGGGATCGAAGCCGCAGCCGTCGTCGCTGATCGTCAGGCAGACGTGATCGGGCTGGTATTCCAGGCGCACCTGCACCTGCGTTGCCTCGGCGTGCTTGAAAATGTTGTTGAGCGCTTCCTGAGCAATCCGGTAGAAGGCGATCTGCACGTCCGGCGGCAGCGAGCGCGACGCGCCGACCACTTCCAGAGTCACAGGGATGCGCGCCCGCCCGGTCAGCGCCTCGCTCAACTGGCGCAGCAGGTCGCGCAGCTCAACTTCCGTCAGGGTCGCCGGGCGCAGTTCGAGCAGCAGCGTGCGCATCTCGGCGAGTGCGCCGCGCGTCAGTTGGCGCAGATCGGCAAGCCGGAGCAGCCCTTCTTCGTGATCGCGCTCCCACAGGCGCGGCAGTACCTCGGCGATCAGGCTGGCGGAGAACAGCGTTTGCGTCACGGCGTCGTGCAGTTCGCGGGCGAGGCGGCTGCGCTCGGCAGCGACCGCCGCTTCCGCCGCCTGTGCGCGCAGGCGGGCGTTCTCTATCGCCAGCGCCGCCTGATCGCAGACGGCGACCACAAGCTGAATCTCCTCCTCGGTGAAGTCGTGCTGGTGCGGATAGCACAGAATCATCTCGCCATAGATTTTGTCGCGGGCGATCATCGGCACGGCGAGCAGCGCCCGGAAGCGCTCCGCCCAGGCGGTTTTGATCTGCCGGAGTTCTCCATCATCCTGATCCGGCAAATCCAGCATCATCAGATCGTCCATAATCACGGGACGCTGCTCGAACACGGCGCGCCCGACCGCGCCCTGCCCGACTCTGATCTTGAAATCGCGCAGCAGATCGTCGTCCAGCCCGATTGCCGTCTGCACCGTCAGCAAGCCCGGATCAGGCTGATAATCGAGGATGGCGATGCTGCCCGTTCCCAGCAGCCGCCCCGCCTGCGCGACGATAAAATCAAGGATCACTTCCAGCGAGCGGTTGGAGTTGATGACGTTGAGAATCTCGCGCAGCCCCTCCGCGACGCGACGACGACGCTCGCTTTCCTGGCGACGCTCCTGTTCCGCCTCATACAGCCAGGAATTCTCGATTGCCACTGCCGCCTGATTGGCGAACGCCAGCGCCAGATTCGCCAGATGCGGTGTAAAGTAGCCCTCCTGCAAACTGTCGAACCCCAGCATACCGATCACGCGCTGGCGCACGATCAGCGGAATCCCCATCCAGGAGCGCACGTAGGGCAGGTGTTTGCCCGCTACGGCGCGATAGTCGCGGGCGAGCGGCGTATCGGCATTTGCGTCGGCGACGATCACGGGCGCGCGCGTGCGAATGACCGTCCCGAAGGCAAGATCCCGCAGGGTTGACCATTCGGCGCGCAGTTCGTTTTGTGGAATCGGTCCGCGATAGGTCAGCAGTTCGAGGTCGCCCTCGCCGCGCACCGTGAAGATCGCCGCTCCAGTGTAGTCGATCACCGCCTGAAGCTCGTCGAGGATTTTGTTGAGCAGCGGCTCCAGCGCCAGCGTCGAAGCGATGTTGCTGGACGCCCGCAGCAGCGTCGAAAGCTCGCGCGTCCGTTCCTCGACGCGCTGTTCGAGCATCTGGTAAGCGTGTACCCGCTCGGTGATGTCCCGGATGACCGAAAGCATGTGCGGCTCGCCCCGGTAGGCGAACAGGGTCGCGCGGATTTCCACGTCGAACGGCGAGCCGTCCTTGCGATAGTTGACCGTCTGAAAATCGACCGCCCCGCCGTCCATCACCTGATGAAGCGCGGTCTCGAACTGCCCCGGTGTGAACAGGATGGCGCTGCTCATGCCGATCAGTTCGTCATACTTGTAGCCGTGCATGGCGCAGGCAGCCGGGTTGGCTTCGACAATTCTGCCGCCCCCTGCGTGAATGATCACGCCGTCGCTGGTCGCCTCGAAGATGCCGCGATACTGGGCTTCCTTTTCTTCCAGAAGCCGGTTGGCGAACACGCGATCCGAGGCGTCCACCACCACGATCAGCAGCGACTGGATTTCGCCCTGATGGCGCTGCGGCGTGACCACCACGTCCCAGTACGAGATAACGCCGTCGCGCTGCATCGCCAGCGCTTCGCGGCGCATGACCTTGCCGCCGAACGCTTCGTTCAGGAGCGGGGTGAAGCGCTGCTCTTCGCCGGGAAACAGGTCGAAGAGCTTCGTGTTTTCGCGCATCTGCGGGCTGCTCAGCGGCGCATAGCGCTGCAAAAACGCCCGCCAGGTGTTATTCACGCGCAGCAGCGTCATGTTCCGGTCGATCACCCCCATGCCAATCGGCATTTGATCGAACAGCGCATCGAGAAGCGCCGCGCGCACGCTCGCTTCCTGAAACCCCTGCCCATTTAACCGGAAAAGATCGTCAGACATACGCAACAATCACTTTGCCAATACTTGTATACTATAACAAATTTCTACGGCGGCTGCGCCCGGTCGCCAATATCGTGAAATTATACATCAGCCGCTGTGAGCAAGCAGCGCGCGACACGATGAATCGTGAAACGAAGTTCGAACATGCAAGACTAATCGTCAGTGACAAAACAAACGGGTGAGAGAATGCTTCCAGGTCTGAACGACGCACAACCGACGCTTCACAACTTGCATAGCGCCGCGCGGCTGCTGGGCGCGCTGCGCTTGCTGGTTCACGAGCGCCAGCCGAATTACCTCGAACTCGGCTTGAAAATCGAGCCGGAGGGGTTATCGACCGACGTACTTCCGGCGGGCGGCGAAGTCACGCTCGACTTTCGCCAGTTGGCGCTGGTCTATCGCCCCACTGCGGGCGGCGCGACGACCCTGCCGATCAGTGGGCAATCGCAGGCGGCGCTGCTGGAAAGCCTGCTGGCGACGATTCACGCGAGCGAGCTTGCGACCATCGTGCCGCACAAAGCGGGCGAATCTTACACGGATGCCATGTTCCGCGCGGCGGACGGTTTCGTCAATCGCATCAAGCCCAAGCGCGACGACCTGAGCGGCGAGACGCCGTTGCAGTTCGACGCAGGGGCAGCGCGCGATTACGCCGACGCGCTCTACGGCATCTTCACGGGGGTGGCGCGCTTCCGCGCCCGCCTGAATGGCTCGATGTCGCCGGTCGTCGTCTGGCCCGAACACTTCGACCTATCGTTCCTGTGGTTTGCCGCCGAGCCGGACGAGCAGCACCCACACCTCAACTTCGGCTTTGCGCCCTACAGCGCGGGCATCGACTACCCCTACCTGTACGCTTACGCCTATCCCTACCCCGCGCACTATGCCGCGCCGAAGCTGCCGCCGGGCGCGCGCTGGAATACCGACGGCTGGACGGGCGTCGTGCTGCCTTATGCCGAAATCGCTCGGCAGGCGGATGCGGAAGGTTCCGTCGAGGCGGCGTGTACGGCGATCTTCAAATCGCTGCGAGCATTACTCGGCTGACGCTGCGGCTAATCAGTAATCGACGCGGGACGGCGCGCTCATGCGCAGCGCCGTCCGCTTGTTGAAGTAATGCAGATTGGCGCTGTCGACCACGAAATCGTAGACGCGCCCGGCTTCAAGCGTCGGGTTGATCTGCGCCGGGAGCTTCGCCACCACGTCGGTGAGGCTGCCGCCGGAGCGGACTGTGCCGTAGACGTAGTGCTCCGCGCCCAGATATTCCACCCGCTGAATCTCGAACGGGAGGATCAGCGGATCGACCGCATCGACGTGGCTGCCGGAAGGCAGGAAATGCTCCGGGCGAAATCCCAGAATGTGCTCGTCCTGCTCGATCAGGTTCATCGGCGGCGAGCCGAGAAACGAGGCGACGAAGGTATCCGCCGGTTCGTGGTAAAGCTGCGCGGGCGTCCCCACCTGGCGAATCCGCCCGTTCGTCATCAGCGCGATGCGGTCGCCCATCGACATCGCCTCGATCTGATCGTGGGTGACGTAGATCGTCGTCACGCCGACCTGCCGCTGAAACTGCTTGATGTCTTCTCGCGCCGACGCGCGCAGACGCACGTCGAGGTTGGAGAGCGGCTCGTCCAGCAAGAAGACCTGCGGCTCGCGCACGAGCGCCCGCGCCAGAGCGACGCGCTGCCGCTCGCCGCCGGAAAGCTGGCTCGGCTTGCGCTGCAAGAATGGCGTAATCTTGAGGGTGCCCGCCGCCCATTCGACCCGCTGCTGAATCGCCGTTTTCGCCAGCCGCTCCGTCTTCAGTGGGAAGGCGATGTTGTCGTAGACCGACATGTGCGGGTAAAGCGCGTAGGTCTGGAAGACCATCGCAATCTTGCGGTCGCGCGGCGGCACGTTGTTGACGACCTGCCTGCCAATCCAGATTTCGCCGCTCTCCGGGGCTTCCAGCCCGGCGATCATGCGCAGCAGCGACGTTTTTCCCGACCCGGACGGACCTACCAGTACGAGGAATTCGCCCTCGCGGACGGTGAGGCTCACGTTATCCACCGCGCAGACATCACCGAAATACTTGTGCAAGTTTCGCACTTCGACAACAGCCATCGCGTCGCTTCTACCCTCTTCGCCCGAACCCACCCTTAAGCATAACGTTGAGATGCTGGAAAGTAGATGTCCCGCGCCAGGCGCGAAAACGTAACGTTACAGGTTTCCTGTCGCCAGCGCGAGCGTAACCACACGGGTTTAACACAAGCGCTCAGGCATGTCAACAGAGGCACAGCCGCGCCTCATTTTCGCGGCGGCGCAGGCAGCAATCGCCCACTTGTCACAGGTACGATATGCTATAATTCAGGTATATCTGTCATCGGAATGGTGGGAGGGCGACATGGATGTCAACCAAGCCGCACGCATGATTGAATGGCTCGACGAAGAACGTCGCCGTGATAAAGCTACGATTTCCACGCTGCAAGAGCGCCTCGCCCAACAGCAGGAGACGATGGACGCGCTCACCAAGCGCCTGAACAGCATGGAGTCGGACCAGACCATGCTGCGCGGCGAAGTCAGCGCGAACGGGCGCGACACCGAAACGCTCGACCAACTGCGCAAGGAAATGCAGCAGATGATCGAGGCGGTCGAATCCAAGCGCCTGACCGCCGAGCGCGAATCCGAGCGCCGGGGCGAGCTGGCGCGCGAAGCGATTGCCCGTCCGGTGCGCGACCTGACCGAAAAGATGAGCAGGCTCGAACGGCAGACAACCGAACTCCCGGCGATCAACGTCGAGAAAGACCGGCTGTCCGGCGTGGTCGCCAACATCCAGCAGCGCGTGGACGATCTGTTCAAGCGGCTGGAAGAACCCGACCGCCGCCTCGCCTTCCTCGAAGAGCAGCGCCGCCAGGATGCGCGCCGCCTGTCCGAAGTCGAGTCGGAACTGCCGGACGTGCGCAAGCAGATCGACGGCTTCAAGCCGAAACTGACGCTGATCGAGGAGCTTTCGCTGCGTAACGAACGCAAGATCACCGACGTTAGCGCAGGCGACCGCGACCGCCGCGAGCAGATTCAGCAGTTCATCGACCAGCAAACCCTGCTCGACCAGCAGCGCGACCAGCAGATCAAGGCGCTGCTGGAGCAGTTCGGCGTGCAGGACAGCCAGATGCAGAAGTACATCGAGCGCTTCGAGACCTGGGCGGAAGCCTACCGCGAGATGAAGAAGATCATCGACGACTTCGAGCGCATCGGCGACCGGCTGGAGCGGCGCATCAACGAAGTGGCGGAGATGCAGCGCCTGAGCGAAGAGCGCTTCCGTCAGGAATGGAACGACTGGCGTTCCGACGACCAGAAGCGCTGGAAGCAGTTCACGCTCTCCAACGACGAGGTCTGGCGCTTGCACGACAAGGAGTTCGAGCGCTTCGTCCAGCGCATCTCGGACATGGAAGGCTTGTTCGCGCCGCTGCAAGATGGCGTCAACCGCCTGTGGAATCTCGAACGCGAGCTGTCCAAGCTCTACCGCGAACATTACCACGCCGTGCTGATGGAATTCGACACCGGCGCGAACATCCCGACGACGCCCACGCCCAAGAACACCCCCAACGGCAACGGCGCGAATGGAAACGGCAACGGCGGCAGTTAGCAAATGCCGCGCTGATAGCTGACCGCTCAATCATGCGCGTCATTGGTACGGCAGGGCATGTCGATCACGGCAAGTCGACTCTGGTCGCGGCGCTGACCGGGATCGACCCGGATCGCCTCGCCGAAGAGAAATCCCGCCAGATGACGATTGACCTTGGCTTCGCCTGGCTCACTCTGCCGGACGGCGAAACCGTTGGCATCGTCGACGTGCCCGGTCACCGCGATTTCATCGAGAACATGCTCGCCGGGGTCGGCGGCATCGACGCCGCCATCCTCGTGATCGCCGCCGACGAAGGCATCATGCCGCAGACGCGCGAGCACCTCGCCATTCTCGACCTGCTCGGCGTCGGCAGCGGTGTGGTCGCCCTGACCAAGATCGACTTGATCGACGACCCCGACTGGATCGCGCTGGTGCAGGACGACATCCGTGCCGCGCTCGCGCCGACCGCGCTGGCAAACGCCGCCATCCTGCCCGTCTCGGCGCAGACGGGACAGGGCATCCCCCGATTGATCGACCAGTTGACCACCCTGCTCGCCGGACTGCCCGCGCGCCCGGATCGCGGCGTGCCGCGCCTGCCGATTGACCGCGTCTTCACGATCAGCGGCTTCGGCACGGTCGTCACCGGGACGCTGCTGGGCGGGTCGCTGCGCCTCGGCGATGAAGTTGAACTCCAGCCGTCCGGCTTGCGCGGGCGGGTACGCGGCTTGCAGAGCTACAAGCAGCCGGTCGATCTCGCGCAGCCGGGCAGCCGGGTCGCCGTCAACCTGTCCGGCATCGAGCGACAGTTGATCGCGCGCGGTGACGTGCTGACATCTCCCGGCGCGCTGCAAGCGACAGCGCTGATCGACGTGCAGTTCCGCCACCTGCTGGACGCCGGACGACCGCTCAAGCACAACGCGGCAGTCAAATTCTTCAGCGGGGCTGCCGAAGCCAACGCGCACGTCCGCCTGATCGCCGACGAGACGCTGCCACCGGGGCGCGAAAGCTGGCTGCAAATCCGGCTCGACCGCCCGCTGGCGCTGGCGCGTGGCGACCGCTTCATCCTGCGCTATCCGTCGCCCGCCCAGACCATCGGCGGCGGCGTGATCGTCGATCCGCACCCGGCGCGGCGCTGGAAGCGAATGCAGCCGCAGGTGATCGCCGCGCTGGAGCTGAAGCTGCGCGGCACGCCCGCCGAGCGGCTCGCGCAGGCAGCGTGGCAGCCCGCCAAGCGTGCCGAGTTGCAAGGCATCGTCGAAGATGTCGATGCAGCGCTGCGAGAAGCGCTCGCCGACGGCTTGCTGCTGGCGCTGCCGGACGGCTCGTATCTGGCGTCGGAGAGCGCGCAAGCGACTGCTCCAGCGCATGACGCAGGAGCTGGCGGCGTTCCACCGCGCGCAGCCGCTGCGCCTGGGCATGGCGCGCGAGGAACTGCGCAGCCGCACCGGACTGAAGGCTGTCACGTTTAGCGCCCTGCTCGACATTCAGGATCGGATCGTCTCGGAAGGCAATTTGCTGCGTCTGGTAGATCATGTCATCCGCTTCGACGCGGAACAGACAGCGCGCGTCGAGCGGCTGAGCGCGGCGCTTGCCGCCTCGCCCTACACGCCGCCGTCGTTCGCTGAAGCCGCGCAGATCACGGGCGACGACGTGCTCTACGCGCTGATCGATCTGGGCGAGATCGTGCAGGTGCAGCCGGACGTGATCTTCTCGCGCGCCGTCTACGAAGAAATGGTGAGCGCGGTTTTTGAGATGATCGACGCAGAAGGCGGCATCACGGCGGGGAAGCTGCGCGACCGCTTCGGCACATCGCGCAAATACGCGATTGCGCTGCTGGAGCATCTTGACGCGCTCGGCAGGACGCAGCGCGAAGGCGATGTGCGCGTGCGCGGTCGCAACCAAGGGAGGAATGATGGAATTTGAAGCGCTGTATCATGAGCTGGCACGCGCGCCGGAAATCATCCGGGCGCTCGTGAACGGGGTGTCGCAGGAGGACTCGCAGATCAGACCCGCCCCGGAGTCGTGGTCGATTCTGGAGGTCGTCTGCCACCTGTACGACGAGGAAATCAACGACTTTCGTCCTCGCCTCGACATCATGCTGCATCATCCCGAACAAGACTTCGCGCCGAACGACTCGCAGCGCTGGGTCACGGAGCGGCGCTACAACGAGCGCGACCTCGCCGAAATGCTGGCAGGGTTCGCGGCGGAACGCGCCAGATCGCTGAGTTGGCTCGACAGCCTGACCAACCCTGACTGGGAAGCGGTGTACACAACTCCCTGGCGCACCATGAAAGCCGGCGATATGTTCGCTTCGTGGGTCGCCCACGATTCGCTGCACATCCGCCAGTTGAACGAACTGCGCTGGGCGCGCATCGTCCGGCTGGCTGCGCCCTGCGACGTTGCCTACGCGGGCGGGTGGTGATCCGGTTGATCAGACGACGCCCGGCGCGGCTTCGGTCTGCGGCAGTTCGCCCACGTTGATGCGCACGATGTTCGCGCCGAGCGCGCTCAGCTTATCTTCAATGCGCTCGTAGCCCTTGTCGATCTGCTGGATGTTGGCAATGCGCGTCTCGCCTTTCGCCGCCAGCGCCGCCAGCAGCATCGCCATGCCCGCGCGGATGTCCGGGCTGGAGATGTTCGACACGCCTTTGAGCGCCGTCGGACCCTGCACCAGCACGCGGTGCGGATCGCACAGCGTGATGCGCGCACCCAGCCGCATCAGCTTGTCGATGAAGAAGAAGCGGCTGTCGTACATCCACTCGTGGAACAGCACCGCCCCGGCGCTTTGCGTGGCGACCGTCAGAGCGATGCTCATCAGGTCGGACGGGAAAGCGGGCCAGGGCTGCGCCTTGATGATCGGAATCCGGTTGCCCAGGTCAGGGATGATCGTCAGCGGCTGGTGCGCGGGCACGAAGATGTCCTCGCCGCGCACGTCCCAGTGAACGCCGAGCCGCGCGAAGACCTGCGCGACCATGTCCAGATAATGCGGGTCCGCCTGGCGGATGGTGATCTCGCCGCCCGTCATGACCGCCGCGCCGATGAAGCTGCCGACCTCGATGTAGTCCGCGCCGACGCGCGCTTCGCCGCCGTGCAGCCGCTCGACGCCCTCAATCGTCAGGCGGTTCGAGCCGGTGCCGTCGATGTGCGCCCCCATGCCGACGAGCATGTTGCACAAGTCCTGCACGTGCGGTTCGCTGGCGGCGTTGCGGATTATGGTCGTGCCCTGCGCCAGCACCGACGCCATGATCGCGTTCTCGGTCGCCGTCACGCTCGCCTCTGGCAGCAGGATTTCCGCGCCTTTCAGGTGGTCAGCTTGCATCCGAAACGCGCCGTTGAACTCGATGGTCGCGCCGAGCTTGCGCAGCGCGAAGACGTGCATGTCGAGCCGACGCTCGCCGATGGCGTCGCCGCCCGGCGCAGGCAGATAGACCCGCCCGGTGCGCGCCAGCAGCGGTCCCGCCAGCACAATGCTGGAGCGCAGCTTCTGCGCCAGCGCCGCATCCACCTCGGTCGAGATGACCGCGCGGGCATGAACGCGCAGGACACCCTCGCCCAACCAGCGAATATCCACGCCCAGGCGGCGCATGATCTCGATCAAAATGCGCGCGTCGCCGATGTCCGGCATGTTGCGTAGGGTGACGGGTTCGTCGGTCAGCAGGCACGCCGCCAGCATCTTCAGCGCGGCGTTCTTGTTGCCGCTGGCGGTGATCGTGCCGTTCAGAGCGTGCCCACCCTCGATGACAAACTGCTGCATAGGTTTTATCCTAACTGTAGCTCGACCGGATCGCCGATCTGCACGTGCCCGGCGAAGCTGCCCTGATTGACCGAAAGCTCCAGATAGCCGCTGCTGCCGACCAGCGCCAGCGCCGATCCGCGCGGGACTTCGGCATACGTCCGCCGCAGCCCGGCGATCTGCTGCTCGCCAATCGTCACGACCGCGCGATCCGCCGCGAAAGGAGCGCGGCGCGCCGCCGCCGAAGGCGGGAAACAGCGTCAACTGCCCCGGCGCGTCCCAGCGCAGCACGCCGATGCTGGTGACGGCGCTGCCGAAATGGTCGATGTGCAGCACCTCGCCGCTGATGGTATCGCTCGTGATGGCAAGCTGCGGCTCCGGCAGCATGACCAACTGCTGGACGGGATCGCCGAATTCGTCCGGCGGCACGCCTGCCGCCAGATAGGCTGCTGCGGGCGCAAAAATGTCGCGTCCGTGGAAGGTGCTGCTGGTGGCGTCCAGTTGATAGTCCGGGTTGCTCAGTTCGACGGCGAGCGCCTGATTCACGTTGCGCAGTACGTAGGTCAGCACGCCGTTGTCCGGCGCGACGAAGGTGTAGCCATCGGCGAGGACGGCAATCGCCCGGCGCGCGCTACCCACCCCCGGATCGACTACCACCAGAAAGACCGTCTCCATCGGGAAATAGCGAAAGCTGTTGAGCAGCATGAACGCCGCCTGTCGGACGTTCTGCGGCTCGACGGCGTGCGAGAGATCGACGAATTGAAGCGACGGAGCGATGCTGAGCATCACCCCTTTCATCACACCGACGTAAGTATCGGTCGTGCCAAAGTCGGTCAGCAGTGCGATTGTATCCGTCATGAATCCTCCAGAGAATCGCTATTGTAGTCGTTTGCGAGACATTGACAACTGTCCTCTGGCTCGTTATACTGCGCAGTATCTCTCAGGGAGAGCGTCATGCGCCAGCAGCATCAGCACCATCACCTATATCGAGTTTCTCGCCCGGTGCTGGTGTAGTTCGTCACAGATGTGTCCATTCAACCCCGCACCTCGCGGGGTTTTTGTTTTGGAGGGGAGCATGTTAGCAGTCATCGACTACGGCGCGGGCAACCTGCGCAGCGTCCTGCACGCGCTCAACTACCTGGGCGTCGAGAGTATGCGCGTGGTGCGCACGCCGCACGAGCTGCGCGGCGCAGACCGGATCATCCTGCCGGGCGTCGGCGCGTTCGGCGCGGGGATGCAGCAGCTTCACGAGCAGCGTCTCGTCCAACCGATCAAGGACGCGGTGCGCACCGGCGTGCCCTATCTCGGCATCTGTCTGGGGATGCAGTTCCTGTTCGACTACAGCGACGAGATGGGCATCTACGATGGCTTTGGCTTGCTGCCCGGTCGCGTGACCCGCTTCCCGGAGCGCGACAGCCTGAAAGTGCCACACATGGGCTGGAATCAACTGACGCCGACGCGCCCCTCGCCGCTGCTCAACGGCATCGACGCGCAAAACTACGCCTACTTCGTCCACAGCTACTACTGCATCCCGCAGAACCCAAACGATACGCTGATCAGCGTGTGCTACGGCGACGATTTCTGCGCGGGCGTGCAGCGCGACAACGTCTACGGCGTGCAGTTCCACCCGGAGAAAAGCCAGAAGACCGGGCTGCAATTGCTGACCAACTTCCTGGAGATCGCGGCGTGATCATCTACCCGGCGATTGACCTGCGCGGCGGGAAGGTCGTGCGCCTGCGCGAAGGCGACCCGAACCGCCAGACGGTCTTCAGCGACGACCCGCTGGCGACCGCGCAGACGTGGATCGATCAGGGCGCGGCGTGGATTCACATGGTCAATCTGGACGGCGCGTTCTCTACCGCCAACAACAACGGCGCGATCCTCGAAGCGGTGGCGAAGCTGCCCGTGCGGTGCAGTTCGCGGGCGGGCTGCGCAGCCTCGATGACATCGCCCTCGCGCTCGAACGGGGCGCGAGCCGTGTGGTGCTCGGCACAATCGCCGTGCAGCAGCCGGAGATCGTCGCGCAGGCGCTGGCACGCTGGGACGCGGAGGTCATCGGCGTGGCACTCGACGCCCGCGACGGCAGGATCACGACGCACGGCTGGCAGCAGCGCACCGACATGACGCCTGCGGATTTCGGCAGGCAGATGCAAACGCTGGGCGTGCGTCACGCGCTCTACACCGACGTGAACCGCGACGGTGGCTTGGGCGGGGGCAACGTCGCGGGGACGATTGCGCTGGCGCGCGCGACCGGCTTGCAGGTGATCGCCTCCGGCGGCGTCAGCACAATCGAGGAAATTCGCCAACTGGCGCGCAGCGGCGCGGTCGCCGGGGCGGTGATCGGCATGGCGCTTTACGAGCGAAAGCTGTCGCTGGGCGATGCGCTCGCCGCAGCGGAGGTGGAATAGCATGTTAGCGAAACGGATTATCCCCTGCCTGGACGTGAAGGACGGGCGCGTCGTCAAGGGCGTCAACTTCGTCGACCTGCGTGACGCGGGCGACCCGGTCGAGCAGGCGACCATCTACGACCGCGAAGGCGCGGACGAGCTGGTCTTTCTGGACATCACCGCCTCGCACGAAGACCGCAACACCATGCTCGACATGGTGCGCCGCGTCGCCGACAGCATCTTCATCCCCTTCTCCGTCGGCGGCGGCATCCGCACCATCGAGGACATTCGCGCCACGCTGCTCGCCGGGGCGGACAAAATCTCGATCAACAGCGCGGCGATTCGCAATCCCGATCTGATCAACGAGGGCGCGTGGGGTTTCGGCAGCCAATGCATCGTCGTCGCCATCGATCCCAAGTGGATCGACGGACGCTGGGAGGTCTTCATCAACGGCGGGCGCATCCCGACCGGCAAAGACGCACTCGACTGGGCGCGTGAGGTCGAGCAGCGCGGCGCGGGCGAAATCCTGCTGACCAGCATGGATCGAGACGGCACGAAAGCCGGGTATAATCTCGAACTGACGCGCGCCGTCGCCGAAGCGGTGTCGATCCCGGTGATCGCCTCCGGCGGCGCGGGCACGATGGAGCATTTCTGCCAGGCGCTGACGGTCGGCAGAGCCGACGCGGCGCTGGCGGCGACGCTGTTCCACTACGACGAAATCCGCATCGGCGACCTGAAAGACTATCTGGCGAAACAGGGCGTGCCCGTGCGCCTGAGCGGTTGGGAACATTCATGAATGGGGCATTCGACGAACTGAAGTGGGACGAGCGCGGCATGATCCCGACGGTAGTGCAGGACGCGACCACCCAACAGGTCTTGATGGTCGCCTACATGAACGCCGAGTCGCTGGCGAAGACGCTGGAAACGGGCGAAACCGTCTTCTGGAGCCGCAGCCGGGGCGAGCTGTGGCACAAGGGCGAAACCTCTGGCAACACGCAGACCGTCCGTGAAATCCGCGTCGACTGCGACAGCGACACCCTGCTGATTTTGGTCGATCCCGCTGGACCTGCCTGCCACACGGGGCGGTCTCCTGTTTTTTCCGCACACTGGAGGAAGCGCAAATTGGCTGACACGCAAACTGACATGCTCACCGAACTCCAGGCGATCATCCACGACCGCCAGCAGCACCCCAAAGCGGGCAGCTACACCAACGAACTGTTCGACGCGGGCATCAGCCGGATTGCGCAGAAAGTCGGCGAGGAAGCGACCGAAGTCGTGGTCGCGGCGCTCAGCCAGGAGCGCGAGCGGCAGATCAGCGAGCTGAGCGACCTGTTTTATCACACACTCGTCCTGATGGCGGCGAAGGGCATCACCCTGGACGACGTGTACGCCGAACTGGAACGCCGCCACCAGATTAAGAAAGGTTAATGGGTGTGACCGACCATGTGGTCATCGAAAACACGTTTTACGTGCGCTACGCCGAAACCGACGCGATGGGCATCGTCCATCATGCCAGCTACATCGTCTATTTCGAGGAAGGACGCAGCAATTACGCGCGCCAGCGCGGCAGCGATTACGCCAGCTTCGAGCGCGGCGGACGCTACCTGACCGTCGCCGAGGTCAACGCGCGCTACATCAAACCGGCGGTCTATGGACAGTTGATCACCGTGCGCTGCTGGATCGAGGAGATGCAAAGCCGGGCGCTAACGTTCGGCTACGAGATCGTCGACGCCGCGACCCGCGAACTGCTCGTGACCGGCTCGACCCGGCACATCTGCATCACCCATGACGGGCGCGTGACGACCATCCCGCAGGAGTGGCGCGCATGGTCGGAGCAGCCGACGCAAGCGTAGTACCCCGCCAGCAGTGACATTCATCACCCCAAAGCATGACAAATGTCATATCGCCTGGATGATATATTTCCACATGCCCTCACTGCTTTGACAACGCCGCCCACGCGAGAATATAATATTCGTTAAGTAAAATAATAATAATCTCTTTTAGGAGACTTAATGATGGTGACTTACGCCGAACGTCCCTGGACGAAGAAGTATGATCCCGGCGTGCCTGTTAGCCTTGAGCCATACCCGGACATTTCGCTGTTTCAACTCCTCCACGATAGTGCCGTCAAGGCTCCGAACAACGTAGCACTCGTGACCAGCGCGCACCTGCCCCTGCTGGGGCGCGTCGGCGCCGAGATCACCTACGCTCAACTGGATCAGGCGACCGACGCTTTCGCCGCCGCGCTGGTCGATCTCGGACTGAAGAAGGGCGACCGGGTCGCCATCGTCATGCCCAACGTCGCCGCCTTCATCATCGCCTACTTCGGCATCCTCAAGGCGGGCGGCGTGGTCGCGGCGACCAACCCCACCTACCCCGCCGAAAAGATGGGCGAGCAGATCAACGACTGCAACGCCGAAATCGTCGTCACGCTGACGCTTTTCTACAGTGTGATCAAGGAAATCCAGCCGAAAACGCAGGTCAAGACCGTGATCGTCACCAACGTCAAGGAATACCTGCCGCCGCTCGCGCGGCTGCTGTTCACGCTGGCGCGCGAGAAGAAGGACGGTCACTATCTGGAAGCGCTCCAGCCCGGCGATCACTGGCTTCAGGATTTGCTGATCAAATACAGCGGCAAGCGCGCCAACGTCGAGGTTCGTAGTACTGATCTCGCCATCTTCCAGTACACCGGCGGGACGACCGGCATCCCCAAAGCGGCGATGTCCACCCACAAAGCGCTGGTCGCCAATACCTTCCAGTGCCGCGCCTGGCTGATGGGCGACAGCGCCGCGCAAAGCGACACCAGCGGCGAGGTTTTCCTGGGCGCGATCCCCTTCTTCCACGTCTATGGGCTGATCACGGTGGTCGGCTTTGCGATGGCGCTGGGCGCGCGCATCCTGCTCGTGCCCAACGCCCGTGACATTCACGATCTGCTCGGCATCATCGACAAATACAAGCCGACGATCTTCATGGGCGTCCCGGCGCTCTACAACGCCATCGACAACCATCCCAGCGTCAAATCCGGGCAGATCAGCCTGAGCAGCATCCGGTTGTGCATGAGCGGCTCCGCGCCGCTTCCGCCCGCGACCAAACGCGAGTTCGAGCGCCTGAGCGGCGGCAAGCTGCTGGAAGGCTACGGCATGAGCGAAGCGCCGACCGCATCCCACGCCAACCCGGTCAACGGCGAAAATCGCACCGGGGCAATCGGTCTGCCCTTCCCCGATATGGACGTGAAGATTATGAGCCTGGACGACGGCGAAACCGAGCTTCCGGTTGGCGAAATCGGCGAGCTGGTCGTGTCGGGTCCGCAGTTGATGGTGGGCTATCACGGGATGCCAACCGAAACCGCCAACGCGCTCCGCAAGGGCGCGGACGGCAAGACCTGGCTTTACACGGGCGACATCGCCCGTATGGACGAAGACGGGTACTTCTACATCGTGGATCGCAAGAAGGACATGGCGCTGATCGGCGGCTTCAACGTCTACCCGAACGCCGTCGAGAAAGTGCTGGCGGAGCACCCCGCCGTGCTGGAAGTCGGCGTCGCCGCTATCCCGCATCCTGACCCCGAAAAAGTGGGACAGGAGGCGCTCAAGGCGTGGGTGGTCGTGCGCCCCGGTCAAACGGTCACGGCAGAGGAGTTGATCGAGCACGCCTCCAAGCATCTGGCGCGTTATGAGGTGCCGACGCGCTACGCCTTCGTCGATTCACTGCCGAAAACGACCGTCGGCAAGACGCTGCGCCGCGAACTGGTGCAAATGGAACTGGCGGAACGCGAAAAGGGCGAGCCGCTCAATGCCGTTTAGGATTTTGGAGGCGCGGTCTCGTGCGGATCGGGCAAGTAGTAGCCCCGGTAGTAGGCTCGCGCGGGACCGCGGTTCATGTACCAGACCACGTAGAGTGCGACGAGGATGCTCAGCAGCAAACGTCCCGAAAGCAGCGTCTGGCGCAGCGCCTCGCCGGAATCGATCCCCTGGGTGAGATCGGGGCTGGAGAAAATCGGCGCGATGCTGAAGGCGATGGTGACGGCGGTCAGCACCAGCACGGCTGCCAGCATAGCGAAGCGTATCCAGGCGGGGCGTCCGCGCCAGGCGTAGAAGGCGATCACCAGAAAGATCACCCCCAGCGCCGCCTGCACGACGAGACTCGCATCGGCGACGCCGATGAAATTGCTGCCTTCCGCCAGCGCCGTCACACCGCCGGAATTTCCGGGTACGGCAAGATCAACCTGCCGGAAGCGGTAGTTAAGAATGAGGATCATCGCTATCTGAAGGAAAGGCAGTATCGAAAACAACATCACGCTGGCGAGGATTGCCAACGATACGCCGAGCGTCCGCGCGGGTTTCATCTCATGCCCTCGTCCAGCATTCATGCCAGTAAGTCATCTGCATAGAGTTCTTTTGCGGGATTTGGTAATTAAACAGTACCGTAAAATTAGCATTTCGTTTACCATATGTGATAGAATTTTCAGGATGCGACCCGAAGACTGGAGCTTTCGATGAGATGAACCTTTACGGAATCGTTGAACACATCTACGAAACCTTCAAAACAAGCCTCGATAATTCCCGAACGGTACTTTTGCACCCGGACAGTCGTTATCGATCCATCCTGGTCGCCCGGCTGCTGAACGATCCCGCCTGTAAGGTATTCTACTACGCGCTCGGACCGGACGATATTAGTGTACCGTCGTTTCTGGCAGGGATCACGCACGATGTCGCCAATCAGTACCCGATGTTCGGGCGGCACATCCACATGCTCGAACCGGAAGATTACGGCAATCTGGAAAAACTGCTTGATACCTTTATACGTGATCTTGCCGAACTGAGCACCGACAACTTTATCTTAATTCTGGACGAGTACGACCGCAGCGACTCGGCAGACGACATCCAGTGGTTCGTCGAACAACTCGCCGCCCGACTTCCGGAACACTGCCATCTGGTGCTCAACAGCCGAACGCTGCCGCGCCTGCCCTGGGTGTCGATGATCGCGCAGGGGCGCGCGCTGCTGCTCAAGGACGACAAGCTGATCCGCGAAGATTTCTACAACATCCGGGGGCACGGCAGCCAACTGCTCGAAGTGTACGCGCTCGGACCCGGCTTCGTGCTGCTCGACGACAAGCCGATTGACACGTGGGAAGGACACCTCCCGCGCCTCCTGTTTTTCTTCGCGCTGGATCGCCCCGTGATCACGCGCTCGGAGATTTGTCAGGCGTTCTGGCCCGAACTCGATACTGATCAGGCGGTGAACGTCTTCCACGTGACCAAGCGGCGGCTGCACAAGGCGCTCAACATGGATGTGCTGGTGCATCTCGACGGCTATTACCGCATCAATCCGGAACTGGACATCGATTACGACGTGATGCACTTTGCGACTCAATTGCTGGACGGACGCGACCGCAGCAATCCCGACCGAATCGCCGCGTGGCAGAAGAGCATTGACCTGTATCGCGGACCATTCTTGCAAGGACACAGCGACCACTGGATTCTCGACCGCCGCGCCGATTTCCAGGCGGGTTTCCTCGACGCCCTGAGCGAAATGGCGAAGTTCCGCCTCTCCGAAGGTCGCCCGGAGCACGCGCTCGCCCTCTACCAGCGCGCCGTCAGCGAGAACCCGCGCCGCGAGGACATTCACCGCGAGATCATGCGCCTGTTCACGAGCCTGGGACGGCGCAGCGAAGCCGCCGCGCATTATCAGAAGATGCTACAGGAACTCAACAACGAGATTGCGCCGGAAACCCGCGCCGTGTACGACGAAATCATGGCGTGAGCGCCGCAACCGATACGACAAGCAAACTGCCTGCTTCCCGCAGGCAGTTTTTGTGTGCCCCTGACAGGACTCGAACCTGCTGCCTCACGCTTAGAAGGCGCGCGCTCTATCCGGGTGAGCTACAGGGGCGCTGCACCGAATTTTAAAGCCGAGCGCCTCAGGCTGTCAAGCGAGCGGCTGCAATTAGAACATTTGTGTTTTTCACAATTGCTGAAAATCCCCACAGTGTGGTATAATTAATGAAGTAAAGTGAGCCAATACACCATACAGAATCCCTGTCAAAAAAACCGACCATAGACAGCACGAAATGCAACCGCTGCGGACGGTTGGGATGGGTATGTGTTGGGTTGTCGATCAAGGCATATTAAGGAGCCAGAATGGCGGACAAAGTCTCTGTTCCCCCTTCCTATACTGAAGAAAATATTAAAGTTCTGGAGGGCATTGAGCATATCCGTTTGCGCCCCGGTATGTATGTTGGCGGCAAAGATGCGCGCGCGCTCCATCACCTGATTTACGAAGTCGTCGACAACTCGGTCGACGAAGCGCTCGCCGGGCGCTGCGATCACATCCTCGTGACTCTGCACGACGACAACTATGTCTCGGTTGCCGATAACGGCGTCGGTATCCCGGTCGGGCTGAACAAGCAGACTGGCATCTCCACGCTGGAAGTCGTCATGACCAAAATCGGCGCGGGCGGTAAGTTCGACAACAGCGCCTACAAAGTCAGCGGCGGCTTGCACGGCGTCGGCGTCTCTGCCGTGAACGCTCTCTCCGAAGAACTGACTGCCAGCGTTTACCGCGATGGTAAGGTATGGCAGCAGATTTACCGTGCGGGCAGACCCGTTGCCCCCGTTGAGGCGATCCGAAAGCTGGAACCGGACGAATTGACCGGGACGACGATCACGTTCAAGCCGGACTTCACCGTACTGGAGCACAACGACTTCAGCTTCGCCACGCTGGCGCAGCGCTTCCGCGAAATGGCGTTCGTCACCCGCAAAGTGACGATCACGCTGCGCGACGAGCGGGTGCGTCCCTTCCCACACGAGATGACCTTCTATTTTGAAGGCGGGCTGCGCGCGTTCGTCAGCTACCTCAACCGCACGCGCGAAGCACTCCATCCGGTCGTCTACACCGAGCGCGATGTCGAGATCACGGCGGAGGGCAAAGCGCCCGTCACCGTCGGCGTCGAGGTCGCCTTCCAGTACACCGACACCTCGAACGTGACCGAACTCGCCTTCGCCAACACCATCAATACGCCGGACGGCGGCACGCATCTGACCGGGCTGCGCGCAGCGATCACAGGCGTAATCAACCGCTACGCGCGCAAGCAGGGGCTGCTCAAGGAGAAGGAAAGCAATTTCTCCGGCAGCGACACGCTGGAAGGAATCACGGCGATTGTCAGCGTCAAGCTGCCGGAGCCAGCCTTCGAGAGCCAGACCAAAGTCAAGCTGATCAACCCGGAAATTCAAGGCGTCGTGTCGTCGGTCGTCACCGAGGCATTCAATGAGTTTCTCGAACTGAACCCGCGCGAAGCCCGCCGGATCGTCGACAAATGCGCGACCAGTATGCGCGCCCGCGAAGCCGCGCGCAAAGCCCGCGATCTGGTGCGCAGCGGTCCCAGCCTGCTGGAAAGCTCCACCCTGCCGGGCAAGCTGGCGGACTGCTCGCAGCACGGCGACGGCTCGGAAATCTACATCGTCGAGGGTGACAGCGCCGGAGGCAGCGCCAAGCAGGGACGCGACCGCCATTTCCAGGCGATCCTGCCTTTGCGCGGCAAGATTTTGAACACCGAGCGCGCCCGCCTCGACAAGATGCTCGACAACAACGAGATCAAGGCGCTGATCAGCGCGCTGGGCACGGGCATTAGCGACGACTTCAGCACCGCCAACCTGCGCTACGGGCGCATCATCATCATGACCGACGCCGACGTGGACGGCAGCCACATCCGCACGCTGCTGCTGACCTTCTTCTTCCGGCACATGCAGGGCTTGATCCAGGACGGGCATCTCTACATCGCTCAGCCCCCGATCTTCCGCCTTCAGGACGGCAAGCAGATTCAGTATTACTACAGCGAAGCCGGGCTGTCCGAGCCGGAACTGCTGAACCGCGCCCTGTCCAACTACAAAGACCCCGACAAGGTCAAGGTCAGCCGCTACAAAGGTCTGGGCGAGATGAACCCGGAGCAGTTGTGGGATACGACGATGGATCCGCAGCAGCGCACGCTGCTTCAGGTGACGATTGAGGATGCCGCCGAAGCCGACCGCGTCTTCGACATGCTGATGGGTGCCAGCGTGCCGCCACGCCGCCGCTTCATCCAGACGCACGCCAAGAGCGTCAGCCACCTCGACGTTTAGACGCCGCACATTGTCACGCAAAAACAACGCCCTCGTTCTGAGGGCGTTGTGATTCTTACTCCACTTCGACGGTCGCCAGCGCGTAATCCGTGATCAGGTGCGGGTATTCCTCCTCGACGATCAGCTCGCACAGGAAGAACTCATCCTGATTCTGCGCCTCCAGCAGCACGATGACGTGATGTTTGCCCGTGCCGACCACCTGACGCACGCGCAGCTTGCCGATGGTCGCGTACTGCTCGCGGAAATCCGCCAGCCGTTCCTCCGCCGATTCCTGCGCCAGCAAATCGGGATGGTAGCTTTCGGCGAGAAACGTGCGCAGGCGCTCGAAATCGGCGCTGTTGTAGATCGTCATCTGTGCGATGAAGCGCATCCCCGCCTGACTGATTCGCAGCGCCAGCTTATCGTCCATGCTCAGATTTCGGGGTGCATGAACGCCATCGCCGCGCCGATGACGCCCGCCTCGTTGAGCATCTCCGCCGGGACGACCGGGGACTGCACCTTCAGATACGGCGCGAACTTGGCGAAGCTCTTGCTCAAGCCGCCGCCGACGATGATCAGATCGGGCCAAAATAATCTTTCGATATAAACAAGATATTCGTTAAAGCGCTTGCCCCAGCGCTTCCAGGAAAGTTCTCTTTCCAGCCGTATGCGGTTCGACGCGCGCAGTTCGGCATCTTTGCCGCGCACGACCAGATGCCCCAGCTCGGCGTTGGGGAGCAGCTCGCCGTTGACGAACAGCGCCGTGCCCAGCCCCGTCCCAATCGTCACCACGAAAACGACGCCTTTGTTGTCGCGCCCCGCGCCGAAGTGCATTTCCGCCAGACCCGCCGCGTCCGCGTCGTTGATCAGGTGCGTGCGACACTGCGTGCGATGCTCGATCAGCGCTTTGGCGTCCGCGCCGATCCACGAGGAATTGATATTCGCTGCTGTATAAATCGTGCCCTTCTTGACGACGCTCGGAAAGCCGCAGCCGATTTCGTCGTGCCAGTCGAAATGCTCGGCGACCCTGCCGATACAATCCACCACGTCGTCGACCGTCGCGGGCTGCGGCGTCACCACCCGAAAACGCGGTTCGAGCAGCACGCCCTGCTCCGTATCGACCGGCGCCCCCTTGATGCCGGAGCCGCCAACGTCTACGCCCAATATCGCCATGTTGTGTTCCTTGTCCCTCCGGTCTTCACATTCCCTTAACTATACTACACTCGCCCCGCCTTGCCGACAGTTCAGGTCGGCGCGCGCAAGACCAGCGGCTTGCTTCGCAACCTGTGGGTAGGCATAATCATCGGGTTTGATTTATGATTGAGAAACGCAATAGGCACAGCACTTTGAACATCAAAGGGATGATCCTGGCTGGCGCTGTCGGCGTTGTGATGGCGCTCATCAGCGCCTGTGGCGCGCCCCAGCAGACGCCGACCGCCGCCCCGCCGACTGTCTCGCCGACGGCAGCAGCAACGGCGACATTGGCTCCGGTCGCCCATAATGCCGACTGGACGCCCGTCGTCCAGAGTTTTGGAGACGTACAAATGGTGCTCGTTCCACCGGGGTGCTTCATGATGGGACACAACGCAGGGCGGCGCGACGAGCGCCCGGAGCATCAAATCTGCTTCGATCAGCCCTACTGGATCGACCGCTACGAAGTGACCAACGCGCAGTACGGCTCGGAGGGGCACTTTTCGGGTCCGAACCGCCCGCGCGAGAACCTGCTCTGGTCGGAGGCGCGCGACTTCTGCCTCGCGCGCGGGGCGCGCCTGCCCACCGAAGCGGAATGGGAATATGCCGCGCGCGGTCCCGACGACCTGATCTATCCCTGGGGAAACGAACTGAAGTCGGCGAACCTCGTCTTCGACCGCAACACGCCCGCCAACACCGCCGACGTGGGCAGCAAGCCGGGCGGCGTCTCGTGGGTCGGCGCGTATCGATCTGGCGGGCAACGTGTTTGAGTGGGTCAGCAGCATCTACAAGCGCTATCCTTATGATCCGAATGATGGACGCGAAGATATGAATGATACGACCAGCCCGCGCGTGTATCGCGGCGGCAACCAGAGCTACTTCGATTTCGCCGCAGGCGCGGCGATGCGCTTCCGCATGTTCCCGGACGAACGCGACTGGTTCGTCGGCTTTCGCTGTGCGCGGAATGTCTGAGTGCTGCCGATGATGAATCGCTGGATGCGCGGGCTGTGGATTCTGCTACTGCTCGGCGCGACGTTCGCCGCGACACAGGCGCAACCCACCGCCACCGAAAGCTGTATGCTGCCGCTGGTGATCACCACCCCCCCAAGCTGGATGCTGCCGCTGGTCGTCATCATGTGGATCGTGACGGTGGCTGCACTGATCCCGTCGCCCGCGCGCCGCTTCGTCGGCGTGCCGCTGCACGGGCTGCGCGCCCGACCGATCTACTACTGGCTGGCGCTGCTGATCTACATCTTCGTCGCCATTATCCTCTGGCTCGTGCCCTACCAGCCGACCAACGGACGCCAGCTAGCACCGGTGGAGTTCGTCTACATCGCCGGCGCGTTGTGGCTGTTCGTTTTCCTGATCGCCTACGACATCCACGAGCCGGAAGCCCGCGCGATGGGCGCGAAGCTGGGCAAGAATAAGCTCACCGGCGTGATGGTCACGCTGACCACGATCGTGATCATCCTGATCAGCGGCGAAGCCTACCTGCGTATCTTCTACATCACCACCGACGGCTACGCCTTCACCGACATGAATTATTGGTGGTATATGAATTACGGCTGGGCGCACCTCAACTCGCTCTGCTACCGCGACTACGAGCCGATGCCCGATGCGCCGGGGCTAACGCGCATTGCCGTCCTCGGCGACTCGTTTGTCATGGGACACGGGATCAACAATATCGACGACACTTTCCCGCAGCTTCTGGAGAAGAAGCTCGGCGCGGGCTACGATGTCGATGTCGTCGCGGCGTCCGGCTGGGACAGCGACGTGGAACTGGAGAATCTCCAGAACTATAAGTACCGCCCGAACATCGTCATCTGGAGCTACTACCTCAACGACATCGACTATCTGATGCAAGGGGATCGCAACCCGGACTTGAACTTCACCTTCCCGGAGAACCCGATCCTGTACAACGTCATCATCGACTTCTTCCTGCCGAATTACATTTACTACAATCTGCTGCAATTCACCTCGGCGTCGCGCACGAGCAAGTTCGCCACTGCCTTGATCGACGCGCACATGGACGACAGCCTGTG
Source organism: uncultured Chloroflexia bacterium (assembly GCA_963760975.1). Classification (GTDB taxonomy): domain Bacteria; phylum Chloroflexota; class Anaerolineae; order Aggregatilineales; family Phototrophicaceae; genus Flexifilum. The sequence goes on along the minus strand of CAVXEZ010000013.1, from coordinate 506,386 downwards.
GACGCCGCAGAAAGAGCGGCTTCAGCAGTACGTAGACTGGATGCGCGGGCAGAATATGCGGCTGATCGTGCTGCTGTGGCCCCAGCTTGCCGAAGTCAAGGCGTCGATCCCGGCGACGCAGCGCGTGCGTGATTTCTTCGAGTCGCAGGGCGTGCAGGTGGTCGACATGACGGACGTGCTGCTCGACAAGAGTGTCGGCGAGATCACCGTCAACCGCTTCGACGCGCATCCGAGCATCGAAGCGCACCGCCTTGCCGCCGAGCAGCTATACGCCGCCCTCCAACAGCCGGCGCACTAACGGGGCGAGGCGCACTCGCCCCGGCGAAATCACGTCGCTTACTGCCCGGCGATGAACGTCCCTTCGGTCACGTCCTCGGCGGGGCAGCCGGTGAAGTTGATCGTGTAGACCTTATTCTCTTGATCCGGTCCCACGTTGATCTGGAACTCTCCGGTGGAGAGCTTATAGAGCGAGATGTAGCCGTCGAGAGCAGTCTTGACCGTGATGTAATGCTCGTCCTCGCCCACGTCCGGCAGCCTGGCGATCTGTTTGGCAGTCTCCAGCAGCGCGCGCTTGCCCTGCCCATCATCCTGAATGACCCAGACATCGATGTTGCAGGTTCCATCGTCTTCGGTGGGCGTGTAGAGCGCGTAAGGTCCGAAGCAGTTGACGCTGCGGAAGGTCGAGCAGTTGCACGGCAGGCAGGCGTAGGCGGTGCTCGGACGGCAGCACCGTCAGCGCCGTCACCATCATCCCGCCGATCAGCGAAACCAGCACCGAAAAGCGCAGCAAACGTTGACGCAGCATAAGTTCTTCCCTTTTCATCACGTAAAGTAGGATAACTTTATGGGAAAACGCCCATTTTCGCCATAGGGAAATCCGAGCCGCGCTATTCGGAACGCGAAAGCTGTGGTATACCATCAGCCGTATCGACGAGGGACTTCTTTGAGCGCGATTTCCACACGGCTCCGATCATCCGAGCTGCGCCTGACCGCCGCTGCGTTGGGCTTCTTCATCGGCTTGGCGTTCATCACGCTGTATCCGCTGGTCTTCACCAACGGCGTGAAAGTCGCCGGGTACGATTTCTTCAACTACAACTGGAATTTCTGGTGGATTCGCCACGCGCTGACCACGCCGGGCTTGAACGTGTACGAGAACAACTTCGTCATGTTCCCGTACACGACCAACTACGGCTATCACGCCCTGACCGCCGTCTGGTTTCCGCTGTGGGCGCTGCTGGAACCGCTGCTGGGCACGCTCACGGTCGTCAACGTCATCATTTTCACGGTTTGCGTGCTCAACGGCTGGCTGTTCTTCGTGCTGCTGCGCCGAGAGAAGGTCGCTCCCGGCTTGGCGCTGATCGGCGGGGCTGCGCTGCAAATCTCGCCGATCCTGCGCTACTTCTACTACAACACGCATCTCAACCTGATGGACTGGTTCTGGCTGCCTGTCCAGCTTCTGCTCTGGCAGCAGATCGTGCGCGCGGTCGACGCGCGGCAGATGCGGCGCGCGCTCGCGTGGGCGGTCGTGCAGGGAGTCACGCTGTGGGGCGTGCTGCTCACCGACCTGCAATTCCCGATCTTCGTGGCGTTCCTGCTCGCGCCTTACGTGCTGTTCACGCTCTGGCGCTCGCGGAGGACGGCTGCGCCTGATCGGCGCGGGCATCGTCGCGCTGGTCGTCGCCCTGCCGCTGGCGTGGTTTTTCGGACCCATCCCCTACATCCTGCGCTTCACGGGCACGCTCGCGCCGGGCACGGTCGAGGATCGCCCCGGCATCCCCTTCCCCGGCGGGCTGTTCTCGATGAGTTCGACCTGGTGGGAGTGGTCGACGCCGTCGCTGGGCGCGTTCGTGACCATCGTCGTGATCGGCGCGCTGGTCGCCGGGTTCTGGGTCAAGCGCCGCCGCCCCTCGACGCGCTGGCTGTGGTTCGTTCTGATGCTGCCGCCGCTGCTGCTGGCGCTGGGACCGAACGTCACGATTGCGGGCACGACCATCCCGCTGGCGCCGTTTCGCCTGCTCTACGCGCGGACTAACGGCATGTTCAAGATGCCCTGGCGGCTCGCGCCGATCTTCGTGATCGCCGGGCTGATCTTCGCGGGCAAGACGCTGACGCCGCTGCTGCGCCGCATCGACGCGGGGCGCATCTTCGCGCTCGGCGGCGCGTTCCTAGTGCTGGCGGTCAGCGTGCGCCTGTACGAGACCGCGCCACTTCAACCCGCGCCGACCGATTACAGCTTCTACCACGCCATCGGCGATGAGCCGTATGACGATGAAGTCATCCTCGAAGTCCCGACCGGCGCGGCGACCGGCGACGTGATCCTGGGCGACCCGCGCGCGACGCAGCTTCAGTATTACGGCATCATCCATCACAAGCGCATGGTCAACGGCTTCATCTCGCGCGCGCCGCTGGAAAATTACTGGTATATGCTGACCGACGACCCGATGCTGAGCTGGCTCGGTCAGCGGCGCTACCTGGAGCCGGAGGTGGTCGAGGCGCAGCTTCGTCAGCGCATCTTCGACTGGCACATCGGCTACGTCGTCATCCACCGTGATTTAATCGGGCGCGACAGCGTGGCGGTGCAGGAAATTCTCGGCTATTTCAATTCACTGGACGATCTGCTCTGCCCCTACACCGTCGAGGGCGACGCGGTGGTCTACCGCACGCGCTGGCATCCCGACGGCTGCCCGCCGCGCACGCCGCCGGAGACCAGCCCCGGCGTCTACACCATCGACATCGGCTCGCCGGGCGACGAAGGCTTCATCGGCTTGGGCTGGCACTATCAGGAAGACATTTCCGGCTTGACTCTGCGCTGGCTGGGCGCGTACCCGCAGACGGAAGTCTACGCCGATCTCCCGCCGGGCGCGTACACCGTGACGCTCTCGGCGCAGGCATTCTGGGAAGCGCGGCAGGTGCGGCTGTCGGTCAACGGCGCGCCGGTCGGCGATCCGGTGACGGTCACGGTCGACACGCTCCACGATTACAGCTTTGCCATCCCGTCGGGCGTGATCGGCGACGGCAAACACGTTACACTTACGCTGGATTACGATGCCGTGATCGTCCCGGCAGATGTCGAACCGAGCAGCGACACCCGCAAGCTGGCAGTCGCCATCGACTGGATTCGCTTCACGCGGCAGGCAACGGAGCAATAACGTGCGTTTGATTCGACAAATTCGCTGGCTTTTATTCGCAGCGGTGTTGCTTCCGCTGGGCGCGCAGGCGCAGGACGCAGCGCCGCTCAGCTCGCCCGACGGCAGCCAGTATCAATGGGCGCCCGTCGCGGACGGTTTCAACGCGCCGCTGCTCGTCACCAACGCGGGCGATGGATCAGGGCGGCTGTTCGTGGTCGAGCAGGACGGCTTCATCTTCATCGTCAGGAACGGCAGCTACGACGACACCGACCCCTTCCTCGACATTTCCGCCCTGCTCTCGAACGACGTGTTTCAGGGCGGCTACACCGAGCGCGGCTTGCTCGGTCTCGCCTTCCATCCTGATTTCAAAGACAACGGTTTCTTCTACATCAACCATACCGACCGCAGCGGCGACACGGTCGTCGCGCGCTACCACGTCAACCCGGACGATCCCGACCATGCCGACCCCGCCAGCCGGACGGAGCTGCTCAAGATTCATCAACCCTTCTACGACCACAACGGCGGCGACATGGCGTTCGGACCGGACGGCTATCTGTACGTCGGCGTCGGCGACGGTGGCTCGCTCGGCGATCACCCCGGCATCACCGGGCAGGACTTGACGACGCTGCTGGGCAAGCTGCTGCGCATCGACGTGAACGCCGACACCTACACCGTGCCGCCCGACAATCCGTTCGTCGGCGTCGAGAACGCCCAACCGGAAATCTGGGCGTATGGGCTGCGCAACCCCTGGCGCTTCAGCTTCGACAGCCTGACGGGCGACCTCTACATCGGCGACGTGGGGCAAAATTCCTACGAAGAGATCGACTTCCAGCCCGCTGACGACCCCGGCGGGGAGAATTACGGCTGGTTTGACTACGAAGGAATGCACCCCTACAACGGTGCGACCGCGCCCGATAACATGACCCTCCCGGTCATCGAGTACCCACACATAATCGGCTGCGCGGTGACGGGCGGCTACGTCTATCGCGGTCAGGCGCTGCCGGAATTGCAGGGCATCTACTTCTTCGGCGATTACTGCACCGGGCGCACCTGGTCGCTCTTCCGCGACGCGGCGGGCAAGTGGATCGTCCAGCCGTTCAAGGAGACCGGGCGGACGATCACCTCGTTCGGCGTGGACGAACAGGGCGAGCTGTACCTCGTCGATTATAAAGGCGCGGTCTTGCGCCTGGCGCGCGCGGAAGACTCTGCCGAAAACACGCCCAATCCTTGAGCGTCCCGTTGGACGGCGCCTCCGCACATGATCTTGTGGATTGAAAGGCAATCCCGTACAATGACGAAGGCAAAGGAGCGCCGTGCAACGTGAAACCAATCGTTCAACTCGCCTGGGATCGCTTCAAGATCATCGCTGCAATCGTGGGGGACGTACAGGGTCGGGTGATCGTCACCGTCTTCTACTTCTCAATCCTGATTCCCTTCGGCGTCGGGGCGCGCCTGTTCGGCGATTCCCTGCGTCTTCACGCCAGCGGCACGCCGCAGTGGCTGGAGCGCCCACCCGTTCCGACCACGCTCGACGACGCGCGCAGGCAGGGCTAACGGATGTACATACTCGGCATCTCCTGTTTCTACCACGACGCGGCAGCAGCGCTCATCGAGGATGGCAAGCTGGTCGCGGCGGCGATGGAAGAGCGCTTCTCCCGCAAGAAACACGACAACGGTTTCCCCCATAAAGCCATCGAGTTCTGTCTCAAGCAGGCGGGCATCACTGGCGCAGACCTCGAATACGCGGTCTTTTACGAGAAGCCGCTGGTCAAGTTCGAGCGCATCCTGCTTTCCACGCTGAGCACGTTTCCGCAGTCTTCGGACGTGTGGCGCGACGCCATGCTCAACTGGCTCAAAGACAAGCTCTGGATTAAGAACATCATCCAGAAGGAAGTCGGCATCAAGTATGACCGCGTGCTGTTCTGCGATCATCACATGAGCCACGCCGCCAGTGCCTTTTTCGCCAGCCCGTTCCACGACGCCGCCGTCCTGACGATTGACGGCGTGGGCGAATGGACGACGACCACGCTCGGCACTGCGACCAGCATCTGGGAAGGCGAAAACGGCGACCACCGTAACGCGATCAACCTGATCCACGAAGAGCGCTTCCCCCATTCCATTGGGCTGCTTTATTCGGCGTTCACCGCCTATCTCGGCTTCCGCGTCAACAACGGCGAGTACAAAGTCATGGGCATGGCGCCCTACGGCGAGCCGCGCTACGTCGACAAGGTGATGAAGCTGTTCCAGCAGAATCCGGCGGATGGCAGCTTCCGCCTCAACATGGATTACTTCAGCTTTCACTATTCGACCGAGAACACCTACAACCAGCACTTCATCGACCTGTTCGGCGCGCCGCGCTCGCCGGAAGGCGATTTCTTCACCATGCGCACCAACCCGGAGCGCGCCGCCGAGCAAGCCGCGATGGCGGAGAACCAGCGCTTCGCCGACATCGCCGCCAGCATTCAGCGCGTGACCGAGGACGCATTGATCACGATTGCCACCCGCCTGCACGAACGCACCGGCATGAGCAAGCTGGTGATGGCGGGCGGCGTCGCGCTCAACACCAAAGCCAACTATCGCATCCTGGCGGAAACGCCGTTCGAGGAAATCTACATCCAGCCCGCCGCCGGGGACGACGGCGGAGCGCTCGGCGCGGCGCTGTGGGCGTACCACGTCGTGCTGGGCAAGCCGCGCAACTGGGTCATGCCCAACGCCTACTGGGGGCAGGAATACTCCGCAGGCGAGATCAAGGCGTTTCTGGACGAAAAGGACGCGCGTTACCAGTCGTTCGACGGGAACGACGACGCCATGCTCGACATGCTGGCGGAAAAGCTGACACAGGAAAAGGTGATCGGCTTCTTCCAGGGGCGCTTCGAGTGGGGACCGCGCGCGCTGGGCAACCGCAGCATCCTCGCAGACCCGCGCAGCGAGGCGATGAAAGAGGTCGTCAACACCAAGATCAAGTTCCGCGAGCCGTTCCGCCCCTTCGCCCCGGTCATCCTGCGCGACCGCGCCGCCGAATACTTCGACTACCCTGGCGTCGAGCAGCAGGAAGCGCCGCGCTACATGCTGATGGTCAGCCCGATCAAGGAAGACAAGCAGGATCAGATTCAAGCCGTCTGCCATCAGGGGACGGGGCGACTTACAGACCATTGAGCGCGAGACCAATCCCCGTTATTATGGAATCATTGAGCGCTTCGGCGAAATCACGGGTGTTCCGGTGCTCCTGAACACGTCGTTCAACCTGCGCGGCGAGCCGATTGTCACCTCCCCGCGCGACGCCTGGAATACCTTCTGCAACAGCGACATTGATCTGCTGGTGCTGGGATCGTTCGTCGTCGAGAAGTAAGAGGAAGATAATGCGTGATATGATCGCCCGCATGGGCATTTTAGGGGAACTGCTGATGTTCCTGTGGCGGCGCAAGCTCTACTGGCTGATCCCGATGATCATCGTGCTGGCGCTGTTCATCGTGCTGATCATCCTCAGCAGCAACCCCGCGACCGCGCCGTTCATCTACCCGATGTTCTAGCCATCATGTCGAACGCGATCATCGCGCTGCTGGTCGGGCTGGTGCTGGGCGGATTGTTCGCGGTCTACGTCGCGCGCAAGTCGATCCGCGAGGAGAAAATCTACGGCGGGGCGCTGGCGGAGGTCTTTCATTTTCTGGGTGTGCTCGGCTTCTGCATGACCCTGCCGACCGTGATCGCGGCGCTGGTGCTGCGCGGCGGCTTCGGGCTGGCGTTTCCGCTGGGGATAGGCTGCGTGGTCGCGGCGTTCGTCGCGCTGCTGATCTTCGCGGTGGTCGAGAACCCCGCCCGCGCAGGCATTGCGCCGGAGGAAGAAGTCTGGACGGAGGAAAAGGCGCGCTCCTCCGGCTTGTAAGCTACTGCACGTTACGCCAGAACTGATAACGATAGAGCGCCGCCACGATCAGCGACCGGACGACGTTGACCGGCGTGTACAGGCATTTGCCCAGCCACAGCGGCGTGAGCGGGTCGTTGATGTGCGCCGCGAGGTAGGTCGCGCCTTCCCGTATCCGATCCGGCGCGACGCGGCTGCCCACCTCGTCCGCCGACAACAGCGCCAGCAGCGCATACGCCGTTTCTTCAGGCGTCGAGCGTCCATAGAAGCCCCAGCCGCCGTCCTGACGCTGCGACGCCAGCAGCCATTTGATCTGCGTTTTCACAATTTCGTCGGCATAGTCGCGCAGCGCGTGAACCGACAGGTACAGCGGATAGAACGGCGAGGCGTGCCACTTGTCGAACCACATCGTCCCGGCGTAGTGCGCGCGCAGCAGCATCTCCAGCGCCTTCTCGATCCAGGCTTCGTATTTGGGATGGCTGGTGTCCATCTTGAGCGCATCGACCAGCCGCAGCGTCGCGCTGATCGACGGATCGACCTCGTAGGGGAAGCAGCGGAAGTGATCCTCTTCCTCGAACTGGGCGAAAATGTCCATGTCGACGGGATACCCGCCCCAGCGCAGCACGGAATAGCCAACGGCGGTATCGTCGAGGTCGGACACCGAATAGAACGACGAAAAGCCCAGCCCCGACCTGGAAGACCAGACCGTCCACAGCCTATCGAGTGCGCGCCGGATGGCAGGCTCGTCCGGCGAGACCACGCCCGTGTTGCGCAGGTAGTTCAGGCTCCACGCGATCTCGAAGGTGTCAATCGGCGAGACGTTGGGCGCGCCGCCGTCTTCGAGAATCGTCGCCGATAGATAATCGAGAGCGTCTTCGTTGATCCCTTCCGAGCGCAGCAGCAGCGCCGCTGTCGCCGCCGGGGACGTACCGACCGAGCCGTTCTCTTCGAGGAATTCGGGGTTGTTGGGGAAGACGGTGCGCATCGCTTCGAGCGAGAACGACATCGTGCTGTTGCGCCACAGATGCGGGCTGCGCTGCAAAATCGAGAGCTTCTTGTCGATCACGTCGGCGTCCGCGTAGAAATTGCGGGGCACGTCCAGCCCCAGCAGATGCGCTTCCTCGATCAGCGACAGCGCCAGCACCGGAAAGCCAATGGTCTCGTGCGCGTCGAGGCGCAGATTTATGTGCTCGCGCCACAGAAACTCAGTCGCGCGCTGCACCCGTCTGGCATCGCTGGCATCCTTGCCCATCGTGTGCAGCGTGATCGCCGACGCCAGTGTGCAGATGAAGCGGTCGTGATAATGAAGCACGTCGCCGCCCCAGCTTCCGTCCACGTGCTGGTGCCTGCGCAGCCAGGGCAGCGCATCATCGAAGCCCGCCCCCGCGTACATGCCGCCGAGGCGAGCGACCCACGCCGTATCGTAGGCGACACTATCGACGCGCCCCTCCCCCAGCGTGCCGAGAATATCGTCCAACTCGGCTGCGATTTCGCTTTGCCCGATCACGACACTGTCATTGATCAAAGCACTTCCTCCGGTCGATTCTGCATCACGAACTGATACGCTACGCCCAGCCCCAATAACGTATTTGAACCAAAAATGGTGTCTTCTGTGATAGCAGGTCAAACTGATTGACGGCAAAAACGCGGTCGCCCGATTCGACTTCAGATAAACAATTCGGGTCTTTTCCCGCGCGGCTCAATGCTTCCTCAACTAACCACCATACGCTATCCATCATATGCGAGAAACGGACAATTATCCCTTGAGTTACCGCCGTGTTCGCGTTTGTCCAATGCCTCTGACAGCCCCGGCTGAGTGAGGGAAGCCGCGCCAGGCGCGGCTCAATAAAAAGAGCGGCGCCATCTGCGTGATGACGCCGCTCGATAATCGACAGCTAGTCGAGCTAGGGGATGCGCCGCGCCGCGACCATCGTGATGTCGTCGAACTGCACAGCATCGCCGATGTAGTTGTAGAGCGCGTTGTTGATGCGGTCGAGCAAGCCCGCTGCCGAATCCAGCGGCGGATGGATCAGCGAGACCAAGTTTTCCTCGTGGAAGAGTTTCCCGGCAGGGATTGCGCGCGTCGGTCACGCCGTCGGTGTAGCCCAGCAGAAGATCGCCCGGTTCGAGGTGCGCGTCCATGATTTCGAACTCCGCGCCGGGGAACATGCCGACGGCGGGTCCGGTCGGCTCCAGCCGATCCTTGATCGTGCCGTCCGGGGCGATGATGAACACCGGCGGATGCCCGCCGTTGATGTAGAGCAGCGTCCCGGTCACCGGGTCGAGCATCCCGAAGAAGGTCGTGGCGAACATGTTCAGGTCGAGGTGATGCTCGGTGATGTACTCGTTGGTGTTGACGACCGCCGTCTTCAGGGCATTCGCGCGAATCGCCAGCTTGCCCGACTGGCTTTTCACGCTGAAGGAACCCGTCGGGTCTTCAAACAGGCTTTCCGCCCAGTTGACGTTGTGGCTCATCATGGCGAAGGCGCGCAGCAGGCTGCGCATCAGCGACATGAACAGCGCCGCGCCCACGCCCTTGTCGCACACGTCGGCGATAATGATGCCGAGGCGGCGATCCCCCATCATCAGGAAAAAGTCGTAGAAATCGCCCGCCACTTCGCGCGCGGGCTGGAAGCGCCCGCCGATTTCCCAGCCTTTGACCTCCGGCAGCGTGTTCGGCAGGAAATTCTGCTGGATGCGCCGGGCGATCTGAATGTCGTTCTCGATCTTGTTCATCTTCTGCTGCTGCTGGATCAGCATGTGATTGTTGAGCACGACCGCCGCCTGCGACGACAGCGACTCGACCACCAGACGATTGTACTCGTCGAAGGGGATGATGTTGCCATCGCTGTCCTGCGCGTTGAGCAGTTGCAGCACGCCGATCACCTCGCCCTTATTGTCCTTCAGCGGAACCGTCAGGTTCGAGATCGTGCGGTAGTTGTTCTGCTTGTCGAACACCTTCGTCGCCGAAAAGTCGAAATCGCCCGCCTCTTCGTAGATGTTAGGGATGCTGATCGACTTGCCGTTCAGCGCGACGTAGCTGGCGACGTTGTGGATATTGGGCGCGCCCGTCGCGCGGTCGTAGAGCGACAGCGGTGGGAAATTGACCGGCTTGCCGCTCGTCCCGCCCAGATGGATGCCAAGCGATTCCGTGATGACGATGGCGAAGCGCAGCGTGTTCTCGTTGGTGCGCATGTAGAGCGTCCCGGCGTCGGCGTTGCAGATGCCTTTCGCTTCGACCAGGATGCGCTGTGCCAGCCTGTCGAAATCGGTCTCGCTCGAAAGTGCGATACCCATCGGCAGGATGACGTGCTCCATTTGGTCCGCCAGCTTTTCGACCCGCTGGATGTGGAGCTGCTGCTCGTTTTCGATTTCCTGCTTCTGCTTGGTGATACGGATGCGCATGTCGAGCAGTTCTTTGGTGAACGGCTCCTGAATGTAGTCGTCCGCGCCCAGGTCGATGCAGCGCGCGACGCTTTCCAGGTCGGAGACCGAGGAGATCATGATGACCGGCATCGCCTGCAAGTCGGGATCGCCCTTCATGTGCTCCAGAACCTGATAGCCGCTCAGCTTGGGCAGGTTGACCCCCAGCAGGAGCATATCGTAATGATTCGCATCCAGCTTCTCGACAGCTTCTTGCCCATCGGATGCCACCTCAACGCCGATCCCTTCCCCTTGCAGATAGGTGCTGAGGGTCGTTCGATTGGCTTCGTTGTCGTCCACGAGCAATAACTGGTTGACTTGATTCGTCATGACGTACCTTTACAACTTCACTACTGGCGCTTCAGTACAAAATAATTGCAGTTGCGGTTCTCGACCCGCTCATAAATCCATTCGTCCACGCTCTGGCGCACCAGCATGATCCCCAGCCCGCCAATGTCGCGCTCTTCAAGAGGCTCATCTAGATTAGTCGGGTCTTTTCGGTTGGTTGGGTCGTAAGCCACCGCGCTGTCGATCAACGAGATCACCAAATCTTCGTCGTTGATGGTCGCCGAAGCGTAAATATCGCCGTCCAGACCGGCGTCGCGGTAGCCGTAGGTGATGATGTTGGTGGCATATTCATCGATTGCCATTCGCAAGCCTTCGACCCGCGCCTTTGACAGCCCGGCTTGCCGCGCCGCCTCGACAGCATACTCACGCAGCGCCTTCAGGGACTCGCCCATATCATCAAATCTTCCAGAAACATTAATTGGAGGCAGATTCACTTGTGCCATAACTGACCTGTTTTGAGTTGCGCAGCAATCGATGACCAGGGTGGCAAACCGCCAGCGGTGGAGCCAACCTAAAGAAATTCAGAGGGCGTCCCGAAATGCCCTGACGCCCCCTCACCTGCCCGAAAACGGGCAGCATTACGCCTCGATCACTGCCGGATCATAAGCATCCAGCATGATGACGCTGTGATGGAAGCCCGTCTGACGAATCGGCTCCACCACCTGCGGCTGCGCGCCGACGACGTAGATCGTCACGCCTTGCCCCATCTTCTGCTTGGCGAAGACCAGCGTGCGCAGCCCGGCGCTGGACATATAGTCCAGCGTCGCCAGCAGCAGCACCAGCTTCTTCGCGTTTTGACCTGCCGCTTCCTCGATACGATCCCGGAAGATTTGCGCCACGCTGGCGTCCAGCTCGCCTACCAGCGTGATCTTGGCGATGTCGTTCTGCATTTCGAGGTTCGATTCAAAAGCCATCCTTCATTGCTCCTCAGTTTCAACGCCCGACAAGAATGATTACCGAGCGGCTGCCCAGCAGGAAATTCTCCTGATCGCTCAGCAGCGGCTCACTTCCCGGCTCCCAGCTATCTTGGGGCGACGGCATACCAGTATTGGCGGCAACGTGCCACTGCATCCCCTGCGGCAGCCTGGGGAGTGAGAACCAGACCGAATCCCAGAACATGTTCATGGCGACATACACGTGGCTATCACGTCCGCCCTTAGCATAGTCGCCACTCAGCATAAACGCCAGCGTATGATTGTTGCTGCTCGACCAGTCCGGCTGCCAGGGCTGCGTGCCGTGAAAGCTCATGTCCGGCAGCCCGGTGCCGCGATAGTCGTTGTGCTGGAAGAAATTGCGATTGCGCAGAATCGGGTGCGCATGGCGGAAGGCGATCACGTTGCTCGTGAAGTGCAGCAGGTCGGCATTCTTCTCCACCAGCGTCCAGTCGAGCCAGTTCAGCTCGTTGTCGTGACAGTAGGTGTTGTTGTTGCCGTTCTGCGTCCGCCCAACCTCATCGCCGATCAGGATCATCGGGATGCCCTGACTCGTCATCAGGATCGCTATCATGTTCTTGATCTGACGATGGCGCAGCTCGTTGATGCCGGGATCGTCGGTCGGACCTTCCCAGCCACAGTTCCAGCTATTGTTGTCGTTGGCACCGTCGTTGTTGTTCTCGCCGTTGTCCCAGTTGTGCTTCTCGTTGTACGAGACCAAATCCATCATCGTGAAGCCGTCGTGCGCCGTCAGGAAATTGACAGACGCCGTCGGACCGCGCAGCGCGTATAGATCAGGCGACCCCTGCACCCGCTGCGCAATCTCGCCGATCAGTCCCTCGTCGCCCTTGATGAAGCGGCGGACAGTATCGCGGTACTTCCCGTTCCACTCCGCCCAGCGACCATACGCCGGGAACGAGCCGACCTGATACAGCCCGCCCGCGTCCCACGCCTCGGCGATCAGCTTGCACTTGGCGAGGATCGGGTCATACGCCAGCCCTTCGAGCAGCGGCGGGTTCGCCAGCGGCGCGCCGTTGGGCGCGCGACCGAGGATCGCCGCGAGGTCGAAGCGGAAGCCGTCGATGTGGTATTCCGCCGCCCAGTAGCGCAGGCAGTCGAGCACCATGTTGCGCACAACCGGGTTGTTGCAGTTCAGGGTATTGCCCGTGCCGCTGAAGTTGAAGTAGTAGCCTTCCGGCGTGAGCATGTAGTACGTCTGGTTGTCGATACCCTTGAACGAGATGTAGGGACCCATCTCGTTGCCCTCGGCGGTGTGGTTGAAGACCACGTCGAGCATGATTTCAATGCCATTGCTGTGAAGCTGATGCACGAGGTTCTTGAACTCGTCCACCTGCATCCCGTACTTGCCGGTCGCGGCGTAGCCCGCCTTCGGCGCGAAGAAGCCGACGGTGCTGTAGCCCCAGTAGTTGTAGAGCATCTCACCCGTTTCCGGGTGGACGCGACCATTCTCGAATTCGTCGAACTCGTACACCGGCAGCAGTTCGAGGCAGTTGATGCCCAGCGTTTTCAGATAGGGAATCTTGTCGATGATCCCGGCGAACGTCCCCGCTGCTTTGACGCCGGACGACGGATGCCGTGTCAGGCTGCGCACGTGCGCCTCGTAAATCACCAGGTCTTCAATCGGCGTTTCGAGTGGGGTATCGTCCTCCCAGTCGAAGTCGTCGAGCACAGGACGCGCGCGGTGCTGGTAGATGTCGTTCCAGTCCGGCGTCACGCCCCATACGTCGCGCCCACCGATCACTTTGGCATACGGGTCCATCAGGATTTTGGTCTTGTCGAAGCGGTGTCCCGAAACCGGGTCCCAGAGACCGTCGATGCGGAAACCGTATTCGATGTTCTCATAATCGAGGTCGAAGACGGTCATCGCCCATACGTCGCCGATGCTGAACTCATCCAGAAAGGGGATTTCCGCCATTGGCTCCGGCTCGCCCTTTTTGAACAACACCAGCGAGCAGGATGCGCCGTGCGTCGAATAGATCGAGAAATTGACGCCGCCCGGAACGAGAGTCGCGCCAAAAGGCAGCATGTGCCCGGCGCGTAAACGGTAGCCTTCGTACTCGTGAGTTGCGTAGGTGTCGATGCGATCCATTATTGGTCCAGGGCAGTTTTGCCGGAGTCGAGCGTGTCTGCGGTGGTGAAGAACTTCAGAAAGCCCGTCGCCGACATCGTACTCTTGATGTCGTCGTTCAGCCCGACGAGCACGACTTTGCCCTTCCCTGTAATTTGCCGGTGAAGCAGCAGCATGACGCGCAGCCCCGCGCTGGACATGTAATCGACATTCGACAGGTCCAGCAGGAGGCGGCAGCCCGGTTGGGCTACCGCCAGCACTTGTTCCTGTAGCTGCGGCGCGGTGCTGCCGTCGACATCACCGCTCGCTTCGACAACCGTCGCATCGCCATACGGTTTTACCTGTACTTCCATAAACCTTACTCCGCTCCCGCTGGCACGATCCGCACCTTGATCTTGACGCGCTTGTCGCTCTGCGGAATGTTCACCGTCAGCTTTTCAGCGTCAAAATCATCGTAAGCCGCGCCATCGACTTCGACCGAGCCAATCTTGATCGAACCCGCTGGCAGCAAATCGGGCGCGACGCGCAGGCAGTTATCTGCGAACCCGCCCGGAATCGGCTTGAAGTAGAAATCCATCGGGTTTTTGAAGATCATCAGGTTCTGGTAGGTCGCCGCGAGGTAGCACAATTCCATCGAGTGATAACCGCTCATGGAGTGGCTGCCCTTCAGGCGCTCGTTGCCGAGCAGGTACGGCAGACCGTTCGCCAGCGTGTTGAAGTAGATACCGCCGTCGCCGTGATCGAGGAAGAAGGCGTTGTAGTAGGACGACGATTCCTGCGCCAGCCGCTTGTATTCCTCGTCGCCGTAGTAGCCGTACATGATCAGATAAGCGAGGATGCCCTGCTCCATCTGCCACCAGGCTTTGCGGTCGTGCCAGACGACGCGATGGAATTTCTCGCCGGGTTCACGCACGCGCTCGACCATGTCGTACCAGCCGCCGCGCTGCACGTCCATGCCAAACTGGGGCATCAAGTCGGCGATCTTCTTGGAGAACTGCTCGTAGCTGTCTTTGCGCTTGAGCGACTGCATACGAGTCAGGTTCCAGGCGATCTTCAGGTTATGCCCGACGACCGCGCGGTTCTGCTGCCAGCCCCAGGTTTGATCCTTGCTCCAGTCTTCGTGGAATTTCTCCTGCACGAACGGGCTTTCGTCGTAGTCCTGGAAATGCTCGGTGATGGTGTCGAAGGTATATTCCAGGAAATCGGCGTATTTCGGCTCGCCCGTCGCCAGATACAGATTGATCAGGTATGCAGGCGCATGGTCTCCGACCGAGTTCCAGTTCTTGCGGGCGCGGTTCTGTCCCAGCATCTCGGCGCGCGGATCGAGCGTGATCGGGTCGATGTGCGAGAAATAGCCGCCCTTCTCGCGGTCGATATAGTACTTGTCGAACAGGTCGATGGTCTTCTCCGCGTCGTAGAGGATGCGCGGGTCGCCGCAGGCGCGATAGCACTGGATCGGACCCGCCAGCGCGTAAATCTGCTCGTAAGCCGGGATCGAGTCGTAGTCGTCGCCAAACTCGGACGTGAGCAGCTTCTGCTCCTGGTCGCCGCTGACCTGAATGCCGTGATACCAGTAGATCAGGTCTTCGTCGGCGTCGTAGAAGCGCATATGCTCGCGCAGGTATTCCGTGCCGCGCTCAGCCGCTTCGAGGAAGCTGTCCTCGCCCGTCAGCATGAACGCTGATGAGAAACCATAGATCAGACGCGAAATCGTGTCGGTCTCCTGAAGAAAGTCGCCGCGCTTCTCGCCACCCAGTTGCAGGAAGGTGCGGTAGTTGCGCCAGTTGATTTCTTCCGTCGGATAGTTGAACTGCCACTTGATATACGAACTGGCAATCGAGTGAATCTGTTTGATCCACCAGTCCTGTTCATGCTGGCGGTAGATATTGGGACCGTTGCCGGGGAAAACGAGCCATTTGATCTCGAACCTGGTTTCGTCGCCAGCCGGGTAGAACATCCCATGCGCGTAGACCAGTTGTCCCGGCACCAGCAGCTCTGCCAGCCGCCGTGTCGCGTCCGCATACGGCTCTTCGAGGTTCTCGGCGATGCGCGCGTAGGCATTTGACGCCAACTGTCCCTTGTACTGCCGCCCATCGCTCGTCGTCAACTGCACCGAGCGTTCGCGGCGGTCGAAGTACGAGACATACCCCTGGATAGTATCGGAAAGAGTAAAATCGAAGTTGTTCACAGTGTCCTCATCTCATGACTCAAGCGCGGGCGGATTAGGCTGATCTTTAAATCCCTGGCTGACTTCGACAATGTTGCCGTCGGGGTCGGCGAGCCAATAGGTGCGCCAGCCGGGGATAAAACCATCAAAGTCGAGCGGACCGAGGGTGATTTTCGCTGCATCACCCATCTCCGCAATCGTCGCATCGGCATCGTCGACCTGAAAAGCGATGTGCCGCACGCCCTGCGCGTTGCCGCCATCCGCCGCCGGCGCTGCCCCTACGCGGTCTTCCGCGCCGGGGAACAGTTCGAGGTAGACGTTACCGGATTTGATGAAGACCAACTGGTTGCCGCCGCCGATGTCGAAAACGGCAGCGCGCCGGAACCCGAAGTAATTGCGTGTAGTACAGTTCCGTCGCCTTCTGGTCTTTGCAGGTCAAGGCAACGTGAGAGAAAATCATCAGCGTCCCCCCTCTTTTTCGTACAAGGTGTCAATGATCTTGCGAGCGAACAAATGGCAGTGCCCCCCGGTTCGCCCGGTGATCAAGTCGCCGTCCACCACCACATCCGCATCCGTGTAGATCGCGCCCATGTTGACCACATCGCCGTGCAGGTTGTTGTGGCAGGTCACGCGGCGCCCCCGCACCAGTTCCGGCGCGGGCGCCACCAGCCACATGCCGTGACAGATGATGCCCTTGACGATGTCCGGCTCGGCAAACGCCCGCTTCAGGAATTCGACTGCTGGTGGTAACTTGTTCACATCATCAGTATAACGCAGCCTATCCGAAACTATTGCTGAAGGAACGATAATTGCCGAAAAACTGCGCAGCGTTTCGTCGTCCATGTCCTCGAAACTCTCGTGACACTCGAACGGCGCCTGGAATTCGTGCCCCTTGAACGTCAAATATGGCTGCCCCCAGAGGCGGCTCATAAAGTGAAGCTCGATACCGTCTTCAGGAAAGCGATGCGTGTAGTAGAAGATTTCCTGCTCGTAGAAGTCGCTCTCGATCAAGATGCCGACTTTTTTGCCCTGCAAGCTCATGGATGTTTGCCCAGTATGTATGCGTGAGAAACGAGCGGGGAGGCTCACGCCTCCCAATTGCGAAAAACCGAATTACTGAACGCCGTTCGCCTGTTTGATCAGGTCGGAGACTTTCTCGGCGATCATCAGAATACCGGCATGACAGTTGCCGGACGGTACGAACGGCATAACGCTGGCGTCGGCGACGCGCAGCCCCTCGACGCCGTAGACGCGGCATTCGGGATCGACCACAGACATCGCGTCCAAGCCCATCTTGCACGACCCGGCTTGATGGTGGTACGAATCGCCGCGCTGGCGGACGAAATCCTCAAGCTGTTGCTTGGTCTTCACGCGCGGACCGGGCAGCAGTTCCTTGCCTGTGATCCAGTCGGAGAAGGCTTTCGCGTGGAAAATCTCGCGCCCGATTTCAATGGTCTTGACCAGGCGATCCACGTCGGATTGAACGGCGAGATAGTTCGGGTTGATCAGCGGCTTATCCAGCGGATTGCCACTCGCCAGCCGAATCCAGCCGCGCGAGAGCGGGCGGACATTGCCGGGCAGCATACTGACCGCATTCGGATTATTCTGCCCGATAATGATGTCGAACGGTACGTGGACGAACGCCATCTGGAGGTCGGGACCCACCCAGCCCGGATCGGACTTGACGAACATCGCGGCTTCCGACATGTTCAGGTTCGGCGGCGGAACCGGGCGTGTCGTCTCGTAGATCAGCCCGGTCAGCACGTGGTTATGGAAGTTCTCGCCCACGCCCGGCAGTCCGACTTTCACGTCGATGCCGTGCTGCTGCAAATGCTCCGGGTTGCCGATACCGGAGAGCATGAGCAGGTGCGGCGACTCAATCGCACCACCGCAGACGATCACTTCCTTATCGGCGTAGGCTTTCAGCTTCTTGCGCCCCTGCTTGTATTCGACGCCGGTGCAGCGCTTGCCCCGGAACAGCAGCTTGGTCGCGTAGGAATTCGTGCTCAGCGTGAAATTCTGGCGCTTGCCCAGGATCGGCTCGATGTAGGCTTCGTTCGCGCCGTGTCGCTTGCCGTCCTTGATGTTGACGTGATGCCAACCCGCACCGATCATGTTGGGACCGTTGAAGTCGTCGGTGCGCGGATAGCCCAGCTCGACGCACGCCTCGATGAACGCCGCCGAAGTCGGGTTCGGGTTGTGGTTCTTGGCATTGATCACGCTGATCATGCCGCCGTGTCCCGCCCAGGGGCTGGTGTCGTCTTCCTGATCTTCCAGCTTCTTGAAGTATGGCAGCACGTCGTCATAAGCCCAGCCGGGCGCGCCGTTGTACGCCCAGTTGTCGTAGTCGGAGACGTGTCCCCGGATGTGCATCATAATGTAGAAGTCGCTCGACCCGCCGACCACCTTGCCGCGCGGCTCGTTGGTCTGCCGACCGTTCAGCGCTTCCTGCGGCGTGCTCCGGTAAGCCCAGTTGATCGGCATTCCCCACAGCGCGGGCCACGCAGCCGGGACGCGCACCAAATCGGGGATGTCGCCTGTGCCCGCTTCGAGCAGAAGGACTTTGGCGTCAGGAATTTCGCTCAGGCGGTTGGCGACGACCGCGCCGCCCGCCCCCGCCCCGATGACGATATAGTCGTAATTATCACTCATCTCAGCCCTCGCTTATTTGGCGCAGGAATGGCGCGAACGGCTTCGAGTCGTGGAAGTTCTGCGCGAAGACAATTTCGCCGTCACTGATCTCAAGATAGAGCGTCGCCTCTGCCTCAATCGGCTCGTCCTGGTACTTCATGGCGCGCGCCGAAATGTGCGATATGCACATAGCTTGATTACCATCGACGATGAAATGCCGAGGGATATTGATGAACGATTTGTACGCTTGCGGGAAGCCCGCCATCATCGGACGCAGCGTTTCGCGCCCTTCGATATGCCCGGCGAGCTGCTCTTCGTAAACGCAGTCCTCGCTAAACAAGTCGCACCAGGCATCCCACTTACCAGCATTGGCGTATTCGAAGTACTTCTCGATGATTTCTTTGCTCGTCATTAGGGCTTCTCCGTTAGCTTTGCGGATTGAGCTGCTGCATCATGCTCAGCATGTCGACTTCGTACCAGCTACGGACGATCTTGCCATCCTTGATTTCCAGCACGCCGATCTCCGTCCATTCAGCACGGCGACCGCTCGGCGGCATTCCCATCAACGGCGCACCGACGTGCGTCCCGCTCTGGATGAAGCGGGCGACGACCTTGTTTTCGTCGGCGAGCATCAGGTCAATCGTCATGTGATAGTCCGGCATGGCGCTGCGGAACATGGTCGCCAGCATCTTCACGCTTTCCGGTCCCTTGGGCAGGCTGGGCGCGCTGGGGCTATAGTGATCGGGCGAGAACAATTCGTCCGCCACCAGCAGATTACCCTTATTCCAAATCTCCTCAATCATGCGCTGCATTATTTGCTTGTTCTGTTGGACTGACATCTGAAATCACCCTTTCCTTGCCAGAAACACAGTGAATGTATCGAATAGACGTACTACTGCGATTAACCGCCAGCGGAGCCAAACGGCGGAATGACACCCAGTTGTTGAAACAGGCTCAAATTATCCAGGTCTTGCCAGCGCTCGACGATCTTGCCTTCCTCGTTGTAGCGGAAGATGGCGGTTCCCGTCCACTTCACTTTGATGCCGGTCGGGGGCACCATCCCCAGGAAATTGCCCTGGTGAGTCCCGGATTGAATGCCGCGTACCGCGCACATGTCGTCGTCCATGACAATCTGCTGCACGTCGAAGCGCAGATCAGGGAACGCTGCTGTGAAGGTTTTCCACAGGTCGATAAACCCCTGCGCACCGTGTATATCCTGGAAGCCTGCGCCGCCGTAGCTGACGAAATCGTCCGCCAGCAGATCGCGCAGAACTTCAATATTGCCCTTATTGGTTTCGTCATACATCCGTTGGATTGCTGCTTTGCGCTCGTCTCTGATGCCCATTATGTCTGCTCCCCTGTGATGAGCTATAGAACTAAAGGCGAGTAATTAACGGTCAACCGCCCATACCAAGCTGCCCGTATAAGCCAAGCATGTCGAATTCCTGCCAGCGCTCGATGATCTGCCCATCTCCAAAGTGGAAAATGCTGCACCCGCCGACTTCGACCACGTTACCCGTCGGCGGAATATCCATGAAAGCGCCTTCGTGCGTCCCCGCCATCGTGAAACGGATCGCCACCATATCTTCTTCGGCGATGACATCCTGAATGAACAGATAGAGGTCGGGGAAAGGCATTACGGAACAGCATAGTGGCGAGTTTCGCACCTTCCGGTCCGACCGGATACTCAGGATAGGTCGCATCGATGCCCTGCGGATGAATCAGCACGTCGAAGGCATCCATATCCCCTTTATTCCACGCATCGTGGATGAGGCGGCGCACCATCGCCACGTTCTGCTGGTAGGTTGTCGTCTCTTTGCCAGTGATCTGCGGACGTGGCGGCGCGGGCGGTCTCTCGTACCAGCCAGGGATTACGCCCATTTGCTGCATGATGGCGAGCGTGTTGATATTTCCCCAGTGTTCGACCAGTCTGCCTTCGACGTACAAGCCGATGTGAATCTCCGTCCAGGTCATCTTCCTGCCAGTCGCCGGAATGTCGCCCCAGGGACCGCCGTGCGTCGCGTGCGCCACGATCCGGTGGACGACTTTCTGGTTCTCGCCGATCAGATCATTGCTGGTCAGATGATCGATATCATAGTGCAGGTCCGGGAATGCCGTGCGCAGCATCAGCACGAATTCCTTGAATCCCTGACGGTTTGGTGAGAATTGGGGCGGCATCGGAATGTTTTCGACGTAATCCTCAGCAATCTCGATGTCGGCAATCTCCAGTTCTCCCCGATTCATGATGATTTCGGGGATATGTCGAAACCGCCGTTTGAGTTCGTCTGTTTTCCTTTGCATGTTCCCTCCAAACGCCAATCTTTGTAGAAACTACTTTTCGATTGCCCCACTCCGCGTTTGGAACATCCGCGCAGGGTGAGCTTGAGACTCGCTAACCCATCATGCCCATCTGCTGAAACACACTCAGCAGATCGAAATTGATCCAGCCCTCACTCACCTTGCCATCACGCACGCGGAACATGCGCGTGCCTGTCCACTTGATCTTCTTGTTGGAAGGCGGCAGATTGAGGAATTGCCCAGCTTGCGTCCCCTCGATCACGCCACGCCCGACGACCATATCGCCTTCTGCGATCAGGTCTTCAAACGTAAACCAGATGTCCGGAAAGGCGTCGGAGAAGCCCTTGTACGCCAACTTCAAGCCTTCGCGCCCCGGCTGCTGACCGGGAATCGGATCGTGATCGACGTAATCGGGCACGACAAAATCGTCAAACGCATCGTAGTTCTGCATGTTGACTTCGTAGACGTAACGCGCGACGATGGCGCGCGCCTCGTCCAGAGAACCCGGTTCCGGCTTCCTGGTGATCTGCTCGCGCAAGCCGGGTAGATCAGGCGCGCCGTAATGCTCGGCGATTCTGCCCTCCTTGATGCGGAAGACGCCGTGCGACGACCAGACCACGCGCCACCCCGTCGGGGGAATGCCCATGAACGGACGACCAAGATGCTGCGCGCGCCCCGTCACGCGGGTTGCGACCCAATCGCCCTCTTCAACCATCGAGTCAATCGTGAAATGCACATCCGGGAACGCCCCTCGGAACATCTTGGGAATCTGAGCGACCTGCTCGAAGATGGTGCCGTCGTGCGGCGCGCCGGGCGGCGCCGAGTGGTCGACGTATTCCGGATCATACAATTCAGGGATGATGTCGATGTTCCCCTTGTTAATCACTTCTTCGACGAAGCGCCGGTAGACCTGCTTGTTTGCTGACTCAGCCATCAATTTACCTTTCCTGGTTTAGCGACCAGCCGCAGGCGGAGGGAAAGCGCCCATCTGCTGCATCATCCCCATCACATCGAAAATGCCCCACCGCTCGACGATCTTGCCGTTTTCCAGCCGGAAATCGAAGATGCCCGTCACGCTGACCTTGTTATTGGACGGCGGAACCCGCAGGTAATTTCCGGTATGCGTGCCAGTCATCCGCCCCAGGTAGGAGACGCGGTCGCCTTCAGCAACGACCCGAATCATCTG
Source organism: uncultured Chloroflexia bacterium (assembly GCA_963760975.1). Taxonomy (GTDB): domain Bacteria; phylum Chloroflexota; class Anaerolineae; order Aggregatilineales; family Phototrophicaceae; genus Flexifilum. The sequence continues at coordinate 484,322 of CAVXEZ010000013.1, read as the reverse complement.
GTCGTGAAAATCCGGCATGGCGGTGCGCAGAGTCTTGATGGTATCAACCAACGATTCGCGTCCCCGGTCCGGCACATCGTAGGCGCGCTTGGTCGGGTGATCCCGAAAATCAGGGGCGAGAGCCTCGTCAAGAAACTCAAGATTCCCCTTATTCCACACCTCGTCGTACATCTGGAGCACGAGCGCTTTGTTGCGCTCCTGTTCAGTAGCCATGTCGTTCCCTTCTTGGATGGTCACATGGGAAATGGCGCGGCGGGCACACCCCGCCGCCCTTATTACGATTACGCCAGGATTATTGGGATGGAATCACGCCTAGCTGCTGCATCATGGTTATCAAGTCGAAATCCTGCCAGCGCTCGACGATCCGTCCATCCTCGTGCAGTCGATAAATGACGATGCCTGACCAGCCGACCGTTTTACCTGTTGGCTGCGCGCCCATGAAGACGCCCTGATGCGTCCCGCTCATATACACGCGCGCGGCAACGCGGTCTCCCTGCGCGACCACGTAATCTTCGGCGATGCGCAGGTCAGGTATGGCAACGTGGAACGGACGCAGCCCATTGAGCAAACCCGCTTGCCCAACCTGTGTGGTGTCCGCGTTGACGTGGTTGACGAAATCGGGACGCACAAGCTCCCAGATAGCGCCATAGGTTTTCGTGTTCAGCGCATGATGGAATTGGTGGATCGTCTCTTTGTTGCATTCGATGGCATCTTTCTCAGAGACGGGCGCAGGAGCCGCCTGATGCTGTGGTTGTGCTGGCGCGGCCCCGGGTTGTTCCTCCTGCTGCTGCGGACCAGGGATCGCGCCCATCTGCTGCATCATGCCGAACATGTCGAGTTCGCCCCAGCCTTCCGTGATCTTCCCGTTCACCACCCGGTCGATCCCGGTGGAACTCACCTTGATGTGCTTGCCGCTGGCGGGCACGTCGTAGAATTTCCCCGTGTGCGTGCCTTCCCACGTCATGCGGATCATCGACAGGTCGCCTTCCGTCACGATGTCGTCGATCGTCATGTGTCCGTCCGGCATCGCCGCCTTCCACACCTTGACCATGTCGCGCGGTCCTTCCGGTCCCATCTTGATGTCCTGACCGCCCGCACCGTGCGCCGTGAAACCGGGAGCGACGTATTCGTAGACGATGTCGTAATTCCCCTTGTTCCACAACTCGTCGAACCAGCGCTCCCAGTAGCGCCGATCCGCATCCGAAGTGCTGCTCGCGCCACTGGAACCGCTGTCTGCGCCCCGCCAGACCGCGTCCGCCTGTGCGCTCGCATCCTGCTGAGCGGACTGCGCCGCCGCCATCTGGGCGATTGCGCCGCGCATCAACTCGTTCGAGCGCTCGATCACCTGCGCGTGCTTCTCGCCGGTCAGGTAGACCAGGTCAGGCATCGGCACACCGGCGATGCCCCATTCCTTCTGCGGCGTCTCCTGAATGATGCAGTACACGAACGGTCGAACCACATCGCCGAGAATGCCCACGAAGGTATCGGTCAGCCGAACAATGAGTTCGCGTTTCTGCTCCGGCGTGGCGACGACATCTTCAATGAACTGAACGGTGATTATGGGCATTCGACCACCTTCCTTTCTTTGGGGTATCCAGCGACTTCGCTATTGAGCACCTCGCCAAATCCTGTCCGCCCGCTCGTCCGCTGCGATGCTTGGCGCGGAGCCGTTCGAAGACCCGGAACCAGATGACTGACCCCGCCACACCTTATCCGCTTCATCGTCGGATCCCGCATTCGCAGCGCCGTTGGAAGCCGCAGCGTTCGCCGCCGCCATCTGGGCGATTGCGCCGCGCATCAACTCGTTCGAGCGCTCGATCACCTGCGCGTGCTTCTCGCCGGTCAGATAGACCAGGTCAGGCATCGGCACACCGGCGATGCCCCATTCTGCTTGTGGCGTCTCCTGAATGATGCAGTACACAAACGGTCGAACCACATCGCCGAGGATTTCGCAGAACTTATTCGTCAGCTCGACGATCAACTGTTCTTTCTGCTCCGGCGTAGCAACAACATCTTTGATAAACTGCACCGTAATGACTGGCATTTCGTCCTCTTCTCCACCCTCACGCAAGAATTGATACCGACTGCGCAACCACTTAATTCGATGGGATCGCGCCCATCTGCTGCATCATGCCGAACATGTCGAGTTCGCCCCAGCCTTCCGTGATCTTCCCGTTCACCACCCGGTCGATCCCGGTGGAACTCACCTTGATGTGCTTGCCGCTGGCGGGCACGTCGTAGAATTTCCCCGTGTGCGTGCCTTCCCACGTCATGCGGATCATCGACAGGTCGCCTTCCGTCACGATGTCGTCGATCGTCATGTGTCCGTCCGGCATCGCCGCCTTCCACACCTTGACCATCTCGCGCGGTCCTTCCGGTCCCATCTTGATGTCCTGACCGCCCGCACCGTGCGCCGTGAAACCGGGAGCGACGTATTCGTAGACGATGTCGTAATTCCCCTTGTTCCACAACTCGTCGAACCAGCGCTCCCAGTAGCGCCGATCCGCATCCGAAGTGCTGCTCGCGCCACTGGAACCGCTGTCTGCGCCCCGCCAGACCGCATCGGCACGCTCGTCGGCGCTGCGGGCTGCATCGGACTGCGCCGCCGCCATCTGGGCGATTGCGCCGCGCATCAACTCGTTCGAGCGCTCGATCACCTGCGCGTGCTTCTCGCCGGTCAGGTAGACCAGGTCAGGCATCGGCACGCCCGCGATGCCCCATTCTGCTTGTGGCGTTTCCTGAATGATGCAGTACACGAAGGGGCGCACCACATCTCCGAGAATCCCGACGAAAGTATTGGTCAATTCGACGATCAACTGCTCTTTTTGCTCTGGTGTGGCGACGACATCCTTAATGAACTGCACAGTGATAATTGGCATAGCATTTAACCCTCTTATGCAATCGACCTTTTTCGGGTAGCCGCAAATAACAATATTACAATAAAACCCTGCGGCTGAAAGTCTGACCTGTTGATCCCGGTTGTTTCACACTTTCAGCCGCAGTATCCTGATTTTTGGACTTCTAGTCTACGCGGTAGCCCCAGAAGTGATCGTATTGATCGGTGCCATCGCCAAAGATGCCGCCTTTTCCAGCGATCACCTTGCCGTTGCGCCAGCGCAGAGTATGCCCCACGTCGATGTTCAGCTTGACATCTGGCGCGCCCGCGCGCGAACCCTGGTTATTGGTCACGTCGGTCGAATATTCTTCGTTGGTCGTGATGGTGATGACCTGCATCTTGAAGCTGCCGCCGGAAAGCTCGCCGACGCGCTTCATGAAGTTGATGAACGCCTGCCGTCCGTGATACCAACCGGAGAGCGGGTTATGTCCGGGAACGAGCCACACCATATTCTCGTCCCAGTATTCGGACATAATCTTGTCGTCCAGAGTCCCCAGACGCGGCGTAGGCTTTCTGAACTTGTTCTGCTGAAATGTTTGCCATGTTGCGCTACCTCACTTTATGAGTCTGCCAGGCGCTCAGGAATCGGCTTCAGTTTAAATACCTGATACATGTAGTTTTCGACCGTCGGATAGTCGCCGTTGTGAACCTGAACTTCGAAGATTTTGCCGTCCTTCATCTTGTAACTGGTGCAGGTCGGGAAGTAGTAGATTTGATCCCCAACCTTGCCATGCCCCATGTGCTTCTCGATGACCGTGCCGTCGTCAAGCTCGCCGAAGTGAGCGTCCTCGACGACGATACCCGCCTGGAACAGTGCGCCGAAGAACGCGATTACCGCATCGACGCCTTCCATACGCCCGGAGAGCGGATGCCGTCCCGGCATTGTCCAGCTCATGTTGGGATGGAAAACGTCCCGCTTGATGCCTTCCATATCGCCCTTGGCAAATAATTCGTACATCTTCGCAACTAGATCGGTGTTCGCCATTTCCTCACTCCATGTTCGCTAAAAAACAACGTTGTGCGCAGTTCAGCCTTCACGGCTGCCTACCACCAGGATAAAGTGAAACAGGTGCAGCATCGTATGATTAGTCGTGCTTCCAGATAAATAAGTGTCGGGGGTTCCGACACTTATCCATCCACGATAACTAGAGTGATTCCGAACCCTCCATCGGTGTGCCGTCGTCAAACCGAATAAACTTGATCAACGGTTTCGTGCCATCTGGCGAGGGAACTACGACCCACGTCTGGTGAATATCCAGGTTCAGGAAATTGCTCTTGGCTTCTCTCGGTGTCCACGTGCGCGCTTGCCAGTTGACAAACACCTTGACATCCGCCTTCGTGCCATCGGCGCTCGGCGTAACAGTGAATTCCTTGAGCGTATGGTGCTCATCGAAGAAGATACCTAACGCACGCTGGTACCAACCCTCGAAGCTAGCAAGGTCTACCACGTGATAATCGGGCCACTGCATTTCCAGGTCTTCCGTGACCAGGAACTTCAGCATCTCAACTTCGGGGATGTGGTTGTCCAGCCCGCTGTACCACCGCACCGCCATCTCACGGACGGTTTCCTGCGACAACGGATTCGCCATTGTTGCTCCCTTTCTAGGTTACGTATGCCAGTACAACCGGCTGATCACGTGCCGGGCACGTGGTTGCTAATCACCATATCGACCAGGAACGGACCGTCCGTCTCCAGCATCTGCTGGACGGCTTGCGGCACATCCTCCGGGCGATCCACACACACGGCGGGCACGCCCATCGAGCGCGCCAGCTCGGCGAAGTTGATCACCGGGTTGCCGAGGTCGAAGCTGTGCGGGAATTCGTGAACGGGCGCGCCGACCTGGTCAGTCCAGTATTGCAGAATGTTGAGCTTCAGCAGCATATAGCTCTGGTTGTTGCAGATGACGAACTTCGCGCCGATGTTGTAGCGCGCCGCCGTCCACAGCGCCTGAATGGTGTACATGCTGCCGCCGTCGCCCGTGAAGCCGATCACGGTTTTCTCTGGATGCGCGACCTTAATGCCAATCGCGCCGGGGATACCCACGCCGAGTGAGCCGCCGCGTGTCTGGAAGAAGTGATCCGGGAGCGTAGGCGGCATGTAGCGCGTCAGGTCTGGCGAAGTCGTCAGCGCCTCGTCGAAGATCATCACGTCCTCAGGAACATGCTTCGCCAGTTCCTCCATAAAGACGGAGGAGTGCATCGGCGTCTCGCCGCGCACCGATTGATCGTGATCGAGCTGTGCTTGCAGCGAAGCCTCGCTCGCCGCGCGCGACGCTTCCAGACGACCAGACGCCGCCTGCTTCTGGCTGGCGGACATACGGCTCGCCAGCGCATCACCCAGGGCGGCGAGCGTCAGCTTCGGGTCGCTCACAATGCCCAGATCGACCGGGAAGTTCTTGCCGATCTCGTAGGCGTTCAGGTCGATGTGAATGACGGGCGTGCCCTCAGTGAATACGTCCTCAAAATACGGGAATACCTCAGGGAAAACATACGTCCCCACGATCAGCACGGCGTCGGCTTTGGTCGTGACCTTGCTGCTCGACGCGCCGAACATGTGCCCCAGCATCCCTTTCCAGAGCGGGTGCGTGAAGCTCAGGTTGACTTCGGAGGCGTCCGCGCCCCACACCTCCGCGCCAAGCGCTTCGGCGACGCGCGCGAGTTCGTCCTGCGCCCGCGAGAAGGCAATGCCGTCCCCGACGATGATCATCGGGTGTTCCGCCCCTGCCAGCATATCCGCCGCGCGCGCCGTCTGTTCGGCGGTCGGCGCGACGCGCGTGTCCAGCACGGGCGTCGGGAAAATCGGTTCGGTGTTCTCTGCGTCGAGCACGTCCGCCGGAACGCAGACGAAGACGGGACCCATCGGCGGCGTCGAGGCGATCTTGATCGCCCGGCGCAGCACACGCAGCAGCGAGCGCGAGTCCACGACGCGCGTCGCCCATTTGGTGACGGGCTTCGCCATCCCGACGAGGTCGGCAGCCATCTGCGAGTCCATCGCGTCGTACTTGATGCCCGCCTCGCCCGCGATGACGATCAGCGGCGCGTGACCGCGCATCGACTGGTACATCATGCCGATGCCGTTGCCCAGACCGACGCCGCTGTGCAACTGCACGACCGTTGGCTTCTTGGTGGCACGCGCATAACCATCCGCCATACCAACGGCGATGGTCTCTTGCAGCCCCATGATGTACTTGAAGTCAGGATACTTTTCCAGCGAATCGAGGAAGCCCTGCTCGACCGTACCCGGATTGCCGAACATGAAGTGGATGTCATCGGCAAGAAACTGCTCGATCATCGCAAAGCGTCCAGATTTACCTGGCATAGTTTGCTCTTTCCTCTCGTTAACGCGCGAAAAAAGGCTCGGATAGCCGAGTGTCTTTACCAGCCGTAGCGGCGCAGTCCTTCGTCCAGCACTTTGACCAGCAGTTCGCCAACCAGACGCGAGTCCTGCGTCGAGCGCCCCGTCAGGAACGGGTAGTCGAGGATGGTCGAAATCGTGCGACCAACGCCGCCGTGATACTGACCGCCCGGCTGCGTCGCATCGCGCAGGATGTACTCCAGCGGGTAGAAGGGCCAGCGGAAGTCGGCATTGATGCCCATGACGCCCGTGCCTTCCTTCCAGTCGTATTCGACGGCGTGCCCGGTGACGTGTTTGCCCGCGATGATGCTCTTGCGCCCTTCCAGCTCACGGGCGAAGGCGAGCGCCGTCACGCAGTAGCATTCCGCCGCGACCAGCTTGTCCTGATGCACGAAACCCAGGATCAGGTCGTGGATGCGCAGGTTGTTGTTGATGTCGATCATAGGACCGCTGCCGCCCGGCATCACCAGCGCGTCGTACTGCTCAAGGTCTTTCCAGGCTTTGTCACGGGCGGTGTAGTAGGCTTCAAGGTCGTGACCGTAATTCGGGGAATTGAAGTAGGGGCGCTCCGGGAACCACGCTTCCAGATTGACTGGCTGAGCGAGCAGATCGGATTCGTGGACTTCCTTCGTGCGCTTGGCGTAGTATTCGTCGGTGACGACTTTATGGAGCGGTGGATCGTAGAAGCCAACCTCCATGCTGGGAGGCAGCGCCGGTGGCTTCCGTCCGCGTGGGGTCACAAAGGTGTATTCCCAGCCCTGCTCGTTCATCACGTCGAGCGGACCGATCAATTCTTCGCCCCAGTACCCATACTCGGAAAGCGTGACAAGAATTTTCCTGGTCATGTTAACTCCTGAAAATCGCAGGATAAGTTAGAACGCATTTGCGATTGTGACATAAGACACGAAAAGTCTAGCGATTCCTCACGATTATAATACAGAGGGATTGCGGTTGAAATTAAATTTCACATTTCTCTGTCAATTCTTCATATTTACTTAGGTCGTGTAAGAATCGAAGAAAGGGTCGGCTGGCTGAAGAATGGGGTTTTCAGGGCGCATCCTGCAATCCGGAAAAGGTTTACGCTACCTTAACAGATTGGACGCGCCCTTGACGAAATTCTCAATACGAGCGGCAGCAAATTGCTTACTACGCGAGCGCCATATCGAGTTCACCAGCCGGGAGGTTGACGGGCAGCGGCGCGGGCTGCGCGCATGTGCTCTCAACCAGAATGTGCCGTTCAAGCCTCGACGCATCCACGAAGGCGTGCATCAAGTCGAGCACGTGATACGCCTGCTCGCCACTGGCGCGATGCGGGCGATTGTAGACGAAGCCATACGCCATGTCCGCGACACCGATGCCCCGCCCCACCTCGGCGCTGTGCGTCAGCGGCACGTCGCGCCATTCGGTTTCCCCGCCGAGCCTGATGCGGACGGGACCGCCGAACGTGTTCGGATCGGGTACGCTGAGCGTTCCCTCGGAGCCGTAGATTTCGAGGCGCGGCAGGTTATGTGTCCACACGTCGAAACTGGTGATCAGTGTCGCCACTGCCCCATCGACAAAGTCGAGCACGCCGGCGACGTGCGTCGGCACTTCAACCTTGATCCGGTGTCCATTGAGCGCCTGGCTGGTTGCGATACGCTCGGCGAAGGAAATACGTGTCGAGCCGGTCACGCGGCGCACAGGACCCAGCAGATGCACCAGCGCCGTCAGATAATACGGTCCCATGTCAAATAGTGGTCCGCCGCCGATCTTATAGAAGAAGTCCGGGTTCGGATGCCACGACTCCGGTCCGCGTGACGCCATGAAGGCGGTCGCGGCGACCGGAACGCCGATCACACCGTCGTCGATCAGCTTGCGGCAGGTCTGCAACCCGCCGCCGAGGAACGTATCCGGCGCGCAGCCGACGCGCACGCCGCGCTCGCGCGCCGAATTAAGGATTGCCTTGCCATCTTCGCGCGTAATCGCCAGTGGCTTTTCGCTGTAGACGTGCTTTCCGGCAGCAATCGCCGCCAGGCTAACCTCGGCGTGCGCCAGAGGCACCGTCAGGTTGATGATAACGTCTACGTCCGGGTCGCGCAGCAGTTCTTCGACGGTTGAAAACTTGGGGATACCGAATTCCTTCGCCCGCTCCTCAGCCCGATCTACCAGCAGATCAGCGCAGGCGACCACTTCAAGAATTTTAAAGGCGCGGCAGCCCTTGACGTATTGAGGAAAAATGTTGCCGCAGCCGATGATGCCAACTTTAATTTTCGTTTCCACGAGCGAGTTTCTCCAGATTGTGATAGCTCTTCCCGACGGCTTCAAGCATGTCGGTCGCGCAGCGATCCAGTTCAACCACCAGCCATTCGGCGGCTTTGCCCGCCTCAAGAATCGAGGCGATGTCCATCTTGCCCTCTCCGACCGCCACCATCGGCGATTCGCGGGTATCGGCGGGACCATCCTTAATGTGAAGCAGAGGCGCGCGCGTACCCATTTCCTTGATGACAGCGACCGGGTCGCACCCGCCTACCTGCGCCCAATAGGTATCGACCTCGAAGCCGACTGTTGGGTCAAGGCGCTCAAGCATAATCTTGTAAGGATAGGTGTCGCCGAGCGGCTGGTATTCCCACCAGTGGTTGTGATACAGGAGCGTCAGCCCGGCGTCACGCGCAACCTTGTTGGCTTCGTTCAGCCGCTTGCAAACAGCAATCGTGCTCTCGACTGTCTTGTATTCATCCGCCGGAATATGCGGGCAGACCAGATATTTCGCACCCAGAATCCGCATCGTTTCCAGCACTTCCGCCTGCTTATCGCCAAGCGGTAAGGCGATATGCGCGCTTGGAACGGCTAGCCCCAGCGACCTGAAGAGATCGGCGGCAGCTTGAGGCGTAGTACCGGGAAATCCCGCCGTCTCGACACCCTGATAGCCAAACGCCGCGATCTTGCGAATGACGCCCTCGAAATCTTGCGCGAGAGCCTCCCGAACTGAATAAAGCTGTACTCCAATTGGTTTCGTCATGTTCACTTTCCATTGAGCAGACGTGCGCTCATTTTGTAGAACCAGCAGCGTCAATCATAACGCGACTTGCTCGATCCTTCACTAAGCCCAGGGAGCATAGTCCACCCTTCGCTGGGGCGGCGATTTGATGACCAATTCCATCGCCTATAGAGAATTCACGTTTCAAGACGAACTTTGGCTCGGCAATAAAAAAGCTCCCACAGTTTCCTGTGAGAGCTTTCAACCTGATGTCTTCGCAGCGACTACCGGTTCACTGGAGCTATGCCCAAGAACTGGCAAATCTCAGGCAAGAGCTTACCAGCATTACATGCCGCAATAGCTTTGCTCAACGCATCCGGATTGGGGAATAGAAGCTCCACGCTTGGTACCTGTGGATGTCCGTTGACGGCTGCTCGGTGAACCGGGCACTGCGTCGTGTAGTTGACAAGATTACCAGGAATGTTTTCAAGCGGCTGGCAATCGTTCACGTCCTGAAGTGTTACCGGGATCGGAGTTGACCAGTTACCGCATATGCCTTTTTCGTCCGCGTCACCCTCGATACCCAGACTCACGAATTACCGGGCAGAGCGGGATGGTCGACTTAAAACCGGGCGGAACGATGATCTGATGATTTGTGTTCAGGGTAAAGAGTGGCAAGACCCGACAGCGTAATCAGTTCGAGCTGGTTACCCAGTTGATCGCCCGGAGGAAGTGAGTGCAGCACGATGGTGGATTGAATACGAACAGGCTGCTTGAAAACTTTGATATCCACGGCAACGTTATTTGGACCCTGGATGAACAGCAGAGATGGCGCTTGATCGCAATTGATCCCGCCGATTCCGGTGCGGAAGTAGAAATTCTGCATCGGCGTCATGTCATCAGGACCAATTGTCGGCAGCCCAGATAGGCTAACGCCGCTCTGAAGCGAATCCGTGCTGAGCCACCCCACCTGATTCTGATACACCGCGCGGACATAGGAGCCATTGGGGCTGACCGCGTCAATGCTGACAGACGAATTCAGTGGGACGCTCGTCATGAGTTCCGAGGCGTGTCCATCGATGCTTGGCGGCGGCCAGGTCAGCAAATCGGTATCACTGACCGTCGAGACATCAATCCCATTGACAAGCTGAACCGCATGAGCGGGATCGACACCATTCTCCACTTCAACACCGCCGAATTGGACGTAAACAACGCCTTTCGGAGAGAGTGCATAGGGGACATTCGCGTCCACGTTCATGACGTTAAGGCCCCAAAGTTCTTCGGAAAGATTGAACGGACCTGTCTGAATGGTGCGCGTCTGCGTCAGAAGTGCACGATCACGAGGTTCAATATAAAAATCGGGCGGAACCACGCTTTGAGGGAATGCACTATCGACCCAGGCAGTATGCTGTACCCGGCTAAAACCGTAGCAACTGCTGTCCCGGTTTAGACCTGCACAGTTATTTCCCTAATGCAGTCAGCGCTTCGCTGACAAGCATCGGGCAGGTCGTCGGTTTTGTTGTCTGCTGCGCATCAGCGACAAATGTCAAGGAGAGCATTGCCGCAACAGATAAAAGCAGGATCAAAAGTAAATGCCTTCGTAAGGACATACCTAGCTCTCCTCATATCCACTCTTCACACGACTACACTTCATAAATTATACGCTCAAAAATAGCCAGATGCGAATTATGGTCGCAGGCTTACTAAGAAATTATAAAAGACATCGTGCCTGAAAAATGTAAAATTTCATGGAGCCACCCTTAAAATGACGTTGGACAAAGGCAAGGCGATCAAAGTTTCACGCAATGTTGGTGGAATATTAATAAAAGTAATAGTCTCCAAACTCACGAAATTCAGTTATCATAATAAACGCACCATGATCGATAGATAGGGCATCGTGATTCCATTCTGGTTTCGGCGAAGTAGCGGAATTCGCGCGTTCCTATTGCGATAGCACTGCTTTGATGCCAACGAAGGATAACTTACAAACCAATATAGCAAATAAGAATTACGCCAAAGTTGAATATCGGCAAAGTATCGTACCAATTCAGTGGATTAGCCAAAGGTTGCGGCACTTTTTCAGGTGTAAAGACGCCTAAACAAACATAGACATGCCCTTATCATTAAGCATAGGCAGGTGCCCTATTAAATCCTCACCTTCAGAAATTTACGGGATTCACCCCCAAAAGTGCTACCAAATCTCTTTATCATGACAATTATTGGAGTACAATACATAGGCACATTAACAGAAGTTGAGAGGCGCTTATCTTTATCACAATGCTAGGTATGGTAATGGTAGAGGAGGATGAATACGCCCTATGCAACTCAAAATCGGTAATTTCGCTTCCCCCGGGGTGCGAAATTATTACAAGCGGATCGGTAAATATGCGCTTGTGGATTTCATCATCATTTTTCTCGCGTATACGGTTGCAGCTTCGGCGTGGACCCTCAACGCTCCGTTAGATTATCTCGGCAGCTTGGGTTTCATCGTTCTTATCTCGTTTATTTTGATTGCGTCGCTGCAAGCTTTCCGTGTCTACCAGCGCATCTGGTCGCGTACAAGTGGTCATGACATCACTGTCATCATCAATGCAGTCCTTGTTGCGACATTGATCATTGTTCCTCTCACGCTCAGTTTTCCAGGGAGACCCATTCCCATACAAATGGTGTTGATGGGTAATTTTCTGGCGCTGTGCGGGTTTGTCGCGCTCCGCTACCGTTCTCGCCTGGTGAGCGGCATCGTCTGGCGCTGGAAAGCAGTCATCTTGCGGGAATTCCCGACCCAGTGTACGCGCGTGTTAATCATTGGCGCAGGTGAGTCTGGGCAGGCGCTCGCATGGCGCTTCAAGCATCGCTTTAGCAACGGCAACTATCAAATCGTTGGCTTCATCGACGATGACATCGACAAGCAGAATATGTATGTCGAGGGCTGCCGAGTGATCGGCACGCGAAAAGACATCGTTCGTCTTGCCGAGTCACAGAATATTGATCTGATCGTCGTTGCGATCCACAACATTTCGGGACCTGATTTCCGTGAGGTGCTGACCTCCTGCGAAAATACGACGGCGCTGGTTAAGGTTGTCCCAGACCTTGAAGCTCTGGTCAACGCAAAACAGTCGGCTACCCTTATCCGGGATGTCCAGGCAGAAGATTTGATCGGGCGTAGCATGGTTATCCGCCATGAAGCGGTCGATCTGTCGCCGGTGATGAACAAAGTTCTCCTGATCACCGGAGCAGCAGGTTCGATTGGCTCAGAACTGAGCCGTCAGATCATGTTGTACAAGCCCACTAAGGCGATCCTGCTGGACAATAACGAAAGTGGTCTGCACGACCTCGTCACGGAACTGCGGACGAAATACCCAAATATCGACTTGGAACCCGCGCTAGTGGACATCACGATGCGCAGCACGTTGCGGTCGATCTATGAGAAGCATCACCCGCAGATCGTGTTCCACGCAGCAGCCTACAAGCATGTTCCAATGCTTGAGTATTACCCGCGAGAAGCGCTGCGCGTGAATATCAGCGGTACGCGCAATGTCGCCGAACTAGCTCGTGACTATGATGTGGAACGCTTCGTGCTGATTTCGACGGACAAAGCCGTCAATCCGACCAGCATCATGGGTGCCAGCAAGCGCGTTTGCGAGCTAATGCTGCACGCCTTGGCACAGGAGCCGGACTGCCGCACCTTGTTCGCTTCTGTGCGTTTCGGGAACGTTTTGGGAAGTCGAGGCAGCGTCGTTCCGACGTTCAACCGGCAGATCGACAGCGGCGGACCCGTAACGGTCACTCATCAGGATATGACACGCTACTTCATGAGCATCCCGGAAGCGGTCAACCTGATTATTCATGCCGCCTGCCTGACTAAAGGCAACGATATTTTCGTGCTGCGTATGGGCGAAGTCGTCCGAATCGTGGAACTTGCGGAGCGAATGATACGGCTGCGTGGTCTGCGCCCCTACAAGGATGTCGAAATCAAGTTCACCGGAATCCGCCCCGGCGAAAAGATGCACGAAGAACTCTTCCACGGTGAAGAGAAACCGATGGAGACCATTCATCCCAATATTCTCAAAGTGAATACCTGGGATGAGGGATTCGTCTGGAGCGAATTCTGGTCAAATCTGGAGCGGCTGTTAAAGGAAACGTCGGAGTACCAAACCAACGTTATCGGCAAACTCCTCCAGTTAATCAGACCGCCGCGGGATCGAGGGGCAAGACAAGAAGCCACTGACACCAATGTCCAGGTTGTATGAGTGAGTACGGAAACGGGTGTGGTGAATTATGGGGATGTGAGCTGTTCACCACACCCGCTTCGCTCAGCCTCCTTCTCCACGTCATGGAGAGGGCAAGGCAAAACGCAGTTTTGCACCCGAGTTTACGCGGTTGAGGCAAGGTCAGGTTTTGTGAAATCGGTATCCTCGATCTTCACCACTCCCGGAAACGTATCCGGTTGATTTCCATACAATCATGCTAGAATAGCGAAGCCTCTGATCGGATTATGTCAGAAGTGTTCGACTTGGCTTGTTATCAGTACTGGATGTTGGTGTGAGGTTCAAATAGGTCTATGTCGCTTACTCCCGAAGCGCCTCCCGTCAAATCGGGAGAGTCCAAGCCTGATTCTAGTCCGACGACCGCGAGCAAGGGCGTTTCCCATCGTCGCCATTCGCACCATCGTCCCTGGTATCGGCGCCTGCGCAGACGCTTGGGGCATATCCCATGGGTACGCCTGATTATCATTGTCGTTGTGGCGATTGCCGTTGGTGCGGTAGCCGGAACGGCGCTTATCCTCGACTCGATGAACCGCGTGCAGGCGTCGCTGGTCAGTTTTCAGCGCGTCGAGGATACGCTGTCGAATCGCTCCGGGACAGACTTAACGCTGACGGACTTCAACCGTCTCGACTCATCCGTGACCGATTTGCTGGGCACAATTTCGGCTGCGCGGTCACGCTTACGCTTCTTGCGTCCCTTTGCCAGACTGAACAACGACCTTGACTCCTCACTGACTGGACTGGATGCTGCAGAAGACCTCACGACTGCGGCATATTACATGCTCAATGGACTCCAACCGACGCTCTTTTTCCTTGTCGCCGGAGAAAGTAACGATTCTGTCGTCACGCAGATTTCATCCGGGGAGCGCATTGTTGAGCTGCTCAGTGTCGGTCGTGGGCAGTTCGTCACTGCGGATGCCTATCTTTCTGCTGCGAAAGAATCAATCGATTACCTTAACCAGACGGTCACATCCAGCGGCAACATCCTCAACGTCCAGCAGTTGATCAAGTATCAGGATGAGCTTTCACAAATTAACGGGGCATTGCTGAATGCGCCCGATTTTCTGACCTCGGCGCTGGGTATTTCTGGACCAAAGAATTATCTGGTTCTCTCGCAAAACAGCGACGAGCTTCGTCCCTCAGGCGGCTACATCAGCACGTGGGGATGGATGACTGTTCGCAACAGCCGTGTCACCGATTACGGGTACAGCCCGACAACCTCTACCAGCCCGAACCCGCCGCCAGCCGATATGGCATCGCAGGTGAACGTACCATCCTGGTGGATACGATACAATCAGCCGCTCTACGCAGGTTGGGATGGAAGCTGGTATGCCGACTTTCCATCGACGGCACGCATGTCGATATGGTATTACAACAGCGGCAGCAATCCTAAGTCGCCTGCCGATGGAGTTGTCGCCATCGACATCACCGGTTTTGAGTCGCTGCTGGGAGTTATCGGCTCGGTCAGCGTTCCGGGTTACAACGTGACCGTCACGCCGGACAACTTCCGCACGGTCATTTACGACATACGAGACTACGGCGGCGGCGACATCCCACACAAGCGCTTCCTGGTCGCGCTGTACCAGGAAATCTTCAATCAATGGCAGACCGTGAGCCTCGATCCAACGAAGAATACACAACTGCTTGGAGCACTGCTTCAGGCGCTGCAAGAGAAACACATCATGCTGTACTTCACCGACGAGCAGTTGGAGAAGGCGCTTGATTTGCTCGGCTGGTCAGGTGCGCAGCTTCCCGCGACCAACAACGACTATTTCATGGTCGCCGACGCGAACCTGGGGAACAAGTCAAACCACTCGATCATTCGAAGCATCACCTACGATGCCGACATCCAGTCCGATGGCTCCATCAACGGACGGGCGACGGTCGCATATGACTATTCGGCGCACACCGCCGCCAGCGATCCCGCCGTCAACCCGGAATTTAACGGTCCGGCAGATTACGGCAACCTGGCGCAAATCTTCGTGCCGCTTGGCACAACGCTCTCGGATGCGACGAACGTATCGGGGACGGCGAACGTGGTCAACAACGATGAGAACACGGAATTCGTCGCGCGGCTCCTCGTACCGTTCGATACCAGTCAGCGCTTCCAGTTTACCTATCACGTGCCGCCAATTCTTGAGAATGTCGGCTCGTTCAAACGCTATCGCCTGCTCTTGCAGAAGCAGCCCGGAACCCCGGCGAACGCGGTCAGCGTGCAGGTACTGCTGCCGCCGAATGCCACCGTCGTTTCCAGCTCGCCCGACCCCGACGCGGATTATTTCCTGGATCGACCCATTCTGGAGTTCCGCACCGATCTGTCCGTCGACCGCTGGATCGAAGTCATCTTCCAGGACTGAGCGCAAACAAATAGAGGGCTGGCGAGTAGTCGCCAGCCCTCTATCGTTATCGCTTTAACCCCACCATCAGCCTACGGCGCGATTTCCGACAGGCGCACCGGGCGGTTTTCGTCATACGACTTGCGCGCTGCCAGCCCGATCACGACAGGCGCGCGTCCATCCGATCCGGTCACCGGAACGGGTTTGTCGTGCAGCACGGCGTCGACGAAAGCGCGCATCTCGACGAGGTAGCTTTCGGTGTAGCGCTCGACGAAGAAATGCAGCGGAAGGTCGCGTCGGACGCTCTCGCTCGTGCTGATCGTCGCGCTGTTGGGGAAATTATTCTCCGTGCTGACGCTGCCGCCGCTGCCAAAGACCTCGGCGCGCTGGTCGTAGCCGTAGACCGCCTTGCGGCAGTTGTCAATCGTCCCGATCACGCCGTTGGCGAACTTGAGCACGATCACCGCTGTGTCCACGTCGCCCGCTTCGCCAATCGCCGGATCGACCATTACCCCGGCGACCGTGTAGACTTCCTCTACATCGCTGCCGATCAGGAAGCGCGCCATGTCGAAATCGTGGATCGTCATATCGAGGAAGATGCCGCCCGACACCTTGACGTAGCTGATCGGCGGCGGCGCAGGGTCGCGGCTGACGATGTGCAGGCGGTACGGCTGCCCGATCTCCGCGCTTTCCACCGCCTGCCGGATACGCCGGAAGTTCGGGTCGAAGCGCCGGTTGAAGCCGATTTGCAGCTTCACGCCCGCCTGCTCGACCGCCGCCAGCGCTTCGTCAATCCGTTTCAGACTCAGATCAATCGGCTTTTCGCAGAAGATGTGCTTGCCCGCCCGCGCCGCGTCGATGATGATCTGCGTATGCGTGTCCGTCGCCGAGCAGATCACGACCGCTTCGATCTCTGGCGAAGCGAGCAGTTCGTGATAATCTGCCGTCACCTGCGGGATATGCAGCCGCGCGGCTGTCTCCTGCGCAGCAGCGAGCACCACATCCGCAATCCCCACCACGTTTGTTTCCTGAATGCGCAGCGCCAGATTCTCGGCATGTACCTTGCCGATGCGCCCCGCTCCAATCACTCCGACGTTCATAGTTTCGCCTCAATTGTTGCCCAGTGGGATAAAATCCGGCTAATGTTTGCTGCCGCCGGAAACCGCAGCATAGACCCCTAATCCAACGTAAATGCACCCGGCGACGTAGCGCTGAAACCGGAGATACCAGCGGCTGTTCTTCAGCCAGGTGCCCGCCGTCCCGGTCAGCAGCGCGTAGCCGCTGTCGGTCACAATCGCCATGCTGACGAACATCAGCCCCAGCGCCAATGTCTGAAGCGTCACCTGTCCGCGCGTCGTGTCGACGAACTGCGGCAGAAACGCCAGGAAAAACAGCGCCGTCTTGGGGTTGAGGATGGCGACCAGCGCCCCCTGCGAGTACACGTGGCGCAAGTCCTTCACGCGCACGACTTCGACTTCCTGCGCGTGGATGGGCGTGGTCAGCTTGCGGATGCCAATGTAGATCAGATAGGCTGCACCCAGGTACTTAACGACCTCGAACGCCAGCGCCGACGACAGCAGGATCGCCGAGATGCCCAGCGCCGCCGCGCCTGCATGAAATAAATTCCCGGTCTCGACGCCCAGCACCGAGACGAGACCCGCTTTGCGCCCTTGATCGACACTGCGTGTGACGATGTAGAGCACCGCTGGACCCGGCGTCAGCAGCAGGGCGAGCGAAGCGGCAAGGAACAGCGAAAGATTGCTGATCGGCGGCATGACTTTGTCCTTTTTACGCCTCCATTTTAGCAGCGGGAGTGTATGCCACACAGATCATCCGGTCGGTGATATGGCGGCACTCAGGCACGAGAGAATTCGGCAACATCCAGCACGAAAATGGTCGCAGCATGACCTTCTGCGCGACTGTAGGGACTGCACACTTCGTGGATAATGGTCATTGCACCCGGCAAGCGTGCCTCATCAACGCCGATTACAAACGTGGTATTCTGGCGTCGCAAAAATCCTCCCATGCTGCTGATTTTGGTCACGGAATAATCCCCGGCTAAGAGAGATTGCGTGAGGGGGTCAACCGCATCGGCATTGAAAATGATGGCGAGAATCAGTTTAGACATGTTTCAAACCTGCTCGAAATGATCAATATTCAGAACAAAACACAGGAAACCACCCACCTGAACCTCAGCGATGCCAGCCAGGGATAAATCGCCCTCAAAGGTATAGGGAATAAAGGATTGGCGGGGAGCAGCCAGATCAGCAACAACTTTCATGACCTGCGGCACGCTCTCCTCGTTCACCCCAATTAGCAAAGTGGAGTTGCCAGGGCTGAGCAAGCCGCCCGTGCTGCTGACATGGGTGACACTGATGTGCTGGACGGCGAGCGCGGTCATCACCTTATCGACATCTCTTTCGTCCACAATGGTTACAATCAATTTCATAGTCATTGCCATATAAATGCCAACGCACTGAGTATTATTTGTGGTGCAATTATAACGCGCTCTATGAAGAAGTTACGCTCCCAGGATGCCCAATTCTAGCCCATACATAGACTTTAGCCCGCATAGGTTAAGACCAGCACGCGCGTGGACTCTGGCAGATCGGCGCGCGACAGCGTGACTTCGCAGTCGCAGGCGAAATCGACCTGCTCGTCCGGGAAGTAGTCGAGGAAAGATTGAACCCAGAACTGGTTACGCGGCTTGAGGCGCAGCGTGCGGAAGTGCATCGGCACGACCAAACGCGGCTTGACCGCATCGATCACGGTCTTCAGGTCGTCCAGTTCCAGCGTCGGATGCCCACCCGCCAGCGCCAGCAGCACGTCGAGGTCGCGGAAGAAGTCGATCTGCTCCGGCGAGAGCGGGTTGCCCACGTCGCCCATGTGACCGATGCGGATGCCGTCGACGACGAACCGGTACATCGCGTTCTGGTCGGGATCGTGATAGCGGTGGTTGAGCGCTTCCATCGACTGGATCGCGCGGAAGGTGATGCCCTTCTCGCTGCGCTCGCCGCCATCCTGCGCGACCGCCAGCGCATTGATCGCCACCGGATTGCCCTGAATCAGATCGGCGCGGCAGTGAAAGCTGTCGTTATCCGACGAAGTGATCACCACGTCAGCGGGTTCGAGGATGGGCACGTACCCGGCAGTTTCCGGGGTGTAGGGATCGGTGATGATCGTCAAGCCATCACTGGACTTGACCGAGAACGCTGCCTGTCCGTACCATTTCAGTTTCATGAAACTCACCCTCGCCACTATTTTGATCAATCCGCATAAATCGGTTCAAATTATAGAGCGTTTTCGCGGAGACACCCAATCGAAGCGGAAGCGCGCGGGCATCATTCGTAAGGAGGCACTCCCTTGACTTTCGACGTAACCACATTCGGCGAAGCGATGCTCCGCTTGAGCGTGCCGGAAGGCACTCGGTTGCAGACCGCGACGCAGTTTGACGTGATCCCTGCCGGCGCCGAAGCCAACGTTATGACGTTGCTGGCGCGACTGGGGCGCCGCTGCGGCTGGCACAGCGCCCTGCCCGACAACGCCACTGGCTATATGGTCGGCGAACACCTGCGCAGAGCGGGCGTCGATCTGGACGGCGTGATCTGGCACGAACAGGGGCGCGTCGGCGTCTATTATCTCGAATTCGCCGTCCCGCCGCGCGCCATTCAGGTGATCTACGACCGCGCCGATTCGTGCATTACGCATCTGACGGTGGACACGCTTCGTTGGGATCGCCTGCTCGATACCCGCCTCGTTCATCTGACGGGGATCACACCGGCGCTGTCGCCCTCCTGCGGCGAAATCATCAAGCAGATCATCGCGCGCGCTAAGGATGCGGGCGTCCCGCTCAGCTTCGACATCAACTATCGCCAGAAGCTCTGGTCGGAGAGCGAAGCGCGTGAATGGCTGACGCCTGTCATTCAGGGCGTCGACCTGCTGTTCTGTGGTCAGGGCGATGCCCGGCGCGTCTTCGGAATCGACGGTGCGCCGGAGGACATGGTTATCCGTCTCGCCGAGTTGAGCCACGCCAAAAAAGTCGTTGTCAGTATCGGCGATCAGGGGGCAATAGGATGGGATGGCACACAAGTCTACCAGCAGCCCGCCGTGCCGGTTCAGGTGATCGACCGCATCGGTGCAGGCGATGGACTGGCGTCCGGTGTGATTCACGGCTGGCTTGATGGCAACTTCGAGTTGGGGCTGCGCTACGGCGCAACGCTGGCGGCGCTAGCGCTCAGCCAGCGCGGCGACATGGTGATTACGACGCCTGCTGAACTTGCCTCGCTGATGGCGACCACGCACGGCAGCAGCACCGTCCTGCGCTGAATTTTGGGATAACTTGGGTTATGTTGGGATAATGTCTGTACAGGTTAACGGGCGCGATTTGAGTACAAAACAAACCCGATTCATACACCTTCCCGACCCCAATTAGCGTCGAGACTCGCGTCTTCCCTGCCGCCGATTCGCGGGTTGAACCCTACCCAATCCGCAGGCGAACAGGTATCCTTTACGGCTGGCGCGGCGATGCAGGCAAGGAAGCATAAGCGATGAAAGTTCTGGTGACGGGTGGCGCGGGGTACATCGGCAGCCACATGGTCGATCTGCTGATCAACGAGGGCTACGAAGTCGTCGTCTTCGACAGCCTCGTAACGGGGCATCGGGAAGCAATCCACAGGGACGCGACGGTCGTCATCGGCGACCTGATGGATCGCGCGGCGCTGGCGCAGTTATTCGACGCGCACCAGTTCGACGGCATCTTCCACTTCGCTTCGTACATTGTCGTGCCGGAAAGCATGGAGAAGCCGTTCAAATACCTGCGCGACAACGTCGTCGCCGCTGCCAACCTGCTCGAAGCCGCCGCCGAACACGGCGTCAGGCGCTTCATCCTCTCGTCGACTGCCGCGCTGTTCGACGCGCCGGAAACCATCCCGATCAAGGAAGACGAAGCGATTATCCCCGGCAGCCCCTACGGCGAAAGCAAGGCGATGATCGAGCGGCTGCTCTACTGGATGGACAAAATCTACGGGATGCGCTACTGCTGCCTGCGCTACTTCAACGCCGCTGGCGCGCACCCCGACGGTCACATTGGCGAAGATCACCACCCCGAAACCCACCTGATCCCGCTGGTGTTGCAGGTGGCGCTCGGTCAGCGCGACTTCGTGACGATCTACGGTAACGACTACGACACACCGGACGGCACACCCATCCGCGACTACATTCACATCCTCGATCTGGCGACGGCGCACATTCTCGCCTTCGAGGCGCTCGCCGACGGACCCAGCCGCAAGTACAACCTCGGCAACGGCAAAGGCTACTCAGTCAAAGAGATCATTGAGGTCGCGCGCCAGGTGACGGGGCATCCGATCCCCGTCCAGTACGGCTCGCGTCGCGCAGGCGACCTCGCCGTGCTGATCGCCGACAGCACCAAAATCAAGGCGGAGCTAGGCTGGGCGCCGGAATTCGCGCAGCTTGGGCAGATCATCCAGACCGCCTGGGACTGGCATCGCACTCATCCGCACGGCTACGCCAGCGTCACGGAGCATACGTAAAGTTATCCGATTCGGGGCGCGCCAGCCACTGCGCCAGCGTTTGAGCACCATTGTCACGCGGCGACAGGATCGGCTCGCTCACGTGCCAGTCGATGCCGATTTCGGGGTCGTTCCAGAGGATGCCAGATTCCGTCGCGCCGTTGTACGACCCACTGCACAGGTATTGCACGACGGCGAAGTCCGAGAGCGTGGCAAACCCGCGCGCGAAGCTGGCAGGCGCCCACATCGCCAGACGGTTCTTGTCCGACAGGACTTCGCCGTACCACTGCCCCACCGTCGGCGACCCCTTGCGGATGTCCACCGCGACGATGAAGGCTTCGCCGTAGACGACGCGCATCAGCTTGCCCATCGGCGGGTCCCACTGAAAATGCAAGCCGCGCACGACGTTCTTGATCGAGCCGGATTGATTGAGCTGCACGAACTCGGTAGTGAAGCCGATCTCGCGGTAATGGTCGCGGTGGTAGACCTCCATGAAATAGCCGCGATAATCCTCGAAAGCCTCGTGCGCGATCACCTGTACCGCGCCGAGCTGCGTGCTGAGCACTTGAAGCTTCATGGTTCCGCCTGTCGCTGATCCCCACACAAAAAAGACGCCGCGCGCCTCGACATTCACAAATCATTCAGGAACGTCAATCCGCTTTCGGCTAAGGGCTAGAGTATAATTGTTACGACCTAACATGTCGAGATAATTCTTAAGCGAGAATCCACCGAAGTTATGAGACAAATCGTCCACCATGAGCAATGCAAGCGCTGCCGCGAATGCTGCCGTTTTCGGGAAAACCGGCAGGATTTCGCGCCTATTTTCACCGCCGAGGAAATCGAGGCGATCCGCGCAGTCCGGGACGAGATGCCGGAATTCGTCCCGTTCAAAGAGACCGAAAACACGTTCCAGATACGACTTAAAAAAGCGAAACACGAAGACCCGGTGTATCCGTATGTTTGCCCGTTTCTGGACGAAGACAATTACCAGTGTTCGATTTACGACGTGCGCCCGTTCGACTGCCGCATCTGGCCCTTCATTATCCTGAAGATCAGCGAGACGGGCGAAGTTCAGTTGGCGCATTTTACCGGTAGCGCCTGCCTCGCGCTGGAAGAAGTCAGCCCGGAGGACTTCGCCGAATACGATGCCTACATGCAGCAGCTCGTGACCAGCGGCGAATTCCTTCGCTTTCTCAAGGCGCATCCCGATTTAATCTGGGAGTATGAGAGTGACGGTCGCTACGCAACCATCCCGTCCAGGGACATCACGCGCCTCTTAGCCGAAACTCCGAAAGCCTGATGGTGAGTATCACACGCACGTTTCAAGGGTATCTGCGAATACGCCCGGAAGAAGTCCATCTCGTCCTCGTCATGGGGTTGATCCTGTTTTTCAACTCGCTGGCGCTGCAGGTCTCCAACATCGTCTCGATCAGCGGCTTCCTCAGCGAGGTCAGCGTCAACAATATCCTGATCCTGTGGATCGTCGAGATGCTGCTGATCATCGCCGCGACCGGCGTTCAGTCGCTGATCGTCGACCGCTTCCACCGCCTGCGTCTGCTGCGCTGGATGAGCCTGACCTTCGTCGGACTCTACATCGTCCTGGCGATCATGTTCGCCGTTGGGCTGCCCGGCTGGCTCAACTACTCGCTGCTGTGCATCTTCGTCGACCAGCAGCTCTACTTCTTTCCGGCAATCTACTGGATTCTCGCCAACGACATGACCGACATGAGCCAGGCGAAACGCCTGTTTCCGGTCATCGCCACCTTCGGCGTGGTGGGCGACATCGCCGGGCTGGGCATCAGCGCGGTCGCGCCGAGCATCCTGCACACCCTCGGACTCAACTCCAGCGTCCTGATCTACCTGATCATTCTGGCGTATCTCTGCCCGTACCTGCTGACCTTCATGCTCGGCAAAGTTCGCTTCCGCCAGACGGTTGAACACAATGTCTCGGTGCGCGAATCACTGACCGAAGGCATCAACTTCGTCAAGGAAGTGCCGTCGTTCCGCTACCTCATGCTCTCGATGTTCGCCATCGCCATCGTCATGACCATCATCGAATATCACTTCCTGGCGTCCACCGAGCAGGTCTACAGCCAGATGGACAATTTCCAGACGTTTTACAGTCTGATCTTCCTGGCGCAGACGGTTGTCGCCATCGTGCTGCAAGCCTTCCTGACGGGGCGAATCATCAGCAGCTTCGGCTTGAAGAACACCTTCGTCATCATGCCGATCTTCGCGCTGATCTGTGTGGGTTGGGCAATCGGCTTTCCCGGTATCGTCGCCGGAGCGGGAAGCTATCTGGTCGCCAAGCTCTCGCTCAACAGCGTCGACGACATCGCCCGCAAAACGCTGCAATCGCTCGTGCCGGAGGAACGGCGCGGGCGCGTCAGCATGTTTATGGACAGCTATCTGTTCGCCTCCGGGGTGATCGTCAGCGCGATCATCATCGGGATCGTGCTGCTCGTACACCCACTGCTGAAGGAGTACCCGCCGCAGGTGATCTATCTGACGATTGGCGCTATTCTGGCGATCATCGCACTGTGGTGGATACTGAAAATGCGGACGGTCTACGAAAGCAGCCTGTTCAACTGGCGGCTCAAGCGTCGGCAGCGCACCGCCAGCATTATCGACAAGCTCAACATCTGAAGCGTGCTTCGGTTCGCGCCGCACGCCATCTGTAAGTAGTATGAGGTAAAGCACATGACAACCGATGCACCGCCCAAGCGGCATCTATACGTCAAGCTTCAAGTTAAGCTCGCGGTCGTCTTCACGTTGATCTTCACCGTGGTCTTCGCAGTTATCTTCGTCTGGTTCTACAACTACGCCACCGGCGTCGCCAAGACGCGCATCGGCGACTCGCTGCAAGACGATCTGGCTGCCGCCACTGGGGGCATCGACGGCGATGCCTTCATCGCACTCTACAACCAGGCGCAGCCCACGCTCTACTCCGACCGGGGAGGCACTAACCCCGACGACGACGTGTACTACACCGACGACCCGCGCTACTGGCAGATCGCCGAGTGGCTGCACACCGTCCGCACCATCGACCCAAACGCGCAGCCCTGGACGTTCGTCCGCGCTGATCCGGCGACCGACCCGACCGGCTTCTACTACGTCGTCGATGGGCTGGCGCTGGATAATCCACTGCCCAACAACACGGTCAACTTCAAGGAGCACGATACCGCCATCGACGGCAAGCTGTTCACCGGGCTGAGCGGAACTGCCGTGTACCTGAACGACATTTATGAGTGGCAGGATAAATGGTACGTCTCCGGCTACGCACCGATCAAGGACTCCAGCGGCAAAGTCGTCGGCGGGCTGGGCATCGACTATCTGGCGCAGTACATCATCAACGTGGAAAACGACATTCGCAACCTGGCGATCCCCGCCTTCGTCATCACCTATCTGGTACTGTTCGGGCTGGTCTACGTGACCGCGCAGGTGCTGTCGAGTCCGATTGTCAAGCTCACCCAGATCGCCGCGCGCATTGGCGAAGGGCAGTACGATCAGAACTTCTCCTGGATCGCCGCCCGGCGCTTCCCGGACGAAATCTCCACACTTGCCGACGTTTTCCAGGTTATGATCGGGAAAGTCGCCAAACGCGAGGAAAAACTCAAGCAGCAGGTCGCCGATCTGCAAATCCAGATCGACCATTCCAAACGCGACGAGCAGGTCAAGGAGATCGTGGACAACGATTTCTTCCAGAGCTTGCAATCGAAGGCTTACGAGATGCGCACGCGCCGCCAGCAGTCCGAGGAACCGGAAGAGCAGCCAAAGGGGTAGACGTTTTGTCGGGACACATCGATCACAACATTCCAGTCGTCGTTGTCTGCAATATTTCGGAGACGTTCTACGAATTTCTGAGCCGGGGCGTCGACGCCGATCATCTGATCAAGGGCGAGCAGTATCGCGGCGACCGCGCCATCATCTGGGCGGGCGACCCCAAGCTGGTTTTCACCAGCCTGCCCATCCCGCACGCGGCGCATCTCCGCGAGCAGGCGGGCTTTTTCGGCACCGAATACGAAGCACCGGAACAGCCGTCGTCGTGGCTCTCGCTCGACATCCTGCGCGAACCCGCGCTGGTACACCGCCTGGTCGCTTACGCCGGAGTGGGACGCACCGTCCAGCTTATCCCCTACGCCGCGACCCAAGAATTCATGCAGTTGGTCGACGCGCTGGAGAACGAATACGAGCTGACCGTCCTGCTGCCCGAAACGCCGACGCGCGAGCGCCTGTGGATACGCGACTACATCGACAGCAAGATCGGCTGGCGCGTGCTGGCGTCGCGCTGGCTGCCCAATGCCGATCAACTGCTGCCGGAAGGTCTCGCCTGCCAGACGCTGGAAGGCGCTGCCGACGCGGCGCTCTGGTTTTTGCACAGCGGGCGCGCCTGCCTGGTCAAGTCGGACATCGGCGAGAACGGCATCGGCAACGTCCTGATGCAGCCCGGCGATTTCGACACGACTCAGCAGGTCGTCGAGCACCTGCGTCACAGCAGTTTCGTCAATGATCAATGGCTGACCGTCGAGGAGATGATCGTCGCCGATCATCCGCTGTCGCCGTCACTGGAAGTCTACGTGCCGCCGGAAGGCGAGCCGTATATCACCTACGTCTCGGATCAACTATTTCAGGGCTTCGGCGATTTCTGCGGCGTGCTGGTCAGCCGCGAACTGCTCGCCGCGCCCTGGTATGCGCCGCTGGCGGAAAGCGGCTTGATTTTGGCGCGCCGCCTTCAGGAAATGGGCTACGTCGGTCATTTCGATCTCGACACGGTGGTCAACGACGCCGGGCGCGTCTATCTGCTGGAGATCAATCCCCGGCGCACGGGCGGCACGCACGTCCACGAGTTCGCCGCCCACGTCTTCGGCGCGGATTATCTCGACAAGGTGGCGCTGCTCAGCAACGACACGCTGTCCAGCGGCAGCATCACCGATTTCGAGGAACTGCTCGACCTGCTTGGCGATTTTCAGTATCCGATGGGCGGCGAAAACCGGGGCATTTTCATCACCGTGAGTTCGGCGTTGGAAGTCCACGAGTTCGGCTGCGTCATCGCGGGCGCGGATACCGCCGAGGTGGTGCGCATTCAGCGCGACGTGCAGGCGCGCATCGCGGAGTATTCACGGGTGAAGGTGTAGAAAAACGTAGGGACACGATATAGCGTGCCCCTACCGGAATGCTCAATACGACACAGCCCCGCTCAGAAATTCGCGGCGGATTTCTCCGTCTCGCCTTCCTCGAACTGGCGGCGGTACAGCTCGGCATAGGCGCCGTTGCTCTTGAGTAGCTGCAAATGCGTGCCGTCTTCGATGATCTGCCCGTGATCCATCACCAGAATGCGATCCACTTCGCGGACGGTGCTCAGGCGGTGAGCGATCACCAGACTGGTGCGCTGCTCCAGCACGCGCTTCAACCCTTCCTGAATGTAGGCTTCCGTCTCGGTGTCGATGCTGCTGGTCGCCTCGTCCAGCACCAGGATGCTGTGCGGATTGTGCAGCAGCGCCCGCGCCAGCGCCAGAAGCTGCCGCTGCCCCTGCGAGAGATTCGCGCCGCCGGGCAGCAGCTCGAAATCGTAGCCGTTCGGCAGCGTATCGATGAATTTGTCGGCGCAGGCGGTGTGCGCCGCCGCGCGCATCTGCTCGTAAGTGATCGACGGATCGAACAGGCGCAGGTTATCGGCAATCGTGCCGTTGAAGCAGTAGGGATTCTGCGGTACGACCGTCACGTAGCGGCGCAGGTCGTCGAGGCTCAGGTCGCGCACGTCGACTCCATCAATCAGGACGTGTCCTTCGCTGACATCGTAGAAGCGCGCCAGCAAGCCCGCCAGCGAAGTCTTGCCCGCGCCGGTCGCTCCAACGATGGCGACCCGCTGCCCGGTCGGCACGTCGAAATTGACATCGCGCAGCACGGGCTGCTCCGGCTCGTAGGCGAAGTTGACGTGTTCGAACTTGAACGTGCGATGCACCCACTCGATGTGCGCAGGCTGATCCGGCTCGATGATCTCCGACTCGACGTGCAGCATTCGAGCGATGCGCTCGCCCGCCGCCAGCGACGTTTGAATCTGCGAGAACTGCTCGGCGAGCTGCAAAATCGGATCGAAGCTGCGCCGCGTATAGTCGATGAACGAGATCAGCATACCCAGCGTCGCCCAGCCCGCCAGCACGCCGTTGCCGCCGCCCCACAGCACAATCGCCAAGCCCACCGTCGTCAAAATCTGGATGATGGAAGCGTAGTAGGTGTAGTAGTTACGCATCGCGTTGTGAACGTCGCGGTACCGCGTGTTGATGTCGCGCATCCCCTCGCGGCTGGTCTCCTGCCGTCCGAACAGTTGGATGACGATCATCCCGTTGAACTGCTCGTTCAGGAAGGCGAGATATTCGGCGATGACTCGGTGGAATTCGTTCGAGGCGCGCCGGATGTGTCCCCGGAAGAAAACCGTCGCCACCGCCATCACCGGCATGACGATCAAGCCGATCAGCGCCAGCCGCCAGTTGATCACGAACATGACCACGATAATGCCGACCAGCGTGATCATATTGCTGGCGATCATGACGATGCTGGTCGAGAGCAGTTCGGTCAGCGCGTCGATGTCATTCGACATGCGCGAGACAACCTGTCCGACGGGCGTGTTGTTGAAGAAGCGCATGTCCTGCCAGATGATGTGCGTGAACAGGGTCTGGCGAATATCCACCAGCGCGTCCTGCCCGACGTTTTGCAGCATGTAGGTATGCGCCAGGCGCACCACCGTCAGCGAGACGATGGCGACCAGGTAAGCGATGCCGTAAGGGGTGATCCCGTTCATGTCGCCATTGGCGATAGGACCATCGACTACCCGCTGGACGATGTAGGGCAGTACCAGCGTCAAGCCGGTCGCAGCCAGCAGCAGCACGAAGATGATCAGGATTCGCCACCAGAACGGGGCGAGGAAGCGCGCCAGCATCTGCGTCAGGTAGCGGTCCGTGACTTTGGTGTCGTAGCCGCGCGGCTTAAACATACGCCTTGTCCTCCTGCCTCAGTTCGCGCTCCACCATATGCGCATACAAGCCTCCTCGTTCGACTAATTCGTTGTGAGTGCCCTGCTCGACGATCTGCCCTTCCGACATCACGATGATCCGGTCGGCATCTTTGACCGTAGCGATGCGGTGCGCGATGATCAGGCTGGTGCGCGTGCGCAGCACCTGGCGCAGGTCGGCGAGGATGTCGGCGGCGGTGTGGGTATCGACGCTGGAAAGCGCGTCGTCGAGCACCAGAATCGCCGAGTCGCGGATCAGGGCGCGGGCGATGGCGACGCGCTGCTTCTGTCCGCCGGAGAGCATGACGCCCTTCTCGCCCACCATCGTATCCAAGCCATGCGGAAGCTGCGGCAGGTCGTTGCTCACCCGTGAAATGTGGATGGCGCGGTCGATCAGCTCGTCCGTCAGGTCGGGCTTGCTCATCCGGACGTTTTCGCGCAGCGTATCCCCAAACAGGAACGTAGACTGCGGCACGTAGGCGATGGCGCGACGCAGGTCTTTCAGATCGAGTGTGCGAACGTCGTGCCCGTCGATCATCACCTGCCCTGTCGTCGGGTCGAAGGTGCGCGCCAGCAGATTGACGAGGGTCGTTTTGCCGCAGCCCGTCGCGCCGACGATGGCGACCACCGTCCCGGCGGGAATATCCAGCGAAATATCGCGTAGAATGGCGTAACCGTCCACCTCGTAGCTCACGTGGTCGAAGCGAATGTCCCCGCGCGGGTTCTTGAGCGGCACCGCGCCGGGGGCGCTGTAAATATTCGCGGACTGGAGCAGCGGAGAGACGCGGAACAGCGCGCCGCGCGTCTGCTGGTAGCGCTGGTAGATCGTGCCCAGTTGCAGCAGTGCCACGCTGATCAGGCTGAGAAAGCTGAGGAACTGGACGAAGTTGCCGACCGTCATTTCGCCCCTGGCAACCTGGATGCCGCCGAAGAGCACGACGATCCCGGCGGTCATCTGGCTGACCATGTTCGGCACCATGCCAACCGGCTCGTTGCGCCGCCGGAAGAACAGCCAGCGTCGGCGGTATTCCTTGTTCTCCTGCTCGAACTTGTTGACGACGCCCTGTTCTCGACCGAACGTCTTGATCGTCTGGATACCGCTGACGGCATCCTGCACCAGCGCGGACAGCGTCCCCGCCTGTTCCTGAATCTTTTCGAAGATCGGCGCGAGCATCAGCCCGGCGCGAATTTGCAGCGTGGTCGAAATCGCCAGAATGACAAAGATCGCCAGCGTCAGCGGCAGGTTAATCGTGATCAGCAGCAGGAACGCGACCACCAAACCGAAGAAGGCGCTGCCGCCCACGTTGAAGCCGAGCAGCACCAGACGCCAGATCGAGTCCAGGTCGGTGTACATGCGCGAGATCAGGTCGCCGGTGGCATAGTGCTGGTAAAAGCCCTGTTCGAGCGTCAGGAGATTGTCGTAAAGGTCGCGCCGAATGTCGTAGTGAACGGCGTAAGCAACCTCGCCGCTGAAAATGCGCTGCCCGAAGTATGCCGTCACCGACACCGCCGCCAGCCCCAGCAGTAATGCGATGTTTTGCAGCATCTCCTGGGGCGTAAACCCATCGTTGACGTGGTCGATGATCACGCCGACGAGAAAGGGTGAAGCCATCGCAGTCGCCCCACCCACCAATCCACTCAGAACTGCCGCAGCCGCAGCGATACGGTGGAGTTTGACATAGCGCCACAACCACCGCATATCCGCCTGCTGCGCGCGTTGCATGTTTGCCATAGCCACGCGCCGCACAGACCTCCACATTATCTTTGAGACGGGCTTTCTATCCTAGCAACAAACACCGTGACCAACTAGTGCCAATGTGACATCAAACGTATGTTAAGACCACAATGGGTCATTGTCGCGCTCATGCCTACTCTCATTTATACGTCGATTATGATTTTCTGCACGTTGTCTTTGTACTCGACGTTGAGCGCGAAAGCTTTGTCCGCTTCCGCAAGCGGGAAATGATGCGAGACGATGCCGTCCAGGTCGATGGGTTCGGGCGCGCTCGTGACAAGCTGGATCGTGCGGGGATAGGTGTGCTTCATGCGCCGCGACATCATGATCGTCAGCCCCTTGCGACGCGCCGTCGAGTGTTTCATGGCGATGTGGTCGTCCGACGGGATGCCGACCAGCACCAGCCGTCCGCCCAGCCGCGCCATCTCCGCCGCCTGCGCGATGCTGTGATCCGCCCACGCCGCCTCGAACGCCACGTCGACGCCGCGCCCATCGGTCACGTCGTGAATCACCTTGACCGCGTCGAGGTCGTCCGTCACTGTCCAGGCTTCGGTCGCGCCCAGCGCCTTGGCTTTCGCTGCGCGCCAGGGGAAGCAGTCGAACGTGTAAATCGGGTCTGCGCCGCTGTGACGCACCAGCGCCGTGATCAGCAAGCCGATGGGACCGCTGCCGATGATCGCCACGCTGCGCGCCAGCTTCAGCTTGCCCAGATCGACCGCGTGCAGCGCCACGCCGAGCGGTTCGAGCAGCGCCGCACCCGTATCGTTGATGCGGTCCGGCACGGGAAAGCAGGTATGTCCTTCGACGATCATCTGCTCTTGCAGCGCGCCGTCGTCGGGGTACAGCCCGCAGAAGTGCAGGCGGCGGCACAGATTGGGATGCCCGGCTTTGCACATCTCGCAGCGCCCGCAGGGTGTCGCCGGGTCGACCGCCACGCGCTGCCCGACGTGCAGCGGCTCGTCGTTTCCGTCACGCGCGCCCTCACCCACCGCGAGGATAACACCCGCAAACTCATGTCCGAGGATGACAGGCGACGCAATCACCGTGTCGCCGATGCGCGCGTCCAGGTAGTTATGCAAATCCGAGCCGCAGATGCCGACCGCCTTCACGCGAATTTTGACCTGCCCTGCACCGGGGTCGCCCGGCTCGTCCACCGTTTCGACACGCATATCGCGTGGTCCGTACAGTCGTGCTGCTAACATGCAATTTTCTCCTTACCGTGATTCAGCGCAGGGGGCAATAAAGCCATAACCCTGCCTATCCATGAGCGACGATCATACCCCTTCCGCCTCGAATTCACAGAGCCGCGCATGACGCCCAGCCGAGAACCGTCACACGTCGCCCGTCTTGAGATAGAGGAGGAAAGCGCGCGGCTGCACCGTCAGTTCGGCGCCGCCGCCCGTCGATTTCAGCGTGTGGCTTTTCGCGCGCGCGGACAGGTCGGAGTCAGCGCTCCAGCGCGGGTCAGCCGAGTCGAATTGCAGCTTCCAGCGCCCGCCCGGCACCGGCAGCGTGATCGTGACCGGCTCTTCGTTGAAGTTGAGCGCCGCGAAGACTTCGCTCTCGTCCTTCCAGCGGCGCAGATAGAGCACGCGCTCCTGCCCGTAGCTTTCGACTTCCAGCCGCAGCTTGTTCGGCTCCGCCAGCGCCGGGATCGACTTGCGCAGATGGATCAGCGTCTTGTGATAGTCGAGCAGCACGCGATGCACCCCTTTTTCGCGCAAACTATGGTCGAGCTTGGAAACCTGAAACGTCTCTTTCGCGCCCGGATCAGGCGGCGTCGTCCCTTTCGGCATTAGAAAGCTAAACGCCTCGATGCGCCCCTGACGCACCGCCTCGACCAGCTTGCGGTCGCTGTAGTCGACGAAGTATTCAAATGGCGCGGTCTCGCCATATTCGTCGCCCATGAACAGCAGCGGCAGGTACGGCGAGAGCATCACCGTGCCGACCGCCAGCTTGACCTGCTCGTGGCTGAAGACCTTGACGTAGCGGTCGTTGGGCATCCGGTTGCCGATCTGGTCGTGATTCTGGATGAAGACGATAAAGCGCTCGGCGGATACGTCCGCTGACGACGTGCCGTGTCGCCGCTTGCGGCTGGGCGCGTACTGCCCGCTGTAGACGAAGCCTTCGCGGAAAGTTTTCTCCAACTGCCAGAACATGCCGAAATCCTGGTAGTAGGCGTAATTCTCGCCAATCAGGTTGGCGTGCAGCGAGTGGTGGAAATCATCCAGCCACTGCGCGTTCATGCCGATCCCGCCCTCGCTGCGTGGCAAGACCAGCTTCGCCAGATTGCGGTCATCCTCGGCGATCAGGTAAATGTCTCGCCCCGAACTCTTGCAGAAAACATCGACTTTGTCGGTCAGTTCTTCTAGAAACGTGTAGGGAGAGAAATCGAAGATGAAGTGCGTCGCGTCCAGCCGCAGCGAGTCGAGGTGGTATTCGTTCAGCCAGTAAAAGGCGTTTTCGATGAAGAAGGCGCGCACCTCGTCACTGTAAGGACCATCGACGTTGACCGCATCACCCCAGAGTCCTTTATAGATTGGGCGGGTGTAGCTGGCGTAGCGCAGCAGGCAGTTGCCTTCGGGACCGAAGTGGTTGTAGACCACGTCGAGGATCACGGCGATCCCGCGCTCGTGGCAGGCGTCGACCAGCGCCTTAAGGTCGTCCGGCTCACCATAGGCGTGGTGCGGCGCGAACAGGAACACGCCGTCGTAGCTCCAGCCCCACTCGCCGGGGAATTCAGCAATCGGCATGAGTTCAATCGCCGTGATGCCGAGTTCGACCAGCTCGTCCAGGTACGGGATCGCGCCGCGAAACGTGCCTTCCGGCGAATACGTGCCGATGTGCAGCTCGTAGATGAAGTATGCGCTCAGCGGGTTTCCGTGCCAGCCTTCGTCGCGCCAGATATAGCGCCAGTCGACCACTTCCGAGGGACCGCTCACGCCCTGCGGCTGCGAGCGCGAAGCCGGGTCGGGATACTCGTCCCCGCCGTCCAGCCGATAGCGGTAAAGCTGCCCCGGCATGATCAGCTCGATCACCGCCCGGAAGTAATCCTGCTCCATGCGCGCCATCGACACGTAGCGATCCTCGTCGCCGATCAGATGTACGTCCACCGTCTTGGCGTTCGGCGCCCAGACGCGAAATTCGCAGCAGTTGTCGTCTCCCAGCAGCGCGCCCAGCGTGGGTTGCCAGTCCATGTTTTTCCCTTATCTGTCGGTACAGTCGTTCGCCAGTGACATTAAGTATAAAATAACAACGTCAAGATTGCGACTGCTCTGCTTAAGCAGTCGCTGAGAAACATGCGGATGCGGATAGACGTATCGGTTATTTCGGGTCGAGCAAAAACGTCGGCACGAGGGAGCCGCCGCCCGCCGTCACGTTGAGCAGCGAGACCGCCGACAGGCGCGTCATGCAGCCGTAGACGGTGCTGCCGTAGAACACGTAGGGATCGGCATCGACGTAGCGCGGGCTGATGTCCAGCTTCCCGTCGATCATGGCGGGAAAGTCGCGCGTGATGCTCGACACGCGCTCCTGCACGACGTAGGGCGTCGTCTGCGCCTGCCGCAGCGTCTCGCTCCATTCCTCCGGCGAGCATTCCCAGCCCAGCACCACACCTTTGCCGCCGTATTCGTCGTTCGGCTTGAGCACGAACTGGTCACGCCGCTCGCTGATGAAGTCGAGCAGATCGACATCGTTGCCCCGGTAGACGGTCTTGCGCGGGCTGACCAGCCGCGTCCAGGGGACGTGCGCGTGAATCACGCGAAGCTGCTCCGGCGTGAACAGTCGGGCGTTGCGCTCGTCGCTCAGGAAGGCGAAGCTGGTCTTCTTCGCCATCAGCTTGTCGCTGAAGGAATTGGTCATCAATACCGCGTGATCCCGCACTGCCTGGACAATCGGATTGTCGATGCCCATCCGCTGGATCATCTCGCTGATCAGCACGCGCTTGTAGAGGATGTCCACGCGCCGCTCGCCCGCCCACAGATGCCCGCTGCGATACTCCAGCGCGCGCGGGTCGACCAGAAAGGCGCTCACGCCGTTGCGCTCGAAGTAGGCGCGGCAGATTTCGTGCTCGTTGAGCGTCGGCACTTCCTGCCAGTCGGCGATGGCGATCTGCGGTGTCTCCCTGCCGCCCCATTCGCGGTAGGCGCGCAGCAGCACTTCGAGCAGGCTGTCGAGCGTGGGCATGGCGTAGATGTAGAACTGCTCGCGGAAGCGGCGCATCGGCTCCAGCTCGAAGAACAGCCTGGCGAGCACGTCGCTGTAGCCCATCCCCGCCGGAGTTTCGGCGTTGTACTCGACAAATTTCAGTTCGTTGTGGTCGATGTGGAAGAACGAGTCGAGGCGCGAGCTTGTCCAGGGCACCACCCCGCCGATGTCCAGGCTGAACAGGCGCTCCTCGTAGTCTTCCAGCGCAAGCTGGGAGCGCAGCTCGGCGTCGCTCATGCACGCCCGATGCGCCACGCCGAACGCCCGCAGCAGGATTTCGGTCTCCTGCTGCAAGTATGCCCACTGCCCCGTGAAGTAGAAATGCGGGCGCAGCACCGTACACAGCGGGCGATCCCCGAAGTACAGCCCGCGCTGGCGCAGTTCGCTGCGCATCTCGCCGTCGGCGTCAGCGGCAAGCTGATCGTCCAGCAGGTCGTGGTAGGCGTCAATCGCTTCACGGAGCATGGGTCGCGGCTTTGCTCTGCTTGCCCCAGTCGTAGCGCGCCCGCGTCTCCTCGCCGGAGAGCGCCAGCCGGATGGTCATGTCCGCCATGTGCGTGACCATCCACTCGAAGTGATCGCGCCCCAGCGAGTTCACGTCCATGTCCGGCGCGGGGTTCATGAAGTCGATGGCGTAAGGCACGCCGTCACGGATGGCGAATTCGCAGGTGTTCATGTCGTAGCCGAAGGCGCGGCAGATCGCCAGCGTGTCGTCGTGGATGCGCTGGAACAGCTCCGGCGCGAAATCCGGCTCCGGGTAGTAATAGCGGTTGTTCGGGTTGTACTTCATCACGCGCACGTCGTTCTGCCCCAGGCACATGCAGCGCGCGTAATCCTCCCACTGGATGAACTCCTGAAGCACCATCGCCAGCAGCCCGGTCTGGTTGTAGGCGTCGAACAGTTCGTCCATCGAGTGGACGATGTAGACCTCCTTCCAGCCGCCGCCGTGCGCGTCCTTGAGCACGCACGGGAAGCCGCCGACGTAATCGACCAGCGCTCCCCAGTCAATCGGATAGATCAGGTTGCGCAGACTCTCGTTGTGGACGATGCCGGGCACGTAATCCTTGTTGGGCAGCGCGACCGTCTTCGGCTGGGCGACGCCGATCTGCGTCATCAGCGACGCGCCGAAGAACTTGTCGTCCGCCGTCCACATGAACGGATCGTTGACGACCTTGACGCCTTGCAGCGCGGCGTTTTTCAGGTACAGGCGGTAGTAGGGGATTTCGTGCGAGATGCGGTCGACGATCACGCGGTAAGGGACGGGTTCGTTCATGCGCGTGCCGCCGACCTTCATGTACTCGGCGATCACGCCGGTTTCGGGCGTGCGGCGGTTGACTTCATCGAGAAAGGCAGGCGGCCACGACCATTCCCGACCGACGAACAATCCGATGCGAACAGGTTCACCCACAGCCGCCCTCCTCGTATGCGTTTCTGACAATAAATTGCGACGCCGTAATTGTAGCCTCAATCGTGCCCGAAGATGTAGGTCGGTACGACGCGCTGCCAGTACTGCCAGTCGTGTATCCAGCCATCCCACTCGCGTAATGCGTTGCCGATGCCCTTACTCCACAGCATCCCCGACATGTCGCGCGACCACTGGAGCTGCGGGTCGCCCGTGCCGACGACGATGATCAAGTCCTGGCGGCGCATGGCGTCCAGCCGCCCGTTGTCGTGCTCGTTGGCGACGAACTGCATCGGGTTGTTGAAATAGACGAAATCGTCGCTGTAGCCGCCCGTGAAGACGCGGATGTCGTACAAGCCGCAGATGCCGAGCACGCGGTTGACCTCGAACGGATACTTCAGCCCGAAGCCCATCGCGTGAAATGCGCCGAAGCTCGCCCCCATCGTGATCAGGTAGGGATTCGGGTTCTTCGCGCGCGTCAGCGGCAGCACTTCGTTGTGAACGTACTCGATGTACTGGTGATGGCGGTAGGCGCGTCCGCCGGGATGCGCCCACCAGGCGTACCAGCTTTCCGTGTCAATCGCATCGACGCAGTAGACTTGCAGCCAGCCGCGCTCCAGGGGTTCGCGCAGTGCGCCGTGAATCATGCCCCGGTCTTCCCACTCGTAGAAGCGTCCTTTGGAGGTCGGGAAGATGATGCAGCGCGCTCCCGGCGTGCCCGAAGACCAGCAGTTCCATGTCGCGGTTGAGCGACGGGCTGTACCAGCGGTGATGCTCTCGGTTCATGATTTCGCCTCAAGCGCGGCGCGCACCGCTCGCGCCGGATCAAGTGCGCCTGCGCCCTGCTGATAGGACGGCACGGCGGCGAGCGGATAAGCAGTTTCGACCAGAATGGAGCGGATTTGCGCGGGCGTCAGGCAGGGATTCGCCTCGATCATCTGCGCGACGACCGCCGAGACAATCGCCGCCGACACCGACGTACCGTCGACGTGCTGATGCTTGGCGTCGATCAGTTTGTGGCTGTTGATGCGCGCTTGCAGCATCTCGTAGACGTGGTCATCCGGCTTCTGCGCCAGTTCGCGCGGCAGCCCCAGATCGCCGTAGCCCTGCGTCAGCAGCCGCTTGAGCGCGCGCTCGCCTTCGCTTTCCAGCAGCGGACCGAGCCAGTAGGCTTCCCGATCCACCATCGAGCCAGGGAGGATCGGCGAAGCGATCCACGCCGCAGGAGCGACGATGTCAGGCTTGGACGAACCGTCGTAGGCGCTGCCCCAGTCGCTGTGATAGCCTGTCCACTGGCTGCGGTCAGTCGTGTTGTGGTCGTCGTAACCGCCGACGGTGATCGCGTCGGCAGCGCTGGCGGGTGGCACTAATCCGTCGCGCCCGTGATTGCCCGCCGCCGCCACGACCACGATCCCGGCTTCGGTCAGGCGGCGCACAGCCTGATGCAGCGGATGATCCGGGTCAGCGCTGTAATCGTCGCCGCCGACCGACAGATTGACGACGCGCACGTTGAAGCGGCGATAGGTGTCGATGATCCAGCGCAAGCCACGCAGGATGTCGCGCTCCTTGACCTGCCCGCGCGGGCTGCTGATCTTGACCAGCACCAGTTGGCTCTCCGAGGCAATGCCGCGATAGCGCCCGCCGGAAAGCGAGCCGTCGCCCGCCGCGATCACGCTGGTCATCTGCCCGTGCCAGCTCAGATCGTCGGTATCGACGACACCCGGCTGCTCGCTGATGTGGCTGGTGGTCGCGTCGGCGTGGACGAGCACGCGCCCCGCGAGGTCGGGATGCATGTAGAAGCCGGAATCGACGACGGCGATCACGACGCCGCGCCCGGTGTAATCCGGCGGCGCACCGACCCGCTCCGGCGTTGGCAGCACCGCCCGCTGATACAAGTCGTGTTGGGGAACGTTGGAGGTGAACAGCGGCATCTTAGCCAGAGCGCCCCGTTCGCGTGGCGTCCATCGGCTCGGCGGACGCTGTAAACTCGCTGACGAAGCGCCGCGTGTAGTCGTCCAGCAGCGCTTCGATGCGGGCATAATCCGGCGAGACGACGATCAGCGCGGCGTGATGCGGCTTATCCGCCTTCCAGACGACTTCCGGCGCGTCGTAGCCGGACATGTCCGGCTGTTCCTGCCGAGCCAGCGTCACCAGTAGACCGCCGTAGTCTTCGCGCACTTCGGGCAGTTGATAGCCTTCACCACGCAGGTGCGCCACTTCCAGCCTGCACCACTCGCGCCACAGGTTGACGTTGGTCGCCTGCTCGATCATGTCGGAGATGAACGCGCCGCCCACCCGCGCCGCCGCTTCGAGAAAGTAAATCCGCCCGTGTGCGCGGCTTTCGCTTTGATGAACTCGGCGTGCGACGCGCCGTTCTGCATCCCCAGCGCTTGAAGTACCTGCTGGTTGAGCGCCTTCAACTGGCGCGCGTCGTCGGAATCGCGCGGGACGATGCGCGAATTGAAGACTCCCCCGCCCTGATAGACCTGCATCGGCGGCGCGCCGTACTGCTGCGCGCTGACGAAGGCGATTTCGCCGTCCACCGTCAGCGCGTCGACGTGGAACACGTCACCGGGGATGAACTGTTCGAGCAGATAGTACGACTGGCGGTCGCCCAGCCGGTCGAGCGCGCGCCAGACTTCTTCCGCGTCCTGCGGCTTGGAGATTCCCATCGACCCGGCTTCGGTGCGCGGCTTAAGCACCCAGGGGGGCGGCACATTCTCCATGTAATCGCGCAGCGCGTCGTAATTCTTGATGCCGATGAAGGGTGGTACGAGGATTCCGGCAGCGTGGGTCTTCTCACGCATGATCAGCTTGTCGCGGAAATTGCGGATGGCGGTCACACCCGTGCCGGGCAGGCGCAGATGCTCGCGCAGCATGGCGACCAGTTCGACTTCGAACTCGTCCAGCGGCAGGATGTAGTCGATGACTTCGCCGCGACACATCCAACTGACCGCGTAGATCACGTCCTGATAGCGGCGCAGGTCGGCGACGTAGTGAAACTCATCGACGCTCTCGTGGGACCAGGGCTGGCTGCGCAGGTTTTCCTCGATGACGAGCAGCACGCGGCAGCCGAGCGCCTTCGCCGTTTGCAGCATGACCTCGCCTTTGTAGGAACTGGAAACGAACAGGATCGTCAGAGGTCTGCCGCTCATACAATCGCCTTCCGGGACGTGGAATGCAATCACTATAGCATTTCTACGCAGGCTTTTCTAGTAATACTGCTCCCAACGAAGACCAGGAAAGTTGACAAGTCACTGCCCATAGAATTTACGGTATAGCCCCTGCTGCCGTTCGCGGGCGGCGCGCATGACTTCCACTGCATTTGCTTGCGGCTCAATCGTCACGGCGATCTTGAGCGGATAGTCCGACAGCGAACGCTGATCCAGCTTGCTCAGCGTCAGGATCGCCGTCCCGCGCGCCGTGATCTCGCTCTCTCCGGTGAGGCGCAGCGGGCGGTCAAGCGCGTTAGCGAACATCTGCGCCCATGCCTGCGACGCTTCCAGCGCCCTGCCGCTGGCGATCATCGGCTGGTGCGCACCGCCAGGCTCGCCCAGGGCAAGCACCTGCTCACCAATGATCGCCAGCCGCAGAGCTACACCTTCCAGCGCAGCCTGCAAGATGTCGAGCGGAGTCGTCGAAAGGCGCAGCCCGTCCACGATCCCGGTCGCGTTCGCCTGCCAGCCGGGGCTGCGCTCGCCCGCCAACAGCGGCAGGAAGGTCAAGCCGTGCGCGTCCGGCGCGCGCGCCAGTAACTGCTGTTCGGCGTCGTCCGGCAGCGCCAGCGTTCGCCTCGCCCATTCGAAGATGCTGCCGCCCTCGCTGGTCGCCCCGCCGATCAGGTGCAGCCCGGCGCTGACGCGGTAGCTCCACAATCCGCGCGGGACGGGCGGCAGCTTCTCCGACGAGACGACGCGCAGCGCGGCGGTCGTGCCCAGGCTGAGCGCCATCTGTCCGCGCTCGACGCAGTTCGAGCCGACGTTCGCCGCTGCGCCATCGCCGACGGCGAGGAAGAACGGCACGTCTTTCAGCGCCGCCCAGCGCGCCGCATAATCGCCGCGCAAACCGGAGCGCACCGCGTCATAGTCGGCAAGCGGCGGCAGCGCCGTTTTCGCCACATCCAGCGCCGCCAGCCATTGATCATCCCAGTCGAGCGTCTGGCGGTTGAGCAGCCCCGACCACGACGCCACCGAATAGCTGCACGGCAACAAGTTGCCGCCCGGCGCCTCACCGAACCAGCGCCGGTAGAGATACGTCCCGGCATCGAGCCACTGCGTGACCGAGTTGTACAGCGCCGGATCGGTGCGGCGCAGCCAGCGCAGCCGCCCCGGCAGATATGCCGTGTGATTGACGCAGCCCGTGCGCTGGTGCGCCGCTTCCAGATCGATTTCGCTCGCCAGCGCCACCACGTCCTCGACGCTGCGCGTGTCCGCGTAGGTGTAAATCGGCGTGACTGCCCTGCCCTCCGCGTCGACGCCAAGCACGTTGCCGACGAACGTATCCATGCCGACGGCGCGGATACCGCCCGCCTGCGGATGCTGCAAGATTTCGTCGATGCAGGCTTCGACATTTGCTTCACATTCTGCCACGTCGAGCGTCGACGCCCCAGGCGGAGTTGTCGTAAAGCTGTGGCGGCGCGCCGTGTGCGCCAGCAAAGTCGCCTCGTCGTCGAACAGCAGCGCGCGCACGGACGAACTACCCAGATCAAGCACGAGAATTGTCATCTGTCTCCCGCCTCTTTCGCGTGATTCTTCGCAGCGGCTAGTGGTAGAGCCGGATACATTCGCTATAATCGTGACCGTTATATCGAAAAGACTTAAGGTGCTCTGCGATGACATCATACACGATAGGAATAGATTACGGAACAGAGTCTGGGCGCGCCGTCGTGGTCGATACCAGCAGCGGGCGCGAGGTCGGCAGCGCCGTCCACGCTTACGCCAACGGCGTGATCGACCAGCATCTGCCCGGCAGCGACCGCCCGCTCCCGCCGGAATGGGCGCTTCAGGACCCCAACGACTATCTGGAGGTGCTCAAGCGCGCCGTCCCGGCGGCGCTCAAGGCGGCAGGGGTTTCGGCGGCAGACGTGGTCGGTATCGGCATCGACTTCACCGCCTGCACGATGCTCCCGGTCAAAGCGGACGGCACGCCGCTCTGCTTCATCGAGGCGTACCGCAGCAACCCGCACGCCTGGGTCAAGCTCTGGAAGCACCACGCCGCCCAGCCGCAAGCCGACCAGATCAACGCGCTGGCGCGCAAGCGCGGCGAAAGCTGGCTGCCGCGCTACGGCGGCAAAATTTCGTCGGAGTGGTTCTTCAGCAAGGCGCTGCAAATCTATCAGGAAGCGCCGGACATCTACCGCGCCGCCGACCGGATGCTCGAAGCCACCGACTGGGTGATCTGGCAGATGACCGGCGTCGAGACGCGCAACGCCTGCACCGCCGGGTACAAGGCGATTGTTCAGGATGGCGATTACCCCTCGCGCGACTACTTCGCGGCGCTCGACCCTGGTTTCGCCGACGTGGTGGATAGCAAGATGAGCCGCTCGTTCGCGCAGCTTGGCGCGAAGGCGGGCGGATTGACCGAGCAGGCAGCCGCATGGATGGGTCTCAAGCCCGGCATCGCCGTCGCGGTGGCGAACGTCGACGCGCACGTGACCGTGCCCGCCGTCGGCGTGGTCGGCACCGGCGAAATGGTGCTGATTATGGGCACGTCCACCTGTCACATGCTGGTCGCCGACCACGCCGAGTCGGTCGAGGGCATGTGCGGCGTCGTCCAGGACGGCATCATCCCCGGTTATTACGGCTACGAAGCCGGGCAGAGCGGCGTCGGCGACATCTTCGCCTGGTGGGTGAATAACGGCGTGCCCAAGGAATACTTCGACGCCGCCAGGAACGCCGGGGTCGACATTCACCACTATCTGGAGATGGAAGCCGCCAAGCAGCGCCCCGGCGAATCCGGTGTTCTGGCGCTCGACTGGGTCAATGGCAACCGCTCGGTTCTGGTCGATGCCGACCTGAGCGGGCTGCTGGTCGGCATGACGCTGGGCACGCGCGCCCCGGATATTTATCGCGCCCTCATCGAGGCGACGGCTTACGGCACGCGCGTGATCGTCGAGTCGTTCGAGAAGCGCGGCGTCCCCGTCAACGCGCTGGTGGCGGCAGGCGGGCTGCCGGAGAAGAATAAGCTGCTCATGCAGATTTACGCCGACGTGACCGGCAGAGCCTTCCGGCTGGCATCCGCCAAGCAGGCGCCCGCGCTCGGCGCAGCCATGCACGCCGCCGTCGCCGCCGGGGTCTATCCGAGTATTCAGGCGGCAGCGGCGAAGATGGCGTCGGCGACCAGCGAAGTCGTCCAGCCGATTGCCGAAAACACGGCGATCTACGACCAGCTCTACGCCGAGTACGTCACGCTCCACGACTATTTCGGTCGCGGCGAGAACGATGTCATGAAGCGTTTGAAGAAGCTGCGCAATCAGGTGCGCGCCGTCACCGCGTAGGCTATTTTGCGGCTGCATCATTTGGTAGGGGCACGATATATCGTGCCCCTACGTGAGATTCATATCGTGAGGAAGAACCATGAAACTCCAGCACCTGCGTGAAGAAGTCTGCGCGCTGCACGCCGAACTGCCTCGCAATAACCTCGTCGCCTGGACGAGCGGCAACGTCAGCGCACGTGACCCGGAAACCGGCTTGATCGTCATCAAGCCCAGCGGCATCAAATTCGATGATCTGACGCCGGACAACATGGTCGTCGTCAACGTCGACGGCGAGGTCGTCGAAGCATCGCACAAGCCGTCGTCGGATACCGCTTCCCACTGCTACATCTACCGCCAGCGCCCGGACGTGTTTGGCGTCGTCCACACCCACTCGCGCTACGCCACTGCCTTCGCCGCGCTGGGGCGCTCCATCCCCTGCGTGCTGACGGCGATGGCGGACGAATTCGGCGGCGCGATTCCCTGCGCCGGGTTCGCGCTGATCGGCGGCGAGGAGATCGGGCGTGAGGTTGTCGGCGCGCTCGACCAGTGTCCCGGACCGACCTACGCCGTGCTGCTGCAAAATCACGGCGTCTTCACAGTCGGCAAAGACGCCGAGTCCGCCGTCAAGGCTGCCATCATGACGGAGGACAACGCCGCCATCGTCTGGACGGCGCTGCAAATCGGCGAGCCGCTGCCAATTGCGCAGCAAGACATCGACAAGCTGCATCACCGCTACACACACGTCTACGGGCAGTAAACTCGCGCTGAATTAAGAACCATTCATGAAACATTGACGAATTACGTGAATTAAAGCGGCGTCTTGATTATTCAGATAGGATAGAGTGATAAAATAATGATGTACTAAATCTCTGAATATGGAGAACACATGCGGAATGACGCAATGAGTTCCGATGCCACAGCGGTGTTCGATCATTTGCAGGCAGTCGCCAATCCTATCCTCATCCTGCGCGAAAACCGCATCCTCTGGGCGAACGCCGCCGCTTCCGCGCTCACAGGTTATTCCCCCGATGACCTGGCGACTATGGCTCTGGTCGACCTGCTCGCCCCCGCATGGCGCAGGCAATTCGCGGACGCCACCCCTGCGGGCGAAGTCGAGCTGGCGACAGCGCAGGGCGAGCGCATCTGGGTCGAAGTGTGGGTCAATCCGTCCGAGATCGACGGAGACGCGGTCGAAATCGTCACCCTCAACGACATCCGCCAGCGCAAACAGCTTGAACAAAGCCTGAACCAGCGTGAGACCATCTACCGCCGGGCGATTGAAGCCAACCTCGACGGCTTCTACCTCTTGCAGTGCCAGTACGACAGCGCGGGCAAGCCGGTCGATCTGGTTTTCGCGGACGTGAACGCGCCGGGCGAAGCGATCATTCCCGCCTCCAAAGGGCAGCTCATCGGGCAGCGTCTCAGCAGCATCTTCCCGCATCAAAAAGGGCTGGAGTTCCTGAAGAAGTACCTCGCCGTCGCCGAGACAGGCGAGCCAGTAGACGAAGATTTTGAGCTGACCCGGCGCAACGGCGATCAGCGCTGGTTTCACCATCAGGTGATCGCGGTCAAGGACGGCGTCGCGGTCTTCATCCGCGACATCACGGATCGCAAGTCGACCGAGGCGGCGCTGCGCGAAAGCGAGCGTCGCTACCGCGCCCTGCTCAACCAATCCAATGACTGCGTGAGTCTGCTCGACCTGAACGGTAATTACCTGCTCGTCAACGAGCAGATGGCGTCAAGGCTGGGGTATACACCCGAAGAAATGGTCGGCAAACCGCTGAGCCAGATGATCGCGCCGGACGAAGTGCCGAACTATCACGAGATGGATCGCGCGCTCAAGTCCGGGGAGCAGGTTCCGCTGTTCGAGCGCACCTACCGCAGCAGGGACGGCTCGGAATTTCTCGGCGAAGTCAACATCACTATGGTGCGCGACGCGAACGGCA
The DNA here is from genome assembly GCA_963760975.1 of uncultured Chloroflexia bacterium. Lineage (GTDB taxonomy): Bacteria > Chloroflexota > Anaerolineae > Aggregatilineales > Phototrophicaceae > Flexifilum. The sequence goes on along the minus strand of CAVXEZ010000013.1, from coordinate 440,213 downwards.
CGCCGCTCTACATTCAGTCGATCATGCGCGATGTCACCTGGCGTCGAGAGACCGAAAAAGCGCTGCGCGAAAGCGAAGAGCGCTACCGCATCATCTCCGAGCTGATCTCCGACTACGCCTACGCCTTCCAAGTCGCGCCGGATGGTACTCTGGTGCATGACTGGATCACCAACTCGTTCAAGCGCATCACGGGTTACGACCACGAAGAGATCGATGAGCGGGGGCAATACGCGCTCTTCCATCCCGACGAAGCCGCCAGAACGGAAGCGGACGTAAAGCGCGTGCTTCAAGGGGAAGCGATGAGCGGCGTCTACCGCATCATCACCAAGAGCGGCGACGTGCGCTGGGTCAACATCTTTCGTCAGCCGGTCTGGGACGAAGCGGAGCAGCGCGTGGTTCGCGTGTACGGAGTCGCGCAGGACATCACCGAGCGCAAGCAGTCGGAAGATGAACTGCGCAAGAGCGAAGAGCAGTACCGCCTGATCGCCGAGAACGCGACCGACATCATCTCGCGCGCCAGCATCGAGGGCATTTACACCTACGTCTCGTCGGCGTGCCGCGCCCTGCTGGGATACACGCAGGAGGAGATGATCGGTCGGTCGATCCTGTCGCTGATCCATCCCGACGATCATGCCCACGTCCACGACTTTTTCGTCCTGCTCGAACAGGGCAGCGAAGCGCGCACGATCACCTGCCGCATCCGGCGCAAGGACGACGACTACGGCTGGTTCGAGATCACCGCCCAGACGATCCGCGATCCCAATACCAACCGCGCCAGAGAATTCATCGCCGTCTCCCGCGACGTAAGCCACCGCAAGGAGATGGAACGGCTCCAGCAGGATCAGGAACGGCTGCGCTACGAGCTGCAAAAAGAGCAGGAGTTGAACGAGGTCAAGAGCAACTTGATGCGCACGATCTCGCACGAGTTCCGCACGCCGCTGGCGCTGATCGTGACCGCCACCGACCTGCTCGACAAATACATCGAGCATCTCGACCTTATCCGGCGCAAAGAGCGCCTGCAAGCGATTCGCATCCAGGTGAAGCGGCTGAGCGACATGCTCGACGACATCTCGTTCGTCGTTCAGGGGACGCTGCACCACATGTCGGCGCGCCCCTCACGCATCAACCTGGAGATGTACTGCCGCAGCATCCTCGAAGAAATTCAGCTCACGGTGGGCAGAAATCATCAGTTCGTCTTCACGACCGACGGGCAGCTCCACGAGGGCATCGCCGATAAAGCGCTGATCGTGCGCATCATGAGCAATCTGCTCTCCAACGCGGTCAAATACTCGCCCGAAAACAGCACCATCACCGTCATGCTCTACCTGCGCGACGGCGATGCCATCCTTGAGGTCAGCGATCAGGGCATCGGCATCGACCCGGAAGAGCAGATGCACATCTTCGAGCCGTTTTATCGCGGCGCCAGCGTGCTTGACACGGTCGGTGGCACAGGTCTCGGCTTGAGCATCGTCAAGGACTGCGTCGATCTGCACGGCGGGACGATCAGCGTCGAGAGCGAGCCGGGCAAAGGGACGACCTTCGTCGTCCATCTCCCTCAGATTTTGCCCGAAGGTGACGATCAAGACTTGTAGAGCCTGGTCAGACGCATTACCATTTACGCGACACGAAAGGTAAAGCGTTTTGACCACATCCCTTTTATTCACTCATGCCCAATTGATCACGCCGACGAGGCATATTGCCAGCGGCTGGCTGCTGGCGCGCGAGCATAAAATCGCCGCGCTCGGCGAAGGCGACGCGCCGGACAGCCTCGACGCCGAAGTGATCGACGCGGCTGGCAGGACGCTGCTGCCCGGCTTCATCGACGTTCACGTGCATGGCGGCGCGGGCAGCGAAGCGATGGACGCCACGCGCGATGCCCTCGGCACGATGGCGCAGTTCTACGCGCAGCACGGCGTCACGGCGTTCCTGGCGACGACCTGGACGGACTCGCGCGCCCGTATTCAGTCGGCACTGGAGACCATCGCGGCGGCGCAGGGTCGCCAGCCCAACGGCGCAACGCTGATCGGCGCGCACGTCGAAGGACCTTACGTCAACCCGGAGCGCTGCGGCGCGCAGAGCACGACCTACATCCGCCGCGCCGAGCGTGACGAGGCGCTCGCGTTTCTCGATACCGGCTGCATCCGCCTGATGGCGCTCGCGCCGGAGTTCCCCGAAAACCACTGGCTGATCCGCGAGTGCGTCCGGCGCGGCATTACGGTTTCCGCCGCCCACACTGCCGCGACCTACGAGCAGATGCAGGCGGCGGTGGCGCTCGGCGTCACGCAGGCGACTCACACCGGCAACGCCATGACCGGGCTGCACCACCGCGAGCCGGGCACGCTCGGCGCGGTGCTGACTCTGCCGCAGATCAACGCTGAGCTGATCGCCGACAACATTCACGTGCATCCGGCGGTGATCGACCTGATCTACCTCGCCAAAGGCGCGAATGGCGTCATTCTGATCACCGACGCCATTCGCGGCGCGGGGATGCCGGACGGCGAATACAGCATCGACGAGCGCACTATCACGATCCGCGACGGCGTCGTGCGCCTGCCGAGCGGCACCCTGGCGGGCAGCACTCTGACAATGGATCGCGCGCTGCGCAACTTCGTCGCCGCGACGGGCGAACCGTTGGCGGCGGTCTGGCAGGCGAGCAGCCTCAACGCCGCTCGCGCCGTCGGCGTGTCGGCGCGCAAAGGCAGTCTGGAAGTCGGCAAGGACGCCGACCTTGTGCTGGTGGACGGCGACATCAACGTGCAGATGACCGTCGCGGAGGGGGAAATCGTCTACCGAAGATGAACCGAGCGCAGCTTTACGTCGTCGGTCAGTTCACTCTGTTCGGGATATTCGCCATCGCATTGGTCGTCTTCCCGCTGGGACAGGTGCCGCTGCTGCGCGTGATCGGGCTGGTGCTGATCGTCGTCGCCTTCGCTGTGCTGGCGCTCGCCGTCCGCGAGTTTGCGGCGCGCAACGCCACGCTGCCCAACATCACGCCGACGCCAAAGGCGCGCGCGTCGCTGGTCGAAAGCGGCATCTACGGCTACGTTCGCCACCCGATTTACACGTCCGTGCTGGTCGGCGCGGTCGGCGTGGCGCTGGTGCATGGGTATTTCGCCGTGATGCTGATCGCGCTGGTGATGGTGCTGTTCTTCACCATCAAGTCCAGGTACGAAGAAAGTCTGCTGCGCGCGGCGTACCCGCAGTACGCTGCTTACATGACGCACACCGGGCGCTTCCTGCCCTTCCTGTAGCGCCCTCGCAGGATATGTGTGATAGACGCGAGCCTTTATTGACGATGCGAATTGTCTTAGCCATCCTTTTGCTGCTGTGCGCGGCGTGCGCGACTGCGCCGAGCACATCCGCGACCGGCACGATGCTGACCCCTTTCCCCGCGCCGGATTTCACGCTGCAAACGCTCAACGGCGGCACGCTCAGCCTGAGCACCATGCGCGGGCGCTGGGTGATCCTCAACTTCTGGGCGACCTGGTGCGCGCCCTGTACCGACGAGATGCCCGCGCTGCAAACCATCGCCAACGAGCGCTCCGGGGAGCTTGCCCTGTTTGGCATCAACATGCGTGAAAGCGCCGACGACATTCGCACCTACATGGCGCGCTATCACATCACCTTCCCGATCCTGATGAATCCTGACGACGCGACGACGGCGAACTACCGGCTCGACCTGGGCATCCCGCAGACCGTGATCATCACGCCGGACGGCGAGGAAGTCTGGCACCAGTTCGGCGCGATTGATCTGAACCACTTCCGCGACACGCTCGATCAACTGATCGCGCGCTATACTTGAGCGCAACGGTAGGGGCAGGCTTGAAACCAAACGGGGCTAGTAAGTAAATCTTCCTTCAAAACCTCACCCCTCGTTTGAAGCCCGCCCCTCGCCTTTTGCCTATATTGCTTACTCAAGGAGATAATCAGCGTGGCATTTATTGATTTTCCGCTCGAAGAACTGCAAAAGTACCGCCCGGCGCGCGAGGAGCAGCCCGATTTCGACGCATTCTGGCGCAGCACGCTGGCGGAGACTCGCCAGCACCCGCTCGACGCGCGCTTCGAGCCGGTCGATGTCGGCTTCCGCACGGTTGATGCCTACGACGTGACCTACTCCGGTTACGGCGGGCAGCGGATCAAGGGCTGGTTCCTGACGCCGCACGGCGCGAGCGCGCCCCTGCCGTGCGTGGTCGAGTACATCGGCTACGGCGGCGGCAGGAGCTTTCCGCATAACTGGCTGCTCTACCCCACCGCCGGGTTCGCCACGCTGGTGATGGACACGCGCGGTCAGGGCAGCGCATGGCAGCCTGGCGATACGCCCGACCTGCCCGACGGTGCGAATCCCTTCTATCCCGGCTTCATGACGCAGGGCGTGCTCGACCCCAAGACCTACTACTATCGCCGCGTCTTCAGCGATGCGGTGCGCGCGGTCGAGGCGGCGCGCTCGAATGCGCTGGTCGACGCCGCACGCGTGGCGGTCACGGGCGGCAGCCAGGGCGGCGGGATCACGCTGGCGGTCGCCGGGCTTCAGCCGGACGTGCAGGCGGCGCTCCCGGACGTACCCTTCCTGTGCCACTACCGTCGCGCCACGACGCTGGTCAATACCGCGCCCTACAGCGAAATCGTCAATTACTGCAAGACGCACCGCGACAAGATCGACAGGGTCTTCAACACGCTGACCTATTTCGACGGCGTCAACTTCGCCACGCGGGCAAACGCCAAAGCGCTCTTCTCCGTCGGCTTGATGGACGAAACCTGCCCACCGTCGACGGTCTACGCGGCGTACAACTATTACGGCGGCGACAAGGACATCCGCGTCTACACCTTCAACAATCACGAAGGCGGCGCGATTTACCAGAGTATTGAGAAGCTCGACTTCCTGCGCGCGCTATGGAGCTAGCGTCCGCCTAGTGCCAGCAGCGCCGCGCCGATCACCGGCGGGTGCTTCGGTACGGGGATTGACGGCAGACCCAACGCGGCGCACAGCCCTTCGCTGAGTGGGTTGGCTTCGCTCAACAGTCCCCCGGCGAAGGCATACGCGGGAGATTCGATGTGCAGGCGGCGCACCACCGTCCGCGCCGCCTGCGCCAGCTCGTCAATGCCCTCGGCGACGATCTGCTGCGCCGTCGGGTCGCCCGCCGTCAGCACCAGCGGCGCCAGCCGCGCGACTTCGCGCGTGCGCCCCGGCGTGTATATCCACTGGATCAGATCAGTCGGCGTGGTGAGGTCGAGCGCCTTCAGAATGCTCTCGGTCAGCGCCGTCGGCTCGCCGCGTTCGTCGGCGGCGCGCACCACCGCTTGCAGCGCCTTGATGCCGAGCCAGTAGCCGCTGCCCTCGTCGCCGAGCAGGTAGCCCCACCCGCCAACCTGCGCGGATTCGCCCGCGCTGTTCATGCCGTAGGCGACGCTGCCCGTGCCCGACAGGATCAGCACGCCGCGCCGCTCGCCGTGCGCGCCGATCAGCGCGATCTGGAAATCGCTGGCGATGTGAATCGCCGTCCCTGGCAGCACGGCGGCGACCGTCTCGTGCGCCCACTCGCGCAGCGTGACCGTCCCGGCAATGCCCACGCCCGCCGCGCCGATCTGACCGGCGGACAGGTGCGCATCCGCCAGCGCCGCACGCACCACCTGCTGGATCGCCTGCGCGGCGGCTTCGCGTCCCGCGCTGTTGGGGTTGGCGCTGCCGCTCTCGGCGCTGCCCAGCACGTTCAGGCTGCGATTCGTGATCGCGGCGCGCACGTGGCTGCCGCCGCCGTCGATTCCCATCACGTATTCCACGTTGCGCATCTCCTTGCATCACGGCAGAATCAGCCCGATTTATCATCACCAGAGGATCATATCCATGACCAGCTATTTATACAGCGAAATCACCGAGCAGCCAGCGGCGCTCGCGGAACTGCTCGATCAGGAACGCGCCGCCGTCGAGCAGATCGCCGAAGCGATCCGCGCGCGCAATCCCCGTTACGTCATGCTGGCGGCGCGCGGCAGCTCCGACAACGCCGCCCGCTACAGCCAGTATCTGTTCGGCACGCTCAACGCGCTGCCCGCCGCGCTGGCGACGCCTTCGATCTTCACGCTCTACCAGAAGCCGCCGCGCCTGAACGACGCCCTGATCGTCGCCATCTCGCAGTCCGGACAGTCGCCGGATATTGTCTCGGTCGTGGCGGAGGGGCGCAAGCAGGGCGCGCTGACGGTCGCGCTCACCAACGCACCGGACTCGCCGCTGGCGCAAGCTGCCGAGCATACCATTCACCTGCACGCGGGCGTCGAGAAAGCCGTCGCCGCGACCAAGACTTACACGACCTCGCTGATGGCGCTGGCAATGCTCAGCTCGGCGCTCACGAAGGATGAGGCGCGCTTCGAGGCGCTGGCGCGCGTGCCGGGCTGGATCGAGCAGGTGCTGAGCGACCGAGAGGCGACTATCGCCGCCGCCGAGCGCTACTGCTACATCAACTACAGCATCGTCGCCAGCCGGGGCTACAACTACGCGACCGCTTACGAGATCGCGCTCAAGCTCAAGGAGCTGACCTACATCATCGCCGAGCCGTATTCTTCCGCCGACTTCCAGCACGGTCCGGTCGCGCTGGTCGAGCACGGCTTCCCGGTGTTCGCGGTCATCCCCGAAGGCATATTAGACGACGAACTGATCCCATTCTTCCAGCAGTTGCGCGACAAAGGCGCAGACCTGATCGTCGTCTCCGCGAAGGCGGAGGCGCTGGCGCTGGCGCAAACCGCTCTGCCCGTCCCCGCGGGCATCCCGGAGTGGGTCTCGCCGCTGGTGATGGTCGTGCAGGGGCAGCTTTTCGCCCTCGGCTTGACGCTCGCCAAGGGCTTCAACCCGGATCAGCCGCGCAGCATCCACAAGGTCACGCTGACCAAGTAATACAAAAACCTCACCCCTCCATCCCCTCAGCCGTGTGGAGAGAGGAAGCTGAGCCAAGCAAACCGAAGGTTTGCCGCGAAGCAGGGTGAGGTAAACAAAAGAGGCGACCCGGTGGATCGCCTCTGATTGATCAGTCTCTACTCAGTTCGCAGCCTGTTTGTCCGCCGTCGCCTGCGGCTGGTCTTCCCCGAACAGATAGCAGCGCACCCAGCGCGAATCCGACAGCGGCGTCACCGGCGGCATGACTTCGCGGCACTTCGCCATCACGAACGGGCAGCGCGCCGCAAACGGGCAGCCCTGCCCGGTCACGCCAAAGATCGGGACTTCGCCCTTGATGTCGACTTCCTGCGTGCGCAGACCGCGCGCCGGATCAGGCACAGCGGAGAGCAGAAGCTGCGTGTACGGGTGCTTGGGATCGGCGATCAGTTCTTCGGTGCCCCCGCTCTCGACGGTGCGCCCGGCGTACATGACCATCGTCTCGTCGGCAAAGTAGCGCGCGCTGGCGAGGTCATGCGTTACGTACAGGAAGGCGATGTTGTCCTCGTCGCGCAGCCGCGCCATCAGGTTCAGGATGCCGATACGGATCGACACGTCGAGCATCGAGATCGGCTCGTCGGCGAGGATCACCTTCGGCTCAACCGCCAGCGCGCGGGCAATCGCAACGCGCTGGCGCTGCCCGCCGCTCAACTGGTGCGGATACTTGTTGACGTACTCCTCCGGCGGATCGAGCGACACGCGGTCGAGCAGTTCGAGCACCTGAGTATGCGTCCCTTCCTTCAGCGCTTTCCCGTGAATGAGGAGCGGACGCTGCAAGTGGTAATCGACGCTGTGAATGGGATTGAGCGAGCTGAACGGGTCTTGAAAGATCATCTGCACCAGGCTGCGGTAGCGCAGCAGGCTGCGACGACCATGCTCCTGAAGGACGCTCTTGCCTTCGTAGAGGATGTCCCCGGCAGTCGGCTCGTACAGGCGGGTGAGCAGCCGCGACGCCGTGCTCTTGCCGCTGCCGCTCTCGCCGACCAGCGCCGTCACGCGACCGGGATACAGCTTCACGTTGAAATCTTCCAGCGCGCGCACAATGCGGCGCGACACCGCGCTCCCGCTGATGAAATGCTTGGTCAAACCCCGCGCCTCAAGAATGGGCGTCTGTCTGTTATTCATGTTTCTCTTGCTCCAGTAAATGGCACGCGCCCCAGTGCCCCGGCACGACTTCGCGCAGTTCAGGATGTACCTGCTGGCAAACTCCTGCAATCGCCACCGAGCAGCGCGGGTGGAAGCGGCAGCCGGACGGCGGATCGATCAAATTCGGCGGCGATCCGGGGATGCCGATCATCTCGGTGCGCGGACCCGTGATCGACGGGAATGAGTTCATCAGGCGCTGCGTGTACGGGTGCTTCGGATTCCTGAAGATTTCGCGCGATTTGGCAACTTCGATCAACTCTCCGGCGTACATGATGCCGACGCGGTCGGAAAACTCCACCATCAGCGACAGGTCGTGCGAGATGAACAGCACCGAGAAGCCGAACTGCTGCTTGAGGTGGCGTATCTGATCCATGATCTGCTTCTGAACGACCACGTCGAGCGCGGTCGTCGGCTCGTCCATGATGATCAGTTCGGGGTTGAGTGTCAGGGCGATGGCGATCACCACGCGCTGGCGCATTCCACCGCTCAACTGATGCGGATAGCTCTTGATGCGGCTGCGATCAATGCCGACGATGTCGAGCAGTTCCAGCGCCCGGTTGGTCGCTTCTTCCTTGCTCATCAGGCTGTGCGCCTGAATGGCGTCGATGATCTGCGTCCCGACCGAGAGCACGGGGTTGAGCGCGTTCATGGCGCTCTGGAAGACAATCGAGAGATGTCGCCAGCGGAAATCGCGCAGGGTCTCGTCGTCCATTTTCAGCAAATCGGTGTTTTTGAACTCCACCTCGCCGCCCGTGATGTAGGCTGGCGGCTTGAGGATGCGCGTGATGGCATGGGCGATAGTCGATTTGCCGCAGCCCGACTCGCCCGCCAAACCGAACACTTCGTTCGGATAAATGTCAAATGAGACGTGGTCAACCGCCTTGACGGCGCCGCGTTTGGTTCGATACTCCACTTCCAGATCGCTGATCTTCAGGAGCGGTTCCGCATCCGTGCGTGCAGGTGTCGGATGCACCGTAGGCTGGGTCATTATTCATCCCCTTCATCTGAGCGCAGACGCGGATTGGTGATCTCGTCGATGCCGTAGTTGATCAGCGTCAGGCTAAAGCCCACCAGAGCGATACAAATTCCCGGCGGAATAAACGTCCACCATGCCCCGGTCAGCATTGCCTGATTGTTCTGCGACCAGTAGAGCGTCGTGCCCCAGGTCACGGCGTTAGCATCACCCAGACCGATGAATTCGAGACCCGCTTCCGCCAGAATGGCGTACAAGACCGCGCCGATCCAGCTTGAGGCGACCAGCGAGGTCATATTTGGCAAAATTTCGAACAGCACGATCCGCCACGTTGGCTCGCCGACGACTTTGGCGGCGGCGACAAACTCGCTGTTGCGCAGCGAAAGCGACTGCGAGCGCAGCACGCGCGCGCCGTAAGCCCAGCTCGTCAGGCTCAAGACCATCACGACCGTGAACGGTCCGGGGCGGTCGAGCCAGCCTGCCACCACGATGATCAGCGGCAAACCGGGGAGGATCAGAAAGACGTTCGTGAACAGCGACAGCAGCTCATCTATCCAGCCACCGACATACCCGGCGGTTATGCCGACCACGATGGCGATGACGATGATCACCGTTCCGGTGAGGAAGCCAACCGTCATCGAAATGCGCGCGCCGTGAACGATCTGCGCGAAAATGTCCTGCCCCTGCGCGGACGTGCCGAAGAGGAACTGAGCGCTCGGCGCGGCGTTGCCGGGACCGACGATGCGCTGGGCGCCGCGCGTCGGCGCGATCTGGTTGGCGAACACCCCCACGAGGATGAAAAAGACGAGGATGGCGATGCCAATCGTCGCTTTGCGGTTGTGCAGCATACTGTGCAGCCACTCCGGGCTGTGCAGGTGCAGCAGGTTAAGTCCGAAGCCCCGGCGCGCAACAGCAGGTTCCCCCGATGTCACCTTGGTTTGATCCATAATTCCAACTCCCAATATTCCAAGAGACCTGTCTTAGCGCGCGCGCGGATCGAGAAAAACATAGATCACGTCGACCAAGAGGTTCGCCAGTAACACCGTCAGCGTAATGAGAAGGAAAATGCCCTGCATCAGCGGATAGTCGCGTGCGTTGACCGCGTTCAGCAGGACGAAGCCGATGCCCGGATACGAGAAGACGATTTCCGTCAGCAGCGCCCCGCCGACGACGAAACCGAGGCTCATGGCAAATCCGGTCAGGCTCGGCAGGATGGCGTTGCGCGCCGCGTAGGTCAGCATGACGCGGCGGTCGCGCAGCCCCTTCGCCTCAGCCATGACGATGTAGTCCTGAGACAGCACGCTGATCATATTGTTGCGCATCCCCAGCATCCAGCCGCCCATCGCCGTGAAGACGATTGTCAGCGCGGGCAGGGCTGCGTGTTGCAGCACGCTGAGGATGTACTCGCTCGAACCCCAGTCCTGCTTGACATTCAGGTCGTAGGCGTGGGCGAGGGGGAACCATCCGAGGTGCAGTCCGAAGTAGTAAAGCGCGAGCATCGCAATGAAGAAGTAGGGGAACGCCCCCAGCAGGCTCAGCGCCGGGAGAACGAACGGTGTCGGCGAAACGACCGCGCCGCCACGCCGCCATGATGCCCAGCAGCGTGCCCGACAGGAAGGAGATGATCGTCGCAATGCCCGCCAGGCGCAGCGTCCAGCCCAGACCAACGCTGATCACCTGCGTAACCGGGGTCGGGAACTGCGACACGGAAATACCGAGGTTGCCCTGAACAAGATTCTGCCAGTATGTCGCATACTGCTGCAAAATGGGACCTTCGACGAAGCCGAAAGCCGCCTTCAGCGACCCCAGCGCACGTGGGTCTAAACGTCCTTGAAAGCGAGCGAACATAATACTCACCGGGTCGCCAGCCATCAGACGTGGTATGAAGAAGTTGAGAGTGATAGCGACAAACGCAGCGACCAGGTAGAACCCCAGACGGCGCATGAGGAAACGCATCGGTTGATCCTTCCAGACCTAAATAACTTGCTGAGGCAGATTGGGACTCTTGCGAGTCCCAATCCGTCACTATCGAATTTACTGCGAAATTGGGTGAATGTGGATGGAGACGACACGAGCATCCTCGGATGCCCACGGCGCGCCGTTAGCATATGGGTCGTCCGCAGTCGGCCAACCTTCGAAGCGGTTGGTGCTGTACTCGTACCAGTCGGGGATCACTGCGAATAGCGACGAAACGTCGTTCTGAACGTATGCCATCTCGAGCTGGTTGACGATGTCCTGCTGCTTGTGCGGGATCGGTGGTCTTCAGGTACTCGTCAATCAGATTGTCCCACGCGGGGTCAAAGACGCGCGACTGCCACTGACCGCTGGAATAGCCGTCATCGTTGGTCAGGCGGCTGTCCATCGTGCTGTGATAGAAGTCCCAGATTGTCTGTCCCCAGGTGAACCAACCGAGCGACGTATCGAACGTGCCGTTCTGGAGGTTCGCCTGGAAAGTGCCTTGATCCGGGGTGATGAGGTTGGCGTCCAGCCCGATGTCCTGGAAGCCCTGGGTGATGATCTGGGCGGCGGTCACAACGTCCGTCCAGCCGTTGACGATCTGAACATTGAACTTGCCGATGGGCGTGCCGTCGGGCAGCGTGCGGAAGCCGTCGCTGCCAACCTTGTAGCCGGCGTCGTCCAGGATTTGCATGGCTTTGGCTTCGTCAAACGTGCCCTGACCACTCTGGTGCAGGTAATCCAGCACGTCCTGCGAAACGAAGGACTGATAGCGCGGCGAAATGCCCGTCGCAAAGTCCGGGTTCCACGCCTGATAACCGTTGCTCTTGTTGGCTTCGGCAATCTGGTCGCGGTTAATCGCCAGATCGAGCGCCTGACGGAACTTGACATCGCTGAACGGAGCCTTGGTGGCGTTCACATAGAAGCCCCAGGGGTTGCCGGGGTAGAACCAATAGTGATTGTGCTCCGGGTCCTTGGCGACGTAAGTGTTGTCGATGTCGGCGACCTGGTTACCAACCCAGTCGAGATCACCATTGATCAGCGCCAGGTTCGCGGCGTTGTTGTCGGTGTAAGCCGGGTATTGCAGGCAGTCCACATACGGCAGCGGCTGTCCATCGTCACCGTTCTGCCAGAAGTACGGGTTGCGGCAGATCGTGTAGGACTGATCGCTGAATTCCGAGACTTCGGTGAAGGGACCGGTTGCGACCGGGTTTTCGTCGGTGTAGGTAGTCGGATCGCCAACCGTCGACCAAATGTGCTGCGGGACGATGCGCTGCACGCCGATGACCGTCGGAGCCAGCGAGTACACGTCCTGGAGGTTGAACTTGACGTGAGTGGCGTCAACCTTCTCGACGCTGTCGAGGATCGTCCACTCACCGTGCGTGTCCAGCGCCGGGTAATCCTTCACCAGATTGAAGGTGAAGACCACGTCGTCAGCACTGAAGGGTTCGCCGTCGCTCCACTTGACGCCGTCACGCAGCGTGTAGGTGACAGACTTCCCGTCTTCAGCGAAGGTGAAGTCGGTCGCCAACCAGGGCTGCGGGTTCGCCATTGAGGCGGCTGTAGAAGGTCAGCGGATCGTACATGATGTTGACGGGACCGGGGTTGGGTTGACCGGGGATCAACGGGTTGAAGTTACGCACCCAGGAGCCGGCGGGCGCCTGCTGCACCATGACGGTGCCGCCGCGCGGGGTCGTGCTCTGAGCGAAGGTTGTGCCGAAACTCAGCACCATCAGCAGCGCCAGGGCAACCAGACTGACGGTTGAAACTTTCTTAGACATCAATTTATCTCCTCATCGTAATCACTAAACTGAAGATACATCACGATACCGGATTCACTCGTCACTTCCTATTCACACCACCTTTCTCCAGGTAAGGTTATGCAACCTTTACTGCCCCACAGCTATTACGGATAATAAGGTGCGCCGTCAGCACAATCTGATCCGCTGTCAACGGCTCACCCTCGACCAAGCTAATCAATAACAGCGCCGCGTTCTGCCCCAATTCCTCAAGCGGCTGGTGAACGGTGGTCAGCGGCGGATTCGTCCTCGCCGCGAAGGGCATATCGTCGAACCCGACCAGCGCCACGTCACCCGGAACGTTCAGTCCCGCATCTGAAGCCGCCCGCAGCGCGCCGTCCGCGATCATGTCGCTGGCGCAGAAGACCGCATCGACGCCGCGCTCGATCAGGCGCTGCATGGCGGAATAACCCGATATATCGCTGAAGTCACTACTGACGACGAGGGTCTCGTCCACGTCGATCCCGGCGTTTGCAAACGCATCGCGGTAGCCCGCCAGCCGGACGCGCGCCGCCCCCGTATTGAGGGGACCCGCAATCGTCCCGATTCGCTGGCAGCCAAGTCGTATCAGGTGCTCGACCGCCTCACACGAGGCTAAGCGGTTGTTCACGTCGACGTAATGCTTGACCTGCTGCTGCGGAGGTCCGATCAACACGTGCGGGAGATTGGTGACCACGAGGCGTCGCAGAAGTGGATCATCATCTACCGCCGATGCGATGATGATCCCATCGAAAAAACCATGATTGAGAATGCGGTCGCAATAGCGATCTTCTTCTTCGGAATTATTGCCAATCCAGAGCATGATGGCATAATTATGCTCGTTCGCCGCCAGCGTAATGCTCTGGATCAGCGCAGGAAAATAGGGGTCGGTAAACGTCGCCGACACATTTGCCGGGATAACCAGACTCAGAACGCCGGTTTGCCGGGTTACGAGTGCGCGTGCCGCCAGGTTAGGGCGATACCCGGTCGCGCTGATGGCATCCAGAACGCGCTGCCGCGTAGTGTCGCTCACGTTCGGGTGGTTGTTGATGACGCGGGAAACGGTGGATTTTGAGACACCCGCTAATTTGGCAATATACTGTAAGCCGTAAGTCATTCGTAAATGCCATAATTGGGAACGTTCCCATTTGTATGCAGTGTACTGAAAATCGAGAAAAGTGTCAACTGGTATATGACTTTTGGCAGGTATAGCCATTACAGGTGACCCGAAAATCGGCAGAAAGGCTTGTAATGCGTTTTTCTACCCGATTGTTTCTCTCGTCCAGCGCCTTTCTGACCCTCGTTTCGACCCTCCTGATCGTGCTCGCGCACAGCGTTTTTGCGGCGAATTCCGACGAGATCGCCTACGAGAGCAACCGTGATGGCAACTGGGAGATTTATCTTCTCGACGTGCAGTCCGGCAAGACCTATAACCTGACCCGCGACCCCGCCGACGACCTCACCCCCGCCTGGTCGCCGGACGGCAGCCAGATTGCTTTCGTCTCCAACCGCGCCGACGGCAAGCATCTGGAGCTGTATATCATGGACGCCGACGGAGGCGATCTGCGCCGCGTCGCCAGCAGCCCCGGTCAATATACCGATCCCTTCTGGACGCCCGACGGGCAGTCGCTCGTGCTCACGCATGGCTACGAGCAAATCTATCGTCTCAGTGTCGCAACCGACTCGGAGCAGTGGCTGGGGACGGGCTTTCTGCCGCGTCTCTCCCCGGACGGCAGCGCCCTGCTCTACTACGCCGACGGCACCAGCCCGGTGAATTCGCACATTTACCGGCTGAACCTGTCCACCCGCCAGATCACCGACTTGACGCCGGGTCCCACCCACAACTGGAACGGCGTCTGGTCGCCCGATGGCAGGAAGATCATGTTCGTGTCGTCGCGGATCGGGCAGATCGGGCTGTACATCATGAACGCCGACGGCAGCGACATTCAGCCGATCCTGCCCGGCAAGAACGACCTCACGCCCGCCTGGTCGCCCGACGGCACGCAGATCGTGTATGCGTCGGGCGTGGATGGCGCGAGACAGCTTTACATCGTCGATGCGGATGGCGCGGACAGCCACCCGATCACCGCCTCCGCCGGGGAGAACCGCTCCCCCGCCTGGCGCCCCCGAAGTCATCGCCCCCTGCTCAATTCGTGAGATCGGCGCGAGTGCGCCTCGCGTTTTATTTCAAAACGCGCTAAGATGAGCAGCAGACAGAGACAACTGGATCAACTGTATATGACGCTGCGGAACGAGATCGCCGGACTCAATACCGGCTACTTATTGGAGTTGTACGACCGCTACCAGCAGGACCCGGCAGCGGTCGATGAATTGACGCGGCGCTTCTTCGCAACCTGGACACCCCCCAATGGACATGGCGCGGTCAAGCCTGCGCTGGCTGCGCCCGCCGTCGAGATCGAGAAGATCGTCGGCGCGGTCAACTACGCCCAGTCGATCCGCGCCTACGGGCATCTGGCGGCGCAGCTTGATCCGCTGGGCACGCCACCGCCCGGCGATCCATCGCTCGAACCGGCGGCGCACGGCATCAGCGCAGACGATCTGCGCGGGCTTCCCGCCAGCCTGATCGGCGGACCGCTGGTGCGCCCCGACGAGAACGCGCTCGAAGCGACCGAAACGCTCAAGCGCGTCTACGCCGCGACGATAGGCTACGACTTCGACCAAATCCGCCTGCCGGAAGAACGCGAATGGCTGCGCAACGCCGTCGAATCCGGCGAATTCGCATCACCACCGGACGGGCGCGATCTGCTGCGCCAGTTGACCGAAGTCGAGGTCTTCGAGCGCTTCATCCACCGCATTTTCCCCGGCAAGCATCGCTTTTCGATTGAAGGGCTGGACATCCTCGTGCCGATGCTCGACCGCATCGTCGAGACGCTGGCAGCGCAGGGCGAGCGCAACATTCTGCTCGGCATGGCACATCGCGGGCGGCTGAACGTGCTGGCGCACATCCTCGACAAGCCTTACAAGCAGCTTCTCGCCGAGTTCAAAGACCCGGTGCTGCCGCGCAAGTTCCGCGACGATCTGGGCTACACGGGCGACGTGAAGTATCACATGGGCGGCAGCCGCGAACTGCGCGAGGGCGAGGCGATGGACGTGATGGTGCGGCTTGCACCCAATCCCAGCCACCTTGAAGCGGTCAATCCGGTGGTCGAGGGCATGGCGCGCGCCGCCGGGACGGACGCCAGTCATCCCGGCGCGCCGAGTTTCAACCCAAAGGTGACGCAGCCGATCCTGATTCACGGCGACGCCTCGTTCCCCGGTCAGGGCATCGTCGCCGAGACGCTTAATCTGTCGCTGCTGCCCGGCTACTGGACGGGCGGGACGATCCACATCATCACCAACAATCAACTGGGCTTCACGACCGAGCCGACCGACGCCCGCAGCACGCTTTACGCGGGCGACCTCGCCAAAGGCTTCAAGATGCCCATCGTCCACGTCAACGCCGACGACCCCGAAGCCTGCATCGCGGCGGCGCGCATGGCGTGCGCCTATCGCCGCCGCTTTCAGAAGGATTTCGTCATCGACCTGATCGGCTACCGGCGCTACGGGCACAACGAAGGCGACGAGCCGAACTTCACCCAGCCGCTGATGTACCAGACCATCGACCAGCACCCGACGGTGCGCAAGCTGTGGGCGGATACGCTAATCGCGCGCGGTATCATCAGCCAGCAGGACGCCGAGGCGCTCGTCAGTGAGAAGATGCAGGCGCTTCAGGACATCTTCGAGTCGCTCGACCCGGAGAAAGACCTCGCCAATTACCGCCCGGAGTCGCCCGTGCCGGGGACGGCGCGCCACACCAGGACGGCGATCCCGGTCGAACGCCTGCGCGAACTCAACCGCGCCTTGCTCACCTTCCCCGAAGGCTTCACCGTCCATCCCAAGCTTCAGCGGGCGATCAAGCGCCGTCTGGAAGCCCTGGACGACGCCGACGCCCGCGTGATCGAGTGGGCGACCGCCGAAGATTTGGCGCTGGCGAGTATTCTCGAAGACGGCACCGCCGTGCGCATGACCGGGCAGGACACGCGAGCGCGGCACCTACAGCCAGCGTCACGCCGTCTTCCACGACGTGAAGACGGGCGACACCTTCACGCCGCTGGCGCATCTGCCGCAGGCGACCGCCGCCTACGAAATCCACAACAGCCCGCTCTCGGAAGGCGCGGCGCTCGGCTTCGAGTACGGCTACAACGTGCAGGAGCCGTGCCGCCTCGTCCTGTGGGAAGCGCAGTACGGCGATTTCGACAACGGCGCGCAGACGATTATTGACGAGTTCGTCGTTTCGGCGCGCGCCAAGTTCGGGCAGACGCCTTCGCTGGTGCTGCTGCTCCCGCACGGCTACGAAGGCGCGGGTCCCGATCATTCCAGCGCGCGCGTCGAGCGCTTCCTGCAAGCGGCGGCGGATACCAACATGCGCATCGCCAACGCCACGTCGGCAGCGCAGTATTTTCACCTGCTGCGGCGGCAGGCGCTGCTGCTCGGCACTGACCCGCTCCCGCTGGTCATCCTGACGCCCAAGAGCCTGCTGCGCAATCCGCTGGTGGCGTCGACGCTCAACGAGCTGGCGAACGGTCAGTGGCAGCCCGTGATCGACGACGCGGACGCCAAGCCCCGGTCGGTGCGCCGCGTCATCCTGTGCAGCGGCAAGCTCTACATCGATCTGGTGTCGAGCAAATTCCGCGCCGACAGCCATGACGTGGCGCTGGTGCGCGTCGAACAGCTCTACCCCTTCCCCGCCGACGACCTGCGCCCGGTGCTGAAACGCTACACGAAGGCGGAGGAAATCATCTGGACGCAGGAAGAGCCGGAGAACATGGGCGCGTGGGAATTTGTGCGCCCGCTGCTGACCGATCTGCTCGACGGACGCGCCCCACTGCGCTATCTGGGACGCCCGCGCAGTTCCAGCCCGGCGGAAGGCTCGCTGGCGGCGCACAATTTCAACCAGGCGGCATTGATCGAGCAGGCGTTCAGTCAGGACGTGAAGGACGCGGCTGGGATCATCATCAAGTGAGGCTGAACTATGGCGTTTAACATCGTCGTACCGGATTTAGGCGAGTCGGTGGTCGAAGCGACCGTCTCGCGCTGGCTGAAGCACGAAGGCGACCCCGTTTCGGTGGGCGAAGCGCTGCTGGTGCTGGAAACCGAGAAGGTCGATCTCGAAGTCGGCGCGGAGAAAGACGGCGTGCTGACAAAAATCGAGCAGCCGGACGGCACGGACGTGAAAGTCGGCGACGTGCTCGGCGTGATCGAC
The DNA here is from genome assembly GCA_963760975.1 of uncultured Chloroflexia bacterium. Lineage (GTDB taxonomy): Bacteria > Chloroflexota > Anaerolineae > Aggregatilineales > Phototrophicaceae > Flexifilum. The sequence goes on along the minus strand of CAVXEZ010000013.1, from coordinate 422,178 downwards.
GAGACCGCCGAGAAGCCCGCCGCGTCTGCACAACCCGCCGAACCCGCGCAGGCTCCGGCGCAGGCAGCCCCGGAGCCTGCCAAAGCGGTCGAAGCGACGCCCGTCGCCAAGCGCATCGCCAGCGAGAACGCGGTCGATCTCGCGCAGATTGCGCCGGGCAAGCCGGGCGGGCGCGTCACCAAAGACGACGTGGAACGCTACGTCGAGGCGCAGCACCAACCCGCTCCGGCGTCCGTGCCGCAGCCCGTCCGTCCTCCTACTCCGCCGCCCGCCCCGCTTCCAGTCTCGCCCGATGGGCTGGATCATCGCATCGAGGAGCGGGTCAAGCTGTCGCGGCGGCGGCGCACCATCGCGCAGCGGCTGGTCGAAGCGCAGCACAACGCCGCCATGCTGACGACCTTCAACGAGATCGATATGACAGCGGTCATGGAGCTGCGCGCGCGCCGCAAGGAAGCCTTCAGCGAGCGCTACGGCGTCAGCCTCGGCTTGTCGTCGTTCTTCGTCAAGGCAGCGGTGGGCGCGCTCAAGTTTCAGTCGCGCCTCAACGCCGAAATCCAGGGCGACGAGATGATCCTCAAGCATTACTACGACATCGGCGTGGCGATTGGCGCGGAAGACGGCTTGGTCGTGCCCGTCCTGCGCGACGCCGACCGCATGTCGTTCGCCCAGATCGAGAAAGCCATCAAGGACTACGCCAGGCAGGTCAACGACGGCACGCTGTCGATTGAGGCGCTGCGCGGCGGCACCTTCACGATCACCAACGGCGGCATCTTCGGCTCGCTGCTCAGCACGCCGATCCTCAACCCGCCGCAGGTGGGCATTCTGGGGCTGCACAAGATCGAGCAGCGCCCGATTGCGCTCAACGGTGAGGTCGTCATCCGCCAGATGATGTACGTCGCGCTCAGCTACGACCACCGCATCGTCGATGGGCGCGAGGCGGTGCAGTTCCTCGTGCGCGTGAAAGAACTGGTCGAAGACCCGGAGCGGCTGTTGATCGAGGGGTAAAACGCCGAATATCGAGTGCGGAAAATGAGGCGCAAAGCGCCGTTTCCCCTTCGCGTCTTTGCGTTGAATCTCTATGTTCTGAGGCGGTGCAGCAAGCCGCTGTAGCGCTCGGCGACCTTGTTGTTCTTGACCGCCATGTAGACGGCGCGGCGGCTGCCGACCAGCACGACCAATTTCTTGGCGCGCGTCACGCCCGTGTAGAGCAGGTTGCGCTGGAGCATCATGTAGTGCTGCGTCATCAGCGGCATGACCACGACCGGATATTCCGACCCCTGGCTGCGGTGCGTGCTGATGCAGTAGGCGTGGATCAGTTCGTCGGATTCGATGAAGTCGTAGAAGACGTAGCGCCCGTCGAAGACCACTTCAAGCGACTGATCCTCGAAGTCGATGCCCGTGATGCGCCCGATGTCGCCATTGAAGACCTCTTTGTCGTAGTTATTGCGCGTCTGCATCACTTTGTCGCCCGCGCGCAGCAGCCGACCGCTCAACTGCTTCTCGGCGACGCGCTTGTCGCCGTTGAGCGCCTTTTGCAGCGCCTCGTTGAGCGCGTGGACGCCGACCGGACCGCGATACATCGGCGCGATCACCTGCACCTCGTCAACCGGATCGACGCCGAACTTGCTCGGCAGGCGGTTCTTGACGATGTCGACCACCAGTTGCGCCGCGCGCACCGGGTCTTCCTCGCCGAAAAAGAAGAAATCGCGGCTGTTGTTGTCCATGAACGGCGCGTCGCCGTTGTTGATGCGGTGGGCGTTGACGACGATGTGGCTGTCCTCGTCCTGCCGGAAGATCACCTTCAGGCGCGTGACGTGCGCGACCCCGCTGGCGATCACGTCGCGCAGGACGTTGCCCGCGCCGACACTCGGCAGTTGATCCACGTCGCCGACCAGCATCAGGTGCGTCTCCGCCTTGAGCGCCTTGAGCAGATCATGAAACAGCATCAGGTCGATCATCGACGCCTCGTCCACGATCAGCATGTCCACGTCGAGCGGATTGTCCTCGTCGTAGACGAAGCCCTCGCCGGGGACGTAGCCCATCAGCCGGTGGATCGTGCTGGCGGAGCGCTCGGTCGCTTCACCGAGGCGCTTGGCGGCGCGCCCGGTCGGGGACGCCAGCGCGAAGCTGAAGTCGAGCGCTTCGAGCGCGTGGATCACCATACGCAGCGTGGTCGTCTTGCCCGTGCCGGGTCCGCCCGTCAGGATCGAGACTTTGTTCGCCAGCGCCGCCTGCACCGCGCCCTGCTGCTCGTCGGTCAGATCGACGTTGTTGTCGGCGGCGAGGTCGGACAGAAATTCCTCCCAATCGGTGTGGCGCAGCTCGTCCATGATCGGCGACGGCATCATCGCCAGGTCGCGCAGGCGGTTCGCCGCGCCGATCTCCGAGCGGAAGAACGGCGGCAGATAAACCGCTTCCAGCTCCTCGCCGTAGTCGTTGATCACCGTATCGTGAATCAGGTGGTGGGTGATCAACTCCTGACCGAGAACCTCGGCGATGCGCTCCCTGTTGCCGATGGCGAGCATCTCGGCGCACTTGTCCGCCAGCACGTCGCGCGGCGCGTAGACGTGCCCTTCCTTTGCCAACTGGCTTAGGGTGTAATGCACGCCCGCTCGGATGCGGTTGTACGAATCCGCGTCGATGCCCATATTCTGGGCGATAGCGTCGGCGCGGATGAAGCCGATGCCGTCCACTTCGTCGGCGAGCGCGTAAGGGTTGTCTTTGACGGTAGCGATGGTGTTGAAGCCGTAATGCTGGTAGATGCGCTGCGCCATCTTGCTGGTGACGCCGTAGCCTTGCAGGAAGATCATCGTCTGGCGGATCGCCTGATTCTCCCCCCAGGCGATCATCAGGCTCTTCGCCAGCTCACGCTTGAGTCCCGGTACTTCGTGCAGGCGCTCTGGGCGGTTGTCGAGGACTTCAATCGTCTCCGTGCCGAAGTAATCGACGATCTTCTGCGCCGTCTTGGGTCCAATCCCTTTGACGATGCCGCTGCTCAGGTAGTTGACGATGCCGGATTCGGTCGTCGGCATGATCGGCGTGCTCATCTCGGCGCGGAACTGCTTGCCGTAGCGCGGGTCTTCGACCCAATCGCCGTCGAACTGAATGCTTTCACCCACGCCGATTTCCGGCATCGTGCCGACGACGGTGATCATGCCGTCGCGCGCTTCAGCGGTGGGGTAACGCTTATCGGCTTTGATCTTGACGACGCTGTAGCCGTTCTCTTCGTTGTAAAAGGTGATACGCTCGACCGTGCCTTTGAGAATTTCCATTGATCCGACAGGCTTTTCGCAACAGGACGCTGAAACTATATCACACGGGCGGCGTTTTTGTGATATTGTTTAGCGGCAGTGGCGACGACGAAAGGACTGATTATGGACTTTTTCCCCCGTTCCAGCGGCGTTCTGCTTCATCCCACTTCGCTGCCGGGGCGCTACGGCATCGGCGACCTGGGCGAGTGGGCGTATCGTTTCGTGGACTGGCTGGTTTCGGCGAAGCAGTCGGTCTGGCAGGTCTTGCCGCTTGGTCCCACTGGCTACGGTGACTCGCCTTACCAGACACACTCCGCCTTCGCCGGGAACTCGATGCTGATCAGCCTCGACGTGCTGGTCGAGGAAGGCTGGCTCGCCCCGGCGGATGTCGCCGACGTGCCACCCTTCCCCACGCAGTACGCCGACTTCGGCAGCACGATCCCGTATCACGAGGAAATGCTCAATCTGGCGTTCGCCAATTTCGCGCGTGGAGCGACCGACAAGCAGGGGAAAGATTTTCTGGCGTGGTGCAAGGATAATGCCTCCTGGCTGGACGACTACGCGCTGTTCATGTCGCTCAAGGAGGAATACGGCGGTCGCTCATGGGTCGAGTGGGACGCCGACGAAGCACTGCGCGAGCCGCAGGCGATGGTCGACGCCGAGACGCGCCACGCCGAGCGCATCGAGCAGTTCAAGTTTCGCCAGTGGCTGTTCGCGCGCCAGTGGGATGCGCTCAAGACCTACGCCAACGACAACGGCGTCCGCCTGATCGGCGATATTCCGATCTTCGTCGCCCACGACAGTTCGGACGTGTGGGCGAACCGCGATCTGTTCTACCTGGACGAAAGCGGCAACCCGACCATCATCGCGGGCGTGCCGCCGGATTACTTCAGCGAGACCGGGCAGCGCTGGGGCAACCCGCTCTACAAGTGGACGGCGATGGAGCGCGACGGCTACCGCTGGTGGATTCTGCGCTTCAAGGCGACGCTGAGGCAGGTCGATCTGGTGCGCATCGACCACTTCCGGGGCTTCGAGGCGTTCTGGGCGGTGCCCGCCAGCGAGCCGACAGCGGTCAAGGGCGAGTGGATGCCCGGACCCGGCTTGCCCTTCTTCAACGTGATCAAGGCGGCGCTCGGCGGTCTGCCGATCATCGCCGAAGACCTCGGTGTGATCACGCCGCCGGTCGAAGCCATGCGCGACACGCTCAACCTGCCGGGGATGATCATCCTTCAGTTCGCCTGGGGCGACCTCACAGGCGAGGCGCGCTTCCTGCCGCACAATCATCGCCCACACTCGATTGTCTACACGGGAACCCACGACAACAACACCACCAACGGCTGGTGGTTCACCGACGAGGTCGACGACGTGATCCGCAATCACATGTCGCGCTACCTCGACCGCCGCATCGTCGAGCCGAACTGGGAGCTGATCCGTCTGGCGATGATGTCGGTGGCGCATACGGCGATCATCCCGCTTCAGGACATTCTGGGGCTGGGCGAGGAGGCGCGCATGAATACGCCCGGCAAAGCGGCGGGCAACTGGACGTGGCGCTTCACCGAGCGCATGTTGCAGGGTCCTGCCAGAGGACGGCTGGCGGAGATGACCAGCCTGTACGCCCGCGTCCCGCACGAACACAAGCGGGCGGCTGCTTCAAGCGACGCAGCGGGTCAAACCACCTCAAAGTAACCGGGGCGCTCGCGGAGGGCTGGGAGCCGATTTCACTTATACATTTCTTACGCGGTCTCTGATGTTCGTCTTATAGACCTCCTCTATCGTTGGGGTATACACAAAATACAACATGACCCGACGTATGGAGGAGAAATCATGACAACCGTTGTTCGCTGGAATCCGCTTCGTGAGATGGCATCGATGCAGGGCACGCTGGATCGCCTGTTTGACGAGACCTGGCGCACCGCTCGCACTGCCGACACAGGTTCGCTGGCACTCGACGTACACGAGACCGATCAGGCGTATCTGGTTTACGCCGCGCTGCCCGGCGTAAACGCCGATGCGGTCAACATCAGCCTGCACGACGGCGTGCTGACGATCTCCGGCGAGGTTGAGCAGTTCACGCCGGAAAACAGCCGTGCGCTCATGCTGGAGCGGGGCTATGGCAAGTTCCAGCGCAGCATCCGGCTGCCGCAGGCGGTTAACATCAATGCCGTCGAGGCGACGATTGAGAACGGCGTGCTCAGCCTGACGCTGCCCAAGACGGCGGAAGCGCAGCCGCGCGTCATCCACGTCAAGACGGCGAACGGCAACCCCGCCAATAACTAAGCGCAAGCCGCTAAACGCGAACGGGTTCATCTCACTGGAGATGAACCCGTTTTTTGTTTCCGCTACTCGTGTTCGATCAGCGCCAGCATCTCGTCGTGGGTGGGGAACGACGACTGCGTGCCCGGCTTGAGCACCGAGCGCGTCGCAATCGCCGTCGCGCGCCGCGCCGAGTCGACCACCGAGCGCCCGGTAGCATAGAAGTAGGCGAAGCTGCCGACGAAAGCATCTCCCGCCCCGGTCGTATCGACCGCTTCCACCTTCTCGGCGGCGATCCACTTCGGCTCGTGATCGCCTTCGACCACCAGCACGCCCCGGCTGCCGAGCGTGATCACGACGATCCGGGGACCCAGTTGTTGCAGCATTCGCGCCGCATCGACCACCTGATCGTCGCCGTCGATCTTTCGCCCAACCAACATGCCCGCCTCGACTTCGTTGGGGATCAGGATGTCGGTCAGGGCGAGCGCGTCTTCGGTGTCGGTGGGCGCGGGCGCCGGGTTGAACACCGTCGTGACATGCGCCTCCCGCGCGATGCGTAAAGCGGCAAGCGTGGTCTTGAGCGGGATTTCAAACTGGCACAGCACGACCTGGGAGCGCGTAATGGCGCTGCGCGCGCTTTCCACGTCTTCCGGCGTCAACGCATCGTTTGCGCCGGGAGCGATCACGATGGAATTTTGTCCGTTGTTCTCGTTGACTGTGATCAGCGCCACGCCGGACGCCTGTTTGTCGTCGAACAAAACGTGCGCCGTGTCGATGCCCTGATGCCGGTAATTGAACAGCGTCTCTTCGCCGAAGGTGTCGCGCCCCAGCTTGGTGATGACGCTCACCTCAGCGCCCAGCCGCGCCGCCATCACCGCCTGATTCGCCCCCTTGCCGCCGAAGCCGACGCGAAAGTCGTGCCCGTGCAGCGTCTCGCCCGGCTCAGGCAGACGATCCACGCGGGCGATCAGGTCGGTATTCGAGCTGCCCACCATGCAAATTCTTGGTGCATCCGTCATAGTGTCCTCGGAATAAGTGCGAGCGGTAAGGGTGCGATATGTCATACCCTTACCGCTCAGGATTGTCCGTATGAGCGGCTATTTCACGTCGCCGCACAGATGCACGTCGATACCCATCGCCGCGAGCATGGCGGCTTTGGCAGCCAGCGCCCGATCTGCGTCAGCAGCCGTCGGCGCGTAGGCGACGTTGACGTGATTCGCTTTGTGCCGCGCCATCATTTGATCGCGCGAGACGCCGTGCAGTACACCGTGCATGACGGGCCACTCCGGCGTGGTGATGCGCCAGCGCCGCTCAGTCTCCTCGTCCGGCAGCTTGACGACCGTACCGCGCCCGAGGTCGGCGTGCAGCCGCCCACCCATGACGAAGATGCGGCTCCAGACGATCTCGCCGGGCTTGCTGACGCCCTTGAGCGTGCCGCCACCCAGCCGGAAATACATCGGCGTCTGCCGCTCGCTGACCGCGCCCGCGTAGCCGTTGATGAAGTGCGAAGCAGGCGCAGCCCCGGAAATCTCGAATACCCAGACGAAATCGTCCACGCCGTCGCCCTTGAAATGCTCACCGTAGCGCAGGTCGTGCAGCGTGCTCGCCGGGTCGAAGCCCATCGCCGTCCAGATGCGGTTCGTCACCAGCAGGTCGACCGCTGCGCCTTCGTCCACCTCGTTGAAGTGCGGCAGCGCCTTGCCCGCGAACAGCTCTTCGCCCGTGTCGGCATCGTAGACCGGCGGTCGCTCGACGTTGTTGAGCAAGCCTTCCGCCAGATCGGACGCGGGAACCATGTCTTTCAACCCCTGCTGATACTGAATGCCGATGGCGGCGCAGCCGAATTCGTTGGCGATGCGCACAGCAGCGATGTACATCTTCATCTGTTCGTGGATTTGCGCATCGGTCAGTTCGGTATCCGGGTCGCTGCCTGTCTTGAAAGTTACGCCGCGCGCATCCAGCCAACTACGCGCTTTTTGCGCTTCTTCATCGGTGACGGTGCGCATCTTCGCCACCAGCGCCGATTGGCTCAGGCGCTCCTTGAAGATGCCCGCCGGGTTGAGCAGTTCGTCGTCAATCACGGCGTTGTACATGCCCATGCAGCCCTCGTCGAAAATGCCGATGATGGCTTTGTCGCGGGCAAGCTGGCGCGCCAGCGCTTCGCCCAGCGCGCGTTCGTCTTGCGGCAGCGTGCTGCGGTTGAGGTCGCGCACGTGGCTGGTGTCGTGGGTGATCTTGCCTTCCTTGATCCACTGGCGAATCCCGTTCAGGAAGAAATCGTCGGTGAAGTCGACGCTCCAGATCGTGCTGTAGGGGACTCCGGCTTTGGTCAGCGAACCGTTCAGGTTGAGCATCCCCACCAGCCCGGGCCACTGCCCGCTCCAGTTGGCGACGGTCAGGATCGGTCCGCGATGGCTGCGCAGCCCCGCCAGCACGTGATGCGAATATTGCCAGACGGCTTCGGCGACGATCAGCGGCGCGTCGGGATCGATGCCCTCGAACACGTCCATGCCCATGCGCTGGTTCCAGATGAAGCCGTGCTTCAATTCGGGATCGTAAGGATGCCCGCGCTTGACCGTCATCCCTTCGCGCGCGAAGGCGTCGATCACCTTGCGCTCCATCTCGGACTGCGCCGCCCAGCAGGTTTGGTTGGCGGCGAGGCGCAGGTCGCCGCTGGCGACGAGGATCGCCTCTCCCGGCTGAACACGAGGCGGCTGCTTAATTTCAGGCAAAGTGTACATAAAGAGGACCTCTTCAAAATGTAGTAACCCGATTCAATCAAGTCTGAAATATAACGCGGACGCAGGCTTTTTTCACGAGTTGGTCAGGGGAAAATCTGCAATTTGGTGCCGAGACCAATCCTGTACGCCCCGGCAACAATCGTGTAGGTACTGAAGCTAACTGCGTGAACCGTCGCTATCGTCCGCCGCCGCTGCTGCCGTTCTGCCGCCGACGGAACATCGTGCCGCGCGGCAGCGAGCGATCCGACACCCACTGGGCATAGGGCGCCATCGTCAGCGCCGCCAGCGCCAGCAGCACGCGGTCGTAGTTAACTCGCCAGCCACGAAAATCGCGCCACGCCTGCTCGCGGTCGGCTTTGACGGGCACCATGTTCGCCACCAGTTGATCGTACACGTCGTCGAATTCCTGCCGCGCGACGCTGATGATGTCATCCGTCGCAGGATTGGGATCGTAGTCGACCGAAAACACGTCGGCGATGCGGCGCAGCGCCACGTAACCGGAGCGGATCATCAACTGCGCCTGCGGGTTGTTGGGCACGTCGACGCTCGACGCCAGCAGCGCCGCCGAGTTGAGGATGATGCCAGCCGCCGTCAGCCACGAGACCGTCGTCTGCGGCGAGCGAAAGAAGATCAGCGCCGCCAGCGAGGTATGGCTCTCCTCGACTTCGACAAACCAGACTTCCCACGCCTCCCACAGCGCAGTCAGTTCGTCCAGTCCCTTGATGCGGCAGGCGCGGCTGAGCAGTTCCACCGGCGACGGCGGCGACCCGGCGCGCACTTCCAGCCGGGCGACCATCGCCTCGCGCCGCGAGAACGCCGAGTACATCGTCGGCAGGTAGGCGATCAGCAGGGCGATCATGGTCAGCCCCAGCACCGCCTCCGAGAATTCCAGCAGCAGCGAGACGATGCCTTCGGTCTTGGTGAAACCGAGCGTCAGCAGCGACGATCCGCTCAGGCTGAAGGCGTCGTACAGCGGGCGCGGCTCAATCGCCCAGTACATGAAGACGTAGCCGATCATGATCGCGGCGACCCACAAGCCCGGCAGCAGCAGCAGCGTCAGCGGAGCGTACAGCGCCATCACGCGATCCCGATCCTCGTAGGTCGTCACACGGCGCAGGCGCAGCAAAAAGACCGCGCGCACCGCTCGAAAGAGGGTCGTCGTCAGCCATTCTTCCGAGTTGCGCGGCATGACGAAAGTCTTCACCGCCGACAGAAAAGTCGATGCGACGATGAAAAACCCGCCAATCAGCGCTGTCGTCCTCAGCAGGATTTCGACGTATGGGTTCAGGTGATAATCTCCCGGAGCGCCCCCAACAATTTCTGACCATCTTCACGGGTATTATAGCCTTGCAGTGAAACGCGGATCGCCTCGTGACCGTCCGCATGGGTCAGCGGCACTTCGATGCGGTACTCGTCATAAAGCCGCCGCTTGACCAATTCGGGATCGCAGGGAGGCAGCAGCGCCGTGAACATCTGGCTGAACCACGTGTCCGGCGCAATCGTCGGCAGGTCGCTCCACTCGGCGATTTGCTCGCGCAGCTCGACGCCCAGCGCATGACAGCGGGCGCGCACCGCATCCCAGTCGTGCGCCTGCATCCAGTCAATCGCCGCCGGGACGGTGAGATAAGCCGCCGGGTCGCGCGTGCCCTGACGCTGGTTGCGCGTGACGAAATCAGCATCGTCGTACCAGCCCCAACTGATGATCACCGGCTCAATCGGCGTCTGGTATTCCGGGCGCACGTAGAGAAACGCCGATCCTTTGGGCGTACACATCCACTTGTGGCAGTTGCCCGTGTAGAAATCCGCGCCGATGCGCGCCATGTCCAGCGGAATTTGCCCCGGCGCGTGCGCCCCGTCGATCACGGTGATGATCCCGGCGTCGCGCGCCCGGCGGCAGATTTCTTCAATCGGGAAGATCAGCGCGGTCGGTGAGGCGATGTGACTCATGTAGATCACGCGGGTGCGCGGCGTAACGCCCTGCCAGAACTGCTCGACGAAGGCTTCGCGCGTAGTCATCGGCAGCGGCATCGGCTGGACGACGTACTTCGCTCCGGTGCGCTCGCAGTTGTGCTGCCAGGAGTAGCTGCACGCGCCGTATTCCTGATCGGTGGTCAGGATTTCGTCGCCGGGCTGCAAGCGCAGCGAGCGCGCCGCGACGTTGACTCCCGACGTGGCGTTGGGCACGAAGACGAGATTTTCCGGCGCGCCATTGATGTACGCCGCCAGCTTCGCGCGCGCCTCGTCCAGCAGCCCCTCGATGCGGCGACCAAGAAACTCGACCGGCTGGTGTTCGAGTTCAAGCTGCCAACGCTGGTAGGTCTCGAACACGGGCTTCGGGCAAGCACCAAAAGAGCCGTGATTGAGAAACACGACTCCCGGATCGATCAGAAACTGCGAGCGTAGGTCTTCTATGATGTGACTCCCTCAAAGCGTGACAGGCGAAACAGGCTGATGTCGTGCGGCGTGCTGCCGTCGAAGGCGAGGTCGCTCAGGATGCTGCCCAGCAGCGTGCTGAACTTGAAGCCGTGCCCGGAGCAGCACGAGGCGATGATGATCTGTGGATAGCCGGGATGGCGGTCGAGGATGAAATGCTCGTCCGGCGTCATCGTGTACAGGCAGGCGCGGCTGGACGCCAGCTCCCCCGCCGCCGCCGGAATGTAGCGGCGGGCGAACTCGCGCATGTCGGCGGAAACCTGCGGATCGGGGGTGCGGTCGGGGCTGGTGGGATCAATCGGCTTGCCGGTGTGCAGCCCGATCTTGACGCCGGAGCCGTCTACCGACGGCAGCCCGTAGACGATGTTGCCGTACTGCGCCTGCAAATGCCCGATCCACACCGGGAAAGTGCTCCGGCGCGAACTGCGCCGGGTCGTCGAGCGGCGTGTAGTAATTCTCCTGCGGCGAAATCGGTTGCAGCGGCAGGTCGACTCCCAGCGGTTGCAGCATCGTCTTCATCCACGCGCCGGAGGCGACCACCAGCCGCGCCGCGCTGAAAGTCTCCGTCGCCGTTTTAACTTCCACGCCGTCGCTCGTCGGCGTGATCGACTGCACGGGCGTGTTGTCGCGCACGTCCGCGCCGTACCGCTGCGCGAGGCGCACGTGTGTCTTCACCGCCAGCGAGGCGCGCAGCACGCCCGCGTCCGCCTGATAAAGCACGACCATGTTCTCGTCGAGCGTGAACTGCGGAAAGATCGCCTGCGCTTCAGCGGGACTGATGACCTCGTGCGGGATGTTCGTCTGGGCAAGGCTGTCCACCATCCTGACGAACATCGGCTCGCCCGGCGGCGCGAAATCCAGCCCGCCCGTGCGCAGGTAGAGCGTCTCGCCGCTGTCTTCCTCCAGCGCGCGCCACGCCGGGAACGCCGCTTTCATCAACCCGACGTAGATCGGATGATCGTAGGCGTAGCGAATGATGCGCGAGTAGCCGTGCGAACTCCCGCGCTCGTGGTCAATGGCGTACTGCTCCAGCAGCAGGACGCGCCGCCCGGCTTTCGCCGCGTGATACGCCGCCGCGCTGCCGACCGCTCCCGCCCCGATCACAATCAGGTCATACATACCAATTCCTTCTGAAGTCTCGTCCGGCAGGCTATAATGTGCGAAGCCGAACAACCGACGCCCGCCTCAAGCGGCGTTCGACGACCCGGTTGCGCGACTGATGATCAAGAGACTGGCTTCGATTGTAACGCAAACTCGCCAAAGTTTAGGAGACCCGCATATGTCCACAACCCCGCTGGTAGAGCGCGCGACCGCTTTAGAGGATCAGATCATCGCATGGCGGCGTGATTTCCACATGCACCCCGAACTCGGCTTTCAGGAATATCGCACGGCGGGCATCGTCGCCAATGAACTGCGCGATATGGGGCTGGAAGTGATGACCGGGGTCGGGAAAACCGGCGTCGTCGCCATTCTGGGCGAAGGCAAGCCCGTCGTCGGCATCCGCGCCGACATGGACGCCCTGCCCATTCTGGAAGCGAATCACGTTCCCTACGTCTCGCAGAACGCAGGCGTCATGCACGCCTGCGGGCACGACTCGCACACGGCGATGCTGCTCGGCGTCGCCCGCATCCTCACGCAAATGCCCAACCGCCCTGCCGGTGAAATCCGCTTCTTCTTCCAGCCCTGCGAAGAAACCGCCGACGAAGACCAGAAAAGCGGCGCGCAGCGCATGATCGAGGACGGCGCGCTCAAGGACGTGGATCGGGTGATCGCGCTGCACGTCGCCAGCGACCTGCCCGCCGGGAAGATCGTCATCAACGACGGATACATGACGGCAGCGGTCGACGATTTCTACGCGACGATCATCGGCAAGGGCTGCCACGCCGCCAGCCCCAATAACGGGATCGACCCGATCTTCATGGTCGCGCAGGTGGTCAACGCGATTCAGGGCATCCGCTCTCGTCGGATCGACCCGGTGCATCCGGCGGTCGTCACGATTGGCTCGATTCACGGCGGCACCGCCACCAACGTCATCCCCGACGAGGTCAAGATCAGCGGGACGATGCGCAGCTACGACGACGAGACGCGCCACCAGTTGTGGGCAGAACTGGAAGCAGCGCTCAGCGTCGTCAAGGCGTTCGGCGGCGATTATAAGCTCGACCTGCGCAAAGGCTGCCCCTCGACCTACAACGCGCCGGAAGTCTCGTCGGTGATTCGTCAGGCGGCGCGCGACCTGTTCGGCGACGACAGCCTGCTCGAAAGCCGACCGGGTATGGGCGGCGAAGATTTCAGCTACATGACCCGCGAAGCGCCCGGCGCGATGTTCCGGCTGGGCGCGAAGTACGACAGCCTCAACCGCCCGCATCACAACCCCAAGTTCGACCTGAACGAGAGCGCCTTCAAGGTCGGCGCGGCGCTGCTGGCGGAGACAACTGTGCGGCTGCTGCGCGAAGGCGCGGAATAGCGACTCACCCGCCGGAGTGAATTTGCGGCACAATGTAGGGGCGTTCAATTGAACGCCCCTACGAATTCTCGCGTATAGATTTCTTTTGTCCGGGAGAACCACACGTTATGGCTGAAAAAACGCAATGGATCGCTGACGAAATCGCCGCGCTCAAGCAGCAGGGCTTGTTCAACACCATCCGCACGATTGAAAGCCCGATGGACGGGCGCATCGTGGTCGACGGCAAGCCGGTGATCAATTTCTGCGCCAACAACTATCTGGGGCTGGCGAACGACGCCCGCCTGCGCGACGCCGCCAAGCGCGCGATTGACGAATACGGCATCGGACCCGGCGCGGTGCGCACGATTGCCGGGACGATGAGCCTGCACGTCCAGCTTGAACAGCGCCTCGCGGAATTCAAGCGCGCCGAAGCCGTGATCACGCTGCAAAGCGGCTTCACGGCGAACCTGGCGACCATCCCGGCACTGGTCGGCAAAGGCGACGTGATCTTCTCGGATCAACTGAACCACGCCAGCATCATCGACGGCTGCCGCCTCAGCCGCGCGCAGATCGTCGCCTACGCGCACAACGATCCCGACGACCTGCGCCGCCAGATCGCCGAGACGACCGAATACAATCACCGCTTGATCGTCAGCGACGGCGTCTTCAGCATGGACGGCGACATCGCGCCGCTGCCCGCGCTGGTCGACATCGCCGAGGAACATGACATTCTGCTGATGGTGGACGACGCGCACGGCGAAGGCGTGCTCGGCAAAGGTGGTCGCGGCATCGTCGATCACTTCGACCTGCACGGCAGGGTCGATGTCGAAATCGGCACGATGAGCAAAGCCTTCGGCGTGGTCGGCGGGATTGTGGCGGGCAAGCAGGTGATCGTCGACTGGCTGCGCCAGCGCGGGCGACCGTTCCTGTTCTCCAGCGCCATGACCGTGCCGGACGCCGCCGCCTGCCTCGCCGCCGTCGACATCCTCGAAAGCTCCGACGAGCTGGTGCGGCGGCTGTGGGCGAACGCCGACCTGATGAAGCGCGAGATGAAAGCGCTCGGCTTCGACGTAGGGCACAGCGAGACGCCGATCATCCCGGTCATGCTCGGCGAAGCGCCGGTGGCGCAGCAGTTCAGCCGCAAGCTGTTCGAGAACGGCATCTTTGCGATGGCAATCGGCTATCCCACCGTGCCCAAAGGCGCGGCGCGCATCCGTGTGATGAACACCGCCGCGCATTCGCAGGACGATCTTGAACAGGCGCTCGCCGCCTTCGAGTTGGTTGGGAAAGCGCTGGGTGTGATTCACTAATGGCAGCAATCCGCAAAAAAGTCGTCCTGATCACCGGGGCGAATGGCGAAGTCGGGCACGGGCTGATCGAGCGGCTGAGCGCGGCGGGCGACCAGGACATTCTGGCGCTCGACGTGGTGGAGCTTGATCCCGCGCTGCGCGGGAAAGTCCGGGCGACGCTGGTCGGCGACATCCTCGATCAAGACCTGATCCAGCGCATCGCCAGCCGCTACGAAATCGGCACGATCTTCCATCTGGCGGCGCTGCTCTCGACGCGCGCCGAGTTCACGCCAGAAGCGGCGCACCGCGTCAACGTCGAGGGCACGCTCAATATGCTCCATCTGGCGGTCGAGCAGTCGCGCTCGCTCGGCTACCGCGTCAAATTCCTGTTTCCCAGCTCGATTGCGGTTTACGGGCTGCCGGATTTAGCCACGAAGGACGGCGCGCCGCCCGTCAGCGAGGATCAATTCTGCCAGCCGACGACCATGTACGGCTGCAACAAGCTCTACTGCGAGCATCTGGGGCGCTACTACGCCGAGCATTATCGCCAGCTTGCCGCCGCGCCGGAGCCGTATACGCTCGACTTCCGCGCGCTGCGCTTCCCCGGCTTGATCAGCGCGATCACGGTGCCCAGCGGCGGCACGAGCGACTACGCACCGGAGATGATCCACGCCGCCGCGCAGGGCGAGCCGTATCGCAGCTTCGTGCGCCCGGAGACGCGCATCCCGTTCATGGCGATGCCGGACGCCATCCGCGCGCTGCTGATGCTGGCGGACGCGCCTGCCCAGCGCCTCAGTCGTCACGTCTACAACGTGACCAGCTTCAACCCATCAGCCGAGGAAATCGCGCAGATCGTGCGGCAGGCGTTCCCCGCCGCGCAGATCGACTTTCAGCAGCCGGATATTCGGCGGCAGGCAATTGTCGATACCTGGGCGGCTCAGGTCGATGACAGCGCCGCCCGCCGCGATTGGGGCTGGCAGCCCGAATACGACCTCGATACAGCGTTCCGCGACTACCTGATCCCGACGATCCGGCAGCGCTACGCCTGATTATCGTGCGTGTAGGGGCGCACGGCTGTGCGCCCTGTCTTTTAACCCTCGTCCAAGCCAAGCTGGTCGAGTATCCATTCGACGACGATGGCAACGACGCCCATGACGATGCCGCCCAGCAGCGCCGAGCCGAAGCCGTCGATCACCAGACGATCCGGCACAATCGCCGCCGTCAGCAGCAGCATCAGCGCGTTGATCACGAAGATGAACAAGCCGAGCGTCAGGATCACCAGCGGGCAGGTCAGCAGCTTGACGATGGGCTTGATGAAGGCGTTGATGATGCCGAAGACCAGCGCGATCACGATCAGCGTGCCGACATCGTTGTTGGCAATCTGGATGCCGGGAAGTATGGACGCAGTCACGTAGAGCGCAATCGCGTTGATGACCAGACGGATGATGAAATTTCGAGCCATTTTCCCCTCCCTGAAAGAGCAATTAGCTATTGGCGGTCAGCGACTAGCACACCGACGCATCGGGAAACCTGCTAATCGCTAACTGCTAAAAGCCAAGCGCTCGAAGCATCAGCGCCAGCGCCCAGCCGACGACCAGCCACAGCCCGAACTGCCCGTGCAGCTTCGCCGTCCGCCCCATCGCCTGATGCAGCAGCGGCACGTCTTCGCTGGACGCGACGATCTGGTTGAGGCGGTAGGCTTCCGGCAGCGTGATCAGCACCAGCAGGGTCGTCACGGGCATCACGCCGAGCAGGATCAGCACAGCGACCATCACGTAAGCGCCGCCGACCAGTATCACATACTCTATACGTGCGCCGTGCCTTCCAAGTTGCACCGCCAGCGTGCGTTTGTTGACGGCTCGGTCGGCGTCCAGATCGCGGACATTGTTGGCGTGCAGGATCGCCGCGACCATGAAGCCAATCGGCAGCCCGGCGACGACCGGAGTCCAGCTAAAGTCGCGCGCCATGACGTAGTACGCGCCCAGCACCATCAGCGGACCCATGAAGATGAAGACGGCGATTTCGCCCAAGCCGAGATACGCCAGCGGGAGGGGACCCGCCGTATAGGTGATGACGACCAGCACGCCGCCCAAGCCGATCCAGAACAGCAGCCAGCCCGTTTGCGTGAGCAGGTACAGCCCGATGATCACGGCGATGACGACCGTCACGACAGCGCCGATCAGCACGTCGCGCGGCGTCAGCACGGCGTTCTTGATGATCATGCCCTGCCCCGCCGTCTTCAGTTCGTCCGCGCCGCGCCGGAAGTCGAAATACTCGTTGATCAGGTTGGCGGCGATTTGCAGCAGCAGCGCGGCGACCAGCGACAGCACGAAGCGCACGAGGTCGAACACGCCGTCCTGAATGGCGATCACCGCCGCCAAGCCGAGCGGCGCGTAGGTCGCTGTCAGCGTGCGCGGGCGCGCCGCCTTGTACCACGCGGAGATGTTTGTCGTTGGAAATAAGCGCCACGTTTCGATTTACCTCATTCATATTGATGGAGCGACGTGCCGCCGAGGTTCAAACCTCCGGCTACGAACTCAAGCCGACTGAAGTCGGCTCAAAACAGCCCGCTTCAGCGGGCTTGAACGTTTAGCCAGATACTTTGAGCGTCCGGCGTTCCGTCGCCCCACAGTTCAGATGTCTTCATATTGTCACCTATATTGCGGAAACACGCACAAAACAGGGTGTACGTTATGACGCACACCCTAAAGATCACCGCTGAAGAGCTGACTGCTGAAAGCTGACCGCTATCCGCTACTTCACGTCCTGCCATGCGCTGTAAACTTCGCTCTGTCCGCCGACCATCGCCCGGTAGAGCGCATCCTGATCGACCGGCAGCGAGAAAATCCGCACGCCGACGGCGTTGTAGATGGCGTTGGCGATGGCGGGCGACGTATTGATCGACGGCAGTTCGCCGACGCCCTTCGCGCCGTAGGGACCATCGGCGGTCTTGTGCTCGACCAGGTGGCTGACGATCTCCGGCGTGTGCTTGATGCTCGGCATCTTGTAGCGCGCCAGCAGCGTCGACCAGGGCACGCCGTCCTCGACGATGAAGGCTTCGGTCAGCGCGTTGCCCATCGCCATGATGATGCCACCCTCGATCTGCCCCTGCGTTTGCAGCGGATTGATCGCCCGCCCCACGTCCGCCGCCGACAGGATTTTGTGGACGTTGACCTCACCCGTCGTCGTATCGACCGAGACCAGCGCCATCTGCGTGGCGTAGGAAAAGGCGAAGTGCATGTCGCCGCCCGTGCCCAGCGGCTGCGTTTTGGGACCGTAGTATTCTTGCAGGATTTTGGTGTCCATGCCCTGTTTGTGCGCCAGCTTGATCACGTCGCCGAATTTGACCGACGTACCGTTGCGGTGCGCCAGCCCTTCCTCGAAGCGGACATGCTCCGGCGGGCAGTCGAGTTCCTCCGCGACGACTTTCGTCAGCATCTCGCGCAGGTTGGCGGCGGCGATGCGCACGGCGTTGCCGCTCATGTAGGTCTGGCGGCTGGCGGTGGTCGGACCGCCGTTCGGCGTCAAATCGGTGTCCGAGAGCAGCACGCGCACCTGCCCGAAGGGCAAGCCAAGCTCCTCGGCGGCGCACTGCGCGAGCACAGTACTCAAGCCCTGCCCCATGTCCGCCGACGAGGTGCGCACTTCGACCATGCCGTCCTCGAACGCCTCGACCTCGGCATCCGAGCGATCCGGCGCGCCGCCGCCCAAGCCGGTGTTCTTGTAGGCGCAGGCGACGCCCCAGGCATACGCCAGGTCGCCCTCGCGCCACGACCAGCGGAAATTGCCGTTCAAGCCGCCGTGCATGTCGCGCTCGCACAGGTCGAGCGTATCGAGCAAGCCGACGCTCTCGCGCAGAAGCTGCCCGGTCGCCGTCGTCACGCCGACTTTCTGAGCGTTGATGCGCCGGAATTCCACCGGGTCGATGCCCAGTTCCTGCGCCACCATGTCCATATTCTGCTCGACGGCGAAGGCGCTCTGCGTCACGCCGAAGCCGCGAAACGCGCCGCTCGGCGGGTTGTTGGTATACATGGCGAAGCAGTCGATTTTCGCGTTGGGCACGTCGTAGGGACCCGTCGCGTGGGTGGTCGCGCGCGTCATCACCTTGTCGCTCAGGCTGGCATAAGCGCCGCCGTCGCCGTACAGCTCGGCTTCGACCGCCGTCAGCCTGCCGTCGCGCCGCGCCCCGGTCTTGATGCGGATCACAGTCGCATGGCGTTTGGGATGGAACAGCAGCGATTCCTGGCGCGTGTAGAGCATCTTGACCGGGCGATTGGTGACCGTCGCCAGCAGCGCGACGTGAATCTGCCCGGCGATGTCTTCCTTGCCGCCGAAGCCGCCGCCGATCAGGCAGCCCTTGACGCGCACCGATTCCTCCGGCACGCCGAGCGCCCCCGCGATCTGGCTGCGATCCTGATAGGGAATCTGCGAGCCGACGTAGATCGTCAGCTTCTCGTGCTGGTCATCGTAGCCCGCCGGGACGCCAATCGCGCACTCCGGCTCCAGAAAAGCGTGCTCGGTCGTGGCGGTGCGGTACGTTCGCTCGACGATCACGTCGGCGTCGGCGAAGCCCTTTGCCATGTCGCCGTGCCGCACCTTGATGTGCTTGAGCAGGTTGCCGCCTTCCCAGTCCTCGTGAACCAGCGGCGCGTCCGGCTGGTGCGCGTAAACCGGATCCGCCACGACGGGCAGCGGCTCGTATTCGACTTCGATCAGGTCAAGCGCTTCGTCGGCGATTGCCTGCGTGTCCGCCGCGACGATGGCGACCGGATCGCCCATGTAGCGCACCTTGTCGCCCGCCAGAACGGGCCAGTCGAGATGCACCAACCCGTGAATATTCTCGCCGGGTATGTCCTCGTGCGTCAGAACGGCGCGCACGCCGGGCAGCGCCTTCGCCGCGCGCGTGTCGATGCTCACAATCTTCGCGTGCGGATAGCGCGAGCGCAGTGTGCGCGCATAGAGCATCCCATCGAAAGTGTAGTCGTCGGTGTACTTGGCGCGCCCCGTGACGCGATCCACGATGTCCTGCACCTTCTCGTTGTGACCGACCGACTTGAGCGGCTCGATCACCTGCGGCTCGTTGACCGCGAGCGCCGCCTCGCCGCGCTTCTTCGCCGCCGCCGACTTGATGGCGGTGATCACGCTGGTGTAGCCCGTGCAGCGGCAGTAGGTATCCTTGAGCGCGACCTTGATGGCGCGGTCGTCGGGATCGGCGTTATGGTCGAGCAGCGCCGCCGCGTTCATGATCAAGCCGGGCGTGCAGAAGCCACACTGCACCGCGCCGTGATCGATGAAGGCTTCCTGAAGCGGATGCAGTTGTTCGCCCTGCGCCATGCCTTCAATCGTCAGGACGCTGCATCCCTGCGCCTTGAATGCCGGGTAGACGCACGAATCGACCGGCGTGCCGTCGACGTGGACGGTGCAGATGCCGCACTCGGCTTCGTTGCAGCCGATCTTCGTCCCGGTCAAGCCGAGGTCGTAGCGCAGCACTTCCGCCAGCGTGCGCGACTGCGGCACGTCGAGCGTGCGCTCGATTCCGTTAACAGTAAGTCGCAGTTCCGCCATATCTGAATACCTCACCGCTATTGCTTCGTTCCGACGGTTCGTAGGGGCAGGTTTGAAACCTGCCCCTACCGCAATTCTCTCGTTGGATTGTCTACACGAACCGCGTGCTAGGCTTCCGCCGTCCGCAGATCGTCCAGATACGCTTGCGCGCGCAGCGCTTCGTGTAGCACCACGTCGGCGATTTGTTGCAGCGTCTCCAGTTTCGACAGAATATCGGCTTCCGACTGCTGCAAATCCTCGCTGAGCAGCAGCGCGCCGCCGTGAATCACCGACATCATGCCGAACAAATCGTGTTCGAGCACCCGCAGCGCTTCGTCCGGGTTCTCGCGGAGCAGTTTCTTCAAAGTTGCGCCATCGACGATTGCCATTATCGTTTATCCCATCCCGACACCTTCGGCGTGTGCGACACCCGTGCGCGCGCGCTCGACCGCCAGCGGCAGCGTCCGCCGCAGCAGCGTGCCGATCATGTGCTGGCGATAGTCCCCCGTCGCGCGATATTTGCTCGTGCGGGGTTTGAGCGAGTCGTGTGCCGCCTCGACCGCCCGTTCCAGCGTTTCGTCGTTGATCGGCTGCCCGCGCAGCGCCGCGCTCACCGCTTCCGCCAGGACTGGCGTCGGGGCGACCGGCGCAATGCTTACGCGCACCTCTTCATAATACGCCATATCTTCGCTCAGGTGAACCCAGACCGCACATCCGAGCACAGGCAGCGCCACGCCCTGCGGTCGCATGATGCGGTGGAAAGCGGTCGCCTCGCGCGCGCCGCACAGCCTGAAGCGAAAGCCGACCAGCACGTCGCGGCTCGAATCGAGCGCCGAAATGCCCGGTCCCTTGAACAGCTTCGCCAGCGGCAGCCATTCGCGCCGCCCGTCTCCCCAGGCGACATCGGCTTCGGCGTCGAGCGCCATCAGCGAGGTCGTCCCGTCGCCCGCCGGGAGGGCGTGCGCCACGTTACCGCCCAACGTCGCCACGTTGCGCACCTGCGGTCCGCCGACCACGCCGCAGCTTTCGACCAGACAGGTCGCGCGCGCTTCCAGCAGCGCCGACTGCGTGATTGCCGTATGCGTCACCGCCGCGCCAATCGTGCAGACGCCGTCGCTTTCGTCGATGCGGGTCATCTCGGCGACGCGCGTCAGGTCGACCAGCGCGTCGAGCTTGCGTTTCTCGCCGTCGAATTGCAGATCGATCAGCAAATCCGTGCCCCCGGCGATGATGCGCGCGTTGCCCGCGTGCTCTTCCAGCAAGCGCAGCGCCTCCTCGACCGTAGCCGGGGTGTAATAATGCTTCCAGATGTCCATCACGTATCCAGCTTACGAAAAGTAAGACGAGTTTAACCTATCCCCTCTGTTGGAACAAGCCAGCGAAGGCGCTATAGTTATGGGCAAAGATGAACAAAAGCGCCGCTGCCGTTTGTTGAATATTACCAAATCGAAAGGCGCAGTCCTGTTGTAGATTTAAAGATTGTTTTTGGGTACAAATTCCTTCCATGAGGCTGAAACTCACTTTCTCACGCGGCGATTTGATCGTCGCCCTCGCTCCCATCGTCGCCGTCGTGCTGGCGCTCGCCGCCGGGGCGATCCTGCTGCTCATCCTCGGCGCTGACCCGATCAAAGCCTACGCCACCATGATCGACGGGGCGTTCGGCAATCAGGCGAGCCTGTTCCGCACGCTCACGCGGGCGACCCCGCTGCTGATCATCGCCGTCGGCATCTGCATCGCCTTTCGCGGCGGCGTGATCAACATCGGCGCGGAGGGGCAGGTCTTCGTCGGCGCGGTCGGGGCGGCGGCGTTCTCGCTCGCCGTCGGCAATACGCTGCCCGCGCCGCTGCTGGCGCTGCTGACGCTGATCGTCGGCTTTCTGGCGGGCGCGGTCTGGGGCGGTATCCCCGGCTATCTCAAAGCCCACTTCGACGTGAACGAAATCCTCAGCACCGTCATGATGAACGAGATCGCCACCCAACTGCTGATCTTCCTGCTCAGCGGACCGATGATCGACCCGGCGGAAGTCCAGAAGGGGACGCGCATCCCACAGTCGGCGCAGATTCCCGATGGCTCGTGGCTGGCGCGGCTCGCGCCGCCTTCGCAGTTGAACATCGGGCTGTTCATCGGGCTGGTGATGGCGGTGCTGGTCTACGTGCTGCTGTGGCGCACGAGCATCGGCTACAAAATTCGTGCCGTCGGGCTGAACCAGTTCGCCTCGCGCTATGCCGGGATTTCCGTATCGCGCTACGTCATGCTGTCGCTCGTCCTCAGCGGCGGGCTGGCAGGGCTGGCGGGCGCAACCGAACTTACGGGCATCAACCACCGCATGGTCGAGGGCTTCGCCGTTGGCTACGGCTTCTCCGGGATCGTCGTGGCGCTGTTCGGGCGGCTGCATCCCATCGGCGCGATCCCGTCGGCGTTCCTGTTCGGCGCGCTGCTGGTCGGCGCGGACAAGATGCAGCGCACCATGCAGGTGCCATCCGCGACGGTCACGGCGCTGCAAGGCTTGATCGTGATCTTCGTCGTCAGCAGCGATTTCTTCATCCGCCGCTACAACGCGCGCCGCAAAGCGCGCGAGGTGACCACCACCCCCACCCCGCCGGAAGTCGTCCAGCCCGCGCCGGAGGCAGCTACATGAATCTCGGTCAGGTGCTGGTTCAGGCATTGCCGCTCACGCTGTTGTTCGCCACGCCGTTCCTGTTCGCCGCGCTGGGCGAGGTCTTCGTGCAGCGGTCGGGCGTGCTCAACCTGGGCGTCGAAGGCATGATGCTGATGGGCGCCTTCTGCGCGATCTACGTCGTCTCGCCGCAGGGATTGGGCGGAAGCCCGGTGATCGGCTTGCTGGTAGCGGCGCTGGTCGGCGGCGTCATGGGCTTGGCGATGGCGGTCGTCAGCGTGACGCTGCAAGCCGAGCAGGGCATCAGCGGGATTGGCTTCACGCTGTTCGGGCTGGGTCTGTCCAGCCTGCTTTTCCGGCTGCTGGCGGGCGGCGTGATTACGGCGCAGGGCTTAGGCTTCCAGCCGATCTACATCCCCATGCTCAGCGACCTGCCGATCATCGGCAAAATCCTGTTCCAGCAGAATATCCTGGTCTACGTCGCCTTTGCGCTCGTGCCGATTGCCACCTGGGTGCTCAACCGGACGACCTGGGGACTGCAAATCCGCGCGGTCGGGCAGAACCCCGCCGCCGCCGACTCGATGGGCGTTAACGTCGTGCTGGTGCGCTACATGACCGTGATCTTCGGCGGCATGATGGCGGGCATCGCCGGGGCATCGCTCTCGATTGCCGCCACGCCGATCTTTCAGGAGAACATGACGCAGGGCGCAGGCTTCATCGCCGTCGCGCTGGTCTACTTCGGCGGCTGGTCACCGTTCCGGGTCATGCTCGGCGCGCTGTTGTTCAGCATCGCCAACAACCTGCAAATCTGGGCGCAGATTTTGAACGTGCAGATCGGCGGGGCAGCGATTCCGTCAAACCTGCTGATCATGGTGCCCTACATCCTGACGATTCTCGTGCTGGTCTTCGCGCGCCAGCGCCAGCATCAGGCGCCTGCCGCCCTGACCAAGCCCTTCCAGCGCGGCGAAAACTGATAAGGTTACCTTCGGCGTCGGTTTCGACCGCGCCGTCACTAATCGGGCAATATGGAGGAGACACGATGAAGAAATACCTGCTGTTTTTCCTGCTCATCGCCATTTTGAGTATGGGTGTGGTCAGCGTGAGCAGCGCGGCTGCACAGGATGCACCGTTCAAGGTTGCCATCGTCATGCCGAGCACGATCACCGACCTGTCCTGGAGCCAGGCAATGTATGAGGGACTCAAGGGCGTTCAGGCGGATATGGGCGGCGAGAGCGCGATGACGATTGACTATTCCGAGAACATGTTCGACGTGACGGCGGCTGGCGACGCTATTCGTGGCTACGCCGACGAGGGCTACAACCTGATCATCGCGCACGGCACGCAGTACGGCACGTCGCTGTTCGAGATCGCGCCGGATTACCCGGACACCGCGTTCGCGTGGGGCACGGCTACCGATACGGGTGAGTCTGTCGGCTTGACCAACGTCTTCGCCTATCAGGCGGACGCGGAACAGGGCGGCTACGTCGAAGGCGTGATGGCAGCCATGCTCAGCAAATCCGGCACGATTGGCATCGTCGGACCCGTCCCGGCAGGCGACGCGCTGCTCTACATCAACGGCTTCCAGCAGGGCGTGACCGCGACCAACCCGGACGCGAACGTGCTGCTTGCCTACACCGGCGGCTTTGGCGATACCGCTGCCGCTGCGCAGGTCGCGCAGACACAGATCGCCGCTGGCGCGGACGTGCTGACCGGCTCGGCGCAGCAGGTCGTCGGCGCGATTGACGCCATCCAGACGGCGGGCGGCTACTGGTTCGGCACGCAGTGGGATCAGAGCGGTCAGTGGCCCGAGACGGTCGTCGCCTCGCAGGTCTACGACTGGAAGCCGTCGCTGACCGACATGATCGAGAAAATCCAGGCGGGCACAATGGGCGGCACTGTCTACACGCTCACACTGGAGAACAAGGGCTTGATCTTCGCTTACGGCAAGGTCGAGCTGCCCGACGAAGTCAAGGCGGCAGCCGACGACGCGGTGGCGGGCATCATTTCGGGCGACATCACCGTGCAGCAAGAACTGCCGGAAGCCACCCCCGAAGCAACCCAGTCGATGTAAGGAATTGTTCGTAGGGGCGCACCTGTGTGTGCGCCCTGACAGAACGGGGGCAGACCGATGTGTCTGCCCCTACTGGTACACAAGAGGCATTATGTCCGTCACCCTCCCGTCCGGACTCAAGCGCATCGACCACATGGAGATGCGCGGGATCACCATCCGCTTCCCCGGCGTGCTCGCCAACGATCACGTCGATTTCGACACGCGAAGCGGCGAGATTCATGCGCTGCTGGGCGAAAACGGCGCGGGCAAGTCGACGCTGATGAAAATCCTCTACGGCATGTACAAGCCGGACGAGGGCGAAGTCCTGCTCGACGGGCAGCCCGTGACCTTTCATTCCCCGGCGGACGCGCTGGCGCATCACATCGGCATGATCCACCAGCATTTCATGCTCGTGCAAACGCTCACCGTCGCGGAGAACATCGCGCTCGGCATGAAGTCTCGCGGGCTGCTGGTCGATCTGGGCGAGGTACGCGAGCGGCTGGTCAAGCTGGCGCAGGTCTACGGCTTGAAGGTCAACCCGGACGCCTACATCTGGCAGCTATCGGTCGGCGAGCAGCAGCGCGTCGAGATCATCAAGGCGCTCTATCACGGCGGCGCGCTGGTGATCCTGGACGAGCCGACGGCGGTGCTGACACCGCAGGAATGCAGCGAGTTGTTCGTGACGCTCAAGGAGATGCGGACGCAGGGGCACGCGCTGATCTTCATCTCACACAAGCTGCACGAGGTGCAGGAACTGAGCGACCGCGTGACCGTCATGCGCGACGGGCGCGTGATCGACACCGCGCCGAACGTCAACCTCGACCGGCGCAAGCTGGCGCGGATGATGGTCGGGCGCGACGTAGTTTTCCAGCCGGAGCGACCGCCGCTGGACGCTGGGGATGTCAAGCTGTCCGTCCGCGACCTGAGCGCGGACAACGATCAGGAACTCCCCGCGCTGCAAGGCGTCTCGCTGGAGGTGCGCGCCGGGGAGATCGTCGGCTTGGCGGGCGTTTCCGGCAACGGGCAGCGCGAGCTTGCCGAGGCGATTGCCGGGCTGCGCCACGTCACCGGCGGCGAGATCAGCATCAACGGGCAGACAGTGACGCGCGCGTCCATCGCCGCGCGCCTGCGCGCCGGGCTGTCCTACGTGCCCGAAGAGCGCAACCGCGACGGCATCATCGGCACCTTCTCGGTCGCTGAAAATGCTATCTTGCAGAACACCAGCACCTACACCCGCGCGGGAATCTTCTTCAATTTCGGCGCGATCAACCGCCACGCCATGAACCTGATCCGCAGCTTCAACATTAAGACGCCCAGCGCGCAGACCCCGGCGAAGAACCTCTCCGGCGGCAACATGCAGAAGCTGATCCTCGCGCGCGAGCTTTCGCGCAAGCCGAGCGTGCTGATCGCGTCGCAGCCGACGCGCGGCGTCGACATCAGCGCGACCGAGTACATCCAGCGCGTGCTGATCGAGCAGCGCAGCGCAGGAGTCGCCGTGCTGCTGATCTCGGAAGATTTGGACGAAATCCTGGCGCTCTCCGACCGCGTCGCCGTGATCTACGAAGGCAAAATCGTCGGCATCCAAGACCGCGCCGATGCCGACGTGGAGACGCTCGGCTTGATGATGGCGGGCGTCAGCGCGTAATCAGCCTTTGGCAATCGCCATCACCGTGTCGAACAGCGCGCCGTTGGTCGCAATCGACTCGCCGCCGTAGATCGTCTCTTTCCCCTGCCAGTTGGTGAACGTACCGCCCGCTTCGGAGAGAATCACGCCGAACGGTCCACAGTCCCACACCTTCATGACCGGATCGAGCATGATTTCGGCGCGCCCGGTCGCTACCAGCGCGTAGCCATACGAATCGCCCCACGTCCGCTGAATATAGGTCGAGTTGATCAGCTTCTGCCAGGCGGCGGTTTTGCCGCCATAGCCGACCAGATCGCTCATGAGCAGCACCGAATCTTCGAGGCGGTTAACCGTCGATACGCGCGCGCGCCGTCCATTCCAGAAACAGCCCATGCCGCGCGCCGCGTAGACCGTCTCGTTGAGCGCCGGGAAATGCGCCACGCCGACCAGCACCTGATCGCCTTCCGCCAGCGCCAACAGACAGCCGTAGAGCGGCACACCCGCCGCGAACGATTTCGTGCCGTCAACCGGATCGACGATCCAGGTCAAGCCGCTCGTGCCCGCCTGCTCGCCGAACTCCTCGCCGATGATGCCGTAATCGGGGAAGCGCTGCGTGATCAGCTTGCGCAGGAGCTGCTCGGCGCTGCGGTCGGCAGCCGTGACCGGGGTGTTGTCGCTCTTGCGCTCGACGGCGACGCCCGTCTGAAAATAGCCGAGCGAGATTCGCCCGGCTTGCCAGGTCGCATCCAGTGCGAAATCCAGCAGGGATTGCAGGTTCATCGTCACCTTCCATAATTGCGTAGGGGCAGGTTTAAAACCTGCCCCTACAATAAGCCTATTCGCTTAATTTGAGCGATGCTCACCCTTCCCAGGGCGTCACCGCTTCCAGCGGCTCTTTGGCGTTGACCACCGGGATCGATGCGCCGTGCGTCGGTGCTGCCCAACGCACCGCGTTGGCGAGCACCTGCCGGACTTCCTTCTGGTGGTAGATCGGGAAGGTCTCGTGACCGGGGCGGAAATAGAACACCTTGCCCTGCCCACGATAGTAAGCGCAGCCGCTGCGGAAGACTTCGCCGCCCGCGAACCAACTGACGAACACCAGCGAGTCAGGCTCCGGGATGCCGAACGGCTCGCCATACATCTCGGTGTGCGGAATCTCGAAGTGATCGCCCAAGCCCTCGGCAATCGGGTGCGCCGGGTTAACCACCCAGACGCGTTCCTTCTCGCCGATCTCACGCCACTTCAGGTTACAGGTCGTGCCCATCAGATGCTTGAAAATCTTCGAGAAGTGCGCGGAGTGCAGCACGATCAAGCCCATGCCTTCGAGCACGCGCTGCTGCACCTTATCCACAATCTCGTCGCTGACTTCGCCGTGCGCCATGTGCCCCCACCACAGCATCACGTCGGTGCTGGCGATGACCTCGTCGCTCAAGCCGTGCTGCGGCTCGTCGAGCGTAGCGGTGCGCACATCGCTCAAGCCGTGCTCGCGCAGTCCGTCGGCGATCACGCTGTGAATACCGGCAGGGTACAGCTTCGCCACGCGCTCGTTGTGCTGCTCGTGGCGGAATTCATTCCAGACGGTGATCCGCATGGTTTTGTCTGTCCTAGTGTGCAAAAGCAGTTTCCGGCAAAGGTTCGGGTCGTTCCATCGTGCTTTGCAGCTCGACGTAGTGCTTCTGATCGGCGGCATCGTGGATGGCGTGCATGATGTCGAGCACGTGATAGGTCAGCGCACCCCCGGCGCGCGCCGTCCCACCCGCGCGCAGCGCCCGCGCCATGTCGGCGACGCCGAGTCCCCGGCTGTTATCGGCATACGGGCGCGTGATCGGGACTTCTTCCCATTCGCGGCGGCTGGGCGTGAACACGCGCACCGGACCGCCGAAGGTGTTCGGGTCGGGGACGCTGAGCGTGCCTTCCGAGCCGTAAATCTCGATGAACGGCAGGTTATGACGCCACACGTCGAAGCTCATGATCAGCGTACCGAGCGCGCCGTTGCCGAAGTGCAGCAGCCCGGCGACGTGCGTCGGCACCTCGACCTTGATCAGCGAGCCGTATTTCTTGGTGCTGGTGATCGTGCGCGTCGGGAAGGTGATGCGCGTCGCGCCGTTGACTCCATCGACCGCGCCGATCAGCGTCGTCAACGCGGTCAGGTAGTAGGGACCCATGTCGAACATGGGACCGCCGCCGACCTGATAATAGAATTCGGGATCAGGATGCCAGCTTTCGTGCCCGTGCCCCATCATGAACGCCGTCGCCGCCACCGGGTCGCCGATCACGCCCTCGTCGATCAACTGGCGGCAGGTCTGCAAGCCCGCGCCGAGGAAGGTGTCGGGCGCGCCGCCCACCAGCAGCCCGCGCTCCTGCGCCAGCGCCAGCATCTGCTGCGCGTCTTCGCGCCGGATGGTCAGCGGCTTCTCGTTATAGACCGATTTGCCCGCCTGGAGCGCCGCCATGCCGATGCTGGCGTGCGCGTTCGGCGTGGTCAGGTTGAGCACGATCTCGATGTCGGGGTCGGCGAGCAGTTCTTCGGGGCTGCACGCTTTTGGTATCGCGTATTCTTCGGCGCGCGCCTGCGCGCGTTCGATCAGCAAGTCGGCGCAGGCGGTGATTTCAATGTTGCCGAAGCGCGGCGCGTTCTTGAAGTAAATCCCGCTGATCGCGCCACAGCCGACGACGCCTACCTTGACTTTCTCGCTAGCATCCATAATGGCTCCTTACCGTGTCGCCCAGAGCAGACCTCGCCTGATGATCTCGCGCACCTGGGGCACGTCAAAATCGTCCAGCTTGTGCCCCAGCGAACAATAGAAGACTCTGGCTGCGCCGTAGCAGCGCTTCCAGACGACCGGCATCACCGTCCCCGCGATCCAGGGGTCGGTATCGCCGCTGAAGGTCGTGGTCGCCAGCACCTCGTTCGACGGATCGACGTGCATGTAATACTGCTCGGAGTGCATGGCGAAATCGCTCAGCCCGGCTGTGATCGGGTCGTCGTGATTGGTGATGTTGACGCGGTAGTCGATGATACCGCCGGGATGCGCCACCCACTGTCCACCAACGACGTACTGATAGCCAGGGTTGTTGCGGTAGGTGTCACCCATCCCGCCATGCCAGCCGCCAATGCCCACGCCGCTTTTCACCGCCTGAAGCAGCGCTTTCTCCTGTTCGGGCGTGATCGTGGTGGATGACATCACCGGGATGAACAGGTCGGTGGCTTGCATTTTCTCCGCGTCGAGAAGAACGTCGAGGTCATTCCCCACCTCGACCGAGTAGCCCTCGTTTGCGAGCACGCCAGCGAAAAGCTCGGCGGTTTCTTTCGGCTGATGTCCGTCCCAGCCGCCCCAGACAAACAATGCAGATTTCATCGTATTCCATCCAGTTGACTGCAAAAATCAGGCGCAATTCGCCCGCCGCGACAAGTTTAACATGTTCGCAACAATCAGCCACAAGGCTTAAAGATTCCATTGAGGGAATTGGAAAGACGTTGGTCTTATTCCACGACGGGCACGGAACGGCGCGGCAGCGTGAAGGTGAAGGTCACGCCCGCCACCGGATCGCTTTCGACCCAGATTTTGCCGCCGTGCGCCTCGACGAAGCCGCGCGTGATCGCCAAGCCCAGCCCTGCCCCGCGCCGCCCGTCTTTCGACTGCGCCCGCGAGCGCTCCTCGCGGTAAAAGCGCGTGAATACCTGCGACAGGTCGATGCCCGCCATGCCTTCGCCGCTGTTCCGCACCATCACGCGGATGTGATCGCCTTCAGCCTGCGCGCGCAGGGTCACTTTGCCGCCGGACGGCGTGTAGCGCAGCGCGTTGTCGAGCAGGTTGCTGAGGATGCGCTGAACTTTGTCCGGCGCGATGTAGAGCATGTCGACGCGCGGGTCGATTTCGCCCGTCAGCGCAACGCCCTGCTGCTGCGCGCGGACTTTCATGCTGCCGAGCGTGTCGGAGATCAGGTCGCGCAGCGACACCATCTGGTAATCGAGCTTGATGTGCCCGGCGTCAAGCTGCGCCAGCTCAAACAGGTTGTCGATCAGGCGGGTGAGGTTCTGAATTTCTAATTCCATATTGTGGAGGTAGCGGCTGGTCGTCTGCGGGTCGGTGACCAAGCCGTCATTCATGGCTTCCAGCATCGCCCGGATCGACGTGACCGGCGTGCGCAGGTCGTGCGACGCCCAGGCGATCAGGTCGCGGCGCTGCTGTTCCAGTTGGCGCTTCTGTTCGTCCACTTCCTGCAAGCTGCTCGCCATCCAGTTGAAGCGGCGCGCGAATTCCGCCAGTTCGTCGTTGCCATGCACCTGCACGCGCGTATCCAGCTTTCCCTGCGCGATCAACTCCGCCGCTTTCGCCATTTCGCTGATGCTGTCGGTGATGGCGCTGGAGACGAAAAACCCGAAGATCAGCGCGACACCGCCCGCGAAGACCAGCAGCACGCCCGTCACCGCCAGATCGTACTCGTTGATGAACATCAGGTGCGCCGTCACCCAGACGTTGAGGAAGATCAGCCCGACTGTCAGGATGATGGTTACGAACAGCGCCCAGCGTAAGCTCCCCAGCCTGCGGATGATGCGAAAGCGGTAAGCCGCATACGCCCCGATGATCGAGGCGGCGGCGATCACGCCCATCAGCGTCACCAGCGTGCTCAGGTCTTCGGAGATGCCAAGACGCGGCAGCGTCTCCATCAGGATGAACAGAAGCAGCGCGAAGAGAGCGATGGCGAGCAGGATCAACCACTGCTCCGAGCTAGGTCGCCTCAAATTTATAGCCTACTCCCCAGACGGTCTGGATGAAGGTCGGTTCGCTGGGATTGGTCTCGATCTTTTCGCGCAGGCGGCGGATATGCACGGTCACGGTGCTTTCGTCGCCGTAAAACTCGTAACCCCATATCTGGTCGAGAAGCTGCGCGCGCGAGAAGACCTGATGCGGGTGGCGCACGAGGAACCACAAGAGATCGAATTCTTTGGCGGTCAGCACGACGCTTTCGTCGCGCACCTTGACCTCGCGGCTGCGCGGGTCTATCGCCAGTTCGGAAAACAGGATCGGCTTTTCGTCCGCTTCGGATAAGCCGCTGGCGCTGCGACGCAAAACCGCCTTGACGCGCGCCACCAGCTCGCGCGGGCTGAACGGCTTGACGACGTAATCGTCCGCGCCCAGCTCGAACCCGGCGATCCGATCCAGTTCGCCCGTGCGCGCCGTCAGCAGGATGATCGGCACGTCGTTTTCCACCTGAAGCGGCGCGTACTCGCCGGTGCTGCGCAGCGTGCGCGTGATGGTGAAGCCGTCGACGCCCGGCAGCATGATGTCGAGCACGATCAGATCGGGACGCTGATCGTGTAGATACGCCAGCGCGTCCGTGCCCGTCTCGGCTTCGGCGACGCGAAAGCCTTCGTGTTCCAGGTATTTGCGAACGACCTCGCGGACGGTCGCTTCGTCATCGACGACGAGAATCTGCGCTTGTTTAGCCATACAAGCGATTATAGCGCGATTGATTGCGAAAGGATTACGGGAGCATAATGATCGGCATACGGTGCAGCGATGCGGCTAATCGCGTCTAACTCTCGCCCAGATACGCCTTGCGCACCATGTCGTTCTTCATCAGGACTTTGGCGTCGTCCTGAAGCACGATCTCGCCTGTTTGCAGGACGTAGCCGCGATGCGCCACTTCCAGCGCCATCAGCGCGTTCTGCTCGACCAGCAGCACGGTCTTCCCTTCGGCGTTGATGCGCGCGATGATCTCGAAAATCGCCTCGACCAGTACGGGCGCGAGTCCCATCGACGGCTCGTCCAGCAGCAGCACGCGCGGGTCTGCCATCAGTGCGCGGGCGATTGCCAGCATTTGCTGCTCGCCGCCGGAAAGCGTGCCGCCCTTCTGCCCGGTGCGCTCTTTCAGGCGCGGGAACAGCTCGAACGAGCGCTCCAGCCGCGCGGCGATGTCGCCCTTATCCTGCACGTTCCACGCGCCGATCTCCAGATTCTCACGCACGGTCAGCAGCGGGAAAATCCGGCGTCCTTCGGGAACGTGCCCGATGCCGCGCTCCGCGATCTCGTGCGACTTCAAGCCGGTGATGCTCTGCCCTTTGAAGTTCACGCTGCCCTGTTTGGGACGCACCACGCCGCTAATCGTGCGCAGCGTCGTGCTTTTGCCCGCGCCGTTCGCGCCGACCAGCGTGACGATTTCGCCTTCGTTGACCGTCAGGTTCACGCCTTTGAGCGCGTGAATTTGCCCGTAATAGGTATGCAGATTTTCCAGTTCCAGCAGCGGGGTCATGACGCCGTTTCCTGTTCCACGCCGAGCGCCCGGCGACCGAGATACGCCTCGACCACGCGCGTATTGCTGCGTATCTCCTCCGGGGTGCCTTCGGCGATTTTTTCGCCGTAGTCCAGCACGCTGATGTGCTCGCTGATGCCCATCACCACGCGCATATCATGCTCGATCAGCACGACCGTGATACCCAGTACGTCGCGCACGCGGCGGAACAAGGCGGTAGCGTCCGCGCTTTCGTTGGGGTTCATGCCCGCCGTCGGCTCGTCGAGCAGAATCAGCTTGGGATCGCTGGCGAGCGCGCGCGCCACCTCCACCCGCCGCTGATCGCCATACGACAGGTTGCGGCTGACTTCATCGCCCTTGCCGCCCAGCCCGACGAAGCGAAGCAGTTCGCGCGCCTTGTCGCGGACGTGTTCCTCCTGCCCGCGAAAGCTCGGCGGGCGGAAGAGCGTCTTCCACAGCGATACGTCGAGGCGCGAGTGCATCCCGACCATCACGTTTTCCAGCACCGTCATGTTGGAGAACATGCGGATGCTCTGAAACGTGCGCGCGATCCCGGCGGCGTTGACCTGATCCGGGCGCAGCCCGATCATCGAGCGACCGTTGAAGTTAATCTCCCCGGTATCCGGCTTGTAGATGCCCGTCATCAGGTTGAAGAACGTGGTCTTGCCCGCGCCGTTCGGTCCGATGATCGAACTGATGCTGTTTTCCTCGATCCCGATGCTGACATCGCGCACCGCCTTGATGCCGCCGAAGGATTTGCTCAGGTTTTTGACTTGCAGCAGCATAAATGCCTACCCTTCGTTGGCGTGGCTCGGATCGACTTCTTCGGCGATGACCGGCTCTTCGAGACGAGCCAGCTCCTCCGGTTCGGCGTGCCCTTGCATCTCCAACTTGCGGCGCGCCTCTGGCATCAAGCCCGCCGGACGGAAGATCGTCATCACGATCAGCAGGAAGCCGAAGACGAGCCGCTGGTATTTCGCGGGTTCAAGCTGGGTGGGCCAGTCGCGGATATGGTAATTGAGGATCGGCACCACGAAGTCGATGTTGCGCAGGGCGTTGATTTGCAGCGAGAAATTGGTCAGGATTTGCAGGTTGAGCAGCGTGACGATAATCGCCCCCAGGATCACGCCCTGGAGACCGCCCAAGCCGCCGACGATCACCATCGCCAGAATACTGATCGACTGAATCAGGCTAAAGCTCTCCGGGCTGACGAACGTCTGCTTGGCGGCGTACAGGACGCCAATCGCGCCCGCGAATGCCGCGCCGGACGCGAATGCCAGCAGCTTCATGCGCACCAGCGGCACGCCCATCGCAATGGCGGCAACCTCATCTTCGCGGATCGCCGTCCACGCCCGCCCAATCGGCGAATCGTCCAGCCGCCGGGCGACCACGACAATGACGCCCAGAATGGCGATGGCGATGAAATAGAACAACAACTGCTGCGCCACCGGCTCGACCGACGGCAGGTTGATGTGCAGCGTATCGGCAATCGACTGCGTGAGGCTGACGCCGAAGCTGGGCAGCGGCGGTCGCAGCACGCCGGACAGCCCCTGCGCGCCGTTGGTCAGGTTGGCGGGCTGGTCGAGGTTGCGCGCCAGCACGCGGATCATCTCGCCGAAGCCGAGCGTCACAATCGCCAGATAGTCTCCGCGCAGACGGAGCACGGGCAAGCCAAGCAGCATCCCGACGATTCCCGCGACGACGATGGCGACGAGCAGGAACACGTAGAACGCCCACGCCGGGACGATCAGCCCGGCGACGACGAACACCGTCGCCACGTTGGTCGAGGTGAACATCGCCCAGGTATACGCGCCGACCGCGAAGAAGGCGATGTAGCCGAGGTCAAGCAGCCCGGCGAAGCCCACGACGATGTTCAAGCCGAGCGCCAGCCCGGCGTAAATGGCGATCTGGATCGAGAGTTCGAGATAACCGCCGTCGTAGATGCCGATAGTCGGCATGATCACGAGGATCAGCGCGCCGATCATCAGCGCTTTGGTGCGTCTGGACAGGGGTGAGGCAAGGACGACGAACGGCGACAGCACGAACGGCGGGAACGCCAGCGTACTCCACAACGGGAAGAGCAGATTGCCACGATCCAGCGTCACCAGCACAAAAATAAAGATGGCAATGTAGGCGATGATCAGCGTTCCCGCGATGCGCGGCTGTCGAATCCAGTCGCGGAAAGTCAGCCTTGCATCGGTGGTCGTTACAGAGGATTTCACAGCCACGATGACGCCTCACACTTTCTCGTCTACGTTCTCGCCGAGCAGCCCGCTGGGGCGGAAGATCAGGATGATGATCAGGATGGCGAACACGAAAATATCCGTCCAGCGCTGCCCCAGCGCGGGGAAATAAACCAGCAAGCCGTTCAGGAAGGCTTCGAGCATCCCGATGGTCAAGCCGCCGAGCAGCGCCCCGTCACGTTGCCGATACCGCCCAGCACGGCGGCGGTGAAGGCTTTCACGCCGGGAATAAAGCCGACGTATGGCGTAACCGTCCCGGCGTTGAGACCGAACAACACGCCCGCCGCGCCGCCGAACGCGCCGCCCACAAAGAACGTCAGCGAGATCATCAGGTTGACGTTGATGCCCATCAAGCCCGCCGTCATCTGATCCTGCGAGACGGCGCGAATCCCCCGCCCCAGCTTGGTGCCGTTGACGAACCAGTTGAGCGCCACCAGCGTGATCACCGCGCCCAGCACCATGATGATCGACGTGGGCTTGATGTTGACGGTCGTCGTCCCAAACGATACCGGGAGCGTGGTCGTCAGCCAGGGCAGGTCGTTTTTCGGATAGGTCAGGTTGAAGTCGTTGCGAGTCACCGCTTCGATGGCGCGAATCAGGTCGATCATGAAGAACGACACGCCAATCGCCGAGATCAGCGGCACCAGGCGCGGCGCGTTGCGCAGCGGTCGATAGGCGATGCGCTCCATCGCCACCGCCAGCAGCCCGCTGCCCATCATCGCCGCCAGCGTGACGAGCGCCAGCAGCAGCAGCGGATTCCAGCTTGCGAGCGCGCCCGTGTCGTCAATGCGGCGCATGATCTCGAAGCCGATTACCGAGCCGAACATGAAGATTTCACTGTGGGCGAAGTTGATGAATTTGAGCACGCCGTAGACCAGCGTATAACCGAGCGCGACCATCGCGTAGATGAAGCCAATACTGATGCCGCTGATGATCATGCCGGGAAGCTGGCGCGAAATCTGATCCGCCAAAAACCGCCCCGGAATGGGTTCGGGGAAGAAAATCGTCAGCAGGTATGAGATTGCGGTCAGAAAGAGGGCGATTCCAATGACGAAGACGAGAATTTGCAGGATGGGATAAATCAGGAAGCGATAAACCCAATGCCCGGTCACAGGCGGGGTCGCAAACCAGGCGACGAACCCGCTCAGCGAATACTTTGGACGCCCAGCTAACTGCATAGGATGCTCCACTGAGTAAGGAGGGCGGGTTTGCGCAACCCGCCCTGATTGATTTGATGCTTTTTGCTGTTCGCAGCGCTCCTAACTGGTCAAGGACGATCAGCTTTCGGGCGTTGCTTCTTCGGTCGCCATCATGGCAGCCGTCAGCGGGGATGGAATCTGGACTTCGTTGACGATCTCATTGTTGGGCCAATCCGCCGGGTCAGCCGAGCCGACCTTGAGGATGAAGTAGTTCGCCTCGGTACGGTCGCCGTTGCCATCGAAGCTGATCGAGCCGGTCAGACCCTGATAATCCTGGGTCGCACGGACAGCTTCCGAGACTGCCTTACGGGTGGGGATGTCGCCGCCAGCGTCCTGCACGGCTTTCATAATGCCCCCCAGGATGATACCGGCGGAGTCATACGATTCGGATGCATAGGGGGTCGGCGCGCTGCCGTACTTCGCCGTGTAATCCGCGACGAACTGCTCGGTGCCTGGGTAAGCCGAGGCGGGACCCGCCGCCGACGTGTAGTACATGCCGACTGCGGCGTTGCCTGCCAGCTTGGCGAAGTCAGGCGAGTCCATACCATCGGGACCCATCAACTGACCCGTGTAGCCTGCCGCGACGAGCTGCCCGGCGAACACGCCCATCTGGTCGTAGATGCCGCCCATGTAAACGGCGTCCGGTTCGAGCGCCAGGATCGGCTGGATGATGCCGTCGAAGTTGGACTTTTCTTCCGTACCTTCGAAGCCGAGCACCTGGATGCCGAGGCTCTCCGCCGTGTCGCGGAAATACTGCGCCACGCCGAGACCGTAGGCAGTCGTGTCGTTGAGGACGTAAACCGTCTTGATACCGAGGCTCTCGGCGAGCTTCGCGCCCACCGCGCCCTGCGCGTCGTCACGACCGCAGACGCGGTTGACGGTCGGCAGACCGCGATCCGTCACCAGAGGATTGGTGTTCGCGGGCGAAACCATGACCAGATCGTTCTGAGCATAAACTTCCGACGACGGGATCGCCACGCCGCTGTTGAAGTGACCGACGACCGCGAGGATCGCCGGGTCAGCCACGATCTGCTGGGCGTTGGCGACGCCCACGTCCGGGGTCGCCTGATCGTCGAACGGCACGTACTGTACGTCAAACCCCATGTCACGAAGCGGTCCACCTAATTGCTCGATAGCAAGTTCTGTCCCGTTGCGCAGCCCGGTACCGAGTACGGACTGACCACCGGAGAGCGGACTTTGCGAGGCGATCTTGATGACTTTCGCCCCCTGCGCCTGGGCGAACGATGCGCCAAGCGCCATTACAATAACCAGGACGAGCACTAACAGGGAAACTCTCTTCGTACTCATTCTCGTTCTCTCCAGATTTAGAAAGGGTGGACTAAGTGTACAGCAGCGTCGCCTCGACCCTATGGTCAAGCCTACCGAACAGTATGGTCAAGATTTGGACAGAGGCAACAAATAAAGTATAACGACTCCCTGAAAACTTACAAGCAAATGATTTATCATAATAATTGATCACCCAAGTGCCGATTATCACTCGTATTTTCTGCATAGGAACAACATGAATGACACCCTGCGAGGTGCAGTTTATGGCATAACCGCCGCAGCGATCTGGGGCGGGATGTACGTCGTCTCGGACGTGGTGCTGCACACCGTCCCGCCTTTCACGCTGCTGACGATCCGCCTGATCATGGGCGCGCTGGTGCTGCTGCCGTTCGCCCTGCGTCAGCGCGCGCGTCCCAGCCGCCGCGAAATCGTTCAAATGCTGGCGGTCGGCTTCGTCGGCTTCGGCATCAGCGTCGGCGCGCAGTTCGTCGGCACGGACAAGTCGACGGCGGTCAACGGCACGCTCGTGACCAGCGCGTCGCCCGCCTTCATCCTGCTGTTCGCCGCGCTGATTCTGCGCGAGCGATTGACGCCCCGGCGCGTCGCCGCCGTGCTGCTGGCGACCTTCGGCGTGATCGTCATCATCGACCCGGCGAAAGCGAATTTCAGTTCGGAAACGTTTCAGGGCGATGTCATTCTGGCGCTGGCGGCGGTGAGCTGGGGCTTGTACTCCGTGCTGGTGCGCAAGGTCAGCGGCAGGCTCGACACGCTGGTGATCACCTTCTTCGCCTTCCTCGGCGGCTTGCTGCTGACGATCCCGGCGGCGGCGCTGGAACTGCCGCAGCGCCCGGTCGGCGCGATCACGCCGGGGATCGTGCTGGGCATTCTGTACCTGGGTATCGTTTCGACGGCAGCCGCGATGTGGCTGTGGAATCGCTCGTTCGCGCTGGTCGATGCGTCGGTGGCGTCGCTGTTTTTCTTCGCGCAGCCGCTGGTCGGCACGCTGCTGAGCGTGCTCCTGCTCGACCAGCAGATGACGCTCAATCTGTGGATCGGCAGCCTGCTGATCGCGGCGGGTGTGCTGCTCGCCGTCGCCCGTTCCGAGCGACGAATCAGCGGTAGTTCGCGCCGCGATGTCCGTAACGAAATGACAACGTTATAGGTAACGAAACCAATGACAAATCGAGCGGCGAAACCGGCAATTTGGCAGTATGATAGTGTCCGTTGATTTTTTGATGAAGTAAGGAAGGCTCAAAAATGCCAGATTACACACCCAAACCCGAAGATAGGTTTACGTTTGGTCTTTGGACGGTAGGCAACATCGGGCGCGACCCGTTCGGCGCAGCCGTTCGCAGCGCAATCTCCCCGGTAGACATCGTGCATCTGCTGTCCGATGTCGGGGCGTATGGCGTCAATTACCACGACAATGACCTGATCCCGATTGACGCGACGCCCGCGCAAGCCGACCAAATCCTGAAAGACTTCAAGCAGGCGCTCGCGCAAACCGGCTTGAAAGTGCCGATGGCGACGACCAATCTGTTCTACGACCCGGCGTTCAAGGACGGCGCGTTCACGTCCAACGACGCGAAGGTGCGCGCCTACGCCATGCAGAAGGTCATCCGCTGCATCGATCAGGGCGTCGAACTGGGCGCGGAAACCTTCGTTTTCTGGGGCGGGCGCGAAGGCGTGGAGACCGACGCCAGCAAGAAAGCCACCGACAGCCTGAAGCGGATGCGCGACGCGATCAACTTCTTCTGCGAGTACGTCATCAGCCAGAAATACAACCTCAAGTTGGCGCTCGAACCCAAGCCCAACGAGCCGCGCGGCGACATCTACCTGCCGACGGTCGGCGCGATGCTCGGCTTCATCACGACGCTCGACCACCCGGAGATGGTCGGCGTCAATCCCGAAGTCGCGCACGAGCACATGTCCGGGCTGAACTTCATGCACGCCGTCGCGCAGGCGTGGGACGCGGGCAAGCTGTTCCACATTGACCTGAACGATCAGATGTTCGGGCGTTTCGACCAGGACTACCGCTTCGGCTCGGCGATGCTCAAGCAGAATTTCTTCCTGGTCAAGCTCCTCGAAGACGTGGGCTATTCCGGCAGCAAGCACTTCGACGCGCACGCCTACCGCACCGAAGATTACGAGGGCGTCAAGGATTTCGCGCGCGGCTGTATGCGCACTTACCTGATCCTGCGCGAAAAAGCGCGCCGCTTCAACGACGACAGCGAAGTCCAGCAGTTGCTCGCCGAAATCAATGCCGACGACGGCGCTTTCAGCTATCTGAACGACGGCTTCACGCCGGAAATCGCCCAGCGCCTGAAGAACGAGAGCTTCGACCGCGAAGCGCTCGGCAGTCGCGGCTACCCCTACGAGCGGCTC
Organism: uncultured Chloroflexia bacterium; assembly: GCA_963760975.1. Taxonomy (GTDB): domain Bacteria; phylum Chloroflexota; class Anaerolineae; order Aggregatilineales; family Phototrophicaceae; genus Flexifilum. The sequence continues at coordinate 382,561 of CAVXEZ010000013.1, read as the reverse complement.
GACCAGCTCACCATCGAAATTCTGCTCGGCGTCCGCTGCTAGATGCCAGACACGACGGAGGCGCGGAACGCCGCGCCTCCCCTTCCCCACCGTGACGGCGCAACATTCGGATAGTTCTCCTGATACGGACAATCTATACTTAATCCGACGATATTTTCTTGATTCCAGGACGCGACATGAACGACCAGCCCATCCACGAAGAATCGCTCGACCCTGAAGACTGGGACGCCCTGCGGGCGCTCGGTCACCGGATGCTCGACGACATGCTCGACTACATGGCGACGGTGCGCGAGCGCCCGGTCTGGCAGCCAACGCCGGACGAAGTCAAAGCGCGGATGCACCTGCCCCTACCCCATCAGCCGGAGGGTGCCAAGTCCGCCTACGAGGATTTCAAGCGCGATGTCGTGCCCTACGTGACGGGCAACACGCACCCGCGCTTCTGGGCATGGGTGATGGGTCAAGGCACGCCCATCGCCGTGCTGGCGGAACTGCTCGCCGCGACGGTGAACCCGAACATGGGCGGCGCGGCGCATGTCGGCAACGAGGTCGAGAAGCAGGTGATCGACTGGTGCAAGGACATGCTCGGCTATCCGGCGGAAGCCAGCGGCTTACTGGTCAGCGGCGGCTCGATGGCGAATCTGACCGCGCTGACGGTGGCGCGCAACGCAAACGGCGGTGAGGACATCCGGCAGCACGGCGTGCCCGACCCGCGCCCCCTGCTCTACTGCTCCAAAGAAACCCACAGCTCGGTTCAGAAAGCGGTCGAACTGCTGGGGCTGGGCAGCGATGCGATCCGATTCATCCCGACCAACGAAGCCTTCCAGATTGACATCGGGGCGCTGGAACGGGCAATCCAGGCGGATCGCGCCGCAGGACTGCGTCCCTGGTGCCTCGTCGGCAACGCCGGAACGGTCAACACGGGCGCATATGACGACCTGAATGCGCTGGCGGACATCGCGGCGCGCGAAGGCTTGTGGTTCCACGTAGACGGCGCATTCGGCGCGCTGGCGGCGCTTTCGCCCGACCTGCGCCCCCTGACCAGCGGGATGGAGCGCGCCGATTCGCTGGCGTTCGACCTGCACAAGTGGTTTTACGCCCCGTTTGAAGCGGGCTGCACGCTGGTGCGCGACCGTGACAAGCACTACCACGCCTTCACGCTCACGCCGAGCTATCTGGTGCATGGGACGCGCGGCATCACGGCGGGCGCGGAATGGTTCAGCGACTACGGCATTCAACTGTCGCGCGGCTTTCGGGCGCTCAAAATCTGGATGATGATCAAGACGGAAGGCATCGACAAGTACGGGCGGCTGATCCAGCAGAACGTCGATCAGGCACGCTATCTGGCTCAACTGGTCGCAGCCGCACCGGAACTGGAGCAACTCGCCCCGGTGTCGCTCAACATCGTCTGCTTCCGCTTCCGGGTCGACGGGCTGGACGACGAAGCGCTCAACCGCATCAATCACGAGCTGCTGATCCGCCTGCAAGAGAGCGGCGCGGCCATCGTCACCGGGACGATGCTCGACGGCAAGCAGGCGATCCGCATGTGCAACACCAACCACCGCAGCCGCCGCGAGGATTTCGACCTGCTGGTGCGCGAAGTGATCCGGTATGGTAAGGAAGTGCTCGCGGAAAGCATCATTAATCAATAGCCTGTCATATGGAGATATTGTTCTCGTTCATTTCCGCCCGCGCACGAGCAGGTTTTGCAGGCGAAGACGACTATGGAGACGAACAGCGTATTGCAGGAGCCTTCCCAACCCGCGCTTGAGCAGGCGATGAACGATAACCACGCCGCCTACTGGATGGCAGTCGGAGAAAAATCGACGGCTATCGCGGCGACACATCACGATGCGAAGATCGCGTGGCTCTCAAGCGGCGTTGACGCGGGTTATTTCTTCAACCTCGTCCTGCCCCTGCGTCTTGAAAAGTCAGAACAGGATGCGGCGGTTGCCGCCTCCGTCGAACGCGCGCGGCAGCGGCAGGTTCATACCGAATGGTGGACGAGTCCTTCAGCCATTGCCGACGGGCTGAATGACCGTCTGGAAGCGGCTGGCTTCGTCGACGTAGGTGGTCCAGCCGCGATGGCGGTCGAACTGGCGCGGCTCAATGAAGCCATCCCGCGACCCGACAATCTCGAAATCACGCATGTCGAAACCGAAGCGGAATTAGCGGCGGTAGCTGATACGCTCGTCGAAGGCTTTCCCTTGCCGCCGCCCTGGCGTGATCCGATTCTTACAGGGCTTGCCGGGCACGGCTTGGGGACTCACCAGGATTTGCACCACTATCTGGGTTACGTCGATGGCGTACCTGCGACGGCTGCATCCGTTATGCTCGCTGCGGGCGTGGCAGGCATCTACGCCGTCGTCACACGACCGGAATATCGCGGCAAGGGACTGGGGGCTTTGATCACGCTCGCGCCGCTGCTGGAAGCCCGCAAACAGGGCTACCGCGTCGGTATTTTGCAGGCGAGCGCGATGGGCTATCCGGTTTACATACGGCTGGGCTTCCAGGAAGTGTTCCACTATAAAATCTTCCAGTGGTCGCCGCCAAAAAGTGACTGACTCGACGCATCCGACTTCAACCAAACTTTCCCTACATTCCTTAACTATTCCCTGATACAATGAGAGTAACTCAGTAAGGTTCTCAAAGGTTTCCTGTGACACAATCACGGACTGATATTCGCAACATCGCTATTATTGCGCACGTCGATCACGGTAAGACGACGCTGGTCGACGGGATGCTGAAGCAAACCAAAGTCTTCCGCAACCCCGAAGCAGCAGGCGCACAGATTCTCGACTCGAACGCGCTGGAACGCGAGCGCGGCATCACCATCCTGGCGAAAAACACCGCCGTGACCTGGGACGACGTGAAGATCAACATCGTCGACACGCCCGGTCACGCCGATTTCGGCGGTGAGGTCGAGCGCGTGCTCAACATGGTCGACGGCGCGCTGCTGCTGATCGACGCGGTCGAAGGACCCATGCCGCAGACTCGCTTCGTGCTGCGCAAGGCGCTGGCGGCGGGGCTGCGCGTGATCGTCGTCATCAACAAGATCGACCGCCCCCACGCGCGCCCATCCGAAGTCCTCAACGAGACGTTTGACCTGTTCATCGAGCTGGGCGCGAACGACGAGCAGGCGGATTTCCCGGTCGTCTACGCCGTTGGTCTGGATGGCACGTCCGGCTATTCGCCGGAGACGATGCAGGACAACCTGATCCCGCTGTTCGAGACGATCCTCAAGGAAGTGCCGCCGCCCCTGATCGAGGACGAACCGGCGCGTCTGCTGGTGACGACGCTCGAATACGACAACTACAAGGGACAGATCGGCGTCGGCAGGCTGCACTCCGGCGTGATCAAGCGCGGGATGCCCGTCGTGCGCATCACACCGCAGGGCGAGCAGATCAACGGCAGGATCGAATACCTGTTCACCTATCACAACCTCGCCAAGCAGGAAGTCGAGCAAGTGGAGGCAGGAGACATCCTTGCCTTCGGCGGCTTCGAGACCATCGGCATCAGCGACACCATCGCCGACCCGGCGAATGCGGTTCCGCTGCCGCCGATCAGCGTCGAGCAGCCGACCGTGCGCATGACCTTCGGCGTCAACACCTCGCCCTTCGCCGGGCGCGAAGGCAAGAGCGGCTGGGGCACGTCGCGCCGCCTGCGCGAACGGCTCTACAACGAGACTCGCAGCAATCTGGCGCTGCGCGTCGCCGATGGCGAGTTGCCGGAGAAGTTCGTCGTCAGCGGGCGCGGCGAACTGCACCTCGCCATCCTGATCGAGACGATGCGCCGCGAAGGCTACGAGTTTGAGGTCAGCAAGCCGGAAGTCATCTATCACCGCGACCCCGACACCGACGAACTGCTCGAACCCATCGAGGAAGTCCACATCGATGTCGCCGACGCGCTGACGGGCACGGTGGTCGAAATGATGGGTGGACGGCGCGGGCAGATGATCGACATGCGCACCGAAAGCGGCACGACTTACCTCAAGTACCTCGTGCCGACGCGCGGCTTGCTCGGCTTCCGCTCGCACTTCATGACCGCCACCAGCGGCATGGGACAAATTCACAGCATTTTCTACGGCTATGAGCCGATTCAGGGGACGATTCCAGGGCGCCAGTTCGGCAGTCTGATCGCCTACGAGCACGGCATCTCGACGCCCTATGCGATGGTCGCCTTGCAGCCGCGCGGCACCTTCTTCATCGAGGCGGGCACCGAGGTCTACGAAGGCATGGTCATCGGCGAACACATTCGCCCCGATGACCTCGCCGTCAATGTCAACAAGACCAAGCACCTCTCGGCGATCCACACCGAGTACTTCGGCAGGGAAGAGAAGCTCAAGCCGCCGCCGAACATGAGCCTGGACGATTATCTCGAATTCATCGCCGAGGACGAACTGCTGGAAGTCACGCCGCAGTCGCTGCGAATGCGCAAGCGCATCCTCAACAACGAGAAGCGTATGAAGGATCAGAAAGCCCGCGAAAAGATCGTCGCCGGGATGGAATAAGACGGATCAGGAATCAAAAAAGCGCGTCGGCATATACATCGACGCGCTTTTTGTTTGGATGGGTCAGGCTGGGCGGCTGGTGATGTAGATGTCGCCGTCGGGTCCGAAGCCCGCCAGCCGCAGAATACGATGCCGCTGCTTCTTCGCTTCTTCCAGGTCGCCCCAGAAGCTAATCGCCCGCCGCTGCCGTGTCGCTAAAAAATTCAGCGCCGCCATCACGTGCGAGCAGCCGTAGCCGCCGTTCTGCGCCCAGGGGCAGGTGCAGCGCGCGTGGATTGTGCCGTTTGGATCGGTCTCGAAGGTGACAATGTGATGCGCATACGGGTTTGACCGACTGGTCACGACCAGCATGTTGGGCGCGACGCGCCGGACGCGCAAATTGCGGCTTCGGCGCTGTAGCTTTTTAATCTCCGTTGGTTTCATCGCCACAATTCCCCATTCACTCTCTGCTCATTATTATAGCACATTTGTTCGTATATGATCCAGTGCTTTTTCGTGAGAAATTTCTAATCTGAGGGGCGATTCCAGGGCATATGTTCTAATACGGGTTTAGATAGCGAAATCGATTGTTGATGACCAGCAGAATTGAAGTGGATCGAGGGCGTGATCGTAGGAGCACGATTTATCGTGCCCCTACGTCATGAAACTTGGTGATTTATTTACGCTTCCTGCATCTGCCAGGGTTCGACCTGAAGCGGCGTCAGCACGCCCTCAATCGTCGAGCGCGCCTGCTCCAGCCAGGGCGGCAGCATCAGGTGCGTGCCCAGCTCGGCGACCAGACTCATCGACCGCGAAGCCGGGTCCCACCGTCGCCAGCTCGACGATGTGCCCGTCGGGGTCGTTGCTGTAGATACTCTTGAAGTAGATGCGATCCATCACCGGCGAGACCCGGTAGCCCGCCTTCATCAGCTTCGCGCGCCACTCCAACTGCGTCGCTTCGTCGGGCACGGCAAAGGCGAAGTGATGCGTCTGCCCGACGCCCATCTGCACGTAGCGCGCCTTGTCCGGCTTGCGCTCGAAATAGGTGATCAGCGTACCGGGCTGCCCATCGCCGACGCCCCAGTACCAGTGCGCCGAAGTCGGATCGTCAAAGTTCGAGGTCATCTTGACGCGGCGCATCCCCAGCACGTCGCTGTAGAAGGCGTTGGTGCGCTCGATGTCCGAACTGATCGCCGAGATGTGGTGCATCCCGTGACGCAGCGCCATCCCCGGCGTGATCTCCGGCACAGGCTCGCCCCAGGTCGCAGCCTCGATCACCGCCTTGTCCCGGTTGGCGATCAGCATCGCGGCGGGCGGGTCGCGGTGCTCCGTGCCCAGCGCATCCGGCGCTTCGTCGACCGCGAAGCCCGGTCCGCGCGTGGCGATTTCGAGAATCACGCCATCGGGATCGTGGAAATAGATCGACTTGAAATACTGGCGGTCGAACGGTCCATCGACATGGACGCCGAGGTCGGTCAGGCGGCGCTTCCACTGGAGCAAGCCGTCGTAGTCCTCGACGGTCAGGGCGAAGTGATGCGTGCCGCCGATGCCGGGCTTGCCTTTCGGCGCGCGCGACCACTCGAAGAAGGTGACGGCGGTGCCGGGCTTGCCCGTCTCGTCGCCAAAATACAGGTGATAGCTGCCGGGGTCGTCAAAATTGACCGTCTTCTTGACGAAGCGCAGCCCCAGCACCTTCGTGTAGAAGTCAACGGTGCGCTGCGCGTTGGAAGATACCAGCGTGATGTGATGCAGTCCGAGGATGCTCATGGGTTGTCCTCATGCAAATAGGCAAACAAAAACCGACCTCAGGATGGATCGGCTTCACTGAAAGAACAGACGCCTTTCATTCGTCATTTCTTACGCTACCACCGCTGCCATCATCGCCTTGACGACTTCGATTTCGTCCCGGTTGATGGTGTGCCCCATGTCGGGATAGAGCCGCTCGGTGACCTCACCGCCCAACCGCCGCAGCACGTCGGCGGATTCGTCTACGCGCGCCTTCGGAATGTGGAAATCCTTGTCGCTGCATCCCAGGAACATCGGCGTCCCTTCGAATGCCCCCACGTAGTCGCGCGGCGTATCCTCCGCGCCGATTAAGCCGCCGCTCAGCCCGACGACCCCGCCGTAGCGCAGCGCGTGGCGGGCGGCGTATTCCAGCGTCAGGCACGCGCCCTGCGAAAAGCCGAGCAGCACGACCCGCGACGCAGGCATGGCGGCGTCCGCCACGCGCTGGATCAGACGCTCGATCACCACCAGCGCCGACGAGAGATACGGCTCGTTGCGTTCCAGCGGCTCCATGAAGCCGAAGGGATACCAGGCGTAGCCCGCCGCCTGCGGCGCGAGGTAGGCGAATTCAGGATGATTCAGTTCCGGCACCAGGCTGAGAATGCTTTCGGCGGTCGCGCCGCGCCCGTGCAGCATGATCATGACGGCGCGCGCCTCGGTCAGCCGTGTGCCGCGTGTGAAGGTCGGCTGCCCCTCGTGTAGCTTCATCTCGCCCCCTCCACTAGAGCCGGGTAGTGTCCCAGGCTGGATGATTCATGCTATGCTTCAAACGATATTTTACCAGTTTAGGATTCACCAATGAAAAAGGCGAGAGTATTGTTACTTATTTTGCCGATGCTCATCTTCGCGTTCGCACCCGCCTCGGCGCAGGAGGCGACCGATCACTGGTGGAACGACCGCGTCTTTTACGAATTGTTCGTGCGCAGCTTTTACGACAGCAATGGCGACGGCATCGGCGATTTGCAGGGCGTGATCCAGAAGCTCGACTACCTGAACGACGGCGATCCCAGCACGACCACCGACCTCGGCGTGACCGGGCTGTGGCTGATGCCGATCATGGAGTCGCCCAGCTATCACGGCTACGACGTGACCAACTACTATGCCGTCGACACCGACTACGGCACCAACGACGACTTCCGCCAGTTGATCGCGGCGGCGCACCAGCGCGGAATCGCCGTGATCGTCGATCTGCCGGTCAACCATACTTCGAACGCGCATCCCTGGTTTCACGGCGTCGGCGGCGGGCAACCCAACTTACGCCGACTGGTATCGCTGGATGGACGACCTGCCCCACTTATCGCGGTCCCTGGGGTGAGCAGGTCTGGATTTGCGCTGGATGGGCGCTGCTACTACGCCATCTTCTGGGAGGGGATGCCCGACCTGAATTACGAGAACCCTGCCGTCACGACCCAGATGGACGACATCGCGCGCTACTGGCTGCAAGACATGGGCGCGGACGGCTTCCGGCTCGACGCGCTTCAGCACATCGTCGAGGACGGGCAGAATCAGGTCAACACCGACGCCACCCACGCCTGGGCGAACGCCTTCCACCAGTACATCGACTCGGTCAGCCCGGACGCGCTGACCGTCGGCGAGGTCGACAGCGGCAGCTTCGTCACCTCCACTTACGTGCCGGACGCCGCCGATCTGGTCTTCGAGTTCGATCTGGCGGGCGCGCTGCTGCAAAGCGCCAATCAGGGAAGCAGCGCCGCTGTCGCCACGCTGCAAAACCGCGCCGAAAGTCTCTATCCGCCCGGTCAGTATGCCGCCTTCCTGACCAATCACGACCAGAACCGCACCATGAACACGCTGCGCGGCGACGCGAACAAGGCGAAGGTCGCCGCCGACCTGCTGCTGACGCAGCCCGGCGTCCCCTTCATCTACTACGGCGAAGAAATCGGCATGAGCGGCATCAAGCCGGACGAGCGCATCCGCACGCCGATGCAGTGGGACGGCACGGCGCACACGGGCGGGTTCACCAGCGGGACGCCCTGGGAAGTCCTGCAAAACGACGCGGACACGCTCAACGTCGCCGCCGAGACCGACGACCCCGATTCGCTGCTGAGTCACTACCGCGACCTGATCCACCTGCGCGAAGCGCATCCCGCGCTGGCGCAGGGCGACTTCACGGCGGTCGATTCAGGAGCCAAACAGGTCTACAGCTTCCTGCGCCGGGGCGACGACGAGACGCTGCTGGTCGTGATCAATCTGTCGGGCAAGCCGGTCAGCGATTACGGGCTGACGCTCGACGCCGGCGCGGGCGGCGGGCAGGTATCGCTGATCTGGGGCAGCGGCGACCTCACGCAGCCCGAAATCGACGCCGACGGCGGCTTCACGGGCTACGTGCCGCTGGCGGAACTCGCGCCATACAGCCTGACGGTGATTGGTCTGGCGCAGTAGGGTATACAATACGGTTTCGCACGCATAGAGGAGCACAACATGAGAAAGTTCCTGCTGTCCTGTCTGGTGATCCTGGTCGCTCAGGTCGCCTTCGCTCAGGACGCCAAGACCCCGACGGACATCTGCGCCAACGCCGTCCCCGCGCCCGACCCGGCGACTCGCCAGTTCACACAGCCGGAACAGGTGCTCCAGCCGGACACCGACTACCGGGCGATCTTCTGCACCGGCGTTGGCGCGGTCTACGTCGATCTGCTGGAGCAGTACACGCCGCAGACGGTCAACAATTTCGTCTTTCTTTCGCAGCAGGGTTTCTACAACAACACGACCTTCCACCGCGTGATGCAGGACTTCATGGCGCAGGGCGGCGACCCCACCGCGACGGGAACGGGCGGTCCCGGCTACACCATCCCGGACGAGTTCGTCGGCTTCCTGCACTACGATCAGCCCGGCTGGCTGGGGATGGCGAATATCGGGCAGCCGGACACAGGCGGCAGCCAGTTCTTCATCACGACCGCCCCCTATCCCAGCCTGGATTATAAGTACACGATCTTCGGCGAAGTTCTGGAGGGTCAGGAGAATGTCGACAACATCGAAGCTGCGCGATCCCGACACGGCGACCGAACCGGGCACTGCCCTCAACACCGTCGTGATCGTCACCGACCCTTCGACCGTCAAGACGAGCTACGAAGCGCCACCCCCGGCGACGAAGGACGAGATCGCTGCGGTAATCGCCGACGTGGACAGCCAGCTTCCCGATACCCTGACGCTCGACACCGCCTTCACGGGAACCTTCGACACGACGCAGGCAGCGCAGTTCGCCCCCGACGCCTTGCGCAGTGATTACGCCGCTTTCCTCGAAAAATACCATCACGAGTTCCGCGCCTCGCACCGCATCACCAACGCGCAGTGCGACCTGAACGCCACGCCCTTCATGGCGATCAGCTACGTGCTCGACCGCTTCGACACAGCGGACGACGCCAGCGCCGCCCTGAATGACGGTTTCCTGGCGCAGATGGAACAGGTCAACGGCTATACCGAATCCAGCGCCGACGGGCTGGATTACCCGCTCTACACGCAGACGAGCACCGCCTGCGATCAGCCGTCGACCGACGCGCTCACTTTCTGGCAGCGCGGGCGCTACGTCGTCACAGCGGAAGCGATGATCCCCGCCGATCACCCGGTAGCGCCGGAGCGCTGGCTCAAGGAGCTGGTCGGCGTCTCGGTGTACGAGCACATTTTCAGCGACGCGCTGCGCCGCGAGCTGCGCTAACAAAATATTCACGACGTAGGGGCACGATATATCGTGCCCCTACCGGATTATTCCGGCAAACAAAAAGCGCCGCTGCGAAGCCTGTTTCGCAGCGGCGCTTGTCTGCTTACCCGACGGACTAGACCAGCGAGGCGTCGACCGTCATTGGCACGGCAGCCAGCGCGCGCGAAACGATACAACCTGTCTTGGCTGCTTCAGCCGCCGCCTTGAACTTCGCCTCGTCGATGCCTTCGACATCGCCCTTCGTCACCAGATCAATGTGCGTGATCGTGTTGCCCGCCTCGGTTTTTTCGAGATGGACGGTCGCCGTCGTATCGACGCTGTTGACTTTGAAACCCTCCCGCGAAAGCGCTGCGGACAGCGCCATCGTAAAACATCCGGCGTGCGCCGCGCCGAGCAGTTCCTCCGGGTTGGTTCCCGTGCCGGACTCAAAGCGTGACTTATACGAATACGCGCCTTCAAATGCGCCACTACCAAGTTTTACACGACCGGCGCCGCTCTGTAGATCGCCCTTCCAAACGGCTTGCGCAATCCGTCCCGGCATTCTCAATCTCCTTATTTTCTCCCAATGAGCGCCCTGAGCATAACATGTACTTTGTTATAACGCTAATTCCACCAGCCCCACGTATCGATCCAATCGAGTTCGTCGCGGTTGATCACTTCGTCGTCGTCGTATTCCGCCGAAAGCCACAGCACCGCCTTGAGCGCCGCCCGCCGCGTCGTCATGTCGACATCGATCAGCCCTTCGATGATGTAGGGCATGACTTCCTCGTCCATCATCCACAGCGCTTCCGCCGCCGCGTGCCAGACGTGGCTGTTGTCGTGATTGAGCGCCTTGAGCAGCGCAGGCGTCGAGGTCGGATCGGCGATCTGTCCCAGCGCTTTCGCCGCCGCGAAGCGGACAAAATCGTTGTCGTCGTTGAGCAGCGCGTGCTCCAGCCCGTCGAGCGCCGAATCGGTGCCAATCGCGCCCAGCGCCTCGGCAGCGGCGTAGCGCACGTAGCTGTTGGTATCCGCCGCCAGCGCTTCCAGCAGTTCCGGCAAAGCGTTAGGGTCGGCGAGTTCGCGCAGCGCTTTTGCCGCTTCCCAGCGCACGTAGCTGCTGTCGTCGCCCAGCAGCGCACCGACCAAGCCCGGCGTCGCCGATTCCTCGCCCATCAGCGCCAGCGCCTGCGCCGCCGCCCGCCGCACGTCCTTGCTGCGGTCGGAGAGCGCGCGCACCAGCGCAGGAACCGCCGCCGGGTCGCCGATCATGCTCAACGTTTGGACGACCAGCACACGCATGTGACGATCCTTGTGGTTGAGCACTTCCAGGAGCGCCGGGAGCGCGGTCGGCTCGCGCAGTTGCCCCAGCCGGTACAGTGCGTGACGTTGTTTTTGCTCATCGCTGCCGCGGAGGTCATTGATCAGTTGATTGATCATCGACATATTCGCCATTGTCGTCTCCTGGCACGGTCTCATTCTACTTCAAGTGTATATCCCGCGTGCCCCTGTTGCAATGACATAAAGATTGGTTTTTTCTCAGAAATTCACCTCTTGACACTACGCCGAAATCCGGCATATAGTTGGTACGCAAATCATTGGTATACCAACGAATTGGCGCGCATGGACGCAGAACGCAAAACCTTCTTTTTCATGACGGTTGAAATCCGGATTCTCGCATCGGTCATCACGCGAGTCTCGACTCGCTTCATCCATGAGCGTTTCAGTTCCAAGAATGCGGACATCAGTGGGTTGCAATACGGGGTACTACGCACCTTGAGTTACGAGAGTTTCACATTGAGCGAACTGAGCCGCCGCTTCGTGCTCGACCCGTCCACGCTGGTGCCCGTGATCGATGCGCTGGAGCGAAAGGGGCTGGTCGCGCGCGGCAAAGATCCTCACGACCGCCGCCGCATCCCTCTCTCGCTGACGCCGGAGGGTGCAAAGCTGCTCGACAGTCTGCCGCTCTTCCATGAGGAAGACCTTGTGTTCAAAATTCTCGACCACATGGGCGAGGAGAAATCGCGCGAGCTGCTGCAACTACTGCGCGAGGTCGTGGCGGAGATGCCAGACGGCAATGAGATGCTCGACTCGGTTTCGTCGCGGCTCTACAGCCTTCAGGCGGGCGAAGATGTCACATATTCAGCCGGGTTGTCCCATACAGCAGGGTGAAGAAACTGAAAATGAACACAACCGCATGAAACATCGTAGCATCAGAAGACGTATACGTAGACGAACACCGTAGCACGAGCCGGAAAGACAATTCAGATCGCTGTTTATATTCGGTTTAAACAAATCCGATATGGTACATGCTGGTTCTTCGGGCAAACGCAATCCGTGTACCATCGCGGAATCAGGTCGAAGTAGACGCTCGCAGGTAAATGGAGGGAGACAAGTTGCAAGCACAGGCACGGCAACAATGGGGCGGTCAGCGCCCCAAAGGCGGACCTAATACGCTCGGTCGCGCCATTCGGTATCTGGGAAGACAACGTCGTTCGACGATGCTGGCATACGGCGCTCTGGTAATCGCCACACTCGCACAACTGGCAGTTCCGCAGTTGGTGCAGAACATGATCAACGCGGTGACGCAGGGCACCATCGCGCAGACCATCATCGACAGCACGAAAAACCTCCCCGCGCTGGCACAGAACCTCGCGCTCGGCGCGGCGGCAAATCAAGCGGGAACGACGGCGGACACGCTGCGCGCTGCCTATTCGGACGCGGAAAACTGGTTAATCTCAGCGGTGATCATCATCGTGATCTTCGCGGCGACGCGCGCCATTTTCTCGTTCGTGCAGGCGTACATGGCGGAGAAAACGTCGCAGGGCGTCGCCTTCGACTTCCGCAACGAAATCTTCGCCAAAGTGCAGCGGCTGTCCTTCAGCTACCATGACCGCAACCAGACCGGGCAGTTGATGGTTCGCGCGACCGACGACGTGGAAAAGCTGCGTATGTTCATCGCACAGGGCTTGGTGCTGGCGACGCAGGCGTTCCTGCTGCTAATCGCCACGCTGATCATCCTGTTTGCGACCAACTGGCGGCTGACGCTGGTCGTACTGCCCATCCTGCCGATTGCGCTGGTGGTGTTCACGATCTTCGCGCGTGTCACGCAGCCGCTCTTCGCCGAGATACAGAAGCGCCTCTCCCGGTTGAACACGGTGCTTCAGGAAAACCTCGCCGGGATCAAGGTCGTGCGTGCCTTCGCGCGGGAAAAGTACGAGGAGGAGAAGTTCTACACGACCAACGACTCGTACTATGAGCAGCAGATCAAGGTCGCGCAGACGTTCTCGTTCCTGTTCCCGGTGATCTTCCTGATCATGCAGATGGGACAGGCGGCGATCCTGTACTTCTCCGGCAGCCAGATCATCAGCGGCGCGCTGCAACTGGGCGAATATCAATCGTTCAGCCTGTACCTGCTCTACGTCTTCTTCCCGCTCGGTCAGTTGGGCTTCATCGTCCAGTTGATGTCGCAGGCAGCGGCGTCGTCCAACCGTATCTTCGAGATTCTCGACGCCAAGAACGACGTGACCGACAAGCCCGGCGCCATTACACTGCCGCCGATTCAGGGGCACGTCGAGTTCCAGGACGTGACCTTCCGCTACTTCGCTTCCGGCGAGCCGGTTTTGCAGACCGTCAGCTTCGAGGCAAAGCCCGGTCAGACAATTGCGCTGCTCGGCGGCACAGGCAGCGGTAAGACGACCATCATCAACCTGATCCCGCGCTTCTATGACGCGAGCGAAGGTCAGGTCTTGATCGACGGTCATGACGTGCGCGACGTGACACTCGACAGCCTGCGCAGCCAGATCGGTATCGTGCTGCAAGAGACCAACCTGTTCAGCGGCACGATCCGCGACAACATCGCCTTCGGTCGCCCGGATGCGAGCGACGAGGAAGTGATCGCCGCCGCCAAAGCCGCCGCCGCCCACGAATTCATCACGTCGTTCCCGGAAGGCTATAACACGCCGGTCGGCGAGCGCGGCACGACGCTCTCCGGTGGTCAGAAACAGCGCGTGGCGATTGCCCGCGCCCTGCTCCTGAACCCGCGCCTGCTGATCCTCGACGACTCGACCAGCAGCGTGGACTTGATCACCGAATACAAGATTCAGAAGGCGCTCGACCTGCTGATGGAGGGGCGCACCAGCTTCGTGATCGCCCAGCGCATCAGCACCGTGCTCAATGCCGACCTGATCCTCGTGCTCGACCGGGGCAGAATCGCCGCCAGCGGCAAGCACGAAGACCTGATGGAAAACAGTCCGATCTACGCGGAAATCTACAATTCGCAGCTCGTCGGCGACGCCGAGATCGAGCAGCCGGAAGCGACACAGGAGGCTTAAACCACTATGATGGGAGGACTCGACGGCGGTCGCCGTCTGATGGAAGGCGAAACCACCAAAGCCGCGAACACTTCGGCGACGCTGATGCGCTTTGGCAAGTATTTCGGAATTTACCTGGGCGGCGTCCTCGTGGCGCTGGCGCTGATCGTGGTCTCGACGTGGACGCAGGTCGTCTCGCCGGACTACATTGGTCAGGCGGTGGACTGCTACTTCTTCCCGCAGACCACCAGCAACTGCTGGTTCGACAGCACCGTCCAGGCGGCGATCCAGAGCAACACGCTCGCCAGCGTCACGACCGACGTGAAACTGGCGGGACTGGGGCATCTGGTGCTGATCCTGGTCGGCTTGTTCCTGGTTGGCTCGGTCGTCAGCGGTCTCGGTTTCTACACGATGAGCCGCACAGGTCAACTGGTGCTGCGCCGGATGCGTCAGGATTTGTTCCGCAAGGCGCACGAGCTTTCGCTGAGCTACTACTCGGAGAACGAAGCCGGTGACCTGATGAGCCGCATCACCAACGACACGCAGACTATTCAGCAGGTGTTCGGTTTCGCTCTGCTCAGCGTGATCAGCGGCGCGCTGCTGATGGTCTGGATCGTGGTCAAGATGCTGCAAACCAACGTGCCCTACGCGCTGATCAGCCTGGCGGTCGTCCCGATTATGTTCGTCTCGACGGTCTACTTCTCGAACCAGGCGCGCAAAGCCTTCCGCATCAGCCGCGAAGAGCTGGGCAACGTCAACTCCGACTTGCAGGAAAGCATCGCCGGTGTGCGCGAGGTGCAGGCGTTCAACCGCGAGGACGAAAACATCGAGAACTTCCGCCGCGCCAACGCCGCCAACCGCGACGCCAACGTGCGCGCCGCCTCGTTCACCAGCGCGCTCAACCCGACGCTGGAAGCGCTCGGCTACGTTGCCATCGGCATCGTCGTGGTCGTCGGCGGGCTGTCGGTGCTGCGCAACGAGCCGCTGCTCGGTACGACGCTGATTTCGCTGGGCACGGTCTTCGCCTTCGTCCAGTACGTCCAGCGCTTCACCCAGCCGATCACGCAGATCGCGGTGCTGTGGGCGAACATTCAGAACGCCATCGCGGGCGGTGAGCGTATCTTCAACATTCTGGATACGCCGATTGACCTGCAAGAGAAGCCGGACGCCAGGACGATGCCGCCCATCAAGGGCAAGGTCGAGTTCGACAACGTGCAGGCGGGCTACCAGAGCAACGTCGCGGTGCTGAAGGGGATCAACTTTGTCGCGCAGCCGGGGCAGATGATCGCCATCGTCGGTCCGACCGGCGCGGGCAAGACCACCATCATCAACCTGATCCCGCGCTTCTACGACGTGACCAGCGGCGCGGTGCGCATCGACGACATCGACGTGCGCGACGTGACCTTCGAGAGCCTGCGCAGCCAGATCGGCATCGTGCTTCAGGACACGTTCCTGTTCTCGGACACGGTCATGAACAACATCCGCTACGGCAAGCTCGACGCCAGCGACGACCAAGTGATCGCGGCGGCGAAGATGGTCGAGGCGGACTCGTTCATCGAGCGCCTGCCAGCAGGCTACCAGACCATTCTGGGCGAGCGCGGCAGCGGCTTGAGCCAGGGACAGCGCCAGTTGATCGCCATCGCGCGGGTCGCGCTGATGAACCCCAGCCTGCTGATCCTCGACGAAGCCACGTCGAGCGTTGACACCCGCACCGAGCGGCTGATCCAGAAAGCGTTCGAGCAGTTGCTTGAGGGGCGCACCAGCTTCGTGATCGCGCACCGCCTGAGCACGATCCGTAACGCCGATCTGGTGATGCTGCTCAAGGACGGGCAGATTGTCGAGCGCGGCACGCACACCGAACTGCTGGCGAAGAAGGGCGAGTACTACGACCTGTACATGAGCCAGTTCCGGCGCGAAGAAGAACCCGCCGACAGCAACGGCAAGGTCGCCGAGACCGTGCCCAGTAAGTAGACCGGCGCATTACACGAAGGGGCACGAATATGTCGCGCCCCTTCTGTTTTCCACAGCGTCGTCATGCAGCACGAAACTCTCACCAAGCGTCAATAGACATCGCCATAAATCGGCATATAATTGAATGCAGACTCGCATAGCCGCTACATCGTGTACGGCTATTTTTTGTTGAGCAGGTCTGTTGAGCAGGAGCGTGCAAAACAAAATATGCTTGTGAACGAGGAAACCGCTCAGGAGCCTCCCGCAGAATCGGAACCCCCCGCATCGCCATTCATACTGAGAACCCCCCGCCCCACAATCTGGCAAGATGTCCCCGATGAAGACTGGGACAATTGGCGCTGGCAGCTCGCCCATCGTCTGAATTCAGTGGAGGAACTGTCGCAGTTCATCCATCTGACCGACGAAGAGGTCGAAGGCTTGACGGCGGACAACCTGTTTCGCGTCGATATTACACCCTATTTCGCCAGCCTGATCGACCCCGACGACCCGCTCTGCCCGATCCGCCGTCAGGTGATCCCGCTGGGGCGCGAGCGGCAAGCCTTCAACGGCATGATGGAGGACAGCCTCGCCGAAGACGCGCACAGCCCGGTGCCGGGGCTGGTGCATCGCTACCCCGACCGCGTGCTGATGCTGCTGACGACCCAGTGCGCCAGCTACTGCCGCTACTGCACGCGCAGCCGCATCGTCGGCAACCCGGCGGCGAACTTCAGCAAGGCGGAATTCGACCGGCAGATCGCCTATCTGCGCCAGACGCCGCAGGTGCGCGACGTACTGCTGAGCGGCGGCGACCCGCTGACGATTGCGCCGCGTATGCTCGAATACGTCCTCGCCAGCCTGCGCGCCATCGAACACATCGAGATCATCCGCATCGGCAGCCGCGTCCCCGTGTTCCTGCCACAGCGCATCACCGACGACTTCTGCGAGATGATCAAGCCGTATCACCCGCTGTGGATGAACATTCACATCAACCACCCCAAAGAGATCACGCCGGAAGTCAGCCGCGCGCTGGAAAAGCTGGCATACGCGGGCGTGCCGATTGGCAACCAGAGCGTGCTGCTCGCCGGGATCAACGACAGCGTGGACATCCAGCGCGAGCTGGTGCATAAGCTGGTGCGCAACCGCGTCCGCCCCTATTACCTGTACCAGTGCGATCTGGTCGAGGGCGCGGGGCACTTTCGCACGACCATCAGCAAAGGCATCGAGATCATGGAGGGGCTGCGCGGGCACACCAGCGGCTACGCCGTGCCGACTTACGTGGTCGATGCGCCCGGCGGCGGCGGCAAAATCCCGGTCATGCCGCAGTACGTCGTCAGCCAGGCGCCCGGTAAGGTGGTGCTGCGCAACTATGAAGGCTATATCAGCACCTACACCGAGCCGGAGGACTACGATCCGCACCTGATCGATCACCTCGACCGGCAGGCGCAGCACCGCGCCGAACCCGGTCAGGGCGGCGTCAGCGGCTTGCTCGAAGGCGACGCGCTGGTGATCAAGCCGGAGGGCTTCGACGAGACCCACCGGCGGCACAGACAGACCGGCAGTCATCCAGCTAACGGAAAGAATCACCGAGAATTTCCCGGCTCGAACGGTCACGCCAACTCCGAAGCGCGCGAGCCTGTCCTCAACGGTAACGGCAATCACCATCCGAAAGGGGCGTGACCGATGCGTATCGCAGTGCTTGCCAACCTCAAGGTCAATGCGCCTCACTGGGAGGGGATGCCCGCCGATCAGTGGGACGACCTCGACAGCGAGAAGACGGTCAACAACATCATCCGCGCGCTGGAAAGCGCCGGGCACGAAGCCATTTTTCTCGAAGCCAGCGTGCTGCCGCCTTTCAGCCTGATCGAGCGGCTGACGACCTACAAGCCAGACATCTGCTTCAACATCGCCGAGAGTCACTTCGGCGACGGGCGCGAGGCGCAGGTTCCGGCGCTGCTGGAAATGCTGCGCATCCCCTATACGGGCAGTCAGGTGATGACGCTGGCGCTGGCGCTCGACAAGCCGATGACCAAGCGCGTGCTCGCCTATCACGAGCTGCCGACGCCGGAGTTTCAGGTCTTCGAGCGCTCCGACGAGCCAGTCTGCGACGACCTGGCGGACGAAGACGGGCATCTGCGCTTTCCGCTGTTCCTCAAGCCGAGCCGCGAAGGGACGAGCATGGGCGTCAGCTCCGAGAGCATCGTCACCAGCGTCGAGCAGCTTCGCGCGCGCCTTGGGCAGATGATCGCCCGCTACAACGAGCCGATCCTGTGCGAGCATTACATCAGCGGGCGTGAAGTGATGGTCGGGATGCTCGGCAACCTGCGTCCGACGGACGCGCGGCGCCTGAGCGAGCGCACTTTCTCCGGCGATCTGCCGGATACGCTCACTTTCCTGCCGATCATCGAGTTCGAGCCGACCCACGCCGACACCGAAGGCGACGTGTACACCAGCCGCATGAAGACCGACCTCGCCGACGACTATCGCTATCAATGTCCTGCACGGCTCGAACCGGAGCTGGAGCATCAACTGCTGGCGCTGGCGGGCGCGACCTTCCGTGTCACCGGCTGCAAGGACGTGGCACGAGTCGATTTTCGCATCGACCGCGAGACGGGGCAGCCATACATCCTCGAAATCAACCCGCTGCCGGGCTTGAACCCCGGCTTCAGCGACCTGTGCTTGCAGACCGACGCAGCAGGTTGGGCATACGAGCGGCTGATCAATTCCATTCTGGAGAACGCGCTGGCGCGCTACGGCATCGTCGGTCAGCGCGTGCAATCCCTCACCGCCTGACACATGTTTCGGGTGGGGCGACTCGCTGCCGAGCGCCCCGCCCGGCAACCCAGATTAGAAAATGACTTCGGAAACCAGGACGACGTTGGCGAACGGCGTGAACTCGCCCGTGCGGACGACGGCGCGCGCCTTGTAGGTCATCTGGAGCAGTTCTGTATGGGGGATTTCCGTGAGCGTGACGCCGTTGAGTATCTGGACCATCTCGGCGTAGAACAGCGGGCTGTGTTCCAACAGTTCGCTGGCGACCACCGCCTCGCTGATCTGCAATTCGCTCAAAATCGCGCGCATCACGTCGAGTAAGCCGGGGATGCCTGCCGAGACCGCCAGATCGATCCGCTGAACGTTGGGCGAGATCGACAGTCCCGCATCCGTAATCGCAATCGTATCCGTGTGCCCCAGCCCGGCGACCAGCGCCGACAGGGGTTGGTTCAGCAAGCGCGACTTCTTCATTTCAGGACGTCAGGTCTTGTCGGTCAGGTCTCGTCGGTCAGGTCTCGTCAGATTTATTCCCACGCTGGCGCATACTGCGCGCTTCTGCCGAGAGCTTCTGGAAGTAGTCGGACTCGGTGATCTGGCTGACCTGCTTCTCGACGCGGCTGCGGTCGATTTCGATTTGCAGCGATTCGAGCACGGTCAGCGCTTTATCGAGGTCGTTCTTGACCGCGCCGAACTCGCGCGCGTTGTCGATGGCGATAGCCGCCTGCGTGCCGAACGCGCTCAGCAGCGGAATTTGCTCTTTGCGGAAGACATCCTGCGTGATGCGGTTGTCGGCGTACAGCGCGCCGATCACACGCCCCTGGAGAGCCAGCGGGATGCACAGGATCGAGCGAAGCTGGTTGTTGACGATGCTCTTGACGTTCTGGAAGCGGTCGTCCGCCTGCGCGTTGGTGGTCAGGATCGCCTGCCCTTCCTTGAGCGCCTGGTTGACGATACTGCTGCTGAACACAACATCGTTTTCGGCGATATTCTCCTTATCCCAGTTGCGCGCCACCGCCAGCTCAAGCTCCTCGGTATCCTTGTTGCTCAGCATCAGGTAGGCGCGCTCGGCGCCCGTCAGGCGGATGACGGTGTCCATCACCTCTTCGAGCACGCGATCCAGTTCGAGCGACGAGGTGATCAGCGAGAAGGTGCGCAGGAGTTCTTCGAGCTGCTCAAGCTGATGCCCAACACCCTGCGCCTGTTTTTCCGCCTTCTCCAGCCGGGCAGCCATCGTCTGGATCACGCCGACGATGTCAACCTGAATTTGAAAGCCGTTCTGGGTCAGCACTTGAAGCAGCCGGTCGAAGATGGCTTCGAGTTGCTTGGCTTCCGCTGAACTCTGGTGCAGGGCATCGACAATTTCGGTCGTTACGGCTTGATTCTCAGCCATAGGTTATCCATATCTCAACTATAAAGACTGGCACGTTCTGCGTTGACTCGCACTGCGATTCCTATGATAGCGCATTCGACCATATTTCGACACTCTCAGGGCGCCTGCGCCACAATGTCGATGCGGTTCTCAATCTGGTAGCCGTCGCCTGCCGCCACGCCGTTCACCGTGACCGGGACGCGCTCCTGCGTGCGCGTGTTATAGAGACCGATGACGAGCCGGTAGCCCTGCCCGACCGGATCGACGCCGTCCGGCAGCCGCAGCGCGCGCTCGTCGCTAATATACTCGCCCGGCTGCCAGACCAACGACGAATAGTAACCTGTATCCCCGCGCGCGACCGGACCATCCCAGGTGGTGATCAGGTTGTCGTCCTGATCGCGCAGGTGGATGTAGATGCTGTAGTCGTCCGGCGGCGGGCTGAGCACTTCCCAGTCCAGATGCGCGATGACTTTGCGACCGGGCCATAACTCCAAGCCGCCGATGTCGTAGCCAATGTAGCGCACGAACCCGCCGAAAACCACGTCATCCTTTGCCACGCCGTTGGGCTGCGGCTTGATCCAGCGATTCTCCAGATTGAGTTCGTATACATCATACTTGAAGAAGCCGTCGTCCATACCCCACGCTCGCCGCATGACATCCTGACGATTGAGCGCCCCGACGACCTGATTTTCGAGCGGCGGCACGTCGCCATACGCGCCCACGCCTTCGGGCGTGCCGTAGACGAAGTAGGTGACGCCATCCAGTTGGTCGAGGCGCGTGGGCGCGTCGTCGATGCGGATGTCTTGCAGTGGGAAGAAGAACGGCAGCCGATCCACACCCGGCGCGGAGACGACCAGCTTCTCGCCGGGATGCTGGTCGATCCAGACTTGCAGCCCATCGACCACGTCGAGCAGCGCGGCGTTGCCGGAGCGGTAGCGCGCCATATCGTCTGGGTACTTGTCCGTCCACAGGTAATCGCCGCCGCCGTTGGGGTCGTTGATCGCGGCGATCACGCCGGGATACGCCAGCACGACGATCACCGCCAGATACGCCAGCCGCCGCGCGCCCCTGCCGATCCGTTCCGGCGTGAACAGCCGCGCCAGGACGACCGCCGTCGGCAGAATCAGCAGCGGTACGATGGCGAATGACAGCCGGTAGTGGTAGCTGTAGGAGTAAAACCAGGTGACGAAATAGGGCAGCGCCAGCGCCAGCCCCCAGCCGACAATCGCGGCGGTCGCGCGCAGGTCGTCGTCCCACAGGTCGTGTGCCATGCGCCGCACGACGACCGCCAGCACGACCAGCCCCGCCGCCAGCAGCGCGAACTCGATCACTGTCAGCCGACGCGGGAACAGGATCGACGGCACCAGCGCCAGCAGCACCAGCGCCACCCCGATTCCGCCCAGCCGCCACCTGTAATGCGGGTAGCGCAGGTACAGATAGATCGCCCAGGCGAGCAGCGCCGCCAGCAGCCAGCCGAACTCGCCGCCGCTGCGCTGCGCCAGCGTTTGCCAGAAGGCGGGCGGGAAGACCAGCGGCGGCAAGCCCAGCAGCAGATTGCGCACATACCAGACTCCGCCCAGCGGCAGCGCGGCGATCCCGGTCAGCAGCGCGACCTGAAGGCGCGGCTGCCAGCGGCGCAGGTCAAAGTCCACGCGCACGAGGTCGGCAGCCAGCATCAGCCCGACGCCGAGGATGAACGCGCCCATCGTCGGCTTGATCCACAAGCCAACGCCCAGCAGCAGTCCGGCGATCAGCGCGTAGCGGCGGCGCGGCTCGCGCCCCTGCCACGCCAGCAGGAAGAACGCCGACGCCAGCGTGAACACGAACGCCAGCGGAATTTCCAGATCGCCCACCCGCGCCCACTCGCCGACGTGCGGATACAGCGCCCAGATCGCGGCGGCGATGATCCCGGTGCGGCGATTGATCAGGCGTGAGCCGAGCACATACGCCGCCAGGATGCTGCCCGGATGCAGGAACATCAGCGCGGCGCGCGCCACGTGGTCGTTGATGCCGCCCAACTGCGCGAAGGCGTATTGCAGCGGCATGAACTGCGGGTAATAGCCGATTGTCTGCGGGATGTAGCCGAGCAGCGCGTAGAGCCTGCCCTCAAAGCCGTAGACCCAGAAGGCGTCGTAAGCGGTGAAGGGCCAGTAAGCGATCACGACCCAGCGCACCACCAACGCCGCGCCGATCAGCGCGATCAGCAAGCGCTCGTCGCTCAGCAGCGGCTTCCGGCTTCCGGCGTCGGCGGTCGAAACGCGCAGCTTGCGTAACGCCAGCGCCAGCCCAACGATGCCGATCACGACCGTGCCGACCAGCACGTTCGCCTCGCTCAGCAGGACGCTCTGCCCGGACGCGCCGAGCGTGCCCAGGGCGAACATCCACGCGGTCAGCAGCGCGGGACCGAGCGCGAAAGCGACGGCGATCACCTGCACCGGGCGTCGCCAGTCGGCGCGCGGCAGGATCGCCAGTGACCAGACGCCGCCGAGTCCGGCGTAAATCCACAAAAACGCCGGTATCCCGGCAAGGCTGTCGGTAATCCAGTAAGGCATCGGGGCGTCTCAGGAGCGCAGGACGAGAATACGCCCGCCGCCGACGCTGATGTAGACCCAGCCCTGATCGGTAACGGCGACATCGAGCGGGCGCTGCGGGAAGAAGCCGCTGCCGCGATAGTTCATCTCGTCCAGCGTGAAATCGGATTGGGGATTATCGTCCGGGCGGGTGGGCATCAGCGGCTCGTAACTCCCGGCGGCAGGGTCGGCGGCGATCACTTCGTAGCCACGCAGCGAAAGTTCATTGTACGAGCCGCCCAGCACGACCAGCAGCTTGCCTTGCAGCGAGGGGATGGTGTCGCCGCGATAGGCAGCGATCCCGGTCGGCACGCTTCCGGTCGGCAGGGCGATGACGGGCGCGGTGGCGTTAGCGCAGTCGAAACCCGCCATATCCGGCGTGTTGTCCTGCCCTACGCAGTAAGGGAAGCCGAAATTTGCGCCTGGCATCACACGGTCGAGTTCGTCCAGATCGGGCGTATCGAACAGACCGCTGCGGGCGCTGTCCGTCACCCACAAATCCGCGCCCTGAAAGGCGAGGTCGACCGGCTGGCGCAGCCCGGTGGCGACGATCTGGCGGTCGCTGCCGTCTGCTGCGAAGCTGAGGACAGCGCCGCGCGCGGGATCGTCGGGGACGCAAAAATCGCAGGGCGCGCCGGTCGCCACGTAGATACGCCCGTCGTCACCGACGGCGATTCCGCCCGTCCAGAAGCCGCCGCCCGACGGTAGATCATCCACCAGCGTCGTAAGCTCGCCCGTCTTGCAGGCGATACACGTGCGATCCGCCGGAAATGTAGAGCGCGCCGTCGTGGTAATCCAGTCCGTTGGGCAGCGTCAGCCCATCGGCGACCAGATGCGGCGTGTCGGGCAGAAAGTCCCCGTTGGTGTCGGCGAGCGCCCAGACTTCGCCCGCCAGCGGGCGAGCCGCATAGAGCGTGCCGTCAGGCGCGGCAGCCAGCGCCGTGAACGCCAGTTCGCCCAGAGTCGGATCGTTGATCACTTCCTCCATGCACGCCAAGCCCGATCTTGATCCAGGGCTGGGTGAGAAAGCCGGGACGCTTATCACACTGAGGCAGCGCGTCCGTCTGTGTCTGTGCGTCCGCCGCCTGCGCGCAGACGGCGATCAGGATCAAGAGCATGAACGTAACCAGACCACGCAATCCAAAAGCTCCTCGTGCCGATTGCGTGTAGAATAATACTATTACCCTTGCGAGATAGCGAGAGAGACCATGCCCGAACCCATTCGCCTCGCCCTGATCGGCGCGGGCTTATTCGCCAGAGACGCCCACGTCCCGGCGCTCAAGGCGCTCGGCGAGCGCTTCGAGGTCGTCGCCGTCTACAGCCGCACGCGAGCGACTGCCGAAGCGCTGCTTCCCCTGCTCCCCAACAAAGCAGATGTCTACACCGACCTCGCCACCCTGCTCCAGCGCTCGGACATCGAAGCTGTCGACGCAGTTGTGCCGATTGAGGTGCTGCCAGCAGCGGTGGAGATGGCGCTCGCCGCCGGGAAGCACGTCATCAGCGAGAAGCCAATCGCCCCGGACGTGACCAGCGGGCGGCGGATGCTCGCCCGCTACCGCGAGCATTCCGAACTGGTGTGGATGGTCGCCGAGAACGACCGCTACGTCGCCACCTTCCGCCGCGCCGCCGAGATCGTCCACAGCGGCGAGATCGGCAGCGTGATCATGGCGTACAGCGCCAAGCACCTCTCCGCTACGCCGGACAATCCCTACTATCACACCGCCTGGCGGCGCTCCGGGACGTTTCCGGGCGGCTTCCTGCTCGACGGCGGCGTTCATCACGTCGCGGCGCTGCGCCTGATCGCGGGCGAGATCGTCAGCGTGAGCGCGCAGGTGCGCCAGATGCGCGACGATCTCCCACCCGCCGACACTCTGAGCGCAGTCATGGAGTTCAAGAGCGGCGCGCTCGGCAGCTACGTCGTCACCTACGCGGCGGACGCAGCCACGCCGACTTATCTCACGGTCGTCGGCGACAAAGGGCTGGTGCGCGTCAATCACGAGAGCCTCGAAGTCACCACCGACGGCACGCCGCTCAACGAATCCGTCAGCGAAGGGGATGACGTGGAAGCGGAACTCGCCGCCTTCGCCGACGCGATACGGGATGGCGCGCCGCACGATAACCCGCCGCTGGAAGCGCTGCGCGATGTCGCCGTGATCGAGGCGATGCTGAACGCGGCGCAGCTTGGCTATCGCGTCGAAGTCGATCCCTTGAATGATCTGGAGACACCTGCATGAGCGAAAACGTCCTCGTCAGCACCGAGTGGTTGAGCGACCACCTCGACCAGCCGAACCTGCGCATCGTCGATATTCGCGGTCACGCCCTGCCCGCGACCCAGCCGCCGCCGCATTATTTCAATCACCACGATGACTACACGAAGAGCCACATTCCCGGCGCGGTCTTCGTCGACTGGGTACACGAAATCACCGACCCGGCTGATCCGCGTCACGCCCAGCTCGCTCAGCCGGAGCGCTACGCCGCCGTCATGCGCCGCATCGGCGTGAGCGACGACACCTTCGTGGTCGCCTACGACGACGCCAACGGCATGTTCGCCGCCCGCCTGTGGTGGTCGCTCGGCTACTACGGACATCCCAACGTCGCCGTGCTCGACGGCGGCTGGCAGAAGTGGATCGCCGAAAGTCGCCCGATCAGCGCCGACATCCCGCAGATCGCGCCCTCGAATTTCGAGGCGAAGCCTAACCCAACGATCTTCCGCAGCGGCGCGCAGATACTCGCGCATCTGGACGGCGATCAGCAGTTGGTGGACGTGCGCTCGCCGGAGGAATTCGCCGGAAAAGCCTCGCGCGCCAAACGCGGCGGTCACATCCCCGGCGCGATCAACCTGCCGCGCGCGCTGCTGCTTCACGCCGACGGCACGATGCTCTCGCCCGACGCGCTGCGCCGCCGCTTCGCCAGCGCGGGCATCGGCGAGCATTCGTCGGACGTGGTCTTCTACTGCAACGCGGGCGTCTCGGCGAGCTACGGGCTGCTGGCGCTGCGCATCGCCGGGTGGAACGGCAGCGTCTACGACGGCTCGTGGAAAGACTGGGGCAACGACGAAAGCAAACCCATCGAATCTTAAGTAGCACAATCGTTCTATTTGTTGTATAATGAGACCCATACGTAGAAACTTCATGGAGCGCCGCCATGTTACGTGTGGGTCACAACCCGGAAATCGCCGCTTCGCAGCGGCAGGCGAGCGAGCAGCAGCTTTTCGGTGAA
Organism: uncultured Chloroflexia bacterium; assembly: GCA_963760975.1. Taxonomy (GTDB): domain Bacteria; phylum Chloroflexota; class Anaerolineae; order Aggregatilineales; family Phototrophicaceae; genus Flexifilum. The sequence continues at coordinate 356,448 of CAVXEZ010000013.1, read as the reverse complement.
ATCTTCCCGATTCGCACCGATGCCCTGCCGCCGCTGTCCGCCTATCACCTGCTGCTCAGCGAAGGCGAGTCGAGCCGTCGCGTCGGCGCGCGGCTGGCGGACTGGCTCGGCGCGATTTTCGGCGGCTTCTGGGTCTGGAGCCGGGGACGGCTGATCACGGACGCCGCGCCCAACCCCATGAAGCTGATCATGGCGGTCGACAGCGCCCGCGCCGAGCAGCGCAAGCTGTTCCAGCATCTCGAAAGCCTCGAAGAAGATTTCCACTGGACGCCCTCGCCGCAGGAGATCGCCGATTACGTCGTGCGCGGTCCGGTGGCGCAGGTTGAGCCGCTCATTCTGGAGGCGCTCTCGCGGACGGTCTATGCGATCCGCAGCACGCGCGTGCAGCGCGAGTACCGCCTGCGCACCTGGGTCATCAACAACGCCCCTGCCCTCTCGGTCTCGGTCGTCTCGCGCCTGCTCTACGAACCGGACTTGCAGGCATATCTATCGACGCTGGAAACGCCCAGCGAAATCGCAGGGCTGTACGTTGCTGACAAGACCACGCAGTTGCAGGGCGAGGTCGTCAAGATCGTCGGCTTGGTGGACGAGCATCGGGAGCGCCTGCTCGAACTGACGCAGCGCGCCGCCATGCGCACGATCATCGAAGCCGCGCCCGGCGATCACTGGGTCGTGCGCGTGCTGATGGGGTCGCGCGAGTACGATTATGCAGCCGACGCGCTCGATCTGGTCGTGCGCCCGGACGACATCGAACAGTTCGCCATCAACCGCCCGCAGATCGAGAAGGCGCTCCACCTCAAGCCGACGCTGCACGCGCAGATGGTCAAGCTGGTCTCCGACGTGCTCAAGGAAGCCAACCTGATCGGCAATGCCTACAGCACGCAGAACGCGCCCGAACTGTTCCAACCGGGCGCGCCGCAGGCGAACCTGATCTTCGGCGGCAGCCACATTCGCCCCTACCAGCCCGCCAAAGTCGCGCCGGATTTCCGCGAGAACGGCGCTTACCGCCTGCCGGACAAGCTGACCAGCGAGCCGGTGCGCGCGGTCGTGATCAACACGCTGGCGGACGAAGTGGGCGACTTCCTCGAGGCGCTCAAACGCTCGCTCCAGCGCGATTACAAGCTCTCGCTCGAAGTCGTGCGCGAGCGCAAAATGCGCGTGATCTCGCAGACCAACCTCGAAAGCGCCGTGCGCCTGCTGCAAAAAGAGACTTCCGACCTGATCGTGGCGTTCCTGCCGGACGAAAGCGATGCGGACGAGGACGAAGCGATCAGCGAACGCGCGACGCGGACGCAGACCATCGGGCGCGGGCTGCCCTGCCTGATCGTCCACGAGTCGACCCTGAACGACCCCGAACTGATGACCAGCGTCGTGCTGGGGTTGGTCGCGCGGGCGAATGCCGTGCCCTACCTGCTCGCCGACCCGCTGCCCTATGCGGATCGCGTCGTCGGCTTGAGCCTGATCGAGCACAGCAAGCGCGAAGGCGACTACGTGACCGGCGTCGCGCGCATTTATGGCAGCGACGGCGAATTTCTGCGCGGTATCGTCGCGGGCGCGCCCGCCGACGACGGCATCCCCGACGGCTTGCTGGCGCGGCTGCTCCCGCGCGCCCTACTCGGCAAGCAGCGCGTCGTCATCCACAGCGACGGCAGGCTGCGCCGCGACGCCCTGCGCGCGCTCGGTAGCTGGGAAGACGAACTCGAAGCGACTTTCTACCCCGTCGAAGTGCTGCGCGCGGGCGTTCCGCGCATGTACGCGCTCAGCGCCGGGAAGATCGACCCGCCCTGCTGGGGCAGCGTCTTCCGCATGAGCGACACCGAAGCCCTCGTCCAGTCGTCGGACGCCACGACGCAGCCGCTCAACGTGCGCTGCGAGCCGCCGCTGACCATCGAGCAGGCGGCTCATTCGGTGCTGCTGTTCACGCTGTTCCATTACGGCGCGCTCAAGCCGCCGAAGCTCCCGATCACCATCCACAACGCCGATTCCATCGAGACGGGTATTCTGCGCGGCGTGATCCCGACCGAGATGGAGACCACCGTGCCGTTCTGGCTCTGAGTCTCCCGCAAAACGTATCCGTCTCACAACCTCACCTCACCCCTCAATCCCCTCTCCGTAGGGAGAGGGGAAGCTAAGCGCGAACCAAAAATTCGCCGCGCAGCGGGGTGAGGGAGGAAAAGCACCCCGCCGCCGCGCTTTATTGCGCGCAGATTAAGAAAATCGTGAGACTCGCATAGTTTCGTATATAATGAAACTAACGAGTGCCCGGCGCGGACGAGGAGCGCGACATGGCAAGCGGATTTAATGTGGTCGATTTCATGGACTTGCCCGGCTTTGAACGCTGCATCGTGCGCCTGGTTCTGCGCGAAACCGCGATGACTTACCCTCAGCTTCAGGAAGCGATCACCACCCTTCCGCCGGAACAGAAGATGGATCAGGCGCATCTTGACAAGGCGCTGGAGCATCTCACGCGCAGCCAGTGGCTCCTCCGGCAGGAGCTGGGGCAGCAGCCGAGCTACCGCGTCAACACGAGCCAGCGCGGCAGCCGGAATCGCGGCTTGCTGGATAACCTTGAGTTGGAAAGCCTCGACCAGTCGCGCTCGTACAAGGTCGATCTGGAACCGGCGGAGCAAACGCTTTCGGTCAGGCGCGGCGGCAAGCGCGTGCTCCCGGCGCACATCTGGGATTGTCTGACCGATCAAGCCCCGGAGGAGCGGTCGGATCATACGCCCAAGCGCCGTACCGGGATGCTCAACAAACTCATGGATGATGACGACGGCTGACAAACCCCGCTCTACCATCATTCTCAAATTGTGCGTTTGTCTTGTACAATAGATGCGGTGAAGTCAAGTGTGCCTCAGCGCATGTGCATACGCGGCGATCTGCCGCTGTTTGAGCAGTTCAAAGACGGGGCTTATTGGCTGATGCGCCAAAAACGGGTAAGATTAACCCTATTACGTTCGAGATACAGTCCGCAACCCCTACAGGAGAACATTCATGTCCAAAATCATTTCCGTTCACTCTTTTAGAGGTGGTACGGGCAAGTCGAATACGACCGCGAACCTCTCCGCAATTATCGGCGCGAAAGGGCTGCGTGTCGGCGTAATCGACACAGACATCAATTCGCCGGGCATTCACGTTCTGTTCGGCTTGCACGAAGACGACATCAAGTATTCGCTCAACGATTACCTGTGGGGCAAATGCGAGATCGAAAAAGCCGCGCAGGACGTAACCGCGATCCTAAACAGCGACTTGCAGGGCGGCGCAGGCTCGATCCCGCCAGGCGGCAAAGTCTACCTGATCCCGTCGAGCATCAAGGTCGGCGAAATCGCCCGCATTCTGCGCGAAGGCTATGACGTGGGCTTGCTCAACGACGGCTTCCAGAATCTGGTGCGCGAACTCAAGCTGGACGTGCTGCTGATCGACACGCATCCCGGCTTGAACGAGGAAACGCTGCTTTCGGTCGCCATCTCCGACGCGCTGGCGATCATCATGCGCCCCGACCAGCAGGACTATCAGGGTACGGGCGTGACCGTCGAGGTCGCGCGCAAGCTGGACGTGCCGCGTATGCTGCTGATCGTCAACAAGACCCCGCCGTCGCTCGATTTCGACGAAGTCAAGGCGCGCGTCGAGCAGACCTACAACTGTCCGGTCGGCGCGGTGCTGCCGCACTCCGACGAGATGATGATCCTGGCGAGCAGCGGTGTCTTCGCCCTGCGTTACCCCGATCACCCGATTACGCAGAAGCTGCGCCGCGTCGCCGATATGCTGCTCAGCTAACACACCGTTCCCGACCCGACCCCGACAACCCCTCTCCGCAGGGGTTTATTTTTGCGTACTCGGCGGCTGGCGCGCCTGCACGCTGTGAACCATCGCCAGAAACGTCGTGATCAGCTTCTGCATCTCGTCGTCGTCCGCGCTCAGCGCCATCTCCCGGATCGCCTGATCGTATTCGCTGTTGGAGAGCAGTTCGACGGCGTCGTAGAAGTCGCTCCAGATAGCTGGTCGAATAGCGGATGCGCTCCGCGAGGCTGCGCATCAGCTCGACGCCGACCAGCGGGCGCTCTCCCAGCAAGCGCAGAAAATCGTCGCGCTCCAGGATCAGCACGTCGAGCGGCGCCAGCGCTGCCGCCGACGCCGAGCGCGCCTGCCGATCCAGCAGCGCGAACTCGCCGATGATCTGCCCCGCGCCGAGCGTGCGCAGCGTGATGTCGTTGCCCTGCTCGTCGTTCAGGAAGATGCGCACCTGCCCCGCGCTGATCAGCAGCATCGTCTCGCCGGGATCGCCCTGCCGGAACAGCAGCGCACCGGCGGGATACGCCCCGCGCCGCAGCACCCGCGCCAGCGCGTCAAGGTCGGCGTCGGCGATGTGCTTGAGCAGCGGGAAACGCCGCAGTTCGTCAGTCGTGATCATCGGGCATCAGGTGGCGGCATGTTCGCGGGCTTGCAGCAGCGAGGCGAAGCGCGCCAGCGCACGTTCCAGCAGCGAATGAACGTCGGCGGGCATTTCGGTGAGCGGTGCTTCGACCGACGGCGTTTCCGGCTGCGGCAGCGACCGCCGGAACGCGGCTTCCGTCTGGTAATCTCCCTGCGCGATGTTGCTCAAGGTCTGGATGGCGGCTTCGACCGTCCGCGTGGTGTAGCGCGCTCGATCCGCCAGCACCGCCAGCACCGCCAGAATCACCTGTGGGCGGCTCTGGATGAACATCTGGAAGACCTCGCGGCGCAGCAGCAGCACGGCGAGATCGCCCTTCGCCCGCGCCCGCGCCGAGCGCTGCTCGCCGTCCAGCACGGCGAAATCGCCCACCACCTGCCCAACGCCGAACGCGCGCAGATGCTTCTCGTTCTGCCCGTGATCGAGCGCGTAAATGTCGATGCCGCCCGCCTCGATCATGTACATGGCGTCACCCTCGTCGCCCCGGTCGAACAGCATCGTGCCGTCCGCGTAATGCGCGACCTCAATCGCGCGGCTCAGGTTCTCCAGGTCCGCCATCGACACGTGCCGGAAGATGTCGATGCGGCTCAGCCGCTCCGCGCGCGCCTCTAGCTGCCCCGGCGCGAAGTTCTGCGCAAGCTGCGTCACGCGCATGAACAGGTCGAAGGTATGCACCATCGTCGGGTCGTCGCGGGCAAACTGCGCCTGCAGCTCGTCCCACATCGCCTTGTCGTGCGCCGGAAACACACTCGACAGATACGCCAGCACCGAGCGGTTCATCTGGCGGCGCAGGTCGCGGCTCTCCGCCTGCCGCTCGGCGATCTCGGCTTCCCAGGCTTCGCGCAGGCGCGGGCTGACGATGCAGGAAGTCAGGTTGTTCTCCAGAATGCCGATATTGGCTTCGGTGATCAGCAGGCGGCGGATCAGCGCGACGTTCTGCTCGCCGAACGTGCGCCGCAGCTCCTGCAAGATCGTCTCGATGGAAGCGCCACCGAGCCGCTGGATCGCCTGCCGCTCGCCGGGCGACACGTCGATCTGCAAGCCGAGCGTCTGCGTGAACTGCGCCTTCTCCTGGCGCAAGCCGTAGACAATTTGCAGCGCGATCACGCCCGCGCCGCACACGCCGATCACCACCGCGACGATCAGCAGCGTCGCCCCGCTGAGCATGTTGACCACGTTGTTGTAGCCGATGTGTATGGCGACGGCGGCGGCGATCCCGATGAAGGGCAGCAGCGGCGCGCGCGTCCGGCGCAGCCGTCCCAGCGAGATGCCGACCACGCCGCTCGACATGGCGTGCATCAGCGAAGTCGAGAGCACGCGCACGACCGCCAGCGAGAGCGACGGCGTGCTGCTCAGGTAGGCGAGATTCTCGATCATGGCGAAGCCGATGCCGACGCCGAAGCCGTAGACCGCGCCGTCGACGAAGTAGTAGAAGCTCGGCTGGCGCGTGAAGTAGAACAGCACCAGCGCCTTGAGGATTTCCTCGACCAGCGGCGCGGTCAGGCTGACGACCAGCGCGTAGCCGATCAGCGTGCTCAGCCCACCGTTGATCAGCGCCGCCAGCGGATAGGCGACCAGCGCGCCCCACAGCGCGCAGATCAGCAGCGTCTCGGTTTTCGACGTTTTGAACAAATCCAGGGCGCGGATCAGGAAAAACGCCAGCGCCGGGATCAGCAGCGCCAGCAGATAGACGAGCAGCGTACCCACGAACGAGCCTCTCGAACAACTCTCCGTTAATTATTGAACATGCGCAGGGAGACTGCAAACAGAAGTGACTGAACCAGGGTTGCCTCGTAGGGGCACGATATATCGTGCCCCTACCGTTTACCTCTCCGCGTCACATGCCGGAATAAGCCGGGGCTTGTATAATGAGCAGGTGCTTCACTGGAAATCGCCTCAAGAGGCTCCCCGCTTATGACGATCAGCCGCTCTGCCGTATCGCGGCGCTTCTCCGCTATCCGCTTCGACCTGCTGGCGATTGCCCTGCTGACCTGCCTGTGGCTGCTGGGCAACTGGCGGGCACTGACGCCCAACGCCATCGACCAGTGGTCGATCAGCGGCGGCGATTTCAGCGCGCACAGCTTCGTCTACAGCAGCTACGCGGCATCGCGCCTCGCCAACGGCGAAATCCCGCTCTGGTGGTCGAACAACTACGGCGGGCAGCCCTTCTTCGCCGACCCGGAAGCAGCCGCCGCCTACCCGATCCGCTGGCTGTCGATTGCCCTCAGCGGTGGGGATTGGTGGTACGGCAGCCTTCAGGCGGAGGCGATTGTTCACCTGCTGCTGGCGTCGCTCCTGATGTACGCCTGCGCGCGCGTACTCGGCGCGGGTTTCGTCGGCGGCGTGGTCGCGGCGGTGGTCTTCGCGCACAGCGGCATGTTGAACGGCTACCCGATCCAGCAGCTTCACATTCTGGAGAGCATCGTCTGGCTGCCGCTGGCGGTCGCGCTGGCGCACTGGGCGGCGACGCGCGGCTCGCCGAGAGCGGCGATGCTGGCGGGCGGCGCGCTGGCGCTGTCGTTCCTCGCCGGGCACACCCAGACGGCGCTCTACGTCGTCTACGTGACGGTGGCGTATCTGGTGGTCGCCGGGCGCGTCCTGCGCGGGTCGTCGTGGCGCGTCATCGCCGGGCAGGTCGTGCTGATGGGCATGGTCGCCTTCCTGCTCAGCGCCGTGACGCTGCTCCCGGCGGCGCAGTTCCTGCCGCGCACCACCCGCGACGCCGACCTCGACTTCGCCGCGAAAGCCGCCGGGATGGGCTTCGGCGAGCTGGTGCAGGCGCTCTATCCGGGCATCGTCGCGCTCTTTTCGCCGCTCTACATCGGCGTCGCATCCTGGTTTCTGGCGGCGCTCGGCGCGCGGCGAGGCGTGTCGCCCGGTCGCTTCTGGGCGTGGACAGCACTGGTTAGCGGCTTATTCGCGCTCGGCGGCGGCTCGATCCTGTTCACGGCGGTCTACTGGGCGCTGCCCGGCGTTTCGCTGTTCCGCGACCCGGAACGGGCGCTGGTCATCACCGTGTTCGCGCTGGCAATCCTGAGCGGTTTGGGCGTCCGGCAAATCATCGCGGGCGCGATCAGCAGGGAGACGTGGCGCGGCTTGCTCGGCGCAAGCGCGGCGCTGCTGCTGGTCGCCGGGCTGATCGCCGTCGCCGTCACGACTGCCGTGTTCGTCGGCGGGTCGGGCGATCCGGCGGCGCGGCTGAACATCGTCTGGTACGCCGCGCTGGTCAGCGCCGCGACGTTGGGGCTGCTGTGGTGGGCGCGCGCCAATCCGCGCGGGCTAACCGCCGGAGTCGCGCTGGCGGCGCTGGTCGCCTGGGATTTGCTCTCGTGGACGAGCAGCAGCCCGGTCGCCTTCCAGCCGCAGCCAGCGGCGAATCAGGTGCAGCGCCCGGCGTTCGTCGACCAGTTGACGCCGGGCGCATGGCGCGTCGACGGCGCGCGGGCGCTGACGCCCTACGCTTCCCTCTACGGATTGCAGGACGTATACGGCGTCAGCCCGCTGCGGCTGACATCCATCGCCGGGCTGCTGACATTGCCAGTGGATCGCTTCTGGGATTTGCTGGCGGTGCGCTACGTGACCTCGGACTCGGACAGCCTGCCCGCGCCGAGCCACGTGATCGCCGAAGGCGACGACGCCAGCGGGCATTACTACGTCCACGAGCTGGACGACCCGCGCCCCTACGCCTGGCTGGTCTACCACGTGGAGGTCAACGACAATCCGGTGTTCGCCCGCCAGAACATCGCCGACACGGGGTTCAATCCGCGCGAGACGGTGATCCTCGACGCGCCGCCACCGTTCCCGCTCTCAGACGCGCGCCCGCCCGACGCTTCGGCGCGCATCACACAGTACACGCCCGAACAGATCGAAATCGCGGTCTACACGCCCGCCAATGCCGAACTGACGCTGGCGCTGCCCGATTATCCCGGCTGGCAGGCAACCATCGACGGTGACTCGACGCCGATACAGGACGCCTACACGGCGCTGAGCGCGGTCGCCGTCCCTGCCGGACAGCATGTCGTCGTGCTGCGCTTCGTCCCTGACGCAGTGATCGTCGGCGCGGCGCTCAGCGGTGGCGGCTTGCTGATTGTTTTGTTTGCGCTGGTGGGGCTGCCTCAGCGGCGGCGCAGGTAAAGGAGCGCTCCCACGCCCGCGACAGCCAACAGCACGAAGATCGCTGCGGCGTCGTCGAAGCCAATAGCCGCGCCCTGAAGCTGTTCGCGGCGTATCCGGCACCGCCAGCACGACCAGCGCCGCCAGAACCAGCACAACCGCCGCTGCCAGCGCCGCGACGCGCACCAGCGGACGATCCACCAGACGCAGAGTCGGCGGCGCGTGCTGCCGTTCCCACTCGACCGACAGGCGGTCGGTCAGGCGCTGCTCGAACGTGGCGCTCGGCGGCGTTCGCGGATCGATCATCACGCAAAGCTGGCGCACCACCTCTTGCAAGGCTCCGTTTTCGCCTTCCAGCGGCGTCATCTCGCGCCCGCTCAACAGAGCATCGGTCGCTTCCGCTAATTCATCATCCTGATGTACCATCACGAAACCTCGTTCATCGCCGTGCGCACTGCCTGAATAGCGCGGCGGTATAAAGACTTGATCGCTTCCAAAGACTGATCCCGCTGCAATGCGATCTCGTTGAAGGTCAGCCCATCGGCGAAGCGCATCAGGATGATCTCCTGATAATGCTCCGGCAGATCGTTGAGCGCCCGCTGGATCAACAGTCTCTGGTCAATTTCCTGACTGTCGAAGATCGTCACCAGATGCTCGCCGGTCTCGGTCTCCAGATCGACCTCGTTGTCCGTGCCGCTGCTGCGGCGGCTGCGCCGACGGTAGAAGTCGGCGATCTGGCGGTTGACGATGGTATAGAGCCAGGTGTTGAAGCGTGCTTCCTGCTTGTAGCTGCGCAGCGAACGCGAGACGGCAATGAACACGTCCTGCGTCACGTCTTCCGCATCCTGAAGCGGAATCTTGCTCTTGACCCGGTTATAGACCTTACTCAAATAGCGGTTGTAAAGCGCGAAGAAAGCGTCTTTGTCACCCATTTGAGCCTGTCTCGCCAGCATTTCGTCACTCAAATTCATGGTCAATATTCTTTGAGTTGTCACGCGCGATCAGAAAGTGCCGCGCCGGATAAAAATTCACAATATTTATCGTTCCTGCTGCAACTGATGCAGCCGAATCAACTCCGTCCCGATGCTGTGCTCGTCCGGGAAGATACCCAGCGCGTGCGTGTAGAGTTCGACGGCGCGGTCGAGGTCGCCGTTGTGCTCGGCTTCTTCGGCGGCGGTCGTGACGATTTCAATCGCCTCGGGCAGCAGCCCGGATTTGACGAGGTGGAACGCCAGCACAATCGGCTGGTACGAGACCTCGCGGTGTTCGCGCCAGAAACGCGCCGCGAGCCGGTGCAGCTTCAGCCGCTCGACCCGCGCCAGGCTCTCGTAAATCACGCGCTGCGTCAGCCCATGCCGGAAGCGGTACACGTCTTCGCTGACCGGCTCCAGCATCTGCGCCCCCGACAGGTTGTCCAGAATACCGCGCAGCCTGTCGGCGTCGTTGATTTCGGCGACCGCTTGCAGCGCCTTGAAGAAGAACTCCTCCACCAGCGCCGACGCCGCGCGCAGCACCAGTTGCTCGTCCGGGCTGAAGCTGTCCAGGCGGCTGATCACCAGCTCACGCACGTCGTCGGGCATGGTTTCCAGGTCAGCGTCCGCCTTCAGTTCGGCGTAGCCCTCCGCCTGCTCGATGTAGCCGTCCTGAAGCAGCTCGCGCAGCAGCGCCTCGATGAACAGCGGTCGCCCGCTGGTGCGATCCCAGAGCAGCTTTTTCAGCCGGGGACCCAGCTCGCTGCTGTGCAGGATCGTCAGCGCCACCTGATAGGTATCTTCTTCGCTCAAGTCCGGCACAACCAGCGTCTGCGTCTCAAGCTTGACCTTGAGCGTCGGCTCGTAGGTGACGACCACGACCAGCCGCGCCTGCTTGAGCTGTTCCAGCAATTGCTGCAATACGCCGACCGCATACGAATTTTCCTGCTGCAAGTCGTCGATCACCAGCAGCGACGGCGTTTTCTCGGTGTAGGCGCGCAGGAACTGGCTGATCGCCTCGACCAGCCCGACGCGCTGCGCCGCCTTCCTGAAAATTCCCGTGCTCGCGCCCGCGCCGTCGTCCTGGTTTTCGACAGACTGCCGCGCCGCGCCGAACAACCCGGCATTGCCCCCGTCGTCTTCCGACGCCGACGCAACCGCGAAAACGCCGCGCTCGTGCGTAGGCGCGTCGTCCGGCGTCGGTTCGAGCGGGCTGTCGAAGATCAAATCGACCAGCGTCGACTCCAGATCGAGGAGTTCAAGCTCAACCAGACAGTCATGCACGGACTGGCGCGCCTGCGGGCTGTCCTGTGACGGATCGACGCCGATCAACTGCGCGATCAGCGTCGCCCAGGTCGTCTTGCGTCCATTGCGCGAGGTGCAGGTCGCCCAGGCAACCCGAAACTTCGAGCTTTCGGCGGATTTGGCAAGCTGCTGCGCGATGCGCGTCTTGCCGATCCCGGCGTCGCCGACCAGCGCGACCGCCCGCCGCCGCCCGCTGGAAGCCTGCTTGAGCGTGTACGTCAGCGAGAGCATGAACACGTCGTGCCCGATAAAGGGCATCTGCGACGAGAAGTTCGTGGTGATGGCGGGCGCAGCCACGTTCTTGACGGCATACGCCTGCACGGGCTGGCTTTTGCCCTTCAGGTGCAGCGGCTCGATTTTGTCGGCGTCGAACGATTCACGCACGCGCTCGTAGACGCGCTCGCTGATCAGGATTTGACCGGGCTGCGCCTTCGTCATCAGCCGCGCGGCGAGGTTCACCTCGTCCCCCATGACGGTGTACTCGCGCCGCGCCTTCCAGCCGACCTCCCCCGCGAAGATGATGCCGAGCGTCACGCCGATGCGCTGCGTCACGAACGGCTCGCGGTGCAGCTCCGGCGGCAGTTCTTCCAGCAGGCGGTGATTGTACTGCTCCAACTGATGCGTGAGTTCCAGCGCCGCATCGACGGCGCGGTCGGGGTCGTCAGGATGCGCGACCGGCGCGCCGAACGTGCCCAGCAGCTTGATGCCCAGATTGTAGGGATCGGTACGGGTGAGCGTGCCGCCGCGCGAGGTGATCACGCGCTGCACCATGCTGTAGTAGCGCTCCATCAAGCCGACGACCTGATCGAGATGATCATCCCCCCAGGCGTCGAGCATCTCGGCGAAGCCGGTGGCATAGATGAACAGTGTGGTCGAGAAGCGGTTTTCGCTGCGCAGGTGATAATCGCTGCTCAGGATCAGTTCGTGCAGCACCGACGGCGCGACGTAGCAGGCGACCGAGTTGGCGCGCTCAAGCTGCGCCCGCAGATGGTCGACCAGGCTGCTCGCCGAGAGGTCGAAGACCGCGCCGGATTTCGGACGGCGGCGGCGCAGCATCTCGAATTCGTAGTCGTCGAGCGTGTTGCCCTGATTATCCACAACCTGAAAAAAGCCTTCGCCCAGATCGACCAGCTCGTATTGATCCTTGATCTTCTCCGCCAGCCTGGCATCGACGATCACGTCGTCGCGCGCCCCGGCGGCTTCGGCAGCCATCGCCGCGCCTGGCAGATCGCCCTGAATCAGATGGTCGCGCTGCACGTTGTTGCCGACCAGCGCCTCGAACAGCTTGCCGCGCGCGATGCCGACCGACATGGTTAGCTGGAAGCCGTGATCGCCGCCGAGCAGCGCCACCAGCCTCGGATCGGTGATCGGCTGGAAGCGCTTGATGGCGCGCTGCATTCGCCAGCCGGAGCGGATCGCCTTGTGCAAGTCCGTGAGCGTGTCGTCGTAGCAGGGGTAAAACACCAGCAGCGCGTCGCCTGCGAATTTCAGGAGCTGCCCGTCCGACTTCGCCAGAATTTCGAGCATCTCGGCGAAGTAGTCGTTCATAATGATGGTCAGGATTTCCGCGCCGTCCGTGCTGTTCTCCTGCGCCAGCCGCTCGGAGAGCGCCGTGAAGCCGGAGACATCGGCGAACATGAACGTGCCGGGGCGCAGCGCCCGGTAATCCTGCGAGCGGCTCACTTCGTCTTCGGCGATGTAGAGCGGCAGGAACGAGGTCAGCGCCTTGTAGAGGCTGCCGAGATGTTGCAGCGTTTCGGTGATCGCGCCGAGGTCGGGCAGCCGCTCCTGCAAGGGCGCGGGGATGAAGCGCGTCAGGTCTTCGTGAAAACTGGCGTCAAGAGGCATCCGGTTTTACAGTTCCTTTCCAGCCCTCTGGCAGCCGATCTGTCAGGATTGACCACAGGTTGAAGCCCGAAACGCTGCCGCGTTTGGCGCGAAAATTGAGTCGATAGCGCAGGTTGGGCGGCTCGCCGAGCGTGATCAACCAGTGCAGGCGCACCAACTGCGCCAGCGTCTCGTTCAGCGACTCCGCGCCGCCGTCCAGCCTGGCGCGCAGCGTGTCCGGCGGCACACCTTCAAACCCGGACCCCGGATCGCGCAGGAGCGCCAGCATGATCCGCTTCTGCTCCTCCGGCAAATCCGCCAGGTCGACCGGGGACAGCCCGCCGCCATCGTCGTCTTGCAGCCGCGCGCTCAGGTGATCGAACAGGTCCGGCATCAACGCATCCTTTAGTAGAACTCCGGCATAGCGACCGGCTCGCCCTGTGGGCGGCAAATTCCGCACCAGATGGCGTCCGCGACGATCACCGCTTTGGGCGTCTCATTCGCGCCCACGTACATCGTCAGGATGAACGGCAGCTTCGACGCATGATCCTTGCACACGTTGCGCCCGCAGAAACGACAGGTGGCGTGAGCATCCTTTTCGCAGACCCAACAGACAGCAGCCATTGATCAACCCCGCGTGAACAGTCAGCTACCCTTCATTTAAGCATTATCCGGCACATATCGCAATGAAAAACTAAGCATTCGCGTCGGTCACATCCGCTGTGATGGCTTGAATGGCGCGCGTCCAGGGGTGATCGGGGTGTAGGACGCCGAAGATGTTGCTGCTGCCGTGCGCGGCGACATCCTCCGAGAGCGGCAGCAGCCCCGCGACCGGGACGCCGTAGGTCGCGCTCACGTCGCGCCTGACCTGATCGAAGTCGAAGCGGGCGGGCACTTTGTTGACGACCAAACGGATTTTCGGCACTTCGAGCTTGTGCGCGAGTTCAATCGTGACCGCCGTCCCGTGTATGTCCTGCCGGTCGGTGCTCAGCAGCAGCACCAGCGTGTTCGACATAGCGAATGCCAGCAGCGCCTCCTCGTTCAGACCGGGATGCGTGTCGATGATCAGATAATCCAGAGCGAGGTATTTCAAAATGTGCAGAAAGCCCGTCTGGAGCAGGTTCACGTCGTAGCCTTCGCGCAGCACCTTGGCGATGTCGTTCGGGTGGACGCTGGCGGGAATCAACCACAGCTTAACATCTTTCAGGAAGGGGCGCTCCTTGTCATCCCGCTCGTGCAGAGCAAGGATGGTCTGCTCGATGGCGACTCGCCCCCACAGGTAGTCGTTCAGCGACCGCCCCAGCTTATCCTCGTCGAAGCCGAACAGGACGTGAACGCCCGGCGACTGAATGTTCGCGTCCAGAACGCCGACGCGACGCCCCTGCATCGCCAGGAATGTCGCCATGTTGGCGACCACGTTCGACTTTCCCGTCCCACCGCGAAAGGAATGCACCGAGATAATCTGGGACATAGGGAACTCCTTTTGTCGTCGCATGGCTCTTTATCGATTCTACGCTAAAGCGTCAAGCCGTCGATGCGTCTGCGCCGACGGGCAACTATCGAATGACCAAATGCGTATTGGTGATAGTTATCACAAAATCCTATGCCTATGTGGGAAGGTTTGCGAGTACAATGAAGCTGTTTGCTCCTGCCAAGTGGCGAGAGAGAAATGTTTTGAGCGACACCCGCCGTTCCCTACGCACTGAGGAGTGCTGCGAATGAAGTCTTTGTTCAGCCAGATCACCACCTTCGCGCTGCGTTTTCGCCTCCTGACGCTGGCACTGGTGGTTCTTGTCACGATTACGGGAATTATCGCTATTACGCAGTTGAAGCAGGAATTGATCCCGTCCATCGAGTTCCCCCAGACGATTATCCTTGCCGAAGCGTCGGGGATGAGCAGCGATCAAGTCCTGGACGTGATCACGAAGCGCATGGAAGACGCGCTCGCTGCCGTGCCCGAAATCGTCAACGTAGAATCGACCACGACCGGAGCATTCGGCTCCGTCATCACCGCCCGCAACGACTTCGGCGTCAACCAAACGCGCCTGCAAGCCAAGATTCAGGACGCGCTCGATTCGGTGTGGCTGCCCGTTCGCCGCATCGCGCCGCCGGACGGCGAGGATGCTCAGGCGTTCGCACAGCGGCTGCTTGGCGACATGACGCCGGACGTGATGGTCTATCTTGCCAAGAACGATCCCAATTTCCTGTTCCAGCTTTCGCCGGAAGTCTGGCAGGCGCTGCCGGATGATACGGTCAAAGCACTGCTGGCATACCTCGCCGGGCAGGTGCAGGCGAGCGCCGGGCAGGAGAGCGAACTGCGCCGCCTGGTCGATCAGGAGATCGTCCCCGCCCTCGAAACCATCTCGCAGGTCGCCAACGTCACGGTCAGCGGCGGTCAGGCGCTGCCCGGCGAAGGCGACGCGACCGCCACACCTGCGCCCGTCGCGTCGGATGCGCCGAGCCTGCTGCTGCAACTGACGCCCGCCGTCTGGGAAGTCGCTTCGGCGAAAGCGGGTGTTTCCGGCGCGCTGGGTGCCAACGCCGTCGCGCAGCTTCAGGGCATCACGGTCGATATTCCCAGCAATCCCCCGCCGCTGCCGCAAAGCTGGCAGATGGATCGCTTCAAGGATGCCGGCGACCTGCGCGAGATGCGCACGCTGACGCGCACCGTCGGCGCGGTCTTCAACGATTTCGTGACGACAGGCAAAATCGTCGGCGCGCTCGGTCAGACCGACGACCTGACGCCGGACGTGATCACGCAGATGCTCGCCATCGAACCGACGATGGTCAACTACTTCAAAGCCGAACAGCTTGCCGCTATGCCGGACGACGTGTTCGCCGCGCTGCCGGACGACTACATCGCCGGGCTGGACGGCATCACCCGCGACGAACTGGCGGCGAAAGGGCTGGCGCGAGCGATCACCGGCGAAAACGTCGCGCCCGCGCCCGTCGACCTGCCTTCGGCGTGGAAAATCCAGCCCGCGCAGTTGGTCACGTTCAGCTTCGACGACCTGCCGCTGGCAACCTACAGCATCTCCGGCGCGGGCGCGCTTCCCGCCGAGCAGTCTGCCAGCCAGCCGAGCGAACAGGTCGCCGCTGCGCCCACCGAGACGCCCGCCGAAGCCACGCCCATCCCGGAAAATATCCCCGTAGGACCTGCCCTGCCGCCGCAGTTTGGGCTGCTGGGGACGTTCTTCGGCACGACGCTCGACACCGCCGACGACCTGCTGACTATTCAGCTTTCCGAGGCGACTGCCGCACAGTTCGGCAGCGCGCATCCTAGCCCCGCGCAGATGCTCAACACCCTGGTGCTGCTGCAAAATCCGCAGGTCTTGCAGGCGCTTCCGCTGACCGCACGGCTGGCGCTGGGCGCGCTCAACATCGGCAATGTGATCGGCTCGCTCAGCCCGGATGCGATGCAGTTCATCCAGCAGTACGACCCGACTTTCATGCCGTCGCTTTCGGCGGATGTCTATGACCTGCTCTCCGACGACGTGCTGGCGCTGGACAGCGCCGCGCCGCCGCTCGACACGACCTGGGACAACCTCGCCAATCAACCGCAGTTCGGCGCCATGCCGCTGCACGCCGCGAAAGACATCGTGACTCTTGGCGATGGCAGCGCGTCGACCGTCCTCAACGAAATCGACAAGGACGTGCCGGAGCGCTTCGCCGGATACGAGGTGCGCCTGTTCAACAGTTTCTCGACCGGCACCATCCGCTATTTCGTCGTCCACGAGCCGAACTTCTTCCAGAATCTCGATCCCGACGTGCTGGCGAAGCTCTCGCCGGATGCGCTCAAGCTGGTGCCGGATAGCGTCATGGCGGCGCTGCCCGCCGATACGGCGACCACCCTGCGCGCCATCGCCAGCGGCGATCAGCCGTCCGCCGCCGAGCAGCTTGCCTCGCGCTACACCAGCAACGTCCCGCCCGCCGACCCGAATGCCCCGCCGCTCAACGCCGACTGGGCGACCATCGGCAATTTCCTGAGCGTCGAACTCGACAGCGCCGACGACTTCTTCCGGTTTTTCCCGAACGCGGCGAATTTCCTCAATGGCATCTTCGACAGCGCTCAGGGCATCGCCTTCGCCCCCAACCTGTTCGGCGGCTTGACGCTGGATGACATCAACTACATGGTCGGGCGCGACCCGAACCTGCTCAACGAGCTGCGCGTCGAAGCGCTGCAAATGCTCTCGCCGGACGTGATCGCCGGGCTGCCGCAGGACGTGCAGGATCGTATCGCCTCCGGCGCGACGCCGTTCATCCCCACCGACAACGTGACGCGCACCAACGGCGATCCCAGCCTGGTCGTGACCGTCTACAAGACGCACGACTCGAACAACGTCGAAGCCTTCCACATCGTCGACGACGAACTGCACAAGATCGCCGCCGATAACCCGTCGATCACCGTCGACGTGGCGTTCGAGCAAGCCAGCTTCGTCGAAGAATTGATCAGCGGCGTCGCCCGCGAAGGCGGTCTCGGCGCGATCTTCGCCGTGATCGTGATTTTGGTCTTCCTGAGCAGCGGCACCTGGGCGGGCGGTCCGCGCCGGGTCGTCGGCTCGGTCATTGTGGCGCTGTCCCTCGTCCTGCTGGCGCTCTACGTGCTTTCGACGGCGCCCGGCGCAAGCGACCTGGGGCAAGCCTTCGCCAACAGCAACGTCATCGTCCGCGTACTGCTGATTGGCGGCGCGCTCGCCGGGTTGGCGATCCTGCTTTACCCCGGCAAGCTGCCCTATCCGTCCTGGCGCAGCACGCTGGTGACGGCGGTCAGCATCCCGCTTTCCGTGCTGATTGCCATGACGCTGATGCGCTGGCTGCCGCCCGCCGTGCATGGCTTGCTGGCGGATTCGGTGGACAGTTCACCGCTCATCGGCTTTTTACTGCGGCTGTTCCCGGAGAGCATCACGCTCAACATCATGACGCTTTCCGGTCTGACGGTCGCCATCGGGCGCGTGGTGGACGACTCGATTGTGGTGCTGGAGAACATCTTCCGGCACGTGCAGGCAGGCGGCGATAAGAAAACCGCCATCATCGAGGGCACGCGCGACGTGTCCGTCGCCATCTTCGCCGCGACGGTTATCACGGTAGTGGTGTTCCTGCCGCTCGGCTTGACCGGCGGCATCATCGGCGAAATCTTCCTGCCCTTTGGTCTCGCCGTGACCTACGCCCTGCTTTCGTCGTTCATCGTGGCGATCACGGTCGTGCCGGTGATGGCGTTCCTACTGCTGGACAGCCGCGAGATCAGCGGCGAACACGACAGTTGGCTGGAGCGCATCTACCGCCCGACGCTGCGCTGGGCGCTCGCCAGCCGTTCCCATAACTGGACGGTGCTTGCCATCGCCGCGCTCTCGCTCGTCATCGGCGGCGCGCTGTTCGCCTCCCGCCCGCAGGCGTTTCTGCCCTCCTTCGGCGAGCCGCAGATCAGCGTGTCGATCAACCTGCCCGCCAGCACCAAAATCGCCGATACCAACGCCTTGATCGAGCAGTTGGAGCAGTGGATACACGATACCCTGCCCAGCGATCAGATCGGCACGGTGCAGACGACCATCGGCAGCAGCGGCGGGCTGGAGAGCCTGATCCTTGGCAGCGGCTCGATCAGCGAAAACGTCGGTCAGATCACGATTGCCGTCCAGCGGCAGGATTTGCTCGACAGCATCACCGCGCAGGTGCGCGCCAAAGCCGAGGAAATCTTCGGCAAGGACAACGTGACCGTCTCCGGCGCATCGCTGACTGAGCAGGGCTTCGGCGGTTTCGCGCTGGTGCTGGCCGGTCCACAGTCGGAGCTGGAAGCCATCAACGACGACGTGATCGCTACGCTCAACGGCGTCGACGGCTTGACCAACGTCACCAGCAATCTGTCGTCCGCCAGCGCTGGTGCATCGGGTAACTCACCCGTGACCTACATCCGCGTCGACCGGCAGTCGGCTGTCAGCTATACGGGCGAACTCGAAACCGAGAACACGCTCGGCGTCACGGCGCAGGCGAAGGCAGCCATCGCGGCGATGCCCAGCTTGCCTTCGGACGTGACCGTGAGCGAAGGCTTCCAATCCAGTATGCAGACCGAAGGCTTCGCCAGTCTCGGCAAGGCGATGGGAATCGCCATCGTGCTGGTGATCATCATCCTGATCATCACCTTCGGGTCGCTGGTTCACTGGCTCGACATCATCCTGAGCATCATCGTCGCCCCGGTCGGCGCGGCAGTGCTGCTGACGCTGACCAACCGCGTGCTCGGCATCTCGGCGATGATCGGCTTGCTAATGCTGATCGGCATCGTCGTCACCAATGCGGTCGTCCTGATCGACCGGGTGCTGAGCAACCAGCGCGAGCGCGGCATGAATACTCGAGACGCGCTGATCGAAGCGGGCAACCGCCGTCTGCGCCCGATTCTGATGACGGCGCTGGCGACGATCTGCGCGCTGATCCCGCTGGCGGTCGGTCTCTCGGAAGGCGCGATCATCGCGTCGGAACTCGGCACGGTCGTGATCGGCGGTCTGTTCAGCAGCACCTTGCTGACGCTGATCATCGTGCCCGTCGCCTACATCCTGCTCGACCCACTCGGCAGGCGCATTCGCATCGGGGCAGCGCCGAAGAAGAAACAAATAGAGGCGACCGAGTAAGTCGCCTCCAGAAATGACTGCTTCATCCTCACCCCGGCTAGCGGGGTGAGGTTTTTTATCCCAGCGATTCTTCCGCCGGTGAAGGTTGATTGACCAGATCGAGGCGCTCGCCGACGGTGGCGAAGCCTTTCAGCGCGCGGTCGAGGTGTTCCTTGCGATGCGTCGCCATGTAGCTGGTGCGCAGCAGGCTGCTGCCCGTCGGTACGCCGGGCGGAACCACCGGATTGGTGTAGACGCCTTCCTCGATCAGCGCGTGCCATGCCAGCACCGTGCGGAAATCGTCGCGGATCAGGATCGGGATGATCGGCGTGTTGCTCCTGCCCGTATCGTAGCCCAGTTCTTTCAGCCCCTTGCGCATGTACTCGGCGTTGTCCCACAGGCTTTCGACGTGCTCCGGCTCGGTCTCCATGATGTCGAGCGCCTTAAGCGCTGCCGCCGCGCTCGGCGCGGTCAGCGCCGCCGAGAAGATCAGCGAGCGCGCGTGGTGCTGGATGTAATGCACCACGTCCTTCGTCCCGGCGATGAAGCCGCCGATGCTGGCGAAGCTCTTGCTGAACGTCCCCATGATCAGGTCAACGTCGTCGGTCAGTCCGAAGTGCGCCGCCGTGCCGCGCCCATTCCCGGTGACGCCCATACCGTGCGCGTCGTCCACCATAATGCGCGCGCCGTATTTCTTGCAGATTTGCACGATCTCCGGCATCGGCGCGATGTCGCCGCCCATGCTGTAAACGCCGTCAATGACCACCAGCTTCCCGGCATCGGCAGGCAGCTTGCTGAGCAGGTCATCCAGGCTACTGATGTCGCTGTGGCGGAAGCGGCGCATCTCGCCGCGTGACATCAGACAGCCGTCGACGATGCTGGCGTGATCGTCCTTGTCGATGATCACGTAGTCGCCCTTCTGCACCAGCGCGGTGATCGTGCCGACGTTGGTCTGATAACCCGTCGGGAAGACCAGCGCGGCTTCCTTACCCACGAATTTCGCCAGCCTGCGGTCGAGTTCCAGGTGCAGTTCCAGCGTGCCATTGAGAAAGCGTGACCCTGTGACGCTTGTCCCATAGCGATCTACGGCATCTTTCGCCGCCTGACGCACGCGCGGATCAGTCGTCAGCCCCAGGTAATTGTTGGAGCCGATCATGACGACTTCTTTGCCTTCGAAGTGAGCAATCGCCCCTTCGGTATCGCTCAACGCGCGGAAATAGGGATAAATACCCAGTGCAATGGCTTCCTTCGCCTGAGTATATTCCCCTGCCTTGTCGAACAAGTCAGCCACAGAGTGTCCCCTTCTCCATAAAACGCTCTAATCACCAATAATAACCCTCAACCGGATAATAGGATTTGCGTCCTGAGGGATTCCCCCGAATTCTAGCAGGCTGCGAGGAAACGAACAACTTAAGACGGAGCGCGAAAAGTTCGTACCTATTTTCACTTGCGCCCGCGCCGCAAACCGCGCTACAATAAGTGCGTTCCCGTAACCTGCGCATTGAGCGCTGATGATCTGGTCGTGCTTCAGTACGCGCGAAACTTTGTTTCGCCCAGCACTCGATACTCGGTACTGTTTTCAGGAGTCGCTATGTCTTCCCTGCTCGTTCGCAGACTTATCGTGTTCGTCGTCGGGTTCGCGCTGGGTGGCGTCGTCGCCGCCGCCTTCGTCACGCTGGTCCTGCCCTGGCTCGGTCCGAATGCGGGCTTCCCGATCAGCATTGCGAAGTACGGAACGCAGTATTTCTTCTGGACGGCATTCCCGCTCGGCATCATGTTCATCATCTGGCTGGACTACTTCCTCGACACCCGCATTCTGCCGGACTAGCAGTATGCCCAGCCAATCCAATCAGGATATTCGCACCAGAACCCGCTCAGGCGGGTTTTTGATTGCCGATCAGCAGCTCGGCGAGCTGGTCGACGCCCGTGTAGTTGTGGATGCGCTGGCGCGGCAGTTCCAGGCGGTTGTCGGTCGTCGCGGTGATGCCGGGATTGGTCGTCACCGCCCGCCATACAGAGAGCGTCTTGAGCACCGTCAGCGTTTCGTCGTCGTACTGACCGCTCGGATAGGCGAACATGTGCGGCGTCTTGCCGGTGTAGGCTTCCAGGCTTTGCGCGCTGCCGAGCAGCTCGTAGACCAGAAAATCGTAGCTGCGCCCGCGCAGGTCGGGGTGCGTCTTGGTGTGCGACTCCATATCCATGCCCGCCTCGGACATCGTGCGGATTTGTTCCCACGAGAGATGCTCAGGATCGTGGTCGTCCGCCATCCCGGTGATGATGAAGAAGGTCGCCGTGAAGCCGAACTGGCGCAGCAGCGGGAAGACGACGGCGTAGTGATCGGCATAGCCATCGTCGAAGGTCAGCACGACGGGCTGATCCGGCAGCGGCGTCCCGATCAGGAGCGCGTCGTCCAGTTGATAGAGCGAGATCGGCGTGTAGCCATGACTGACCAGATAATCCAGATGCTCGTGGAAGGTCTGCGGCGTCGTGGTCAGGTCGAGGCGGGTATCGTCGGCGTCGCGCGGCAGTTCGCTGACGTAGTGATACATCAGGATCGGCGCGCGGATGCGTCGATAGGTGCCGTCCCAGGCGGGTTCGCTGCTGTCTGAAGTCTGCGCCTCCTGCGCCCGCGCCGCACCCGACAGCATCAGGCACAGGGCAAGCGCCAGCACGCAGACGCTCAGGATGCCCACGATGCGCCCGGAAACCCTTACCCCCTCCAAGCGATTCTCCTCCACAATAGACCTATGACACCAGCTTACGACACTTTCGTCTCGCCCGCCAAGTGGCGAATTGTCATCTCTGCCCTCGCGCTGGCGGCGATCATCGGCGCGGTCACGGCGGTCGCGCTGTTGCTCGGCGCTGGCGATCCGCCGCACGCGCCGAAGCTCGTGCTCAACCTCGACTCCGCAGCGAGCCTCACGCCCGCCGGATCGTTCGACGACGCGCAGTTGTTCGCCCTGCCTGTCGACCTGATCCCGCCCTTCACCATCGAGATGGAAGCCAGCAATTCCGGCGCGACCGGCTCGGCGTGGGGCGTCTGGCTGCGCGTCAGCGACCACTACGGCAATTTGCGCGACCTGCCCATGCTGATCGACAATCAGGGTTACGCCGTCGCGGCGCTGACGACGTCCGATTTGCAGCATCAGGAGTCCATCCACATTCAGCCCGGCGGCAACCGGCTCTACCTCCACGTCGATCCGACTGGCACGGCGGTGTTTCGCATCAACGACGAAATCTTTGCGACCGTCCCGCTCCCGGTGACGACGGTTGAGGCGGCGGGTCTGGCGCTCTACGGCGATACCGGGCTGCGCTGGAAAACTATCCAAATCTATACAGGCGCTTAAATTTGTGCCAATTTTCACCATTTGATAGGTTTTGGCAGGAGTCTTCGTGTAGAGTAGCGAGCATATGACGCATACATCACGCCTTCCCGGTTTCTACAAACGCCCGCTGGCAGAGCGCGCCGCGCTGGTCGCGGAATGGGCGAAACTGACGCCGCCGGAGCAGGCAGCACTGCTGGGCGTCAGCGGTCTGAACGCTGCCCAAGCCGACAACATGATCGAGAATGCTGTCGGCATCTACGCGCTGCCGCTCGGCATCGCCACCAATTTCCTGATCAACGGCGAAGATTATCTCATTCCGATGGCAATCGAAGAACCGTCGGTCGTGGCGGCGGTCAGCAACGCCGCCCGGTTGTTCCGCGAAGGCGGTGGCTTCGCCACGTCCAGCGACGAGCCGATCATGATCGGGCAGATTCAGGTGCTCGACGTGGAAGACGTATACGTCGCGGCGGGCGCGGTCAAGGCGCAGCGTAAGCGCCTCGTGCAGATCGTCAACGAGCGCATCGGCGGCAGCATCGTCGAGCGCGGCGGCGGCGCGCGCGACATCGAAGTCCGTCCCCTGCCCGATTCGCCCATCGGCGCGATGCTGATCGTCCACCTGCTCTACGATACCCGCGACGCGATGGGCGCGAACGCCGTCAACACCGCCGCCGAGATGCTCGCGCCGGAGATCGAGACGATCACGGGCGGGCGAGTCAACCTGCGCATTCTGAGCAACCTGAGTGACCGCCGCACAGCCAAAGTCGAAGGCATGATCCCGGCGAAGGAACTCGCGTCCGGCAACCTGAGCGGCGATCAGGTGGCGAAAGCCATTGTGGAAGCAGGCGCGTTCGCAGCGGTCGACCCCTACCGCGCGGCGACGCACAACAAGGGCATTATGAACGGCATCGACGCGGTGGCGATTGCCACCGGCAACGACTGGCGCGCGCTCGAAGCCGGGGCGCACGCCTACGCCGCGCGCGGCGGGCAGTACATGAGCATGACGCAGTGGTGGCAGGACGACGACGGCAACCTGCGCGGGTCGCTCAAAATTCCGCTGGCGGTGGGCATCGTCGGCGGCGCGACGCGCGTGCAGCCGACGGCGCAGGTCGCGCTCAAGATTCTCGGCGTGACTTCGGCACGCCAGCTTGCCGAGATCATGGTCGCCGTCGGGCTGGCGCAGAACTTCGCCGCCATCCGCGCACTCTCGACCGAGGGTATCCAGCGCGGGCACATGCGGATGCACGCCCGGCAGATCGCCGTCGCCGCCGGAGCAACCGGCGAGATGGTGACGCGGGTCGTGCAGCAGATGATCGAAGAAGACAACATTCGCCCAGAGCGGGCGCGGGCAATCGTCGACTCGCTCAAACGTGAACGCTAATTGCCGGAGGAACAACCGCTGATGCAGCGCCCGCAAATCCCGACGCCCGCGCTGGTGCGCCATTACATTCGACGCTTCGACGAGGGGCGCGATGGGCTGATCGACAAAGCGCTGCTCGACTTGTTCCGCGCGTTTCCCGAAAACGTCCGGCTGGAACACATTCTGTTGAAAGTGCTGGGTCTCAACGCCCTTCACAGCACGGGGATTATCGCGGTGCAGCCGGTCGCCCGGCACATCCTGAAGCTCGACATCGACGCCCGGCTGGCACAGAGCTACGCCGGAACTGGTCGACGAGATCGCCGTGACGCCGATCACGGAAGGAAAGACCAGACGCTTCTACTCGTTTGCGACGAAATATTGTAGCTGGCACGTTCCCGACAGGCTACCCGATCTTCGATGGCGTTGTCAGCAAGCTGATCAACGAATATCAGCGGCTCGATGAATTCTCCGAATTCTTCTGGCAGAACGAGCTATCGCGCGACTATCTCAAGTTCAAGCGGACCATCGAAGCGTTTCAGCAGAAGTATGGGTTGACGGACTTCAGCTACAAGGAGCTGGACAAGTTTCTGTGGGTCTACGGCAAGGAATATTTCGGCAAGTCAGCCTGATTGCCGGATTTGAGAGTAGCAGGGTCAAAAGGAAGATCACCCATGTTGAATGGCAGCAATCCCAGTTTTCTGATGCGCCCCGACAAGCCTGTCGGCATCGTCGGCTACGGCGCTTACGTGCCGCGCTACCGCCTGCCCGGCAGCGAAGTCGCGCGCATCTGGACGAACGGACTCGGTGGCAGCCCGGTGACGGAGAAAGCTGTCGCCGGACCGGACGAGGACGTGACCACCATGTCGATTGAAGCGGCGCGCAACGCGCTGGCGCGCGCGGGCATCGACCCGCTGACGCTGCGCGCGGTCTGGGTGGGCAGCGAGAGCCATCCCTACGCCGTCAAGCCGACCAGTACCATCGTCGCCGAGAGCATCGGCGCGTCGCCCAACATTCAGGCAGCCGACTGGGAGTTCGCCTGCAAGGCGGGCACCGAAGCGGTGCAGGCGTCGATTGGCATCGTCGGCAGCGGCATGGGCGCGTACACCATGAGCATCGGCATGGACACGGCGCAGTCGCGCCCCGGCGATGCGCTCGAATACACGGCGGCTTCCGGCGGCGCAGCCTTCATCATCGGCGCGGCAGAGGAAGCCTGCGCGGTCTACCAGGGCAGCTACAGCTTCGTCACCGACACGCCCGATTTCTGGCGGCGCGCCGACGAGAGCTATCCCTCGCACGGCGAGCGCTTCACGGGCGAGCCTGCCTACTTCAATCACACCGTCTCGGCGGCGAGCAAGCTGATGGAGATGCTGGGGACGCAGGCGAGCGACTACACCTACGCCGTCTTCCACCAGCCCAACGTCAAATTCCCGCAGCGCGCGGCGCAAACGCTCGGCTTCACCGCCGAGCAGATCGCGCCGGGGCTGCTAGCGGGCGAAGTCGGCAACGTCTATTCCGGCTCGTGTATGCTCGGCTTGACGGCGATCCTCGACATCGCCAAGCCCGGCGACCGCATCCTGATGACCAGCTACGGCAGCGGCGCAGGCTCGGACTCGTTCGATCTGCGCGTCACCGAGCGCATCGAAGCCATCCGCGACCGCGCGCCCAAGACGCGCGATTACATCGCCCGCCGCACCGTCGTCGATTACGCCACCTACGTCCGCTATCGCGGGCTGCTCAAAGAGTAGAATTTGTGCCGTAGGGGCGGGTTTGAAACCCGCCCCTACATGGAAAGGGAATTTGCATGAGAGACGTTGCGATTATCGGCGTCGGACAGACGCCTGTCGGAGAACACTGGGGCAGCAGCCTGCGGATGCTGGCTGCCGAAGCCGCCCGCGCCGCGCTCGACGACGCGGAGATCAGCACGGTCGACGCGCTTTACGTGGGCAATGCTTACGGGGGGAGCATCAGCAGCCAGTCGCAGATCGCGCCGCTGGTCGCCGACTACGCCGGGCTGAACGGCGTCGAAACCTACGCCGTCGAAGCCGCCGAAGCGTCGGGCGGCGCGGCGCTGCGCACGGGCTATCTCGCCGTCGCCTCCGGCGCGGTCGAGACGGCGCTGGTACTCGGCGTCGAGAAATCGACCGACATGATCGGCACGGCACGAACGCAGGCGCGCAGCGTCAGCCTGGACGCCGACTACGAAGCCATTCACGGCGCGACGCTGCCCGCGCTCGCCGCCCTGCTCATGCGCCGCTACATGCACGAGTTCGGCGTCGAACTGAGCGCCTTCGAGAACTTCAGCATCAACGCGCACGCCAACGGCGGCAAGAACGAGAACGCCATGTACCGCAACCGCATCAAGCCGGGCGCGTTCGGGAAAGCGCCGATGATCGCCGATCCGGTCAGCCTGTTCGACAGCGCCCCGGACGCCGACGGCGCGGCAGCGGTCATCCTGACCAGCGCCGAGCGCGCCGCCGACCTGGTGCCGCAGCCCATCCGCATCACGGGGAGCGCCGCCGCCAGCGACACGCTCGCCCTGCACGACCGCGACGATCTGTTCGCGTTCAAAGCGGTCACGCTCTCGACGCGCAAGGCGCTGGCGCAAGCCGAAATCGAGCGCGACGCAATTGACCTGTTCGAGCTGCACGACGCCTTCACGATCCTCAGCGTGCTGACGCTGGAAGCGGCGGGCTTTGCGGCGCGTGGCGAGGGCTGGAAGCTGGCGGATCAAATCGGGCTGGAGGGCGTGCTGCCGATCAGCACCTTCGGCGGGCTGAAGAGCCGGGGCAACCCGGTCGGCGCGACCGGAGTCTATCAGGCGGTCGAAGCCGTCTTGCAGCTTCGCGGAGCAGCGGGCGCGAATCAGGTGGCGGATGCCAGGGTTGCGTTAATCCAGAGCGTGGGCGGGTTAGCCAGCAGCGCCATCACCCATGTTCTGCAAAACTGACGCTTACAGGGCTGCGATTGAGAGGCTTTGAAAGCCTTTCCCCCTGCCGTGATAGGTTTTGATAGGCTTTTGCACCTAGAATAGCAGGTAAGTTGTGCCAAACGGCGCAAATACAAGGAAGCATTGAGGGAGTATTGAGAATGCAGATTTCACGTCATTGGCGGATGAACTCACAGCGCTATCGCCTCGAAGGGGTACGCTACGTCAACGGTGAAATTCGTCTGAACGCCCGCCAGCAGCCCTGCGTTGAGCCGCGCGAGACAACCAAGTCCGTCCAGGAGCGCGTCGTGGCGGTGGCTGGTCGATAAACCATGGAAGCGCAACAGCCGGACGCTCAGACCGAGCGTTTTACCTTCGCCGGGACAGGCGAAATTTACAGCTACACGACGGTGCAGGAGCCGCCGGAAGGCTTTGAAGACCAGACGCCCTACGTGCTGGCGCTGGTGAAGTTGGACGAAGGACCGCTGATCACGGCGCAGATCACCGATCTGGACGAAGCGCCTGCCATCGGCGACCGCGTGGAGATGGTCACGCGCAAGCTGACGACCGAAGGACCACGCGGGGTGATCGTCTACGGGTACAAATTCCGCAAAGTCCTGGTTCGACACTAATCCGAAAATCGATTGCTTTGTAGGGGCGGGTTTGAAACCCGCCCCTACTGATTCCTTCTATCGTCCTCTGATGCTGTACAATAATGCCCTATGACGACACGACGCGCAGCACTCGGCAAACAGGGCGAGCAGATCGCTGCCGCTCATCTGCAAAAGCACGGCTATACGCTGGTCGACGCCAACTGGCATTGTCAGGGCGGCGAATTCGACCTGATCGCGCAGCAGGGCGAAACGCTGGTCTTCGTCGAGGTGCGCACGCGCCGCGAAGGGCTGGAAGCCGCCTTCGCCAGCATCGGCGCCCGCAAGAGGCAAATTCTGGAGCGTACTGCCTATCGCTATCTTGCTGAACACGACCCCGACGCCGACTGGCGCATCGACGTGATCGCCGTCACCCTGACGGCGCAGGGCGCGCCCCTCGTCGAACACATCGAAAATGCCCTCGACTGGTAATCCCCTGCTCGTCATCCTCGGACCCACCGCCGTCGGCAAGACCGCGCTGGCGATCCGCATGGCGCAGGCGCTCGGCGGCGAGATCGTCAGCGCCGACAGCCGCCAGATTTACCGCGAGATGGACATCGGCACGGCGAAACCCACGCCGGAGCAGCAGCGCGGCGCGCCGCATCACCTGATCGACGTGGTTGCGCCCGATCAGGAACTGTCGCTGGCGCAGTACCAGCGGCTCGCCTACGAAGTTATCGACCGGATTCACGAGCGCGGGCGGCTGCCGATGCTGGTCGGCGGCACCGGGCAGTACATCACCGCCGTGCTGGAAGGCTGGTCGATCCCTGAAGTGCCGCCCAACCCCACCCTGCGCGCCGAACTGGAAACCTTCGCCGACAGAGAAACGGCATTGAAGCGCTCTACGCTCGCCTGCTGGCGCTCGATCCCGCCGCTGCTGGGTTCGTCGAGCCGGGCAATCTGCGCCGCATCGTCCGGGCGCTCGAAGTCTGCATCGAGACCGGGCGACTTTTCAGCGAGCAGCGGCGCAAAAATCCGCCCGGCTACCGCACGCGAGCCTACGGGCTGACGCTGGATCGGCAGAAGCTGTACCAGCGCGCCGACCAGCGCGTGCTCGACATGATGGCGCAGGGCTTTCTGGACGAAGTGCGCGGGCTGCTCGACGCGGGCTACCGCCGCGCGCTGCCGTCGATGAGCGGGCTGGGCTACGCGCAGCTTGCCGCGCACCTGCTCGACGGCGTGCCGCTCGACCAAGCCGTATACGACACGCAGATCGCCACGCATCACTTCATTCGCCGCCAGTACACCTGGTTTCGCGGGCACGATCATGCCATTCTGTGGCACAATGTGGAGGAATTGGACGCGGACGCGCTGATCGCGGACGCAGCGGGCTGGCTGGACGCCTAGCGACGGGCGCAGCGGCAAGGACGGAGCAAAACGGATGCGCTTCATTCGTCGTTCGGGGAATACCAATCTGTTCGTGGGGCTGATCCTGCTGATCCTGCTGGCAGTCTTCGCGGGACCGAACATTCTGCCGCGCGTGCTCTCGAATATCAGCCCGCAGTTTTACGAGGGCGCACCCTGCGACTGGCTGCCGACCGCCGAAGACCGCGCATTTCACCAGTCCGTGCTGGGGCGCGAGGCGTCCGATCCCTTCAGCCTGCGTGTGCAGACGACCGCCATCCCGACCGATCCCAGCGCCAGCCTGTTGATCTACATCATCATCACCAACAACTCGCTCGGCACCGTCCCCTTCGTCTACGACCCCAACAGCGTGATCGTCGGCGACAATGGCACGAGCGGAGTCGGGCTGATCTTCACACCGGAGAATTCGCTTTTCAACGGTTCGCCGCGCCAGGACGGCAGCACCGTCCCGGAGCAGGACCTGCGCCTGCTCAGCCCGCACCAGAGCTGCGTCATCACTGTCGAGTTCCCTGCGGGCAACGTCCTGCCCGATCCCAGCATCACGTCGGGCACAGCACAGGTGCGCGCCTACTACCGCAACAACATCAACGGGCAGATCGTTCAGGGCGTGGGCACGCTGGCGACGCCAATCTACACGGATCAGGGTTTATGGACAGGGCACATCGAATCTGCCAACGTGACCATTCCTTCAGCTAGCCCGTAACGCGAGAGCGTGTATAATGACATTCAGGTTAGCAGGCAGCAATTGTAGGCTTGGGAGTGGCGCTACATGTCCGAGACCAGCAAGGAACGCCCAATCCTGATCATACGTGACGACAGGCTGAAAGATCACCAGTGGACACTGGCGCAGGATACCACCACGATTGGGCGCGGCGAAGAGTGCGACATCGTCCTGCCGGAGCGGCAGGTATCACGGCAGCACATCCGTATTTTTAAGGAAGATGACGTTTATTACGTAGAAGACTTAGAGAGCAAAAATGGCACGTGGATCAACGGGCAGCAGCTTAAGGGGATGCGCCGCCTGTACGACGGGGACAAGATCGACCTGGCGCTCGCCGTGCGCTTAGAGTTCATCGGCTCCGGAGCGACCGCACCGCTGGCGTTTGAAGTGCCCATGAACCTGCACGGCGGTCGGCTGCGCCTCGACCGGGACGCGCGCCGCGTCTTCCTCAACGACAACGAAATTGACCCGCCGCTCAGCCCGCCGCAGTACCGCCTGCTGGAACTGCTCTACAACAACGCCGGGCGCATCTGCACCCGCGACACCGTCGTCGAGACTGTCTGGCCCGACGCCATCGGCGAAGGCGTCAGCGAGCAGGCGATTGACGCGCTGGTGCGCCGCCTGCGTGACCGCCTCGCCGAGGTCGATCCCGACTGGCAGTACATTATCACGGTGCGCGGGCACGGCTTCCGCCTGAACAACCCGGAAGATAACTAACATCGTGTCGTACCCTCCCAGCCTCGTGGCGGATTACCTTGTAAATGTAACGGCTATCCGAACGGTTCCGGCTCCCCTAATGGCACGTTCCTTTCGCTGTAAGGTGGTAGCAGCGCTTTCGGTGGGATATTGTGCCCGCTGAGCGCTCCGTAAGTTCAAGATACTCGTGGCTGCACTGACACACCCTTCCTCTTTCGCCGCGAGGCTTCTCCGCGCCATTTTCCGGAATGACGTGCTTTTTGCGTCGCTGGTGTTATTCGTAGCACTCACGTTTGCCTATGGGGATGTCATGTTCCAGGGACACACGTTCCTGGTAGAACCGATTCGACCTGCGGTGATGCCAACAGGTCCCTATGGTTATCCAGATACGAATACGCAGAACCTGTTTCTTACGGGCGACCCAAGCGCCGCAGCCTGGTCAATCGAACCCTGGAGCATGATTACCAACCACATCTACCACCAGGGGGAACTCCCGCTTTGGAATCCTTTCACCGGCATCGGCGCGCCGCTGCACGGCAACATTCAGTCCGCCGTATTTGATCCCCTGTACGCTCTCGTTCATCTCCTTCCTGAAGCATTCTGGACAACGACGTTCGACATCCACATCCTGCTGAGGTTCTTCCTGGCGGGTCTTTTCACATTTCTCTTTATCAGAAACCTGGGAGTCGGTCGAGCGGGCGCCCTTCTGGCGGCAATTGGCTTCATGTGCGCAAACTACCTGAATAAATATAACGATTTGTCGTTCATGCGCTCCGATTTGCTGCTTCCCCTGCTCTTCTACAGTTGGCACCGGCTTGCAGTGACGCCGTCCAAATACACCATCGCGCTGTCAATCACCGCGCTCTGGTTGATGATCGCCACGGGCTTCCCTGAGACGCTGCCGATCCAGCTCACCGTTGCCGGAGGATGGTATCTGCTTCAGGTTCTGCTCAAAGCCCGCGAACACAAAACCGGGCAGATCATCATCCCGATGCTCCTGCGGTTGATGTTCGTCGTCGCTGCAGCCGTCCTGCTTGCGGCGTTTATCCTCCTTCCCTTTGGGGAGTATTTCCTGCTCGCCAGCGACGCGCATAGAACAGGCGCTGCTATCAATCGGATTGAGCCAACAACAACCGCTCTCAATTTCATACTTATGCTCACGCCAGGTTCGACGTTGTCGGCACACCTGGTTGTCTGGTTCATGGGCTTATATGCTGTGTATTCCGGCTGGCGCAAACGTCTGAGTCCTGACGCCCGGCGTTACGTGTTTATCTTCGCAATCGCCGCAGTTGTGACCGCGCTGATCGCTGCCCATGTACCGTTATTCGCGCTCGCATGGCAGTTGCCGATCTTCAAGATGATCCTGCTGGATAGGAATTTACCGGTCGAAGTTGTTTTCTTCATCGCCTGTGCCTCAGGATTCGGGCTGGATCAGTGGATCAAGCAACGCACGGTCGACACGTGGTCTGTCGTTCGCGTGGCAGGCATTCTGATCGTTCTGATGGTGTCCGCCAAAGTAGTGAGTTATGTTCGTATCCCTACCTCAGACAAAACTCGTAGAGTTCAGCTCACTTGTTCCAAACTGCATACTGCTATTTCTCGTCCTTTTCATTGTTCTCAGATTTCAGGCGCAAGGGGCAGATTACTGGCGCGGCGGGCGCAGGGCTGTTGCTGCTCGTCGTCGTCGCAACGCCGTTTTCATGGCCCGTCAACCGAACCCGCCCGTTACGCTACGATCCCTACGTCAAACCACCTTATGTCGAGTTTCTTCAACGACAGCAGCAGCCGTTTCGGATACTCGCCCTCGACAAGTATCTCTATCCGGAAACGGCTGGCGTCTTCGGACTGGATGACATCCGCTTCCTTGACGCCGTTTTCCCCAAAACGTATACCGACTTCGCTGAAAGTCTGCTCTATCAACCTGAGGAGACCGTTCGTTTCACCGGTACCGAGTCGTCGATTTCATATGGAGTCGGTCTCGACCTGCTGAACGTCAAATACGTCGTGACAGCCGCTGATAACCCTGACTTTCCACGTATTGTCGGTTATGGGTCGACGTCTTCCAAATTTGAAGCGGTCTACCAGGATGCGGACGTTATCATCTATCAGAATCACGATGCGCTGCCCCGCGCCTTCGTCCTCTATAATGCTGAAAGCGTCCAGAACACGGAGCAGGCGCTTGCTCGGCTTCGAGACCCCAATTTCGATCCGAGACAAACGATCTTCATCGAAGGCGCCCCTTCAATCCAGCGGTCTGACTCCGGCTTGCCATTCCAGGAGGCAAAAGTTCTGGAACGCAGCGCCAACACGATCACACTGGAAGCAACTCTTGACCAGCCAGGCTATCTCGTCGTATCTGAACAGAATTTTCCCGGCTGGAAGGCATACGTCGACGGTCAGGAAGCGAAGATTTATACAGCCGATGCGATCATGCGGGCGGTCTATCTGGACAAAGGCACGCATCGCGTCGAGTATGTATTCATGCCGGATACATTTGTGGTTGGCGTTCTGATCAGTGCAGCAACGCTGCTGTCGCTTGGTCTCGCGCTGGCGTTTGTATCGGCGAGACCAGGAAAGCGCCAAGAGAACGGTTAAATGATCGAAATGCAGACTTCATTCTGCGGTCACGCAAACCCGCTTACGTCTCGTCCGACCGCTCCTCCGGCTTCAGCTTCAGCGCGACCGAGTTGATGCAGTAGCGCAGCCCGGTCGTCTCGCGCGGACCATCGTCGAAGACGTGCCCCAGGTGCGATCCGCAGCGCGCGCAGCGCACTTCGACCCGCTGCATCCCGTAGCTGGTATCGACGATGAGTTCGACGTTCCCCTTCTCCATCACGTCCCAGAAGCTGGGCCAGCCTGATCCCGAATTGAACTTGGTCTCGGAAGAAAAGAGCGGCTGTCCGCAGGCGGCGCACAGATAAACGCCGGGCGTTTTCTCGTTGACGTATTCGCCGGTAAACGGGCGCTCGGTCGCGTGATGGCGCAGCACGGTGTACTGCTCCGGCGTCAGTTGCTCCTGCCATTCGGCATCCGTTTTGTCGACTTTGTCCACCATCGCTTCCCCTCCTGTCTCGGCTTGTGCATTACGGGCATTCTAGCACGGAACGCCAACATCAGACGGTCGCTGCGGCTTCCCCCGGACGAATTGCGAGGATTCTCAGCTTATTCACATCAACTTATGCCCACTTTCTAACGGAGTTGAGTGGGAGTGCGCTTTACCAAATTCGCTCGCCGGTGATAAAATAACAAATGTAATTACCGCGAAGACGCGTGCATCAGGAGGGTAATCATGGATAACAAAACAGAACAGGGAACCAATATGCAGTTCAAAGAAGGCACGCACGTCTATACGTCTGATGGTGAGGATGTGGGCGGCATTGACCGCGTTGTGCTCGACCCGCAAACGGACAACGTGACGGGGCTGGTCGTTCGTCAGGGCTGGCTGTTCACCGAAGACAAGGTCGTCCCGATTGATCTGGTCGAGACGACGACGGAAGACCGTGTCACGCTCCGCAAGAGCGCCGCCAGCCTGCACAAGCTGCCTGTTTTTGAAAACACCTACTATGTCCCCGTGAAAGAGGAAGACTACGGGGATGAAACCCCTGATGTTCCCTACGCCAGCACGATCTATGGCTATCCGCCGGTTGGGGTCGCCTGGTGGGGTTACGGTGGCTATCTCGGCTATCCGCCAGTCGAGTTGGAGCCGCAGGTCGCGGAGCGCACCGAGCAGAACATCCCGCAGGGCGATGTCGCCGTGAAAGAGGGCGCGCGCGTCATCAGCCAGGACGGCGAGCACGTCGGCAATGTCGAGGAAATCTTCGCCGACCCGGAGACCAATCACGTCACGCACATCGTGATCTCACAGGGATTGGTGTTCAAGGAGCGCAAGCTGATCCCGACCAACTGGATCAGTGTGCCCGGTGAGGACGAGGTCATCCTGACCGTCAACACCGACGTGGTTCACAGGCTGCCCGAATACAAACGCTAAGGCTGAACGGAAGCCTCGCCAGAATGTCGTGGCGAGGCTTTTTTGATCGCACTCAATCGGGCTTGATGGCGTAGCGGTCGCAGTACCATGCCCAGGTACGCGCCAGCCCCTCGGAAATGTTGACCTTCGGCGCAAAGCCGAGCAGTTCGCTGGCACGTGAGTTATCGCAATAGGTGATCTTCGGCTCGGTCAGCGGCGCCTCGACCGATTTGGTGATCGCCGCCTTGCCGATCAGCCCCTCGTAAATACGGATGAACTCGCTCAGGGTGATCGGCGCGCCAAAGCCCAGATTCATGATCTTGTAGCCCAGTGGACGTTCCAGCGCAGCGACGACCCCGTCGACGATGTCGTCGATATACGTCCAGTCGCGCTGCAAACTGCCGCCGTCGTACAGCTCAATCGTCTTGCCGCTCAGGATCGCCTCGATCACGCGCAGCGGCATCATGTCGGGACGCCCGTGTGGACCGTACACGTTGAAAAAGCGCAGCACGTTGACGTTCAAGCCGAACAACTGATGATAGGTGTAGGCAAAGATTTCGGCGGCGCGCTTGCTCGCCGGGTACGGCGTCAAGGGGGAAGCCGCCGCATCATCTTCGGTGAAAGGGGTGGGTGCCGTATCGCCATAAACGTTGGAAGTCGAAGCGAGGATGAATATGGAAACGTCATGTCTGCGCGCCTGATCCAGAAGCACAACACTGCCGCCGGTATTCACATCAGCATACAGGCGTCCGCGCTCGGCGGAGTAGCGGACACCGGACATCCCCGCCAGGTGCGCCACCCGCGTAATTCTGTGCTCAGCGAATACCTGCGCGACCAGCGCCTCGTCTCGAATGTCGCCCTCGACGACCACCGCCTGACCGCCGAGCGCCGCGACATTTTCGCGCTTGATCCGGGGATCGTAGTAGTCGTTGAAGTTGTCCAGTATCACGACTGGCTCGCCGTCCGCGACCAGGCGCAGCGCCAGACGGCTGCCGATGAAGCCGGCGCCGCCCGTGATCAAAGTCGTCATGAATTTCCTCTCGTATGCGGAGACTCAGGCGTTTTCCATTTCCAGGTAGTCGCTGTAAACCAGGTCATCCGGCGCGACGCCGAGAATGTCGAGCATCTGGCGAATGGCATCGGCTTTGTTTTCCGCATCGGATAGCGACCAGGTGCGGCTTTTCAGTTCGAAGAACAGCCCCGGCAGTTCCGGCTGCAACACGCGATCCACGTTGACATAGAACAGCACGCCCTTGTACGTGATGTGCCAGCGCTGGCGATCCTTCTGCAACTGGCGCTCGCTGAGCGGTCGGAAGTATTCGCGGTAGAAGCGCAGCGATTGATTCGCGTCGGCGATGAAGCGCGAGTGCGACAGCAGGATCGTCGAATGGAATTCGCGCTCTTTGGTCGGCATCGTCAGCGTCAGGCGGCTGCGCACCGCTTCGACCTCGCCGTCGTCGCTCAGCCCATCATCTTCACGATAGCGGACGCGCCCGCTCTCGGCATTGTCGAACAGGAAGTAGGTATCATACTGGCGATAATGCACTTTCTTGATGACGCGAACCGCCGGATGGTGGAGCAGCTTCTCCAGCGCGGCTTCATCCTTCAGTTCCGCCTTGACCTGCACCTCGAAGCTCTCGCTCTGGCTCAGACCGCCAATCGCCAGCAGCTTGTTCAGGACATCGCCCTCGCGCTCGCTGAAGAAGGTGTCGACGCGGCGCGCGTATTCCTGCGCCTGCGTCTTGAGCGCCGCCTCGTCCAGTGTGAGCAGGTCACGGTCGCGCATCAGCCAGCGACCGTTGCACAGCACGTGAATCACGTCGGTGGATTTCCCGGCGTAGACAATGCGCGAATAGACCGAGTTCGGGTCGTAATCGAAATAAGGCATGTTGTGCAGCGTCGAGGTATCCATCACGATCACGTCGGCGCGCTTGCCCGCTTCCAGACTGCCGGTGATGTCGTCCATGAACAGCGCCGCCGCGCCCATGCGGGTCGCCATCAGCAGCGCCTGCCGCGCCGGGAGCGCCGTCGGGTCGTTGGCGGCGGTCTTGGCGAGAATCGCCGCCAGCCGGATTTCCTCGAACATGTCCAGGTCGTTGTTGCTCGCCGCGCCGTCCGTGCCGACGCCGACAGTCAACTGGCTCTTGAGCATCTGCGCGACCGGCGCGATCCCGCTGGCGATCTTGAGATTGCTCGTCGGGCAGTGCGCGACGGTCGCGTCGCCGTCCAAAAGGACGTGCATCTCGTTCTGGTCGATGTGAACGCAGTGCGCCGCCAGCACCTTCGCGTCGAACAAGCCCAGTTCGCGCATGTGCGTGATCACGGTCATGCCGAACTCGTTCAGGCTGTTCTCGATTTCGAGCTTGGTCTCGGCGAGGTGCGTCAGCAGCGGCACGTCGAATTCGCGCGCCAGATCGACGCAGCGCCGCATCGTCTCGTCAGTGTTCGAATAAGGCGCGTGCGGCGCGATGGCAGGCGTGATCAGCGGGTGATTCCGCCATTTCTCGATGAAGCCGCGACAGTACGCCAGGCTGTCTTCGTAGCTCTCGGCGTCCGGCGCGGGGAATTTGAGGATCGTCTCGCCCAGCACGCCGCGCAGCCCGGCGTCGGCGGTCGCTTCGGCAACGTCGGCTTCGTAGTAGTACATGTCGGCGAAGCTGGTGATGCCGCTGCGGATCATCTCGGCGCAGGCGAGGCTCGTACCCAGACGGCAGAACTCCGGGTTGACGAACTCGCGTTCGGTCGGCATGATGTAGCCGTAGAGCCACACGTCGAGCCGCAGGTCGTCCGCCAGACCGCGCAGAAGGGTCATCGCGGCGTGCGTGTGCGAATTGACCAGTCCGGGCAGGATGAATCCACCGCCGCAGTCGACCACGTTATCCGACTCGTACTGCGCCAGCACCTCCGCGCGCGCGCCGACGGCGGCGATGTCCATCCCGCGAATCGCCAGCGCGCCGTCCGGGATCAGGTCGAACTGCTCGTTCATAGTCACGACGGTGCCGCCGTAGAGGATGGTATCTACTTTTTCCACGTCCGTTCCTCCTGAACGCGCAAAACCGTGCAGCATGGGAATTCCCCCGAATCGGGAAATTGCTGCGATTATAGCGATGTTGTAAACTTTTCCATAGCGCTGCGCACGGAACGAGAAGGACTATGCTGAAACGGCTGCACTACCTGACGATCCTTGAAGCTGGCTTTACCGGTCTTTTTTTCATTCAGGCGGTTCGCTTTCTGATCGGTATGCTCTACAGCCGGGTCGCCGGGGCGTCCGCCGTGTCGGCGCTGCAAGCCGCGCAAACCCCGATCACGGGTCCCGCCGTCGATCCGGCGCTGGTCACGACTGAAGTCACTTTCCTGCTTTACATGATCGCCCTGCCCTTGTTCACGCTGATTCTGGGGCGCATCCGCCCGCTGATCGTCGTCGCGGCGGCAGCGGTCGCCATCGGTCGCCTGCTGATGATGCCGCTGGGCATCCTGACGCCGACGGGCGCAGCCGCGCTGGCGCTGGGCGCGGGCTTGGCGTACATCGCCCTGATCGCCCGCTACCGCGCCCAGATGATCCCCTACATGTTCATCCTCGGCTTCGCGGCGGATCAACTGTTCCGGGCGGTCGGCAACACGCGCGACCTGTCGATTCAGCCCGGCTTCCGCGACATTCAAATCGGCTTGACGGTCGTCGCCATCCTGGTCAGCCTCCTCGCCTACATGGGCGAGCGCCGCCGCGCGCGGGGCGAAGAAGAGGAGTACTCGCCCGACTACGGCTTGCTGCCCTTGTGGGGCGCGGTCGGCTTGAGCGGGCTGCTCTATCTGGAACTGGCGCTGCTGGCGCTGCCCAATGCCGTCGCCGCGCGCGCCGATACGGACTACACGACGATTGCGCCCTTCGTCCTGCTGGCAACTATATTGCCGCTGATTCCGGCGGTGCGCGGGCGGGCGCGAGCCTTCGTCGGCGTCTTCGACGGCAACGTGCGCGGCTGGCTGTGGATGCTGCTGATCGCCCTGCTGATCGTCTTCGGCACGCGCCTGCACGGCATTGTCGCGGGCGCGGCGCTGGTGCTGGCGCAGTTCTTCGTCAGCATGATCTGGTGGTGGCTGATCCGACCGCGCTCGGAGCGCCAGCGCAGCTTTAGCGGGCTGTGGCTCGTCTTCGGCGTGGCGCTGTTCGCGCTGCTGGTGCTGGGCGACAACTTCACCTACGAATACGCTTTCGTGCGCGACCTGACGGGCGACTTCGCCTTCCTCAATACCGTCGTGCCGCCGCTGCTGCGCGGTTTTCGCGGCTTAGGGCTGGAACTGCTGTTACTGGCGGTCTTCCTCGCCGCCCTGCCGATGACGCAGACTCAGCGGCGCATCCCCTGGAACGGCAGCCCGTCGCTCTGGCTCTCGCTGGGGACGTTCGTGGTCGTGATCGTGGCGACGATTGGCGCGGCGGTTGCCGTGCGTCCGCCGGTCGTGCAGGGCGTGCGCGGCATCGACGAGATGCGCGTGGCGACCTACAACATTCACGGCGGCTACGACGAGTTCTACAACAGCGACCTGGAAGCAGTCGCTCACGCGATTCAGGAGAGCGGCGCGAACGTCGTGCTGATGCAGGAAGTCGATGCCGGGCGCTTGAGCAGCTTCGGCGTCGATCAATCGCTGTGGCTGGCGCGGCGGCTGGGGATGGACAGGCGCTTCTACGCCACCAATGAGGGGCTGCAAGGCTTAGCCGTGCTCTCGAACATCCAGATCGCCTTCGACGATGGACACCTGCTCGACAGCCTCGCCACGCAGACCGGCGTCCAGCGCGTGCAAGTCCTGCCCGATCCCGATACGGTGGTCACGCTCTACAACATGTGGCTCAGCCCGCTGCTGGAACTCGCCAACGGGCAGACCATCGAGGATCAGGAGCAGGATCAGCAGCGCCAGTTGAACGAGATTTTCGCCGTCTACGTGCGGCAGGCGTGCAGCGCGTCGCTCGGTCGCACCATCATCGGCGGCACGATGCACAACGTCCCCGATTCGCCGCTGGTCGAGCAGATGCGCAACGCCCAGTTCAGCGACCCGTTCGCCGGGCTGCCGCTGGAACTTTCGGCGACCTTCGTGCGCACCGGCTTCCCGCCCGCGCGCTTCGATTACCTGTGGACGTGCAACCTGCCCTCGTCCGGCGCGATTGTGCTGCCGGATGCGCCGTCCGACCATCGACTGGCGGTCGCGGGGCTGCTGCTCAGTCGTCAGCCGGAGGGTTAGGGTCGTCCGTCGCTTCGGGCAGCTCGACGACTAACCCGTTCTCCAGACGGTCGAGCGCATCGCGCGCCGCCGCCTGCGAGGCTGCCTGCTTGCTCCGCCCCGTCCCGCTGCCGACGACCTGCTCGCCGATCAGCGCCTCGAACGTAAACTGCTTTTCGTGCTCCGGTCCTGACGCCGCCACCAGTCGATAAATCGGCGTCAGGTTGTAATCCGCCTGGCTGATCTCTTGCAGAATGCTGCGCGCGTCGCGGTCGAGCGATTCGGCGAGCACCTGCTCCAGCCGCTCCTGCAACTGGGGCATGACGAACACCTTGACCGCCTCCAAGCCCTGATCGAGGTACAACGCGCCGATCATCGCCTCGAAGCCGCCGCAGAGGTTATTCGGGCGCTCGCGTCCGCCGCCCTTTTCTTCGCCCTTGCCCATGCGCAGCGCCTCGCCCAGACGGCAGCGCTGCGCCAGCGATGCCAGCGACTCGGTGCGCACCAGCGCCGCGCGCAGGCGCGTCAGATCGCCCTCTGGCATGGCGGGAAAACGGCGGTACAGCATCTCTCCGGAGATAAAGTCGAGCACCGCGTCGCCGAGGAATTCCAGCCGCTCGTTGTCGCTCAGGTCGTTTTCGTCATGCTCGTTGACGTAAGACCGATGCGTCAGCGCCTGCTGAAGCAGCGACAGGTCATTGAAGTGGAGTCCGTTTTCCGTTTGAAATTCGCTGAGTTCTATCAACCCTCAAATGCCTTAAAGATCAGCGAGACGTTATGCCCGCCGAAACCGAACGAATTGCTCATGACGCACTGGATCGCCATCTCGCGCGCCTGATTGGGCACGTAATCCAGGTCGCACTCCGGGTCAGGCTCATCGAGGTTGATGGTCGGCGGCGCGACCTGATCCCGAATCGCCAGCACCGAAAAGATCGCCTCAATCGCCGCCGTCGCGCCCATGCCGTGCCCGGTCATGCTTTTGGTCGAACTCATCGGCACCTTATAGGCGTGCTCGCCGAAGACGCGCTTAACCGCCTTCGTCTCCATCACGTCGTTGAGCGAGGTGCCCGTCCCGTGCGCGTTGATGTAGTCGATGTCCTGCGGCGTAAGCTGCGCGTCGTCGAGCGCCCCTTGAATCGCCGCGCTCGCGCCTTTGCCCTCCGGGTCGGGCGCAGTCACGTGGAAGGCGTCCGAAGTCGCCGCATAGCCGATCAGTTCCGCCAGGATCGGCGCGCCGCGCGCCTTCGCCGCCTCCAGTTCTTCGAGGATGACCACGCCTGCCCCCTCGCTGAAGACCAAGCCAGTCCGATTCTTGTCGAACGGGCGGCAGGCGCGCGCCGGGTCGTCGTTTTCCCGCGACATCGCCCCCGTCCGGTCGAACGCCGCGATGCCAATCGGGATGATCGGCGCTTCGCCGCAGCCTGCGACCGCGCGGTCGATGCGCCCGATGCGGATCATGTCGAAAGCGTGCCCGATGCAGTCCGCTCCGGTCGCACAGGCGGAGATCGGCGTGTACGACGGTCCCATCGCGCCGAGCCAGATGCTGATCAGGTCGCTCGCGCCGTTGACCATCAGCATCGGAATACCAAACGGCGTAATCCGGCGCGGGTCTTTGGTCTCGAAGACCAGGTTGGCGGTCTCGTAGTAGCTGCTGATGCCGCCGACCGCCGAGCCGACGAACGTGCCCGTGCGCATCCGGTTCGAGTCGTCCACCGTGAAGCCCGACGAGCGAACGGCTTCCTGCGCTGCCGCCACACTGAACTGCTCGTTGAGGTCGCGGCGGCGGACTTCCTTCGCCTGCATATACTGGGTCGCATCCCAGTTTTTGACTTCGGCGGCGATTTTGACGGCGTAATTCGTCGCATCGAAGCGCGTAATCGGACCGATCCCGCTCTTTCCCTCCTTGATGTTGTCCCACGTTTCCGCGACCGTGTGACCGAGCGGCGATACCATCCCCATGCCAGTCACCACCACACGTCGTGTCATGCTATACCCCCTCTTGAGCGAATTGGCTCGTTAGCGCTGTGTTCTGTCCTCCGGCTGGGGTAAGTAATGTCCTTCCACCCACGCCGAGCCGTCGGCGCGGACTTCTTTCTTCCAGACCGGCACGATCTCCTTCAGGCGATCAATGCCGTAGCGCGCCGCCTCGAAGCAGCCCTGATCGCGGTGCCCCGACGAACAGGCGATCACAATCGTATTCTGCCCCACTTCCAGCACGCCGACCCGCTGGACGATGGCGATCCCCTGCACCAGCGGGTACTGCTCGCGGATTTCCTGCGCCACCTGGCGCATTTTCGCCAGCGCCATTGGCGCGTAGGCTTCGTATTCCAGCCGCTGCGTCTCGTGCGGGTCGTCGCCGCGCTCTGTCTCGCCGCGCACCATGCCGCTGAAGACGCAGACCGCCCCGGTCGCGGGTGTCGTGATCGACGCGACCAGCTCGTCGGTGCTGAAGGGCGCGTCCGCCAGCCGGAAGATTTCCGGCTGCTCGTCGGACTGCCCATCGCCGCCGCTCACGGGCGGGAAGAAGGCGACTTTGTCGCCCGCCTTCACCGGATCGGGCGGAAAGGCGTATTCCTCGTTGACCGCCGCAATCGCGCTGTCGAGATGCCGCTCGATCCCCGGAATCTGCGCCGCCAGCGCCCGGCGCACGTCGGCGACGGTCGCCGCGTCGTCGGGCAGCGTCAGCGTCAGACGCGGCTGCCCGGCAATGTCCTTGAGCGTTGCAAACAATAAAACCGAAATCTGCATTGGGTTACTCATCCTGCGCTTGATCGCGCACGTAATCGCCGTGCTGCCCGCCGTGTTTTTCCAGCAGACGAATGTCCGTGATGCGCATCCCGCGATCCACCGCCTTCGCCATGTCGTAGACCGTGAGCGCCGCCACACTGACGGCGGTCAGGGCTTCCATCTCCACGCCCGTCTTGCCGATGGTGCGCGCCGTCGCCGTGATCAGCACCGCGTTCAATTCCTCGCTTAATGCCAGATTCACGTCGATGTGTGTCAGCGCAATCGGGTGACAGAGCGGGATCAGCTCGGACGTGCGCTTGGCTGCCATGATCCCGGCGACCCGCGCGACGGTCAGCACG
Organism: uncultured Chloroflexia bacterium; assembly: GCA_963760975.1. Classification (GTDB taxonomy): domain Bacteria; phylum Chloroflexota; class Anaerolineae; order Aggregatilineales; family Phototrophicaceae; genus Flexifilum. Next base: position 313,902 of record CAVXEZ010000013.1, on the reverse strand, counting down.
TCACCTTTCTTGAGCGCGCCCGCGCGGATCAGCCGCATTGTCTCCGGCTGCATGTAGACCGCGCCACCCGCGACCGCGATGCGCTCGCTGTCCGGCTTCTCGCCCACATCCACCATGCGCGCCCTGCCCTGCTCGTCCAGATGCGTCAGATGATCGTCCACGAATCGCCCCTTTCCAGTAGACATTATACCGGATCAGCCCAGGTTAACGAACCTTGTTTTGCCCCGTGCGCACGTGTATACTGACGAATGAGTACAGCAGCGCATGACCCCCGATCCGGAGTGAGCCTTTGAGTATTTTTCGCAGCGGCATGTCGAAGACACGCCAATCGTTCTTTGGTCGCATCGGGCAGATGCTGGGCGGCGGCAGCATCGACGATGAAACCTGGGACGACATCGAAGCCCTGCTGATTCAGGCAGACCTGGGTGTGCAAACGACGCAGGCGGTGATGAAAGACGTGCAGGAGCGCGCCCGCCGTCAGAACGTCCGCCGCGCCGACCAGCTCCAGCCCGTCATCAAGGCGTCGCTGCGCGACAGCCTGAGCACGCCGCCGACGCTCAACGTCAGTGGGCGCCCGCTTTCGATCATCCTGATCGTGGGCGTGAACGGCTCCGGCAAAACCACCACGATTGGCAAGCTGGCGTACCGCCTCAACACGGTCAACCATCGCAAGGTGCTGCTCGCCGCTGGCGATACGTTCCGCGCCGCTGCCATCGAGCAGCTCCAGAAGTGGGGCGAGCGCGTCAACGTGCCGGTGGTCGCCAACAAGCCCGGCTCGGACGCGGCGGCGGTGGTCTACGACGCGACGGTCGCCGCCAAAGCGCGCGGCAGCGAAATCCTGCTGGTCGATACGGCGGGGCGGCTGCACACCAACTACAACCTGATGGAAGAACTCACCAAGATCAAGGCGGTCTCCGAGCGCGTCATCGCGGATGCGCCGCACGAAGTCCTGCTGGTGCTGGACGGCACGACCGGGCAGAACGCCTTGCAGCAGGCGATCAAGTTCCGCGAGATGGTCAACGTCACCGGCGTGATCGTGACCAAGCTCGACAGCACCGCCAAAGGCGGCATGGTCTTCGCCATCAACCACGACCTCGGTCTGCCCATTCACTACGTCGGCTTGGGCGAACAAGTGACCGATCTCGTCCTGTTCCAGCCGGATTACTTTGTCGACAGCTTATTTGAGGAAGACGGTAAATAACCCCGCAATGGAAAACTTGATCGATCTGTTACAGGGTATGCTCGACGAAATTGATTCGCTGATGCAGCGGCTCGACATCGCGGGCAAGCAGCAGCGTGTCGATGAGCTTCAGCAGCAGGCGAACGACCCCGATTTCTGGTCGAACCCGGAAGCAGCGCAGAAAGTCATGCAGCAGATTTCCCGGCTGAACGCCGAAATCGAGCGCTGGCGCAGTGTCTACAACCGCATCCACGACGCACTGGAACTGGCGCGGCTGGAAGACCCCGACCTGCAAGGCGAACTGACGACCGAGACCGAAGCGCTGCAAAAGATTGTCGAGCGCATGTCGCTGGAAGCCCTGCTCTCCGGTCCCTACGACGATCAGGACGCCATCCTCGCCATCCACGCGGGCGCGGGCGGCACCGAGTCGCAGGACTGGGCGTCGATGCTGGAGCGCATGTACACGCGCTGGGCGCAGCAGAACGGCTACAAAATCGAAGTGCTCGACCGCAGCGAGGGCGAAGAAGCGGGCATCAAGAGCATGATGATGAGCATTCACGGTCAGTACGCCTACGGCTATCTGCAAAGCGAAGCGGGCGTACACCGGCTGGTGCGCATCAGCCCGTTCGACGCGGCGGCGCGCCGTCATACCTCGTTCGCCAAAGTCGAAGTGTGGCCCGACATTCAGGACGACATCAACATTGAAGTCGACGAGAAAGACCTGCGCATCGACACCTATCGATCCAGCGGCGCGGGCGGGCAGAACGTCCAGAAGAACGACACCGCCGTGCGCCTGACGCACGTCCCCACCGGCATCGTCGTGCAGGTGCAGGATCAGCGCAGCCAGACGCAGAACCGCGAGCGCGCCATGCAGGTGCTCAAGGCGCGGCTGTTCGAGATCGAGCGCAAGAAGCGCGATGCCGAGCTGTCGGCGCTCAAGGGCGAGAACGTCAACGCCGAATGGGGGCACCAGATTCGCTCCTACGTGTTGCAGCCCTACCAGATGGTCAAAGACCTGCGCACGAGCGTCGAAATCGGCAACTCCGGCGCGGTGCTGGACGGACGGCTCAACGAGTTCATGGAAGCTTATTTGCGCGCGAAGATCAACCACGATACCCTGATACCCACGCAAGAAAGCGAACTCTGACCAGTCACAGCGCGGGAACGGCTGATGAGCTATCACAACTTCGCGGTGGAAGTCGCCGCTTTGCCGAATGGGAAATACCGCATCGCCGTACAGTCGCCCATCGGAGAAGCCAGCACCGACGCCGACAGCCCGTTCACGTCTGACGAGATCGCCAGCTTTCTGCAAATCCTCTCCCGCGAAAAGCGCGTGCCTCGCGCTGAAGAACTGAGCACCGCCCGCGACTTCGGACAGCGCCTGTTCGCCTTCCTGTTTCACAGCAGCAGCGAGATCAGCAACGCCTACTTCGGCAGCCTGCTCGATTCGAACAAGAGCGATGGGCTGCGCATCCGGCTGACGGTCGAGCAAGCCGGAGCGTTGAGCGCGCTGCCCTGGGAATATCTGCGCGACCCCGCCAACGACTTCCTGGCGCTCTCACGGCGCACGCCGGTCGTGCGCTACACCCAGCAGTTGAATACCCGCCCGCCCGCCGCGATCAGCCTGCCGCTGCGCGTGCTGGTGATGATCTCCGCGCCGCAGGATTTCCCGGCGCTGGACGTGGAGGGCGAATGGCAGCGGCTTCAGGAGGCGACCGCCCCGCTGCGCGAGCGCGGCTTGCTCGAACTGGAACGGCTCGATACCGCCACGCTGATCGCGCTCCAGCGGCGGCTGCGCGCCGAGGACTATCACGTCTTCCACTACATCGGGCACAGCGACTACGACCCGGCGTCGCAGCAGGGCGTGCTGGTCTTCGAGAACGAGCGTGACAACAACAAGGGGCAGATCATCGGCGGCGAGGCGCTCAGCCGCGAGCTTGCCGAGGAAAGCACCGTGCGGCTGGTCGTGCTCAATTCGTGCCACAGCGCCACCCGTCCCCCCGCCGACGCGCTCGCCGGGCTTGCCAGCAGCCTGGTCACGCGCGGGATTCCGGCGGTGGTCGCCATGCAGTTCGCCATCAGCGATGGCGCGGCGAAAGCCTTCGCCGAGGAGTTCTACCGCACCATCTCCGACCTGATGCCGATAGACGCCGCCATGAGCGAGGCGCGGCGCGCCATCGCCAACCGCATCGGCAACAACGAATGGGCGACACCCGTGCTGTTCATGCGCTCGGACGACGGTGTACTGTTCAAGACGGCGAATATCGCGGCGGTCAAAATCCCAACAGCACAGACTCCTTCTAGTCGCGCGCTGATCTTCGGCGCGCTGGCGCTGCTGATCGTGCTGGTCGCCGCAATTTACGGCATCGGTCGATCCGTCTTCATCCCACCGACGCCGACGCCCACGCTTGCGCCTCTGCTGCTGCCCGATTTGCAGATCGGCAGCCTGCGCACCTCGCCGCGCAACCCCGCGCCGGGGCAGATTTTCATCCTGAGCATCACCATCACCAACGCCGGGCAAGCCGATACGGGCGCGTTCAACTGGTCATGGGACGCCAGCACGACGCCGCCCGTCCTCTCGAACTCCCTGGGCGACCGCATCGCCAACATCCCGCCCGGCGCGTCCAAAAACATCAGCTTTCCCTTCAGTTACGGCTGGTGGGGAACTTATAATTCGCAACTGCGCGTCGATTCGGACTCGGAGATCGCCGAAAGCGACAAGAGTAACAACTTCAAGTTCTTCGAGGTCGACATGTCCTCGGAACCGTTCGAGCTGGATTTCTCGCGGCTGCCCAGCAACCAACTGGTCGATCCGCCGCTGACGCTCGACGCGGGGACGTTCGCCACCTGGAATCTGCGCTTCGCGCTCGACACGCGCAGCCAGCCGGACTGCGCGGAGACGCCGCTCGAACTGGTCGATCAGGACGGCGACATCGTGCTGACGGTCGGCGGCGACGATGCCGTCTGCAAAGCGCTGCCGATCAGCATCACCGTGCTGCGCGCCCCGGTCAGCGCGGCGATGCTGGAGATCATTCCGGCGGCAGCGGGCACGGCGACCTACACCTATTACGGCGACGCCGCCGGGCAGCAGGTGATCTTCCAGTCGCCGCCCGTCGATCTGCAAGCCGGACGGCTGACGCGGCTATCGCCCGGCGACGACGCCAGCCGACAAATCCAGCGCATTGACGTGAGCGCGCCCGACCAAGTGATCCGGCTTACGCGATTGCTACTTTCGCCACCCAACCCTTGACAAAGGCATATCGTTAGACTAGAATATTTGAGTATGCGGCTTTGTCCGTTTTTTCCACTACATCCATCTTGCGCTCCGCGCAGTAAGCAGGCGGAGCAGGCGATGATACTCACAATAAATGAGCGTTTTGGCTTCCAGTAAACGTTGCAACAGCGATGGAGGGATGTTCCATTCGCTGTTTTGTCGTCCGTCGGAAACGTCACGGGCGGCAGTGGCGCGGCGGTATCCCCCGCCGCACAGTCCATTGTAATGACAAGTCGTCAAGATATTTGCGCACGTTGATGTGTCGGTTTTAGCGCAGAGGAGGATACGCCTTGGAGGCGAAAGATTTTAGCGCACTGCGCGTGAGTCTGGCGTCGCCGGAACAGATCAAGTCATGGTCTTACGGCGAAGTCACGAAACCGGAGACGATTAACTATCGTCGCCTGCGCCCGGAAAAAGATGGTCTCTTCTGCGAGGCGATCTTTGGTCCGACGCGCGACTGGCAGTGTTACTGCGGGAAGTACAAGAACGTCCGCTATCGCGGCATTATCTGCGATAAGTGCGGCGTCGAAGTCACCCGCGCCTCGGTTCGCCGCGAACGCATGGGGCACATCGAACTGGCTGCCCCGGTCGCGCACGTCTGGTACACCCGCCGCGTCCCCAGCCATCTGGGGCTGCTGCTGGACATCAGCCGTCGCAATCTCGACCGCGTGCTGTACTTTGCGCAGTACGTGATTACCTACGTGGACGAGGACGCCCGTCAGAAGGCGCTCGCCCGCATCGAGCGCGAGCTTTCCCAGAAGGAATTGGCGCTCGGCACCGATATGGAAGACCAGCTTTCCACCATTCGCACCCAGCGCGACAGCGCTCTGGGCGAGTACGAAGAGCAGACCCGCGAGATCAACACGCACTTTGAGAGCGAATTCGAGCGCCTGAGCGAAGACATCATGCGCGAGGCGCGCAGCGTTCAGGGGCGCGTCGAGTCACTCATGGGTCAGGTCGCGCCGTCGGACATCGACTTCCCCGGCGCCAACACCGTGATCGTGGCGAAGGGCGAAGCGGTCGAGACGAGCCACATCAGCCGTATTCAGACTATCGTCAATACCCGTCTGAACGATTTGCAGACGGAAATCGAGGAGATGCGCCGCCAGGAACTCGAACGCCTGAACGTCGAGGCGGAGGGGGTCGTCGGCGAAGCGTCGTCGCACCTCGACGAGCATATGTCGGAGCTGGAATCGCGCATCAGCAGCATTCGCCAGAGCGCCGAGAAAGCCCGCGCCGAACTGCAAGACCTGCGCGTGCTTCAGTTCCTCTCGGAGACGCGCTACCGCGAACTCAAGCAGCGCTACGGTCAGGTCTTCCAGGCGGACATGGGCGCGGAAGCGTTCTATGAAATCCTGAAGAACGTCGACCTCGACAAGATGGCGCCGGAACTGTGGCACGAAGTCCGCACGACCCGCTCCAAGCAGCGTAAGAAGAAGGCGACCAAGCGCCTGCGCGTGGTCGAGAGCCTGCGCAAGAGCGGCAACCGTCCGGAGTGGATGATCCTGACGGTGCTGCCGGTCATCCCGCCCGACCTGCGCCCGATGGTGCAGTTGGACGGCGGTCGCTTTGCTACCAGCGACCTGAACGACCTGTACCGCCGCGTCATCAACCGCAACAACCGCCTCAAGCACCTGCTCGAACTCGGCGCGCCCGACGTAATCGTGCGCAACGAGAAGCGTATGCTTCAGGAAGCGGTCGACAGCCTGATCGACAACAGCCAGCGTGGCAAGGCGCTCAGCCGCCGCGGTCGCCGCGAACTGAAATCCCTGAGCGACATGCTCAAGGGCAAGAAGGGTCGCTTCCGCCGCAATCTGCTCGGCAAGCGCGTGGATTATTCCGGTCGTTCGGTCATCGTCATCGGTCCGAAGCTCAAGCTGCACCAGTGCGGTCTGCCCAAGACGATGGCGCTCGAACTGTACCGCCCGTTCGTGATCAGCCGCCTCGTGCGCTACAACTACGCCAGCAACGTCAAGGGCGCCAAGCGTATCATCGAGCGCGAGAAGCCGGAAGTGTGGGAAGTCCTTGAGGAAGTTATCAAGGAGCGCCCTGTCCTGCTCAACCGCGCGCCGACGCTGCACCGCCTCGGTATTCAGGCGTTCGAGCCGCAGTTGGTCGAAGGCAAGGCAATCCAGATTCACCCGCTGGTCTGCTCGGCGTTCAACGCGGACTTCGACGGCGACCAGATGGCGGTTCACGTCCCCCTGAGCGACAAAGCCGTTCAGGAAGCACGCGAGCTGATGCTGAGCACCAAGAACCTGCTCAAGCCCGCCGACGGTCAGCCGATTGTCAGCCCGTCGAAGGACATGGTGCTGGGCAATTACTACCTGACAATGGACCCGACGGTCGAGATCGTCGCCCGCGTGGATCGTGCGGACGAGTTCCGTACCATCGACGCCGTGACTGACGCCAATCACAAGATCGGCGTCGCCTTCCGCAGCAACGGCTACTACTGGGCGCAGAACCACGACATCCCCAACATGGTGATGTACGAGGATCAGATCGAAAAGCCCGAAGGCGGACGCGTGAAGGTCGTCGAGTCGGCAGTGGATCGCACCATTCGCGCGGTGCTCGATGGCGAAGTCGACTGCATGTTGGCGAACGCCTTCGAGATGCGCAAGCTGATGCAGAAGCGCGGTCTGGAAGGTCAGCTTGAGCTGGCGAACCTGCACGAGCGGCGTCTCGTGGTCGACTTGAACGAGGTCGAGTACCTGTACAACCTCGGCATCGTCGGGCTGCACACGCCGATCCTGCTGGGCAACTACTACGATACCCTGCCTCCGCAGGATGAGCCGGAACCCTGCACGGTCGGTCGCGCGATCTTTAACCGCATTCTGCCGGACGAACTGCGCTTCCACCAGGAGACGCTCGACAAGAAGCGTTTGCAAAACCTGGTCGCCAAGTGCTACCAGCGCCTCGGCTCGGATCAGACGACCGAGATCGTGGACAAGATTAAAGACCTCGGCTTCTTCTACGCGACCATCTCCGGGACAACCATCGCCGTCACCGACCTGACCATCCCGGACGAGCGCGCGGGCATTCTGGCGGAAGCCGAAGCAGTGGTGGATCGCGCCGAGCGCGACTTCCGGCGTGGTCTGCTGACCGAGGAAGAGCGCTACCAGCGCACCATCGACGTGTGGAACAAGGCGAAGGACACGCTGCAAGACCTGATCCGCGACACGCTGAACCCCTACGGTCCCATCGCCGTCATGGCGATTTCCGGCTCGACCAAAGGCGGTTTCGGTCCTATCACGCAGTTGGCGGGGATGCGCGGGCTGATGGCTGACCCATCGGGGCGTATCATCGACCTGCCCATCCGCAGCCACTTCCGCGAAGGACTGACGGCGCTGGAATACTTCATCTCGACGCACGGCGCGCGTAAAGGTCTGGCGGACACGGCGCTGCGTACCGCCGACGCGGGCTATCTGACCCGCCGTCTGGTCGACGTGGCGCAGGATATGATCATCAACCGTACTGACTGCGGCACGGAAGGCGGCATCTGGATTCGCCGCTCGGACGATGTCGCCGGTCAGAATATGTACGAACGCATCATCGGGCGCTGCGCTGCCGCCGACACCTACGACCCCGAAACGGGCAACCTGATCGTCGCCCGTAACAGCATGATCGACGAAGACGTTGCCGACACCATCCAGAACAGCAGCCTCGCCGAGGTCTACGTCCGCAGCCCGCTGACCTGCGCCCTCATTCACGGCATCTGCGCTCTGTGTTACGGGCGCGACCTGGGGCGCGGCGAAATGGTCGAAATCGGCACGGCGGTCGGCATCATCGCCGCTCAGTCCATCGGCGAGCCGGGCACGCAGTTGACGCTGCGCACGTTCCACACAGGCGGCACGGCGGCGGCTGGCGGTGACATCACCAGCGGTCTGCCGCGCGTCGAAGAACTGTTCGAGGCGCGCAAGAAGCCGAAGGGCGAGGCAGTCGTCACCGACATCGGCGGCACGCTAAGGCTCTCGCGGCGCGAGGGTGTGCGTATCGCCACTGTCATCGACAGTCAAGTCTTCAGCGACCAGTACGAAATCGCGGCTGGCTGGGAGGTTCAGGTCGAAGACGAAGCCGACATCGAAGCCGGAGACATGCTGGCGCTCAACGAGGACACGGGCGAGAAACTCGTCGCCAAGATGTCCGGGCGCGTGCATATGGAGGACAATGGCAAGCACCGTCTGATCTTCATCCGCTACGAGCGCAGCCAGGAGATGGAGTACGAAATCCCATCGAGCGCGCGCTTGCTGCCGGACGTGTTCGACGGCGCGACGGTCTTCCCCGCCCAGCAGTTGACCGAAGGCTCGAAGAGTCCGCACCGCATCCTGCGCATTCAGGGCGCGGACGCGACCGAGCTTTACCTGCTCTCCGAAGTGCAGAAGGTCTACCGCTCGCAGGGCGTGAACATTGCCGACAAGCACTTCGAAATCATCATTCGCAAGATGCTCTCGCGCGTGCAGGTGACCAAGAGCGGCGACGGCGAACTCCTGCCCGGTGAATTGATCGACCGCCTGCAACTGATCGACATCAACCAGAAGCTGATCGCGGACGGCAAGGAGCCAGCGGCGGGCGTGCCGATTTTGCTCGGCGTGACCAAGGCGGCGCTCACCACCGACAGCTTCCTCTCGGCGTCGAGCTTCCAGCACACCATTCGCGTGCTGGCGGGCGCAGCCATCGAGGGCAAGGAAGACAAGCTGTACGGGCTGAAGGAGAACGTGATCATCGGCAAGCTGATCCCGGCGGGGACGGGTTTCCACACCTACCAGGATCGGGAGCTGGTCGCGCCGGTGATCTCGCTGGAGGCGCAGGGCACCTACGACCTGGACACCGACAATTACGAAGACGACAACATGGACGACGAGAAGCTCAGCCTGAACGACCGCGACTGAGCCAGCAGTAAAATCAAACGGGGCGAGCAGAATATCTGCCCGCTCCGTTTTTGTTTCCAAGTACGATATGCTTATGTAATTCAAAAGCATAGTTGGAGAGTTCAGTGAGAAAGACGTTATCGCACATCTTCATTAGCTACTGTCACGCCAATCGAGACAAGCTTGACATCGTAACCGCCTTATTCCGCGAGGCTAACTTGCCGTACTGGTTTGATGAAAGCATCGAAGCCGGAATGAAGTGGAAACCTCAGATTGACGCTGCTTTAGAGGACTCATACGCCCTCGCAGTAATCGTCACACCTGAATCCATGCAGTCCAGATATGTTACGTATGAATGGTCTTGGGCGTTAGGCAACGGCTTACCAGTATTTCCGATGCTGATGTTGGGAAGTTACGATGATGTACACAGCCGCTTGTTGGATGAATACTGTGTTGACTGTCGTGATCATGTGCCAGACGATTTACTCGAAATCCTAGAGGATAAGAAAGATACCCCACCGGATGTAGGCTATCTGAACACACTTATCAGGGGGATAGTCAGTCCGTTACGTGTATATATACGTGTAGTAACGTGGTTATACCCCTACGCACGGACTTCTGATGAAGAAAAGAGATTGTTTGACTTTCTATTTGACGAAATGACTGACTATGCAGAGAAAATCGCCTCAAAGAGTCTGCCGCGTCTCATGGTTAGCAGTTCCCATGCGTTCAATGTAAAACAAAGGCAAAGATGCCGTCTAGTTGTCAATCTAACAAAACAATTTGCGATATATGCTAGCGCTCGTTCATTTTCAGAGGATGTAAAAAGGAATGATCCGACGCTTTCGGATGAAAGCATCATTCGCCGTCTCATAGATTTATACGAAACGCAATGGTTGCCGGCTGTAGAAACGCTCGATGACAAATACAGTTTCGTTGGATTTTTGGATGACTATCTCCTCGACAAAAAAGATGAGAAAACAAAAGAAATAACCGATTTGAGCAATCGAGCATATGAAACAGTGAAAGACAAATTCAAAAGCAGAGAGGAATTTGAGAAAAATTATGAAAGTCAACGAAAAGAATATGAAAAGTTATTCTCACATCAAATAATTGAAATGGCATACAAGGATAAAGAACTCGCCAAGATCATTTGGGAACTGATTGAGCTGACTATTGAAGAGACTAATTAAGGTATACGCAATGAAAAAGCCCGCACGCGGCGGGCTTCTTCAATTCGATGTGATTAGCGATTAGTAGCTGTTCAACTGCACGCCTGGGCGCACGGCGTCGTAGATCATCCAGTAGAGCGGGCGCTCCGTCAGCCCGGTGCTGTTGGTGTCGAGCACGCCGTTCGCCCCAGGGATGACGATGCTGTAGGCGGCGCGCTCGTCGCCGTTCTGCACCAGCCCCGCCAGCAGCGCGAAATTGAGATTCCACAGGAACATCGGACCGATGTACGGCGTCTGCTGCCCGATCTGGAAGGCGCGGATGGCGTAATTCCCCTGATCCCATACGGTGTTGCGCAGAATCCAGCCGTCGGTGTCCGGCGGTTGACCGGGGAAGCCCTCCCAGGTAGGCCAGCCGAACTCCGTCACCCACAATTGCAGGTCGGATTGCCCGTTATTGACCATCATATCGCGGTATGCTTTGATCGTATCCGCGAAGAAGAAGTGTGGGTCGTTATCCCAGCCCGACGTGCCGCAGCAGGTGGCGTCCGGCGAGTTCGCCCAGCTATAGGGATGGATGCCGATGGAAATGTCATGGTAGTTGCCCAAGCCCGCCGCGTACATCTGGCTCAGGTAGGTGCGGTCGTCCACCGTGCCGGGATTCTTCCCGGTTGGCGCAAGCCCGGCGGTGACGATCTGGATCGACGACGAGTAGGCGCGGATCGCCTGATACCCGGCGTTGAACAACTGCATATACCCTGCCCCACTGAACGGCAGCCCGCCCGTCCATTCGCGCGAGAGGTTCGGCTCGTTCCAGATTTCGATGGCGTCCACTTCGCCCTTCAACTGGTCGAGCAGCAGCGTAATGAAATTGGCGTAGGTCTGCGGGTCGTCGGGCGGACCGTCCTGATCCTGCGTCGAGCGTGCCCAGGCAGGCGCTTTGGCGATGCTGATCAGGGTGCGCAGGTGGCGTACCTTCGCATCTTGCAGGTACAGGAGAAGCTGATTGAAAAATACGCTGGTGTCGCTGGGACCGTTCGGCTGCATATCCTTCCAGGGAATTTGTATCTTGATCCAGCCGAGCGCAAGCTGGTCGCTGCCGACGCGGCGCATCGCCTCGTTCCAGTCGTCCTGCTTCAGATTCCCCTCGATTTGAATGCCCATCCGGCTGGGATCGAGGTCAGGCATAACTGCCGGCGTGCCTTCCGGCGTCGCCGGGGACTGCCCCTGAGCTGTCGGCGGGGGCACAGTTGGCTGCGGCGTGTAGGTCGGCGGCGGAACGTAGCCGGGACCCGTGATCGGACCTTCCCACGTCACCGTCGGATGCGGCTCAACCGTCGCGGCGCTTTGCAGCCTGACCAGCGTGAAACCGGAGGACGCCGCCGACGCGCCTTGCGACAGATCGGCGTTCGTAGGCTGCACCGTCGGGGTGACGATGACCGCGATCTGCACCTGAGGCGCGCACGCTGTCGAGAAACAAACGAGCAAGATCAGTAGAAGTAGACGTTCAACTGTCGTTTTTGTCATGAGGAAAATACTATCACATCCCGCTTCCCGTGAACATGGGCAGCAGATGAGACTTTGTGGTATAATAAGAACACTTGTTCAATTGACAGCCGCCTCCTTCTTCCCTAGAATGAGGCGTCGCCTTTCATAATCAAAAAACCAAATGGAAACCGCAATGACGAATGGCTTAATCCGGCAGGTTAATATCGGTCAGGAGATGCGGGAGGCATATCTTGATTACGCCATGAGCGTGATCGTCTCGCGCGCCCTGCCCGATGCCCGCGATGGCTTGAAACCTGTCCACCGCCGCATTCTTTACGCCATGTACGACCTGGGGATGCGCTCCGATACGCCCTATAAGAAGTCGGCACGCATCGTCGGCGAAGTGTTGGGTAAGTATCACCCGCACGGCGATGTCGCCGTCTACGACGCGCTGGTGCGCATGGCGCAGGATTTCTCGATGCGCTACCCGCTGATCGACGGTCAGGGCAATTTCGGCAGTGTGGACGGTGACGGCGCTGCCGCCATGCGCTACACCGAAGCCCGCATGACTCAGATGGGCGAGGAGCTGCTCGTCAACATCAACATGAACACCGTCGACTTCACCGACAACTTCGACGGTACCCTGCAAGAACCCGCCGTCCTTCCGGCGAGCACCCCCAATCTGCTGATCAACGGCTCGTCGGGCATCGCCGTTGGCATGTCGACCAATATCCCGCCGCATAATCTCGGCGAAGTCTGCGACGCGCTGGTCTACGTGCTCCAGAACTGGGAGCAGATCGACGACGTTACCATCGAAGACCTGATGCGCTTCATCAAAGGACCGGACTTCCCGACCGGCGGGCTGGCGTATCGCCACGTGAACGGCTCGGAAGACGGTGACGACTCGCTGGTGAGCGCCTACGCCACCGGGCGCGGCAAGATCACCATGCGCGCCAAGCTGCACATCGAGGACATGGGGCGCGGCAAGCAGCGCATCGTCGTCAGCGAGCTGCCCTTCCAGACCAACAAATCCACGCTGATCGAGCGCATCGCGTCGCTGGTGCATGACGGAAAGCTCGATGGTATCGCCGATTTGCGCGATGAGAGCGACCGCCAGGGCTTACGCCTCACCATCGAACTCCAGCGCGGCGCGGAAGCCGCTCCGGTCATTGCCAAGCTGTTCAAGCTGACGCCGCTGCAAGAGACCTTCAGCATCATCATGCTGGCGCTGGTCAATAACGAGCCGCGCGTGCTCAACCTCAAGCAGTGCCTGCGCGTTTTCCTCGACCACCGGCTGGAAGTCGTGCGGCGGCGCAGCGAGTTCGAGCTTACCCGCGCCCGCGACCGCGCGCACATCCTCGAAGGCTTGCTCAAGGCGCTCGACATGCTTGACGAGGTGATCGCCACCATCCGCAAGTCGCGCAACGTCGATACGGCGCGCAACAACCTGATCCACCTGCTCAAGATCAGCGAGGCGCAGGCGCAAGCGATCCTCGACATGCAGCTTCGCCGCCTCGCCGCACTGGAACGCAAGAAGATTCAGGACGAATACGACGAGAAAGTTAAGCTGATCCAGTACCTTGAAGGCTTGCTGAACAGCCCCCAGCAGATGCGCGACGTGATCGCCGAGGAAATCCGCACGATCAAGAGCGCCTACGGCGACCCACGCCGCACGATCATCGTGGAGAGCATTGCCGAAGCAAGCGTGACGACCGAGTCGCTGCTGCTGCCGCAGGAAGACACCTGGGTGACGCTGACAACCAGCGACAAGATCGGGCGCAGCTTCGAGGCGGTCGCGCCCAAAGTCACCGGAGATACGAAAGAGCCGCCGCGCTTCATGCTCGAAAGCGACTCGACGCAAATCCTCTATCTGTTCTCGACGCAGGGTATGTGCGCCACCATCCCGGTACACCAGCTTCCGCAGGTCAACGACCCGGCGGAGGGCACGCTTTTCCGCGACCTGTGCGGCTTCAAGAACGGCGAGCAGATCGCTGCCGTCGTCAGCGTGCCGCCCAACGTTGACGAGGAAGGCTTCCTGTTCTTTGCGACCACAGGCGGCGAGGTTAAGCGGCTGCGGATGGAAGACCTGCCCGGCATGATGGCAAATACCTTCAAGGTCATGGACGTGGAAACCGAAGACAGCCTCGGCTGGGTGATGACGACCGGCGGCGAGAACGAGATCGTCCTGACGACTTTCGACGGGCAGTCGATCCGCTTCAAAGAAAGCGACGTGCGCCCGACCGGCTTGGGCGCGGGTGGGATGCGCGGTATCAAGCTGGGCAGTCAGCGCGACCGCGTGATCAACGCGGGTATTGGAGATAATGACCTGCATCTGTGGACGATTACGGACGACGGCGTCGCCAAGAGTTCGCCGCTGTCGGATTACCCGACGCAGGGGCGCGCGGGCAGCGGTGTCGTCACGATGAAGCTGCCAAAAGAAAGCCTGGGCGTGGCTGCCGCCGCCATCGGCAAGCTGGACGACAGCGTGACGGTGCTGACGAGCAAGAATCGACCGAAATCGATGCGCCTGTCCGCTGCTCCGAGTGGGCGACGTGACAAACGCGGTGACATCGTGATTTCGCTGGCGGCAAAAGAACAGGTCGTCGGCGTGCTGGTCACGCAGAAAAGCGCGAACGGAAAAGGTTAACGCTAACGCTGCAACTCGATCTGCGCCGCTAGCTGCTGCACCTGCGGCGACGGCGTGACGTTGAGCGTGTCGCGCAGGGTCTTCACCAACCGGTTGTAGGCGCGCAGCGCTTCCTGCGACATCCCCATGTCGCGGTACAGCCGCATCGCCGCCAGCGTGGCGTCTTCGCGCTCCGGCTTGAGGTGCATGGCGTGCAAGTAGCGCCCCAGCGCTTCTTCCTGCCTGCCGCTGGTCTCGCAAATCTTGCCGAGCGTAACCAGGGCGTCGCAAGCTGCCTGCTGGAGCGTTTCACGCCGGTTCAGCACCCAGTTGGTTTTCAGCGACATCAGGTAATCGCCCCGATAGAGCGCCAGCGCCTGCCGCAGCATGTCGCCGCTGCGGTCGCCGGAATCGCTGTCCTGCATCAACTGGTTGAACAGCGACACGTCGTAGCTCAACTGAATCTGCGGCGAGATATGATAGAAGCTCGACCCGTAGACCGTCAGTTCCGTGCCCAGCACCTCGCTGATCTTGCGCTTGGTGACGTGGAAGACGTTGGTCGCTTCCCGCGTGCTCAGGTTGGGCCAGAAGGTTTCGAAAATCTCAGCGCGCGTCACCATTCCCCGGTCGATCAGGTAGAAGAACAGCGCGCGCGGCAGCGCCCCATCCCACGATTCCACGCTGCGCCCGTTCAGATGAACGCGCCCCTCGCCGAACGCGCGCACTTCGAGCAGATGCTCGTCCGTGATGCGCCCGTAGTCCCACAACATTTGCTGGGTATCGGCGGGGATGAAGCTGGACAGGTCGCGGATGCGCGCGTCGTCAAGCAGCCCGTCGGGGAAAATGCGGCTCAGGACGATGATGCGCCCGCTCGGCAGGCTGTCGAGCATCTGCCGGACGAGATGGATCAGCGCTTGTGGCACGGCGCGGTCGCCCTCGTCCAGTACAAGATAGTTGATCTTGGGGGATTTCAGTCCTTTCTTGCCATTCTGCCGCAGCGAAGCGTCATCGACCTGCTGCTGAAGCTGCCCTTCGTCCAGGTTTTGCCCGACCAGCCGCACGTAGACCACGTTGTCCTGTATATCATTGAAGACGAGGTGCTGCGCTTTGTAGTTCGGGTGGATGAAAATGACTCGCTTGTCGAGAGGCAGGTCACGAAATTGCTGCCCCAGTTGTCTCGGTGCGCGCTGTGTCATCCTTTTATCCTCGTCCCGTGAACATCATCGAAATCTTGTACAAATAGTATTTAATATCCCTGAAGTCAAACTGACCTCAGTATTTTAGCTTAATTAGCGTCATAGTGGCAACTAAGATAATACAAATGCAACAAATAGAGCTTTCAGTGACTATTGCGCCGACGCGCCTCAGTCACACTGGGGATGCTTTCCAGCCGAGTGAGGATGCGGGTCAGTTTCTGCATATCACTGATCTCGATGGTGAGGTTAAAGGTGGCAATATTCTGGCGCACGGCAACATTTACGCTCGACATGTTGACTTTTTCGTCCGCCATGACGGTGCTGATGTCCAGCATCAAGCCTTCGCGGTCGTAGGCGACGATTTCGACGGCGACCGAGTAGCGCTGTTCCTGGCTCGCCTTGCCCCAGGTTACGTCGATCAGGCGCTCGCTTTCCGCGCCGACATTTGGGCAATCCGCACGATGCACGGTCACGCCGCGCCCGCGCGTGACGAAGCCGACGATCTTGTCGCCGGGCACGGGTTTGCAGCAGCGCCCCAGATTGACGAGCAGCCCGCCCGTCCCCATGATATTGATACCGTTTGACACGTCGAGCGAGACCGAAGCCGGTTTGGTCTTGAGCAGACTTTCGCGCTGCTCCTCCTCACGCCGCTCCATTTCCAGGATGCGGTTGGCGATGTGCGCGCCGTGAATGTCGCCCGCGCCGACCGCCGCGAAGAAATCATCGATTTTGTCGTAGCTGAACCACTTGCTGACCGTGTCGTAAGAGAGCGTGTCGATCACGCCGAGGCGCTTCATCTCGCGTTCCATCACTTCGCGCCCGCTGGCGATGTTCTTCTCGTGGTTCTGCTTGCGGAACCAGTAGCGTACCTTCGAGCGCGCTCGCGCCGTCGCCACGTAGCCGAGGTTCGGGTTGAGCCAGTCGAGGCTCGGTCCGCCGCGCTTCGAGGTGATGATCTCGATCTGGTCGCCCGTCTTGAGCACGTAATTCAGGTTGACGAGCCGCCCATGCACGCGCGCCCCTCGGCAGCGATGCCCGATGTCGGTGTGGATGTGATAGGCGAAGTCAATCGGCGTCGCTCCGGCGGGCAGGTCGACGATGTCACCTTTGGGCGTAAAGACGTAGACGCGATCCTGGAAAACCTCGGTCTTCATCGTATCGACGAACGAAGCCGCATCGTCGTCGGCGTCGCGCCCGAACTCCATCAGTTTGCGCAGATAGTTGATGCGCTCCTCGTAGGCTTTGTCGCGCTTGCGCGAATTGCCCTCTTTGTAGCGCCAGTGCGCCGCGATACCGTACTCGGCGTGCTCGTGCATCTCCATCGTGCGGATTTGCACCTCGACGGTCTTGCCCTGCAAGTCGAGCACGGCGGTATGCAGGCTCTGGTAGAAGTTGTCCTTCGGCGCGGCGATGTAGTCGTCAAACTCGCCGGGGATCGGTCGCCACAGGTTATGGACGATGCCCAGCACGATGTAGCACTGCGGGATGGTGTCCACGATCACGCGGACGGCGCGCACGTCGTAAATCTGGTCGAACGGGAGCTTCTTGCGCTCCATTTTCTTGTAGATGCTGTAGATGTGCTTCGGGCGCGCGGTGATAATGGCGTTGGTGATGCCGTACTTTTCCAGTTCGGGGCGCAGGACGCTGATGATGCCGTTCAGGTACGATTCACGGTCGGCGCGGCGCTCGTCCACGTTCTCGGCGATGCTGCGGTATTCCTGCGGGTCGAGGTAGCGGAAGCTCAGGTCTTCCAGCTCCCACTTGATCTGCCAGATGCCCAGGCGGTTCGCCAGCGGCGCGTAGATGTCGAGCGTCTCCTGCGCGATCTGCTGCTGCTTGTAGGACGTCATGTAGCCCAGCGTGCGCATGTTGTGCAGGCGGTCTGCCAGCTTGACCAGCACGACGCGCACGTCGTCGCCCATCGCCAGCGCCATCTTGCGGATGTGCTCGAAGCCCCGGTCGGTTGGGCGTCCACGCTTGTCGAACGTCTCGGCTTTGACGGGCAGATTCTTCAACTTGGTCACGCCGTCCACGATCCCGGCGACCGTGCCCCCGAATTCGTCGCGCATTTCGTCGAGCGTGATGTCGGTATCTTCGAGCGTGTCGTGCAGCAGCGCGGCGGCAATCGCTTCAGCGTCGAGCTTCATCTCGGCGAGGATGTGCGCCACCGCGATACAATGTGAAAAGTAGGGTTCTCCCGACTTCCGATACTGCCCGGCGTGCGCGGCTTCCGCTTTGCGGTAAGCACGCTCGATCAAGGCGCGGTCATGTGGGGTGAGATCGGGAAGGAGTTCCAGTAACGACTGGAGATTCATCTCCAGGACAGGTGTGTGATTCATACGATGCTCACCGAACAACCTTTAAGATTATTCTACACCCGATCCCGTCAGCGAAATCGCAGTGCCGCGATAGAATCGCGTTAAAATGACGAATATAAACTTCAACGGAAGGAATTGCAATTGTCTGAGCTTCTGAGTGTCGATCAAGCGGTCGAGCGTATCCTGAGTGGGATTCAACCGCTCGCTGACGAGCGCGTCCCTCTGCTCGATGCGTTGGGGCGCGTGCTGGCAGCGCCGCTCGTCGCCGATATTTCGCTGCCGCCCTTCGCCAATTCGAGCATGGACGGCTTCGCCGTGCGCGCCACCGACGTTGCCCGCGCCAGCTCAGAGCGCCCGGCATCGCTCCGCGTGGTCATGGACATCCCGGCGGGCAGCAGCCCGTCGCGCGCGCTCGGCGCGGGCGAAGCAGCGCGCATCATGACGGGCGCGCCCGTGCCCGCAGGCGCGGACGCCGTCGTCCCGGTCGAGCAGACCGACCAGAACTGGCGCTCCGGCGATAACCCGCCGCTGTCCGAGCGGGTCAGCGTCCTGTCCGGCGTGCGCGCGGGCGATAACGTCCGTCCCGTCGGCGAGGACATCGCAGCCGGACAAACCGTGCTCGCCGCAGGCACGCTGATCCGCCCGCAGGAGTTGGGCGTGCTGGCGGCGCTCGGTCAGGCGGAAGTAACGGTCAAGCGCCGCCCGCGCGTCGCCATCCTCGGCAGCGGCGACGAGCTGGTCGATGTCAGCGAGCCGCTCGCGCCCGGCAAAATCCGCGATACCAACAGCTACACGCTCTTCGGGCTGATCCATACCTACGGTGGCGAGCCGATCCGCATCCCGACTGCCCGCGACACGCTCGACGACGTGCGCCGCCGCTTTCAGGAAGCGCTCAGCCACGAGCCCGACCTGATCCTGAGTTCGGCGGGCGTCTCGGTCGGCACGTTCGACGTGGTGCGGACGGTCATCGACGAACTCGGACAGATCGACTTCTGGCGCGTCAACCTGCGCCCCGGCAAACCGCTGGCATTCGGCACGCTGGGCAAAGCGAAAGCCACAGCGACAGCCGTGCCCTTTTTCGGACTGCCGGGCAACCCCGTCTCGGCGATGGTCACGTTCGACGTGTTCGTCCGCCCTACCCTGCTCAAGATGAGCGGCAGACCGGACAGCGTGCCGACGGTCGAAGCCACGCTTAGAGAAGCATTAAAGTCGGATGGACGGCGAAGTTACATCCGTGTTAAACTGTCGCGTGAGGATGGCGAGTACTCCGCCGTAGCAACTGGGACGCAGAGTTCCGGCGCACTGATGTCGATGGTGCTGGCGGACGGCTTGCTGATCATCCCCGAAGGCGTCACCGAGACACACATTGGAGACAAGTTCCCGGTGCGGCTCTTGCGAAGTTGAGCGAACGAGAGGCACGCATGTCTACTGCTGCGCAACAGGACACCCCGGCGACGACGCAGCGCCGTTTCACCCTGCGCCATTTGAGCCTGCTCCTGCTCGTGATCGCGCTGGTGGTCACCGGATACCTGAGCTACGAGCACTTCATGCAAAGCAGCGTGGTCTGCGTGGGCGGCAGTGCTGCCTTCGACTGTGATGCCGTCAATAACAGCATTTACTCGCAGTTCATGGGCATCTACGTCGGCTATCTCGGCTTAGCTGCCGACATTTTCATGTTCGCGGTGCTGCTGCTTGAGCCACGCATTGCTCTGCTGCGCAGCTACGGCGTGATCATCGTCTTCGCGGTGGCGCTGCTGGGCTGGCTCTATCACGACTTCCTGACTTACGTCTCGATCACGCGCATCCAGAAGCTGTGCATCTGGTGCCTGACCGAGCATACGCTCATGACGCTGCTGCTGATCGTCACGGCGGTGCGTCTCTACGGCGTGCTGTTTCGCGCCGAGGATGCGGAGGAAGCGTAGTACGCTTCTACAGGTGGATACCGTCCTTGCAGGGGCGACCTGACAGCCCCTACACTTCTCACTATCATTAGGGAATCAAAAACGCCTACCTATCCGAAACAGGATTCGGTGCGGGCGTTTTTCATTTGTTGGGGTTGCTTGACGCCGTGTCTAGCCGCGATGATGGCGCAGCGTGCGCTCGAAGATGTCTTCCATCTGCTCGCGCTGGCGCTCACGCTTCTCGGTGCGGCGGTCGCGCTTGCGCCCAGTCGTCTTCGGCGGCGGCTCGTAAGTCTCGCCATTGGCTTCCATCGCCCGGCGCAGCGCCAGTTCCATCGCCGTCGGCACGTATTCCTCCGGCTCGTCCGGCACCTGGACGACCTCAGGCGGGGCTTCCAACGCTTTGAGGCTCAGGTCGATGCGGCGCTTCTTGCGGTTGACCTTGATCACCTGCGCCTTGACCTCATCGCCGACCTTGACCACGTCCGACGGCGAATTGACGTAGCCGCTCGCCAGTTCGGACACGTGGATCATGCCGGGGCGCTCCGCGCCAATTTCGACGAAGACGCCGAACTTCTCCAGGCGCACGACCGTCCCTGTCACGACCGAGCCTTCCTTCAGGTCTTCCCAGGGTACGGCAGGCGGCTTGACCAGCGACAGCGCGATGCGTCCGGTATCTTTTTCGACCTTGAGCACGTAGACGGTGATCGTCTCGCCGACTTTCACCACGTCCTCAACGTTGCGCACGTTCGGGCGTCCTAGCTGGGAGATGTGCAGCAGTCCGTCATGACCGACGCCGATGTCGACAAACGCGCCGAACAGCTCGATCCGCTTGACCGTACCTTGCAGTTCCATTCCGGTTTCCAGTCCATCGATTGAACTGGGCTTTTCAACAACTTCATTCATGGCAACCCCGTCCTTGTTTACCTTATCCAATTCCATCACCCACCAGGCGTTGGTGTTAAAGTCACACTCGGCGTCACTTTGTATTCGCTGCTGTCGTAATCCTGATAGGATTTATAGCCATCCCAGGCGTGCAGACTGCTCGTCTTGATCAGCAAATCCATGTCGGAAGGCATCATGTAGAGGATGCCGACGACTTCGCTGCTCTCGGTCAACGCACCAGTCGTTCCAGGCACGAAGGCGTAAACAACCGCCGATTTCTCCGGATAGATCAGGTTCATGACCGCCTGATCATCCGTGTATTGACTCCCCACAAGATACGTCGGCGTTCCCTGCGCCGCGACCAACTGCCCCAAGGTGATCGTCGGGGCGACGCGCAGGAAGATCACGTTCACCGTTTCGCCGTCCTGCGTGATCACTTCACAGCAGGCGCTCCCGCCTTTTTGCTGGAAGTCGGCAACTTTCGCCGAGGATTGATCATCCTCCTGAACGCTGACATTTTCCAGGGTCGAGTCGGCGTTGAGTACCGCCAGCGCATCCGTCCAGGTGGTCTCGCCGGGAGTGATGCCGCGCCAGCACGGTAGTGAACAGGCTGTATCGGAACTGATCAAACTGGTATCTTGGAGAAGCGTATCGTCACGCAGAGGAGGTGGAGGGGAGCAGGCGGCAAACAAGAACAGCAAGGCGACTGCGCCCAGCAAAATTAAACGATGTTTCATGGAATTGAATCTTTCATAGTGATAGCAGCAGACAGACTGTAGTGGAGCAGCCTATCTTGAGAAGCTGCTCCACTTTGTTAACTCTGTTTCGTGAGCGTAAGCGAGTACGTTCCCGTTGTCCCGCCGTACTGAACTCCGAAGTGAGTGGCAATAATAATATATTGTCCGTCTGCTGGCAAGGTAAGATTGGAGATAAGCGAATTGGTATTCTCGCCCGCGACGGCATCGTCGTTGGCGGCAACCTGATTCCCCGCCGGTCCGACCAGATACAGCGACGGATCGAGCGTGCCGGATGTGTTGTTCATGGCGATGCTGTAGGTATCGCCCGCCTGCGCCGTGAATACGTACAGGTCGTACTTGTTGTCCTGCGTGATGCTGCCGTTGCGCGGCGTTCCAGGCTCAATCGTCGCCGCGCTTTCGAGTTTGCTCTGATAATCCAGACCGTCGATGCCCGTGATGATGCCGCCCGCGCTCGGCACTGCCTGCCTGTCCGCCGTAATGGTGAAGCTGGTCAGGTAGCGGTCATCCTGGAGCGGGCGCACGTTGTTAGCGCTGAAAACTTGCTTACCGTTGTAGGTCACGTACAACTGGAACGAGACCGGCGTGGTGTCGTTGCACTCGTTCTGGAACCACACTTCTACCTCGTAGACGCCCGCGCGCGGCGGCGTGTCGGTGGGCCAGTAGATGTAGGAGAACGGCGTACCCTGCGGCGCGCGACAGTTGACGTTGCCGTTAGCAGCGAGCTGCCCTCCGCTGGGAATCTGCGGCACGTCGTCGTAGACGGACTTCCCGGCAGGATCGCGCACCAGCAGTTGCAGGTCAGCGGCGTTGTTCCACAGCAGCCGGACTTCCAGCGACCCGCGCGGCAGATTGACGAACTCCGCCGGAAGCTGTGTCGCTTCGGTGGACAGCGTCAGCGTGTAAGTGCCCTGCGTACCGCCGATGCGCTTGGCGTAGCGCGTGGCGACAATCGTGTAGGTGCCCGCTTCGGGAAGCAGCGCGTTGGTGATCTCCGCGTCGGTGTTGCCGGTCGCGCGGTCGTCGTTTGAACTGACCACGTTTCCGCTCGGATCGAGCAGGAACAGGAAGGTATCGAGGCTGCCGGAGGTGGCGTTGCTGTCAATCGTGACGAGGTCGTTCGCCTGCCCCGTGAAGGAATACGTCTGATACGACTGCTCGTTGGTGATCGTGCCGTTGACCGACGCGCCGATCTCAATCGGCGTCGCCTGACTGATCAGCGTCGCAGCGTCGGCGGGCAGGTCGTCGTTGACGACGCCGCTCAGCCCGGTCAGCGCGCTCGTGCCGTCGGTATTGACGACGAAGCTGGCGACGAAGACCTGCGACTCCAGCAGCGTCCCCTGCACCGGAGGCAGCGCGTTGCCATCGACCGTGACCGCAAGCGTGAAGGGCACGGGCGACTGCCCTGCGCAGGCTTTTTGATAGTAGACCAGCATTTCGTAGCTGCCGGTGGGAATCCCGCCCGGAGACCAGGTTGCCGTCTCGGATGGCGAGGTGCTGGGGTTGGCGCAGCCCTGATTGGCGTTGGCGCTGAGCGAGCCGCCGCTGCTGACGGTTGGCGTCTCCCAGTAGAGCGACCCGCCGACGGGATCGCGCACTTCAAGGTCGAGGTCGTCGGTCGTGCTCCACGACAACTGCACGCTCAAGCCGCTCGTCGTCAGGACTTCTCCGGTCGCAAACGGCGTCGATTCTCGGCGTGCCCTCGCTGGGCACGGTCGTCGGAGCAACCGTCGCTTCCGCCGTCGCCTGAACGGTAGCTTCCGGCGTGGTCGCCGCAGGAGAGGTTAGCTCTGCAGTCAGTGAGAAATTGACCAGGCTGACCGATTCTACGCCTGCGGATTTGAAGAGTGTCACAAAATAAGTGCCCGTCAGCGGCAGAGTGATGGCATCCAGCGTGACTTGCCCGGTGACGCTCTTATCGTAGTTCTGCGCGATGATCGTGCCTGATGCGTCGGTGAGAACGAGCGCCAGCGGAACGCCGATCTGGTTGCTGGCAGTCACCGTAAGCGCCTGCCCGGCGCCACCCTGGAGGGTATAGACCTGTACCAGATTATTCTCGTCCAGCGCTCCTGCTATCGGCGTCCCCGGCACAAGCGTATGCGTTCCCTGCGCCATCGCCGCCGGAACCACCAGCAGGAGCAGCGCGCACAGCAGCCATAAACGCCGCATATTCTTCTTCAGCATGGAGTATTCCTCCTGATATGAGCCATACCATTCGGCACACGCCGAGTTTAACCGAAAGCGTAACGGAATGCCATGTATAAACTCAACGGTTGACCACCGCTGCGCCTCGGCGCTAGCCGCCCGATTCCTGCGTGGAAGGCTGCCCCGGCGCGATTTCGATGAAGCTGGTCGTGCCCTCGATGACGTTGACTGTGCGCGAGACCGACTCGCCATTGATGTTGGCGATCACGGTGTAGCGCCCGACCGGCACATCGCCGACGGTGAAATTCTCGTTCCAGGTGGGGTCGGAGTTCACGTCAATCGCCGTATTCTGGAAAATGTAGGTCGTCGTCGTATCGACGTTCAAACCCGTCGCCCAGTTGCGCACCGTGATGTCCGCGTCCATGACCAGCCGCCCGCTGCCGTCGGTCACGCGCCCGGCGATCACGCCCGTACCGACGTAGGGAACCATCCACAGTACCGGGTTATAGGTGTCGCCGTAAGTGGCGATGTCGGTGCTGTTCAGGTCGCCCAGGCGGATTTCAAAATGCACGTGCGGTCCGGTGACGTTGCCCGTATTGCCCACCAGCCCGATGGCGTCGTCGGTCTGGACGTACTGCCCGGTGACGACCAGCACCGCCGAGAGATGCGCGTAGAGCGTATACAGCCGCCGCCCCTTGTAGCCGAAGTCGTGCTCAAGCATGACGACGTTGCCGTAGCTGGAGCCTTCCTGAAAGCCGGGACCCGCCCAGACGACCGTGCCGTTTCCGGCGGCGCGCACCGTCTGCCCGATGTCGTTGGGCATGTCGATGCCGGTGTGGATGCGCATGTTATATCCGGGAGGACCATCCGAGCCGTAGGGGTAGTAGAACAAGCCCTTGTTGGTCGCGTTGGAATTGACCGGGCGGACGAAGTAGAAGTGATCGCGCCCCAGCACATCGTGCGAGATCGGCGGGATCAGCGGCGGCGGCTGCCAGGAAGTCGGCGGGCGCGTCACCGAGATGGCGGTCACGGGGATGTCGGTCGCCAGCGGCGCAATCGTCGCCGGGAGGCGCGTCGGCGTCGCCGCGACGCTGTACTGCGGGTTCGCGCCCGTGCTGCCGCCCAAATCGACCGGAGAGAGCGGCGTGCCTTCGCCGTTGAGCGCCAGCGTCGGCGCGACGTAGTTAGCGGTCGGGATGGCGACGGTCGGGAACGCCGTGCTGTCGTTGCCGAAGCCCTGCTGAAGAATCTGCTCCCAGGAGTTGGCGGGTTCGGTCGGCTCGCCCTGCGTCGGCACGATGATGCGCAGCGAGGTCGTCGGGCGCGAGTTCAGGTAAACGAGCACGCCGAATACGACGACCGCGATCAACACGAGCGTAAACGCCGGGATACCTCCCGATTGACGCTGCATGACCTTCTCCCGCTACCCGCCTGATCCGCCGGGGACGACCGACGGCACGATCTGGAGCGGCGGCGCGGTCGGGCGCGCGGGCGGCGTGACCGTCGGCACGAAGCCGCCAAGCTGGTCTTCGGTATAGATTTCGCGCATCGCCTCGAACCAGCTCAGCCCGTCCCGCTTCTGGAATGACCAGTAATTGATCGTGTTGGAGTTGGCGCGCCAGTCGCTGCCCGCCGGGACGCGCGACCAGCCGTAATCGGCGGCGAGCTGGGTGAAATCGACGTAGTAGCCCTCAGGGACTTGATCGCGCACGCGCCCGCCCTGATCGTAGGCTTGGACATCGCCTTCGGTGCGGCTGGCGAAATCCCAGGGCAGGCGGCGCAGCGGCTCGCCAAGCTGTCCGGACTGCGCATCGTCCGAGACGCGCACGTAGACGCGCCAGTAGGTATCGACACCCAGGTCTTCGCGCACGATCTCGATGGGCGGCGGGAAGCCGACAATCGCGTTGCGCGTGATCGAGAAGGCGCGCCCGGTCATCAACCAGTTACGGCGCTCCTCGCCCGGCTGTGGCGGTCGGTTGATACTCCAGAAGGCGTCGTCCAGCTTGCCGAGGAAATCCCAGCCGACATCCTGATTGGCGGCTTCACGCAGCGCATTGAACGAGTCATTGACGCGGTCGCTCAGCACAGGCTGCTCGACCGTCACTCCGGCAATCGCGTTGAGGCGGTACGGCGGATCGGTATTCAGGCGGTCTTCCTGCTCGACGTAGAGCGGCTCGCTGCGCGCCGGGGGCAGCCCGCCGGAATTGATCAACGCAGGCGGCAGCGGCGTGCCCGTCCAGGAGATGTGCGTCGAGCCGAGCGGCACGGGGATGATCGCCGTGCCGACACCTGCCCCGCTGAACGGGTTGACGATCAACTGCGTGCCGTCGAGCGAATTGACGGCGGCGATGATGCTGGTGCCGTCCGGCGACCAGGCGGGCGTGCGCCCGACGTTGATGACCTGCGCACCCGCGCCGGGGTTGTCGGTCGAGACGACGAAGACTTTTTCCTGCCCCTGATCGAGCGCGCTGTACGCCAGCCACTTGCCATCGGGACTCCAGGCGGGATAATCCTCCTGGCGGTCGGGCGTGCGCGTCACGTTGACGACCGAGGAGTTGTCGAACGAGAAGATGTAAATGTCCTGATTGCCGTCGCGCAGCGACGTGAAGGCGATGCGCCGTCCGTCCGGCGACCAGGCGGGCGAGTAATCGGGCGCGTCGGAGTTGCCCGGCAGGCGCAGCGGCTGCTGCGAGCCGTCGATGCGCAGCACGTAAATGTCGAGGTTGTTGCCCTGATAGCTCTCGTAAGCCAGCCACGCGCCGTCACTGCTCCACGTAGGCGCGCCCTGGAACGAGAGGTCGTAAGTCATACGGGTGGTCTCACCCGTCGTCGTGTCGTAGATGTAGAGTTCCCAGTTGCCGTCCTGGCGCGAGGCGTAAGCCAGCTTCTGCCCGTTGGGCGACCAGGCGGGATCGCGGTCGTCTTCGGGGTCATTGGTCAGGCGAATCGGGGAGCGGCTGCCGACGGGCACCGCCCAGATGTCGGATTGACCAAGTTCGCGCACGACGTAGGCAATCGTGCCGCGCGCTTCGAGGATCGCCGGGACAGGCGTGGTCGTCGGCACAGGCGTGCTTTGCAGGATCACGGGCGAGGTCGGCGCAGGCTGCGACGCGAAGACTGAGTTCGTGTCCAGCGGCGGCACGTCCGACGAGCCAGTATTTGCCGGGTTGGTCGCCCAGAAGACCACGCCGACCAGCACCGCCAGCAGCAGCACGGTCAAGCCGCTCAGGACGCGGTTCTGCGAACGCAGCGGGTCTTCGGCGACAGTCGCCGACATCTGCGCGCGCGCCGCTCGCCGCGCCATGCTGTCCGCGCGGGCGCTGGTGCGCCGGGCGCGCAAGCCGAACACCCCCAGGACGAGCGACAGCAGCAGACCGAGTAAGGCGACGACCGGGCGAAGCAGCAGCATCAGCACGCCGAGGATGAACGCCAAAATCAGGGCGATGCGCCCCCAGATCATGCCGATGCCGTCGAGCGTGGTATCGACCAGCGCCAGACTGCTCTTGAGAAAGACGACGCCGAGTTTATCCGTGAAGCGATATGCGCGAACGAGCATTCTCTGCCAATAAGCCCTATTTGCCTGCCGATTTGCTAGGAATTGTAGCCGCAAAGCGTCACGCCAGCAATTTTGTCGGTTTGAAAAAACAAATTTATGCTAAAATCCTTCCATAGATGGAAGTTCCCTATCAATAGACGATAGTTTGCCCAGAGGAGTCCTGATGTTACGGCTGAAAGCGGCGCTCATTCTCGTGATACTTTCCCTGACGTTTACGGCATCCGCGCAGGAAGGCAAAGTCCATGTCGTCCTCCCCGGCGAGAGTTTTTACCGCATCGCTCAGGACTACGGAGTCGATGTCGACACGATTGCCCACGCCAACAACATCACCAATACGTGGCGGATCGATGTCGGGCAGCAGTTGATCATCCCCGACCCCAACGCCACGCCGACCAGCGAGCCGCAGCAGCCTGCCAGCGCAGACGTGGAACAGCCCGTCGCCACCTCGACGCCTCAGCCGACCGAAGTCTACACCGTTGGCTACGGGCAGAGCCTTCAGCAAATCGCCGTGCGCTTCGGCATGACAGTTGATCAGCTCGCCCAACTGAACGACATCACCAACCCCAACCTGATCTACGCCGGGCAGAAGCTGCTCGTCCCCAGCGAGAGCGGCAGCACGCCAGCGCAGCCCCAGCCTCAGAACCCGCCGCAGGCGCAGCCGACCGAGGTCGCCGCGCTGCCGAGCGCCAGCGTGACGCATGTCGTCCAGCGCGGCGAAACGCTCGCTTCCATCGCCCAGAGCTACGGCATTAGCTGGCTGCAAATCGCACAGGCGAACAACATCTACGACGCCAATTACATCAGCGCCGGGCAGGAATTGGTGATCCCCGGAGTGTCAGCGCCGGGCAGCACCGTCGACGTGACCGCCGCGCCGCCCGCGCGCATCGGCATGGGCAAGGAGATCATCGTCGACCTGAGCGACGAGCGCACTTACGCCTACCAGGACGGCAAGCTGATACGCAACGTCCTGTCCTCGACCGGGCTGCCGGGAACGCCCACCGTGAAGGGTGACTTCACCATCCAGCGCAAGTACATCGCCCAGACGATGACAGGTCCCGGCTACTACCTGCCCGACGTGCCCTACGTCATGTACTTCTACGCGGGTTACGCGCTGCACGGCACGTACTGGCACAACAATTTCGGTCACCCGATGAGTCACGGCTGCGTCAACCTGCCGACCTCCGAAGCCCAGTGGTTCTACGACTGGACGGAGATCGGCACGCCGGTTCACGTGGAATCGTGAGCCGCCAGGCGTAGCAGCGCTCACGCGGTACTGGATAAGGATGTTGATAGTTTTGTGCTGCTGGACTTGCGTTTGTAAGGGGCTAGGCGTTCTGCCCGTCTAGCCCCAGTTCGGCGGCGTGATCCTGCATGGCTTTGAGCACCAGCGGGACGTGAACCTCCCACAGGTCGACGCCCAGCTTCTCGGCGCCCTGCTCCACGTCTTCGCGGTTGACGCCGCGCGCGAAGGCTTTGTCGCGCCATTTCTTGCGAATGGATTTCACCTGCACGTCGCGGACATCTTTGGTCGGGCGCACCAGCGCCGCCGCCGTGATCAGTCCGGTGAGTTCGTCGACGGCGGACAGCGCCTTGTCGCGCAGCGTCACGCGATCATCCGCCGCCAGCGGACCGTGACTGAGGATGGTGCGAATGTCTTCCTCGCTGACGCCGCGCTCACGCAGGATCGGCGCGCCGTCCATCGGGTGCGTTTCGAGCGTCGGGTGGATTTCCCAGTCGAAATCGTGCAGCAGCCCGACCAATCCCCACGAATCCGGGTCTTCGCCGTAGTGTTCGGCGTAGGCGCGCATGGCAAATTCGACTGAAAGCATGTGTTTACGCAGGCTGTCCGACTGCACGAACTCGGTGACGATATTCCAGGCTTGCTCTCGATCCAATCGTATTCTCCCCTTAAGTCGTCAGCGACTGCTCAGCCTTCAAACACGTTGATGCTGATGACAATCGGCTGACCGATACGAATGTTCCCCGGCGTGCGCAGTTCCCACGTCCCGGAGCGCAGACCGCCCGTCGCCGGGGTGCGCCCGCTGAACGCCAGCGTCATTTCCTCGCCGACGTTGACCCGGTCGCGCAGGATGATGCGCGCGCCCGCGTTGAAATTCTCGCCGCTGACGAACATCAGCGCCGAGTTGCGCTCCCAGGGGCATGAGCCGACGTTGCGCAGGGTGATGTTGCGCTCGAAGGTGCGGTTGGTGGCGACGTAGCCACCATCTTCGGGGTCTTGCTGGACGATCAGGTAGTTGAAATCACAGGCGTTGATCGTCGCCGTCTGGAAATCGGAGAGCAGCGTCGCCTGGATCAGCGTCAGGGTGATGTCGAGCGTTGGCGTCGGCGTGATGCTCGGCGTGTAGGTGATCGAGGGCGTGAGCGTCACGGTCGGCGGCAGCGTCGGCGAAGGCGTGTACGTGAGCGTCCTGGTCGGGGCGTTCGTCGGCGTCTCCGAAGGCGGCGGCGTAGGCGTAGGCGTATCGCTCGGCAGCGGGGTCGGCGATGCGGTCGGGAGCAGCGTATCGGTCAGCGTCACCGTCGCCGTCGGGATGTCGGTCGGCGTCTCGCTGGGAGTGATCGTGAAGGAGGGTGTGAGCGTCGCCGTCGCCGGAGGCGCTTCGGTCACGAGCAGCGCGGGATCAAGCGTCAGCGAAGGCGCTACCGTCGCGGTGGGCGTCGCGGTTGGGCTGGCGAAAAACGCCAGCAGCGGCACGCCGCCGACGCTTTGCCCCAGCACAAAGATGCCCACGCCGATCAACCCGCCGAAGATCACCGACAGCCACAGCGGAATCCGCCGCCGGGGCGGCGCGGCGCTGCTCGGTGGTGGTGGCGCGGTGCGCTCCGGGATCGGCGTGCGCAGCGGCGTGCGCAGCCTGATCGGCGTCGCGGTTGAGTCCCAGGTATCGTGCGCTTCGTAGGTCGCGGTCGTCGCGTCGAGCGGCAGCCCTAACTCGAAGCGCTCCAGATCGGCGATCAGTTCGTTGGCGGACTGATAGCGATCCGCCGGGTCTTTCGCCATCAGCCGCTGGGTGATGCGGTCGATCTCGTCCGGCACGTCGGGGTTCATGTTGTGCAGATAAGGCGTCGGGTCGTTGACGTGCTTGAGGATGATCGCCAGCGGCGTCTCGGCGTCGTAGGGAAGCTCGCTCGTGACCAGTTGGTATAGGATCACGCCCAGCGAGTAGAGATCGGAGCGCTCGTCACCCGCTTCGCCCAAGCCCTGCTCCGGCGCCATGTAGGCGGGCGTGCCGACCATGCCGCCGCTAGCGGTGAACTGCCCACCCGTCACAATCTTGGCGATACCGAAGTCCGTCAGCACGACACGGTTATCCCGGTCGAGCATCAGGTTGGCAGGCTTGACATCGCGGTGGATCATCTTCTGGCTGTGGGCGTAAGCCAGCGCCCCGGCAGCCTCGCGGATGATGCGCACGGCTTCGCCCAGCGGCATCCGCTCGTCACGCTCTGACAGCGCGGTCAGCATGTCCTTGAGTGTCGGACCGTCGATCAGCTCCATGACCATGTAGTAGGTCTCGTTGTCGGCGTCGTACTCGAAGTCGTACACCTGAACGATGTGCGGGTGTTTCAGACGCGCGATATTGCGCGCTTCTTTCTCGAAGCGGTCTTTGAATTCCGGGTCGTCCGCCAGGAAAGCGTGCAGTATCTTGATCGCCACGTAGCGATCAAGACTGAGGTGGTGCGCGCGGTAGACTTCCGCCATACCGCCGCGCCCCAGCCGCTCAAAGAGCTGATATTTCCCTAGCTTTCGGGTCGCCACTGCGTGCCTTTACCGAGCGGTGTTGTACCGAACGGGCGCTCTTCCGGTAATCTCGGCGTAGTATAACTCACAAGACATTACCGACTCAACCGTAGAGCGCCAGATTTTACGCTTATCGTGAACGTGGCGACACTGCCAGATGCCTCAGCCGCCGCCGCCAACACCCTGAATGCCGCCTTCGGTCATCGCGCGGGCATCGAGGGCTTTGCGGGCATCTTCTTCGCTCATGTAGCCGTTCTCAACGACGATGTCGAGGATGCTGCGGTTTTCCGCCAGCGATTTCTTCGCCACCGCCGCGCCGTTCTGGTAGCCGATGATCGGGTTGAGCGCGGTGACGAGGATCGGGTTCTTTGCCAGCCAGCCTTCGGCGCGCTCGCGGTTGGCGATCAAGCCGACCACGCACTTATCGGTGAAGGCGTTGACCGCGCCGATCATGACGTGCTCCATCTCAAATAGATTATGCGCGATAATCGGCATCATAACGTTAAGCTCGAGCTGCCCCGCCTGCGCCGCCAGCATGACGGTGGTGTCATTGCCGATGACGTGGAACATCGCCATGTCGAGCATTTCCGCCATGACCGGGTTGACCTTGCCGGGCATGATCGACGAGCCGGGCTGCACCGTCGGGCAGGTGATTTCCGCCAGCCCGGTCGTGGGACCGCTCGACAGCAGGCGGATGTCGTTGGCGATGCGGATCAAGTCCTGCGCCGCCGTGCGCAGCGCGCCGGAGAAGAAGACCGCGTCCTGATGCGACTGCATCGACTCGAACAGGTTGTCCGACTCGTACAGCTTCAAGCCGCTCAACTCACTCAGCTTCTTGATCATGCGCGCGTGGTATTCGGGGTGCGCGTTCAAGCCCGTGCCGGTCGCCGTGCCGCCGATCCCCAGACGACGCACGCCCTCCGCCGCCTGATTGATCTTCTCGATGTCCCGCTCGACCGCCTTCGCGTAAGCGCCGAACTCCTGCCCCAGACGTACCGGAACCGCGTCCTGCAAGTGGGTGCGACCGCTCTTGACGATCTCGTCCCATTCCTGCGCCTTCTGCCCCAGCGCGTCGGCGAGGCGGCGCAGCGAGGTGGTCAGCTCGTCCAGCCGCCAGAGTGCGCCCAGCCGGATCGCCGTCGGGATGGTGTCGTTGGTACTCTGCGCCATGTTGACGTGATCGTTGGGGTGAACCGGCTTCTTGGGGTCTTCCAGCGCGTAGCCGAGAATTTCGTTGGCGCGGTTGGCGATCACCTCGTTGATGTTCATGTTGTGGCTCGTGCCCGCGCCCGCCTGGAACGGATCGACCACGAACTGATCTTGCAGCTTCCCGGCGAGTACCTCGTCCGCCGCCTGGATGATGGCGTTCGCCTTCTCCGCGTCCAGCAAGCCGAGGTCGCGGTGGACTTCGGCGGCGGCGCGCTTGATCAGCGCCATCGACCAGACGAACGCAGGATAGGGCTTCATGCCCGTGATCGGGAAGTTGTCTACGGCGCGCTGCGTCTGCGCGCCGTAATAGGCGCTGGCAGGCACCTGTACCTGACCGAGCGAGTCTTTTTCAATCCGAAAGTCCGCCATAATCGATTAGCTCCTCAACCGCAACAAAAAAGGCGCTACGAATTGTAACGCCTTTGCATATGTGGATAAATGAAGAACCGCGCCCCTGCGGGGTGGCGATCATCACATGCAGGAACACGTGCAACCTTCGGTTGCCTATCGTGTCCCTACGTCAATCCGCATCACCTAACGCGCTGCGTAGCGCTTGGCGACCTCGGGCCAGTTGACCACGTTCCACCACGCGGCGATGTAATCGGCGCGGCGGTTCTGGTACTTGAGGTAATAGGCGTGCTCCCACACGTCGATGCCGAGGATCGGCTTCTTGCCTTCCATCAACGGCGAGTCCTGGTTCGCCGTCGAGGTGATGCTCAGCGAGCCGTCCGGGGCGACCAGCAGCCACGCCCAGCCGGAGCCGAAGCGCCCCGCGCCAGCCGCAGCGAACTGCTGCTTGAAGTTGTCGAACGAGCCGAAGGCGCTGTTGATCGCAGTCGCCAGGTCGCCAGTCGGCTGCCCGCCGCCATTCGGACTCATGATCTGCCAGAACAGCGAGTGGTTGGCGTGACCGCCGCCGTTGTTGCGCACCGCCGTGCGGATGTTCTCCGGCAGGCTGTCAATCGAGCGCAGCAGTTCTTCGAGCGACTTGCCCTGCAAATCGGCATGTCCGTCGAGCGCCTTGTTCAGATTGTTGACGTATCCGGCGTGATGCTTGTCGTGGTGGATTTCCATCGTCTGCGCGTCGATATTCGGTTCGAGCGCGTCTTTTGCGTATGGAAGCGCGGGGAGTTCAAAAGCCATGATCGCCTTCTCCTGTTTATCGTTGTCGATAAGAGCGAGGCTCATTGTAACACCTACCGATAGATTTTCCAGAGGTTAGCGCCCAAAAACTGACCTTTTGTACAGGGTTTAATCAACTGCTAAGATAAAGTGGTTTCCTGCACGTGAAGGATTCTCTGTGCCAACTGACAATTCAAGAGCTTCATCGGTCTATCCGGTATTGCTCGGCGGACTGCTTGCCATCTCGATGTCGCCCATCATCGTGCGCTTCGCCCAGGCTGATGGACTGCCAAGTCTGTTCATTGCCGCCGGACGCCTGATCCTCGCCTCGCTGATCCTGACGCCCCTGACGCTGCGGGCGCATCGCGCCGAACTGGCGTCGCTGCGGCGCACCGACCTGCTGTTGGCGGCGGCGACGGGCATGATTCTGGCAATTCATTTCATTACGTGGATTTCGTCGCTGGAGTACACGAGCGTGCTGGTCAGCGTCGTTCTCGTGACCACCAGCCCATTGTGGGTCGCGCTGATCGAGTTCGTCTTCCTGAAAGCACGCATTGGGCGCTGGGTGATCGTGGGACTGGTCGTCGCCTTCGTCGGCGGGCTGCTGATCGGCGCGGGCGGTGAGGCGGACACGACCGTCGGGCGTGACCCCGTGCTCGGCGGCGCGCTGGCGCTCGCGGGCGCGGTCGCCTTCGCCTGCTATCTGGTACTGGGGCGCAAGCTGCGCCCGAAACTCTCCCTGCTGCCCTACATCTGGCTGGTCTACAGCTTCGCGGCGGTCTTTCTGCTCGCGCTGGTGATCATCACGGGCACGCCCGTAGGTGGCTATTCCTCAACGGGCTATCTGATGATTGTCCTGCTGGCGATCTTCCCGCAGTTACTTGGGCATTCGTCGTTCAACTTCGCGCTGCGCTATCTCTCTGCGACTTACGTCGGCATCGCCTCGCAGATCGAGCCGATTGGCAGCGCGATTGCCGCTTTCCTGATCTTCGGCGAAGTTCCATTTGCGGTGCAGGTCGTCGGCAGCGCGGCGATCCTCGTCGGCGTCGCCATCGCCACGCTTGCGCAGGAGACGGCGAAGCCCAAAATCACGATTGAAGCGTCAGAGGAGTTGTAGGCGCTAAACTCGCTTCGCCAGCAGGATGTCCGGCTTGCCGCGCCCGTTGGCATCGGGGATGACGCCGACGACGGTGTAGCCGAGCCTGCGATAGAACTCCAGCGGGTGCGGACGCGACCCGCGCGCTGCTGCCAGCTTGCCCGGCAGGTCGTCGTACAGGTCGACGCGCGAGAGCGTGGTCAAATCGACCTGATCGTCCGCGCCGAGCGTGATCGTCAGCCCGCCGCGCTCGCGCACCTGATCTTCGAAGTCCAGCACCAGCGCCCGCCCGATCCCCTGCCCCTGTCGCGCCGGATCGACCACCAGCGGGTGCAGCTCCCAGACGTTGCCGCCGTACTGCGGCAGCCCGCCGATCCAGCCGACGACCGTGTCGGCATCGTCGAGCGCGGCGCGGCAGAATCCTTCGCTCAGCACCCAGTTGACCGTCGTCAGCGCGCTGTCCATATCGCGCCAGTCTTCCGGCGACGTGACGCGAAAGCCGTCGATCAGCAGCCGCGCCATCTGCTCGATCCGGCTGGCATCGCCCGCCTGAACGCCGACGATCCGCACGACGTTACCCCGCTTTCGCGGTCAGGTCGTAGCCGAGGTAGGTGCTGGAGCCGGGCCAGATGTCGAGCACGGGCATGTCCTGCGGAGCCATCACCGGCTGGAGGATGGTCGCCAGCGTGCCGTCGCGCGTCAGTTCTTGCAGCGTGTACTCAACCAGCAGGCGGAAGTTGATGTCGTTGCGCGGCAGCGCCATCGCCACGAAGCTGCGGCTGTACCAGATGGCCGTGCCGTCGGCGTTGGTCGTCAGCTTGAGGTCGTTGGGGTTCGCCTCGACGTTGGGGATCAGCTTGAGGCTGTCGCCGAGTACCACGTCGGCGTTGTTGTCCGCCAGCACCGTGAACGCCGCGTCCTGCTCGCGCAGAATGCTGAAAGTCTTGTTGAAGATCGTATTGAGGCGATCCGCCTGCGCCTTGATCACGTCCTGCGCGCCCGCGTCGTCGGACAGATAGCCGATAGTCTTGCCACGCAGGTCGGAGAAGCCCGTGAAGTCGTCGCTCGTCCGCACCATCAGGCGCAGCCCGTGAATCAGGTAGTAGCTGCTGAAATCAACCTGATTGGCGGCGTTCCAGTCCGGCTCGACGCCGACGGCGAGATCCGCCGCGCCGCTCGCCACCAGATCGATGGGACTCTGCCCGTTAGCGGGCACGGGCACGACGCTGACGTTCCAGCGCTGCGCCAGCGCATTAACCAGCGCACGATTGACGGAATCGAGCCGCCGCTGGCTCTCCGGCGCATCGCCGGGAAGATCGACCAGCCCGGCGACACGAAGCTGCCCGTCCGACTGCATACGCGGGACGACGTACTGCGGCGGGAACGGCACGTCCGTCCCGAACTGGTCGGGCTTGGGCGGGTCGCTGCCGACGTTGTTCCAGACGACGAACGCGCTGCCGGGATAGTTCGCCCCATCGAAATTGTGCTTGTGGATGTCGTCCAGCTTGCCCGTCACGTACAGGTATTGCAGCGTCTTGTTGACCAGATCGCGCAGATTCACGTCCTGGCGGCTCATGGCAATCGCGTAGGGTTCGGGCATGACCGGCACGTCGACGAAACGCTGCATGTCCGGCTTGATGACCCGCGACAGGCGCACGCGGTTATCGACCACGCCGTCGATCTCGTGCGTGTCGAGCGCCGCCAGCGCCAGATCGAGCGTCAGGTAGCGCAGCACCTCGAACTGGTAATCGGCGTGGCTCTGCCAATAGGCGACCGCGCCCTCAGCGTTCGTGCCGATCACCACGCCGATTTTGCGATCCGCCATGTGACCGAGCACGGTCGCGCCGTCGCCCTGCCGGACGACCAGCGCCTCGACCGAGGGATAGTACGACTGGCTGAACTCGACGCGGCTGTCAAGGTCGCGCTCGTGCGGCTGCGCGGCGATCAACAGGTCGATGTCGCCGCTGACCACCATGTCGATGCCCGTCTGTCGCGTCACCTGATCGAATTCGACCTGCACGCCCCAGGCGTCCGCCATCGCGTTGGCGAGGTCGGCGTCGAAGCCGGATTCCTCGCCGCGAATGTTGTATTCGCCGAAGGGCGGCTCGTTGTAGAGCACGCCGACGCGCACTTTGCCGTCGCGCGCGATCCGCGCCACGCCCGATTCGGACGGCAGCGCGTCGACGTTGGCGGGCGGGACGGTCGGCACCAGCGTCGGCGGCACGAGCGTCGGCGCGGCATCCTGCGCACTAGCAACTAGCCCGCCCGTCAGCACGAGCAGGAGCGCCAGCAGCGCCCACAAAGGGGAATATTTACGAGCCATGTTGATACAGTCCATTTTCCTGAATATACGCCAGCACCGCATCCGGCACGAGGTAGCGGACGCTCTTGCCCGCTTCCAGCCGGTCGGCGACTTCAGTGGAGGAAAAGCCGAGCATGGGCGATTCGATCACCACGACGCGCTCGGACAGCCCCGGCAGCAGGCTGGCTTTCAGTTCCGGGGCGACTTCCGCGCCGGGGCGTCCCATCACCACCAGCTTGCACAGCGCGATCAACTCCTGCGGGTGATACCAGCCGGGCAGATTATGCAGCGAGTCGCCGCCCATCACGAAGTAGAAATCCGTCTCCGGCTGCTGCTTCTGCAAGATGCGGATCGTGTCGACCGAGTAATGCGGTCCCGGTCGATCCACGTCCACGCGCGAGACGGCGAACTTATCATTCCCGGCAATCGCGCATTCGAGCATGGGCAGGCGGTGTTCGATGCCGACACGCACGGGATACTTGTGCGGCGGGTCTGCCGCCGGGACGAACAGCACGCACGACAGATCGAGCGCGTCGAGCGCGTACTCCGCCAGCACGAGATGACCAATGTGCGGCGGGTCAAACGTGCCGCCGAGGATGCCGACTCGCTCCATATTTTAATCCGACCATTCCAGTTCATGATCGCCAATGTGAACGGTGTCGCCTTCCTGCACGCCCGCCTCGCGCAGCGCCTCGGTCACGCCGACGGTATCCAGCAGGCGCTGGAAGCGCAGGATAGCTTCGTCGTAGTCCCAGTACGTCATGGCGGCGGCGCGCTCGATGCGCTTGCCGACGACGCGGTACTCGCCCTCGCCCATCCGCTCGACGTTGAAGCTCAGGTCTTCTTCCGGCAGCGTGTAGAGCGGCATTTCTTCGGTGACGGGCGGCGCTTCCGGCAGCGCGTCGATCTCGGCGAAAATGCGCTGGACGAGCGGCGTGACGTTCTCGCGGGTCGCCGCCGAGATCGCCAGCGGATGCTCGACGCCGAGCGCCTTCAGGTCGGCTTCGATCTGCGCCCAGCGCTCGCGCACTTCGGGGATGTCCATTTTGTTGAGCACCACGATCTGCGGGCGCTGCCCGAGCTTCTCGTCGTAGAGCGCCAGCTCCTGATTGATCTGGTTGAAGTCGGCAATCGGGTCGTCGTTCGCGCCGTTGAGCAGATGCACCAGCAGGCGCGTCCGCTGGACGTGGCGCAGGAACGAGTGCCCCAAGCCGACGCCCATGTGCGCGCCCTCGACCAAGCCGGGGATGTCCGCGACGACCAGATCGCGCTCGTCGTACTGCACCACGCCCAGGTTCGGTTCCAGCGTCGTGAACGGGTAATCGGCGATCTTGGGGCGCGCGTTGCTGATAATCGAAAGCAGCGTCGATTTCCCGGCGTTGGGCACGCCGACGATGCCTACGTCCGCGATCAGCTTGAGTTCGAGCACCAGCCAGCGCTCGACACCCGGCTCGCCCTTCTCGGCGATGCGCGGCGCCTGATTGGATGGGTTGGCAAAATGCGCGTTGCCGCGTCCGCCGCGCCCGCCCGGTACGACGATCACCTGATCGTTCGCCTGCACCAGATCGGCGATCAACTCGCCCGTGTCGGCGTCGCGCACGACCGTGCCCGGCGGCACGTCGACAACCATGTCGTCGGCGCTCCTGCCCGTCTTGGTCGCCGAGCCGCCGCGCTCACCATGTGCCGCCTTGAAGTGGATTTTCCTCTGGAACGGCGACAGCGTGTTCAGCTTGGCGTTCACGCGCAGCACGACGTTACCGCCGTGCCCGCCATCGCCGCCGTAGGGTCCGCCGTGCGGCACGTACTTCTCGCGCCGGAAAGCGATGATTCCGTCGCCACCGTTGCCGCTGCAAACGTAGATTTTCACCTGATCGAACATCGTCAGCACTCAACTTCTGTTATCGTATCCGGCTGCCCGGCGCGATACCACGCCAGCGTCCGGCGCACGCCCTCGCGGAAATCAATCGGGGCGAAACCGAGTTCGCGCCGCGCCTTCTCGCTGGAGACATTCCAGTAATTATACACGTAGGACTTCAGGGTGATCGGCCAGAACGGCTCGCGCCCGACGAGCGCGCCGAGGGCGGTCATCACCTCGGCGACGGCGACTCCCAGCCAGCCGGGGATGGTCAGGCGCGGAAAGTGAATGTCGCCCTCCGCGCAGATGATGTCGAACGCCTCGCGGTGCGTGATCGAGTCGCCGCTCACGTTGTAGATTTCGCCGACCCGCCCGCATTCACACGCGCTCAGAATCGCTTTGGGCACGTCGCCGATATACGCAGGAAAGGTCACGTAGCGCCCCCGGTTGACCTGCATGATGATGGCGCGCATCGGGTCGCGGAAGAACAGGCGGTTGAAGGCGTAGGTGCCGAGCGGTCCGTAAAACGCGCCCGGTCGCACGATCACCGCCGGGATATTGTCGTGCTCGACGGCGCGCATGACCGCCTGCTCGGCGTGCAGCTTGCTCCACTGATAGCCGTCCGCCGGGTGCGCCGGGTGGTTCTCGTCGACGATGCGGTTCGGTTCGGGGTTGCCGATTACGGCGATGGTCGAGACGTAGATGAACTTCTTGATGGATTCGCGGGCAGCAGCCCGCAGGATGTTCTCCGTCCCGCCGACGTTGGTGCGCTCGAAATCGTCGCGCTTACCCCAGAAGCGGAACAGCCCCGCCGCGTGGACGACGTAAGTCGCCCCGGCGACGCCCTGCGCGACGCGCTCGCTGTCCAGGATGTCGCCCTGAATGATCTCAACGGGGCAGCGCGCCAGCCAGGGATGCGCCGCCGGGTCGCGGACGAGCACGCGAACGCTGTGCCCCGCCCGGCAGAATGCAGGCACAAGATGGCGACCGAGAAAGCCCGTGCCGCCTGTGACAAATGTGGTTGGCGGCATTCAGTAGTCGCGCCCAATCGAACCAGGCAGAGTGGAAAGTTCCCGTATGAGCGAGCGCGTGCGCCAGCCCGTCGGAAGCTCCTGAATGAACGCGCCGAGCTTCCAGCGCTGGTCGCCCGCGTCGTAGAGCATGGCGTAGACCGCCGCGCCGTCGCCCAGGTCTTGCGTATGCAGGCGCTCGCGCGTCTTGCGGTTGTAAGTCGCCATGCGCCGCTGCGATTGATGGTCGATGACGAGGCAGAAGCCGCCGTTCTCGCTGAACTGCCGCACCTCGACGATGTGATCCGACCGCAGGACGCCCGTAAACTGGACGCCCTTGGCGTCGCGCTGAGTCAACAGCAGATTGCGGTAGCGCTTGAGGTACGTCCCGCTGAGGTACTGCGGCGCATCCGCCCACTGCTGCGCCCAGGGCACGAGCATACTTTCGTTCAGCCAGTGTACGGCGTCGAGGTAATGCGCGCGCACCTGCTGCACCACGTCGTCTGGCGCCATCCATTCGGCATTGTGAACCGCCCCCTTGCCCAACCGGCGCATTTTGTCGCGCCAGGGGATGTGCCCGGCATTTTTCGCAGACATGAGAAGCACAATCGTTATAAAACCGACGATTAGCATCCAGGTCATGAATTATGATCCTAGATCAAGCACATATGACTCTACCAATGGAGAGGTTAAAACACAATGGTGAGGGCTGGCGGGAGCGCCGCGCGTAGGGTGCGTTCGCCCGCTTGACTGAGCCTATTCGGCGGCGTGCTCCTTGAACGCCGACCAGACCGTCTGGCGCAGGCGCGCCATGCTGATCGGCTTGCGCAGGTATACGTCGACACGGGCGACGGTCAGCGCCATCACCTGATCGTCCGCGCCTTCATCCGCCAGTACGATCACGCGCGTGCGCGCGGCGCGGTCGATCTCGCGCACCCTGCCGAGCATCGCCCAGCCGTGCATGTCGTCAAAGCGCGCATCCATCACCAGCAGGTCGACCGGCTCTTCTTCGATCAGATGCAGGGCTTCCTGCGCCGTGCGCACGCCGATCACCGCCATCTCCATCGTGCTGAACAACTGCATGATGGCGTAGCGCTCGCGGTCGTCCTTGCAGGCGACGACCACATACTTGCCGCGCGTGACGCTGGTATCCGTCTGGCTGGCGATCAGCGCGTCGAGGTCGATCTGCTCCTCTTCGTCACCGCTGCCGCCCGCGCCGAACTCGCTTTCGTTCTCGGTGAACGCCACCGCCGCGTTCTCGAACAGGTCGGGCGCGCGCTGTTGCAGCTTGCGCTGCGCGTTTTCGGCAGCTTTCAGGGTGTTGAAGGGGACGGCGTCTTTGCCCAGCACGGCGATCAGCCCCTCGTGCTCGCAGGCGCAGAACGCCTCTCCAAGTTCGAGCGCCTCGAAGCGCGTCTTGAGGTCGATCAGCTTGTCGGCGGGGAGCGTGGTGTTGATGTAGTACGAGCGCGCCCGGCTCGGCGGCTGCTCCAGCGTGCGCATGTCGCCGAAGCGTTTATCCTCCGGCAGCGCGTAAATCCAGACATACGCCTGATCGTAGTCCTCGATCACGCCCGCCGTCTTCAACTGGTCGAGTTCGCTATCGGTGATGCGATGCCCGAAATCGCGCAGTTGATATTCGCGGTAAGCGCCGGACTGCAAATCCTGCACCGAGGTCTCCATCCACTGCACGACGTAAGCGCCGTCGCCGAGGGCGAAGACCTGATAGCGAGGAACCGCTGAGCCGTTGTGAATCCTGATCATCGCCTAGAGGTTCACGAAATACGACGCCGCTGCCCGGTCGAGCATGTCTTTCGTCAGCGCGGGCGGCTTGTTGAGATAGGTGGCGATGTCAATCAACTGCGCGACGATGTCACGCGGATGCACCGAACGCAGCGCCCGGTTCTGCTCGACGTACCACTTCTTGAGCAGATACGCCAGCGCCTGCTCGTCGTACTGGATGCCTTTCGCCGCGCATACGCGCCGGAAAATCTCGCGGAACTGATCGTAGGTCGGGTCGACAAACTCGATTTTGTGGCGAATACGACGCAGGAAGGCTTCGTCCACCAGGTCGCGCGGGTCGATGTTGGTCGAGAAGACGATCAGCACGAAGAACGGCACTTCGATTTTGCGCCCGGTCGCCAGCGTCAGGAAGTCGACGCCCTTCTCCAGCGGCACGATCCAGCGGTTGAGCAGGTCGCGCGGGCGCACCTGCTGGCGACCGAAGTCGTCGATCAGGAACATGCCGCCGTTCGCCTTCACCTGGAATGGCGCTTCGTAGTATTTGTTGATGTTGTCGTAAACCAGATCAAGCCCTTGAAGCGTCAGCTCGCCGCCGGTCATGATCATCGGGCGCTTGATGTGAATCCAGCGTGGGTCGGCGATCACGCCCGTGCCCAGCCGGATGCGCTCTTCTTCAACAAGCTCGTGGTTGACGTTGTCGAACACGCGCACGATCTGCCCGTCCACGTCGATGGCGTAGGGAATCCACATGTCGTCGCCCAGAATCAGGCGTCCGACTGTCTCGGCGACCGTCGTCTTGCCGTTGCCGGGAGGACCGTACATGAAGACC
Source organism: uncultured Chloroflexia bacterium (assembly GCA_963760975.1). GTDB lineage: Bacteria > Chloroflexota > Anaerolineae > Aggregatilineales > Phototrophicaceae > Flexifilum. Next base: position 271,615 of record CAVXEZ010000013.1, on the reverse strand, counting down.
GAGCGCCCGGAGTTGATCGCCGGACCGATGCGGGCAAGCTGCTCGTCGGAGACGACGAGCTGCTGCATCAACGTCTTCATATCGTCCTCGTGGACGATCAACTTCTCGCGGTTCTGGGCGTGCATCGCCTGAATGTACTGCTGAAGCGTGACCGGGGCGGCGCCCGCGTACTGCGAGCGCTCCAGCGCCTCACGCGCCTTCTCCGAGCCTTTTTGCGAGATCAAATACTGGTAGCCCGCCTCGCCGAGACCGCCCGACCCGCGCACCTCGACGAATTTCTCGCGCTTGAGGAAGTCCATCACGTTGTCGACGATGCCGGTGAACGGCAGCTTGACGATGTCCGAAATCTGATGTCCCGCCATATAGCCGCCGAAATACAGCACCTTCAGCACCAGATCGGCAAGGCTGAGCAGGTTCAAGCCCGTGTCCGCCAGCGAGTTGAGTGGCGGCGGCTGCCAGGGCGCATTCAGCGTCGATTCGCTGATAGGTCGTGGCGTACCGACACTCCTGATCTGAGGATTAGAAATTCTGGGTAATGGACGGTCGGACATGACCAGCTTCCCTCTTATATAAGATTAGGACATCACTCATTATATAACGGTTTATAGCACGAAAAGTAAATACTCTATACTCACTTCAGGCAAGCTTAACTTGAGCAATGACAATTCCTGCGCTAGAGTAAGCCTATTGTTTTCACTTGGAAACACGCTGAGTGACACTTATGATCGATCAAATCCAGTGGCTTGGACACGGGAGTTTCGCTATTCTGAGCGAGCCGCTGATCTACATCAATCCCTGGCGGGTGACCGCAAGTCCCCGCCCCGCCGATGCGATTTTGATCGGGAGCGACCATTACGAATACTGTTCGCTTGCCGACATCGAAAAGCTGCGCGGACCCAACACGCAGATCATCGCCAGCAGGCGCGCCGCCGAGCAGATCGAGGGCTGCACCATCCTGCGCCCCTGGCAGAGCATCGCCGTCGGGCGCTGCTGCATTCAGGGGATACCCGCCTATTCGCCCGAGCACGGCTCGATTGACGACGGCAGCCTGGGGTTCGTCATTTCCCTGAACTACTTCGACATCTACTACGCCGGGCACACCGGCATCATCCCGGAGATGGCGACACTCCACCCGGACATCGCCATACTGCCGATTGACGGCAACGGCACCATGAACGCCTCCGAAGCGGCACAAGCCGCCGCGCAGATGCACCCGCGCTGGGTTATCCCCTGCAACTGGGGATTCAACGCCAGCGGCACCAACCGCGTCGACGCGCAGATTTTCGCCCGCGAGGTGGGCGAAAACGCCCAGGTCGTCTTACCAAGCCTGAGCTAGCGCCATGACCCGCGACGAACGCCTCGGCTTAGGGCTTCTGGTCGCCTTCCTGCTCGTCGCAGGCGTACTGTTCAGCGCAGCAACCAATGGCGGACGCGCCGTCACCAACATCGTTGCCAATCTGATTGCCTACCCCGACGACCTCCAGTCGCCAGAAATTGACGCGCAGCTTGACCCGATCAAGCAGGGCTTGAACGCGGACTGGGTAATCGGCTTCACGGCGACCCTCACGGCTTTTCTGGCGCTGGCGACGACCGCCATTTATCTGGTCGCCCGGCGACGCACACCGCGAAGCTGGCTCGTGTTCCTGATCATCGTCGGCGCCGCAGCGATTCCGCTGGCGCTGGCGGCGGCGCAGGCACAGAACGCGCTCTTAGCGATCCCCGCCCCGGACTTCGGCAGCAGCGCCCGCGACGGACTGCTGGCGGGCGTCGATATGCTCAACTCGATTGTCCTGCTCGTCGGGGCTTCGGCGCTGATCGGACTGGCGCTGCTGGTCTGGTCGTTGGTGCGGCAGCCTCGCTCCTGAGAAACAAAAAGGGCATCCTACGATGCCCCTCTCGTTTTCCATTTGCCTTGATGGTTATGCGGCGGTGTTCAGCTTGCCGTTCTCCGACCATTCCAGCCGGAGATTTTCACCGCTGTAAATGTGCGGTCGCGCCACGCCGTTGACCACATCGGCGTCGATGACGACGCGCTCAATGTCCTTGCGCCCCGGCGCTTCGTACATCACGTCGAGCAGGCGGCTCTCGATGATCGAGCGCAACCCGCGCGCGCCTGTGCCGCGCTTCATGGCGATGTCCGCCGCCGCGCCCAGCGCCGAGTCTTCAAACACCAGGTCCAGCCCATCCAGCTTGAGCAACTGCTGATACTGCTTGACCAGCGCGTTCTTCGGCTCGACCAGGATGCGCATCAACGCTTCCCGATCCAGCGGATCGACGCTGATCAGCACGGGCAAGCGCCCGACGAATTCGGGGATCAAACCGTAGCCGATCAGGTCTTCCGGGCTGATGTGCCGCAGCAGGTCGGCTTTGTCCTGAGCGTTGACGCGCTCTTCGCCCTCCACCTGCGGCTGGAACCCAATCATGCCGCGCCCGGAGACGCGCTTGGCGATGTTCTCTTCAATCCCGGCGAAGGTGCCGCCGCAGATGAACAGGATGTTGGTCGTATCGACTTGCAGGAATTCCTGATGCGGATGCTTACGCCCGCCCTGCGGCGGGACATTCGCCAGCGTGCCCTCGACGATCTTGAGCAGCGCCTGCTGCACGCCCTCGCCGGACACGTCGCGCGTGATCGATGGGTTATCCGCCGACTTGCGCGCGATCTTGTCGATCTCATCGATGTAGACAATGCCCTTTTCCGCGCGGGCGATGTCGCCATCCGCCGCCTGAATCAGGCGCAGCAGGATGTTTTCCACGTCCTCACCCACATACCCCGCTTCAGTCAGCGAGGTCGCGTCGGAGATGCAGAACGGCACGTCGAGGATGCGGGCGAGCGTCTGGGCGAGCAGCGTTTTGCCGCTGCCCGTCGGTCCCGCGATCAGGATATTGCTCTTTTCCAGCTCCACCCCATTGGCGATGCCCCCATTGCGAATACGCTTGTAGTGGTTGTAGACCGCCACGCTCAACACGCGCTTGGCGTAATCCTGACCGACGACGTATTCGCTCAACTGCGCCATGATCTCGCGGGGCGACGGCAGACTCTCAAAATCGATCTCGCCGTCGTCGCTGTGATAAGTCGGATTCTCCTCGAAGAGAATCCGCTGGCACAGCTCGACGCAGTTGTCGCAGATGAACACGCCATCCGGACCCGCGATCAAGCGTTCGACTTCATCATGGCTGCGGCGACAGAATGAGCACCGCTGATTATTGGGTGTGAAAGTCACTTGCCGTTCACTCCTACTTTGGCGCTTTCCAGCACCGAATCGATCAGACCGTATTCCACCGCCTGCTGCGCGCCCAGGTACAGGTCGCGGTCAGTATCGCGCTCAATCACCTCGCGGTCGCGCCCGGTGTGGTGGACGAGGATGTCGTTCAGGCGTTCCTTCAGGCGCATGATCTCGTTCGCCTGAATCACGATGTCGGACGCCTGCCCTTGCGCCCCGCCGAGGGGCTGGTGCATGTGGATGGTCGCGTTGGGGAGCGCATAGCGCACGCCCTTCGCGCCAGCCGTCAGCAGCACCGTGCCAAAGCTCGCCGTAATGCCGACGGCGGTCGTGCTGACCGGCGCGCTGATCTGCTGCATCGTGTCGTAAATCGCCAAGCCGGAATAAACGACGCCGCCGGGCGAATTGATGAACATTTGAACCTGGCGCTCCGGGTCCTGGCTTTGTAGAAACAGGAGCTGGGCAACGACGAGATTCGCAATCTGGTCATTGATTGGCGTCCCTAGAATAATGATACGCTCTTTCAGCAGCAGCGAGAATATGTCGTAGGCGCGCTCGCCCCGGCTGCTCTGCTCAATGACCATCGGGATGACGTTCTGGGGAAACATATCTACACAAACTCCTCTGTATTCTCGGATGTCACTTCGTCTTCTGGTGGTTCCGCTTCTGCTTCTGGGGTTGTAGTCGCTGAAGTTTCCTCATTTGGTGCGTCTTCAGACGGCGCGGCTTCATCCGCTGCCGCCGCTGGAATTGTTTCCTCGCCGGGTGTTTCTTCAGGTGACGCCGCTTCAGGCACGCTGATCGTCGGCGCTTCGCCCCTGGCGACAGCGGCAATCCGGTCGAGGACTTCATCGCGCAGCAAGTCGCTGCGGACGCTGTCGCGCATATTGGGCTGAGCGGAGAACATCGAACGCACGGCGTCCTGCCGCTCGTCATCGAACTGCCCGACGATCTTTTCGATCTGCTCGTCGATCCGCTCGTCGGTGACGGCAAGCTGCTCCACGTTGGCGATCTCGCGCAGCACCAGCGAACGCCGGACGGTCTGCTCGGCGTTTTCGCGGTAATCGTTGTACAGGTCATCCGGCGATTTCTGGTAAATCTTCATGTAGTCTTGCAGGGTGATCCCCTGCTGGCGCAGCCGCCGGTCGAAATCCTGCAGGAAGCTGTCGACCTGATCCACGACCATCGCTTCGGGGAACTTGATCTCCGCACCCGCGACGATTTGATCGAGCACTTTGCCCACATACTCGTTGCGGTAGTTCTCGTCGGTCACGTTCTTGAGGTTTTCGCGCACGCGCATCCGCAGTTCCAGCAGCGTGAGCGGCTTTTCCTCGTCCTGCGTCACGCGGGCGGCGAATTCGTCGGTCAGCTCCGGCAGCGTCATCGTCTCGATCTTCTTGATGTCCACGTAATACTTGACGGTTTTGCCCGCCATATCCTGATACTTCTCGGCGTCGTCCGGGAAAGTCAGGACGAACTCGCGCGAGTCGCCGACGTTCGCGCCGATGATATTCTCGTTGAAGCCGGGCTGTGGCTCGTCGTCTTCGTCGAGCACAAGCTGAAGCGCGTGCTCGTGAATGTAGGGCGTGCCTTCGTCCTCGTCGCCATGCGTATGATCATGCTCGTGTTCGTGATCATGCTCATCGTCGTGCTCGTGTTCCTCGTGCTCGTCGGTGACTTCATCCTCAGTGTCGGCGTCGGCATCTTCTTCGTCGTCCGCGTCTGAATCTGTATGCTCATCGATAATGTAGCTGTGAAGATCCATCGTGACGCGGTTGTCGGCGGCGGCGGGCTGCTGGCTTTCCTCGATGACTGCGTGCTGCTCTTGCAGGCTCTTCATGGCGTGCTTGACCGAGTTGTCGGTCGTCTCCGGCGGCTCGTATGGCTCTCGGATCGAGCGGTAATCGCGCAGGTCGACGCTCGGCTGAAGCGGCACGACGTAGACGAAGGTCGGCGTCGGCTGATCCGACTTGACATCCGTCAGCGTACCGGGTCCATACGGCTCAAGGTCTGTCTGAGGCAGAACCTCGCTGTACACCTCTTTGCTCAATAGCTCGACCGCATCTTCGAGGATCGCCGGCTCACCTACATAGTTGAGCAATATCCGGTAAGGCACCTTGCCCTTACGGAAGCCGGGGATGTTCACCCGGCGGGAAATCTGCTGAGCCGCCTTCTGCTTGGCAGCGTCGAGCCGCTCAGTATCGATCTCAACCGTCACGCGGGCGGTCTGATCTTCGAGTTGTTCCGTTTGAATGTTCAAAAGTCGATCCTTACAGAAGCGATAGATGCTAGTCTGAAAATTATAGCATCTACGACGAGTAATTGCCTAGAAGGATTAGTTAGAATAACACAAGAATTTCACACACGGCGCCGAGCGACGAGCGAATTGTGCGGATTGGAACGAGGGCAGGCAGGTCGAGAACTGGAGTATTTCAGATGGGGAAGAAGGGACTCGAACCCTCACCTCGTAAGAGACATGATCCTAAGTCATGCGCGTCTGCCAGTTCCGCCACTCCCCCGAGTATCAGCGATTATAGGCACGCCGGATTTCGGCGGCAAGGGCTGATTTATTCAATGTCGATGTGCGGAACCTCCCCGGTGTCCAGCTCGGTGACGCGCGCGAGGATCGTCACGATCATGATCTGCGCGAACTGGAACAGGCTTTGCATCTGCTTGATGCGCTCGACGTAAAGCTGCGCCAGCTCCCGATCTTCGTCGTTCATGTCCTGCATCCCCGCCGTCAGGCGCTTGATGTTGTCTTCCATCACGCCGATGGCGCGGTCAACATCGCGCATCTCGCGCCCTTTGAGGATGTTGGTGATGATCTGCCAGAAATCGGTCTCGCCCTGGTAAAACTTGCGCCGTCCACTGCTGCCGCGCACCCACACCTGACGCGCCATCCCCAGGTTTTCGAGCGTGTGCATGTTCATGCTGGCGGTGGCTTTGGAGATACCCAGCCGTTCCACCAGGTCGTCGAGGCACAGCGGACGGTCGCTCAGCAGCATCGCACCGTACATCTGCCCCATCACCTTGCCGAAGCCGAAGTACCCTGCGAGCTGTCCCAAGCCGTCGAGCATACTTTCGTGAACAGAATGTAAAAGCATTCCGTTGTTGTCGTCTGCCGTCATTCCACTGCCCTCTTCTTTGGACATAATTGTAGCAATATTACGCGAATGAGACAATTGTTTCATGCGCCGTCGCAGCAAAGAACTCCGCTGGCGAAAACCGGAAGCACGCGCCAAAGCGTTAACACAGTATGCCGATCACGTTGCACAGCATAGCCGAAGGAAAAAGGAAGCGGCTTATTCGTGAAGATTGTCTACATTAAGCTGGCGTGAAGCATAGCATAATGGTAACATTAGATGTGGCATCTTTCACAAACCGAATAGGATACCTCTAAGGCCGCTTAGGAGAGCCGCGCAAATGCCGTCTACAATTCCAGACATTGTAATTAGCCGTCTGCCGGTTTATCTCCGGGCGCTCGAACGGCTGTCGCAGGAGGGGCAAGAGGTCACATCGTCGCACGAGCTTGGCAAACGTCTGGGCATCAGTTCGGCTCAGATACGCAAAGACCTCTCTCACTTCGGCGGTTTCGGCAAGCAGGGAACGGGCTACAAGATCGCCTTCCTGAAGGATCAGCTTCGCCAGGTGCTCAAGGTCGAGCGCGACTGGCAGGTGGCGCTGGTCGGTGCGGGCGACCTGGGCAGCGCGGTCGCGCGTTACAAGGGCTTCGCGGAGCGCGGCTTCCACATCGCTTACGTCTTCGACAGCGCACCCGAAAAGATCGGCAGGCGCGTCGGCAATTTCGTCATTCGCCCGGTCGATGAGATCCGGCGCGTCATCACCGAAAACAACATCAAGATCGCCATGATCGCCGTCCCTGCCGAAAACGCGCAGGAGGTCGGCGACATGCTGATCGAGGCAGGCGTCCGCGCCATCCTCAACTATGCCCCGATCAACCTCAACGTGCCGGACTACATCCACGTCCAGTACATCGATCCCGTCATTCACCTGCAACGAATGACGTACTATCTCGCGTAAAATCAAACTCCCTGGGCGATCCGGCGCAGAATTGCCGGGTCGTTCAGCGCGCGCCCCGCGCCCACCGCCACCGCGATCATCGCATTGTCCGCCCGGTAGACCGGCACGCCCGTCTCGCGCGTCAGGAATTGATCCAGCCCGCGCAGCAGCGCGCCGCCGCCGGTCAGCACAATGCCCCGGTCGATGATGTCCGACGCCAGCTCAGGCGGCGTATTGCCCAGCACCGCGCGCACCACCCCGGCGATCTCGTGCAGCGGCTCCTCGATTGCCTCGATGATTTCGCCCGTGCTGATGGCAATCGTGCGCGGCAGCCCGCTCACGTTGTCGCGCCCCTGAAGCTCCATCGTCATCTCTTCGCCGATGGGAACCGCCGCTCCGACCTGAATCTTGACCGATTCCGCCGTCGGCTGTCCAATCGTCAGGTTGTACTTGCGGCGCACGTAGCTGATGATAGCATCGTCGATGCGCAGCCCGCCGACGCGCCCGCTTTCCGCACGCACGATGTTGTTCATCGTCAGCACCGCCGCTTCGGTGATGCCGCCGCCCACGTTGACGACCATGTCGCCCGCTGGCGTACCGACGGGCAGCCCCGCCCCAATCGCCGCCGCCAGCGGCTCCCAGATCAGGAAGGCTTCGCGCGCGCCAGCCGCCAGCGCCGCTTCGTGAACCGCGCGCTTCTCGACGCTGGTCACGCCGTAAGGCACGGAGATCATCACCGTCGGCTTGAACATGCGCACTCGCCCGGCGATTTTGCCGAAGAAGTGGCGCAGCATCGCCTCGGTCACTTCGTAGTCCGCGATCACGCCGTTTTGCAGCGGGCGAATCACCTGAATATCTTCCTCGTCGACGCGACCGAGCATCTCGCGCGCGGGCTGCCCGATTTCCACGATCCGCTCATCTTCTACCGTCAGGGCGACCAGCGCAGGCTCTTGCAGAACAATTTGCTCGTTTTCATAAATCAGGACATTGATCGTTCCCAGATCAACGCCCAGTCGTTTGTCAAACATTCCCATGAGTGGCAGCTTCTCTGGCGGATGCCCGCCATGTCCTGCGACGTTAACGGCGTATTATACCATGCGGCACGCCGCCCGGACGGGGAGAATCGCCCAGGCGTTGCCTAAGCGCGGGTTGGCGCGTTTAGGGAAACGCAGGTTCAGCGAGAGCTGCGCAGACAGCCTCAACCTGTCAAAACAGGCTCCTGAAGAATCTCCGCGAGCCTACCGCAGCAGCGCGCCCACCTCGACTGCCGAACTCGTTGATACCCAGCGTAGAGCCGGTCATCAGGACGATGTTGGCGACCGTAATGATGATGTTGATCACCACGTTCGGGTCGGGATTGACGAACCAGCTTGAGCCAATCGAAATCAGCGTGGATATGATCAGGACGACAATCAGGCGGAGAGATTTGGAATCAACGCCCAGATAATTGAGGATCCCGAGGCAAATCGTCGCAACCGCTGTACCACCGTAGACGGTAAACAGCGTGCTGCGGTCATACAGCGTCGTCTGTGCCTGCCCGTTAATCACATCCTGAGCGAAGACGATCTGTACGGTCAGCGCCAGCACGGCAGCGACCAACGTAAGCAGTACAAAGCGTTTCATCATCTATTCTCCTGAAAAATACTAACGTTGCTCATAATAAGTATAGGCGCGTCCGTTGCGGCGTGCTGCCGGGATCAAAAAGCCCCGCTCTATTCGAGACGGGGCTTCTGTGCAATACAGCCTGTGGTTACGCTTCGCCGATTCCCTCATTGATGATGCGCATGACCTGGCTGCGCGCGTGGACTTTCCGCTGCACTTTCAGCGCCAGTTCCGCGCGCCGCAGCGCCAGCGCGGCATTGCGGTTCTGCTCCGGTGGAGCGCCCTGCTCCATCAGCTTCTCCGCTCGATCCCGCGCGGCTTCGGCAGCGGCTACGTCGATGTCGTAAGACGACTCTGCCAGATCAGCCAGCACGACCACGCGATCCGGGCGAATGTCGACCACGCCGCCGTAGATCACGAAGCTCTCTTCCGCCCGCCCTTTACGCACGAGCAGTTCGCCGTAAGCGAGCGTCGTCAGCACGGGCGCGTGATGCGGCAGGACGCCCATTTCGCCTTCCGAGCCAGGGATGATCACCATATCGGCTTCCGGCTCGGAAAACACGACCTTTTCCTGCGTGACGATCTCCACCGAGATAGGCATCTTAAGCGCTCTTTTCAGATTCGTCGTGGCGCGCCAGCACGTCCTCGATGGGACCCGCCATGTAGAAGTTCTGCTCGGAGACGTGATCAACCTCGCCGTCGAGGATCATGCGGAAGCCGCGAATCGTGTCCTTGATCTTGACGTACTTGCCCTCGCGCCCGGTGAACTGCTCCGCCACCTTCATCGGCTGGCTGAGGAACATCTCGATCTTGCGCGCGCGCGACACCAGCAGCTTGTCGTCGTCGGAAAGCTCGTCGATGCCGAGAATGGCGATGATGTCCTGCAAGTCCTTGTAGCGCTGGAGCACCTGCTGAACTTCATGCGCGGTGCGGTAGTGCTCCTCGCCCACGATCAGCGGGTCGAGAATCTTGCTCGTGCTGCCCAGTGGATCGACCGCCGGGAACAGCGCGCGCGAAGCAATCGAACGTTCCAGCGCAATCGTGCCGTCGAGGTGCGTGAACACCGCCACAGGCGCGGGGTCGGAGTAGTCGTCGGCGGGCACGTAGACCGCCTGCATCGACGTGATCGAGCCGGTCTGAGTCGAGGTGATGCGCTCCTGAAGCTGCCCCATCTCGTCCGCCAGCGTCGGCTGGTAACCAACCGCCGAAGGCATACGACCGAGCAGCGCCGACACTTCCGCGCCCGCCAGCGAGTAGCGGAAGATGTTGTCGATGAAGAGCAGCACGTCGCGCCCTTCGTCGCGGAAGTATTCCGCCATCGTCAAGCCGGAGAGCGCGATACGCAGGCGCACGCCGGGCGGCTCGTTCATCTGCCCGAAGACCATCGCCAGCTTGGGCAGCACACCGGCTTCTTCCATTTCGTAGTAAAGCTGCGTGCCTTCGCGCGTGCGCTCGCCTACGCCGGCGAACACCGACAGCCCGGAGTGCTCGGTGGCGATGGAGTTGATCAGCTCCATGATCGTCACCGTCTTGCCCACGCCTGCGCCGCCGAAGATGCCGGTCTTGCCGCCTTTGGTCATCGGGGCGATCAGGTCGATGACCTTCATGCCCGTCTCGAAGACCTCGATGCGGGTCGTCTGATCCTCAAAATCCGGCGCTTCTGCGTGGATCGGGCGGCGCGGAGTCTCCATCGAGATCGGATCGCCGAAGTCCACCGGCGTGCCGAGCACGTTGAAGATGCGCCCCAGCGACGCCTGCCCCACTGGCACGGTGATCGGCGAACCGGTCGCAAAGGCATCGACGCCGCGCTGCAAGCCGTCGGTCGTGTCCATAGCGACGGTGCGCACCGAATTGTGACCCAGGTGCATCTGCACTTCGAGGATCAGATCATCCTGGTTGTCACGCGGAACGCGCACTGCATCGTAGATGTTCGGCAGCTCACCTTCGGGGAATACCACGTCCACGACGGCGCCCAGAACCTGGGAGACTTGCCCCTGAATTTCACTCATGAATTCGCTCCTCTAGTATTGCTGCTAAACCGCTGCATGAGCACTGCGAGAGCGCGCAGCAAGGTCACCCTCAATTTGGGTCGTCACTTTGTCAATCGAGCTTTGCAGGGCTTCTGCGCCGCCCACGATGTCCAGAATTTCGCTGGTGATCGCCGACTGCCGCGCCTTGTTGTACGCCAGCGTATAGTCTTCGACCAGCGCCGCCGCGTTATCCGAAGCATTGCGCATCGCCACCATACGGGCGGCGTGCTCGCTCGCCTGGCTCTCCAGGATCGCCTGGTAAAGCTGGAGCATGGTGAAGCGCGGGACGATCTCGTGCAGGATCGCCTCGGCGCTCGGCTCGTACTCGTAAACGGCGTCTTCCTTGGTCACGGTCGGCGGGTCTTTGACGTACTCCGCGATCACCTTGTCGTCGGTGTGATACGGGATCAGCGGCAGCAGGCGCGTCACGCGCGGGCGCTGGGTCAGCATGTTGACGAAATCGGTATAGGCGATGAAGACTTCATCGACTGTCCCGTTCAGAAAGTCGTCCTCGACCAGCCGCACAATCGGCGAAATCTGGCTGAGCGTGATCTCGGACGGATTGCCGAATTCCGCGACCACGTGCTCGCGCACGCGCAGCAGCGAGTCGCGTCCCTTACGCCCGATGGCGACGTAGCTGGTCGGTACGCCGAGCCGATCCTGAAAGCGGCGCGCCACGCGCAGCGTGTTGGTGTTGAAGACACCCGCCAGCCCGCGATCCGACGTGATCAGGATGACCATCGTGTTCTTGACTTCGTCGCGCTGCGTCAGCAGCGGGTGGAGCGGCACACCTTTGCTGCCTGCGCTCTGCACGTCCAGCAGAATCTCCCACGCTTTTTCGGCGAAGGCTCGGCTTGCCAGCACGCGCGCCTGCGCCCGGCGCACCCGCGAAGCCGACACGGCTTCCAGAGCGCGCGTGATCTGTCCAATGTTCTTGATACTGCGAATGCGATTTCTAATCTCGCGTGCGCTTGCCATCTCGTCCTCCTAGTGCCAGGTGGCGTTGAATTCCTCGATGGCGCTGCGCAGTTTCGCTTCCGTCTCGTCAGAAACCGCGTTCGATTGCTCAATCGCCTCGGCAACGGCGCCGTACTGCGTGTGATAGGCGCGCAGGAATGCCGTCTGCCATTCCTTGATGCGATCCACCGGGACGTTGTCGAGCAGACCGCGCGTGCCCGCGTACAGGATCGCCACCTGATCGGTCAGTGAAATCGGCTGGTACTGCGGCTGCTTGAGCAGTTCCGTCAGACGCAGACCGCGATCCAACTGGCGCTGCGTCGCTTTGTCGAGGTCGGAGCCGAACTGCGCGAACGCCGCCAGCGACCGGAACTGCGCCAGGTCGAGACGCAGACCGCCCGCGACTTTCTTCATCGCTTTGGTCTGCGCGTCACCACCCACGCGGCTCACGCTGATGCCGACGTTGATGGCGGGGCGCGTCCCGGCATTGAACAGGTCGCCTTCCAGGAAGAGCTGTCCGTCCGTGATCGAAATCACGTTCGTGGGAATGTAAGCGGATACGTCGCCCAGCAGCGTCTCGATGATCGGGAGCGCCGTCAGGCTGCCGTTGCCGCGCGCTTCGCTCAACTGCGCCGCGCGTTCGAGCAGCCGGCTGTGCAGGTAGAACACGTCACCCGGATAGGCTTCGCGTCCCGGCGGACGGCGCATCAGCAGCGAAACCTGGCGGTACGCCCAGGCGTGCTTGGACAGGTCGTCGTAGACGATCAGCGCGTCCTTGCCGTTCTCCATGAACCACTCGCCCATCGCGCAGCCCGAATACGGGGCGATGTATTGCAGTGCCGCCGATTCGGAAGCCGTCGCGTTGACGACGATGGTGTAGTCCATCGCGCCGTACTGCTCCAGCAGCGCCACCAGACGCGCGATCTCGCCGCGCCGCTTGCCGATGGCGACGTAGATGCAGTACAGGTCTTTGCCTTTCTGGTTGAGGATCGTGTCAATCGCCAGCGCGGTCTTGCCGGTCTGGCGGTCGCCGATGATCAACTGGCGCTGACCGCGTCCAATTGGGGTGATCGAGTCGATGGCGACGATACCGGTCTGCACCGGGCGATAGACGTTGCGGCGCTGCATCACGCCAGGCGCGATCCGCTCGACGTTGTAGAACTCGCTGCTGGCGACGGGTCCGCGTCCGTCGACCGGCTCGCCCAGCGCGTTGACCACGCGCCCGACCAAGCCCATGCCGACCGGCACGGAGGCGATACGACCGAGCGGGCGCACTTCGTCGCCCTCGTTGATCGTATCGTACTCGCCCATGATGATGACGCCGACGTTGTCTCTTTCAAGGTTGAAGGCGATCCCTGCCGCGCCGTTGCTGAAGCGCACCAGTTCGCTGAAGCGGATGTTATCCATCCCGCTCACGCGGGCGATACCATCACCGACTTCCTCGACGAACCCGACTTCGACGGATTCATACGTTGGGCTGAACTCATTTACTCGCTCAAGGATGGAGTCAAACATGTTGCTGGAGATGTCCGCCATTTGCGTCTCCTACACGATAGAAGGACAGGGCTTGCTCTAAGTGCCAGCGCGGGCACCAAAAGACCGAAACTGTGATTTTGCCAATAGCAATTTGTGCTTTGTGAACAATTCTAAATGATCCGATTTCGTTTGTCCACTTTTTCACGAACAGAATTGCGAGCCAGCCAGATTTTACCAGATTACCCGGACAGGATATTTCGCAATATGCGAGTTTGTGCTCAGGATAGAGACCTCTTCCAACATTGCCTGCGCAATCAAAAGGCGATCAAATGGGTCTTTATGATAGTCAGGCAAATCCGCCAGCTTCACTATATGTTTCACTTCAATGGGCAGAAGCTCAATTCTATTCTCCTCTCGCTGTCTTTCAACAATCTCCTCAATCGAGGTCGGCAAGCTGAGCTTTCCCACCTGAAGTTTGATCTGCATCTCCCAAATACTTGCCACGCTTACCAAGAGTTGATTTGACAAATCCCCAATGATCGACACCACGTCCGCCGACAGCTTCCGAGGAACGTTGTCAAGCCAAATGAGCGTATGGGTGTCCAAAAGATATTTCATTCTTCTCCAAACCAGAATTCGTCAGGCAGTTCGTCGTCGAAATCGTCGCTCATCCATGCTTCGCCAAGATGCGCGTGCAGCCCCAGAATGCGCTTCTTCTGCGGCTCAGTCTGCGCTTTCACCGGCACAAATTCGACGTGATTCTTGACGATATAGTCGTAGAGCTGCTTGATTTCATCCGGCGTGAGCTGATCGACCTGCTCAAACAGCGTTTCCATCTCGCTCATCATGCTTACTCCTACTCGTCCCGCTTCTTTTCCTGCGCGCGCCCCAGTTCCACCGAGCGCCGATACGCCGCATAGACCGCCCGCGAGAGCACCGTGCGCAGCCCGCCCTTCTCCAACTGGTAGAGCGCCTCCGCCGACGTACCACCCGGGCTGGTCACCTGATTGCGCAGTTCCGCCTGATGCAGCCCGGACTGCTGCGCGTAATCGACTGAGCCGCGCACCGTTTGCAGCACCAGCCGCTCGGCGTCGCGGCGCGAAAAGCCCATGTGAACGCCCGCGTCGATCAGCGCCTCCATGAACAGGAATACGTAAGCCGGACCCGTGCCGCTGAGCGCCGTCGCCATGTCGAGGAACTTCTCGTCGTCCATGAACAGTTCTTCGCCCAACGCGCCGAGCAGCGCCTTCGCCTGCTCGCGTTCGCTTTCCGCCACGTCAGGCGTCGCCGTCCATACCGTGATGCCTTCGCCGATCTGCGCGGGCGTGTTCGGCATGGCGCGGACGATGCTGCGGTTGCCCGTCCCATCCATCAGCGTGCTGATGCGCACGCCCGCCAGAATGCTCAACACCAGCGACGGCTTACCGCCCGTCCCGTTGAGCGAGTGGAAGACCTGCCCGACCACCTGTGGCTTGGTCGAAAAGACGAGGATGTCGGCGGCGCGGGCGGCTTCCGCGTTGTCCATCGTGAAGCGCAGGTGATAACGCGCCACCAGCTCGCGCCCGTGATCCTCGCGTGGATCGGCAGCGATTAGTTGGTCGCCCGTGAGCAGTTTTTGATTGAGCAGCCCCTTGATGATGGCTTCCGCCATGATACCGCTGCCGATGAATGCGACCGTCTTGTTTTCGAGCGCCACGTCATCCCCCTAATTCATGCTGAACGACTCAAATTGCGGTCCATCGTAGCTGAACAGATAAAACGAGCGCTCGCGCCCCTCGTATTCTTCGATCAGGAAGTCGGTGACGACAAAGCCGCGCGCCAACGTCTGCTGGAAAAGCTGGCGCGTGTGCGTTCGCCACGTCTTCGCAAGCTGTGGATTGCTGGTTTCGAGTGCCGCGTAGCGCGTCGGTATCTCCAGCAGCGCCAGCGCGCCCGATGGCGTGCCCGTTTCGGCAGCGGGCAGCACAATGCCGTCGTCCGACAGGGACGATGGATTGAGGATCGGTGTTGCCGCCTCCAGATAGTGGCTCAGCGTGAGGTCGGTTCGGCTGCCGTGCAGCCGCTCCTCGACGCGCCGGTTCGTCACCCACCATTCGGCGATCAGCCGGTCGGAGCTGCCCAGCTTCGCCAGCCCACCCTCGTCCGACGTGCCGTAGTAATTCTCCTGATACGAGTGGCAGACCACGCCGAGCTTATGCACGTTCAGCTTCGCGTTCGGGCTGAGCAGCGGGTCAAACGTCCAGACGACCAGCCGTATCCCCTGCTCTATCGCCAGCGCGCGCTGCGCCAGCTTGAGGCGATAGCCGATGCCGTGCCCGCGATACTCCGGCAGCACCACCATCCGCTTCGAGAAGATTTGCAGGTTCGCCATCGCCGGGCGGCGCGGTTCCTGATCGTGTGTGCTCAGGAAGCCGACCAGTACGCCCACCGGACGGTCGCCGTCGAACGCCGCCAAGACGTGCCCACCGTGATTGGCGAGCGAAAACAACATGTGCGCCGGGATCACTGACTCCAGGTCATCACCCCAGTAGAGTTTTTGCAGTTCGACCATCGGGCGCATCTCGTCGAGCGTGCGCAGGGGTCGAATCTCAATCAATTCCATTTGTCCAACCCGCTTCCGTCAAAAGTAAAGAGTAATGCGTGATGAGCAGCGGGAAAGGTTTCACAGCCCTTCGCACCGCGCATCACACATCACGATAAACAACTCAAGTCACTCGCGGACGGCGGCGCAGCGTATAGCTCAGCACCGACCAGCCGTAACGCCGCCCGCGCATGTAGGTCAGCAGCGTATCCTCAAAGCGCCGGGGGTGAATGCCGTAATAATAGAACACGTTCCCCAGCCGCGCCGTCCGGTTGGTGGCAAGAATATCCAACCACTGCGGTGTGATCAATGAACGCGGCAGGATTCGCCCGTAAATACCCATCAGCCAGCGGATCAGGTAAGGCGGCACGCCGATGACCCGGCGGTAAATGCCCGACACGCGCATCACCGTGCGGATCAGGTCTTCCAGCGTGATGTACTCCGGTCCGCCGATTTCGATCACGTTGTCGACCGTATCCAGCGCTTCGAGGCTGCCGATGATCGCCGCGATCACGTCGTCCACGTAAATCGGATGCAGCACGACCTCGCCCCGCCCTGGCATCAGGAACACGCCCGGCGAGGAACTCAACTGCATGGCGATGTGATTGATGAAGGCATCGTCCTCGCCGAAGATCAGCCCGGAGCGGATGATCGTGTAGGCAAGCCCGCTCGTCCGCAGCGCATCTTCCACCAGCCCCTTGTAGCGCATCAGCGGGTACGCCGCCGCCGGAGACGCGCCGAGGTGGCTGAGCGTGATGATCCGCCCGACGCGAGCGGCGCGCCCCGCCGTGATCAGGTTGCGCGTCCCCAGCAGTTCGACGCGCTCCAGATCGTGCGGGCTGCCCCACCACTGCGCGTTTTCCAGATGGATGATGACGTGCGCGCCCGTCGCGGCGTGAAACAATGCCTCTTCGTCCAGGATCGTGCCGACGACGATTTCCGGCTCGCGCTCCCAGGGCAGATCGTCGAGCTTGTATTCGGGCAGCAGGCAGCGCACCGGGTAATTCTGCGCGAGCAGCCGCCCGACCAGATGCCTGCCAACGAACCCTGTCGCTCCCGTAACCAGTATCAAATCACGCGACCTCCGTAAGGCGTCGATTATAACATAAGCATCCGTCAGAGTAACCTCAGCCGACAAATGGTGTTTACATCTTGAGAAAAGCGAAAGTTTTGTTACGCTTATGAGGGTTCAATTCGGTTGTCACGCAACCGACGAATAGAGGGAGTTGGCTGTGGAAAGACGACGAGTTGTCGTGACCGGGATGGGCATCCTCTGTCCAACCGGCAATTCGGTTGAGGAAGCCTGGCAGAACGCCGCCGCCGGAAAAACGGGAATTCGCACTATCCAGCGCTTCGATACCTCTCACCTTGAGAATCATTTCGGTGGCGAGGTGAAAAACTTCGACCCCGAAGCCTTTCTGGGCAAGCGCGAGATGCGCCGTACCGACCGTGTTACGCAGATGGCGCTCTACGTCGCCAAGCAGGCGGTTGAAGACGCCAGGCTGGAAATCACCGACGAAAATCGCTATGACATCGGCTGCATCGTCGGCTCGGGCATCGGCGGCATCAGCGCCATCGTAGAAAGCGTGCGCTCCTTCTTCGACAAGGGACCTAAGTTCGTCAGCCCCCTGATGGTGCCGATGATGCTGCCCGACGCGCCGTCGAGCAAGATTTCGATGGCATACGGGCTGCGCGGACCGAACTTCGCCATTTCCACCGCCTGCGCCACCGGCAACAACTGCATCGGCGAAGCGACCGAGATCATCCGGCGCGGGCAGGCGACGATGGCGCTGGCGGGCAGTTCCGAGGCGGGCTTGGTCGATATTGCCATCGCCAGCTTCAACAACATGACGGCGATCTCGCGCCGCAACGACGCGCCGGAGCGCGCTTCGCGCCCCTTCGACGTTGACCGCGACGGCTTCGTCATCGCGGAAGGCGCCGCCATGCTCGTGCTGGAGGAACTGGAGCACGCCAAGGCGCGCGGCGCGCACATCTACGCCGAAGTCCTCGGCTACGGGCACACGTCGGACGCCTATCACGTCACCGCGCCGCTGGAGACCGGCGAAGGCGCAGCGAAGGCGATCACACGCGCACTCGAAGACGCGGGGCTGCAACCGTCCGACATCGACTACATCAACGCGCACGGCACCAGCACGCCGCTCAACGACAAGAGCGAGACGCTGGCGCTCAAGGTCGCGCTCGGCGAGCTGGCATACGAAATCCCGATCAGCTCCACCAAGTCCGTCACCGGGCATCTGATGGGCGCTGCCGGGTCGGTCGAAGCCGTCTTCTCGATCAAGGCGCTGAACGAAGGCTTCATTCCACCGACCGTCAACCTGGATAACCCGGACCCGGAATGTGACCTGAACTACACGCCGAATGTGGGCGTAGCGCGCAACATCGACTACGTGATGAGCAACTCGTTCGGGTTTGGCGGTCACAACGCCGTGTTGATATTCTCGAAATACAGCGAGAATGGCCACAAATAACCGGGGTGCTACCCCCCGCGCTGATCCCATTTACGCGCACATCGTCGGCTGGGGCATGGCAGTCCCGGAGAAAATCCTCAGCAACGAGGATTTGGCTGCCATCGTCGAAACGTCGGATGAATGGATACGCTCGCGCACCGGCATCCGAGAGCGGCGCGTCGCAAGCGAAAAAGAGACGACGGCGACGCTCGGCTTGAAAGCCGCGCAGCAGGCGCTCGAAATTGCCGACATCCTGCCGACCGAGATCGACATGATCATCGTCGCCACCTCGACGCCGGAGCACATCTTCCCCAGCGCCGCCAGCCTGATTCAGTCGTGGCTGGGCGCGACCAAGGCAGGCGCATTCGATTTGAGCGCCGCCTGCTCCGGCTTCGTCTATGCCGTCAATATGGCGTCACAGGCAATTCGCTCCGGCAGCATTCAGACGGCGGTCGTGATCGGCGCGGAGACGATGAGCCGCGTGCTCGACTGGCAGGATCGCGGCACCTGCGTGATCTTCGGCGATGGCGCGGGCGCAGTCGTGCTGACCGCTAGCAACATCGAAGGCGGCGTGCTCTCGGCGGTCCTGCGCTCTGATGGCTCGGGCAGCGATTTGCTCGGTATTCCGACCTTCGGCAGCATCGACATCGGCGACTTCCCGGTGATGGTCAACGGCTACAAGTTCGGCAAGATGCACATGAACGGCGGCGAGACCTTCAAGTTCGCCACCCGCGTGATCGGCGAGAGCATCAACCAGGCGCTCGACATGGCGGGTCTGACTATGAAAGACCTCAAGCTGATCGTGCCGCATCAAGCGAACCAGCGCATTCTTCAGGCGGCGGCGCGCGCGCTCAAGGTCGACGAATTGATGTTCTTCAGCAACATCGATCACTATGGCAATACCTCGGCGGCGTCGATCCCGATTGCGCTGTCGGAGGCGGTCGCGCAGGGGCGCATCCAGCCGGACGACTACATCGCCTTCGTCGGCTTCGGCGGCGGTCTCACCTGGGCGGCGATGATCGTCAAATGGGGCGCGTCCGTCCCCGACGAGCGCTCGGTGATCAACCTGAACCGCCAGCGGCGGCAGGTGCGCTATTCGGTCGCCTGGGGGCGCGCCCGCCTGAGCCGCTGGAGCCACCAGATTGACGAGATCGTCCGCCGCATCCGCCCGCGTCGTGGACGCATGGATCGGCTGAAGCGCAAATTCGACCAGCACGATTTGTAACCAGCAGCAATCGTCTGCTTCTACACAGGAAACGAACAGCATGACACAAGAGGCACGCTCGATCCGCATCGGGGCGGCGACAGTCACCCCGATCAGCGTCGGTGATTTACACGCAGACCTCGCGGGCTGGCTGCGCGTCCCGCCGGACGAGCAAACCGGCTACGAGGACGTGCTCGGTCATCCCCTGCACATCCCGATTCAGTGTATCCTGATCCAGACGGACGCGGCGCGCGTCCTGGTGGATGCCTGCGTCTACGAGCTGCCGCCGGACTCGCCTTATCGCATTCCCGGCTACCAGCCGCCGCCGGGGCTGACCGAACGGCTGTCCGAGCGAGGCGTCCAGCCCGACCAGATCACGCACGTGGTGATCACGCACGGTCATTTTGACCACCTCAACGGCGTGACGCAGGAACACGATGGCGGCTACGCCCCGACCTTTCCCGCCGCCCGCGTTTACATCGGCAGCGCGGATTGGAACAACCCGGACGTTCAGAGCGCGCTGCAGGATGGCGAGTCGCTGTTCGGGCGAACGTTAGGCGTGCTCGACCGCGCCGGTCTGCTCGAACCCGTGACAGGCGCGCAAAGCCTGACCGACGAAGTTCAAATCATCCCCGCGCCCGGCGAGACGCCCGGTCACCAGATCGTGCGCGTTTCGAGTGGCGGGCAGACGCTCTACTGCCTGGGCGACCTCTATCATCACCCGGTCGAAGTCGAGCGCTCAGAGTGGAAAGTTCATTGGGCGGACGCCGACAGCACCCGCGCGAGTCGTAATCATCTGGTCGAGGCGGCGCTGGCGGAGAACGCTTACCTGATCGCCACCCACATCCCCACGCTTGGGCAACTGGAGCGCTCAGGATCGGGCGTCGTCTGGAAAGAAGCGTAGAAGCACACCCGCGATGGAATCGAAAACGCCCGGTACGATGCCGGGCGTTTTGTTTTCCCGTATGGTCAGCGCCGGTTGTTGGCGAGACCGATGAAGTAGACCAGTTGCAGCACCGCCGTGACCGCCGCCGCGACGTAGGTCAGCGCCGCCGCCGTCAGCACCTGGCGCGCGCCGCTGGCATCCTGATCGCCGACCAGCAAGCCGCTCTCGCGCAGCAGGATCAGCCCGCGCCGGCTGGCGTCGATCTCGACCGGCAGCGTCAGCAGCATGAAGATCACCATCACGCCGAACAGGAGAATACCCGCCCACAGCAGCCCGGTGATCTGGAGGAACAGCCCCGCGAAAATCATCAGGTAGCCGATTTGCGGCGCAAGCTGCACACCCGGCACCAGAAAGTTGCGCATCGAGATCAGGATCGACTGTTCCTGATGCTGCTGGACGTGCCCCAGTTCGTGCGCGACCACCGCCATCGACGCGACCGATGGCACAGTGGCGATGTCTTTCGACAGCCGCACGACGCCGCTCTGCGGGTCGTAGTGGTCGCTCAGGCGACCGGGGACGCCTTCCAACTGGACACTGCGCACGTTGGTGCGCGCGAATATCTGCTCCGCCACCTGAACGCCGCTCACGCCCGCGCCGTTGCGCACCGCGCTCCACTTCTTGTACGCCGCGCTCACAAACGCCTGCGCCGCCAGCGAAAGCAGCAGCGTCGGGATGAATACGTAAATCAGATAGGTAGGATCGAAGAACATGTCATTGTCCGTTGTCGACTAGTTCTATACAGATTCACTATACGCAAAAATGTGCTAGAAATCTCTCAGAAATGGCTTAGAGGCGCGATAGTATTAAGCGATGAGTCAAGAACTTCGCCGGACTCACAGATTTGGCGAAGCCGTTGACTCATTGCTCATCGCTGCTTTTACGTCGCGCCCAGCACTGCCGTCAGCCCGGCGCGGTCGTTGAGCGACCAGGGCAGCAGGCAGTTGTCGAGCAGGCGCGGCTTGCCGATCTGGACCACCATCGACAGCAGGAGCGGGGCATCGGTTGGATCGTGAACGCCGAACAGCGTCTGTGGGTCGTTGACGGCGACGTAATCGATCTCCGCCAGCGGCTCGGTCGCCAGCACCTCGTAGGCGAGCGCGCGCAGGTTGGCAGGCTCGCGCTCGCCGTTGGCGTAAGCATCGGCGGTCGTCCGCAGCGCGCGGTAGATCACGCTGGCGGCTTCGCGCTGCGCCAGGTTCAGGTAGGCGTTGCGCGAACTCATCGCCAGCCCGTCCTGCTCGCGCACCGTCGGGCAGACGACGAACTCCAGCGGGAAGTCGAGGTCGCGCACCATCCGCCGCAGCACGACGACCTGCTGCGCGTCCTTCTGCCCGAAGTAAGCGCGATCCGGCTGAGCGAGGTTGAACAGTTTGGCGACCACCGTCGCCACGCCTTTGAAATGACCGGGGCGGCGCTCGCCTTCCAGCCCGGTCGAGACGACTTCCACGTCGACGCTGGTCTGGTATCCAGGCGGATACATCACGTCGGGCGTCGGCGTGAAGACCAGATCGACACCCGCCTTTTCCAGCAGATCGAAATCGTGCGCTCAGGTCGCGCGGATAGGCGGTGTAGTCCTCGCCGGGCGCGAACTGCGTCGGATTGACGAAGATCGTGGCGATGACGGTATCGTTATCCTCGCGCGCCGCCTCGACGAGCGACAGATGCCCATCGTGGAGCGCGCCCATCGTCGGCACCAGCCCGACTCGCCCTTCCAGTGCGCGGCGCGCGGCACGCAGTTCGGCAATCGTCTCAACCTGACGCAGCATGATCCGTCCCGTCGGTGCGCAGCGCGGCTAAAATCTCCTCTTTCATCGAGAAGCTGTTGTCGGCGGTCGGGAAAGCGCGCGTCTGCACGTCGCGGACGTAGGCGCCGATGGCATCGCGCACGTCCGCCGCCAGATGCGCGTACTGCTTGGTGTGGCGCGGCACGAAGTCCTCGAACAAGCCGAGAATGTCGTGAAAGACCTGCACCTGCCCGTCGCAGTCCGGTCCCGCGCCAATGCCGATGGTCGGGATGTGCAGGCGCTCGGTGATGATCTGCGCCAGCGGCGCGGGCACCGATTCGAGCACGACGGCGAACGCGCCCGCCGCCTCGACCGCCTTCGCGTCGCGCAAAAGATGCTGCGCCGAGTCGAGGTCGCGCCCCTGCACGCGGAATCCACCGACCTTGTAGACGCTCTGCGGCATCAAGCCGATGTGCGCCATCACCGGGATTCCGGCGTCGACCACCCGACTGATCGTCTCGGCAAGCGACTCGCCGCCTTCCATTTTGATGGCGCTGACGCCGCTCTCCTGCATCAGCCGCCCGGCGTTGGTCAGCGCCTGCTCGACGCTGACGTGATAGCTCATGAAGGGCATGTCGCCGACGACCAGCGCCTTGTTCGTCACCCGCGTGACGATGCTGGCGTGGTAAATGATGTGGTCGAGCGTCACGGGGATCGGGTATTCGTGCCCCTGGATCACCATCCCCAGCGTGTCGCCGACCAGCAGCATGGGCACGCCTGCCGCTTCGCTCAGGCGGGCGCTGGTCGCGTCGTAGGCGGTGAGCATCACAATCGGCTCGCCGTCTTCTTTCATCTTTTGAATGTCACGGACTGTGACGCGCATGATCTTCGTCCTGTTTCAGCAGCCGCTCAATATCGTCCGGCGCGATTCCTCGCGCCAGCAGCAGTGGATAGGTCAGCCGGGCAAGCTGTCGATACACCGCCACTAACGTTTCATCAACCCCGTGCAGCGCGCGCAGATGCGCCGCGATGGTTCCTATATCAGCGCGCACCAGCGGACCCGTCAGCGCGTCGGGGACGCCCTGCCCGCGCACGTTCTCGACGGTCGCCGCCATCAGCGCGTTCAGCGCCTGATCGGCGTCCGCTCCGTCCGCGCCCAGGCTCACCAGCAGCGACTCCGCCGCCGCGTAGAGCGTCACGGTGTAGTTGCTGGCGATGCACAGCGCGGCGTGATAGAGCGCCTTGCCGCCCGGCGGGATCAGCAGCGCGCGCCCATCCAGCGCCGCCACCATGCCGAGCAGCCAGCCGAGCAGCGGCTCGTCGCCCGCTTCGACGGCGAAGGCAGCCCCCGGAAGCCCTTCTATCGAGCGCTCCACGTCCGCGAAGGGATACGCCGGATGCAGGCTGCCGACCTGGACGCCGCGCGCCGCCAGCGGCATCAAGCGCGCTCGCGTCGTGCGCACCGGAGGTATGCACCGCCGCACGCCCCGAAAAGCCCTCCTCCGCCAGCGCCGCCGCCGTCTCGCCGATCGCGTCGTCCGGGACAGTCAGCAGCACCAGATCGGCGCGGACTTCTCGAAGCATATCGACCGCTTGCGCGCCGACCGCCTCCGCCAGCGCCGCGCCGTGTTCGCGCGTGCGGCTGTAGATGGTCGTTACGGTATAGCCGCGCGCGTACAGCAGACGCGCCAGTGTCGCGCCAACTTTCCCCGCGCCGACGACGGCGAGCGTCGGTTTCAGGGTGCGGACGCCGTTCCCAGCGGCGTCGGCGTCGGGATCGGCTCGCTGATGTAGATCGTCACCGTGCATGATGCGCGCAGGGCGTTGGTGCTGTCAAAGACCGAGACGCGAAACTGGTACTCGCCCGGCGTGTAGAAGCTCGGCACGAACTGCCCCAGCTCGCCCATCTCGGTGTTGGGCTGCGTCCCGTCCGTGCCAATCGTCGCAAAGTTGCCTGAAGTCGATTCCCCTTTCAACTCGAAGCGATAGAACGCGAAATTGTCGGTCGTGGCGATCCCGACGACCGTAATAGGCTCGAAGACGATCATGCCGTTCGCCGGAATCTGCAACTGCACGTCCGGCGAATCGCACTGCGCGGCGGGCACGTTCGAGACAATCGTCCCGACTGGCGTCGGCGTCAGCGTCGGCGTCGGCTGTACCTGCTGCGCCGGGTCGATGTCGCCCAACTGCACGCCGCTGGCGTCGATCACCTGCGCGCTGAAAGTCGGCGGGATCGGCGTGCGAAACTGTCCGTCGCTGACCAATGAATACTGGCGCTGCGGCTGATCGGTGAGCGTCGACCGCAGCGTCGGCGCGACCACCTGCTGCACCCCCACGACGATCAGCGCGAATTCGACCAGCAGCACGAACGCCGTGAAGGCATTGCCGCGCTGGTAGCGGGCGATGTCGCGTTCCAGCTCGAAATAGGTGCTGCGGTAAGCGCTGCCGGCTTTGAGCCAACTGCGCACCACCAGCACCAGCAGCACGGCGACGATGATGTACAAGCCCGTCGCCATCTGCTCGATCAGGAAGACGAACCCGGTGATCATACCAGCGTCCGCAGCACGGCGCGCAGCAGCGCCGACAGTTTCGGGATCAGGATTGCGCCCACTTCCAGCACCTCCTGGTGACTGGTCTCCGCGTCGCTGTCCACCACGTCGATGCAGCGGTTGGTGATGCCCGAAAACGCCAGCACGCGCATCCCGCCCTGACGCGCCACCACGACCTCGTGCGCGGTGGACATGCCCACGGCATCCGCGCCCAGCGTCCGCAGCATCCGAATCTCCGCCGGAGTCTCGAACGACGGACCGGCGAGGCAGGCATAAACGCCCTCGCGCAGCGTCATCCCCAGCGTCTGCGCCGCCTCGCGTGCCGCAGCCCGCAGCGCGCGGTCGTAGGTTTGCGACATGCCGACGAAGCGCTGTCCCAGCGAATCGTCGTTGACGCCGATCAGTGGGTTGTGCCCCGCCATACCGACGAAATTGATGTGATCGTTGAGCAGCATCACGTCGCCCACGTCATACGCCCGGTTGATGCCCCCGGCGGCGTTGGTCAGGATCAATGTGTGGACGCCCAGCGCCTGCATCACGCGAATCGGAAACGTCACCTGCTGCAAATCGTAGCCTTCGTAAAAATGCGCCCTACCCTGCTGCGTAATGACCGCGACGCCTTCCAGCGTGCCGATCACCAACTGCCCGGCGTGACCATGCACCGTCGAGCGGGGCCAGCCGGGGATGTCGGCATAGGGGATCACCGTTCGATCTTCCAGTTGTTCCGCCAGCACACCCAGCCCGGAGCCGAGAACCAGTCCAACGCCGACCGCCTGCTGCGTTCTGCTGCGAATGACTTCAACTGCCCGTTCGTAATCGGCGCGCGTGTACGCCATCAAAAGCACTCCAGAGTGTTCATCCGTCCGATCTTTATTATATCGTCCTTGAGGACGCCCGTGTACCGCCGAGAAATTGATGAAATTTTAGGTAACCGTTAAGTTAATTTCCCGTAACTGTCTCATAAAATAAACAATAGATTTACAAAGAATTGTCTCAGGGGCGGGAGCGTAATGCAAATTAATTCAGAACAGGCGCTCGTTGGTTACGCCGACGTATACGTCAAGCTCTACAATCGGCTCCCCAACGAGCTGCGCACGCTGGATGAAAACTGGGTCGTGGTCAACGGCGCCCGGATTCACGCGACGGAACTGGCGACGCTCACCGAAAGCCTGGAAGAAGAATACGCTGTGGTGCTGGAACACAAGCGCAACATCATCCTTCGCCTGATCGCGTGGTTCAAGAAGTAGTCACCCGCAGCGCCATCTTTCCGTTTCCCCGCTTCCGCACGATCTCTCCTCTGTCTCACCCACGCTGTTTTCCAATTCTTCAAGGCGCTGAGCGCCTGAGAACGCCCCCGCTCGTGCGCCCGTTTGCGATTCTCACGAAACCGGATATGGTGAAGATGTCCGTCGAAGCGCAGAGGAGGGAGATCGTGGCTGCCTGGTACAAACGCTTATCGCTGCTGGTGCTTCTCCTCCTTGTACTGACGCCGTCCGTCGGGCACGCCGCCGACCCGCTCAAGATCGTCGATCCGAAAGCGATCACGTTCTTCATCGATGGTCAGACACGCAGTTCGACCCAGACGCTCTGGATCAGCAACGAAGGCGACGCGCTCACCGGGACGCTGACCGTCAGCGCCTTCATGAAATCCTCCACCCCGCAGACTTCGGCTGAACGCCCCGTCTGCGTCTCGGTTGCCGGATCAGACTGCCGCGACAGCGTGACGAAGCTCAGATTCGCGCTGCCCGCGCGCGCCGTGACCACTATTTCGGTGACGATTGAGACCAAAGACGATACGCTGCAATATGGCGAAGCCAGCCTGATCGTGCTCTTTGAGCAAAAGCCCATCGTGCCGAACGGCGACACCTCGGTGACGCCCGAACCGGTGACGTTGTCCAGCTACACCGACGTGTTCATCTACCCCGCCCTCCGCGTCCGGGACATTCTGCTCGTCACAGTGGGCGTCTCCATAGTGACGGTGGCTGTCGCCGTCGTCGTGCTTTTCAAAACCAAACCAGAAAAGACCACGTTGAGCCTGAACGAGCCGCTGGGCGAAATGACCTGGGGCGCTCAAAGCTGGACCGCGTTCCTGACTTCGCTGGTGTCCGCCATCGGCGTCGATAGCGATTGGCGGCGGTTCCGCTGGCATCAGCCTCACGACCTTCAATCTCAGCGCCTACGTGCCAACGATAGCCTTGTTCAGCATCCTGTTTTCGGCGCTTCCGATCCTGGCGGTCATCATCTATCGGCTTGTGGGGCAGCTCTGTAACACGCCAAGAGGCGGCAATTTGTTTGGCAGTATGATCGGCTCCTGCCTGATCCTCATTGCGCTGATGGGCAGCCTGCTGATCACCGGCAGCATCGTGGAGCTGCTGCTCGCCCGCAGTTTGGGCGCGACCGACTGGATAATCTGCATCCATTACGGCAGACTCATCCTGACGCCTCTGGCACTGGCTGCCTACTTCATCTTCAACTTCCGCAGCGATGTCCTGGCGCAGATTGACGACATCAAGACGACCCAGCACCGGGAGCAGATCGCAAACGAATGGCGGGAGCAAGTCAAAAGCGCCTGGGACAGCAACAAGTACGACAGAGCGGCTGCCGCGGCAGCGGCGTTCTGCTGACGATTCAGCAGGGCGACATGTACAGCCCGAATCCGGCGCCGAAAACGCTCGTTCCTGGCGTTAAGCCTGAACTGCCCAAGCCGATCCAGTTCAAAACGCGAACCTTGCGCATCTGAAATACAGGGGGCACCAAATCTACTTCAGCCCCGCCTTCCGGCGCTCCTGCTGGTAATCGTCGGGGGTATCGACATCGCGCAGCACGCTGTCGGTATCGACGTTGACGTGAAACACGGGGTACTGTTTGATCACGTCGCGCGGCGCGCCGTCGTCCGGCAGCGCCAGCAGTTCGCGCCAGTAGCGGCGGTCGATCAGGATCGGGTGCCCGCGCCGCATCTGGTAGCTGGGCGCGATCAAATTGCCCCTGCCTTCGGCGTAAGCCAGCGTCACCTGCCCGACGATCTTCGCCTGGATGCGCGGCTGATCGCCCAGCACGATCAGCGCCGCCGCGATATTGGGCTTCTGATCGAGCAGCCCTACTTTCAGCGACGACAGCATCTCGCCCGTCTGGTATTTCGCGTTGTACACCGCCACCGCGCCGCGCGCTTTCACCAGCGGGATGATTTGATCGGCATGATTGCCGACCACGACCGTGATGTGGTCGATGCGCGCCAGGATCAGTTGGTCGATGATGTGCTCGATGATCGTCTTGCCGCCGATCCAGGGCAGCAGCGCTTTCGGCTGCCCCATCCGCGTCGACATACCCGCCGCGAGAACTATCGCCGCGACCGGGCGCTGGATTTCGCTGATCGGGTCGGCAGCGCGCGCCGAGCCGACCGCCACGCCGGAGATGCGCGGCGAGCGCAGGATCATGCGGGCGATCAGGTGGGCGCGCAGGCGCAGATAGCCTGTTGGCGGCGCGGCATTCAACAGCGCGACCACGCGCGCCCTCTCCGGCACGCCCTTCAAGCCGAGTTCGTCGTCGCGCAGCACCTGCGCGATCCAGGGCGACAGCACCGGGCTGCCTTCGTAGAAGCCGTAGCGCGCGATCATCGCTTCGGGGTTGTAGACGTGTTCGGCGTCGAGCGGCTGACCGAGCGCGCTCAGCGAGGCGATCGGCACAACCAGCGAGGTCTCCGGCGGGATGACCGGCTCGTGCGGATATGGCGCTTTGAGCGGCAGCCCGCGCGCGCCATCCGCCTCGATCAGCAGCGCGTCGGCGTCGACGGCGTCCAGCGCCCAGGCGAACCAGTCCGGCGGCGCGCCGTAGACCTTGCCGCCGCGTATGTCGCTGTGGGCGAAGACGAAGCGGTGATCCGCCATCGCCTGCGCCAGCGCCGCCGAGCCGCAGTCGTAAGCCAGCGCGTGCGGCATCAAGCTCAGCTGATCCTCGCCGATGCGCGTGGTCGTGGTCGCCAGCACGCGCCAGCCCTCGTCCGCCAGTTCATGCGCCAGCGCGACCAGCGTCGAGGTCTTGCCGCCCGCGCCGATCAGCGCGACGACTTCGCCCCGCGCAACGCTAAACGCCTGATGCAGTTTCATCGTGTTTCAGCAGAGCCGCCCGCACCGCATCGGATGAAAAGACCGCCTCCAGCACGCCGCCGCCGACCGCCAGCGCCTTGTCCGAGATCGTGAAGCAGTGCTCGCGCCGGGCGCGCGGATCGAGGTCGCCGATCTTCAGCCCGGCGGTCACGCGGGCGCGCTCGTGAACCAAGCCGCGCAGCACACCCGTGAACGCCGCCGTCACGGGATGCCCCTCGACGCGGGCGATCACCTGCCCTGCCTGAATCGTATCGCCGATTTCGGCGCAGGGCTGCACGGTGCCGTCGACCGGCGCGCGCAGGATGCGCGAGTGAGTCAATCCCTGAACGCTGCCCGGCTCGCCCGTATCGGCTTCAGCAGAACCGTCGTAAATCACGCGCCCCAGGGCGTGCCCGCGATTGGTCTCGATCACGGCGTGGCAGTCGACGCCCGCCGTGAAGCCGGGACCGAGCGCCACCACCAGCGGCGCGTCGTGGATGGTCGTGCCCAAGTTGCGCTTCTCCATGCGCGCGTCGAGCAGCACGACGGGCTGGAGTGACCGAATAGTTTCGCCTTCAGGATCGACCAGCAGGGGGATTTCGCCCACGTTCAGCACCGCATCGAGGGCAGACGGATCGTCGATGCGCCGCGCTGTCACGCCTTCGACGGTGCGCGTCCCGCTGACGGCGGCATCGCCGAACGCGACCGTGCGCCGCACCAGCAGCGGCGCCGCCAGTTCCAGCACGATCACGGGGAATCCGGCGCGGTACAGCCGGAAGATCGCGCCGCTGCCCAGGTCGCCGCCGCCGCGCACGACGACGCGCGCGTCAAAGAACGCCGACGCCATGCTCGCGCAGTTTCAGGACGACCGTATCAGGCGTCATCGGCAGGTGATCGATCCATACGCCGGTCGCGTCGTGGACGGCAGCGGCAATCGCCGGAGCCAGCGGGATCAGCGGCATTTCCGCCATGCCGCGCGCGCCGAACGGACCAATCGGATCGGCATATTCGAGGATGACCGATTTCACCTCAATCGGCACGTCGAGCACCGTCGGGATCAGATAGGTCGATAGATACGGGTTGAGGATGCGCCCTTCGCGCGAGATCAGATGCTCCATGACGGCGTAGCCGAGCGCCTGCACCACCGCGCCCTCGATCTGCCCCTGCACCAACTGTGGGTTGACCGCGCGCCCCACGTCGTTGGCGCTGACCACGCGCCGCACGTAAATCATGCCCGTCTCGATGTCGACCTCGACCTCGACCGCCTGCGCCACGTAGCCGTAGGCGAAATTCGGCTCGGATTTGCCGGTCATCGGGTCGTAGGGCGTCGTCTTGGGCGGGCGGTACTGGAAGGTTGCCTTCGCCGGACGTTCCTCGTTCTTCCAGGCTGCCAGCGCCTTCGCCGCCGCGCCGCGCACGGCGTTGCCCGCCATGAAGGTCATGCGCGACGCCGACACGCTGCCCGCAGTACTCGTCTCGGCGGTGTCCGCCGCGATCAGTCGGACGCACTCGAAGGGCACGCCGACCGCCTCCGCCGTCATCTGCGTGATGACGGTGTGGCTGCCCTGCCCGACTTCGGCAGCGCCGTGCCGCACGATCACTTCTTCGATCTGCGCGTTGCCGTACAGTTCGACGGTCGCCCAGCTTTGCTCCGGGAAGCCGAAGCTGTAGCCGACGTTCTTGAAGCCGCAGGCGAAGCCGATCCCACGCCGCAGCGCCGGGTTCTCCGGCTGTTTCAGCGCCGCGTGCCGCCACGTGCTGCCGTCCTGCGTCCAGAAGCTTTCGCGCCCCGCCGCCTCGATCACCTCCGGCATACTGACGCCCGCCGGGAGCGGCGTCCCCACCGAGAGAATGCTGCCCTCGTGGATCGAGTTGCGCAGGCGCAGCTCCACCGGGTCGATGTCGAGCAGCTCGGCGAGGCGGTTCATCATGCCCTCGGCGGCGAAGCACGCCTGCGGCGCGCCAAACCCGCGAAACGCGCCCGTCGGGATGTTGTTGGTATGCACGCCGTAGGTGTCGACGTGGCAGTTCGGGATTTCGTAGGGTCCCGTGACCATCAGGTTGGCGTTCGCCATCACCTTCGTCGTGGTGTAGTTGTAGCCGCCCGCGTCGCCGACGATGGTCGCCTCCAGCGCGACGATCTTGCCCGCTTTGGTCGCGCCCCAGCGCGTCTTGATCGTGATCGGGTGGCGCTTATGGTGATACCGGATCGACTCCTCGCGGCTCCAGATGGTCTTGATCGGGCGGCGCACGCGGCTGACCGCCAGCGCCAGCACGATCTGGATCGACATGTCCTCGCGCCCGCCGAACGCCCCGCCAATCGCCGGGTAGATGACGCGCACGTCTTCCAGCGGCAGATCGAGCGCGTGGGCGATCAATTCCTGATCCTCGTGCGTCCACTGCCCGCCGACGACGACGGTCACGCGCCCGTGATCGTCGATGTAGCCCAAGCCCGCTTCGGGCTGCAAATAAGCGTGCTCCTGGTAGCCGGTCGAATACTCGCCTTCCAGCGTGACTTCCGCCTGCGCCCAGCCCGCGTCCATGTCGCCGTGCCGCGTGCGGTAATGCACCAGGATGTTGTTGGGGCGGCTCTCGTGAAGCAGCGGCGCGCCGTCCTCCATCGCCTCGAACGGATCGAAGACGGCGGGCAAGTCCTCGTATTCCACGCGGATCAATTTCGCCGCCTGCGCCGCAATCGCCTCCGTCTCGGCAACGACAATCGCCACGTTATCCATGTAGCAGCGCACGATGTCCGCACCGGGAATGCCGCTGCCCGGTCCGCACAGCACCGGCTGATCTTTGGTGACCAAGCCGTATTCGTTGACGGGCACGTCCTTCGCCGTCAGGACGGCGACCACGCCCGGCAGCGCCTCGGCGTCGTGGGTGTCAATCGCGGTGATGCGGGCATGGGCGCGGTCGCTGAAGCGCAGCTTCATGTAGAGCTGACCGTCCATGTCGAAGTCGCCGGGATAGGGCGCTTCGCCCGTCACCTTGCCGATGGCGTCAATTCTGCGGACTGTTTTTCCAACGACGATAGTGTCTTCTCTTGCCAAAACGAACTCACCTCACAATCTGACACCGGAACGCTTATGCTTTTGGGAAAGGACTCAGGTGCTCGTGAACGACCAGCCAGCGACCATCCCGCCTGCGCAAAACGGTCGTGCCGCGCCCCGAACCCCGCACTGTCTTCCCGTCGACAAGTCCCTGCCAGCGAAACGTATAGATGCAAGCCGCGACGCTTTCGTCGATCCCGATCCACTGGACATCTTCAACGCTGTAGATTTCGTCGCGGATAGATGCCCACGTTTTCTCGAATGCCTGCCGGATCGCGTCCACACCGACGAACGACCCATCATTGAACCAGTAGACCGCGTCCTCCGCGATCAACTCCGCCACCGCCGAAAACTGATGGGTATTGGTGCGAAGCGCGTATTCGTCCATCAATTGTTCTGGAGTCGCCGTCATCGTCCGCTCACTTCATGCGGGTTTCGGCACAAGCCGGAACACCGGGTGCTTATTGGCTTCCGCCGCGAACGCTTCCGGCGGCGAGTTTGTCTGCGCGTCGAAGTAGGGCTTCGTCGTCGGCTGCTGACGGATATACGCTTTCAGAATCGGTCCGCTCTCCGCCGCGCTGATCTGCTGAAAGCCCAGCACCTCGGTCTTGCCCTGGCGCATCAGCGTCACTTCTCCGGCGGCGCGCGCGTTGCGCACCCAGTTGACTTCTCCATACGGTGCGACCAGCCAGCGCGCGCTGTCCTGCTCGACCAGCGCGACGGGAGTCGTGTAGAGCTTGCCCGTCTTGCGCCCGTGAGTCGTCAGCAAATACATATGTGGCAGTCCAATTCCAAGCCGGATCACTCCCGCTATCAAAGCGTTAACTACACGTCTGACCGGAGTCAGTTCATATGCTTTCGTCATCGTGTTCCCTTTCAGGTTTCCGCCGCAAAGACTTCCTGCGCCGGGGTTTTGCGCAGCGCCTGGAAGCGCTCCGCCTCATTGCCCAGAATGCGATGCAGAATCGCAATCGCCGTCGCGTAGGTCGGGTCAACCCCGGCGTAGCTCAGGTTGATGCCCAGGTTCTTGCCCTTCGTGAATGGCGTATCCGACGCATAATGCAAAATGCCCACGTCGAAGGGCGCGCCGTAGAGCGTGACGATCTCGTTCTGCGGGTGGCGCTTGGGGCGCACCGCCTCGTAGACAGACGACAGGTACGGTCCCGCCTCCATCTCGATCACCGTGTAGCCTTCCTGATAGAACACGCTCATGTAGCGCGGATTTTGCAGGAACGTCCCCAGCGCGCTGATCACCTTCTGGTTATCCAGCACCGTGCCGTAAGTCAGAAACGGCGCGACATCCTGAGCGGTGAAGCAGTTGTTGAACAGGTAGGAATTCTGCGAGTGTTCGTCATGCACGACGTTGGAGATCATCACGTCGCCGATGCGGGCGTTGAGCGTCGCCGCCTTGCCCATGATGTAAACCCCGCGCAGGCGCGAGACTTTTTCGCTCACCCGCATCAGGATTTCATACGCCGCCAGCCCAAGCGGGTAATCCACGTTGATGATCAGCGCGTTGCTGTTTGCCAGCCAGTCGCAGCCCACGCCCTCGCACACGCGCGGATCGAGCCAGTCAGGGCGCAGCTTGTTCAACTCGATCACCTGCGCCTCGAAGTCCGCGCCGTGCTTGCTGGGGATACGGTGAATCCCGATTGCCGACTCGTCTTCGCGCAGGCGCTGCGATGGCTCGCCGCTCTCGTCGCTCAGATACTTCTTCAGCACATAGTAGAGAAAATTCGGCTTGGTGGTTGCGCCGCCGTCCGCCTGAATCGCCCGGTACTCGCTCATCAGGCTTTCGTGACCGTTCGCCTCGATGAAGTGCAGCAGCTTCTTTTCCTCGCGCAGCGCGAAGCCGGTCAGCAGATTGGGGATGGAGTGCGTGTTGCTGGAGACGAAATAGACCGGGCTGTTTTCAAGGTCGACGCGGTCGGCGACCTGCTCGACCAGATCGTCCCACCAGCGCGAGGTCGCCCGGCGGTAGTCCGCCAGCGATCCGGCGATCTGGCGGATGCCGATGGACTTGCGATCCAGCGACATGGCGTGCAGCGTACCGACGAAACGCGCGCCCCACACGACTTCCAGGCGGCGCAGGTCGGCGGTATCCATTTCCAGCGCCGCCGCCAGCATGGTCACTTCGCTCTCGCTCAACGGCGTGCGCCGCTCGTGATACTGCGCCAGGAACAGCTTGGCGACTTCGCTTTGCAGCAGCGCGTGCAGCTTGTTCCACTCGATCTGGTACGCGGTCAGGATCGGGATCAGGTCGTCGATGTCCGAGCGGCTGGCGACGAAAACCGCCAGTCGATGCGCACCGTCGAAGTGCATTCGGCGGCGGCGTCCCGGCGCGTAGACCCGCTCCCATTCCGCAATCGGATAATTGGCGTCGAGAAATGACTTCTCCAGTTGCCCCAACAGGACGAAATCGACCTCGGTCATGCAGGGAGGCAAACGCAGGCTGGTGTAGATCAGCGCGCTCACGTCCGGGTGCGGGCTGCGCGCCTGCACGTGCAGCGACGAGTCCATCGCCATGTGGCTTTCCACCAGCGTCTCGATCTGTATCGTGTGGGTCGAACGCAGCAGCGAATAGTACGTTCGCATGTACAGTTCGATCTCTTCGCTCCCGGTCTTCGGTACGGTGCGATCCATAAGTCCCTTACTTCTGATTCTTTTCGACGTATTCGCGCATTTCGCGGTTGAACTTGCGCTGGAGCTTCCGCTGGCGTCTGCGGTATTTCACGTTGTCTTCGCGCTCTTTGACCAGGTCTTTCTCGCGCACCTCCAGGGGCTGCCTGGGCGCGCCCAGCGTCACAACCAGAGCTGTCACGATGCTCAGGAGGAAGAAGACGATCACCGTCAGGGCGATTTGCTGCTGAATCTTCGGAATCGAAACCAGCGCGGAGCCAAGCGGCTTAAACGTCGTTTTCAGCCAGTCGAGGACGGTGGGCGCAGCAAACCATGCGATAACGGATAGCGCCACGATCAGTACGAAGCCAATCGCCGCCCAGCGACGGCGGCTGCGCTGCTCGATGACAATATTATACTGACCCATGAGATTTCTCCCGCTCTAACTTGCCTGCTTCGATGAACGCCTGGACGATTTTGTAATAGCCCGTGCAGCGGCACAGATTGCCCGTGATGCTCTGCTGGATTTGCGCGCTGGTCGGCTGCGGGTGTTCTTCCAGCAGCTTCGCGCCCGCCATCAGGAAGCCCGGCGTGCAGTAGCCACACTGCACCGCGCCCTGTTCGACAAATGCCGCCTGAATCGGATGCAGGTCGCCGTTCGTCCGCAGCCCTTCGACCGTGACGATGTCCGCGCCGTGCGCGCGCGGCGCAGCGACCATGCACGACATCACCGCCGCGCCGTCCAGAAAGACCGTGCAAGCGCCGCATTCCCCCTCGGCGCAGCCCTCTTTCGTGCCGGGCATCCCGGCGTCTTCGCGCAGGAAGCGCAGCAGCGTCTTGTCCTGCCCGGTCGTGATCGTCCGGCGCTCGCCGTTGATCGTCGTCTCAATCGGCGTCCCGGCTTCGTGTTCGATGCGCTGCGCAGGTGGCGCTGCCACCGCGCCATGCTGCGCGCCCCACAGCATCGCCGGTTCGCTCGGATAATTGGCGCGCTCGCTTTCCGTCGCCAGCGCCCGCAGCGCGCGCGTGACCAGCACCCGCACCATCTCGCTGCGATACGCCGCCGTGCCGCGAATATCGTCAATCGGGCTGACCGCAGCCGTTGCCAGCCGCGCCGCGTCGCTGATCGCTTCGGCGCTGAGCGCCCGCCCGACCAGCGCGCTCTGCGCGACCGTCGCCTCGAAGATCGTCGGCGCGACGCTGCCCAGCGTGATCGTCGCCCGCGTGATCGTGTCGCCGTCGAACGCCAGCACGACCGCCGCGTTGACGACCGAGATCGCCTGCGCGCGCCGCAGCCCCAGCTTCAGGAACATGCCGCGCTCGTTTTCGCCGAGCGCCGGGAAGGTGATCGCCGTCAGCAGTTCGTCGGGCTGCATGACCGTGCGGCGCACACCCGTGTAGAAAGCGTTGAGTGGAATCGTGCGCTCGCCATTGAGCGAGGAGAGCGTGACGCTCGCGTCGAGCGCCCACAGCGGCGTGATCGTGTCGTTCGCCGGAGAGGCGGTGATCAGGTTGCCCGCGACGGTAGCGCGGTTGCGAATCTGCGGCGCGCCGACTTCCCAGCAGGCTTGCGCCAGCGGCAGCGCCCGCCGCACCAGCAGCTCGCTGCCGACCACGTGATTGTGCGTCACCAGCGTGCCCAGCCGGATCGCGTCGCCGCGCAGGTCGATCCGGTCGAGTCCCGGCACGCGCGTGATGTCGATCAGCACGTCGACGCCGGGGCGCTGCCCGCGCTCCATTTCCAGCAGGATGTCCGTCCCTCCGGCGATCACACGGGCGCGCTCACGATATTCCGCCAGCAGTTCCAGCGCTTCAGCGACGGACGCGACGGTGTAATAACGACTCCACATCGAGCATTCCTTCTTTGTTCTAAGCGAGGGGCGCGCCGTAACGTCGCGCCCCTGCCCCTATTCTACTCTAACTTCGCCGGTGTATGACCTCAAATCTTTCGTTCCGGCTCAATTTCCAGCAGCGTCATCGGGTTGATGTTCATGATGCAGGTCTCGCCGTGCTGGGTGACGACGGTCGTGCGGCGGTCGTAGGTGTGGACGTGACCGTGCAGCATGTAGCGCGGGCGATACCAGTTCATGAAGCGCAGGAAAGCGTTGATGCCCCGGTGCGGCAGGTCGTCGAGGTCGTGAATGCCGCGCGCGGGCGCGTGCGTGACGAACACGTCGACGCCCCGCCCCTTGACCGCGCGATAGTACATCAGCGGCACGACGGACTGGTACACCATCGAGCGCATTTGCCACTGCGTATATTGGATCGGGCTGTTGTTGTAATTCAGCGAGCCTTCGATGCCGTAGAACGAGACGCCACCGTGAACGACGCGCTTACGGTGCAGGTTGATCCCGCCGGGTGGGCGTTCGTCGTAGTTGGTGTCGTGGTTGCC
Source organism: uncultured Chloroflexia bacterium (assembly GCA_963760975.1). Classification (GTDB taxonomy): domain Bacteria; phylum Chloroflexota; class Anaerolineae; order Aggregatilineales; family Phototrophicaceae; genus Flexifilum. Next base: position 234,691 of record CAVXEZ010000013.1, on the reverse strand, counting down.
GCGCACGTAAAAGAGCTGGACGTTCAGCACCGACGTGATGTATTCCAGATACGAGGCGGGCATGTCGCCGCAGCTCAGCAGCAGGTCTACGTCATGATAGCGCCGTCGCAGGTGCGCCGCGTTCTCCATCTGCGGGACGACGGTATCGCTGACACAAAGAATCTTCACAGAGAGAACCCACTCATACTCCACAAATCGTATCTGTAAGAGCGTGCCGGGCGAAACCTGATTCGCTCGGCACTATTGTGCTTCCGCCTCGCCCAGCCACTGCATCGGCTTGCCCGTGCCGCCGCGCCGCAGCATCGTGATCTCCGACAGGATGCTGAGGGCGATCTCTTTCGGCGTCTCGGCTTGCAGCTCCAAGCCAATCGGCGCGTGGATGCGCTCCAACTGCGCGCGTGTCACGCCCTGTTCCTCGACCAGCGCTTTCGCCGTCAGCGACCAGCGCCGTCGGCTGCCGATCAAGCCGATGTAAGCGGCGTCGGTCGCCAGCAGCGCCGGGATCAGGTTGGTATCGATAGGCAGCCCGCGCGTCACGGCGGCGACGTAAGTCTGCGCGTTGATGTGTGTCTGCTGCACGATTTCACCGGGCTTGCAGACGACGTAGCCGTCCAAACCGGGGAGATAGTCGGCGTTGCAGAATTCGGGGCGGTCGTCGGTCAGGACGACGCGGTATTCCATCCATTTGCCCAACTGCGCCAGCGCCCTGCCGACGTGCCCGCCGCCGATCACCAGCAGCGTCGGCACGACGCCGAGCGGCTCGACGAACACGTCGACCGTCCCGCCGCAGATGCCCGGATCGCCCGCTTCCAGATCGTTGAGCGTATACGAGCGCATCCGAGTTTGACCGTCCGCCAGCGCCGCCAGCGCTTCCTGCACGACCAGCGCCTCCATCGCACCGCCGCCGACCGTGCCGACGAACGTCCCGTCGCCATAGACCAGCATCTTGCTGCCTTCGTGGCGCGGCACCGACCCGTTGACGGCGACAATCGTCGCCAGCGCGGCGGGAATCCCCTGATCCTGCGCGTCGAGCAGCGCAGCGTAAACGGCGCGCATTTCGTCCATGTTATTTCACCTCAACTTCCCCCAAATTGACGCTGCCTTCCGGGGTCGCGCCGTCGCCCTGCGGTTGAAGCCGCGTCAGCGTGACCGGATCGTACAGCCCATATTCGACGTGATAGCGTCCCGGCGGGGCAGACACGTCAATTGTGTCAAAAAAGCGCCCCGGTAGCCAGTTTCCGGGCGGCAGGCTGCCGTTGCCGGGGCGAACGTCGTTCTGCCCGGCAATCGCGCCCGCGTCGTCGAGCAGATGCACGAACACTTTGTAGTCGCCCTGCGCCGTGCCGTCCGACTCCCAGCCGAGCGTCAGATGAACGCCACTCCCGTCGGCTTGGATACTCTGCTCGATCACGCGAATCGCACCGTCCTGAAACGTCATCTGCGCCGCGCCCGACGGCGTCACAGCCGCTCTGGCGGGCAAATTGCGCTGGTACGCCCAGTGATAGTACGGCTGGTAATCGCCGTCGGTGTGCGGCACGATGCGAATCCGCGTCTGCGCGCTGACCAGCGCCGCCGGGATCAGCGTCGGCACTTCCAGCCAGCTCCCCGGCAGCGACGGGATCACGCGCGTGCCGACCAACTGGTCATTAGCGTATACGTCGAACGTCCCGGCGTCACCGGGATGCAGGCGCGTCACCAGAATCACGTCTTCGTTCGGGCGCACGCTCAGCGTGAACGACTCTTCGCCGTTGATGCGCCGCCCGCCGTCCATGACGGGCTGGGCGCAGGCGTCCGCCTGGCAGCCGACCGTGTTGAACTGGTTGTATTCGGTCGGGAAGCCGCTCGCCGGGCGGTCTTCGCGCCACTGGTAGGCGTGCGCCTCCTCCGAGGCGATGTCAGCCACGTCGATGCTGTCGACCACCGAAGCGTCGGCGAAATCGTCGGGCAGCACTTCCGGCAGCGCCGCAGGCATCAGCGCGCGGTCTGCCGCCGCCCAATTGGGGCGATAGACGCCCTGCGTCGCCGCAGCCAGCGCCACGTTGTTCGCCGGGTCGAGCGCGACGGTGAAGCTCGCCAGCGTCTCGGCGTACAGATCGGTGTGCTGCAAATAGCCCAGCCCGTAGCCGTGCCCCTCGCCGTAGGAGGCGATGTAATCCGGGCGCTGGCGCTCGATGAACTCGCCGACCGAGCCGGGTCCGTTGCGCCAGTAAGTCGCCGCGTCCGGCGTGGTCAAGCCCACGATGTCGATGGTCGTGCGCCCGCCGACGTAGCGCAGCGTGCCCACGTCGTGGACGGCGACGCGCGCGTCCTCCGGCGTGTTCGCCGCCAGCCAGCGCGCCATCTGCAAGGGCTGCGCCACCACGTAGCCGACGTTCAAGCCGTAATTCGAGACGAACAGCAGCGTATTGTACAGCAGGCTGCTGATCGACACCGCGATCAGGACGCCGAAGATCGCCAGCACGAACGCCAAGCGCAGCGGCTCGATCCGGCGCAGCCTGCGGCGCAGGCGCGTGTAGACGAACGCCCAGCCCCAACCCGCCAGCGGGAAGAACAGCGCGATCAGCGGCATCTGGTAGCGCTTGAAGTGCCAGAAGGCGGTATCGAGCGTCGAGATCGCTGCCGTGCCTACCAGCAGCCACAGCGCGATCATCACGGCGGTCAGGCGATAGCGCTTGTCGAGCACCAGCGCCGCCCAGCCAATCAGCGCCATCGCAAATACGTAGAAGTAGCCGGTCAGGAACTCGCGCCACATGCGCACGAAGTTGTCGACGATGCGCCCGGCGATCACGCTCATGTCGGGCGGGATGATGCCGAACAGCGATTTCGCCGCGTTGCCGGACGCGACCAGCGAGTGCGTCAGCAGCAGATTGACCAGCGGCTGCACGCCAATCGCCGCCACCGGGATCAGCAGGAGCAGCCACTGGCGCCGCCACGACCAGCGTGGCGCGATGCCCCATCGTCCCTTGATCGGCGCATCACGCAGCGCCTGCGCCAGCACGATCCCCGCCGCGATCAGCGCCAGCAGCCCGCCTTCAGGGCGGATCAGCGCCAGCAGCGTCATGCCGAGGATGCTCAGGCGGAAGCGCCGCGCCAGCACCGCGTAGACCGTCAGCAGCGCGAACAGGATCGCCAGTCCGGTCTCCATGCCGCTCATGAAATGCCAGTCGATCCAGCCGTCGAGCAGAAAGGCGACCGCGAAGGCAAGCGCCAAGCCGTAAGGCGCAGCCAGCAGCACGATGCGGTAGATCAGCCACGCCGCCAGCGCCAGCGCCGCCGCGCCGATGCCCATCGCCCACCAGCCGAGGCTCAGCCCGCGCAAGCCGAGCCAATCGCCGACCGCCAGCAGATACGGATACAGGAAGCTGGTCGCGCCGGAAGTCGGCGGCAAGCCGGGGTTGTAGACGTAAGGCTGCCCGACGGCGATCTGGTGGGCGTACTGGAAGTGGATGTAGGCGTCGTCCAGCGGCATGACGACCGTTCCGCCGCCAATCGTCGCGCCGGTCGCGGAATAGACCAGAAAGACGAGCAGCGCGATGACGGCGCACGCCAGCAGGGTAAAAAGCGAGCGTCTCCGGGAGACGCTCGTCTGCATTGCGGCGATTGCTCCGGGCTTAACTGGAGTAGCCATTCGCAAAGGTGTCGATCATCAGGCGCACGTCCTCGCCCAGCGGGTAGAGGATCGGGCAGGTTGCGCCAGAGGCGACGTACTCGCGCACCTTCGCCTTGACTTCGGCGGGCGTGCCGGAAGCGGTGATCAACTGCACCACGTCGTCCGGGACGAGCCGCATCGCCTCCTCGATCTGCTCCTCGGTGGCGGGCCAGGTCAAGCACCTGCGCGATCTCGTCCAGCAGCTCCTGGCTGACGCCGCTGGCTTTCATGATGTGCGGCTGCTGCCCCAGATACTGCGTCACCAGCTTGCGCGCCCCGTCGAGCGCGCGCTTGCGGTCGTTATCGACCGAGCAGACGACCAACTGCGGGCGGTCGATGTCGTCCAGCCGCCGCCCGGCTTTGTACGCGCCCGTTTCCAGTTGATGCAGCGCGCCGTCGTTGTAGGCGGGCGACACCAGATAGTTGAGCACCGCGCCGTCGGCGATTTCCCCGGCGAGCGCCATCATCTGCGGTCCGGTCGCGCCGATGTAGATCGGCACGTTGCGCGGCTCCTTGCGTCCATGCACCACGTCGAGTTCCACGTCGGTCAGGTTGACGAACTCGCCGTGAAACGTGACGCGCTGGCGCGCCAGCAGCGCCCGCACGGTGACGACCGTCTCGCGCATCGCCAGCAGCGGCTTGGCGCGGTTGATGCCGACCTTCTGCGCCAGCGGATCCCACCACGCGCCGATGCCGCAGATGATGCGGTCAGGCGCAAGGTCGTCCAGCGTCAGGAAAGTCGCCGCGATCACGGCGGCGTTGCGCGTCCAGTTGTTGATCACGCCGCTGCCGATCTTGATGCGGCTGGTGGTCGCGGCGAAGGCTGCCATCGGCACAATCGCGTCGCGCACGAGGCGGCTTTCCGCCTGCCAGACCGCCTCAAACCCGCGCGATTCGGCGTACTGCACGTATTTGATCGCATCCTGAAGCGGATGCGCGTCCTGTAAATAAAGCGCTACCCGGTCTGCCATGAAAAGCTCCTTTAAGTATGATTTTAACCACCGAGGACACAGAGACCGCAAAGTATTGTTTCTCGGTGTCCTCCGTGATCTCTGTGGTTCAGAATTTCAGACCTTCCCACCCGGAGGAACTGGTACCTCGTGCCCGTTGCGCGTCAGGCGATAATACTGCTCCAGGTCGGAGGGCATGTCGATGTCGAGCGCCAGCCGCTCCGAGTGGAATCGCTTGAACGTCGCCCCGGCTTCCTTCGCCAGCGCAATATGCCGCTGGTAGCTGCCGGGTCCGTAAGCATAGGGAATGATCCCCGGCGGGCGGATCATCATGGCGTTGGTGCCGTCCTCGTTCTGATCGGTGGCGATCACCACCGTCATCGTCTCGCGCCCCAGCTCGATCATACCACGCACGTCCTCCGGCGTGATCAGCGGCAGATCGGCGGGCAGGATCAGCACCGCCTCGCTGCGCCAGCCGCCGACGACCTGCGTCGCCCGCATCAGGGCGTTGTTCAACTCCGGCGCGCCGCTCTCCTGAACCGTGTGCGCACCCAGATCACGGGCGATTGCCAGCGCGTGCGTGTCCCGGCTGATGACCAGCGTCCCGGCAACCTGCGGCGTCTCCTTGACCGCCGTCAGCACGCGCCGGAAGAACAGCTCGGAAAGCTGTTTGCGCTCCTCAGGGGAAAGTGCGCCCGCTAATCGGCTTTTCGCCCGGCTCAGTGGTTTGACCGGAATTATCGCCCAGACGCTCATTCGTACCTCCCCAACCTGCAATCCATTCCAGTATCTTGCGCGCCAGCACCGCCCGATCTTCGTCCGACTGCATAATCGTGTCGAAGGTGGCGGTGCGCAGCCCGTCAATCGTCAAATCCGCATCCAAATCGTCGTAGACAAACCCGTTGATCATCCCCTGATAGTAGTCGGCGACCGCTGCCGCCGTGACCGGATAATGGAGTTCCGCCATCAGCTTCGCCGCCGGACCTTTGATCGCCTCGCCCCGGACAATCGGCGAGAGGGCGACGCGCGGCACGTCGCGCGCCATCAGGCGCTCGCGCATCCCCGGCACCGCCAGGATCGGCGCAACCGACAGCCAGGGGTTCGACGGACCGAATACGATTACGTCGGCATCGGCAATCGCGCGCTGCGCTGCCGCGCTGACCGACGCTGCTTCGATGCCCTCGAAGCGGATGGCGCGCACGGTCGGCTGCCAGCGCTCGCGCACGAAGTAAACCTGAAAATCCAGCTCACCCTGCTCGACGGTGCTGATTTTGGTCGCCACCTGCGCGTCTGTCATCGGCAGAATCGCATGATGAATGCCCAGCGCCTTTGTCAATTTCTGCGTCACCGCCGTCAGCGTTTCGCCGCTGCGGAGCGCCTGCGTTCGCAGCAGATGCGTGGCGAAATCCCTGTCGCCGACGCCGAACCAGGCTTCCTCGCCGTAGCGCTGAAGCGCGCTCAAGGTGTTGAAGGTCTCGTCCGCGACGCCCCAGCCCTTCGCCGTGTCGACCAGCCCGCCCAGCGTGTACATCACCGTGTCGAGGTCGGGGCAGATGCGCAAGCCGTAGCGCCACAGGTCATCCGCCGTGTTGACGATCACCGTCAGGCGTCCCGCTGGCAGAATTTGCGCCAGCCCGTGCGCCAGTTTCGCGCCGCCAACACCGCCGACCAGCACGACCACGTTCATCGACTCTATCGCCACAACACACTCGTTTCTAGGGGACGGCGCGTCTTCTCGTGCGTCTCGTCCGGGTATCCCAGCGTGATCAGCGCCTGCGGCTGCCAGTCGTCCGGCAGGTCGAGCGTCTCGCGCACCACGTCCGGGCAGAACAGCGGCGCGCACATCCAGCAGGTCGCTAACCCGGCTTCGTGCGCCGCCAGCATCAGGTTTTGCCCCGCCATCGCCGCGCTCTGCGCCGCCATCAGGTACTCATTTTGATTGCGCTGCTCGTCCGTGTAGCGATCCATGTCGACCATCGACAGACAGAGCACGATCAGCGTTGGCGCGCCCGTGATGCGGGCATACGAGCGCCCAGCATCCTTCTCGATCAGGTCGGGCGGCACGCCGTCGCGCGCCAGATCGCTGCGCAGCCGCGCACCCATCGCGCCCGCCAGCGCTTCGATTTGCGCCGCCGAGTTGATCACACAGAAGCGCCAGGGCTGGCGGTTGTGCGCAGATGGCGCCCAGATCGCCGCCGTCAGCAGCGCCTCGATCCGATCACGCGCGACCGGATCAGGTCGATAGCGCCGGATCGAACGGCGGCTGACAATAGTCTCCAACAGGGCTTGCCGATGCACGTCGTCCTCAAATACTACCGATACAAATCCGTCTCGACCGGGCGAATGTAGTCCGCGGCGTGCCCATCCTGCGCCGGGAAGTTCAGCCCGCGCATCAACACCACCGGGAGACCTTCCGCCGCCTCGCCCGAAAGCAAATTCGCCGCCGATGCGACTTCGTCCGCATACGCCTGTATGCTCATTTTAAGCTCGCGCCCAAACAGATCGGTATGACCGCGTAAATCCAACAGCGCGGGCATCCCGGCGACGCCAATCGCCACGCCCATGTTGCCCAGCCGGAACGGTCTGCCGTGCGAGTCGCTGACGATAATGCCAACTTCCGCCCCGGTCGCCGCCCGCAGCCGCTCGCGGATTGCCCGCGCCGAAGCGTCGGGATCGAGCGGCAGGATCAACACGGTGTCTTCGCCGCCGTCCACGTTGGATTGGTCGATGCCGGAGCTGGCGGAGACGAAGCCGAGCCGGTGCTGCGTGATCAGCACGCCCGGCGCTTTGCGCGAGATCATGCGGCTGTCACGCAGGATCAGTTCGACGATGCGTGGGTCTTTGTTCGTTTCCTCGGCAATCCGCAGCGCGTCCTTGCCCGGCGTCACGTCGGGCAGATGGACGTAACGCCCTTCCGCTTTCGAGATGATTTTGGAGGTCACGACCAGCGCGTCGCCCGTTTGCAGCGTGATCGCCGCTCCCGCCAGCGCGTCCAGGATCAACTGTGCCACGTCATCCCCCGGCTTGACCAGTGGGATGTCGGGCAGTGCCATCATGCTTAAGGTGAGTGTGTTCAAGGCTAAACGCCGACGATCCGTATACCCGCGCCCTTGACCCCATAGGTTTTGTTGATGTGCAGCAAAACCGGCGTCAGCGCCTCCGCCGCGACCGAATTCGCCAGTGGACCGGCGTCGATACCGCGCATCCCCACTGCTTCGACCAGGCGGATCACGTCTGCCTTCGCTTCGCCGTCGTCGCCGCAGACCAGCACGTCGGAGTCGATGGGCGCGTTCGGGTCTTTCAGCTTGACGGCGGACACGTTGTGAAACGCCGAAACGACACGCACCCCCGCCCCGACGATCTCCTGCGCTTCGAGCGCCGCCGATTTGCCGGGCGGCACGTACACCGTGCGGAAATCCGGCGGGTGGATGGGCACGACTATATCAACCAGGATTTTTCCCTGAAGCTGCGTTTTCACACCTTCCAGCGTGGCGCGGTGCGCATCGTAAGGCACCGACACGACGACCAGATTGGCTTCGGCGGCGGCGGCGGAATTCTCCATGCCGACCAGATAATCGACCCCAAGCTGCGTGTTCATCTCCCCGGCGCGCTCCATCGCGCGGCTTTCATCGCGCGAGCCAATGATGACGCGGTAGCCGTTGAGCGCCCAGCGCATCGCCAGCCCGGAGCCTTCTCTGCCCGTCCCCCCCAGGACTGCAATCGACAACAGCAGCGGCGAGTTGTTTCCGTTCGTCGTCATTGTATCTCCTTCAATGGGTGCCTAAGTCAGCCTGGGCAGTATAGCGCCGCCATACCTCCGGCGCGAGTGCCAGAGCCGCCTCGGCGATAGCTTGTTCGTCCAGCGTCAAAAGCTGGCGGTCTCGCATCAGTATTTTACCATCAACCATGGTGGTTGTAACCATCGACGCCTCGAAGCCGAACAGCACGTGCCAGGGGAGATTTCCGCCGGTCAGCGGCGTGAACGGGTGATAATCCACGAAGATCAAGTCCGCCCGCGCGCCCTCGACGATGCGCCCGACGTTCGCGCCGGGGAAGAAGACATCGACCAGCCGCGCATTGTTTTCGACCGCCATGCGCGCGACCGCCGCGCCATTGGCGAAGACGCGGATCGCGGTGGGCGACCTTGTGCAGCAGATACGCCGCCTTCCAGTCCGCCCACATGTTGTTGCTGAAGCCGTCGTTGCCCAGACAGACTTTCATGTCGCGCGCCATCATCGTATCGAACGCCATCGCGCCGACGGCATTGTTCATGTTCGAGCGCGGCTGATGCGTGATCCACGTGCCCGTCTCCGCGAGGCGATCCAGCTCGCTCTCGTCGACGTGGATGCAGTGCGCCGTGATCGTTTTCTCGCCCAGAATGCCGTAGTGATCGAGCCGATGCACGACGCGCACCCCGGAGCGCTGCAAGCTGTCGTCCTGGTCGGCTTCGTGTTCGGCGACGTGGATGTGAAAACCGCCGCTATGAGCGTCGGCGCACTGGCGCAGTGTGGCGTCGCCCAGCGTCAGGCTGGCGTGCAAGCCGAAGGTGCCGCGCACACGTTCGCGCTGCCGGCTCGCCTCGATGAAGCGCAGGTTCTCGGCGATTCCGGCTTCCGCCCCCTCGCGCCCGTTGCGGTCGGTCACTTCGTAGCACAGCACCGCGCGCAGCCCGGCTTGATCGACCGCATCGGCGATCACGTCGAGGCTGCCCTCGATGAAATTCGGGCTGGCGTGGTGGTCGATCAGCGTGGTCGTGCCGTGCTTGACCGCATCCACCAGCGACACCAGCGCGCTGGCGCGGACGGAGTCCCTGTCCAACGCCTTATCAAGCGGCCACCACAGCCGCCTGAGGATCGTCGGGAAGTCGGCAGGCGGATCGCCGGGGATCGCCAGCCCACGCGAATAGGCGCTGTAGAAATGCGTATGCGCGCAGATATTGCCGGGCATGACCAACTGCCCGTGCGCGTCGATGCGCTCCGCCGCCGGATAGCGTTCGAGCAGGTCGCGCGTGCGCCCAATCGCGCGGATCGCGCCGTCTTCGATGTAGAGCGCGTGGTCGCTCAGGATGCCGCGCTCATCCCAGGTGACGAGTGTCGCGTTGGTGATTAACATGAGGGTTTACTCTCCCGGCGGAATACTGACCGTCGCCGTGCCGCGATTGTTGGCGATCTCCGCGAGAATCGCCTGAAGGATGCTGTCCTCGCCCTGCGAGCGATCCAGATAATACGCGCCGCCGCCCTGCCGCGTCGAGGCGATCAGCGAAGCGCCGCTGTCCAGCAGGATGCGCAAACCGGGCGCGAATTCGTCGCTGCGCTGCTCGGCGTTCCAACTGCGCGAGACGTTCAGCCCGCGCGCGTGCAGCGAATAAAACAGCCGATCCACGAAAACGTCGTCGTCGCTGTAGAGGTCGGCAATCGTCTGAGCGTGAATGAAGCGATCCCAGGTCGTGTAGACGAAGCTGATCGTCCGCTTGGTGTCGTTGCGAATCGGCGGATTTTTGACCTGAAAGTCGCCCAGCGCCACGCGATAATAAACCGCGTCGGCGCGGCGATGATCCGGTTCGTCGGGCAGCAGGTCGCGGCGATAGCGCAGCTCCAGCCCGGTCTTTTCCGCATAGTAGGGAATCGAGCCGTTGCGCTCGCCAAAGGCACGGCTCAGAAAAAAGGCGATGTAATCGGCGGTCACGCCGCGCGCCATACGCTCCTGCGGGATGCGATACCAGTGCTGGTCGCGCGCGTAGACCAGATCGCGCTTGCGATTGATGACGCCGACCAGCACACTGTCTTCAGGGAGCATAACTCGGTGTGGATTCGCGCAGGGCGACGAGCCGCGCGTCGATCTCCTGCACGCGCCGCTGGTGCGCTTCCCACCACGCCGGGTCGCGCTGCGCCTCCAGTTCCTCAATCGTCTTGCCCTGCTGCTCGACCCACGTGTAATACTTCAGGTTGTGCCAGCGCTCGCGGGCGTCGCGCGTACCGTCCATGATCCAGTCGGTACGCATCCCGTGAAAGATGCTCTCGATACGACCGACCGCCGCCGCTTCGTCGAGCGTGCCGAACATCGCCGCCATGTCGCCCATGACCGAGTGATAGCGATCCAGCGCGTCGGTCGCCACCGTGACGATCAGGTCGTCGCTGCCGTAGCCGTAGTATTTCGCCGTCTTGATCGCGCCAAGGATGTTGCAGATGCTGCTGATGCCGAACAGCCCGCTCAGTTGATCGATCAGCGCCGCGTCGATGCCGTAGCGCTTGACCAGCACCTCGCGGGCGGCGGGTTCGGCGAACACCTGCAAACCCTTCTTGCATTCCATATCGTCGATGCACATCAGCGCGTCCATGTTGCCGACGTTGTGAATCCAGGTGACGTGCTTGTCGCCGATGCCCTGGATGTCGTGCGTGCCGTAGCCGTTGCTGTAGAGCGTCGGGCACTGGATCGGCTCCAAGCCGACGATCTTGTGATCCGCCCACTCCTGCTTGAGCCGGTCGCCCGCCGCAATTGTGCCCGCGCTGCCCATCGCCGAGACGAAGGCGGCGACTTTGCCGTTGCCGATGCCGCGCTCGTGTAGCTGCGCCGCCAATTCGACAATCGTGTTGCCCGTGACGTGGTAGTGGAAGCGGTAGTTGCCCATCACCTCGAACTGGTTGAGGATGCGAATGTTCGGGTCAGACCCGCGCAGGCGCTTGGTCTCGTCGTAAATCTCCTTGACGTTGCTCTCCGACCCGGTGGTCTTGATGACGCGCGCGCCGTAGCTCTCGATCAACTCGAAGCGCTCGCGGCTCATGCCTTCCGGCAGCACCACCAGGCTTTTGCAGCCCATTCGCCCGCCGACCCACGCGCCGCCGATGCCGTAGTTGCCCGTCGAGGGCCACACCAGCGTATGCACCTTCGGATCGACTTCGCCGAACAGTTCCAGTTCGAGCAGCACCGAATACGCCGCGCCGACTTTGTGGCTGCCGGACGGGAATTCCCTGCCGTAGATCACGACGATCTCGGCGTCGACGCCCGTCAATTCTTTGGGCAGGACGACGTGATATATCTGGTTCTCGGCATCGCGCCAGGTGATGTTGAACAGGTTGATCGGGTCGAGCGGGTCGTTCACGCGCGCCGCCTGCGCCCTGGCGCGTATCTGCGGCGCGATTTTCGCCGGGTGCAGCATTTCTTCGAAGGTAGGACCGGTAATCACGTGCTAGTTCTCCAATTCATCATCTGCCAGTAATTTTTGTTCAATCGTGCGCATTTCGTTGAGCAGCTCGTCGCGCTGGCGCGCCAATTCGCGGTAGCGCTTCAGGTCGTCCGGCGGCATCTTGTCGCTCGTGCCGCCGTGCGCCATGATCAGCGTATCGATTTCTTCGTCCAGCGCCTCGTACATCAAGACGACTTTGCGGTAGTACTGCACCTGCTGCAGTATGTCGCTGTCGTTGTCGCCCATCCACTACTCCAGTTGGCGTTCCGGCGTCCGCTCCGGCTGATCAAAGCCGGTCGTTGACGCCACAATATACAGAGGACGGTTGCGCGCTTCGTCATACGTGCGCGCGACGTACTGCCCCAGGATAAACAGGAAGAAAAGCTGGAACGAACTCATCAGCAAGAGCAGAATGATGGTCGTCGCCTGCCCGCCCAGAAACGGGATGCCGATCACGATGCGCAGCAGCGCCACGACGGGGATCGCCAGAAGCGCCAGCACGCCCAGCACCAGGCTGACGTAGATCATGATTTGCAGCGGGAAGTACGAGAAGCTGGTTACGGCGTCCCAGGCGAAGCGCATCATCTTGCGCAGCGGGTATTTGGTCTCGCCGGAATGCCGCGCCTCGCGCACGTAGCTCACGGGCGTCTGCTTGAAGCCGACCCAGCTCGTCATGCCCCGGATGAAGCGGTTGTGCTCGTGCATCGCTTTGAGCGCCTCGACCACCTGCCGATCCATCAAGCGGAAGTCGCCGGTATCAACCGGGATGTTCACGTCGGTGATGCGGTAGATCACACGGTAGAACAGCTTAGCGCTCCACAGCTTGAAGCGGCTCTCGCCCTTGCGTTCGGCGCGGACGGCGTAGACCACCTGAAAGCCCGCTTTCCAGCGCTCGATCATCTCCAGAATCAGTTCCGGCGGGTCTTGCAGATCGGCATCGATCAGCACCACCGCGTCGCCGCGGGCGTGGTCGATCCCGGCGGTCACGGCGATTTGATGCCCGAAGTTGCGCGCGAAGTGAATGGTCCTGACGTTCGGGTTCTGCTGCGCTGCTTCCTCGATCAGTTCGGGCGAGCGGTCGGTGCTGCCGTCGTCCACCAGCACCAATTCCCACGATTCACCCGTCGAGTCCATCACCTTCTCGACGCGCTCGACCAGCAGCGCAATGTTGCCCTCCTCGTTGAAAATCGGTGCGACAATCGAGTATCGCGGTGCGTCGTTCATTCGTCCTCAGTTAAATGCAAAGCGCGTCGAATGGTGGCGACATCGGGCGGGACGCGCAAGCCCCCTGCGACCGACTCCTGCGCGCGTTTGACATCTTTCAACCCGCTGCCGGTCGAAATCAGGGCAACACGCTCTTCTTTTCTGATCAACCCCAATTTTACAGCACGTTGCGCCCCGGCGTAAACCGCCGCCGCCGCAGGCTCGGCGAAAACGCCCGTCAGCCGCGCCAGGCGCGGGATGCTGGCGAGAATCTCCGAGTCGGTCACGGCAATCATCGCGCCGCCGGTGTCGCGCACCGCCCGCAGCGCCCGCGAGCGGTCGCGCGGCAGCCCAGCGGAGATGCTGTCGGCGATGGTATAGGCTTCGATGGGCTGCATGTCCAGCACGTTCATGCCCGTTTGCCACGCCTTGACGAGCGGTGAACTGCCTTCAGCTTGTACACCGATCAGGCGCGGAATCCGTTCAATCCAGCCTAACTGCACCAGATCGTAAAAGCCCTTGTAGACCCCGGCGATGATGTTGCCGTCGCCCACGCTGACGATCACTACGTCCGGGACGCGCCAGCCCATCTGCTCGGCGATCTCGTAGGCGACCGTCTTCTTGCCCTCGACGGTATACGGGTTGATGCCCGTGTTGCGGCAGTACCAGCCTTCGCTCAGGCATAACTCGTAGCACAGGTCGAACGCCACGTCGTAGGACGCCTCGACCAGCAGCACCGTCGCGCCGTAGACCAGGAGCTGCGCGATCTTGGCTTCCGGCGCGCTCGCCGGGACGAAGATGATCGTCTCCATCGCCATCGACGCACCGATTCCCGCCAGCGCCGCCGCCGCGTTGCCCGTGCTGGCGGTGCTGACCACGCGAATTCCGGCTTCGGCAGCGCGGGCGACCACCAGCGCGCTGGCGCGGTCTTTAAGCGACCCGGTCGGGTTCAGCCCATCGTCCTTGAGCCATGCCTCGTCGAGACCGAGATCGGCGGCAAGGCGCTGCGCATGATACAGCGGCGTGAAGCCCACGCGCAGCGGCGGCACGACAGCACCCGGCGAGATCGGCAGCAGGTCGCGGTAGCGCCACATCGACGGCTCGCCGCGCGGCGCGTCCCGGTCGATCTGCGCCCGCAGCGCCGCGTAATCGTAGAGCACATCCAGCGTGCCGACCTGCCCATCGACCGGGCAGGTGTACTGCACCTCGTCGGGCGAGAAGACACGCCCGCAGACACTACAGCGTAATTGCAATACGTTTGCCATCGAAATATCGTTTCAGTTTTTCGGCATAGGGGCGGCGTTCGTCGGGTGTCGTCAGCCGCCGCTCAAAAGTGAGGTCACGCTGACCAATATCTATGATAACGGGAAAGGACGTGAAGTGGTAATAGTGCGATGCAGCCTCGGTCGTTACAATTGCGCAATCTGAACGCAAGGCACTATCGAAAGCGATTTTCCTCATGAAAGTTGGCGTCGTCTTCCCGCAAACCGAAATCGGCAACGACCCGATTGCGATCCGTGACTATGCGCAAGCCGTCGAGGAGATGGGCTACGATCATATCCTCGTCTACGACCACGTCCTCGGTGCGAGCACCGTCAACCGCCCCAACTGGAGCGGTCCCTACACCGACAAGACGCCGTTTCACGAGATTTTCGTGCTGCTCGGCTATCTGGCGGGGCTGACGCGCACCGTCGGGCTGGTCACCGGCGTGGTGATCCTGCCGCAGCGGCAGGCGGCGCTCGTCGCCAAGCAAGCCGCCGAAGTCGACGTGCTGAGCGGCGGCAGGATGCGCGTGGGGGTGGGCATCGGCTGGAATTACGTCGAATACGAAGCGCTGGATGAGGATTTCCACACGCGCGGCGCGCGCGTCGACGAGCAGGTCGCGGTCATGCGCGCGCTCTGGACGCAGCCCGTCGTCAGATTCAAGGGCAAATGGCATCACATCTCCGAAGCGGGCATCAACCCGCTGCCGATCCAGCAGCCGATTCCCGTCTGGTTCGGCGGTCACTCCGAGCCGATGCTGAAGCGGGTCGCGCGCCTGGGCGATGGCTGGTTCCCGCTCGGTCTGCCCGACGACCGCGCGCGCAGTCAGATCGATCAACTGTACGAGTACGCAGCAGGCTGTCGGGCGCGCGCCGCAGGACATCCCCATCGAAGCCCATATTGATGTCTCGCGCGGCAACGAAGTCGCCGCCGCCGAAAACTGGGCGAAGCTGGGCGCCAGCCTGCTCTGCGTCAATACCATGCGCGCCGGGCTGAGCACGCCGCAGGCGCACATCGACACGCTGCGCCGCCTGAAGGGATTGCTCGGCGTCGGCTCGGACTAGCTGCCGCTAGCCGGGGATGATGCGCGTGCCGGTTTCGCCGCGCAGCGCCCGCGCCAGATTGGGCGGATTGGTGATGATCGCCTGCGGTCCGCCCATACGCACGAACTCGACCGCCGCCTCGATCTTGGGCAGCATACTGCCGGGTGCGAAATGTCCCTCGGCGATGTACTGCTCGGCTTCCAGCAGCGTCATCTGGTCGAGGAAGCGCTGATCCGGCTTGTTGAAGTTGAGCGCCACCTGCTCCACGCCCGTCGAGATGACGAACAGGTCGGCGCGCAGCATCTGAGCGAGCAGGCTGCTGGCGCGGTCTTTGTCGATCACGGCATACGTCCCGCGCAGATTGCCCTGCTGGTCGCGGATCACGGGGATGCCGCCTCCGCCGACCGCGATCACGATGTAATCGCTCAGGATCAGCGCGCGGATGGCGTTAATCTCCTGAATCGTCAGCGGCTTGGGCGAGGCGACCACGCGCCGCCAGCCGCGTCCCGCGTCCTCGGTGACTCTGCCAACCCTGCGCCTCGTAGCGACGGGCGTCCTCCTCGGACATGAAACCGCCGATAGGCTTGCTCGGATGCTCAAATGCCGGGTCGTTGGGATCGACCCGCACCTGTGTGACGACCGTCAGAACAGTACGGTTGATGCCGCGCCGCCGCAGCGCGTTGTCGAGCGACTGCTGGAGCATGTAGCCGATGCTGCCCTGCGTGTCCGCGCCGATCAGGTCAAGCGGGGTGGGATGCACCTCTTTTTCAGCAAGCTCGTTTCGGCGCAGGATGAAGCCGACCTGCGGTCCGTTGCCGTGCGTGATAATTACGCTCCAGCCCTCGGCGATCATGTTGGCGATGTGCTCGCAGGTGACGCGCACCGCCTCCCATTGATTGGTCACTTCGGGGTGCTTCGGGTCTTGAATGAGGGAGTTGCCGCCAATGGCGACGGCAGCCAGTTTGCCGACCATAATTCAACCTTTAGCGATCAATAACAACCTAATCGATACATTCATCTTATTCGATACCTAACGAATAGCCTATAATGGAGAAACAGGCATGTCCTGTCACGGGTATCGTGACAAACCACCCCTCGATTACTTCCTAATGGGGGTCGTCAATGCTCAGTATATTCATCTTTGCGGTTCACGTCTTCTTATTCGGCGGAATTGCCGTTTATTTGCATTATCGATCAGAACACTACGGACTTGCCCCACTGCTGTTCTTCGTGGCGGGCATCATGAGTGTGCTGAATTTCGTCGAGTTGGTGACACTTTATGTCGAACCTGCGCCCGGCATCGTCATACGCCCCGGCGGGCATGTCTACGTCCCCGTCGTCCTGCTGATCGTCCTCATCCTGTATATCAGCAGCGGAACCCGTTCCGCCCGAATCGTGATCGCGGGCTTGATCGGCATCGACATCCTGATCCTCGTCGTCTTGATGTTCATCCTGCTTTACCTGAATATTCACGATTCGTCGACCATCGTCAGCGGTCTTTTCGCAGACACGAGTATCATCACCCCGCTGTTTTTGCGCGGTGTTCTCGCTTCAACAATCACCTTTTTCCTGGATATGCTGGCGATCATCATCACTTATCAGGGGATAAAGAACACCATCCCTTCATTCCCGGAGAGCGTTATTCCCGGTGTTGCCCTGCTGGTCGCGCTGTGGGCAGATTCCATCCTCTACAATATTCTGGCTTTTCTGGGGACGCCGTATTACGTGCCGGGCATCCCCGGCGATGTCGTGATGAAGACGCTGGCAGGGCTGCTGCTCGCGCCGCTGGCTGGCTGGTATCTCGTTCATATGGCACCGAACCTCACGCGCTATCAGGGGGCTGAAGATCGTCCGGCGCTGGCGATCCTGTTCGGTGAAGACCGCTTCGCGTCCCGGCTGCTTGAGATAGAGAACGAATTGCAGGTCAGCCGCGCCATATATGAACAGATCATGCAGCATATTGAAGAGGTTTTCTGGCTGGTCGATATTGAAAAGCAGCGGCTGCTTTATCTCAGCCCCAATTTCGAGAAGCTCACGGGAAGACCGCCTGAAATGTTCTACAAGAATCCGGCTGCGCTGTTGGAGTTGGTGCATCCCGATGACCGTGCCGGAAACATGGTCGAGCAGGTCTTTCTTTCCCCCGATTCAGAATTCCGCATCCTGCACGAAGACGGGAGTATTCGCTGGCTGCGCAATCGTTCCTTCCCGATCATGACTCCCGATCAGCAGGTTATCCGCTACGCCGGTATCACTGAAGATGTGACGGCACGTCAGAGAAGCGCAGGCGCAGGCGTTCGAGCTGGAGCTGTCCCGCGAAAAAGTCAACCTGCTCCAGCGCTTTGTGCGGGACGCATCCCATGACTTGAAAGCGCCGCTCACGTCGATCCTGCTCAAGGTCGACCTGATACCGCGAGTCAAGCCAGAACGGCAGAGCCAATTGCTGAGCGAGTTGCAGACGACCACCCAACATTTGAATAGCCTGATCAACGATCTGTTCACCCTATCCCATATTGAGGGCGGTGGGCAAGCCGCACCGACAGCCCAGGATTTCAACGAGATTGTTCAGCAGGCGTGCGAGGACCATCGCCCCATCGCTGAGAGCAAGAACCTCGCGCTCACTCAGGATTTAGCGGATGACCGTGTCCTGCTGCACGGGAACGGGGAGCAGTTGTTTCGGCTGGTCACCAACCTCGTTAGCAATGCGATTCACTACACCCAGCAGGGCACTATCACCGTGCGGACGTGCGTGCAGGACAGTCATTGTGTTCTGGAAGTCGCGGATACCGGAATCGGCATTCCCGAAGACCGGCTGGCGTCGATCTTTGAGCGCTTCTTTCGCACCGATGAAGCCCGTGAGCTGCGCCATGAGGGGACTGGATTAGGGCTGGCGATCTCGAAAGCCATCGTGGATCAACATCACGGCGCGATTACCGTCCAAAGCGTCGTCAACAAGGGAACGACTTTCCGGGTCACGCTTCCGCTGGACGCGACTCCTTCGGATCAAAACCGGGGCGAATAAGCGGGTCGCTTAAAGATAATCTGCGAGAAAGTTTTGGACACCAGCGAGCATCTGCTCAACGTCTTGCCGATTGAAATCGTCAAAATTCCCGTGAGCGGCAGCATTGCGAATATCCGCCCAAGAGCGAAGCTGCTTCGCCTTGAGTTCGTTGTATAGACCGGCTTGCTTTAGATCATCAATCAATGGGTTAAGCGTCTTCGGTTCGCCATTTGATTTATTAGTATCTAGCGGAGGATTTTGTCGCTGGCACAAACGCCGAAGCGCATCTTCCAAAATTGCTCCTGTCAGAACGGCGGCAGGCACATGATCATAATTTCCCCGCTTTCCCTTCTTTCAACAGATTGATCAGCCTGACTCAAGATAATCTACCGAGATTACATCTCAACAGCCTTACTATACTATCCAGCGTTCCACGGTTATCGATCATTTCTTAAGCCACGTAATAGCCCTAGAAGGCTTCTAGCTTGACTTGAAGTAATTCAGTAACTGAACACTACCCAATATCTGCAGCCACTTTCATCTCAGTTTGTTCAATTTCAACTATAATATTTGCTCAAGAAAATTCCCTGGTTAGTTAACAGATTCAAGCAAGGACAGGAAATTCAATCCTGATTGAGTGTAAAACGCTTGACGAATTCTGTTGCGTCTTAAATGTTGAACTCTGGCGCGTCTTTTCGCATAACGTACTTCAGCTCTCTGAACGAGTAAAGCTTCCAACCTATTCACGGATTTTCCTGATCAATTGCAGATGGGAAAGTCATTATATTCGACGCACGCCAAATTATATCAGCCGTTAGCCCCATTATACGCGAATACGCGGAGCTAACGGCTGATCGCTAAAAGTTGTCTGCCGCGCTGCCTAGCGCATCGTCAGCGCCATCGCCGCCTTCTGCACGTGCAGGCGGTTCTCCGCCTCGTCGTAGACGATGCTCTGCGCTCCGTCGATCACTTCGTCGGTCACTTCGATGTTGCGGTCGGCGGGCAGGCAGTGCATGTAGACCGCGTGCTCCTGCGCCAGACTCATGCGCCGCACGTCCGTGATCCAGTTGGTGTATTTCTTGCCAATCTGCGCCAACTCGTCGTTATCTTCGGTCGTCAGCCAGCTTCCCCACGACTTCGGATAGACGATGTCCGCGCCCTTGAACCCGGCGTCGAAATCGTCGAGGATTTCAAACGTGCCGCCGCTGCTGCGCGAATTCTCTTTCGCCTGCTCGACGATGTCCGGCATCAGCTTGTATTCCGGCGGCGCGGTCAGGCGCACGTTCATGCCGTAGCGCGACATCAGCAGGATCAGGCTCTGCGGCACGCTCAGCGGCTTCTGGTAGCTGGAGGCATACGCCCAGCTCACGTTGATCGTCTTGCCGCGCAGGTCGCGCCCGAACTTCTCCTGAATCGTCATCAGGTCAGCCAGAATCTGGAACGGGTGATACACGTCGCACTGCATGTTCAGCACCGGGACGCGGCTGGCAGCGGCGACCTCGCGGATGTACTGGTTGCCGAAGTTCCAGTCACACTGGCGGATGGCGATGCCATCGGTATAGCGCCCGACGATCTCGCCGATCTCTTTGGCGGTATCGCCGTGACTGATCTGCGTGGTCTGGCTGTCGATGAACTGCGCGTGCCCGCCCAACTGCGCCATGCCCGCCTCGAACGAGGTGCGCGTGCGCGTGCTGGTGAAGAAGAACAGCATCGCCAGCACTTTGTCGCGCAGGATGGCGTGCGGCTCGCCCAGCGCGCGCTTGCGCTTCAAATCCCACGCCACGTCCAGCAGCGTGTCGATCTCGTCTCGCGTCCACTCCTGAGTCGTGATCAGGTCACGACCCCGCAGGTCAGTTTGCATGATGAAACTTGCTCCTTCAATCGCTCAAATGCTCAGTCAGATTCCATGCTGAACAACTATACCTGTCGGTGTCGTAATGTTCCAGAATGATTATGCCGGTATTGCCCAGATGATCGACGCGCTGCAACGCCGCCGCATTGACGCACAGCGGTGGAATAACCGTCAGGGTGACACCGCCGTGTGTGACCAGCAGCGCCGTTTCTTCCGGCTTGACCTGCGCCAGCGCCCGCTTAAAACGTGCGACTGCCTCGGCATAGGACTCGCCGCCGGGAAAGCGGGCGTCCGGCTCGAACATCAGCCAGCGCTCAAAGACGCGCGTCCAGACCGCCCAGCCTTCTTCATCGGTGCGCCATTCCAGATCGCCGCAGTCCATCTCGCACAGGTCGGCGTCGACGCTCGGCTCGATGCCCACCGCTGCGCCGACGATCTCAGCCGTCTGCTGCGCGCGGTGAAACGGGCTGTAGCGAATTGTCGTCAGTCCCTTGCCGACGAACCACAGCGCGGCTTTCTGCGCCTGTGCACGCCCACTCTCGGTGAGGTCGCCGTCGTACTTGCGGCAGGTCAGGCGATGCTCGACGTTGACCGTGCTTTCGCCGTGCCGCATCAGGTAGATCACTTCGGCAGCAGCCCCGGCAGCAGCGCGTACCACTCGGTCGCGCGCACCACATCGTCCAGCGGCACCTGATCGATCACCGTGTGCGCGTGAATTTCATTCCCCGGACCAAAGCCGATGCTCGGAATCTTCGCCTTGCCCATCCAGTAGATGCCGTTGGTCGAAAAGTCCCATTTGCCCGTCGGCAGCGGCGATCCCCACAACTGCGCGCCCGTCTGCACGCCCGCCTGCACATAGGGATCGGCTTCGGGCAGCGCCCACGCCGGGAAAATCTTGTCCACCGGGAAGACGAAGCCCGTGTAGCTCGGATCGTCGTAGAACAGGATTGACGCCTCGATGTCCGTGCGCTCGCCGATCATGCGCCGGATGCGCGCCAGTTCCGCCTGCGGGTCTTCACCGAAGGTGATGCGGCGGTCGATGTAGATCAGCGCTTCGTCGGGCACGGCGTTGATGCTCGGCGTCTTGACGTGCATGTCGGTCACGGTGATGCGCCCATGCCCCAGAAACGGGTCGTCGCCCAGTTCCGGCTCGACCTTGCTGATCGCTTCGATCACAGGCAGCAGCTTGTAGATGGCGTTGTCGCCCAGGAAATTGCTGGCGGCGTGCGCGCTCTTGCCTTTGGCGACGACCTGCATCTCGACGCGCCCCTTGTGCCCGCGATAGACCTGCATCCGGGTCGGCTCGCCGATCACCACGAAATCCGGGCGCAAGTCTTCCGCCTCGACCAGCGCGTTGGGGGCGATGCCGTCGCACCATTCTTCCATGTTGCCGAAGTAATAGCCGGTCACGCCGTCGAGCAAGCCGAGTTCTTTCGCCAGCGCCAGCCCATAGATCATGCCGGGCGTGCTGCCCTTCTCGTCGCAGGCGCCGCGCGCGAAGAAGACGCCGTTTTCGACCTTGCCCTCGAAGGGATCCCACTCCCATGCTAGCGGGGTCGCCGATGCCGACGGTATCGATATGGCTGTCGTAGAGCAGCTTCTTCTCGCCGTCGCCGATTTTGCCGACGACGTTGCCCATCTGGTCGAACCAGACTTCGTCGAAGCCGAGCTTGCGCATTTCGGCTTCGGCGCGCTCCCCCACTGCCCGAATCTGGCTGTCGTAGCTGGGGATGGCGCACAACTCGCGCAAAAACAGGATAATGTCGTCGCGCTGTTCGGCGACGCGCGACTGGATAGCGTCGATAATTTTCTGATCGGTCATGAGGTTTCGTTGTCCTTAAACGCAAGTTCCACAAATTGGTCAGCCGATTCGAGCTTGCCGCTGTTCAGAATGACGATGCGCGGGTCGGCTTTTTGAATACGTTCCAGCCGCTCGTGCGGCATCATGTTCTCCCAGCGCGAAAAAACCAGGCGGAAGCTGTTGTCCTTGTTTTGCGTGATGTCGCGCACGGCTAACCCTGCGAACTCCAAGATCGACAGCGCGTCGCCCACACTGACCGACACATAATGGACGGTCGGCGCGGCGCGGGCAGCGGGCGCAGGCTTCGGCGCGGCAGGCGCGTTGGGGGAAGCAGTGGGTCGCCCCGGCAATGCACCCGTCGGCGGCGCGCCGGATGCGGGTCGGGGGCGCGCCTCGCGGTTGCTTTCGTGCTCCTTGAGCACCGCCGCCAGTTCGGTCGCCGCCCGGTAGTAGCCTTCCGCGAAGCCTCGGTCGTAGGACGCCTGGCTTTCGCTCGCGCTCGGCTCTTTGGCAGTCCGCGCATAATCGCGCGCTTTCATCGCCCAACGGTTCGCCAGCGCCCGCAGCGCGTTCATCAAATCGTCCGCCATCGTACAGCCCTCCCACAACGTCGCCTGTAGGGGCGTTACATGTAACGCCCCTACCATCACATATCCTCAAACAAAGACATCGACAATCTTGAACTGCTCCACGTCCACCAAGCCGAGGTCGGTCAGCTTGAGGTACGGAATCACTTCCAGCGCCATGAAGCTCATCGCCATGAACGGGTCGTGCATCGTGCTGCCCATTTGATGCGCCGCGTCGACCAGCGCGTCGTACTGGCTGCGCACGTCTTCGATGGGCGCTTCGCTCATCAGCCCGGCGACCGGCAGCGCCAGCGTCGCCAGCACTGTTTCGCCGTCGACCGCCGCCAGCCCGCCGCCCATTTCGATCACGGCGGCAATCGCCCGGCGCATACTGGCGTCGTCCGCGCCGATCACGACCAGATTGTGGTGATCGTGCGCGACCGAACCCGCCAGCGCGCCGCGCCTCAGCCCGAAGCCCTTGATGAACGCCTTGCCGACGTTGCCGGTCGCGCGGTGGCGCTCGACCACGACCATCTTGAGGATGTCGCGCGTCGGGTCGGCGACCGCTTCGCCGTCCACGATGGTCGCCTCGTCGGTCAGGCGCGGGGTCACAACCTGCGTATCCGTCCCGCCGATCACCCGGATGCGCGCCGTCTTCGCCGGGATGCGCAGATCGACTTCGCCCGGCGCGACGTTCATCGAGCCGCGCAGATCGACCGCGCGCAGCGGCGGCTTGGAGGTGATCACTCTCCCGTTTTCCGCCACCAGCACGCCGCCGCGATAGACCTGCTCGGCACGCAGGTCGTTCAGGTCGGAGAAGACGATCAGGTCGGCGCGGCGACCGGGTACGAGCGCGCCCAGATGATTCAGCCGGAAGTAATTGGCGGTGTTGATCGTCCCCAGCCGGATCGCCGTGATCGGATCAACCCCGTTGGCGATGGCGACGCGCACCATGTGGTCAATCGAGCCTTCGTCGAGCAGGCTGGCGGGCACGCGGTCGTCGGTGCAGAAGCAGATACGCTCGTAATTCTCCGGCTTGATCAGCGGCAGCAGCGGACGCAGGTTATGCGTGGTCGTGCCCTCGCGGATGAAGATCGTCAAGCCGAGCCGCAGCTTCTCCAGCGCCTCTTCGACGGTCGTGCATTCGTGGTCGCTTTCAATTCCGGCGCTGACGTAGGCGTTGAGCGGCTTGCCGCGCACCGCCGGGCTGTGCCCGTCCAGCACGCGCTCTTTGAACAGGTCGAGCTTGTCCAGCACGCCCTCGTCGCCGTTGATCACGCCGGGGTAGTTCATCATCTCGGCTAAGCCAAGCACCCAGGGGTCGTTGAGCAGCGGCGCCAAATCCTCCGCTTCCAGCCGCGCGCCGTTGGTCTCCATGTGCGTCGCCGGGACGCAGCTTGACGCCATCACGAACATGTTGATCGGTCCGTGCTTGGCGCGCTCCAGCATGAAGCGGATGCCTTCCAGACCGAGCACGTTGGCGATCTCGTGCGGGTCGGTGACGACGGTCGTCACGCCGTGCGCCAGCACCGCCCGCGAGAACTCCGGCGGCGTACACAGGCTGCTTTCGATGTGGACGTGCGCGTCGATGAAGCCGGGGCAGACGTAACGCCCGTTCAGGTCGATCACCTGCTGCGCGCTGTAGCCTGTCCCTAACGCCGCCACGTCGCCATCGTCGATCACAATGTCGGTCGGATAAATCTCGCCGGAAAGCACGTTGACCAGTTGGGCGTTGCGCAGAATCAACTGCGCCGGAACGTCCCCGCGCGCGACGGCGATGCGCTGCGCTAGCGTCATAGTTTCGCCTCCCTGTAAACGGTGAGCACGTCCGGTATCTCGTCGCGGGCGAAGATCGTCCAGATCGGGTCAGTCAGATAGCTCGGTCTGACACGCTCGACGTAGGCAATGTCGCGGTCGCTGAAAGCGGCGTTGCGGCTGGTCGTCCACTGCGCGGCGCTGGGCAGCCCGCGTTCCGGGATGGTCGCGGCGAAGACGAACTCGAACATCCCCCGGTCGGGGTCTTCCCACAGCCCGACCCAGTGAAAAACCGGCGTCACCGCGACCGAGCGCTGTACTTCCTGCGTCAGTTGATCCCAAGGCGGGATTTCGCCATCGCAGGTGACGCGCGGCAGCAGCCGAAAGCCGACCGCGCTGTCGGCGCGGTCATAGCCGGGACCCGGCAGCGTCAGCACGCGCTTGCCGCTCTCGCCCAGAATTACGGCGACCGCCCGCACGTTGAAGACCGGGAATTTCGGCTCAGGATGCCGCGTCAGCCAGTTGATCAGCCAGCGCCAGCCGAAGCGCAGGCGCAGCCGCCAGAGGTTTTCGCGCGTCGTGGCGATTACGCGCGGCAGCGGGCGCGCCGACGCCAGCGCGTCGCGCACACCGATCACTTTCTGCGGGTAGGATAAACGGCTGAAGTAGCGATTAGCACGGGTTTCGCGGGTCTTGCCGCGCAGCTCACCGCCGGAAGGCGTCCCGGCGTAGAGCACGTTCATGCGCCGCCAGCCGTCAAAAAAGTACAGCCCGACCGCCCGCTCGATTCTGGCGGTCACGCCCGTCTCTTCCTCGACTTCGCGCAGCGCGGCTTCTTCCAATCGCTCGCCCACGTCCAGCCGACCACCGGGTAAATTCCAGGTATTCAAATCGCCGCGCTGCGAGAGCAGCACCTGGCTGCTGTCGTCGAACACGGCGCACATCACGCCCAGCCGCAGGCTCATGCTTCGCCTCGCAGCAGCGCGCGGGCGATGGCATTGTGCCGTTCCAGCAGCACGGGCAGATCGACGGTTTGCAGCACGCCGTCCTTGACCACCACGCGCCCGTTGATCACCGACAGATCGACGTTCTGCGGCTGGCACAGTACCAGCGCCGCGACCACGTCGTGCTGCGCACCGGCGAAGGCGGGCGTGTCGATGCGGTAGGCAGCAAAATCGGCGGACATGCCCGGCGCGAGCGAGCCAATATCGTCGCGCCCCAGCACCGCCGCCCCGCCCCGCGTGCCGATTTCAAGCGCCTCACGCGCTTTCAGTCCAGCAGGATTACCCCCTGCACGCGCGACCAGCATCGCCAGCCGCGCCTCGCTCAGCAAATGCCCGCTGTCGTTGGATGCCGAGCCATCGACGCCCAGCCCGACCTTGACCTGCGCGTCGCGCATCTTGCGGATCGGCGCGATGCCCGACCCCAGCCGCAGGTTGGACGACGGGCAGTGCGCGACGCCCGTCCCGCTCTTGGCGAACAGGTTGATCTCACGCTCATTCAGGCAGACACAGTGAGCGTGCCACACGTCATCGCCCAGCCAGCCGACATCCTGCGCGTAATCGCCGGGCAGCGTCCCGAATTTCTCCAGACTGTACGCCACGTCGCCGGGCGTCTCGGCGAGGTGCGTGTGCAGGTGAACGCCGTAGCTGCGCGCCAGCGCCGCCGACTCGCGCATCAAGTTCTGGCTGACCGAGAACGGCGAGCACGGCGCGATCACGATCCGCAGCATCGAATGGCGCTCGGCGTCGTGGAAGGTCTCGATCACGCGGCGCATGTCGATCAGGATGTTTTCTTCGCCCTCGACCATCGTATCGGGCGGCAGCCCGCCCTTGCTCTCGCCGACGCTCATCGCGCCGCGCGCCGCGTGAAAACGGATACCCATCTCGCCCGCCGCGCGGATTTCGTCGTCCAGCGTCGAGTTGTTGGGGAAGGTGTAGAGGTGGTCGCTCGACGTGGTGCAGCCAGAGAGCATCAGCTCCGCCATCGCCAGCTTCGCCGAGACGTAGATCGCTTCGCTGTTCAGCCGCTGCCAGATCGGATAGAGCGTGCGCAGCCAGTCGAATAACTCATGCTCCTGCGCGATAGCGCGCGTCAGGCTCTGGAACATGTGATGGTGCGTATTGACCAAACCGGGGATGACCACGTGCTGTGGCAGTTCGATTTCACGGTCAGCGCGCTCGACAGGCATATCCGCTTCCGTGCCGACCGCTTCAATCACGCCGTCGCGGATGAACAGCGCGCCGTTCTTGATCTCCCGACGTGCCGAGTCCATGGTGACGAGGGTATGAATAGATTTGACCAGCAGCGTCGTCATGCAGGCGTCCCGATGAGAGCAGAATAAGTGTTCAGTTTAGCACGCGCAGGCAGCGGACACAACAAAAACAGTGATGAGCGAAGAGTACCGAGTAGGGGCGCACCTACGTGTGCGCCCGGTTTTGCACCTGGAGCAGACACACAGGTCTGCCCCTACTCCGTGTCTGATGGTCAAACTGTATACATCCGTCGCGCTACTCATTGCTCAATGCTCGCGTTCGCTTCTGCCAGCCGCCGCGCCGCTTTCAAGGTGTTGGCGAGCAGCATCGTGATCGTCATCGGTCCGACGCCGCCCGGCACTTTGGTGATCGCCCCGGCGACTTCCAGCGCCGCCTCGAAATCCACGTCGCCCACCCAGCGATAGCCGCGCTCCGCCGCCGGGTCGTCGATCCGGTTCGTGCCCACGTCGATCACGACCGCGCCCGGCTTGAGCCAGTCGCCCTTGACGTACTGCGGCTTGCCAATCGCCGCGATCACCACGTCCGCCTGTTTGATGATCGCCGGGAGGTTCTGCGTGCGGCTGTGGCAGATGGTGACGGTCGCGTTCGCCTTGATCAGCATCAGCGCCACTGGAATCCCGACCAGATTGCTGCGCCCGATCACGACGGCGTTCGCACCTTCCAGCTTGACGCCCGTCCGTTCCAGCAGCACCATGCAGCCGGTCGGCGTGGCGGGCGTGAACAGCGGATCGCGCCCCTTCATCGCCAGCAGCCCGACGTTGACCGGATGAAAGCCGTCCACGTCCTTGTCGATGCTGACCAGCCGCAGCACCGCCTCTTCGTCAATCTGCGGCGGCATGGGAAGCTGCACCAGAATGCCATGCACCGCCGGGTCGTCGTTCAACTGCTGCACCGCCGCTTCGACCTCTGCCTGCGTGCTGGCAGCGGGCAGCAGCTTCGCCACCGACGTGATCCCGGCGCGCTCGCAGGCGCGGCGCTTCATGCGCACGTACTGCGCCGATGCCGGGTCGTCGCCGACCAGCACCACGCCCAGCCCCGGCGGATACCCGTACTGCTCTTTGAAGCGGCTGGCGTCTTCCGTGATTTCGCCGCGAATCGTCTCGGCAATCGCCGTCCCGTCAATGATCGTCGCCGTCATATTGGTCGTCCTCCTGCATTCCAATTCGATCCAATGGCGAGAGGATACCACGCGCTTTTCTCCCCTGCGACAGCAATTGTTTAGGCATTAGAACAACTTTCACACAAACATTTCGCTCACAAATCGTCAGTATTGGATAACATAGGAATGGGGGAATGGGATCAATCCGCTTGCGCAGTGAAGTCGTGCGCAAATGCGACAAGGATAGAGCATGGTCGAGTTAAACCTGAGCGACAGACAGCCGAAAAGACGCGGTCAAGCGATGGTCGAATACGCGCTGATCCTGGCGCTGCTGGCGATTGCCTTCGGTTTCGCCATCGCAGCCACAGGACCCGCGATTGGCAACGTCTTCTGCAACGTGGTCGATAACCTCGGCGGCAATACGGCTTCGCCGCAGGGGGGTCAGTGCGGCTCAACCGCGCCCGATCTCGTCAATGAGGGCGGCAATCCGCCGCTGTTCTGGGCAACCGTGACCTGGGTCGCCGGGCATCGTCAGGGCGAGACTCCCTTCCCCACCAAGATTCGCCAGCCCGGCGGCAGTGGTGGCGGACCCGTGTCGACGAATACACCCACTCCGCTGCCAACGTGGACAGCCGGTACCAACCGATACGCTGACGCCATCCCCCACTGCCAGCATCACGCCCGGTCCCTCGCCGACCGCGACGGAAGCGGGCTTCACCATTCCGCACGTCGACCAGATGGGCAATGAAGCCGCCTGGCGGCTGGGCGCGAGCGAAAACCCGGATGACACGCCGCTGGGAAGCTGCACCTGGGGAAGAAGCGACCAATCGACCGACGCCGTTTCGGTCTCGTGGCTGTTCGACGTCGATCCCGGCAGCACGAGCTACTCCCGCCTCGCATACCTGCTATCTGGAAATGCGCGGCTATCTCATGCTCAACGGGCACGCCAACCCCAAGCTCAGTTTCTGGGAGATATGGGATTTGCCCTCTGGTTCGGGCGTCTCGGTCTGCTTTGCAGATCGGTCACTACGTGCTCGACGCTGCGGGAGACGGTCCCGACCGCACGCCAGGGGTTATTAACTGGCAAACGATCCCCCTGCACAGCGCGGGAGGCGGCACGAGCAATTACGTCTGGCAGCGCGATCAGGTCGATCTCACGCCATACAAAGCCTCGCTCGGCAACGACGTCACGCTTCGCTTCGTGATCAACAGCGGCGCTGGCGGCAGCCCCGGTGCTCTGGCACCTCGACGACCTCGAAATCGTCGACGAGCCAACGCCTTCCAAGACCTTCACCGTCGGCAATCAGTGGGACCTGGAACAGCGCACGCAGATGAACGATTTCATCTTCGACGGCGATTCCAACGCCATCATCGCCAACAATTCGCTGACGCCGAACACTATCGAGACCTACCGCTGGGATTTGACCTCGAACAACGCGCACAGCGGCATGGCATTGGGACGACAGCCCCGGCTACGACTATCAGGGCTTCTCGCCGGGATTCTCAGGCAGCACCCGCGTCCATTATCTGGAGTTCAAATACCCCATCAATCTCGTCGGCGCGCCAGTCAGCGATGGCGACGGCGACACGGGTGTGCCGCTGCTCACCTTCTGGCAGGCGTTTGACATCAAACCCAACGCCAGCATCCGCGTGGAATACACGACCGATCCGGTGGACAGCACACCCGATAACTGGACGGCGATTCCAAACCAGGGCGTTTTGATCGACTACACCAATCCAAGCGGCGCGGGGCGCACCAGCCTGACGATGCAGCCGGTTTCAATCGACCTGACCAATATCCCGGTCTGGAACTCGTCCACGTTCCGCCTGCGCTTCGCGCTCTACGTCCAGCCAACGGCAACCGAATTCGGCGAAGGCTGGTACATCGACGACATCAAGATCGAGCGCGAGAGCCAGTCGCCCTATTTCGCTTATCCGTTCGTCGATAACGCGGAAAGCGCGGCGAATACCGCCGCCTGGTGGGACAAAATCGGCAATCGCTGGGGCGCGACGACCGAAAAGGGTGGCGCGCAGTCCAGCGCGACCGCCTATTCCGACAGCCCGCTGTCCGATTACGATCAGAACGATACCCAAGACCTTCAGTTGCACTACGCTATCGACCTCAACCACGATACGCCCAGCAATGCCAACCCCGGCAGCGCCGCCGTCAACCCGGTGCTGACGTTCTGGCATCAGCGCAATGTCGGCGCGGGCGTGAAGCTCGAAGTGGATTTGTGGACAGTCGCTGACCCGACGTGGACGAACATCTGGCAGTACAACAGCGACGACGCGACCTATTCCAACTTCCGGTTGCAGCGAGCATGGGAGCGGGTCGAGATCAATCTGGTCACGGCGCTGGAAGCGAAAACCGGCAAGACCTGGGCAAACATCGTCGGCAACGCGGACAGCATCGTGACCGACGACGACATCAAAGTGCGCTTCCGCTTCACCAGCGGCGGCAGCCCCGCCTCGGACGGCGTCTACGTGGACGAAATCCACATCGAGGATTTGCCCCTGCCGGTACACGACCTGTGGGACAGCGGTGATGGTCCTTATGTCGACGGCATTTCTGGAGCGTGGCAGTCCACCTGGTATGGCGGCGGACAGTGGGGGACCACCAGCGCGGCAGGCTACACCTACGGCAGCGGCGGGCAGTCGCTCACGGACAGCCCATCGGGCAACTACGCCGATAACACCTTCTCGGTGCTGGAATTGAAGCCGATCATCGACCTGAACGCGCCGGGCGGCTACGCGACGGATCAGCTTCCCAAGCTGACTTTCTGGACGCGCTACGAGATCGGCAACAACGACGAGTTCCGCGTCGACATCGCCTATCGGGACAGCGGGACTGCCGGGAACGCGAGTAATTATAACCAGATCGGCGGCTGGTCTGCATGGACGGCTCAGCCGGTCATGCTCGACAACAGCGGCTCGACGAGCGCTGACGGACTCCAAAGTCGTCACCTGGCAGCGCGGCGCGGTCGATTTGCGACCGTTCGAGGGCAAGCAGATTCGCGTGCGCTTCGTCGTCAGCGTGCCCAACACCACCAGTCAGGGGGATGGCATCTACATTGACGAGGTGGCATTCACATACAACCAGGTACTGCTGGGCGCGCATAGCCCCGGCTCCTTCACCTTCGTCGACACCGCCCAGAGCATGGCGAACTGGGTCACAGAAGGCACCTGGGGCATCGGCTACAACTACTTCTACGGCGGCGGAACGAGTGATCTGGACTTCGGTCCTACGACCTGGACGGGCACGTACTTCGACTGTGAAAAGCTGGCGCCCACTGTGGGCACCTATTCCGCAGGCAACTGCGGCAATACCAGTGGCGGCAAAGACGTCGCCATCTATAACGATATTCTGGAGTACTTCCCCAACACGACCTATCCGGATAACAGCGGCGATCCGTCACTGCCTGTGGGACCAGAGATTATCAGTGAGGTCAATTTCAACTGGGGTTCGACCCAGAAGCCGCTGAACAACGCCACGACCGACGACTTCAAAGATACGTTCACAGCGCGCTGGCGGAGGAACGTCTCGCTGGCACCTGGGACGTACAATTTCTCGACGATTTCGGACGACGGCGTGCGTTTGTGGATCGACGATTACACCGGCACCGACATCATAGACCCGGCGACGGTCGTCGGCGGCACACCGAACAGCCGCTATATCATCAACAACTGGGGCGCGCATGGACCTACGCTCAACTACGGTTCGTTCACCGTGACCGGCGGCACGATCAACCGGACGCTGACGCTGGAATTCTTCGAGAACGGCGGCGGCGCGGTGATCATCCTCAACGCGACCGGCAGCAGCTACTCGTTCACGGACAGCCCGGACCCGGCGTTCCCGACGCTGGTCAATTCGGTCTTCCCCGGCAACTCGTCGATCATGCTCAACGGCTACTTCGACCTGACCAACTCGACCACCCCGTCGCTGACCTACCGACGGCTGTATCAACTCAACGGCGATAGCAACGCCTTTTATGTTGACGTATCGAATGACGGCGGCTTCACCTGGAGCACTCTCAACAGCGAAACCCTGACCAGTGGCTCGCGGCTGCCCCCCGGCAACGACTGGGATCAGCGCATCGTCTCGCTCAGCAGCTACGCGGGTCCGGGTCATGACAATGTGATGATCCGCTTCCGCCTGGATACGCGCACCGCGACGACGACCACCGACGGCGTTTACATCAGCGACGTGCATGTGAGCGGCTAGCGGCGACTTTTGCTCCAATCACGATCAGGGCGGGCTTCAGAACGTGAGAAGCTCGCCCTTTGTTTTCCGGGGCGTCAGCGGATGCCTATGGTCGAAGCCAGTGGAACCTGCTAAACTGTGACTATCCTGTACCTGAGACTTTTCGAGGTGACCGCAGCGTGAATTCGTCGAAAGAACGTCCGGGTCTGTTGTTCACCCTGGTCGGACCGGCTGGCGCTGGCAAGAACAGTCTGATTCAGTACGTCGTCTCGCGCACCCCGGTGCGTCAAATCCCCACCGTCACGACCCGCCCCATGCGTCCCGGCGAGCAGGAAGGGCGCGAGCATTATTTCGTCTCTACGGACGTATTCCGGCGGATGATCGACACGGGCGACCTGCTCGAACATCAGATCATTCACGGCAATCTTTACGGAATGCCCCGCGCGGACATTGAAGCGGCGCTGAACGAGGGACGCTACATCATCGCCGACATCGAGGTCTACGGCGCAGCGGAAGCGCGCGCGATCTTCCCCGACAACGTGGTCTCGATCTTCATTCAGGCGCCGTCCATCGGCAGCCTGATCGAGCGGATGCGCGACCGGGGCGAGCGTGAAGCCGAGATCGCCAAGCGGCTGCTGCGCGTCCCTGAGGAACTGCGCTACGCCCGCAACTGCGATCACTTCGTCCTGAACGACTCGTTCGACGAAGCCGCCAACACGCTCTACGAGATCGTCGCGGCGCGGCTTCGCGGCGAGCATGGCAGGCGCGGCGACCCGCTGATCGATTACCGCTTCGCCTACGTGGCGCAGGCAATCCCTGTATACGAGAATCTGGCGCTGCGGAATGACACCCGCTTGTTCGAGCCAAAGGCGCAGATCGGCGAGGGTGAACTCCCCCATCAAGCCGCGCTGCGGGCGCTGCGACGGGAACTCCCCCTCGACATTGACGAGGGCGCGCTAATCAGCGGCGGCAA
The DNA here is from genome assembly GCA_963760975.1 of uncultured Chloroflexia bacterium. Taxonomy (GTDB): domain Bacteria; phylum Chloroflexota; class Anaerolineae; order Aggregatilineales; family Phototrophicaceae; genus Flexifilum. Next base: position 201,879 of record CAVXEZ010000013.1, on the reverse strand, counting down.
GCCCGATGGCAGCTTCGTCCCTCCGGTGGCGCTGCTCTATTCGCAGGACGAAGGGGGCGAGCGGCTCACCTACGTTTACCACTACCGTCTCGACAAACGCATCGATCCCCCTACTGGCTGGTCGTGGGTGGAATTTACGGAGAACCCGAACGCCGAGCTGCTGGAGCGGCGGAGCGAAGCATGACTCTGGTCGATCAACAGATGGCGCGCGGCGCAGTCCTCGCCGCCGACGGCATCCCGCTGCATTACGGCGACCAGCGCCGCGAATATCATGCCGCGCTCGAAGCCGCCGTCCTGATGGATCGCTCGCACGAGGGGCGCATCGAGGTCAGCGGGCGCGACCGCATCGACCTGCTGCACCGCATCTCGACCAACGACCTGCTCGCGCTCAAGCCAGGCGAAGGCAGCCCCACCATTTTCACCAACGCCAATGCCCGCATCCTCGACCGCGCCGACCGTCTACCATCGCGGCGAAACGGCGCTCGTGCTCACCGAGCCGGGGCGCGGCGAGGCGCTGCGCCGCTACCTGCAGCGCAACATCTTCTTCAACGACGAGGTGCATTTGGGCGATCTGGGCGTCTCGACGCGCCAGTTCGTCCTGCACGGCGCGGCGGCGGACGCCGTCGGCAGCCGGTTTGCGCCCGATCTTGCCCCGATGCACAGCGCCGAAGCGGAGATCGCCGGGGCAGCGGTCGTGATCGCCCGCGACCAGCCGCTCGTCGGCGGGCACTGGCGCTTGATCGTGCCGGATGACGCCGCCGCTGCGGTCTGGACAGCGCTGCTCGAAGCAGGCGCTGACGTTGGGCTGCTCCCGGCGGGGTCGCTGACCTACAACGTCCTGCGCGTTCGCGCCGGGCGTCCGGGCGTCGGCAGCGAACTCAGCACGGACTACATTCCGCTGGAAGTCGGGCTATGGGATGAAGTCAGCTTCACGAAGGGCTGCTACACCGGGCAGGAGATCATCGCCCGCATGGAAAGCCGGGGGCGGCTGGCGAAAACCATCGTCTCGCTCCGGCTGGACGAAAGGGTCGAAGCGCCCGCGCCGATCAGCCTTGATGGGCGCGAGGTCGGCGCGCTGACCAGCAGCGTCGAAACGCCCGACGGTGAACGAATTGGCATCGGCGTGATCAAAGTCGCGGCGGCGCAGGTCGGCGCGGCAGTCGTGATCGCGGGCAGCGTATCCGCGCAGATCAGCGGGCTGCCCGGCGCGCAGCCGCCGAATTCCAGCGAGGAATAACAAGGGCGTTCGATGGAACGCCCCGAAGCACCCATTATCTACACAACAGATAGCGCTTAGTTCCCGTTCCCGGCGGGCAAGCGAGGCGGCGGGCTGTCGAAGAAAATCTGCCACCACAGCACCCAGGGCGGCGTTTCCGTCGGCGTCAACTGCACATCCTGAATATCCACCTGCGGTTCGGGCGTCGTCTCCACGTCGGCGCTGGCGGGCACGGGCACGACCAGCACTTCGCCGTCGCGCACCATCTTGCCGTCGGCGCGTGCCCACGCTTCGACGTAGGCGTCGCTGAGCACGTAATCGCGCTGCGCGGTGAGATCGGCGTGCTGCACGTCAAGGGTGGCAATTTCGCCTTTCACGCGGCTGTAGGCTTCCTGAAGCGGCTGCCCCGCCGCGATGCGGGCGCTGAAGTTGATCGCCAGAATCAAGCCAATCGACAGAATGGCGGCGAACATCACCTGCATACCGGAAATCTGCCCGCCCCGCCTGCGTTTCTCTGCCCGCTTTTCCTGCATCAACCGTTCCCCGCTGCCGAACGTCACCTAACGGCGCGTGCCGCTACAGCGATCATTATAGCAAAGCTGCGCAAGCCGCAGGCAACAAAAAAGCTCAGGCGTTAACCTGAGCTTTGTGCCGAAGGCGGGAGTCGAACCCGCACTCCCTTGCGAGAACTACGCCCTGAACGTAGCGCGTCTGCCATTTCCGCCACTTCGGCATGGAGTAAATGAATTCTAGCAAAGAACGCGGGCGTGTCAATACAGATTTTCCCAATTGGGTCGTGCTATAATGCGCTGCGCAATCGCCGGAATGGCTGAGAGGAACCCTGTGAAGTTACGCCTCGGATTAACGCTCCTTGCCCTGTTCTGCACGCTCGTGATTGTCCATGCGCAACCACCTCCGGTCACCGCCGAAGCCGTCGGTCAGGCAAACCTGCGCTCAGAGCCGGGACTGGATACGGATATTGTCGGTCAGATCGTCAGCGGCACGCAGTATGCGGTCGTCGGGCGCAGCCAGTTCTATCCCTGGGTGCTGCTCGCAGACCCGGCGACGCTCCAGCCAATCGGCTGGGTCTTCAACGATCTGGTCAGCGTTCAGGGCGACATCAACAGCGTCCCCTTCAGCGAGCAGGTCTTGAACGGAACGATCCTCCCCACGGCAACCCTGCCGCCGCCGTCGCTCGACGCGACCGCCTTATCACCCGCCAGCGCCAGCCCTGCCCCGCCGACTCTGCCCCCGAACGCCGTCACCGGCACTGTGCTGGGCGAGATCAACATCCGCTACGGTCCCGGCACCGACTACGACCGGGTCGGCGTCGCCGAAGCGGGTGAGAGCTTCGAGATCACGGCGCGCCACACCCTGCTGCCCTGGGTGCAGATCGCCTATCCCGCTTCGCCCAACGGCTACGGCTGGGTCGCCGCCGATTTGCTCGACATTCAGGGCAATCTGGACAGCGTGCAGCAGATCAGCCAGACGAATTTGCACCTGCCGACGCTCACGCCGACGCCCTCGATTGTCGAGCAGGCTGCCGTCGGCGAGGTCAGCCCGGAGTTCGCCGCGCTGGGCGAGAAGCTGTGGAACCGGATGCTCGAAGCCGACTTCGACCCGCAGACCAGCCGCCTGGGCGCGCTGTTCGTGATGAACCTCAAGACGGGCGAAACGCTCGCCTTCGAGCCGAACGTCGCCTTCAGCGGCATGAGCATCAACAAGATCGCCATCCTCGCCACGCTGTTCAGCCGCATCAACGACACGCCCGACGACGCCACCGCCAACATCATCGCCGAGGTCATGATCTGCTCGGAGAACATCAACACCAACAAAATGCTCGCGCTGATCGGCGACGGCAACCCCTACACGGGCGCGGAGCGCGTCACCGCCTTCCTGCAAACGCTGGGGCTGGACAACACCTTTATTCTGACGCCCTACTCCGACGACCCGTTCATCACGCCGCAAGCCCCGCAGGCGCCGCCGCACACGCAGGCGGATCAGATCAGCGCCGAGCCGGACCCCTACAACCAGATGACCGTCTCGGATATGGGGATGCTGCTGCACGACATCTACCAGTGCGCCAGCGACGGCACGGGCGACCTGATCGATGATTTCCCCGGCGAGTACAGCCAGATCGAATGCCGCAAGATGCTCGACGTGATGACCTACAACCACATCTACAACTTCATCGAGGCGGGCGTGCCTGACGGCGTGCGCGTCGCGCACAAGCACGGCTGGATACCCGATACGCACGGCGACGCCGGGATCGTCTTTTCACCGGGCGGCGATTTCATCCTGGTGATGGCGCTGCACAACCCGACCTGGCTCGAATTCAGCGAATCCGTGCCCGTCATCAGCGGCAACGCGCGCGACGTGTACAACTACTTCAACCCGGACGCGCCGCTCGACGAGATTCACACCGCGGACGTACCGCTGTGCAATCTGGTCGGCAATCCCGCCATCCTCGACCTGCTCTCGCCCACCTTTGGCGAGGTCGGCATGTTCCAGTAACCTTCGCGCAAAGAAAAGGGGCACAGCGCGCTGTGCCCCTGCAAAACATGCCCGATGTGCGGCTCGTCTACCCCTTCACGCCGCCAATCGCCAAGCCGCCGACGATCCAGCGCTGGAAGCCGAAGAACAGCACCATAATCGGGATCGAGATCAGGATCGACATGGCGGCGAATTTCTGCATGTCCGGCGGCGCAGTGTTCGCGCCGTTCGCCATCGTCGCCAGCGCCATCGCCAGTGTGTAGCTCTCGGTATGCCCGGTCAGGAAAATCCACGACAGGATGAATTCCGTCCAGCCGTTCATGAAACTGAACAGGATGACGATGGCGAACGCCGGGAGCGAGAGCGGGATCATGATGCGGATGAACGTCCCCATCAGCCCCGCGCCATCGATCAGCGCCGCTTCTTCCAGCTCCTTCGGAATCGTGTCGAAGTAGCCCTTCAAATTCCAGATGGCGAACGGCAGCCCGCCGGACGCGAACGCCAGCGCCAGACCAAGCAGCGTCGTGCGCAGGGTTTGCGAGGCGGTCAGCGACGTGCCAGCGATGCGCCCTTGCAGCGCGACCAGCCCCAGCCCCAGAAAGACCGCCAGCATCACCGCCCAGCCGAACAGATTGACCAGCGCGCGCGGCTGCACCCGCTCTCGCAGGAGGTAGGTGATACCCCACAGCAGCGCCGCGCCGACCAAGCCGCCGATCCACGCCAGCAGCATGTAGGGCAGCGCGCCCCAGAATCCCTGATCGCGGATAGCGTAGATTTGCGCGGTCTGCGTGTCGTAGGCATCCTGCGCCGCCTGGAACGTCGTCTGCGAGTCCGCCAGATTAGCAGCAGCGCTGTCGGCGTTCGCCCGCGCGCTCTGCGCCTTCTGCTGCAAATCGGCAGCGTCTGACTGCGCCGTATCGATGGCGGTCGCCAGACCCGCCTTGAAGCCCGCGACGCCGCCCGAATTGAGGATCGGGATGGCGGTTTGCAGCACTTGCAGCGCCACGTCGCTGTCGGCGTTTGCTTCGCCCTGCCGCGCATCCACTTCCGCCTGCAGGATCGGCAGAATCTCGTCTTTAGTTTGCAAACCGTCGACGCGGGTTTGCAGGTTCTGGAGGACGGTCAGTTCGTCAGCCGCCGTCGCCGCGCGCTGCTCGGCAGACATGGCGGTATTCTGGCGCGTCTGCACGCTCCTGACGCGCTGGTTGTAGTCTTTCTCGGCGCTCGACAGGTCGTCGCTGAGCGTCTTCAAAGGTTGCTCGATGACGTTGTTGTAAAGGGCGCTGCGCTCGAACATCGTAAAGAAGGTCAGCAGGATCGCCGCCAGCATGAGCAGCGCGACCACCGCCGTCACCGCTGGCGCACCGGGGTTGAACCAGCGATCCGGGACGTGCTTCGAGAAATTGCGCACCAGCGTATAGACGACGTAGATCACCGCTGCCACCAGCGATGACCCGAAGAACGCCGGGATCGCCGCCGCCAGCACGCTGTTGACCTGTATCGCGCTGAACAGGATGTAGAGCGGGATGACCACGCCGGTCGTCGGCAGCAGCAGCAGGACGATGAAGCCGAGCATCCCCGCCTGCCGCCCGATGAAGTGGAAGCGCGAGAAAGCGTATGCCGCCGACGAACCCAGTATCACCGTGAAGACCGAAATCCCCAGCGCGATGAACAGACTGTTCATCAGCAGGTCGCCGAAATACAGCGGCAGCACGTTCGAGAACGGCTCGGTCAGCAGGCGGTTGAAGGCGTTCAGGTTGGCGTTGGCGGGGATCAGCGTCAGGTCGGTCGGGCGCGTTACGCCACGCGGATCGACCGCCATCGAGACGATCCACAGCACCGGAAACAGGACGACGACCGCCATAAACAGCAGGAATATTTGCAGGAAGATCTGCCGGATGATGATCCCGCGCTGCTTGGGAGTCAGCCAGCGCTCCAGCGCCGATGGCTGGTGAATACGTGCTTCGGGAAGCGTCGCAGTTCGTTGAGCGCTCATCTCAAGCCTCGTCGTATGCTTTGGTCGCGCGGGTGACACGGTTGTTGATCAACGTGATGATCAGCAGGATGAAGAAGACGATGATGCTGAAGGCTGCCGCGTCGCCGTAAAGCTGTTCCTGCTGGATCAGCTTATACGCCTGCGTCACCAGCAGGTCGGTCTGCCCGCGCGGACCGCCCGCCGTGATGAAGAAGATCACGTTGAACTGGTTGAACGTCCAGATCGTGCCGAGCATGATCGCCGGAACCATCGCCGGGCGCAGCAGCGGCAGCGTGATCTGGCGGAACTGCGTCCACTTGCTCGCGCCGTCCACGTCGGCGGCTTCGTACAGGTCAGGCGGGATGCTTTGCAGCGCGCCCGTCGCTACCACCATCATGAAGGGCCAGCCCAGCCAGACATTGGCGATCAACACGGCGTAGAACGCCAGCACAGGCGCGCCCGCGCGGTCAAACATCTGCACGACCGGGTTGGACGCCGTCGATTGATACACCAGCACGTCGATCAGCGTCCCGATCACCGTCAAGGCGAGGATGATCGCGCCGCCGATGCTGAGGACGGTGCGCGACACGTCCAGCCGCCCGTTCTGAGGATTGGTCAAGCCGAGCCGCAGCGTCCGCCGCACCAGCCAGAACACCAGCAGCGCGCAGACGATAATCACCGCCGCCGGGATGATCGCGCGCAGGTCAATCGGCGGATCGAGCTGTCCCAGCCAGTCGGTGCGCGTCGGCAGGTTCGTGCCCAGATATTTGTTGACCGATTCGAGCAGCAGGTTGACGCCGCCGTCGTTGCGCTGCCACAGGTTGTTCCAGATCAGCGCCGTGATGTAGCCGGGCAGCGCCCAGGGCAGCACGAACAGCACGCGGTAAATGCGCCGCCCGATCACGTGCTCGGCATTGAGCGCCAGCGCTACCGCCAAGCCAATCGAGGCGTGGAAGGCGACGTTGATCAACGTCCAGACAAGATTGAAGCCCAGCAGCGGGAAGAAGTTGTAGTTAGCAAGGTTCAGGTTGGTGGTCAGCACATTGCGGAAGTTGTCGAGACCGACGTATGGCGCGGGAATACCGCCCAGGTTCTGCGCCCTGAAGTCCTGAAATGAGACCACAATTTGATAGGCTTGCGGAATGAAGGTAATAAAGAGCATCACGATGAGCGACGGAGCAATGAACGCCCAGGGCAGCCCGCTGGCGCGCACGCCCTGCCTGATGTTATCCCACATCGACCTCGACGCCCTGGAATAAGGATGAGGTTCCGTAACGGTCGCCATAATTCTCCCGCCTTGCGGAAAACAAGTTTCCGAAAAACGAACAGGGCAAGGGCAACGTTGTTCTATCGCCCTCGCCCTGCGCGAACTTCAAGGAAGCATCAACAGGCTACGACGATGCGGTCGCCTCTGGAGTCATCTGGTGCATGTCGTCGATAGCCGACTGGATCAAGCTGTAGGCATCCGAGCGCGCCTGATCCGGGGTCTCGCCGCCAGCGCTCACTGCCGTGATCGCGTCCGCCATCGGCGTCCAGAAAGCGCCAAGTTCCTGGCGATTCGGGAAGGGCGTGCCGAGCGCGAACTGTTCCGCGAAGACCTGGAGGTTCGGGTCATCGACGGTTACGTTCGGGTTGACCGGCAGCAGACCGCCCTGCTTCGCCGCGATATTCTGACCTTCTTCGCCGGTCACGAATTTCGCCCATTCGATGAAGGCGGCAGTCTTGGCGTCGTCGGCGTTGGAACTCAGATAGAAGCCGTCGCCCTGAGCGAACAGCGCCGGGACGTTGCCGTTGTCGAGCTTCGGCATGACGCTCACGCCGAGGTCTTCACCGAGGTCGCTTTCGTACTGCGCCAGGTTCCAGATGCCGTCGTAAACCATGGCGACGGTGCTCTGCTGGAAGCCGGGGTTCGGCGACGAGCCGTCCACGACCACGCCGCTCGTCTCGTCGAGGCTGAGATTGTACATATCCTGATGGAACTGGAGGAAGGCATCCATCGCGTCCGCGCCGGGCGTGCCGTCGGCAAAGTCCGCGTTACCGTCGGCGTCCATCAACTGCCCGCCGAGCGAGAACAGGAAGCCCGCGCTGTGGAAGAAGCCGTTCTGGAACGCCAGCCCGGTCACGGTGTCGTCATCGGCGTGTACCTGCTTGGAGATGTCGAGCACGTCCTGCCAGGTCGCCGGAGCATCCGGCACGAACGCCTTGTTGTAGAAGAACGCCAGCGTCTTGGCGCTGTAGGGGACGCCGTACAGACCGCCGTTGAATTCAAACAAGCCCCAGCCCGTGTCGCTGGCTTGCGCGCGCAGGTCGCTGTTGACATCCATGTTGATGTCCTTGACCAGCCCGGCGCTCGCCCAGGGACCCGTGTGGTCGTTGGCGGTGAGGATCATGTCAGGACCCTCGCCAGCGCCCGCCGCAGCGGTGAAGCTGTTGACAAGCGTCGCATCCGGGTTATACACCTGCTCGACCGTGATGTTCGGGTTTGCCGTCTGGAAGGCGTCGATCAACGCCAACAGCGCGTCGCCTTCAGCATCCTGCTTGGAATGCCACAGCACCAGGTTGACCGTATCCTGCGCCTGCACACTTATCATTGGGGCGACCAGCAGCGCAAGGAGCGCCGCTAGGAACAGAAACTTCCGGCTAAACGCCTTCATTGTAAGGACTCCTTCTCGATATTAGGAAACCACGTTATCTTTTTGATTACGACGAGTACACTTCCTGGCTACAGACGGGCTGTAGTGCCAAAAGAAATCATACCCGTTTTCACAATTTCGACAAGCGATATTGGATACCTTGACCAAGCGCTCAGGAGGCGCTCAGTGGATCGGGAACTGGTCGGCGTCGCCCAGGTCATCCGCCCACGCGCCGCGCACGCTGACGATATGGAGCGCCATCAGCCAGTCCATGAGGTAGGTATAGAGGTGTTCCGCCAGCGACATATCGGCGTAAATCAGCGCCGCATCCGCCAGCGATTCCTGAAGAAGCTGGCACAATGCCTGCTGGGCATCTTTGCTCAGTTGCGGCTGCTGATCGCCGACGAAGCGCAGGATGTCTTCGAGGCTCAGGCTGTGATAGTCCAGCGTATCCGCCGGGAGAAAGGGGCTGGCATCGAACCCGTAATCCTTCTTCAGCGTTCGCCGGATGTGATCGCGGGCATCGAAATCACGCTGGCGCAGCGTCAGCAGGCGTTGATGGACATCCTCGGCGATCTGGCTGAGCAGTTCCAGCGGCGGCGGCTCCTGGGCGACCTGCTGCTCCAGAAAGCGCTCCAGATGTTCCGGTGTTCCCTCTGCCAGACTACGATCCAACAGATCAAGCGCTTCAAGGCGCAGCGTTTGAAAGGTTGCTAGTGAGAACAAGCCCATCTCGTCGGGATCACGCTGCATCACGACTTTTCTGGACATAACCGCCTCAAATAATCCCAGGTGTAAATGCCGGTATGATGCCCGTCATCCCAGATCGGTTGCAGCGCGTAGTTGCCGATCATCTCAAGCGACTCGATCTTATACGAGCGGGCGGGTTTCAGTGAAAGGAGGTTATCAGGCTCGAATTCGCGCCCCATGTATTGATGACCGCCCCGGCATTCAACGCACGGACAAGCCTCCCGAAGCTCAGACAGGGGATAGCGACAAACCAGGTCGTCGTCCCAAGTAATTTCGAGGTAACTCGCGGTTTTATTAAGCGTAATCGCTTTGGGTTTAAGCCCCATCTCATGCCTGCGGTCTTTCTGGCTCGTTATGACTCGTCCAGTGCTATTTTAACATGCGAAAGTCGCAGGCTGGCTTAAGCTTGGCGTGTCTTGCATCTCAAGGCACGTCTGCTACAATCGGAGTTCGGCATTGTCATGGGGCGCCCTGCGGGTCGTCCTTGATTTGGAGACACGTATGCGATTTCGTATGCTCATCGGTTTTCTGCTGGTCATCACCGTGATCACGGCATGTCAGGGACCTCCGCCGGAGGTGGTGTATATCGTCGTCACCCCAACGAACACCCCAGAAAGCACCGAGGCAGCATCGCCCGAAAGTACTACTATCCCGGCAACCCAGATTCCCACCGAAATCTCACAGGCGCCCAGCGTGACGGAAGCTGCCGTCGCGCCGCCGACCTTCACCGCGACCAGTTCGCCACTGCCGTCGGATACCGCCACGAGCGCGCCGACCGCGACGAGCGTTCCTCCCACGCAGGGACCAACCCCCCTGCCGCCCAATTTCCCCACCCCGGTGGTCGAGCCGGTTCAGGTCGCCGAGGAACTCTTCGAGCACGGGCGCATGTTCTGGCTGGAACCGATCAAGCAAATCTGGGTACTCAAGATCACGGGCGAAGGGCACGGCACCTGGGAAGTCTACGAAGACACTTTCAAAGACGGCGAGCCGGAGAACGATCCGAGCCTCGTCCCGCCGGAAGGACGCTATCAGCCGCAGCGCGGCTTTGGCAAGCTCTGGCGCGAATCGCCCGGACTGCGCGAAGCGCTCGGCTGGGGCGTGACGCCGGAGTTCGGCTACGTCAGCCAGTATGAGTATCACTACGGCGGCACCATCGACGCGAACGGCAATTACGTGCCGGGACCCGGCTATCACATCGTCTACAGCCTCGACGGTGAGTTGTTCCGTTTGAACGAAGCCGACGGTACGTGGCAGCTCGGTAACAACTGATCGCCGGGATGTCACGATGACGCGCTGGCAGCTCACGCCCGACCAACCACTCGCCTTGCAGATCGCTGCCGACGCGCGCCTGAGCCAGACGGATTATCTCGACGATCAGGTCTGGGAGCTGATGCCCGGCGCGCCGGGCAATCCGGCGCTGGCGCTTCAGACCAGATACGGCGGGCGCGTCGGCTTGGCGAGCCTCGTCCCGCTCTGGCGCGTCGACAACCGCCCCGATTTTCCAGTATCAGGCATACACCAGCCCACCCGTGATCACGGCGTTCGCGCCCGGCTACGCTCAGGCGACCGCCAAAATCACGCCGCGTCTGGCGCTGCGCGCGGATTTCTGGGTGATCGACTCGCACACGGTCGGCGCGCGCTTCACGGTCAAGAACAGCGGGCAGGCGCTCGAACTGGGCTTCGACCTGATCGGCTTCGCCGGGGCGCAGGGGCAGGAGTTGAAGCTCAGCGCGATCCCGCTGCCGGGCGGCGGGCACGCGCTGGCATTCGGCAAAATCGGCAATCTGAACCCGGTGGTCGTGCTGGAAAACGGCAGGAGCAACAGCCCCAACACCCTCAGCGCCAGCCTTAAGCTCCCGGCAAACGGTCAGGTGGTCGTGCGCTGGGTTCACGCCGGGCTGTCCAATCCGGCGGCGGCGCTGGCGCAGGCGCAGCAGTGGCTTAAGCAGCCCTGGAACACCCCGCTGCGCCGCATCACCCAGGCAGCGCAAGCGATTCCTCAGATCGAAACGGGCGACGACGATACCGACGCGACCATCGCCTTTGCGTACCAGCAGGTCGTGCAGTCATTCCTCAAGCCGACCGCCAGCCTGCCGGATGCGTCGTTTGTCACGCCGCGTCAGCCGGGGCGCGGCTACAGCCCGCGCGGCGACGGCACCGATCACCCGCGCGGCTGGAGCGGTCAGAACCCGACGCTGGCGTATCTGTCGGCGCTGGCGCTCGCGCCCATTGACGCGGAGATGGCGCAGGGCGTGCTGCGCAACTACCTCGCCGGGCAGCGTGACGACGGCTGGATCGACTGGAAGCCGGGACTCGCCGGGCAGCAGCAGGGCGTGCTCTGCCTGCCCGTGCTGGCGCGGCTGGCGTGGGGCATCTGGCAGTACAGCGAAGACGATGCTTTCCTGAGCGAAGTCTACCCCGGCTTGCGGCGCTTCTTCGAGCGCTGGCTCGCCTGCGACGCCGACCAGGACGGCTTCCCCGAATGGCAGGATCAAGCCCAGACTGGTTATCCCTACATGCCGACCTTCGCGCTCGGCTTGCCCTGGGGACAGAACGCCGACATCCGCGCCGTCGAAACGCCGGATTTGCTGGCGTATCTGCTCTCGGAAGCCATCAGTTTGCGCGAGATCGCCTATTATTTGCGCCGGGATGACGACGAGCAGCGGCTCAGCCAGCGCGCCGACGAACTGGCGGCGCGGCTGGAAGCGCTCTGGAATCCGGCGGAGAAGCGCTACACCTACCGCGACCGCGATACGCACCTGACGACCGGAAGCGTCCCCGTGCTTCAGAACGGGCGCGGCGGCGAAGATCACATCCTGGCGCTGCGGCTCGACCCACCCAACCGCCTGATCGTCGAGGTGATCGGCGGGACAGCGCCACCCCGGTTGAAGCTGCACCTGAGCGGCGTCGACGCCGAGGGCAACCGCGTTCAGGAAGACGGCGACGCCTTCACCTGGACGCCGAGCCGAGGCGTCTACACCAGCCAGCGCGTCTTCTCGCAGATCGACCGCATCCGCGTCGAGGGTATCGCCGGGGTCTATCACGTCCGCGTGAAGACGATGGCGACGGACGGCTTCGACCTGAACGGGCTGCTGCCGCTCTGGTCGGTCGGCATCGCGCCGGAGCGCGCCGCCGCGCTGATCGAGCATCTGACCAACCCCGCCGAGTTCTGGCGTGCCAACGGCATCCTGATGTTCTCGGCGCAAGACCCCTACTACGACCCCGCCCGCACCGAGGGGAGCGTCGGCGTCTGGGCGTACTGGCTGACGCTGATGGGCGAAGGCTTGATCGAGCACGAGCGCGTTGACCTTGCCACCGACCTGCTCAAGCGGCTGCTGGCGGCACAGACGGCGACGCTGCGCGACGCCAAAGCCTTCTACGAGTTCTACCACGCCGACGAAGCGCGCGGCATGGGCGAGCGCGGCAGCACGATGGGCTTGGTGCCGCTGCACCTGCTCCTGCGCGTGCTCGGCGTGCGCATCCTCTCGAAAACCCACGTCTGGACGGGCGGCGCGTTCCACTGGGGCAGCCCGGTCACCGTGACGCAGCACGGCGTCAGCGTGACCCGCTCGGCGCAGGGCACGACGATTCGCTTTCCGTCCGGCAGCACAGTCAATCTCGCCGCAGACGCGCCCTGGCAAGAAGTCACCTCGTCATGACCCCGGACATCAACGCCTTCGTGTTCGAGCGCAGCTCGAACGGCATTCTGATCGCGGACAGCACCGGAATCATTGAGCAAGCCAACCCGGCAGCGGCAGCCCTGCTCGACACGCCGCTCGACCAGTTGATCGGCGCGCAGCCGCGTGCCTGCTTCCCGAAAAATGCGCCGCTGCTCAGCCTGTTCGAGCGCTCCGATGAGCACACGATTGACGTTCACCTGCCGCGCCGCCGCCTCGCCTCCGGCACAGCGGCAACCCTCCCTGACGGGCGCCGTATCGTGCTGCTTGAGGATGTGACCGAGCAGCGCGAGTTCGACAAGCGCCGCGAAGCCTTCGTGACGACGATGGCGCACGACCTGCGCAACCCTATCGCCGCCCTGATCGGTTATGCCGAGCTGATCGACACGGTCGGCGAACTCAACGCCGACCAGCAGCTATTTCTCAGCCGCGTGCGCACCACCGCCAACAAGCTGCACGATCTCGCCGCCGAACTGGTCGATCTGGCGTGGATGGAAGCCGGGATGCCGCTCAAGCACGCGCCGGTCGCCCTCAGGCAGCCCATCGAGAGCGCCATCGCCGAACTGACGCCGATGGCGCAGGCGAAGCAGATCACGATCCTCGTCTCGGTGCAGGACCCGCTGCCGCTGGTGATGGGTGACGCCGAACGGCTTCGTCTGGTCGTCTACAAGCTGCTGCACAACGCCATCCTCTATTCCGGCGCGGAGCAGATGATCGCCGTCCACGCCTGGAGCGACGCCGAGATGGTCTTCTGCTCGGTCGCGGATCGCGGGATCGGGATCAGCGAAAACGATCTGGCGCTGATCTTCGACCGCCTCTATCGCTCGCGCGACGAGCGCGTGCAGGCGCTTCCCGGCGGCGGTCTTGGCTTGACGATGGCGCGCCGCATCGTTCACCGGCACGGCGGCGACCTGTGGGCAGTCAGCGAACTCGACAAGGGCAGCGCCTTCACCTTCAAGCTCCCGGCGGTCGCTGGCTCATCTCCACCCTGAGCTACAGGCGTGGTTTACCCTCTCCAAGCGCGCGCGTGCTAGAATAGTGCCGCTTTGCACAAATAACCGAGAGCCATAGTTCCATGTTTACGCGCTCAACGCGGCGGAGCAATCGCCCCAGCGACTCCGGCGAAACGCCTGACGTTCCGCTCAACTGGCGGCGGATGTTCAGCTATCTCAGACCTTACACGCGCTATATGCTGATCGCCTTTGTGGCGCTGCTGGTCAGTTCGGGACTCAGCCTCGTCTTCCCGGCGGTCATCCAGCGCGTGGTCGATTCGGTTCTGGTCGCCCACGACATGCAGCTTCTCGACCAGATCACGATCCTGCTGTTGATCGTGTTCCTCGTCCGCTCGCTGTCGTCGCTGGTCGAGACCTATTTCGTCAACTACGTCGGCGAGAAAGTCGTCGTCGATCTCCGGCTGGAGCTGTACCGCCATTTGCAAGACCTCTCGCTGGGCTTCTTCTCCAAGCGGCGCGTCGGCGAGCTGATCTCGCGCCTCTCCAGCGACGTGACCATGATCCGCAGCGGATTAACCAACAACATCAATACCCTGCTCCAGCAGGTCTTGATCGTGATCGGATCGCTGGTGATCATGCTGGTGCTCAACTGGCGGCTGACGCTGTTCATCATCGTGATGGCGCCGCTGATCGGCGGGCTGGGCGCGGTCTTCGGCAGGATCCTGCGCCGTTCCAGCACGCAGGTGCAGGACGAGCTGGCGGGCGCGCTGACGGTCGCCAGCGAAGTGCTTCAGTCGATCCGCGAGGTCAAGACCTTCGGGCGCGAGCCGTTCGAGCAGGAACGCTTCTCGGACGCGGTCATGCGCGCCTTCAGGATCGCCCTCTCCATCCTGCGCATTCGCGCCGTGCTGGGTCCGCTGGTCGGCTTCATCGGCTTCGGCGGGATCGCGGTCATCCTGTGGTTCGGCGGGCGCGAGGCGCTGGCGGGTCGTCTGACCGGCGGCGAGTTGATCGCCTTCCTGATCTACGGCGTCAGCGTCGCGGGCAGCCTCGGCTCGATTGTCAACCTGTATTCGTCGTTCGAGCAGGCGTTCGGCGCGACCAAGCGCGTCTTTGAAATCCTCGACATCGTGCCGGAGATCGTCGACGCGCCGGACGCGCAGAGCTTTTCCCGCGTGGACGGGCGCATCACCTTCGATCACGTCTCCTTCAGCTACGACGAACGACAGGAAGTCCTGCACGATATCAACCTCGACATCGCCCCCGGCGAGATTCTGGCGCTGGTCGGACCGAGCGGCGCGGGCAAGACCACCATCTTCAACCTGATCCCGCGCTTCTACGATCCCACCGTCGGCAGCGTCTGTATGGACGGCGTCGATCTGCGCCGCGTGACGCAGCGCAGCCTGCGCGACCAGATCGCCGTCGTGCCTCAGGAAACGCTGCTGTTCGGCGGCACGATCTACGAGAACATCGTCTACGGGCGGCTGGAAGCGAGCGAAGCGGAGGTCATCGACGCCGCCAAAGCCGCCAACGCCCACGAGTTCATCATGGAGCTGCCCGACCAGTACCAGACCATCGTCGGCGAGCGCGGCATCCGCCTGAGCGGCGGGCAGCGCCAGCGCGTGGCGATTGCGCGCGCGCTGCTCAAAGACCCGCGCGTGCTGCTGCTCGACGAAGCCACCTCCAGCCTGGACAGCGAAAGCGAGCACGAAGTTCAGGACGCGCTGGCGCGGCTGATGCAGGGGCGCACGACCGTGATCATCGCGCACCGCCTGAGCACCGTCCGCATCGCGCACCGCATCGCCGTGCTGGAAAAGGGCAACGTGATCGAGCTGGGGTCGCACGAGGAGCTGCTGGCGCTGCATGGTCTCTACGCGCGGCTCTACGCCATGCAGTTCCGCGAAGACCTGGTTGGAGAAGAAGAAATGCCGCCGACGGAGACCGAACAGCCCCAGCCGTGAGCGATACTCTGGGCAGGACTTGATCGCATGGATTTGACCGACCAACAGGTATTGATCACCGGAGCGACCGGCTTTCTGGGCGGCGCGCTGGCGCTTCGCCTCGCGGGTGAAGGCGTCCGCGTGCGCGCGCTGGCGCGGTCGCCGCGCAAAGCGGGCTTCCTGCGCGACGCCGGGATCGAGGTCTTCGAGGGCGACGTGACCGACCCCGACGCCATGCGCCGCGCAGCGGCGGGCTGCCGCGTCGTCTTTCACGCCGCCGCCGTCTTCACCAGCTACCGCGAGCAGCAGGCGGTCAACGTCGAGGGCACGCGCAACGTGCTTGCAGGCGGCGACCGAGGCGGGCGCGGAGCGCTTCGTCCACGTCAGCACCGTTTCGGTCTACGGCTACAACTACGCGGGCAGCGTCACCGAAGAGATGACGCCCGCGCCCGGCGCCGATCCCTACTGCCTCACCAAGCTGCAATCCGAGCAAGTCGTCCGCGCCGGGAGCATCCCCTACACCATCATTCGCCCCGGCATGATTTACGGCGCGGGCGCGGTCAACTGGACGCGCGGCTTGTTCCAGATCGCCCGCATCAATCCGACGCCGTTCGTCGGCAGCGGGCACGGCTCCGCCTCCCCGATTTACGTCGACGACGTGGTTGATCTGATGATCGTGGCGTCGACGCACCCGGCGGCTGCCCGGCAGATTTTCCACTGCGCGCCCGATCCCGCCCCGGCATGGCGCGAGTTTCTGGGGCGCTATTCGCTGCTCGCCGGGCACGACAACTGGCTGGCGATCCCGCCCTCGCTGGTTTACGCCGCTGCCTGGGCGGTGATGCTGGTCGCGCCGCGCATCAGCATGGCGCGCGACATGCCGGATCAGGTGCATTTCCTCCAGCGCCAGGTCACCTACAGCATGGCGAAAGCGCGCGACCTGCTCGGCTGGTCGCCCAAGGTTGACCTCGACACCGGGATCGCACGCTGCGCCCCCTGGCTGCGCGAGCAGGGTTTGCTGGCATGAACTGGCTGCCCCGCGAGGTGCTGCTGGGGCTGGTCGCGCTCGGCATTCTGGCGCTCGTCTGGTGGCTGCTGATCGCCTCCGAGGGCGTCTACCTGGGGCGGCGTATGGTCGTCTGGCTCTACGACGCCTTCGCCGGGCGCTACGACGCCATCAAACACTACAGCAAGGAATACGACCACATGCTGCTGGCGCAGCCGATCATGGCGGGCATCGCGCCGGTCAAAGCGCCGCTGGTGCTCGACGCCGCTACCGGGACGGCGCGGCTGCCGCTGGCGCTGCTGCGGCATCGGCAATTTCAGGGGCGCATCGTCGGCGTCGACCTCAGCCGACGGATGCTGTTCCACGCCGCCCGCAAGATCGGCGGCGACCGGCGCGTCTCGCTGATCTGGACGCCCGCCGAGCACCTGCCCTTCGACGACGACACTTTCGACGTTGCCTGCTGTCTGGAAGCGCTCGAATTCATGATGGACTCGACCGCCGTCCTGCGCGAGCTGGTGCGCGTGCTGCGACCGGGCGGCTTGCTGTTCGTGACCAACCGCATCAACACACGCCTGATGCCCGGCAAAACCATGTCGGACGAGCACATGCGCGCGCTGCTGGAATTGCTCGGCGTCGAGAACGTCGCCGTCGAATACTGGCAGGTCGATTACAACCGCGTCTGGGGGCGCAAGGCGGGCACGTCGCAGCCAACGCTGGCGCGCCCGCTGGCGGAAATCCTGCGCTGCCCGCGCTGCCATCAGGCGCTGCTGGTGGAGCAGCACGACGGCTGGGACTGCCCGAACTGCCATCTCCACGCGCCCGTCAGCGCGCACGGCGTGATCGAGCTTCAAGGTCACGCCTGACGCCTCGTTTCGCTCCCCGATTCGTGCAAATTAGACAAATCGCCCCGCAAATCATTACCTCTCCCCGCCAATTTCCGTATAGGACATGGGGGATTGTTTCACGAGAGGAGTTTTTCATGCGCAAGCAACGCGCACTAGGGTTCGTAGTCGCTTTCTTCGCCTTCATGATGCTGGCGGTGATCCCGGCGTTCGCTCAGGAGGCTCCCGTCGCAACGGGCGCGCCGTTCACGACGCAGATTCCCGCCGGGTGGAACGACGAAAGTACGCCAGACTACAGCTTGTACATCAAGGGCGACGTTTCGGTTTACCTGCTCGTCGCCGACGAAAGCGACGTGCAGGCGGGCATCGAGGCGGCAGTCAGGCAGATCGTGCCCGATTTCAACGCCACGCCGGTCGCCAGCAGCGAGATTCCGCTGCCGAACGGCGCGTGGACACAGAACGTTTACGTCACGCCGGAGGGCGCGATCCAGGTCGCGCTGGCGCAGGTCAGCGGCGGCGCGACCTACGTGATCCTCATCCTGCTGCCCGATCAGGCAGCGCTGGCGCCGGTGCAGGGCGACGTGAATACCATCCTGCTTAACGCCACCATTGGCACGCCGCTTGACCTGAGCGACCAGCAGCCCGCTATGCTCGACGACAAAGCGCTGGCGGACATCCAGACCTACGTCGACAGCGCCCTATCGCGCTACGGCGTCTACGGGGCGGAAATCGCCATCGTACAGGACGGCGAGGTCGTCTACAGCAACGGCTTCGGCACGCTCGCCAGGGGCGACGACACGCCCGTGACCGACAGCACGCTCTTCATGATTGGCTCGGTCACCAAGTCGATGACGACGATGATGACGGCGACGCTGGTCGATGATGGCGTCATCTCGTGGGATACGCCCGCGACCGACATCCTGCCTGACTTCGCTCTCAGCGACAGCGCCGCAACCGCAAAGATCGAGTGGCGCGACCTGTTCAACATGACCAGCGGCATCCCGCGCTTCGACATTCCGTTCTCGCTGGAAGCCTTCACACCGGCGCGCGTCGAGCAGGAGATCGCGGGTATCCCACTGGCGACACAGCCTGGGAAGACCTTCCATTACAGCAACTTCATGGTCGCGCTGGGCGGGTACGCCGATGCCGTCGCCAGCGGTGCAGCCTTGAGCGACGCCGCCAGCGCCTATAACGATCTGATGCAGACGCGCGTCTTCGACCCAATTGGCATGTCCAGCACGACGCTCGACTTCGACACGGTGCTCGCCAATCCCAACCACGCGCTGCCCCACAGCGAAGACCCGATGGCGGACGAAATCGTCACGCTCCCCATCAAGCTGGAACGCGCGCTCTACGGCGTCGCTCCGGCAGGCGCGGTCTGGTCGAACGCGCAGGACATGGCGAAATACATGATCACGCAGATCAACCGGGGCATCGCGCCCGGCGGCGAGCGCGTCGTCTCCGAGGCGAACCTTCTGGAGACGTGGAAGCCCGAAATCGCCATGCCCGGCGGCAGCCAGTACGGCATGGGCTGGATGATCGACAGCTATCACGGTCAGCGCTTGATCATGCACGGCGGCAATACGGCGGGCTTCACGGCGGATTTCGCCTTCCTGCCCGATGCCGACCTGGGCGTGGTCGTGCTGAGCAACCTGGGACTCTCCAACAGCTTCTGTGAGAGCATACGCGAATACGTCTTCGAGACGGCTTTCGGGCTGGATCACACGGCGGACGCTTTCTACGCCGCCACCGAGCAGGCTCTGCAAACGGCGCTTCGTCAGGTACTCGCGCAGACCCACTACAGCGATACGCCCGTCGATCCGCAGGCGGTCGCCGACTATCTGGGCAGCTACCAGCGCAATCTGGAAATCCAGCTCGACGACGCGGGACAGCTCGTCGCCAGGACGATTTATACCGACATGCCCCTGCTGCCGACGGATAACCCGCAGCGCTTCGTCACCGCTGGCGTGATGTCGGGCATGAGCATCACCTTCAGCAAAGATGCTTCCGGCGGCGTGAGCGCGACGCTCGATTCGCTGCTGGGCGTGATCACCAATGAACCCCAGTCGCTGACGCTGGCGAAGATCGATTAACCGCTACCCGTAGGGGCGCAGCGTGCTGCGCCCCTACCATTTCCCACAGATGACGCTTGCCAACCTTCGCAAACGCGAATAGAATGCGCCAGCATAGAATCCGCTTCACTGTGAAGGACGCCCCATCTTGAAGCTGCTGCCGAATGAACTCGCCCGGTCAGTCCGGCAGGCGATTGAAGCCGCCCAGACCGCCGGAGATTTGCCCGCCTTTGACATCCCTGAGGTCGAGATTCGCCCGCCCAAGCGCCCCGAACAGGGCGACTACGCGGCGGCAATCGCCATGCAGGTATCCAAGCTTGCCAAGCTAAACCCATTCCACATCGCCACGCAGATCGCCAATCACTATGCGAAACCGGCATTCATCGGCGCGGTCGAGGTCGTGCATCCCGGCTTCATCAATTTCCGCCTCGATCCCGACTGGCTGCGCCAGCAGACCGAGACGATCATCGCCGAGGGCGATAAGCTCGCTCAGCTTGATCTCGGCGCGGGCAAGCAGGCGCAGGTCGAGTTCGTCAGCGCCAACCCCACCGGACCGATCACCATCGGGCGCAGTCGCGGCGGCGTGATCGGCGACACGATGGCGCGGGTGCTGGAAGCGGCGGGCTACGGCGTCGAGCGCGAGTATTATTTCAACAACGCGGGCAACCAGATGCGCAACCTGGGCAACAGCCTGCGCCTGCGCTATCTGGAGGCGCTCGGTCGCCCGGTCGAAATCCCCGACGACGGCACGTTCTACCAGGGCGACTACCTGATCGACTTCGCGCACGAGTTGGTCAGGGAACATGGCGATTCGTGGGCGGACTTCGGCTGGCAGCCGTTCAAGGAATACGCCGAAGCAAAGATGTTCGGCTTGATAAAAGTCACACTTGCCCGCGTGCAGATTTATCACAACACATTCTTCAACGAGAACAGCCTGTACGAGAGCGGCGCGGTCTGGAAAGTGCTGGAGGCTCTAGAAGAGCGCGGCTACATCTACAAGTCGATTGAACGCGAGGATGCGTCGCCGGAAGACAGAGCAAAAGCGAGCGGCAAGGAAGAGGCGACCTGGTTCCGCTCCACGACGCTGGGCGACGCAGAGGATCGCGTCGTGGTGAAAAGCAGCGGAGAACCCACCTATACCCTGCCGGACATCGCCTACCACATCAATAAGCTGGAGCGTGGCTTCGATCTGCTGATCAATGTCCTCGGTTCTGATCACTATACTGAAGCGCAAGTCGTCAGGTACGGATTGGAAGCGCTTGGATACGACACGTCCAAGCTGCACGTTATCCTCAACCAGTTGGTGCGCACCGTGCGCGACGGCAAGGAAGTCCGCATGAGCACGCGGCGCGGCGTCTACGACACGCTCGACGACCTGATCGACCAGACCAGCGCCGACGCCGTGCGCTACATGCTGCTGGCGCGCAGCGCCGACTCGCAGTTGAACTTCGACCTCGACCTCGCCGTCAAACAGAGCAACGAGAACCCGGTCTACTACATCCAGTACGCCCACGTGCGCTGCGCCGGGATTTTCCGCGAGGCGGCGGCGCGCGGCGTCAGCGACGAGGACGCCGACATCAGCCTGCTTGGCGACGCCGAACTCGCCTTCCTGCGCAAGGCGCTGGAACTAAGCGAAGTGATCGATACGGCGGTGCGCAACTTCGAGCCGCACCGCATCGCCTTCTACGCGCTGGAACTGGCGAACACCTTCCACCCGATTTTCGACAACGTGCGCGTGCTGCACAGCGACGTGCCGCCGGACGTGGCGCGGGCGCGCCTGCGCTTCTTCCGCGCGGCGCAGCTCACCTTCCGGCGCGTACTGACGCTGATGGGCATGTCCGCGCCGGACGTGATGTAAGAACAGTTTCAAGTAAACACAGTTCAAAGTTAAAAGTGGCGACGACGATGGGCTTCCCCTTTTAACTTCCTTTACTATTAACTTTCAACTCGGAGGGGCACATGGGACTCAAACCGGATCACTGGATTCGCAAGATGGCGCAGGAACAGCGCATGATCGAGCCGTTCGTCGAGAGCCAGAAGCGCGACGGCGTGATCTCCTACGGCGTGTCGTCTTACGGCTACGACCTGCGCGTCGCCAACGAGTTCAAGGTCTTCACCAACGTCTACTCCGCCGTCGTCGATCCCAAGAACTTCGCCAGCGAGTCGTTCGTGGACAT
This sequence comes from uncultured Chloroflexia bacterium, assembly GCA_963760975.1. GTDB lineage: Bacteria > Chloroflexota > Anaerolineae > Aggregatilineales > Phototrophicaceae > Flexifilum. The sequence continues at coordinate 180,148 of CAVXEZ010000013.1, read as the reverse complement.
CACGACCGACGTGGCGATCATCCCGCCGAACTCGTTCGCATTGGCGCGCTCGGTCGAATACTTCCGCGTGCCGCGCAGCGTGCTTTGCATCTGCCTGGGCAAATCGACCTACGCCCGCTCCGGGATCGTCGTCAACGTGACGCCGTTCGAGCCAGGATGGGAGGGCTACGTCACTATCGAGATCAGCAACACGACGCCGCTGCCCGCCAAGATTTACGCCAACGAGGGCATCGCGCAGGTGCTGTTCCTCGAAGCGGACGAGGAATGCGACATCTCTTACGCGGATCGCAAAGGCAAATATCAGGGGCAAATCGGCGTCACCCCGCCGAAACTCTAAACCGTGCCCACGCGGGCATTGATTAACAGGAACCAATACTATAAAATCGTCGTGTACCGGGTGCATAGCTCAATTGGCAGAGCGCGGTCCTTACAAGACCGATGTTATAGGTTCGAGTCCTATTGCGCCCAATCTTAAAACGCCTCATTCGTCGGCTGCGAACAGACGTTTTCCTTCTGGTTAATCGCATCAAAACCGTCCCCGTGCCGAAAACAAACGAAAGATATACGCTATCTGTTTGCGCAAAATGAGGCAGTTATGCTTTAATTACGCTAGGTTCGGTTAACGTTTAAAACCCGTTACCCTGTTTCTCGGGAAAAAAACATGCTGACACGCACTGAGCAAAACCCTTTAATCCTGGTCGTCGAAGATGACAGCGATACCGCCTACTATGTTACCGAGCTTCTGCAAACGTCTGGCTACAACGCCGTGACCGCAGACAGTGGCGAGGTCGCCCTAAGCGAGATCACCAACACGCAACCCGATCTCGTCCTGCTGGACTTGAATCTACCGGACATGAGCGGGCTGGACTTGCTGCGCCAGGTGCGCACCAACTCGCTGCTGCCGATGATCATCCTGAGTGGAATCACGCAAGAGAAAAGCAAAGTCATCGCGCTCGAAGAAGGCGCGGACGATTACGTGATCAAGCCCTTCTCGCCAGAAGAACTGGTCGCGCGCGTTCACGCGCTGCTGCGCCGCGTCGTGGAGTGGACTCCACCTGCGGAGACGCGCCTGCGCGTTCGCCACCTCGAACTGGACATGGCGCGACGTCAGGTCGTCATCCGGAGCAAGAAGCTGCACCTGACCCCCGTCGAGTACGGGATTCTGGTCACGCTGATGCGCAACGCCGGGACGGTGATCGAGCACGACGAGCTGCTGCGCACCGTCTGGGGCGAGAAATACGAGGGTGACTATTCGGTGCTGCGCGTCAACATCTCGCGCCTGCGCCAGAAGCTCGAAGAAAATCCGCGCTATCCCTCCTATATCGTCACCGCGCCGGGACAGGGATACTACATGCCGAACTCGGCGCCCATAGAACACGCACTCTCGCAACTTTGGTCGTTTTGCGCTACCCTACACCTAAATCAGGTGAGCATGTATGCGTCTCCGAATCTTTTTGATGCTGTTGGGGGCTGTGCTGGTGGTAGCGACATTCACATTTCCCTTATGGCAGCCCATCTTTGAGAATCAAGGGGTTGCGCCCGTCGAGGCATTCTCCGGGCTTGCGCCCCAGTTGCAGAACGATTTCCTCAGCCTGCCGCCTGAGCAGCAGAACGCTTACCTGGCGTTCGACGCGCAGGATCACACCAAAGCGCTGGCGATGGTGACGGCGGCGCTTTCGCCGCGCAGCGCGCTCCCCGACGACGAACAGGCGATGCCCGAAATGAACGCTCCGGTCACGGTCGGCAGCGGCACGTTCCAGCAGATCAACGCCATCCGCTGGGGTCAGGGCACCGTCAACATTTATCAGGATGCCACAGGCGCGTTGATGATGCGCTTTGAAGACCTGCGAATGCTCAACGGTCCCGACCTGCACGTCTATCTCTCGCCCGCCGACGCACCGCAGTCGTTCGCCGACCTGTCCGTGCAGGGTGTCGATCCGGTCGATGTCGGGCAGCTTAAGTCGAGCGACGGCAATCAGAACTACACGCTGCCGGACATCGACCTCACCCAGTTCCGCAGTGTGGTCGTCTACAGCACCTCGCTGGACTTGATCTACACCTATGCGCCGCTGTTTGTGCGCCAGTAGCCGGTAGAAAGGAGCCTCGGTGAGCGACGACTATGCTGTGCTCGCATCCGTGTACGACAGCCTGGGCATGTCCACCTTCGCCGAATCTTTCACGCCGCCGCTGATCGACTATGCTCAATCGCACGACTGGGTTGGGCGGCGCGCCGTCGATCTCGGCTGCGGGACGGGCGCGAGCGTCCACTGGCTCGCCAACCGGGGCTACAACATCACGGGCATCGACATTTCGCCGTCGATGCTGAAGATAGCGCAGCAGTCGATCACGGGCAGCGGCATCTCGTACCAGCTTTACGAGGGCGATATTCGCACGCTGCGCAATCTCCACGACATCGACCTGGCGCTGGCGCTCGACGTGATCAACGAAATGAACAACCTGCGCGACCTGGAAGCGATGTTCTCGTCGGTGGCGCGCACCCTCGGTCCCGGCAAGCTGTTTCTCTTCGACCTGCACACGATTGAGGGGCTTGCCAAACGCGATCAGGAGAGCGGAATCATCCGGGACGACGATCTCACCGTCTTCCTGACCAACCACTTCGACTACGACCGTCAGGCGAGCACCGGCGATTATCTGCTCTTCCAGCGCAACGGGGCGGGCTGGCAGCGCGAACGCGCCGCGCGAACGCTGCGCGGTTTCCCCGTACAGGTGGTGCTTGCCTTGCTTCAGCGCGCGGGTTTCGGCATAATGGCGCTTCTGAACACCCGTCTCGAAATGGTCGATCCAGCCGCGATCAGCGAACCTCGTGTGATCTTCTTCGCGCGACGTTCCCATTCAGATACGGATGCGTAGCTTGGACAGACAGATAGTGGAAGACAACAAACTGATTATTCCGGTCGATAACGAGCATAGCGCCCTGCGCCTGACCGTCGTGCTGACGTTCATTGGCGTCTGGATCGTCAGCTTCATCCTGCTGAGCATCCTCATACCCAACGAAGGGCTGAGCCTGCTGGCGATCCTGCTCGGCTTCGGCATCTCTTACGGTTTGACGGCGCTGCTGGAGCGCGTCCTCAAGCACCGCTGGCCCAGCGGGCGCATCGTCGAGATCAATCAGGAGAGCATCAAGCTGGTGAAGCGGGCAGAGCTTCAGCACGAAATGCTGTCCGAAGACCCGGTCAACACGCTCTTCTGGACGTTCAAGATCAGCAAGCGCGCCCGCGTGCCCAAAGGCTGGTCGATGCTCGCCTGCGCGCTCGAATACGAGAACGACTACCTGAGCGTCTACACCTTCATGTCGCCTTCGCAGCTTGAATCGTTCGACATGGCGCGCCACTTCAAGAAGCTGATCAGCCAGCGCAAGGGCAAACGCGACGCGGACGCGCACGAAGACCTGCGCCTCGCGGGCGAGCAGCGCCGCCTGCGCGAAGCCGAAAACCATCGCTGGATGTATGGCGCGGAGATGACCCCGGACGACTTTATCGCCTATATGACCCGGCTGAAAAACCAGTTCCCCGAATGGATGCCCGTAACCTGAAAATCACGCTGCTCCTCGTCGCCGTCCTATCGCTCGCCTTCCCGGCGCAAGCGCAGGATGCGCTGCCGCTGGTCACGCCCGTGACGGGCAGCCTCGCGCCCAACGAGACGGACGCCTGGACGTTCAGCGCGCAGAACGGCGCAGTGCTGTCGTTCGCGCTTCAGGCGCAGTCCGACGGATTCGACCCGGCGATCACGCTGACCGACAGCAGCGGTCACGAGGTCATCCACAGCGACGACTACAACTATCCCGACAGCCTCGACCCGCTGCTCGAAGCCGTGACCATGCCGCGCACCGACACCTATACGCTGACGGTCTCCGGCGTCAACGGCACGTCGGGCAGTTACACGCTGACGATGCTGCCCGGCTACAGCGTCAACAGCTATCAGGACGACTTCAGCAGCAGCGGCTGGCACGCGCTCGACGCCACGCTGACGGCGCAGCAGACCGATGGGCAGCTTGCGATGAGCACGCAGGGCACGCGCCCGACCAGCGCCGCCTTCGACAACGCCGCCCCGACTTTTGCCGATTTCTACGCGCAGGCACAGGTTGTCAACGTCAGCGATCCGTCCGGTTGGGCGGTCGGCATGGCGTTCCGGCGTCAGGGCGATTCCTTTTACCTGCTTTCGATCAACTCGCAGGGCTACTGGCGCTTCAGCCTGTTCCAGAACGGCGACGAGCAGGTCATCCGCGACTGGACAGCCCACCCGAACATCATCCCCGGCAACAATAAATTCAGCATCGGCTGTGCTGGCGAAGGCGGTCGGCTTCGACTTCTTCTACAACAGCGGCTACATCGGCAGCGCCAGCGACGACACGCTGACTGACGCCGGACAGATCGGGCTGACGCTCGGCGCGTTCTCGTCGATCCCCAGCCAGGCGAATGGCGCATTCGACGACCTGATCGTCACCACGCCGACGCAGGTGGACGGCGCCTACGTCATGCCGCAGGAAATCACCGTCGGGGACGGTCGCGCGATGGTGCTGGCGCTCAAGCGCAACACGGTCGTCTCCGCCGAGGGCGAAATGTCACTCACCTTGCCCGATAGCTCGGTACAGTACGCGCGACCGGGCATCAACCGCGTTATGCTGGGGCGCGGCGTCCGCTATACCAATTTCGCGCTGGGCACGACGGTCGATGTCAACCCCGCCGCGCCGGGTCCGGCGGGCTGCGGGCTGGTCTTCCGCTTCGACAGCGAGACAGATTACACCCTCGCCTATCTCGATCAGAATGGCGAATACGGCGTCTCCAAGCGCGACGGAGATACCTTTAGCCCCGGCATCTACGGGCAAAATCCGCAGATTGGCGCGGGACAACATCTACTGCTCGTGATCGCCGACGATAATACTATATATTTCTACATCGACAGGCAGTTGGTCGGCTCACTGGATAACACGGCACAGGATGGCGAAGTCGGCATCGCAGCCGTCAACTTTGAACTCAATTCGACGACGTGTCAGTACAGCAATTTCTGGCTGTGGCAGTGGGGCTGATCCGAGCCGAAAGGCGGACACCTTGACTTCGACCGAAGAAGCCATCCTGCGGACGGTGATCTATGCCGATATTTTCGATTTCCCCCTCACGCGACGCGAGCTGCACCACTACCTGATCGCCGAGGCTCCCGTCAGCCTCGCGGAAGTCGAACAAACGCTGGCGTCGTCCAGCTTTCTACACGCCGAAACAAGTTTCGGACGCGCCTTCGACGTGCAGGACGAGTACGTCGTCTGCCGGGATCGGCAGCACTTGATCCCGCAGCGCGAGGCGCGCGCAGACATCCAGCGGCGGCTGTGGGCGGAGGCGCTGCGCTACGGCGAATGGCTGGCGCGGCTGCCCTTCGTGCGCATGGTCGCGCTGACGGGCGCGCTGGCGGTGCATAACGCCTCGGCGGGCGACGACGACCTCGACTACGTGCTGGTGACGACGGCGGGGCGCGTCTGGCTGGCGCGGGCGTTCGCCATCGTGCTGGTCAGGCTGGCGGCGCGGCGCGGCGTGGTCGTCTGCCCCAATTACGTCCTCGCCGAAAGCGCGCTCGTTCAGGACAAGCAGGATTTGTTCATGGCGCACGAAGTCGCGCAGATGGTGCCGCTCTACGGCTTCGCGTGCTACGACGCAATGCGCGCCGTCAATGGCTGGGTCGCTGATTATCTCCCCAACGCGAGCGCTCCCTTCTACGCCGAAGCCGAGCGCACGCCGGGGCGCGGCTGGCGCTGGCTCAAGCGCGCGGCGGAAGCGCTGCTCGGCGGGCGCGTGGGCGACGCGCTGGAAAACTGGGAGTACCACCGCAAGCTGCGCCGCTTCGCCCCTGATCTGAAAATACCCAACAGCGCCGCCCTGCTCGACGATCAGCACGTCAAGGGACACTTCCACGATCACGGGCATCCGGTGATGCAGCAGTTCCGCCAGCGCCTGAGCGAGTACGAACTGGAAGCCGCACCGCTCGCCGGGGATTAGGCACGCGCCCGAACCAGAACGTGGATCACCTGAAATGAAAAGAGGCGGCTCACAATGAGCCGCCTCTCTCGAAAACAAAACTGTCTACGCTTAGTGCATCACCGATCCAAGCGAGTCGCACGCCGGGCACGAGCCGTCGGGACGGAAGATCGCGTAGCCGCCCACCGGGTCGTCCGCGGTGAAGTACGGGAAGTCGACGTTCCAGACGATCATCAGGCGCACGTGACCGCTCTGCGCGGACGCGGTCGCCGCGCCCGCCAGCCAGGCTGCCTGCTCCGCCACCGTCGTGTTATTCGCCCAGGCGAAGCCAGCCGGGATCGCCTGGCTGTAGCCCTGCCCGGAAAGGTAGCCCAACTCCGTGAAGCATACCGGCTTGCCGCCGAACGGCGAGTACGCGCGCTGGAGCATCGAGCTGAAGTAGTAGGTCGGGTAGCCGCCGCGCGGGTCGCCGCTGCTCTGCGTCGGCGAGATAATCGCCTCGTTGTAGTGCGCCCCGACGCAGTCCAGGTAATTGGCTGCGCCCGCCTGCGCCATCTGCTGCATGAACACGTCGTCGTTGCACCCGGCGTCGGCGCAGCCCGCCGCGCCGAAGTATCCGGTCGGGGACGGCGCGCCGCTGATGACCATTGTGTTGCCGTTGCCCGTCTTGATAGCGTTGAAAGCGCCTGCCAGAAGCTGCGTATACATGCCGCCGTTGATCGAGCCGGAGGGCCATTCACGGTCGAGGTTCGCCTCGTTCCACACCTCGATAGCGTCCGCGCCTGCCGCTGCCACACCGCCGACAAACCCGCTGTAGTTGTTGATGTAGTTCTGGTAGTCGCCCAACTGGCTCTTGTCGCCCTTGATGCTGAGCAGCACCTTGAAACCGGTGGCGTGCGCCGCATTGATGAACGCGGCAGCGACGCTGGCGTCCTGACCAAGCACGTAAGTCAACTGGGTCTTCACCCACTTCATCCCGGAGCGGTTCATCAGGCTGACGGTGTTCCCGTTCAAATCGAGCACCTGCCCGCCCAGCTCAAACCCGCCAGTGGCGGCGCTCCCGGCGACCGGCGCGGGCAAATCCGGATTCGTACCGGAACTCGCGGGCGCGGCTGCTGCTTCGGTGACGTGGTCGCAGGCGGCGATGATGGTCGAGTCGAAGCTGGAGCGTCCTTCAAACTGACGCCCGTCGAGCGAGGTGATCAAGAAACGCCAGCCGTAGAAAAGCTGGCGCGCCGAATTGGGATCTTCAAGGTCCACGCAGCTATCGATTCCGCCGTTGTCGAACGGCGTCTCAATAAACTGCCATTTTTGCACAATGGTCAGGTCGACGTGGAATTTGTCTTCGAGCGCAGTGCGCGTCTTGGAAAAAGCGATCCACAGCGGATCGGTGGGTGTGGCGGTCGGCTGTGTCTGCGCCTGAGTCGGCGCGATCTGGAACATCGCAGCCCCGAACACCAGAACCGCCAGCAGCGCGAACAGCCCGGCACGACGTGAAAAGTGGCTACTTCCTCGCATTATGTCGAATCCTCGTTCAACCTCAAATTTCTGCACAAAGCCCGATCTTTTTTGCCCCGAAGCGATCAGGCGTTCGGGGCAAAAGGTTACACGAAGATCGGGGAAATTACTATCCCCGTAGGAAAACCGTAGGGATTTAGCCGACTGTCAGCCCAGCGTCAGCCCAGCACCCGCTCCGCCTGCTGCCGCAGGAAGATCAGCTTTTGCAGCGTCGCGCTTTCGCCGCGCTGCGCCAGCACTTCCTCGACGGCGGACATCATCTCCAGCAGAGGCGCACCGTAGCTGCCCGCCTCCTGCGTCAGCAGCGTGCTGGCTTCCTCGTCCGTCTCGGTCGAGAGCAAATCGTTGATGAAGCGCAGTTCCGGCTGCATGTTCTCGCGCAGCACGTCCACCACGCGCTCGTACACCTGCTTGAGCTTCCCGGAGGCGTTGATGTCGCCGCGCCGCTCGGCTTCCTGAATGTTCGCCGAAAGCACCGCCATGAAAGTATCGTCCAGCAAGCTGGCGTGCTGCGCAATTGCCTGATCGAGATCAGGCGCGGTGACCAGTTCCTGAAGCACGCCTGCCGCCTCGTGCAGCGCCGCCTGCGTCTGCTGGTCGATGATCGCCGTCAGTTCCAGCAGGCGGTCGCGCAGGGCTTCCATGCCATCGCGCGCGTCGGCAGGCGCCTGCCCGATTTTGACGCTCAACTCCTGAAAGAAGACGTAGTCGAAGGCGGGGCGCGCCAGCCCGATCAGGGCTTGCAGGCGCTCGTCGTCGTCCGCGTAGCGCAGCGCCAGATTCAGGAAATCCTCGCGCGTGGCGTTCTCGCCGAACTGCTCCAGTTCCTCGGCGACCTCCGCGACGACTTCCTCCTGCACGCGGCTCTGCTCGATCAACTGCTGCCCGAACGTGGACAGTTCCGCCACCACCTGCTGTATCTCGATCAGCGGCTCCGCCAAATCGGTACGACCTTCGCTGAGCGTTCGCTGCGCCATCATCGTGATCGTCTGGAAGAACTGCGCGTCGATCTCGGCGTCGTGCTGCTTGACCAGCGCGGGCAGTTGATCGGGCGACGCCTGCATCAGCAGTTCGACAAGGCGGACGCGCGCGCGCTGCTGCTCCATCATCTCCGGCGTCACGCCATCGGCTTGCAGCACCTGTTCGACCAGTCCCTGCATGGTCAGCGCGCGGCGTGGCTGAAAGACGTAGCCCTTCATCGACTGCTGCGACAGCTTGAGGTCACGCATCAGGTCGCCGATGGCTTTCTCCTGCTGATCTTTGGTCAGGTTCAGCTCCATCGGCACGAAGGCGATCAGCAGTTCCTTGCTGGCGTCATGATACAGCAGCGGCGCAGCCACCGTCACCGCGTTGCCGCAGTTCGGGCAGCGTACCGTATTGACCTGCCCGGAAAGCAGGCGGGCTTTCGCCTGTGGGTCTTGACTGGCGTCGATGACCGTCTCCACGATGGCGTTGAAGGGCTGCCCGCAGTTCGGGCATTTGATGTTCGTTTGTCTCGGCAAGTGATTTGTCTCCTGTAAGCATCGCCCTCCTGGACGATGCGACTCGCAGCGTTAGCGCTGCGGAAGCGTAAAGTTAAAGGTCGAGCCTTGTCCCGGCTGGCTTTCGACGCGCATCGTCCCCCCGTGCGCCTCGACAATCGATTTCGCCAGGAATAATCCCAGCCCCGTCCCCTGCGTGCGGCGGCTGAGGGCATCATCCACCCGGTAGAAGCGGTCGAAGACGCGCTCCTGATCGCTTTCGGTCATGCCGACGCCCTGATCGCGCACGTAAACGGTCACGGTCTGGTCGTCGACGATCCCGCCGACCTCGATCAAGCCGCCGTCGGGCGAATACTTGATGGCGTTGCTCAGCAGGTTATCCAGCACCTGGCGCAAGCGCTGCTCGTCGCCCTGGATGATCGGGAAATCCGCCGGGAAGTTTAGCTTGAACCGGTGCTTCGCGGTCTGCGTCTGGAAGCGCTCGACAGCGCGCGCCGCCAGTTGATCCAGCCGCACGTCGTCCAGGTTCAGTTCGAGCGTGCGCTGCGCCTGAATCTTGCTCGTCGTCAGCAGGTTTTCGATCAGCACCGCCAGCCGATCCGCCTCGTCTTCGATCACGGCGGAATATTCGCGTACCACGTCTTTATCCCACTCGACATCGTCGCGCCGCAGCGTCGCCGCGTGCCCCTTGATCAGGGCGACGGGCGTTTTCAATTCGTGCGAGATGGTCGAGATGAAAACGTTCTGCATCTCCTGCGCCTGCCGGAAGTTGGTAATGTCGCGCACGTTGGCGACGATGTTGGAGAGATGCCCCTCGGTCGTCAGCAGCGGCGAATAGACGATGCCGATGCTCAACGTCAGCCCATCCTTGCGCAGCAGGTCGCCCTCCACGTAAACCGAGTCGGGCGCGTCGTCGGCGCGGTTGAAGGGCCAGCCCTCGTCAATCGCTTTCTTCAGGTCGCCGCTCTCCAGCTTCTTCCAGGTGATCACCTCATCCTGGTCGCGCCCAACCGCGTCCGCCGAGCGCCAACCGGTCATGCGTTCCAGCGCGCGGTTGATGCTGAGGATGCGCGCCTGCGCGTCCAAAATCATCACGCCGTCGGCGCTGTGCTGCAAAATCGCCGCCAGACGCCGCCGCTCGTGGTCGATGCGCTCGTAAAGCTGCGCGTTGTGTACGGCAATCGCCGCCTGATCGGCGAAGCTCTCCAGCACCTGCATGTCGTCGGGGGTCGCCGTCGCCACGTAAGCGCGAAAGATGATCAGCAAGCCCAGCGGCTCGCCCGCGAAGATCAGCGGCAGCGCGAAAGGCTGCTTCAGGCGCTTGTCGAGGGTCGTGGCGATCTCGCCCAGCTTAGCGTAAAGTGTATCGTAGTCGAGCGACTCGCCCGCGAAGACCTGCTGAAGCTGCTCGTTCATCTCCGGCACGCGCGCGCTGTCCACGCCCATCGTGGCGCGCACGCGGTAATCGCCGTTCGTATCGCGCAGGGTGATCAAGCCGACCTGCCCGCCCAGCATGACCACCGAGGCATTCAGGACGCGCTTCAACACCTCGCTCAACTCCAGTTGAGCGGTGATGGCGCGCGAGATTTCCAGCAGGAAATCGCGCTGGCGCACGCGGAAGTCGAGCAGCATTAGCATGAGGTCATTGTAACATGCCCCGCAACGTGCTTCAATTTGAACTTTATATGATTTTCAAAAGAAACACTGTTGCTTCAACGACCATTTCACAGATCGGGGCAGGTTTGAAACCAATGGTGCTAGTTCCCTGATCTCACCCCGCTGCGCGGCGAAACAAAGTCTCGCTTCGCATAGCTTCCCCTCTCCACTGTAAGCACAGCGACAAGTGAAGCGGCGTGGAGAGGAGATTGAGGGGGTGAGGTTTTGAGGGAAGATTCGCGTACTGGCACCACTCGTTTGAAACCTGCCCCTACGACATTGTCCAGCCGCGACGCTGGCAGTTCTGGATTCTTCGCCTACGCCTCGTCCAGTTTGTGCATCAGCGCCGCCACGTCTTCCATGCCGCCGCGCGTGATCACCAGCGCCGCCGCCCCGACCAGACTGACGTTCTCGCCCAGTTCCGCAGGCTTGATGTGCAAGTCCTGCCAGTACGCCGGGTCGATGCAGTATTGCTCGATTGCCTCGTGCATCGGTGTAAACAGCAAGTCTCCGAGAGCGCTCACACCGCCACCCATGACGACGATTTCGGGGTTGAACACGTGCAGGAGGCTGGTCAGCCCCAAGCCGACGATCCAGCCCGCGCGCTGTACCACCGAGAGCGCCAGCGGGTCGCCCATCGCCGCCGCCTTGCCGACCGTCCCGCCCGTGCAGTGGCTCAGGTCGCCATCGAGCAGCTCCGTGATGCGCGACTTCTCGCCGTTCTGGATGCGCTCGCGTGCCTTGCGCGCCAGCGCGGGACCCGCCGCTTCTTTTTCCAGCGTCGTCACCTTGTCGCCGACGACCATCACCATATGCCCGACTTCCGCCGCCAAGCCGTCCTTGCCCAGCAGCAGCCGTCCATCGCTGATGATGCCGCCGCCGATGCCCGTGCTGAGCGTGACGAAGATCACGTGGCGGTAGCCGCGCGCCGCGCCGCGCGCCGTCTCGGCGAGCGCCGCGACGTTGGCGTCGTTGCCCAGAAACGTGGAGTGCCCGAATTCCTTCTGCAAAATCTGAACCAGCGGCACGTTGTGCCAGCCGGGCAGGTTCGGCGGCGCGACCAGCACGCCGGTATTCGGGTTTGAGGGACCCGGCGCGGAAATCCCGATCCCGGCGACGTGCGCTTCCGGGTCGTTCGGCAGTATCCCGTCGACGAGCGTTTTCATCCGCGCCAGCGTCGTTTCCATGCCCTGCTCCGCATTGGTGGGCGCTTCCTGCCGTTCGACGATGTTCAAATCACGATCCAGCAGCGCAGCGCGCATCCGCGTGCCGCCTAAATCTATTCCGACGACGTATTCCGACATCCTCATCCACTTTCTCGTAGGCGTTGGTGTAGCGCCCTGCTGTTTGTTAGAATAGATGTTCATGCCAGCGAACAATTACGGCGAGTATACCAGACGATGACGCAGGTTACACCGTTACGACAGCAGTATTTGGACGTCAAGCGAAATTATCAGGACTGTATCGTCCTGTTCCGGCTGGGCGATTTCTACGAGACCTTCGACGCCGACGCCGAAGTCGCCGCGCGCGAGCTTGATCTCGTCCTGACCAGCCGCCCGGTCAGCAAGAAGGAGCGCATCCCGATGGCAGGCGTGCCTCACCATGCCGTCGAGAGCTACATCGCGCGGCTGATCGAGAAAGGCTATCACGTCGCCGTCTGTGAGCAGATCACCGAGCCGAACGGCAAGGGTCTGGTCGAGCGCGAAGTCACCCGCGTGATCACGCCCGGCACGGTCACCGAGCCGGAGCTGCTGGCGGAAAACAAGCCCAACTATCTGATGGCGATCTATCCGGTCGGCGACCTCGACTCCGGCATGTGGACGAGCGCCGGTCTCGCCTACGCCGACATCTCGACGGGCGAGTTCGCCGCCACCCAGCTTGAGGGCGACAACGCCGCCGTGCTGGTGCTGGAGGAGATCGCCCGCCTTGCCCCGCGCGAGGTGATCATGCCCGCCGCCTGGGTCGAGCGCGGCGTCACGCTGCCAGCGGGCATCCACCTGTCGCCCGTCGCCGACTGGCGCTTCGAGCGTGCCAATGCGGAAACCCTGCTGACGCAGCACTTCCGCGTGCGCGTGCTCGACGGCTTCGGCATCGGCGATCAGGGCAGCGCCATCTGCGCGGCGGGCGCGACGCTGCACTATCTGGGCGAGACGCAGCGCGGCAAGCTGGCGCAGATCACGGCGATCCGCGCCTACTCGACCGCCAGCTTCATGGTGCTGGATCAGTTCACGCGGCGCAATCTGGAGCTGACCGAGACGATCCGCAGCCGCAAGTCCGAAGGCAGCCTGCTCGGCGTGCTGGATCGCACCGTCACGGCGATGGGCGCGCGCCTGCTGCGCACGTGGATTAACCAGCCGCTGCTCGACCTCAAGCGCCTGAACGCCCGGCTCGACGCCGTCGAAGCGCTGACGGGAGACGAAGCCCTGCGCGCCGAAATCCACGAATGCCTGCGCAGCGTCAGCGACCTGGAGCGGCTGACCAACCGCCTGCTGATCGGCAGAGCGGGACCGCGCGACCTGCTGGCGCTCCGCCAGAGCCTCGACGCCGTGCCCGTGATCAGGGCGCTGATCGAGCCGATCCCCACGCTCGGCGCGCTGACCGAGCGCCTCGATCCCTGCGCCGAGATCAGCGAGCAGATCGCCAGCGCCATCAACGAGGATGCCCCTGCGACGCTTAACGTGACCGGCATCATTCGTCCCGGCTATTCCGAGGAACTGGACAGCGTGCTCAACGCCACCCGCGACGCCCGCGAGTGGATCGCCAACCTGGAGCCGCAGGAGCGCAGGCGCAGCGGCATCGCCACGCTGAAAGTGGGCTTCAACAAGGTCTTCGGCTACTACATCGAGGTTTCGCGGGCGCAGGCGGAGAAAGTTCCCGACGACTACATCCGCAAGCAGACGCTCGTCAACGGCGAGCGCTTCATCACGCCGGAATTGAAGGAATACGAGACGCTCGTCCTCAACGCCGAGGAGCAGATTCTCGACGTGGAGCGCCGTTTATTCGAGGAGATGTGCAGCGAGTTTGCTCACAATTCGGAGCGGCTGCTCAGCACCGCGCGGGCGCTGGCGCACCTGGACGCTTTCCTGTCACTGGCGGAGGTTGCCGTGCGCGAGGGCTACATCCGTCCGACGCTGACGCAGGACGACCTGCTGCTGGTCAAGGACGGGCGGCATCCGGTGGTCGAGCGAATGCTCGACGGCGGCGTGCGCTACGTCCCCAACGACACGCATTTCGACACAATGTCGCGCATCCACATCGTCACCGGACCGAATATGTCCGGCAAATCGACCTACATCCGTCAGGTGGCAATTATTACGCTGATGGCGCAGATCGGCTCGTTCGTCCCGGCGGACGAGGCGACCATCGGCTTAGTGGATCGCATCTTCGCGCGCATTGGCGCGCAGGACGAGATTCACGCCGGATACAGCACGTTCATGGTCGAGATGGTCGAGACGGCGCGCCTGCTCAGCGGCAGCACGCACCGCAGCCTGCTGATCCTGGACGAGGTCGGGCGCGGCACGTCCACCTACGATGGCTTGGCGATTGCCCGCGCGGTGCTGGAGTACATCCACAACAACCCGCGCCTCAACTGCCGGACGCTGTTCGCCACCCATTACCACGAGCTGACCGAGCTGCCCAACATCCTGCCGCGCGCGCGCAACTACAACGTCGCCGTCGCCGAAGAAGGCGATGAAGTCGTCTTTCTGCACAAGGTGCTGCCCGGCGGCGCGGATCGCAGCTACGGGGTTCACGTGGCGCAGTTGGCGGGCTTGCCGCGCCCGGTCGTCGACCGCGCCCGCGAGCTGCTCCAGCAGCTTGAGGAGCAAAGCAGTGACTTCGAGCTGCCCGCGACCAAGCGCAAGAAACACAACCCGGCGCAGCTAACTATGTTCGACGATTCGCCCAATCCGGCGGTGACGGCGCTCAAGGGGCTGGAAGTCGACCATCTCAGCCCCATCGAAGCGCTGACCAAGCTCTACGAGTTGAAGCGCATGGCAGAGGACAAATAAATCACGAAGCGAACGCCGCTCAATCCCCCGGCGTCGTTAGCGCCTGCTCGGACATCGTCTGCGGCATGGGGACAGCCGCTTCGTCTGCGAGCAGTTCTTCCGAGACCAGCACGCGCTTGAAGGCGGCGATCCCGACCTCGAGCATGGACGTATCGGGAGGGCGCGTCGTCAGGTGCTGCAAGGCGAGGTTCGGGATGATCAGCGCGCGAATAATCGGGTTGCTCATGTGCTTGGCGGTGAAGCGGATGTATTCGTAGGAAATCCCCGCGATCACGGGAATGAGGGCGATGCGCGAGATCACCAGCCAGATGAAGCTGGGGCGTCCGAGCACCGAAAAGACCAGCACGCTGATCACGACGACCGTCAGCAGAAACGCCGTCCCGCAGCGGGGATGCTCAATCGGGTACTGCGCCACGACTTCCGGCACGAGTTCCGCGCCCGCCTCGTAAGCGTTGATCGTCTTATGCTCCGCGCCGTGATAGCCGAACAGCCGCTTCACGTCCGGCATCAGCCCGATCAGCCAGATATAGCCGACGACCAGCAGCAGACGCACCACGCCTTCGAGCAGGTTGACGAGGAAGGACTGGTGCTCCAGCCCGAACAATCGCTCCAAACCGCTGGCGGCAGCCGTCGGCAGCAGGAAGAACAGCCCGACGCTGAACAGCAGCGAGATCGCCAGCGTGCCGTAGCCAATCGGTCCGTTGAAGCTGATTTTCTCCTCTTCTTCGCCCAGCGCCACGTCCGCCGACCACATCAGCGCGCGCGTGCCCAAGCCGAGCGCATCCCACAAACCGACCAAGCCGCGAAAGAACGGCGTTCTGGCGATCCATCCACGATACAGCGCCGCATTCAGCGGCTGCTCCTCCAGGACGATTTCGCCTTTCGGGTTGCGCACGGCAATCGCCACCTTGTGCGCCCCGCGCATCATCACCCCTTCGATCACCGCCTGACCGCCATACGAAAACTGTTTCGCCATCGAAGTCTCCTCACTTAAACACGAACGGCATTATCCCTGCCGCTGTTATTTCGCTGACTGCTGCTGCGCCCGTCTCCACGCCCGCTGGTTGCGCTGGCTGGACGAGCAGCGTCACTAACCCGCCCACCGGACAGCCGTCCGTCCGATTGCAGATAGCGCCGGGCAGCGCCAGCGTATATTGCTCGTTGAGCGGTCGCACTGTCATGATCTTACCATACTGGTCGATAAACTGCGCTTGATTTTCAGTCGCATCGATGAGAATTTGCGCAGAGTTCGCCGTGCGCGCCCAGGCGGCGAAGATTTCCTGACCGTCGTTTCTCCGCATCCGCACCACGTCCGCTGTCTCCGACTGCGCCAGTTGTGCCGATTCGACGCCGTTCATCTGCTGGATGACCATCATCCAGGTGTCGAACGCCGGGCGGCGCGTGCCGTCGGCGCGGATCAGCCCGAACGATTCCTCGCCCGGCGGCAGCGACCAGTCGTAGAACTTGTACACGCCGATGTGATCCGCGCCCGCCGCCAAGCCCAGCGCCGCCGCCTGCGCCAGAAACGCCGCCTGTTGATCCAGGGTGATCTGCCAGTTCGGGCGCTCGACTATCCACTGCGGATCGAGGTTGGGCGAGGCGTTCGTCTCGTCGATCCAGATGTGCTTGTCGCCCAGCCCATACTTGTCGAGCAGCGCTTTCATCTCCTGCGTGATCGTGTAGACCGTGTCAGTCCGAAAGTAGATGTGCAGCGTCAGCACGTCGAAATAATACCCGTTCGCGGGCGCATCGGGGTCAGCCGAAAGCAGTTCGAGCAGGCGGTCGTCGTAGAGCCGCCGGTGCGCGTTCACGTCGTGCCAGTAGGTCGTCCCGGCGAGATGGATGATCGCGGCGGGGTTGCCCTCTTTCGCCGCCAGATAGCCGACTTTGAGCAGCCGGGCGTAGTCTTCCAGCGTGCCCTCGAATTCGTAGCCATACGTCCCCGGCTCAATGTCCGGCTCGTTCCAGATGATGAAACGGCGCACGCCGCGCTCGGCATAATAGGCAGCCGCCCGGCGCATGAAATTCGCCCACAGATTATTCGGGTCGTCCACCGGCAGATACAAGCCGCGCGGCACGCCGATCCCCGGCGTCCCGTCCGTCGCCCAGGCGGGCGTATCCTTGACGACCGCGACGACCTCGCGGTTGCAGGCGCGCGCCGCCGCCAGCCAGCGATCATCGACGTTGAGCGTGTTCCAGTCGTCGGGTCCGCTGGGCTGGTGCTGCGCCCAGTCGAAGATAATGCGCTCCCAGCCCGCGCCCAGCTCGCAGACCTCGTCCGGCAGCCAGAAACCCTCGACCACGCCGAAGACGTTTTCGTCCGGCGCATCCTGCGCGCGCAGCGAATAGCGCCACCAACAAGGAATGACATGAAGATCAGTGCGAGGGCGGCGATTTTTGTAGGGGCGCACGCCGTGCGCTTCTGCTCCGCACATCAGAGGGTATAACTTCGCGTTTCACGTCTCACCCGCCGCCCGAATGTCCAGCACGTTCATCTGCGCCGTGCGCGAGCCATTCCACTCGTTGATCTCTAGCTGGTAGGCGAGATCGACGGTGGGCGGCATCTGCCGCGCCCAGTCGCCCAGATGAAAGCCGATGGCGTCCAGCGGCGCATCCCCGCGCCGCCCCAGCTTGAGCCTGAGGTGATTCTCGTCGCGCCCGACGGTGCGGTAATCCTGCACGCGCAGGTTGCGCGTCACGAAGATCGGCGATGGGTTGCCGTTCCCGGTCGGCTCCAGCCGCTGGAGTTCCGCCGCCAGATCGAGGTTGACCTGCGCCGCGTCCAGCTCCATATCGATCACCAGCGTCGGCACGAGGTCTTGCCCATCCAGCGCCACCCGCGCGATGTCGAGCAGCTTCGCGCGCAGCGTAGGCACGTTCTCGTTGAGCACGGTGAAGCCCGCCGCCTGCGCGTGCCCGCCGTGCCGCACCAGCAGCGCCGCGCATTGATCGAGCGCGTGCGTGATGTCGAACAGCGGGATGCTGCGGCACGAGGCGCGGCTTTCGAGTTCGCCCTCCTCCATCACAATCGCCGGGCGGAAGAACTCCTCGACCAGCCGCCCCGCCACCAAGCCGACGATCCCCGGCTTGAAGTTGCGATCCGAGGCGAAGATCAGCGGGATGGTCGTGTCCTCTAGCTGCTGGCGCACCTGTTCCTGCGCGGCGCGCGTCAGCTCCTGCCGCTGCGTGTTCAAGCCCTGAAGCTGAAGCGCCAGCGTTTCCGCTTCGTGTTCGTCGTGAGTGGCGAGCAGGTCGTAGGCGATCATGGCGGTTTCCAGCCGCCCGGCGGCGTTGATGCGCGGTCCGATGCCGAAGCCGATGCCGGTCGCGCCCACGCCGCCAAGCGACAGCCCCGCGACGCTGATCAGCGCGCGCAAGCCGGGGCGCTGCGCCCGGTTGACGATCTCCAGCCCGCGCCGGACCAGCGCGCGGTTCTCGGTTCGGTTGAGCGGCACCAGGTCAGCCACCGTGCCGATAGCAACCAGATCGAGCAGGTCGTCGGGGTTGGGCGTCGAGCCGTTGCGGCTGCTGCCCGCTTCGACCGTAAACAGCGCTTCCGCCAGCCGGTATGCCACGCCGACGCCCGCCAGCATGTCCTCGTGGTAGGCACAGTCGTCCAGCTTAGGATTGATCACGGCGAGCGCGTCGGGGATTTCCGCGCCTACCGAATGATGGTCGGTGATGATGATGTCCAGCCCGGCGGCTTTGCCATCCTCGACTTCCTTCAGCGCGCGAATCCCGCAGTCCACCGTGATCACCAGCGTAACGCCGCGCCGCGCCAGCCGAAGCAGCGCCTCGCTGTTCAAGCCGTAGCCCTCGTCGACACGGTGCGGGATGTAGGGATGAGCGTTCGCGCCCAGGAGCTTGAGCGCCTGCACCAGCAGCACCGTCGAGGTCACGCCGTCAGCGTCGAAGTCGCCGTAGACGACGATCAGCTCGCGGCGCTTGATGGCGCTGCGGATGCGCGCCAGCGCTTTGTCAATCGAGGTACGCTTGCCCTTGATCGCCAGCAGGCTCCCGGCGGACAGGTCGGTGGCATCCAGAAAAGCGGCGGCTTCAGCCGGATCGGTCAGTCCCCGGTTGTAGAGGATTTGCGCCAGCACGGGACTCATCCCGCGATACCGATGCAGACGATCTGCCTCGGCAGGTGGAGAGACCAGCCAGTGTTTCGTGGGTGACATCATGCTACGTACAGCCATTTGACCCAAGTGTAGCAATCTGGACTTATCTCTGCCAGACGCGGTAGAATAATACCATCCGAAACAAACCTAGAGGCTCATAATGGTGAAAACGCGAGTGCTCTCGTTGATAGTCGTGTTGATCGGTGTCTGTCTGATGACCTTTGGCGCCGTGCAGGCGCTGCCGAACACGGCGCAGGGTGTGCTGCTCACCTACTACACCGACATCAACCTGAAAGACTATGCCTCCGCCTATCATCTCTGGCAAAACCCGCCGCAGACCTACCAGAATTTCGCCAGCGGCTTCACGCAGACCGATAAAGTCGAGCCGTATTTCGGCGCGCTGCAATCGCACGGGATCGCCGGGGAGCTGGGGCGACTCCCGGTCGTCCTGCTTAGCTACAACACCAACGGCACAATCGGCTCGTACTTCGGCTGCTTCAAGCTTTCGACCGCCTACCAGATTAGCGGCGCGACTATCCACCCCATCTCCAGCAGCGGCATCCCCGACGCCGCGTCGATCACGCAGTACATGACGGTCAACTGCTTCAACGTCCCGGCGAGCGTGCCGACGACTTTTCTGGACACCAGCAACCCGGCGTATGGCTTGATGTGGTCGTACTTCCGCGCCATCAACCAGCGGGACTATACTACCGCCTACAACGACTGGCTGCACCCGATTCCCGGTCCGAAGCCGAACGGGCAGCCCGCGCAGGATTATCGCCCGACCTACACGGCGTTCGTCAACGGCTACAGCGATACCGTCTGGATCGACATCTATCCCGGCGCATACGACGAATCAGGCGCGAGCGCCGGGCATTCGTACCTGGACGGCATGATGCCGATGGTGCTGGTCGGTCAGCGCAACAACGGCACCGTGACCGCCTACTACGGCTGCTTCGTCGTCGGCGCGTTCCCGACCGGGGAATTCGGCATCGTCAGCGGGCGTTTCTTCGCCTTCCTCAACGACATCCCAACCGCCGACCAGATCATCGCGCACGAGCCGACCGACTGCCCCAGCCTGAATTTGCGTTATTAGCCCGCGTATCAATCGACGATTGGTTTCTGACCTCACCCCGCTTCGCGCTGCTCAGCTTCCCCTCTCCACGTTGTAGAGAGGGGTCGGCAACCGCAGCCTGAACGGGGTAAGGTCATCAACAGCAAAGGACTCCTCGTGGCAGATGTTGTCTTTATGGGAACGCCGGATTTCGCCGTCCCCGCCCTCAAGCGCCTGATCGCCAACCACCACGTGATCGGCGTGGTCACGCAGCCCGACCGCCCCGCCGGGCGCAGCCGCCAGGTGCAGATGTCGCCGGTCAAGCAGGTGGCGCTCGACGCAGGCATTCCGATCTTCCAGCCGGAAAAGATTCGCCGTCCCGACGCCGTCGAGACGCTCAAGCAGTGGACGCCGGACGTGTACGTCGTGGCAGCCTTCGGGCAGATTTTGCCGCAGGCGGTGCTGGACATCCCGCCGCACGGCTCGGTCAACGTCCACGCATCGCTGCTGCCACGCTGGCGCGGCGCCGCCCCGATTCAGGCGGTCATTCGCGCCGGAGACGCCGAAACGGGCATCACCATCATGAAGATGGACGCCGGGCTGGACACGGGACCCATTTTGCGCCAGCGCGCCATCCCGATTGCGCCGGACGAGACCGGGCAGTCGCTCCACGACAAGCTGAGCGAACTGGGCGGCGATCTGCTGATCGAGACGCTGCCCGGCTACCTCGACGGGACGATCCAGCCGCAGCCGCAGGATGATTCGCTGGTGACGCTCGCGCCGCGTATCCAGAAGGAAGAAGGGCACGTCGACTGGACGCAGAGCGCCGCGCAGATCGAGCGGTCGGTGCGCGCCTTCACGCCCTGGCCCGGCACGTTCGCCTTCTGGAACAAGCAGCAGTTGAAAATCCTGTCGGGGCGTGTCGTCAAGGGCAATGCCGCACCCGGTCGAGTCGTCCGTATCGACGGTGGCGCGGCGGTCGGCACGGGCGAGGGGCTTTTCGCGCCGGATCGTGTGCAGTTGGAGGGGCGCAAGGCGGTGACGCTCGCCGAATTTCTGCGCGGCTACGAGGCTTTCGTCGGCGCGTCGCTGACCTGAGCGCGCCCGGCAGATTCGCCCTTTTCTTTTGCGCTCACGGCACTAAGATCAGCCGAAAACGAAAGCTGTCCGATGCCTTATCGTGCCGACACCCGCGTGCTGCGGGTGAACCCTGAGCAACCTGAACCCGAACTGATCGAACAAGCCGCCGCCGTGATCCGGGCGGGCGGGCTGGTCGCCTTCCCCACCGAGACGGTCTACGGCTTGGGCGCCAATGCCACCGACGCCCAGGCGGTCGAGCGCATCTTCAGCGCCAAGGAGCGCCCGGCGCTCGATCCGCTGATCGTCCATCTCGCTTCGGTCGAGCAGATACGGACTGTCGCGCAGGAGCTGCCGGAGATCGCCCGCGACCTGACCACGCTCATGCCCGGTCCGCTGACCCTGATCCTCAAGCGCCGCGCGAACATCCCGCCGACGGTTTCCGCCGGGCTGGATACGGTCGGCGTGCGCGTGCCCAGCCACCCGGTCGCCCACGCGCTGATCGAGGCGGCGGGCGTGCCCATCGCCGCGCCGAGCGCCAACCGCTTCAGCCGCCCTAGCGCGACCACCGCCGCGCACGTCCTCGAAGACCTGGTCGGGCATGTCGACCTGATCCTCGACGGCGGCGCGACCCCTTTCGGCATCGAATCGACCATCGTCGACGTGACCAGCGACCCGCCGCGTATCTTGCGCTACGGCGCGCTCAAGCCGGAAGCCTTCGAAGCGCTGGGATTCGTCGCCGAAGCGCCCCTGGAAGCCGCCGGGGACGGCAGTGCCAAGCCAGCGCCCGGCATGATGCTCAAGCACTACTCGCCGCGCGCGCGCCTGCTGTTCTACGGAGACGACGCGCCGCTCGACGCGCGTCTGCGGCAAATGCAGACGGACGCGCGCGCCTACGCCGATCAGGGGCTGCGCGTCGGCATCCTGACGCCGAATGCGGAAGTCGATTACTTCTACGGGATACAGGCGCTCGTCCTCGCGCTCGGCGCGGACATGGACGAGGTCGCCGCGCATCTCTTCGCCGGGATGCGCGAACTGGATCGCCAGAACGTGGATGTGATCCTGGCGCGGGGCTATCAACGGAGCGGGATCGGCGCGGCGCTGTGGGAACGTCTGCTGCGCGCCGCCGAAGGGGAAATCATTCGCGTGGATAAAACGTAGGGGCGACCTGGCAGGTCACCCCTACAAAACATTCGTGGATGCGATCAATACCCCAGAACGCCGACGACCGACTGTACGGACGCCGCGCTCTTGTCGAGCATCGCCTTCTCTTCTTCGTTCAACTGCATCTCGATGATCTTCTCGACGCCCTTCGCGCCCAGCACCACCGGCACGCCGACGTACAGCCCACTGAAGCCATACTCGCCGTTGAGCAGCACCGCCGACGGAATGACGCGCTTCTGGTCGCGGATGATCGACTCGACCATCTCGACCGTCCCGGCAGCAGGCGCGTACCACGCGCTGACGCCGACCAGCCCGACGATCTCGCCGCCGCCCTTGCGCGTGCGCTCGATGATCGCTTGCAGCTTATCTTCGGCGATCAGCTCGCGCACCGGGATGCCTGCCACCGAGGTGTGACGCGGCAGCGGCACCATCGAATTGCCGTGCCCGCCGAGCACGATGCCATGCACGTCGCGCACGCTGACGCCCAGTTCCATCGCAATGAAGGCTTTGTAGCGCGCCGTATCGAGCGCGCCCGCCTGCCCGATTACGCGGTTCGCCGGGAAGCCGCTCTCGTGCAGCGCGACGTGGCACATCGCGTCGAGCGGGTTCGAGACGATGATCAGCACGGCGTTGGGCGAATATTTCGCCACTTCGCGCGCCACATCCCCGACGATCTTCTGATTGGTCTTGACCAGGTCGTCGCGGCTGGGGAACTGCCCGGTCACCGGGTCTTTCTTGCGGGGCACACCCGCCGTGATCACCACCACGTCCGAATCGGCGGTCAGGGCGTAGTCGCTGCCGCCCACGATGTTGAGGTCGAACTTCATCACCGGGCTGGCTTCCGTCAGGTCGAGCGCTTTGCCCTTCGCCACCCCATCGAGGATGTCCAACAGCACCACGTCCGCCAGTTCGTGACTGGCGATCCAGTGTGCGCAGGTCGCGCCGACGTTGCCCGCGCCAACCACCGTTACTTTACTCCGAGCCATAGTTGATTTACTCCAATGCTTCAATGAACGTGAGTCGCTATAGCATAACACCGCCCATGACGAGCGCAAACGGGGGTGGAGCTAATGTGCAGGGGCAGGCATTTGCACCACCTGCCCCTGCGACCTGTCATCTACTTACCGGGCGACAGGACCTGCCGCCAGCACTTCCGGCGTCGCCTGGCTGGCGTACTTCTTGAAGTTCTCCTCGAACTTGTGAACCAGGTCGGCGGCTTTCCGGTCGTACTCGTCAGGATTCGACCAGGTATTGCGCGGATTGAGAATCTGATCCGGCACGTTCGGAACGTGCTCCGGGATCGCCAGCCCGAAGAACGGGTCGGTGAAGGTCTCGACATCGTCCAGTTGCCCGTTGAGCACCGCCGTGACAATCGAGCGTGTGTGCTCCAGCGACATGCGCTTGCCGACGCCGAACGGTCCGCCCGTCCAGCCGGTGTTGATCAGCCAGACCTGCGCGCCGTGCTGCTCCAGCTTCTTGCGCAGCAGTTCGGCATAGACCGTCGGGTGCAGCGGCAGGAAGGGCGCGCCAAAGCAGGCGCTGAAGGTCGCGCTTGGCTCGGTCACGCCGCGCTCCGTCCCCGCGACTTTCGCCGTGTAGCCGCTGATGAAGTGATACATCGCCTGTTCAGGCGTCAGCTTCGCCACCGGGGGCAGAATGCCATAGGCGTCCGCCGTCAGGAAGACCACGTTCTTGGGATGCCCGCACATGCCGGTCGGATCGGCGTTCGAGATCGTGCGGATGGCATACGCCGCGCGCGTGTTCTCGGTGTAGGTATCGTCGTCGAGGTTGAGGCGGCGCGTGCGCGCGTCCACGACCACGTTCTCCAGCACCGTCCCAAAGCGGCGCGTCTTCTCGTAAATTTCCGGCTCGCCCGTCGGACTCAGGTGGATCACTTTGGCGTAGCAGCCGCCCTCGAAGTTGAACAAACCGTTGTCGCTCCAGCCGTGCTCGTCGTCGCCGATCAGCGTGCGACCGGGGTCGGCGCTCAGCGTCGTCTTGCCCGTGCCGGAAAGCCCGAAGAACAGCGCCGCGTCGTCTTTGTCCGTGCCGTAGTTGGCGGAGCAGTGCATCGAAAGCACGTCGCGCTGCGGCAGCAGATAGTTCAGGATACTGAAGACCGATTTCTTGATCTCGCCCGCGTATTCCGTCCCGCCGATCAGCACCAGCCGCTTCGTGAACGAAATCAGGATGAAGGTTTGCGTCAGGGTCGTGTCGATTTCCGGCGTTGCGTGGAAGTATGGCGCATCAATCACCGTGAATTCGGGGACGTGCGTCGGCAAATCCTCTTCTTCCGGGATAATCAACATCGTGCGTGCGAACAGGCTGTGCCAGGCGAACTCACTGACGACGCGGACCGGCAGGCGGTAGTTCGGGTCCGCTCCGGCGTAGCAGTCCTGCACGTAGACGTCCTTCTGCTGGAAGTACGCCATCATGCGGCGGTGCAGGTGATCAAAGGCGGCGGGGTCGAACGGCTGATTGATCGTGCCCCACCAAACTTTGCGGTCGGTTTCATTGTCACGAACGATGAATTTGTCTTTCGGCGAACGCCCGGTGTAAGAGCCGGTGCGCACGGCAATCGGTCCGTTATGGACGACCATCCCTTCGCGGTTGGCAATAGCGCGCTCGTAGAGCGCCGGGGTTGAGAGATTCCAGTAGATGTGGCTTAATTCCGTGAAGCCGTGATGTTCCAGACCGTAGCTACTATGCGGCGTCTGTCCTATCGACTGCTCGACCATAGTTTTCACTCCCTTTGTCTTCTTATTGCGGGGTCATCCGCAATTAACATAATCATTGTAATACCGATCTCCCATGCGCTTCACGTGACGTGGGAAGGAAGTTTGGTGTGAGGAATGTCACTTCGAGGCGCGCCGTGCTATTCCAGGAGATGCGGCGTCGCGGCGGCGTCGATTAAACGCACATTTCGCTGTCCGTTTCAACGGTGCTGATGGATGTATTATAGAGCGCCTTGTGGACGATCTCGTCGCCCGAACCGAATAATTTCATGAGTAAAACGCGGATTGTGCCGCCGTGCGACACGACGACGATTTCCGGTCCCGCTTCGTCGGCGACGATCTCGCCGAAGGCGGCGTAGGCGCGCGCCTGCATCGCCCGGCGCGCCTCGCCTTTCGGCATTACGTAGTCCATGTAATCTTCGTGCATTCGCCGCGCCTCGTCGGGGTACTGGCGGCTGATCTCGCTGGTGGTCAGTCCCTGAAAGATGCCGAGGTTCAACTCGCGCCAGCGCGGATCGCCCTTCACCGTCAGCCCAAACGTCTCGGCAATCGGCGCTGCCGTCGCCTGCGCGCGGCTCAGGTCGCTGCTGTAGACGGCGCGGATCGGTCGCCCGCGCAGATGCTTCGCCAGTGCCTGCACCTGCGCTAACCCATTCTGATTGAGCGGCACGTCGAGATGCCCCTGCCAGCGCTGTTCCGCGTTCCAGTCGGTCTCGCCATGCCGGATCAATAGGATACGTTTCATCTGTCTTTCACTCTCATGGTTGACGCAGCGCGCCAGCGGCGGCAGAATTAAGTGAGTTTATAGCCGACGGTACATCACAGGAGCAAATGCAGTGATCACTCACGACCCCATGCGCACCCCCGTGCCCTTCGGACTAGCGCTGACCGCTGGCGCAGGTCTCATCCTCATGATCCTCGCCCTCGCCTTCGGCGTCATTCAGGGGGACGCGGCGAACAGCACCGTGACCGGGCTGACGTTCGTCGGCGGACTGGCGCTGCTGCTGATAGGTATTGCCGGCTGGCTTGCCGTCGTCCAGCCCTTCGAGCATTTCGACGACATCAACGTGCCCCAGTATACCGGGCATCACGAAGAACACCACCCGCGAGACCTGGACGAAGCCGATGCGCAGCAGCCTGTGCTTCCGCCCGGATGAACCGTCGTAAGCTGCTCCCAGGTGAGGCTCTATGAGCGATCTCGATTCCGTCTTTAACGATGTTCTGCCGGACGACCACCGCTCCGGCATGGTCGCGGTTGTCGGTCGCCCCAACGTCGGCAAATCGACGCTGATCAACCGGATTCTGCGCCAGAAGATCGCCATCGTCAGCCCCAAGCCGCAGACCACGCGCCGCCGCCAGCTTGGCATTTACACCGACGAACACGGACAAATCGTGTTCATCGATACACCCGGTCTGCACGCACCGCAGCACAAGCTGGGCGAATACATGGTCAAAATCGCCGAGGGCGCGTTCAAAGATGCCGACGTGATCCTGCTCCTGCTCGACGTTTCGCAGCGTCCCGAACGCGCCGACGAGTACATCGCCGAGACGGTCGCCCGGCTGCGCGGCGCGACCCCGGTCGTGCTGGCGCTCAACAAAGCCGACCTGCTCACGCCGGACAACCACGACGCCAACATCGCGGCGCACGAGGCGCTGATTCCGCACGACAAGGCGGTCACGCTCAGCGCGCTGACGGGCGAAGGCGTCGACGACCTGCTGGCGTATCTGATGGATAAGCTGCCGACCGGACCGCGTTATTTCCCCGCCGACGAACTGAGCGACGTGAACATGCGCTTCGTCGCCGCCGAAGTCATCCGCGAGAAGATCATGCTGCTGACCGAGCAGGAAATCCCCTACTCCGTCGCCGTCGAGGTGGACAGCTACAAGGAGCGCTCGGCGGACATGACCTACATCAGTGCGCTGATCTACGTCGAGCGCGATTTGCAGAAAGGCATCGTCATCGGCAAGGGCGGCGAGATGATCAAGAAGATCAGCACGAGCGCGCGCGCCGAACTCGAAACGATGCTCGACACGAAAGTCTATCTGGATCTGCGGGTGAAGGTGCTCAAGAACTGGCGCAGCGACGAAAAGCTGATGCAGCGCCTGGGGTATCGCCTGAAGGACGAGGAGTAGCACTTTCCTTTCGTTTACGCCCGCGCCGCCAGGAATTCGCGGCTGGTCTCCACGTCGGCGTTCATCTGCACGATCAGCGCATCCACGCTTCTCGAATTTCAATTCCGGGCGCAGGTAGCTCTCGAAGGTAAACGTCAACTGCTGCCCGTAGATGTCGCGGTCGAAGTCGAGCAGGTACGCCTCTACGCGCACATCCTCGCCGTCGAACTGTGGGCGGATACCGACGTTGGTCGCCGCCATGAAGCGCTCGTCGCCCAGATACGCCCAACCCGCGTAAACGCCGTTCGCCGGGATGACCTGCTCGTCCCAGATCGCCATGTTCGCCGTCGGGAAACCCAGCAGCCGCCCGCGATGATCGCCGTGAACGACTTCGCCGGTCAGTGAGTACGAGCGCCCCAGCCAGTCGCGCGCCTCCTCGACCTTGCCCGCCAGCAGCGCCTCGCGGATCGCCGTGCTGCTGATCGCGCCGTCGGTCTCGGCGACGATCAGGTCGATCACCTGAAGCGAGAAGCCTTTCGCCTCGCCCTGCGCGCGCAGAAAGTCGATGTTGCCCTCGCGCTGGTAGCCCATCGCAAAATCCGAGCCGACCCACAGCGAACTCAGCTTGAGGTGGTCGCGCAGCATGTCCACGAACGCCGCCGCGCGAATCTGGCGGAATTCCTGATTGAACGGCAGCGTGATCACATAGTCGACGCCCAGTTCGCCCAGATATTCGGCGCGCTGTTCCGGCGTCGTCAGGTAGTAGCGCCCCGTCAGCCCGCGCAGCACCACGTCGGGATGCGGGAAGAATGTCAGCGCGACCGCCAGCCGTTGGGTCGCGCGCGCTTCCTCCACCAGTCGGCGGATCAACTGCTGATGTCCCCGGTGAACGCCGTCAAACACGCCGATGGTGACGACCGAGGGCTGCTCCAGATGGACGCTGGCGAGATCGTAGATGTGCTGCATACCGTTTCCGTTCATGCGCTCAGAGTAAAGACTTTTTGGGGTTTCAGCCATCCGCCCTCGGCTCGCAGCACGGCGATCAACTGCCCCGCTGCGTCGTAAGCCATCGCAATCGTCCCGTCGACGAGACCACGCGCGACCACGAGGTCGCGTTCGACTGCCCGCCCGTAGCGCACCGCCTGTTCGTCGGCGGCGTCCAGCACCAGCGCCGGATAATCCTTGAGCGCTTCGGACGGCGGGATCAAATGCTGCGACGGATCGATCAGGAGTGTATCAAGCGGCACGGCATTTTCAAGCGTGAAAACACCGCTGGCGGTTCGCACCAGCCCGGCGAGATGCGCCCCGACACCCAGCGCTTCGCCCAGATCGTAAGCCAGGCTGCGGATGTACGTCCCGGCGCTGCACGTCACGTCGAGCGTGAATTCCGGCGTGAACTCCGGCTGCCAGTCGATCACCGTCAGCGCGTCGATGCGCACCGCGCGCGGCTCGCGCTCGACCGTCTCGCCCGCGCGCGCCAGATCGTAGAGCTTGCGCCCGCCCTGCTTGATCGCGCTGTACATCGGCGGAATCTGCTGGATGTCGCCCATGAAGTTGACGAGCGCCCGCTCCACGTCCTCGCGTGTCACATGGCTGGCGTCGCGCGTCTGCACGATTTCGCCTTCGGCGTCGTAGGTGTCGGTCGTCTCGCCCAGCCGCACGCGCGCATGGTAGCGTTTCGTCCCGTGCATGACGTACTCGCTCAGCCGCGTCGCCGCGCCCACGCATAATATCAGCACGCCCGTCGCCAGCGGGTCGAGCGTCCCGGCGTGACCGATTTTCTTGACGCCCGACGCCCGGCGCACGCGCGCCACCACGTCGTGGCTGGTCATGCCCGATGGCTTATCGATGTTCAAAAACCCGAACAGAAGGAGTTACTCCAGCTTGGTCGCGTCGTCGAGGAAGTAAATGTACATGCGCAGCCGACCGAGACGCAGCTCGTCGGCATTCTTGATCGCCGTCTTGGTCGCCGGGATCAGCGGGTCGCCGTTGAGGTAAGTGCCGTTGACGCTGTTCATGTCCTCGACGTAGAAGTTGTTGTTTTCATAGTGCAGCCGGGCGTGCAGGCGCGACACGCCGTTATCAACCGCGTTGTTGCGCGTCAAATCGACGTGGGTGTGCAGGCTCTGGCTGACCGAGCGCCCGAAGGTGATCGGCTGGTTGACCGTCAGCACCATCGGCTCCTTCGACCCGGCGACGAACAAGACCACCGAGTTTTTGCGCGTCTGCGGCTGGATGGCTTGCAGCGGCGCGGTGCCGACCAGATGCTTGGTGGCGAACGACGACGCCCCCTGCTCCGGCTGACCGATCAACATGGTGACGATGTGCTGCAATTCCTTGATGCTGAGCGGCTCCGCCAGCACCACGTTCGCGCCCGCGTCGAGCGCTTCCTGCACCATCGCGGGGTTCTTCTGCTTGGCGACGAGGATCAGCGGCGTCTCGTTGAATTTCGTGTCGCGCCGGACGTAGCGGCACAGTTCCAGACCGGGCAGATCGGGCAGCACCCAGTCGACGACGATGGCGCTGGGGCGCTTCTGGCTGAACTGGCGCATGGCGGCGGCGATGCTGTGCGCGCTCGTCACCTTGAAGCCGCACTGCTCCAGCGAGGTCGACAGCACTTTCGAGACTTCTTCGTCGCTCTGCACCAGCAGCACCGTCTGCCCCGCGCCGGGCACGACCTTGCCGTTCATCTGCATACTGATGTCTTTGGAGAAGCCGACGGCGAAGGACGGCGCGATCAATACGCGCACTTCCAGCTGGAGCTTGCCAAGCTGCAAGCGGTCTTCGCTGCGCAGCGGCAGCGGTCCGTGCGGCGACAGCTTCGCCCCGTTCAAATACGTCCCGTTGTGGCTGTTCAGGTCGACCACCATCAACTGCGACGACTTCGCCACCAGCGCAGCGTGCTGCCGCGAGATGCCGTAAAGGTCTGCGTTGTACGGCGTCAGATCGATGTCCGGCTTGATGTTCGAGGCTTTATCGGCGCGACCGATAACCAGCCGTTTCTCAAACTGCGCCCGCAGAGGTTGCGGAATTGTTGCAGCCTTTAGTTCGACGACCCAAGGCAACTGCGACTCTGACATGGCGCTCCCAGAACGAGCAAAATATAAACGTATAACTCTATTTTATTACATTAAACTGGTTTCCGGCACATTGGGTCTCATGAATTGAACGTGAATTTCCACGCGATCACCCATTTGCCCTGCCGGTACGCCTCGACCAGCAGCGGCATCACCCGCTCCTTGACGGTCTCCAGCGTGCCGGGCACGGTCGCGCCGGACGCCTGCGTGTGCCCGCCGCCGCCCAGGCTGAGCGCGACGGACGCCACGTCGTAGCCGGGTTTGCAGCGAAAACCGATTTCGACGCGCCCGTCGGTCAGCTCCTTGAACACCACCGAGATCATCGCCTCGTTCGCCGTCACCAGGAATTCGACCAGTCCGGCGTCGGTCACGTCGGTCAGGTGCGCTTTGTGAACGTCTTCCTGCGTCACGGACGCCGAAATCACGCCGTTCTTCAGTTCGACGCTCGGCAGGACGTATTTCCAGAGCTGGATGTTCTGGAACGGCGTGCTGGCAAGTGTCCGCTGCGTCACCTCGGTCAGCGACGCGCCCGCCTGCATCAGCTTCTGCGCGAAGCCGAGCGTGTCGGGGCGCACGTTGCTGGTGCGAAAGCCCTGCGTGTCCGTGACCAATCCCGTCAGCAGCGGCAGCGCGTTATCGCGCGTCAGCGGCTGCTTCATTTCTTCCAGCCACTCCTGCACGATCTGCGTCGTCGAGACGGCGTCGGGCTGGAACAGGTAAATCTGCCCGAACTTCGTGTTCGTCGGGTGGTGGTCGACGTTGATGACGAGCTTGCTGTGCGCCCGCCCGTAGACGCCCGCGTCACCGCTGCGCTCCTCGTCGCTGGAGTTCGAGCGAGATCATCACTTCCCATTCGCCGCTGGTAAGCACCGGCACGACCGTATCCGCGCCGGGCAGAAAGCGCAGGAAGCTCGGCACGCCCTTGTCGACCGCCAGCGTCGTCACGGCGCAGCCGCGCTCGCGCAGCCCGTTCGCCGCACCGAGCAGCGAGCCAATCGCGTCGCCGTCAGGATTCATGTGCGTGACCAGCAGCATCGATTTGGCGGTATCGACCGCGCGAGTGGCTTCATTCCAGTTCAGAATCGTCATCGTTATCCATTTCCGTTGCTGCGTCGTCCGGTGGTATATCCAGGCTGGCGAGCAGCGCGTTGATGCGCTCGCCCCGCTCCAGGCTTTCGTCCCATTTGAAAATCAGTTCCGGCGCTTTGCGCAGTCGCACGCGGTGCGCAACCTCGCGCCGCAGATAGCCTTTGGCATGTTCCAGCGCCGCCATCACTTCGGGCTGGCGGTCTTCTTCGCCCAGCGCGTTGACGTAGATTTTGGCAAATAAGAGTTCAGGGTCCAGCTCGACATCCGTGACGGTGATACCGTGCAAGCGCGGGTCGGCGACTTCGCGCAGAATCAACTGGCTCAGAATCTTGCGGATTTGACCAGAAGTGCGCTCCTGTTTGATTCAACTCATGGTGAACCTCCCATGTGGATTCATGCAGGACGCCACCCTCATGCGAGCGGCGGCGTCCTACATGGGGTGACAGCGTTAGCTGACGCGCTCAGTCACGTAGCACTCGATCTGGTCGCCCTCCTGGAAATCGTTGAAGTTGCTCAAGCCGATGCCGCATTCGAACCCGGCGCGGACTTCGCGCACGTCTTCCTGAAGCCGTTTGAGCGACCCCACGTTGATGTTCTCCGCCACGACCTGCCCGCCGCGCTTGACGCGCGCGCGCGAATTGCGGCGAATTTCACCGTCGCGCACCATGCACCCGGCAATCGTGCCGACGCGCGGGATGCGGAAGACCTGCCGCACTTCGGCGACGCCAATCGTGCGATCCGCGTAGACCGGCTCCAGCATACCCTTGAGCGCCAGCTCGATGTCTTCCAGCAGCTTGTAGATCACCGTGTACAGGCGAATTTCGACGTTCATCGACTCGGCGTGACGGTGCGCCGCCGTATCGACATCGACGTTGAAGCCGAGCACGATGGCGTTGGAAGCACTCGCCAGCATCACGTCGCTTTCGCTGATGTTGCCCACGTCTGCCGTCAGGACGCGCAGCTTAATGCCTTCGGGGTTGTTCTCCTCGATCTGCTGAAGCGAATCGATGACCGGTTGGAGCGACCCCTGCACGTCCACCTTGACGACCAGATTGAGTTCTTTGGTCTCGCCCTGGTTGTACTGTGCGAAGATGTCTTCCAGCGAGACCGCTATACGCCCGGTCGGTGTGCGCGCCGCGTCGGCGGCTTCCTGCCGCTCCGCGACCAGACTGCGCGCGGTCTTCTCGTTCTTGACGATCCCGAAGGTATCGCCCGCCAGAGGGATACCGCTCAGCCCCAGTACCGCGACGGGCATCGACGGACCTGCAATCTTGACGGTCGCGCCTTTTTCATCGTACATCGCCTTCAGGCGACCGTAAGTCAGCCCGGCGACCACTTCGTCGCCCGTGTGCAGCGTGCCGTTCAGGACCAGCAGCGTCGCAATCGCCCCGCGACTGCGATCCACCTGCGCTTCCAGCACGACGCCCGTCGGACTCGCCTGCGGGTTCGCCACGATGTCGTTCTCGTCCGCCACCAGCAGAATCGCTTCCAGCAGATCATCAATGCCCTCGTTCTGCGTCGCCGACACCGGCACGACGAACGTCTCGCCGTCCCAGTCCATCGGCGTCAGACCGAGGTCGTTGATCTCCTGCTTGACGCGATCCACGTTGGCGTTGCGCTTATCGATCTTGGTGATCGCCACGATGATCGGGACGTTGGCGACGCGCGCATGGTTGAGCGCCTCGCGCGTCGTCGGCATCACGCCGTCGTCGGCGGCAACCACCAGAATGGCGATGTCCGCGCCCTGCGCGCCGCGCGCCCGCATCGCCGTGAAGGCTTCGTGACCCGGCGTGTCCAGAAAGGTGATCTGCCGTCCGTTGTGCGTGACGCGGTATGCGCCGATGTGCTGGGTGATGCCGCCCGCCTCACCTTCGGCGACGTGCGCCTTACGGATCGTGTCGAGCAGCGTCGTCTTGCCGTGATCGACGTGACCGAGGATCGTGACAATCGGGGGGCGGCTGATGAGGTTTTCGGGTTTTTCTTCGGCGTAAACTTTGCGCCACGTCTGCGTGGTTTCGGCGCGCTTCTCGCGCTCTTCTTTGGCTGCGAGGGCGCTTGCTGACTGCGCCTCGAAACCCATCTCTTCGATCACGATAGCGGCGGTATCAAAGTCGATCTGCTGGTTGATCGACGCCATGATGCCATTCGCGATGAGGCGCTTCATCACCTCAATCGGGCTGGCATCAATCAATTCCGAGACCTCACGCACCGTGAGGAAATCGGGGACGAGTACTACTTGCTTTTCCTGTGCCATCCTTACCTCCATGCAAGGAGCGATGGGTCAGGAAAAGCTTATCGCTTTAACACCTACCCACCGCTGATAATTCAATTGTGCCGACAGCCGAGAACCATGACCGGTTAATCATGGCTATGCCCTGGCTCGTCGCAATCGTTCACGATCTTCATCCGTCAGTGGCATCCGCAACGCTTTCGCCAATAGGTCGGTCTTCACTGCGGTTTCCCAACAACTCTCACGATCACAGAGATAAGCGCCCCGCCCGTTCATTTTCCCGCTGGGGTCGATCATAAGCCCCTGCTCGGTGCGGACGACGCGCGTCAGCGTGCGTTTGCCCGCTTTATCCCGGCACACGACACACGTTCGCTCCGGGATATGCTTGCGGGTGAGCGTACTCATACTTACTCTTCCCAGTTATTCCAATCGCCGCCACGACCGCGCCCGCCCTTACGCTGGCGCTTGACGACCATACCACCACGCTTCTCGTCGAAGACGAGCTGGCGTCCCTTATTCTTCTTGCCCTTGCCCTTCTTGCCCTCTTTGGCAAGCACTTCGGCATCGTTGTCTTCTTCGTCGAAAACCACTACCTCTTCACGAGGATGCTTGACGTGCCGCCCGTCATCGACCGGGAGCGCCACCCCTTCCTCGCCCGCCACTTCCGGCACAGGCGTCGGAGCTTCGGCATCAGCTTCAGCTTCAGCCTCTTCAACCACTTCTTCGGGTTCTTCGACCTCCGGGGCTTCAATCTCCGGGATGACCAGCTTATCCAGCGCTTCCTGCAAACTGAGGAAGACTTCCGGCGGGAAGTCGGAAAGCGCGCGGCGCACGCGGTTCTCGTCGATTAGGAAACGCAGCATGATTTCGCCGACGTTCTCGAACGGCTGGAGCGCCTCGATGACATTGTCCGGCAGGTCGAGTTCCGTGACGGGCAGCTTGAACGCGCCCTGCGGCAGCGTCTTCTTAACGGCTTCGATTTCCTTGAGCCGCGTCTGGCGCACTTCATCGCGCGCCGCGACTATACGGCGCTGCACCACATCGGCGAAACGCGCCAGCAGATTGTATTCTTCCGGCATGACGGTGCGGTTGGCGGAGCGCTTTTCCAGGATGCGCTGCACGTCCGCGATCACGTCCGCCTGCTGTACTGCTAGTTCGCGCAGCGGAGCCGAGTCGAGATTGCTCACCGCTTCCTCGACCGATTCGGTCACGCTCTTGATGTCGATACGCCAGCCGGTCAGCTTGGCGGCAAGGCGCGCATTCTGCCCTTCGCGCCCAATCGCCAGCGAAAGCTGGTCGTCCGGCACGATCACGATGGCGGTTCGCCCAACGTCCGGGTCGTCTTCCAGATACACGCCGCTTACCCGCGCCGGGCTGAGCGCCTTGGCGATGAAGATTTCCTGATTGGGATTCCACTCGATAACGTCAATTTTCTCCTCGTGGAGTTCCTTGACGATGTTCTGGATGCGAATCCCGCGCATCCCGACGCACGCGCCGACCGGATCGATGCCTTCCTGAAGCGCGGCGACGGCGACTTTGGAGCGGTAGCCCGCCTCGCGGGCGATGTTCTTGATCTCCACCTGCCCGTTGTAGATTTCGGGGACTTCATATTCCAGCAGGCGGCGCAGCATACTGCGGTGGCTGCGGCTCACGACGATCTGCGGACCGCGATTGGTTTTCTTGACTTCCAGCACGTAAGCGCGCAGCTTTTCGTGTGGCTTGTAGCGCTCGCCGGGGATTTGCTGCGCGCGCGGCAGGATCGCCTCAGCGCGCCCCAGCCCCAGCGTCACCATGCTGGCGTTGACGCTCTGCACCGTGCCGTGAACCAGATCGCCCTCGCGCTCGATGAACTCTTCGTAGAGCGAGTTGCGCTCGGCTTCGCGGATTTTCTGCAAAATGACCTGTTTGGCGGTCTGTGCGGCGATGCGCCCGAATTTCTTGGTTGTCCCTTCCGCCTGAACCATGACCATGTCGCCATAGTTGGCTTCCGGGTTGAAGTAGCGCGCCTTTTCGAGTTCGACCTCGGTTCGGTTATCCTGAACTTCGTCGACGACTTCTTTCTCGACGAAAATGCGCGGACGCCCCGAAACCGGATCAATATTCGCTTCGACACGCTGCGACGAACCAACCCCGGCATCCCGGCGGTACGCCGAAACCAACGCCGTGCTCAGGGCTTCCAGGACGGTTTCCTGCGGCAGCGCGCGCGATTCCATAATTTCGTTGAAGGCAACTTCAAACTCGCTTTTCATCGACTTGGTCTTAACTCCCGTAAAGACTTTGGGGAATAACGATGGCGGCTTTCACAACAACGACCGACTTCTCAAACTGATCAGACGGTCGCAGGGCATCACTAAGACATAAAAAGTGGGTATTACCCACTTTTCCAACGACCACATTTTAACATAATTCCAAACGGCTGGCAAGCCATTTCCCTGCCTAGCGCTTGAGCGTATCCCGGTACACGGCGATTTGCGCGCAGTGTTCGCGTTTATGCCCGTAATTTGAGTACGCGATCATGTCTTCCAGGTCGTACTCGCTGCCGTACCAGGGCAGCAGCCCCGCCCGCCGCCGCTGTTCCAGCGGGATGCGTGTGATCAGGTCGCGCGTTCGGGCGCTGGCTTGCTCGTATTCGCGCACAATGTCGGCGTAGCGCATGTCCTTGCGCTTCTCGACCTCCATGTCGTTGAAGGCGAGATGCTGCGACGTGTAGTTATCGAGATTCGGCGTGCCCGTCTCACCCAGAAACGAGTTGAGCACGTCGTTCAGTACCAGCTCGTGCGAGGCGAGATGCGCGATGATGTGCCGCACCGACCACCAGCCGCATACGCCCTCGACCAGACACTCCGCCTCGTCCAGCCCCTTGATGGCGTTCATCACAGTGCGATCACCATATTTGAGCACATCGTCTGCGTTCATGGCGTTATCCCGTTTGAATACTAAGCCGTCCGGTGAGTGTAGCATCGAACCGAAAGCGCGCACAACTGGGCAAACGAAAATCGAGGCGTTGGGCAAACCACAGGTTCGCCTTCAACGCCCCGACTCCAAGTCTGACTTGCCAAATTCACTTACCCGACCAGCATTACCCAACCGGCTTTAGCCAACGGGGGCTTCCGGCGTCGTCTCCTGCGTGCCTTCGCCCTGCTGGATGATGTCGCTGAGCGGGTTGCTCGGCATGATCGTATCGACAAACGGCGCGAACTTGAGCACGCGCCCCGCCCCGGCGTCGACCACGTAGACGTTGCCGTCGGCGTCGGTCGTCATGCCGCCAATCGTGTTGAACTGGGTATTATCGGTCGGGTGGTCGCTCGGCTGACCGAACGAGCCGACGCAGTTGCCCTCCAGGTCGTACACCAGCACGCGCCCGGCGTCCGGGTCGCTCACGTAGAGCAGCCGGCGCGTCTGGTCAATCGCCAGATAGGGACGATTGCCGAGGTCTTCGTACCAGCCGCGCACGTCGAACGTGAACAGCGGGCTGCCGTCGAGCGCGAACACCGAGACGCGCCGATTCCACGTGTCGGCGACGTACAGGCGTTGATCGACCTGATCAATCGCCAGCCCGCTCGGCTCGTCAAGCTGACCCAGCGCCGCGCCCGCCGAGCCGATGTCGCGCAGATAATTGCCGTCGGCATCGTACACGCGGACGCGCTTGTTGCCCGTGTCGGCGACGTAGACGTTGCCGTCGCCATCGACCGTCACGTCGCGCGGACCCCAGAAGCCGTCCTTCGGATCGACCTGCGCGTCCGCGCCATACTGCCCCGGCTCTCCCCACGAGCGCACCAGCGTGCCGTCCGGCGTGAATTCGCGGATCAGGTAATTCCAGGTATCGGCGACGTACAGGTTGCCGTTGGGCGCGACCGCCACGCCGTTCGGACGGTTGAACGAGTTGGCGAAGCCGCTCGTCCCACCCTGGATGCTCGTGATGAAGTTGCCGACTTCGTCGAACACCGAAATGCGGTTGCCGAGTTCCTCGGCGACGTAGACGCGGTTGTTCGCATCGTCCAGGGCGATGTCCAGCGGGTGATTCAACTGGACGGACTGCCCGCTGGCGAAGGCGTAGCTCGCCGCCTTCTGCTGCCAGTTGCTCGTGCAGACGTTCGTCGGCTGGTTCTCCAGCGGATTCTGCACCGCGCCGCCCTCGCCCGTGCCCAGATTCCAGACCTGTGCCGCCACGTCCTTGCGCACGTAGACGTACATGCGCTCCGAGACGGGCCAGTTTTGCAGGCTGTAGTCCTTGTTGATGGCGAGACCGTACTGGGTGTAGTCGCGCTTCCACCAGATGTCGAACATGCCCCGGCGAATCTGCGCCGCGGCGACGTTATCCGGCGAGAAGTCGAGCGCGTTGTCCACGCGCTGCGGCGTCAGGTAGAAATAGTCCTGATCGGGCCACCACATACGGATGTAGTCGAACTTGTAGTAGCGGTCTTCCAGCAGCGGCTCGACGCGCGAATTGATGTCGGCGCTGGCATAGACCATCACCGCGTCGTTGAGCGCCTGCGGCGTCGGGTTATCCGCGAAGAAGGTCGCGTTGGTCATGTGACGGAAATACCAGGTCACGGGCCAGGCGTTGCCGCCCCAGGCGAATTTGATGTTCAAGCCGTCGGTCGTGCGGCGGCTGATGTCGTCGATCTGCTGCATCATCAGCTTGATGCCGGGCGCGCCGTGCGCGTAGACCAGATACTCGGTCGCGTCGTCGTAGTTGATGAACGACGCCATGAAGGCTGTGCGGAAGGTCAGCAGCGCCAACCCGCAGAACGCCGCGACGCCGAACATGCGCCGGAAGTGCCTGAAGCCCGTCCGCCGGATGACCTGATAGACGACGAAAATCACCAGCAGCGACACGCCGACGACCGCCAGCCATTGATAGAAGCCCGCCAGTTCGTCGCGCTGCAAGCCGGGGAACGGATTGCTGCCACCCACCAGGAACGGCACCGCCGCCTGGAACAGCGCCACGCCCAGCAGCGGCAGCAGGATCAGGTAGAGCCAGCCGCGCGAGCGGAAGATCGCCCAGTCGGTATGCTCGAACACCCGCCCGAAGTACCACGCCGTCAGCAAGATCAGCGGCACGGTGAGATGCGTGCCCAGCCAGGGCATCTTCTCGCCCGCCAGCGTGTAGGCGATAAAGTTGAACACGCCCCACCACGCGCAGAACAGCGGGAACGACAGACGCGTGAGCGCGCCGGGTCGGGCTAGCAGCGGCACCTCTGGCTCGGCGACTTCGACAACTTCAGGTTCGACAATCACTTCCGTCTCGCCGTCGAGTTCAATCGGCGCGGCGTCCGGCGCAACCGCTGCATCCAGCACGTCCGGGTTAGACTTGCGCTTCTGCTTTTCGCTGCGCGCTCGCCAGAACAGCACCATGCCCGCCAGCATCGCCAGGAACGAGCCGATCAGCGGCAGGTATTCGTAGACCGGCATGATCACCAGCGCGTAGTAGTAGCGCGGCTGGCTGCCGCGCTGCACGCCCTGCTGCTGCAACCAGTAACCGAGGCTGCCGATCATGCCCGACGCCAAGCCCGCCGGGTTGGTGAACATGGTCGTGAAGAAGAACGCGAACGGGATATAGAAGACCAGCGCGCAGACGATCCAGCGCTTCCAGTTCCAGATCAAGCCAGCGGCAATCGAGACCACCAGGAAGGGGATCACCGCGATCACCGCCCGCTGAATGCCGACCGACGTGTAGTCGGTGGGGTCAGCGCCAGTCGCCTTGAGGACGAACGCGGTCAGCCAGGGCAGCACCAGCGTGCCCATGACGACCAGCACGTCCAGTTCGGGGAAGCGGTAGAGTTTACGCCACCAGTTCAGACGGCGCGAAATAACCAGGAAGCCCAGCGCCACACCGCCGACAATCCACGCCGCCAGCAGCGGCAGGTCGGAAATCCGGCTGACGCTGACGGTTTCGGCGGCATCCGCGCTGATTTTGGGTTCGAGCGTGACCTCCTCGAAGATCAGCAGCACGATGCAGACCCCCAGCGTGAGCAGCACGAAGATCACCACGTCGCGCACCGGCAGAGTCTCGCCGCGCCGCGTCGCCCAGACGGCTGAGCCGACGACGATGGCGACGATAATGGCGACGACGATCAGCGTCCAGTTGAGGAATGCGTAGAACTCAAACCCCGGCTGCCCGCTGGTAAGCTGAGTGACGAGATAGTTGATTCGATCCCCCAGCGAGGTGTAATTCGAGAGTGCGATGCTGGCGACCATGAACATCGCCAGCGCGAAGACCCCACCCATCAGGATGGCGACGACGAGGAAGCGATACAGTTGTTGGCTCGCCTGACGCCGGTACGACTGGAACAGCCGCACGAGCCAGTAGAGCGTGGTGATGCTGCCGAAGATGGCGATGTAGATGAACGCCGACTCCTTCGAGCCGAGACACCAGATCATCGCCCC
Source organism: uncultured Chloroflexia bacterium (assembly GCA_963760975.1). Taxonomy (GTDB): domain Bacteria; phylum Chloroflexota; class Anaerolineae; order Aggregatilineales; family Phototrophicaceae; genus Flexifilum. The sequence goes on along the minus strand of CAVXEZ010000013.1, from coordinate 140,450 downwards.
GGCGAGCAGATAGAGCCAGCGCGCCCGCCGCTTCAAATGCGGTGGACCATCGAGGTACATGAAGATGGCGTAAGCCATGAACATCGCCGACAGAATCGCGGGCGTGTCTTCGCGGATGTAGCGCTGGTAGTACATCAGCAGCGGCGAGACGAGGATCATGACCGACGCCAGCAGCGCCCCCTTGCGACCGAGCCAGCGCCGGAACAGCAGCGGCATCATCACCATGATCACGCCCAGCACCGCCGTGTAGATGCGCGCCGTGAAGTCGTTGTCGCCGAAGAGCAGGAACGACAGCGCCGTCACGTGGAACAGGATCGGTCCGTGCATCAGCGGCGTATGCTGGTAATCGCCCTGTGTCGCCAGCTTCCACGAGTAGTAGGTATGCAGGCTCTCGTCGTGGCTGATGACGCGCGCGCCCAGATTGACGAAGCGCGTGAGGATCGCCAGCACGAAGATCGTGGTGTAGATGACCGCCTCCCAGTTGACCGTGTAGGCGCGCGCCAGGGCGCGGTTCAGCAAATCCGGCGGTTCAGTGGGTCGATCAAGATAGCTCGTTGCCATAACGTCCTCTAGGGGGTATCGGTCGCGCCGAACGAGGGCGCATAATTCGATTGCAGCGTCGCCGTCAGCGTCGCGGCTTGGGTCGGCAGCACAGCCGCCACGACCGCCGTGCCCTGCGGCGTCACGTTGACGGGCTGCGGCGGGGTCGGCAGCGAGAACGAGCGGCTCTGCATCGACCAGGGCAGCAGCACCGCGATCATCAGGATCAGCGCCGCCAGGCTGTAGCGCGCCTGATACATCCGCGCTTTTGGCTTGCGGGCGGCGGGCTGCGCCATCTCCGCCATGATCGCCGCGCGAATTTCGTCCAGGTGCGGCGCGTCGCCGCCGATGCGCGGCACGTTGACCGTCAATTCCCGAATCAACTGGCGCTGTTCCTGATACGCCACGTAGCAGGCAGCGCAGCTACTCAAATGGCGCGAGACGCGCTCGCGCTGCCGGGGCGCCAGTTCGCGCTGAATGTAGCCGGGCAGCAGCGCCCGACATTGCCGACACGAGATTCCCATCGTTAAATACTCACCAACTCTTCCAGCAAATCCTGACCTTGTAACATCCCCCGCAGGGTATCGTGCGCCAGCCGCACGCGGCTTTCCGCCGTCTTCTGCGGGCAGCCCATCACCTCGGCGATCTCGCGGTAAGTCAGCCCGTGACCGTAGCGCAGGACGACCGCTTCGCGCAGGCGCGGCGACAGCCTGCGCAGCGCCGCCTCGACCGCATCCTGCGCCGTCTGGTGCGCGAACATCGCTTCCGGCGTTTCGCCTTTGGGCGCGCCGATCTGCAACAACTGCGTCAGATCGACCAGCGGCGGGCGGCTGCGGCGGTAGACGTTGCGGCAGCGGCAGATCGCAATCGTGTAGAGCCACGTTTTCAAAGACGACCGCTTCGGATCGAAACGATGGAGGTTCTTGAAGGCATAGACGAACGATTCCTGCATCACGTCTTCGGCGTCCTCGCGGTTGAGCAGCAGGCTGTAGCAGAGGCGATAAATCCCTCCGGCGAACTCGTCGTAGAGCGCGTCGTAGCCCGCCTGCTCGCCGTGAAGACAGCGCGTGATGTTGGCGTGGAGATCGCCTTCTAGCACAGGTATCGCTTTCCTTCCTTCATGCCGCCCTCCAATATACACCGCATCGGCGAAATTTCCTCACCCCGCGCCCTGGTCAACCGTCCCCTGATACACGTCCTGCCGCAGCCACAGGTTGACGGCGTAAGCGGTCGTCCAGGTATTGCGCGCCTGCCGCTGCGTCCACCAGGCGGGGATGTCCAGCAGCGACATGCTGGAAATGTCCCACGACCGCGTGATCACGAAATCCTGCCCGACGTAAGCCGCGCCCGACTGCGGCAGTTCCAGCGTCTCCGGCACGATCACGACCTCAGCGTCCGCCGCGTCGTTGATGTCGGTGATGAACTTGGTATTGCTGAAGTCGCGCAGCAGCCACGCCACCACGCCATCCTGCGGCGCGACCACCGTGATCGGCACCGCCGGAAAGCCGCCCGAAACCCGGTCGGCAACGTCGAACAGCGTCTCGCGCAGCAGCGCCGTATTGTCGTTGGTCGCCTGCATGTGCCAGAATTCAACCGCGCTCTGCGAGTCGAACGCCGCGGCGTTCCAACCGCTGCCCAGCGAAGTCACCATGCCGAAGATCGCCAGCCCCAGCAGGACGCCCTGCCACGATGTCCGCCCGCCCCACAGGCTGGCGAACAGGAAGAAGCCGATCACCAGAAACATGATCGAGACCAGCAGCAGGACGATGCTGTCCGGCTGCGGCGAGAACAGCGTCAGCGATCCCTGTGGCGCGGCGAGCAGCGAGCGCGCCATCGACTGGAACGAGAGCGTGAAGACCGCCAGCACGCCAATCGCGCTCACGGCGATCACCCAGCGCGCCCAGCGCGGCACGACGAGCGCCGCCAGCCGGTCATCCTGCGAAAGCGCCCACATCAGCGCATTGACCGCCAGCGCCGCCAGCGGCACGGCGAACCAGAGCGCGTGATCCGGGCTGCCGTCGGCGAAGAACAGTGAGACGAGCACACCAAGCGCCAGCCACGCCGCCAGAAACACGTCCAGCGTCGTGCGCCGCTCGCGCCGCAGGGCAAATCCAACGATGGCGAGCACCCACAGCGCTGGCTCGTAGTACAGCGAGACCAGCAGCGCGTAACCGCCCGCGCCTTTCGGCTGGACGACTGCCTGAATCGCTCCGCCGATCCCCTGAGCGACGGCGCTTAAGCCCGCCGGATAGATCATGAAGCCCGTGCTGACCACCAATACGATCAGCGCCGCTGCGGGCAGCGCCAGTTCCAGCGAGCCGCGTATCCCCGTGAAAGCGAGGCTGAGCGGCGCGTCTTCGTCTTCGCCGTCGATCAACGCGCGGCGGCGACGCCAGAAGATCGTGATCGCGCCGGCGACCGCCAGGATCAGCGCCAGCGCGAAGCCGCCCGATCCGCTCAGGAAGATCAACCCGGCGAACAGGACGACCGCGAAACCCGCGTAAAAGCGCTGCTGCGTTCGCCCCGCCTGCCACAAGCCCCACAGGCTCAGCACCGCGAACAGCAGCGCCCATACGTCCGGGCTGCTCGTCCGCGAGGCGATCAGCAGTACGGGCGAGAACGCCAGCAGCACGCTGACCAGCAAAGTACGCGCCCTGCCGAGCAGCGGGCGAAACAGGATCGGCGTCAGCATCAACGCCACGCCGCCGAGCACCGTCATCAGGCGCGCCGCGACCTCCGACCCGCCGAACAGTGTGAAGCTCAGGCTTTGCAGCACGAACAGGATCGAGCTGGTCGGGATCAACGGGTCGCCGGGCGCGTTGGGCATGATCACGCGCCACGCCGCCAGCGCGTTGTGCGTCTCGAAAGGCATCATCGGCGTGCTGTCGAGTTCCGCGAAGCGCAGCACCAGCGCCAGCGCCACCAGCGCGACGTAAGCGATCCACTCGGCGCCGATGACGACGCGCCACGCCGGACGTTCGCTGCCGACATTGCCCGCATTGGGGTTTCTAGCTGCATGTCCATTCCTTACTGCCCCGGTGCCTGAGTCAGCGCGCGCTCCGGCACGTGGAAGATGCGCGTCGCGCCCGATTCGCAGACGACATCCAGATTGTCGAGAAACTTCACCTCGCTCTGCGGGTTCGGGACTACCCAAATCTTCCGCGCGGTCATAGGTGGTGTGTTCTTTCGAGCCGTAGACGACGTAGTTGATGCCGTATCTGGCGATGATCGGCTCCGCCCCGCTCCAGGTCGGGTCGCGGTACATGTGGTCAATGTCCTGCTCGCGCCCCTTCGTCGCCAGGTTGTAGGTATCGCCGCGCCACTGCAATTCGTGATAGGGCCAGTTGAAGACCGTCGGAATCCCGGTGTAGGTGCTGATCGCTCCGGCGGGCCAGTTGTAGGATGGACCCACCGCCGAGGCAATCACGGCGCTTTCCCCCTTGACGAGATTGCCCAGGCAGAGCGCCGCCTGATAGTCGTCGTCATTGCTGACCGTCCCGCCGCCGTTGAGCGTGGGCGGCTCCGGCGCAACCGAATAGACGCGATCCGTCTCGACGAACATGCGCGCCTGAATCCCCATGATCGGGTAGATCAGCCCAGCGATCAAAACCACGACGGTCAGCCCGGCGTAGACGGCGCGCGCCAGCGGCGACGGCTGCCGCGCCCCGGCGAAGACGCTGTAGACGCCGTATGCTCCGCCGATGCCGCACATCAGCCACGCCTGATAGTAAAACTTGAAGACCGTATTCATGCGCGCCGAAAAGCTGTCGCGCAGGTAGACGAATTCCGGCACGAGCGTCAGCACCAGCGCCGCCGCGATCAGCAGCAGCACGAAGCCCGTCGAGGGTAGGTAGGTGACGGCGGGCGCAGGCTTGTCATCGTCCGCGTCCGGGTCACGGCGCGGGAACAGCCGCCCCGCGATCAGGATCAAGCCGATGAACAGCAGCAGCGCGGTCGGCAGATAGGCGATGCGCTTGGCGAAGGTCGCCGCGACGACCGTGCCCCAGCCGCCGTTGCTTTCCGCGAAGCTGTTCACCTGATCGCGCACCGACGGGATGACGTAGCCAACCACCGCCAGCAGAAGCATCAGCGCGATCAAGCCGAGCAGCCCCAGCGCGCCGATCTGCAAGCCGATGCGCCAGTTCATGCGCCGCCCGGCGCGCCAGGCTTCCAGCGCCAGAAACGGCGCGATCAGCAGGATGAACGGACCGAACATCAGGAAGAACTGACCGGGCAGCGTCGGGTTGAGCAGGTTGGGCGAAATCCCCGCCGCCTGCGAGCGGAAAGCGGCGATGAACGGCAGATAGAGCACGACCGCCAGCACCAGCAGCGTCCCGCCGAGCAGACCCAGCTCGCGCCAGTCCTGCCCGCGTAAGCGCCCGCTGTGCATCAGGCGGCGCAGCGCCTCCGCCGCGACCAGCACGATCAGGTAGATCGGACCATCCCAGGTATTCAGGAAGATCAGCCCGCCGAAGACGATGCTGTAGAAGACGATCTCGTAGCGGTTCGGCTTGCGCCGCGTCAGCAGCGTATTCAGCGCCAGCCCCAGCGCCAGCGCTGCGAATGGCAGCGACAGCACGTGCGGATGGTTGTCCGAAAGCAGGAAGCTGAAGCCGGGGAACTCGTCGATCACTTCGGTATGCACGCCGTCCAGGTTGCGGTCGCTGATCACGCGCGCGCCGTGCCACCACCACCAGTATTCCCAGTGAACCGGGTCGGTGTTGTCGTCGCCCGGTCGCGGGGTTTGACGTCCGTTCAGGTTCCACATTTGCAGGTAGTCGGCGGACGCGGTGTGCGTCTCCCAGGGGATTTCGACGAAGATCATCTCGAAGTTGCTCAGCAGGATGACCAGCACCATGCCGAGCAAGCCCACCAGCAGCGCCGCGCGCCGGACGATAGTCGACTTCTCGCGCGAGCGCACCAGATTGTAAACGACGCCGAAGACGGTCAAGCCCGTCAGCGCGAACAGCAGCGCGTCGGTCATGTTGAAGCCGACGGTGCTGGCGACGCCGCTCAACATCGACAGCATCGCCATGATCACGTAGCCGAAGTAGTAGTAGCTGATGGCGTAGCCCGACAGCCAGGGATCGGCGGGCGGGAAGGTCTGGCTGCGCATGGTCGCGCTCAGGAACGCCAGCTCCATCGGCTTTTCCGTGCCGGACAGGTTATTCTGGTACGCACGGAAGATCGACCAGCCCAGCAGCAGCACGAAGAAGACGATCTCCCCGACGATCACGACGCGATTGTTGTCTTTCCACCACGCCCGCAGGTCGATGCGCTCCTTGCCCGCGCCGAAGTAGATCGCCAGCCCGGCGATCAGCACGATCAGCCACGCCAGCGCCATACTGTCGGTGGTGTTGCGCAGGAAGCCCAGGCTCGCCAGCAGCCAGAAGACGAAGCCCACCACCAGCAGCCCGGCAGCCCGCGCCAGCGTGTAACCGCGATCCGGCAGCCCGCCGAGCACGCGCAGGCAGAGCGGCAGCACCGCGACACCCGCCATCGTCACCAGCGCCCACCAGCTTAAGACAATTACTCCCTCGCGGGAAAGCCAATCGAGCAGCACCTGCTATCCCTGTTCTGCCAGTGTGGCATCTGGATTCACACGGTAGATCGTTGAGTTGCCCTGATGGAAGGCGACTTCCAGCAAGCCCATCTTGACCATCTGGTCGAATTTCGCCAAGCCGTCGGGCAGATAATAGGCACGCTCCAGCCCGCCGACGATCACGTAGCTCACTTTATAGTACTGGAGCAGGTCCCACGCCGTGCCGACGCTGGTCGTCTCGTAGAAGGCGTTGACGTTGGCGATGCGCGCGTCGACCCACTGCCCCATCGGCGGGAAGGTGCGCTGCTGTTTCTGGTGCCAGTTCCATCCGATCACGGTGGGCAGCCCGGTATAAATCGCTATGCGGTCATTCCATTTATACAGCGATGCCTCGCTTAAACCCTCAATAATCGTCGGCGTTCCCTGCACATTGGTTTGCAGCCAGCGGATCATGGCGTAGTCTTCGCTGAGCGAGAACGGCGTCACGGTCGGGTCGAGGCTCTTGACCTGCGGGTCGTAATCGGTGTCCAATTGGGCGCACTTCATGTAATCCATACCATCGAGCGTGGTCGGCGCGCAGGAGTTCAGGTCGAAGCGGTACTGCGCCTTGCCGCGCGTCGCCATGATCGGGAACAGCGCGGCGACCGCGACCAGCAGCGCCAGCACGAACGTCCAGGCGGTGCGCAGACCGCCTTTCCAGCGCCCCACGCCCTCGACCAGCCAGGCGAACGCCGCGCCCCCGGCGACGCTGAAGAGCAGCCACGCCTGAATGTAGAACTTGAAGACGGTGTTCTGCCGTCCGATGTCGCCGTCGAGCACGACGTACTCCACGCCCAGCGTCAGCCCCAGCGCCAGCCCGATCAGGATCAGGACAAACTGCATCACGCGCGACTGCCCAGCGCGGAAGAACAGGATCGCCACCCAGATCAGCAGCGGCACGACCACCAGCGTCACCTGATAGCTCGCCAGCGTCAGCACAAATGACGCCAGCCCTATCCCCGCGATGATCAGGATCAGGAAGATCAGCACCGCCCACGTGCCGCGCAGCGAGCGCACGTAGACGCTGCGCAGCCAGCGCGCGGTCTCCCAAACCAGCAGCGAGATGATCAGGAACAGGAACAGCCCGTGAATGTCGAAGTACGCCCACAGCGGCGTCTTGCCACCCGTCCAGGGCGAGACGCTGGTGTAAATCGTGGCGAACCACATCGAATACGGCAGCACGGCGATGAGGCTGAACACGACGAACCCGCCGACGTATCCGGCGAATTCGAGCAGCGAGCGCCGCGTGAATTTCCCCCAGAAGTCGCGCTTCGGGTCGCGCGCCAGCCACCACGCCAGCACCAGCGTGACGACACTCAGCACCATGAACGTCACCCAGTCCCAGGTGTTGGTCGCGCGCAGCATCCCCACGTACAGACCGAGCAGCATCAACGCGCCGACGATCATCCAGCGCTTGCGCTTGCCGCTGCCCGCCAGCAGCAGCTCGTTGAGCAGCAGCCCCATGACCGCAAGCTGCATCGGCATCGAGATCATGTGGGCGTGCATGTCGCCATAGACATAGGTGAAAATCGGCATCTCGTTGATGGCTTGCCCCTCGACGCCGGGCGTCTCCGCCAGGATGCGCGTCGGTCCCCAGAACCAGCGTTCCGGGCTGATGGCAAGCGGCTGCCCGCTCACCATTTTGATGATTCCGTTGGCGAAGCTCATCACCAGTTGCGCCGAGTTGTTCGCCTCGTAGCTGATGCGGTCGACGATGGTCGGGTTGCTCGCCTCGTCGGTGAGCTGCGCCATCACGTTGGCGTCCGGCGTTTTGCCGTTGGTGTCCATGTACTGCTGGATCAGGTAATTCTGCATCCCGGCGGGCTGCGCGTAGCCGCCCGTCTGGGCGATACCGGTCATGAAGACGCGCGCGCTATCCAGGTTGCCGAGCACCACCGCCAGCAGCAGCGCCGCCACCCCGGCGACCCAGGGATTGCCGAGCCGCCGCGCCCGGCTGACGACACCGCCTGACGAGCCGCCGCGCTCGCGCAGCGCATGGACGAGATTGAACGCCACCGAAAACGCCCCGATACCGGTCAGGGCGAACAGCGTCGGCAGGATCAGGTTGTAGGCAATCGACGGGAAGATTTTGAGCAGCAGCACCGGCGTCCCGACGATCACGTAGCCGAAGTAGTAGTAATTGATGTAGCCGCCCGCGTACCAGGGGTCAATCGGCGGGAAGATGGTGCTGCGCAGCACGCCGTTGAAATAGGCGAAATCCATCGGCTTCTCGCCGCCAAAGGTCACCTGCCACAGATCGGGATTGGTCAGGCGCACGCCGACGAACGCCAGGAACAGCACCAGCGTGATCAGCTCGATCAGCAGCAGCCGCGCCCAGTGTTCGCGCAGGAAGTCCACGAACTCGTAGCGCCTGCGCCACAACAGCGCCAAGCCGATCAGGAAGATGATCAGCATCGCCCCGGCGATGCCAAGCTGCGACCACACCGGAATGCGCAGGCTGGCGAGATACCACGTGCTCCAGCCCGCCAGCAGCATCCCGGCGAATTTGGCGATGGCGTAGCCCCGGTCGGCGAAGGACGGCAGCAGCACGAACAGCAGCGGGAAGGCGGCGAAGCCGAAGACCATGATCGTCATCCACCAGACCACTACCGCCACCGGCTGATCGGTGTTGACGATGCTGTTTGCGTCGAAGCGATCCGACCACGTGCCGTTGTCGTACTGCTCCTCGCGCATCGGCTCGGTGAATTGCAGCTCCGTCGGCGTCTTGGCGGCTTGATCTGAACTAAGCGTGGCGACGTTGTAAATCGTCGGGTCACAGCTCATGCTGTAGATGCCGGGGCAGTTCATGAATATGGATGCGTTGTCGATACGAGTCAGCGACACGCTGTAAAGCAGGTCGTGGACTTTCTGCGCGTCGTAGTTGTCGCGCTTCTTGAAGATGAACACGACCGGGTGATCGTAGACGCTGAAGGCTTCTTCCGACTCGAACTCGTTGAGCCACTTCGGCGCGCTGTAGGTCGGCAGGTATTGATCGCTGACTTTGAGCGGACCAAGCTGGAACGTCTCCTGGAAGGTCGCCGCCAGGTCGTAGCCCAACTCACCCGCGAACAGCTTCTGATAGTAGAAGTTGGTCATGGGCCAGCGCGCCGGGTTGCGCGCCATCGAATTGTAGAAGCGGTTGCTGCTGATGGCGATGTAGTCGCTGTTGTCGAGCGTCAGCAGCAGGTGCTGGCGCTTGCTCTCCTCGTCCTCGTAGACGATGTTCTGCTGGTAGCCGTTGACCAGCCCGTACCAGGGATCGAGGTACTGCGTGCAGTCGCGCCGATCCATGTGCAGCCCCGGCGGCGGATCGTCTTCCAGCGTAATCCCGTCGGGCAGCGCGCAGACTCCGGTCGGTATCGGGTCATCCCAGACGCCTTCCCAGGTGAAGACCGACCCGCCGCTGATCACCGAGCCGCCGGAGACCAGTTGGACGTTGAACACGTACTGGTCGCCCTTCTCGACCGTCAGCGGGTGGTCGAGCGGGATGTCGTAGCTCATGCCGAGGATGTGCTGCTGGTCGCGCACGAGGTTGGCGTTGAGCGTCGCCCCCGCTACCGGGATGCCCGTACCCGCCTTCAGGATCGAGAAGCGCAGCACCTCCGGCTGCGGGTCGTCGTTGGGGTCGCCCAGGTGTGGCGCGTAGATGCTCGTGATCGTGCCGCTGGCGGGCGCGGTGAAGGCGACGCTGGACGTGGTGCTGAACCCCGAATCGAGGCGCGTCACCCGCGACACCAGATCGTCGTCCGAGGTGCCGTAGTTGTTGTTGGGCAGCGCGATATTGATCAGCGGCGTTGTCGAAGTCGCGTCCGGCATGATCGGGATCGAGAAGCTGCCGACGACCACCGGACCGCCGCTGAGCAGCAGCACGTTCAACTGATAAGTCACGCCCTCCTCGACCGTGAACTCGGTGAAGGGGATGGTGTAGCTCTGCGGAAGCTGGTCGTTGCTGGCGTGCGTCAGGTCGCCGGAATAGAGCGCCTCCGCCATCTGGACGTTATCGCTCACCCGCGTGATCGTGAAGTAGACGACTTCCTCGTCGGGGTCGTGCTGCGGGTCGTCCATGTAATCGACGTAAACCGCGCTGACCTTGCCGGTCACGGGCGCGGTGAACTGGTGCTGCGTCCCCAGATGCGCGTCGTCGTAGACGTGGCGGCTGCCCAGCCCATTGTTCTCCAGCGCGATGTTGATGATCGGCGCCGGGTCGTCTGCGCCATTAACCTGCATGGCGAAATCGCCGGGGACGTGCTCCCAGACCCAGTAGGTCGCCTGCACGCGCGTCAGCAGGTGGCGGTAGATGTTGGTGAACATCGCCGACCACAGCAGCGAGAACGCGGCGACCAGCACCAGCAGCGCAATGGCGATTCGCCTGCGCCACAGGTGATCGCGGGCGTAGCGCACCAGCGAGACCAAGCCCCAGGCAGCCAGCACCGTCAGGATCGGATAGATCGGCAGGAAGTAGCGCATGGTCGTGACCCAGTTGCGCCCCAGCCAGCCGAAATAGATCAGCACCCAGACGAACAGAATCGCGTTGAGCAGCGCGCCGGGCTTGCTGCGCAGGATGCGGTAGCCCGCCCACAGCCAGCTCAGCCAGCAGACGATGCCGAGCGGCACGCCCATGCCCCACAGCACCATGTTGTCGAGCGGGAAAATGTAGGGCAGCCGGGCGACCCACTGGTAGTTAGGTGGGTTGTCGCCGATGCCGGCGTTCATCGCCTGCGCCGTCTGCATGTTGGCGAGCCAGCGCTGATCGATGGACAGCCCGAAGAAGCCGGGTCCGGTGAAGGCATACGGATTGAAGACGCGGAAGACCAGCAGCGAGAGGACACCCGCCAGCGCCATCCCGCCCAGATGGTAGATGACGGCGCGGTGGCGCTCGCCCGCCGGGACGCGGCTATCAAAGGCGGGCATCATTTGCAGCACGCCCGCCACTACGATCAGCGCCGCCAGCGGCACCAGATTGATGCGACTGGCGACCGAGCAGCCGAAGAAGATGCCGAACAGCGCGTAATGCAGCAGCCTGCCGTTACGCTGCACCAGCACGGCGTACCAGATCGTCAGCACGGCGAACAGGTTCGCCATCGCGTCGACCGTGCCGAAGTGCGACATCTGGATCGAGAAGACCATCACGGCATACAGGAACGCCGCCAGCAGCCCGACCCATTTGTCGTGCAGCTTCGCGCCGATCAGGAAGCAGAGCAGAATCACGCCCATCTCGGACAGCGCCGAGAGGAAGCGCCAGACCAGTTGAATCCCGTCGTAAGACGCCCACTGATCGCCGTTGTAGGTTGGCGTAGCTGGGGTCGTATGCGCGCGAGGATGTTGTGGGCGATGAACTTCCGACCCCATCACCGTCAGGTCGCCCGCCGCCTTGACGATGAACAGCGGCAGCGTGCCGTAAACGTACAGCCCGTGCGTGGAGTTGGCGTTGATCGGGTTGAGCGCCGAGCAGTAAGCGTCGAAAAACGTGCCCATGCCCGCCGTATCCGGGTAGCGCTGCAAGCACGTCGCCACCTGGACGGCGGCGGCTTCGGCGCTGCCGCTGGGGTTCAGTTGGCGCCCCAGTCCCTGCACCACGTCGGTCAGGAAGCGCTCGTCGGGGTGCAGGTGGGTGAAATCGTCCCAGTTCAGCCCGGTATAGCGAAAATACCCGCCGACCAGCATGATCACGAGCAGCAGGACGTTGACCAGCAGGTTGCTGCGGGTAACCGCTCGCCGCTCCGGCATCACGATTTCAGGCAGGCTCTCAGACAGGCGCTGAACCCGTTGCATAGATGACCTTTGATATTCCGAATTGAATGCGCAACTGTACTGCTCACAGATGACCGACTATCTTACCATTGCGCAAAACCGCTGTTATTGTACAGGACGGCAATGGCGATTCCTCAAAACTGATCCGGCTTTAGCCGACGGCAGGCTGAAGCCCGTGTTTCTCCAAAAACTGCGCGAAGCCGTCCTCGCCCAGCGCCTTTGCCAGATATAGATTGAACGAATGCCCTGGCTGGTAGGTCGTCACCGTCTGCCACGTGCCCATCGGGAAATTGTCCTGCAGCCACTGCTGCGCCTGCGTGTCGTCCGGCGAATAGAAGAACAGCATGTCCTTGTTGATGTCCAGGTGCATGTCGTCGGAGCGCTCGGTCGCAGCCTGCAAAAACGTGGGGATGTCGTCGAGGCTGGTGATGGTGTTGCCCCAGTCGACTTTGCCGCCGTCGATGCCCAGCGCCCGGTGATCCCACCAATAAGGATAGGCGAGGATGAAGGCGTTGCCGTAGCCGTTCTCGGCGGCAAATCGCTTCAGCGCCGCGCCGCCGACGCTGTACGGCAGCGAATTGGCGGTATAGGCGGCGCGGTAGTCCTGGAAATAGGTCTGGTAATTCATACCATAGCTCCCCACCACCAGCGCCGTCGCGCCGATCACGCCCAGCCCTGCCCCAATTCGCCCGATCACGCGCGGCAGCGCCAGCGCCAGCAGCGCCAGCGGCAGCGCCGCCAGCAGGTAGACTCCCGGCAGCGTTCCGCTGATGCGCGTCGCGCTGGGGTTCTCGATGGGATAGGCAATCGAAAGCGCCGAGGGCAGCATCATGATCAGGATCAGCGGCAGCAGCGACCAGTCGAAAGCGTCCCGCCGCCGCACCATGCGCGTCAGCCACGCCGCCACGCCCAGAATCAGCAGCGCACCGCTGAGCGGATCGAACGCCGGGTGATTGGGCGCGTTGTTGATCCACGCCACGTCGCCCTTCCAGTTGTACATCAGCAGCGCGTTGCGCATGTTGTCGAGCAGGTCGGGCACGTTCTGGTTGAAGGCGTCGAGGCGTTCCGCCAGCGTCGGCGTGCGCATGACCAGATTACCGTTCGCGTCGGTCGTCTCGGTGATGTCGTCGCCGAACAGCCGCCCGGACGTGCGCCGCCAGAAATCTTCGGGGTATTCGACCGAATAGCGGAACAGCGGCACGAAGATCACGAACGAGACGATCACCAGCGCGGCGAAGTTCATCAGCATCTGCCCGCGCGCGCGCATGGAGCGCAGCCAGAAGACGAAGGCGATGCCGACCGCGAACAGCACGGCGACCGGCAGCATCCGTATCGCCTGATACGCATACACGCCGAAGCCGAGCGCCAGCCCCGCGTAGATAAAGTCGCTGCGGCGGTTGTAGCGCACGGCGCGCGCCAGGAAGATGATCACCAGCGCCACGAACAGCGGCGTCAGCACGATGCGCAGCCCCAGACGGCTGAGCATCTCGTGCCAGTAGCTGACCGCCACCAGCGCCGCCAGCGCCAGCCCGACGGCGTTACCCAGCCTCGGCTCGTCCTTGCCGATCACCTCGCGCCCCATCCACCACAGCACCGGCAGCGTGATCAGCCCTTCCAGCACCGTCAGCAGCTTGAGCAGGAAGAAATTCAGGTCCAAGCCGGGGATGTACGTCATCAGCGCCAGCGCGTAAAACTGGATGGCGTCGCGCCCGTGATTGTTGGCGAAGAAGACGTTGGTTTCGCCGTGCAGCACGCGGTTCACGTCGAGAATCTTTTCGACGTGGTCGCTGGTCATCTCCGGCGGCGTGCCGTTGAGGTCGACGAAGCGGTAGTACGTGCCGATGCCCATGATCACGATCAGGATCACCAGCGTCCAACTGATGCGAATGCGCGTGCCGCGCAGCCAGTCCCAGGCGGTTTGCAGCCCGACCAGCGGCGTCCAGCCCTCCGGCGCCAGCGCCCACACCCACAGGAGAATGCTCGCCGCCCAGGCGATCACCCCCAGCAGCGTGAACATGTTGCCGCCGTTGAGCATCCAGGCGAGCACCGACGTGATCAGCCCGCCGAACAGCGCCAGCAGGCGCGTTGGGGAAGCGACGAAAATCGCCTCGCGCGCCGCGATGATTCGCGTCGAATGTCTGGGCGGGCGCTCGAAGATCGCCGGGATCAGCTCGCTGAGCAGCCAGACCAGAAAGCCCGCCAGCAGATACGGCGCGCCCACGTCCAGCCCGGTCTGCTCCGAGCGCACGGGCGAGTTGAACATGACCAGCCCGCCGAGCACCGCCAGTGCCAGCGCCCCGACCCGCAAAATCAACTGGACGAGGATCAGCGCCTTACTGCGCGGGAATTCGTGCGCGAATTCTTCGTCCGCCGCGACCGGCTCCGTGCCCCGGCGCACGGCGTGAGGAAGCCGCTGCCGTCCTCTGGGCGCAGACGCGTAGGGCGGCGGCGCGAAGATCGACGGCGACTCGGCGTGGTAGCGCGGCATGAAAGTCGGCGTGCGGGCGACGGCTGCCAGCGCGCGCAGCGTCGGCATTGGCTCGCGCCAGAACATGCCGAGCGCCTCCAGCAGCGTCCGGTCTTCAAACTCGCGCTCCGGCTCGACATCCGGCACATCAGATGGAGGATTCGCTGAAAAGATCGTCTCGTCGTCCTGATTCGTCATTCCGGTTTGCGCCCTTTCGCGCACAGGTTCACCGTCGAGCGCCCGACCGGCTCATTGATCGGGTTATTGCGATCAAAGTAATTCAATACCTTGATACCGAGATTTATCGGATTCAGCAAACTGCCGTCGTTTTTGTCGAAGGTCGTGCGGTCGGCGGCGTTCGCCAGCGTCTGCGGCAGCGCGCCGGATTCGAGCAGCGGCTTGCCGAAGCCGTAGACCAGATTGTGGATGAACGGGAAGCTGTCGTGCGTGAAGGCGCGCTCCTCTTCCAGCAGAAAGCCCGCCTTGAGCACCGCGTCGTGCAGGTCGTCGCGCTGGTACAGGCGCACGTGATTCGCCCAGATGCCCGCGAACGTCCCGCGCCCGATGTGGCGGTGAAACAGCGTCTCCAGTGTCTTGTTGATCGGGTCCCACCAGAACGGGTAGTTGGCGTTCGGCACGGTGATCGCCACCACGCCGCCGGGCTTGAGCACGCGGTAGATTTCCTTCAGCCCCGCCACGTCGTCGTCGATGTGTTCGAGGATTTCCGACAGGATCACCGCGTCGAAGGTGTTATCCGGGTACGGCAGCGCGTAGATGTTGCAGTTGTGCAAAGCGATGTCGGGCAGATGCCCAACATGAGCCTGTGCCTTGAGGATTACGTCCCAGTCCAGCTCCGCGCCGACCAACCGGCACTGGCTGACGTAGCGGATCATGTTGAGGTAGAAGCCGCGCCCGCAGGGCATGTCGAGAATGAGCTTGTCGTCGGTCGGCTCGATCCACTCGAAGATCGTCTGCACGCGCTTCTTGAACGCCATGTCGGCTTCGTTGCGCGTCATGTGGGCGATCACCTGCGGATCAATGCTGCCCGTTTTTGGCGTAGGCTCGGAATTGTTGCTCATAACGATCTACCGTATCTTGAAATGAAAATTTCTGCTCGATCAAGGCGCGCGGCTTGCGATAAGTGTCCGGGTGATCGAGCACGTCGACCAGCGCTTCGCCAATCGACTGGGCGTCGCCCTTGCGCGCCAGCTTGCCCATGCCCGTCTCACGCACCGGCACGCGCCCGCCGGGGATGCCAGTCGTCACGACCGGCGTCCCGCACAGCATCGCCTCGACCTGCACCAGCGCGAAACATTCGGTGTCGCTGGGCAGCACCAGCACGTCGCAGGCGGCGTAGAAATTCGCCATGTCCTGCGGGTCGGGCATCAAGCCGAGAAAAACCAACTGGTCGCGGTACTGCTCCACCAGCGCCTGCTGGCGCTCCCAGGTGTCTTCGTAGGGGATGATGTGCTGCCCGGCGAAGACCAGCCGCGCGCCGGGGTACTTCTCGCTGACCACCTGAAGCGCGCGGATCGCCAGATCGGGGCGCTTTTCCTCGACGAAGCGTCCCGGCGTAGCCGATCACGGGCGCATTGTTTTTCGACCACTCGGCGCGCAGTTCTTCGACGCGCTGCGGGTCGGGGGGCGGCATCTGGATCGGCGGGTAGACTGCCGAGACTTTATCCATAAACGGCTGCAAATAATAGGAATGGTCGGCGTAATCCTGGCTGTAGGCGAGAATGCGCTTCGCCCGCCGCGCCAGCAGCGTGTACATGGCGTACATCGTCCCCTGAATGAAGCGGTTGACCAAGCCTTTCGGCAGGATCAGGTCGCCGTGATGCGTGATCGACGACGTTTTTGCCCGTCAGCAGCGAAACTCCGGCGATCAGCGCCGTCTCCGGCGTCGGCGTATGCACGCTGACGATGTCGTGCTCGCGCATCAGCTTGTACAGCGCCCAGGGATAAGCGGGCATGATCATGCCCCGGCTCATGCGGATCGGCGCCCACAGCCGGACGATGCGCACGCCTTTGTGCATGGTCGTATCGTCGCGCGGCAGATCATTGCTGTAGCGCGCCGTCAGCACCGTCACGTCGTGCCCGCGCCGCACCAACTCTTCGGCGACGCGCTGCACGTGGATGGTCAGCCCGGTTCGATGCGGGAAATAGTACAGCAAGCAGATCAGGATTTTCAGCTTGTCAGGGGTGTTGCCAGTGCTCGACATGGGGTGCTTAGCCCAGTGGATTCTTCATCTCGCGGACGCCCTGCGAAAGCTGATCCAGCGAGACACCTTCCTGAATAAATCCGTAGACGCCCAGCGAGCTGTTGACCAGCAGGTTGACGGCGTGAACGGCGATTGCGAACACAGTTGCCGTCGCGGCGGGGTCGCCGTAGCCCATCGCCCGCAGCGCCAGCATGATCGAAAGCTCATACGTGCCCAGGTTGCCCGGCACCGCCGGAACCGCCACCGCCAGCGACGCCGCCGCCGAAAACAGGCAGGTCGTCGCCCAGTCGCCGTGACCGAAGAAGGCGATCATCAGCACGTAGCCCGAAAGCAGCGAGCACGCCCAGCTTGCCGCCGTGAGCAGCAGTACCTGAAGCAGCGCGCTCGGCTGCGTGAGCGGCGTCAGCCCATCGAGGAAGTGCTCCAGCCACGCCAGCACGTCCCAGCGGCGCAGAAAAGCCAGACGCTGGACGACCTGCGCGGCGAAGCGCAGCGTGCGCGCCCGCTGGCTGGCGAGCAGCACCAGCAGCACGAAGC
Organism: uncultured Chloroflexia bacterium; assembly: GCA_963760975.1. GTDB lineage: Bacteria > Chloroflexota > Anaerolineae > Aggregatilineales > Phototrophicaceae > Flexifilum. Next base: position 123,352 of record CAVXEZ010000013.1, on the reverse strand, counting down.
CGATCACCATCAGCGGCGCGAAGACCGACGCCGCCGCGCGCAGTTCCTCCGGCAGCGGTCCCGCCACCAGCGCCAGCGCCAGGATGATCAGCACCGCCAGCACGTCGATCAGGCGCTCCACGATGATCGTCCCGACGGACTTCATCACCGGAACGGGCGGGCGCACCTGCGCCGCCAGATAAGCCCTTGCCAGCTCCCCGACGCGCAGCGGCAGCACGCCGTTGACCAGATACGACACATTGGTGATGCTGAAGGCGCGAATGAACGGCAGCGCACCGCCCAGCAGCGCGCGCCAGCGCGCCCCACGCGCGAACAAGCCGACGACGATGATCCCGATACTGACGAGTATCCAGCGGAAATCGGCGCTGCGCAGCGCCGACCACATCAGGCTGACATCCTTCATCTGCGATGCAATAAAATAGATTGCCAACAGGCTTGCGAGCACTCCCAGCAATCCGGCACGCCAGTATCGAACGGCTTTCAATCGGTATAACCTCCGCTAAGCGGCGATTATAACATGGATGCCTTTTGTGAATAGGCTGAAGCGCCTCGCGGCTTGACAGGCGGAGTCGCCGGACATAAAATATGAGGCAGTGTGCGGGTGTAGCTCAGTTGGTAGAGCGTTTGCTTCCCAAGCAAAATGTCACGGGTTCGAGTCCCGTTACCCGCTAGAACGAAAACGTCCACCTGCGAGTGGGCGTTTTTTATTGCTCATCCTCATCCGGCGCGTGGGTTTCGGGAGCGGAGTCTCGCGTGATCGGGGTATTCAGCAGGGCTGCCAGGCTGTCCATGTGCTTGTGCGCCGCGCCGTAAAGCTGCGCGTTGCGGATAGCGACCGACGCCTGTGCCGCGAACGACTGGAGCCGTCGTGCCTGTTCCGGCGAATAGAAGTCCGCCTGGGCGCTGGAAACGTTGAGGAACCCTTTGACCTCGCCCTGCACCACCAGCGGCACGCCCAGATACGTGCGCAGCCATTCCATCCCCGGCATGAGCATCCACCCGGCAAACGCCCGCGTGTCGCTGACGAGCAGCGGCTTGCCTGTACGGATCATCTGTTGGAGCGTCGTGGTGGTCGCCAGCGGAAGCTGAAAATCGAGGATACCTTTGCCCTGGTCGTAGCCTTCGTAGCCCCGGTAGCGCACGACCCGCGCCTTCTCGCCTTCCACCAGCATGATGTCGGCGGCGTCGTGCGGCACGACCTGCCCCACGTTTTCCAGAATCCGGTCGAGCACCTGCCCCAGTTCCAGCGTGCTGCCGAGCGTCTCGGCGGTGTCGCGCAGCGCCTCGGCGAAGACGCGCGCCCGCTGCTCGGCGCGTTCGGCGCGCTCGCGGTCGATGGTCGACGCCAGCAGGTTCGCCACCGCTTGCAGGAAATACACGTCGTCCTGCGTGAAGGCGCGCGCCTGCGTCGTATGCACGCCCAGCACACCCCAGGGGCGCTCCTCTCCGGCGATGATCACGCTCATACCGCTGATGACGCCGAGGTCGCGCAGCAGCGCGGGTCCGTCGAAGCGTGTCTCGGTTCGCAGGTCTTCGACGATCACCGGCTCGTTCGAGACCAGCGTGAAGCCCGCCTGCGAGTTCGTGCCCGCATCGACGGTCGCCGTCCCGACCAGCCCATCCGCCCAGCCCACCCCGGCGCGCAGCAGCAGTTCCCGCCCGCCGGGGAGCAGTTCCAGCACCTTCACGTATTCGACCTGAAGCGTTTGCGCCACCTGTGCGCAGACTTCCTGCATCAGCGCTGTCAGATCGTCGCCCGCCAGCGCGCGCAAGCCGAGCGCCGCGACGACTTCCTGCTGGTGCATCCGCGCCCGCAGCGTGGCTTCCGCCGTCCGGCGCTCGCTGATGTCGCGCAGCACGATCACCGTGCCGCTCAGGCGGTTCCGCTCGTCGCGGATCGGCGTGGCAGTCAGTTCAATCGGGTATTCCGTCCCGTCTTTCGAGACCAGCGCCAGTTGATCCTCCCGGTGGAAGGGAAGCCCCTGCGCCAGCACGCGCGCCGCCGGATTCTCGACTGGCGCGCGCGTCTGCTGATCGATGACGTGAACCAGCGCACCGACGGGCTGCTGGAGCGCCTCTTGTTCCGACCAGCCCGTCAGCGTCAGCGCGACCGGATTGACGAACGTGACCTTCTCGTCCGCGTCCGTCGCAATCACCGCATCGTCGATGCTGCGCAGCGTCACGCGGAACTCTTCGCGCTGCTCGTCGAGCGCCTGTTGAGTCTGCTTCAATTCGGTGATGTCCAGAAACAGGCTGATGGCGGACAGCACCTTGCCTTTGCTGTCAAATATTGGGCGCGCCTTGATATACGCCCAGCGCTCTTTCCCGGTGCCCTTGTTGCGGTAGCGCAGCACCGTTTCGGGATACTTCATCCCGGTCAGAGCAAGCTGCCCCGGCAAGCTGCCGACGGGGAACGGTTCGCCAAACTCGTCCAGCAGCTCGAAGCGCGCAAGAACTTCCTCTGACGACGCCTTGAGCAGCGCCTCGCTGGAGACCAAGCCCATGATCTTCGCCGCCTCGTAATTGGCGTAGATCAGCTTGCCCTCCCGGTCCTGCACCGTGATCCCGTTCGCCATGTCGCGCAGGTAAATGTCGAGTTGATCGCGCGACTGGCGCAGCGCATCCATCGTGCGCTGCTGCTGGTGGCGGATCAGGCTCAGGACCAGCGTCACCACGCTGAAGACGAACAGACGTATGAAGTCGATTTCGTATACATCCTGCCTGCCTGCCGGGTACAGGAAGAAATGATTGACCAGGATGATCGAGACGATTGTCGTGGCGATACCGGGGAGAAAGCCCCCATACCACGTGCTGATGGTCACTGCCGCGAAGAACAGCAGAAAGGGAAATTGGGCGAACAGCGCTGGAAAAAGCAGCGACATGCCGAGGGCTACGGCGACGGTGAACAGCGCAAAGCCGTAATCAACGAGGGGACGTGGTTTGCCATCTGTGGCAGTCATCCCGCAGGCTCCTTAAGAAAATCATGTCGTTATAACTTTGATCATTGTAGTCCACTCAGTAGTCTACCCACAACAAACGCGAAAACGCAAGCCGCTTGATCGCTGCTGCGCAGGGCTGAAGAGAACCTGCGAGGCGCACCCGTAGGCACGCCTCGGTTAACGCAACCAGATCGAGCTAGGCGTCCGCCGCGCACTGCGCAGCCAGCGCCAGATACGGCGACGCGCTGTCCGCCGCGTCCAGTCCGTAGCCATAGGGGAACAGCGGCGCGTCGCAGCCCTCGGTCGGCAGATGCGCGAAATCGAATGGAAGCTGGGCGACCGTGCGGGGCCAGGTATAGGGCAGCTTGCCCGTGAACGGCTGATCCCCGAACAGCACGTCCGACACGCCGTCGCCGCGCGTGCCCGGCAGCCAGGCGGCGACGAAGGCATCCGCCATATTCAGAGCGTGATCGATGATCAGCGGACGACCGGAGATCAGGATCACCACCAATTTCTTGCTGCTCGCGCGCATCGCCTCGATGGTCGCCAGATCGTCTTTGCTCAGGCTCAGGGTCGCGGTGTCGCCCTGCCATTCGGCGTAAGGGTGCTCGCCGACGACGGCGATGCCGACACCCGCCACGACCGGGCTGCCGTCCGCGTTTGTCACGTCGCTGAAATCGCCCTTCAGGCTGTAATGCACGCTGGCGCGATCCGTGACCACGCCCTCTATCGCCCGGCGGATCGTCGTTCCGGGGGTGATGTCCCCGCTCCCGCCCTGCCATTCAATCGTCCACCCGCCCGACTGCACGCCGATGTTGTCGGCGGCGCTCCCGCCCACGAAGATCGTCGGCGTGTCTTTCGCCAGCGGCAGCGTCTGCCCCTCGTTCTTGAGCAGCACCAGCGACTCGCTGACGGCTTGTCGCGCCAGCGCGCGGTGCGCGTCCGAGTTGACCGTCGAAAGCAGGCTGGAATCCGACAGCGGATGCTCGAACAAGCCCAGCTCGAACTTGACGCGCAGAATCCGGCGCACCGCGTCGTCGATGCGTTCCATTGACACGTCGCCCGCGTCGACCGCCTGCGTCAGCGTGTTGATGAACAGCGGGTAATTCTGCGGCACCATGTTCATGTCGATGCCCGCGTTGATGCCGGTCACAATCGCGGTGTAGTAATCCGGCGACAGCTTGTCGAGCGCCTGCCAGTCGGAGACGACGAAGCCGCTGAAGCCGAGTTCGCCCTTGAGCACGTCGGTGAGCAGGTAGTGCTGGGCGTGCATCTTCAAGCCGCCCCAGCTTGAGAACGACGCCATGATGCTCTGCGCGCCCGCCGCGATAGCTGCCTGATACGGCGGCAGATGAACCGCGCGCAGCGTCGCTTCATCCACTTCGGTGATGCCCTCGTCGAGCTTTCCGCCGCTCACCGACGACGTGCCCCAGGCGGTGCCGCCGTCGCCGACGTAATGCTTGGGCGTCGCCAGCACCGCGCCGGGATTGCCGAGCGAGTCGGTCTGCAAGCCGCGAATGAATGCCGTCGCCAGCGTCGAGACCAGTTCGGTGTTCTCGCCGTAGGCTTCGTAGCTGCGTCCCCAGCGAATGTCCTGCGGCACGGCGACCACCGGGGCGTAATCCCAGTAGATTCCGGTGGCGATCATTTCTTCCGCCACCGCCCGCCCGATCTTCTCGACCAGTTCGGGATCGCGGGTCGCGCCCAAGCCGACCTCGTGCGGGAAAATCGTCGCGCCCCACATGTTGTTATGTCCATGCACGGCGTCGACGCCGTAGATCATCGGGATTCCCAGACGGGTTTGCAGCGCCGCCTGCTGGAAATTGTCCACCATTTGCGCCCACGCGACCGGCGTATTCGGTGATGGATAGCCACCACCGCCGCTTAGCACACCGCCGACGGCGAAGCGCGTGAGCGACGTGGGCGTGATGGCGTTCTTCTCGACCAGCGCCATCTGCCCGATCTTTTCCGCCAGCGTCATGCGCGAGAGCAAATCCTCGACGCGCTGTTCGACCGGAAATCGGGATTCTCGTAGGGTGGGATGTCGTCGGCGCGCACGAGCGAGGTGAGGAGCAGAAACAGGATCGTAAAGAGGACAATCTTCGCTTTCATGTTGCCATAACTCCTGGCAGTGGGTTCACGAAGCCGCAGCAAAACGGCTTTCGTGAGGAAATCAAGAAGCAATTTTCAATCGCCGGAGCACGTCTTGAGAGCGCTCTCAAGATAACAGTAGAATATTTCGGGGCTTTTGTCAATAAACTCCGTAATGACGCAGCGCCCGCGCCGACGAGCGGTTTTCACGCCGTCCGCGATTAAGCATTGACGTTGCCCCTTGCTGTCGCTAGAATGCTGTTACTTTCGGACTAAAAAGATTACTCAGGCGGCGTCCTGGGCGAAGGAGTTCGTGTTGTGGCTGAAACTTATTCGTTAGACGCAGAATCGCGCGTCGTCATCGGCAAGAAAGTGCGTCGACTTCGCGTTCAGGGGCTGGTTCCGGCGGTGATCTACGGCGCGCGAGTCGAGCCGATCCATCTGCAAATTCCCTACCGTCCGCTCGAAATCGCGCTGATGCACGCGGGCGGCACGCACCTGATTGACATCAACTTCGGCGACAGGACGCAGAGCGTGATCACGCGCGAAGTGCAGCGCGACGTTCTGCGCGGCACGATCATGCACGTCGATTTTCTCGCGGTCGACGCTTCGACGCGCATCACAGCGGACGTGCAGATTCGCATCATCGGCGCAAGTCCGGCGGTCGAGCAGCGCCTCGGCGTTCTGCTCCACCAGACGAGCACGCTCTCGATTGAAGCCGTGCCCGCCGACCTCGTCGACGCGATTGACGTGGACATTTCCGGCTTGAAGGAAATCGGCGACGCCATCCACGTCCGCGACCTGAACATCAACCCGAACATCATCATCAACAACGATCCCGACGACCTGATCGTCCGCATCAATGCCATCCGCGAACTCGAGGAAGAAGAGGCTGGCGAGGGCGAAGAAGGCGAGACTGCTACCAGCGAGCCGGAACTGGTCGCCCGGCGCAAAGCCGAGGAAGAAGAGGCAGAGGAATAATCCTCTCCCCTGCTGCTACGCAAACAAAAATCCCGCGCAAGGCGGGATTTTTTATTCCTGTTCCGGGCAGGCTGCCCGGCTACTCCAAATGCGGGGCAGCGCCGTTTTCGGACGCGCCGTTCATCGAAGCGTCCTCCTCGGAGGGATTGCTCAGGCTCTCGCCGGTGCCGTCGATCACCGCCACGCCGACGATCACGTCGTCGTTCGCCAGATCGATCACCTTGACGCCCTGCGCGTTACGCCCGGTTTCCCGAATCTGCTCCAATGACGTGCGCAGGATTACGTTGCCGCTGGTGATGATCAGGATGTCGTCTTTGGCGTTGATGCAGTGCATCGACACGACCGGACCCGTCTTCTCATTGCGCGCCAGCGTCATGATACCCTGACCAGTAACGCCCTTGAGTCCGATAAATCCTCAATCGGCGTGCGCTTGCCGTAGCCGTCGCGCGTGATGACGAGCACGTGCGTGTCATCTTCCGCAACCACGTCCATGCCGACGACCACGTCCTCGCCCACCAACCGGATCGAGTTCACTCCGCCCGCCTGACGCCCCATCGCGCGAACTATGCTTCTCGTGGAAGCGGATGCTCTGCCCGTTTTCGGTCACGAGGACCACGTCCTGATCGCCGTCCGTCGGCTTCGCCCAGTTGAGCGTGTCGCCTTCGTCCAGCGACATGGCGATCAGTCCGCTGGGGCGCACAGCGGCAAAATCTTCGAGATCGACACGCTTGATGCGCCCGAATTTCGTCGCCAGCACGAAATAGCCTTCGGAGTCGAAGGACGAGACCGGCACAATCGCCGTGATGTGCTCGTCCACGCCCAGCGCCAGGATGCTGTGAACCATCGTGCCCTTGCCCGCGCGGCTGGCTTCAGGGATGGCGTAGGCGCGTTCGCTGTAGACCCTGCCCCAGTCGGTGAAGAACAGCACCGTATCGAGGCTGTTGGCGGTGATGATGTCGACCAAGCCGTCTTCTTCTTTGGTCATCATGCCGGTGACGCCCTTGCCGCCGCGCCGCTGCGCGCGGTAGGCGGTGGACGGCACGCGCTTGATGTAGCCGTAGCGCGAGAGCAGGATGGCGACTTCTTCGTCGCGCACCAGGTCGGCTTCGTTGAACTCGGTGCTGACGCCGTAGATCACTTCGGTGCGGCGCTCGTCGCCGTATTTCTCGGCGACTTCCACGATGTCCTCGCGGATGACTTCCAGAATTTTGTGCTGCGACGCCAGCAGGTCTTCCAGATAGGCGATGCGCGCCATGACTTCGTTGTATTCGTCCTGCAATTTCTGCCGTTCGAGCGCGGCAAGGCGGCGAAGCTGCATCTCCAGAATGGCGTTCGCCTGCGCCTCGCTCAGCTCGAAGCGGGTCATCAGGCTGGCGCGTGCATCGTCGACATCGTCCGCCGAGCGGATCGTCTGGATGATGGCGTCAAGACTCGACAGCGCCCTGAGCAACCCATCGAGGATGTGCGCCCTCGCCCGCCGCTTGTCCAGCTCGAACTGGGAGCGCCGGACGATCACCTCGTAGCGGTGATCCAGGTAGATTTGCAGCATCCGCTTGAGGCTGAGCGTGCGCGGCTCGCCGTTGACCAGCGCCAGCATCTGGATGCTGTAGGTGCTCTGGAGCTGCGTGTATTTGTAAAGCTGGTTGAGCACCTTGAGCGGCTGCGCGCCGTGCTTCAGTTCGACCACCAGCCGCATCCCGTGCCGGTCGGATTCGTCGCGCAGGTCGCTGATCTGCGTGATGCGGTCTTCCTTGACCAGCGCGACGATGCGCTCGATCACCGCGACCTTGCTGATCTGGTAGGGAATCTCGGTGAAGACGAGGCGCAGGCGGTCGTTCTTGCCCTCCTCGACTTCCGACTTGGCGCGAATGACGACGCGCCCGCGCCCGGTGGCGTAGGCTTCTTTCAGTTCGTCGCCCGCGACCACCAGCGCCCCGGTCGGGAAATCCGGTCCCTTGACGAACTCCATCAACTCGTCGACCGTGATCTCTTCGTAGCGTTCGTAGTTGTCGATCAGGTAGGCGATTGCCGACGCCAGCTCGCGCAGGTTGTGCGGCGGGATGTTGGTCGCCATACCGACGGCGATTCCGCTGGCGCCGTTGAGCAGCATGTTCGGCAGCCGCGCCGGAAGCACAAGCGGCTCCTGCTGCGTGCCGTCGTAGTTGTCGCCGAAATCGACCGTGTTCATGTCGATGTCAACCAGCATTTCCTCGGCGAGCCGCGCCAGCCGCGCTTCGGTATACCGCATCGCCGCCGGGCTGTCGCCGTCGACGCTGCCGAAGTTGCCCTGCCCATCGACCAGCATGTAGCGCAGCGAGAAATCCTGCGCCATACGCGCCATCGCATCGTAAACCGACGCATCGCCGTGCGGGTGGTACTTGCCCAGCACCTCGCCGACGATACGGGCGCTTTTCTTGTACGAGGAGTTCGCGCGGATACCCATGTCGTACATCGCGTAGAGGATGCGCCGATGCACCGGCTTCAAGCCATCGCGGGCATCGGGCAGCGCGCGCGCGACGATCACGCTCATGGCGTAGTCGAGGTAGCTGCCGCGCATCTCCTCGTTGATGTTGACCGGACGAACCGAACCAATGTTATCTACCATAGGGATCACTGCGCTTGTACTCTGCCAGGCAAAGGCTGCTTTTCGAGCAGCACAAGCGCCAACTCCTTTCGATCAAGGGGCTTTACGGGAAGCGCACACGGCGGAAGGATAAGATAGGAGAATCGATCAAAACGAGTTAAGATCGGGTACTGTCTGAATGCGCAAAGGATGTGTCTATTCACATATTTATTGTACCTTAGTTTGCCTCGAAAATCCAGTTTTTCTTACCGCCGTACCTCCTGCGGTAATAAAGTGAATTTAGCACATTTGAGCTATACCGAAAAGCGTCAGTTGCGCAGGGGAAAAGTGTGTTTTACGCGCGCTCGTCTGTGCTAAACTGAGCGCGGAAGCATATCGTTCATGAGGTGGTTTTCCGCCAATGCGCCGGATACGACGCTTTAGTTTGCTGCTTGCCCTCGCGCTGCTGCCCGTCTTTGCCAACCTGACTGCCGCGCAGCAGCCCATCTGCCCGCCCTGCCAGCTTGTCTTCTACCGCCTGCGCTCGCAGCTCTACGCCCTCGCCTTTCGCTACGACGACGCCATTGCCGACATGGACGCCGCGATCGCCCTCGATCCGAACAATCCGGCGCTCTACGTCGAGCGCGGGCAGCGCGTTCTGCTGCTGTACCAGTGGGATCGCGTGCTGGCGGACTACAACCACGCGCTCGAACTCGATCCAAACTTCGCCAACGCCTACTACTATCGCGGCATCCTCTACGCCAGCGTCCCCGAAGGCATCGACGCCCGCCGCGACGCCCTCGCCGACTTCCAGCGCTACCTCGACCTCGCGCCAAACGGCGAGCACGCCGCCGACGCCGCGCAGTATCTCTCCGAAATTCAGGCGCAGTTGGACGCGCTGGAGCCAAAAGCAGCCTCTTGAATGTGCCTCGCAAGTGGGGTACAACCAGCGCGTTAATTGAATCGTCGTTTGATAAATGAGCTTCATAGAAATTACGCGGAGCCAAATCCATGAGAATTATTCGTATTCTTCTCCTGATTCTGTTATTGGTGATCGTCGTGGTGCTGGTCGGCGGGTTCGTCGTCTACGAAGACACGATGCGCGGTCCGCTGCCGCAGACCAGCGGCGATCTGAGCGTCAGCGGCTTGCACGCGCAGGTCGAAGTGCTGCGCGACGACTGGGGCATCCCGCACATCTACGCCAGCGACCTGCACGACCTGTTCTTCGCGCAGGGCTACGTGCAGGCGCAGGATCGCTGGTGGCAGATGGAATTCTTCCGCCACACGGGCAGCGGCTCGATTGAAGAACTCACGGGCAAGACCGACAGCGTTTTCGGCACGGACGTGTTCATCCGCACCGTCGGCTGGCGGCGCACCGCCGAAGACGAAGTGCGCAAGATGACCGACGACGAACGTCTGACGCTCAACTCGTTCGCCGAGGGCGTCAACGCCTACATCACCAAGCGCTCGCCGGACGATCTGGCGATGGAATACCGTCTGCTCGGCGTGACCGGCGTCAACATCTCGATTCAGCCCTGGACTTCCGTCGATTCGCTGGTCTGGGGCAAGGTCATGGCGTGGAACCTGACCGACAGCACGGGCTACAAGTACGCGCGCCAGTCGCTCAACAAGGCGTTGGGCGAAGGCATGTGGCAGGACTTCACGCCGCCCTTCCCCTACGACAGCGACCGCCCGACCATCCTCTATCCCGAAGACCTACCCATCAGCGACGCCAGCGCTTCGGCGCAGCCCGCCGTCGTCAGCGCGCCAAACGACGCGCCGGTCAGCGATGTGCTGGCGGGCAACGTGCGCCCCGGCGAGTTCGCTTTCAGCGGCGACACGGGCATCGGCAGCAACGACTGGGTCGCCACCGGCAGCATGACCGCCAGCGGCACGCCCCTGCTCGCCAATGACCCACACCTCGGCATCCAGATGCCGTCGATCTGGTACGAAATTGGGCTGCACTGCCTGCCCGTGACCGATCAATGCCCGCTCGACGTGGTCGGCTTCGCGCTTTCCCCCGCGCCGGGCGTGATCATCGGGCACAACGCGAACATCGCCTGGGGTGTGACCAACGCCGAAGCCGACGTGCAGGACCTCTATCTGATCAAGGTCAACCCGGATAACCCGCTCCAGTACGAGTGGAACGGTGCCTGGCGCAACATGACCGTCGCCAGCGAGACACTCAATTTCGGCGACGGCGCAGCCCCGATCACGCTTCAGGTGCGCGAGACGCATCTCGGTCCCGTCATCAATGACAACCAGATCGACAAGCAGACGGGCGAACTCAAGGGCTTCAATAACGACGACCCGATGGTGCTGCGCTGGACGGGCAGCGATCCGGGCTTGCTCTTCAACGCCGTCCTTAAGCTGGACGAAGCCTCCAACTGGACGGAATTCCGCGACGCGCTGCGCGACTGGGACATCCCGTCGCAGAACTTCGTCTACGCCGACGTGCAGGGTAACATCGGCTACCAGATGCCGGGGCGCATCCCGATCCGTCCCGCTGGCAAGGACGGCTTGACGCCGACCCTCGCCACCAGCGACGCCGACGTGTGGCAGGGTTACGTGCCTTTCGACGACCTGCCGCGCATCTTCAACCCGGCGCGCGACTACATCGTCACGGCGAATCAGGCGATTGTGCCGATGCAGTATTACGACCAGCTTGCCCAGAAGCTCGGCAGCGACGCCAACTATCTGTTCAGCTACGACTGGGCATACGGCGAGCGCGCCCAACGCATCACCGAGCTGCTCAAGCAGAACGCGCCCAATACTATCGAAAGCTACCAGCACATTCAGGGTGATAACAGGAACATGAACGCCGCGCTGATCGTCCCCTACCTCGCCAATCTACAGATCAGCCCCGGCTCGGTCGCCGAAGCGCGCGATTACCTGCTCGGTTGGGATTTCTCGATGGACATGAACAGCGGGCAGGCGGCGCTGTTCGCCGAGTTCGACGCGCGGCTGCTGCACGACCTGTTTGACGACCAGCTTCCGAAGGACGTTCGGGCAGACAATCACGAATTGTGGTCGGTCGTCAAGCTGCTTGATCAGCCGGATAACGTCTGGTGGGACGATGCTGGCACACCGGATACGGTCGAGACCCGCGACGACATTCTGCTGCGCGCGTTCACCGAAGCGGTTAACGCGACGGCTGCCGCGATGGGCAACAACCCGGCGGAATGGCAGTGGGGCACGCTGCACACGGCGACCTTCGTCAGCAACCCGCTTGGCGCGAGCGGCATCAGTTTAATTGAGAACCTGGTGAATCGCGGTCCCGTCGCCGTCAACGGCGGCACCGACAGCGTCAATGCGACCGGTTGGGATCCGTCTTCGGGGGATTTCACGACGCGCTCGCTGCCGTCCATGCGCATGATCGTGGACGTGGCGAACTTCGACGACAGCGTGACGATGCACACCACCGGGCAGAGCGGGCATCCGTCCAGCCCGCACTACAGCGACATGATCAACTCGTGGCGCACGATCCAGTATCATCCGATGCTCTGGAGCCGCCAGAGCGTCGAAGCCGCCACCGTCGACCGCCTGATCCTCAACCCGGCAGGCTGATTACCAGCGGGTATCGTAGGGGCACGGCGCGCCGTGCCCCTACAGGCAATAATTTCTATTTCGCTAAAGCACCAGCCGCCCGGTCGCCAGCAGCAGCGCGACGCCGAGCACGCAGACGTTCATAAACAGGAAGATCGAAAGAAACATCCGCTCAACTGCCGTCATGCCCAGAAAATGGCGTTCCTCCTGGATGTCGTCGAAGGCGAACGCATCCACCTCGAAATCGTCCGGGCTTGACTGAGATGTGCTGCTGCGCAGTTCGTCGAGATTCATCGTCCCTGCTCCCTAGCCAAATTTTCCACCATTCTAGCGCATATTTGTCTAACTCGCGCGCCGCCACACCCCGCCGATCAATCGGAAGAGCACGTCTTCCTGTCCGCTCGCCGGATTCCCGACCTGCACGACCGCGTGAATCTGCGGCGTGCCGTCGCTCGCCTGCTCCGGGATTGCCGAGATGACGGTCAGCGGATCGCTGCTCGCCCCGGCGGCGTAGCGCGCGTAGGCTTGATCGCGCATCGCCGGGTCGCCCGTATCGTAAAGCGAGAGGAAATCCGCCTCATCCTGCCGCGTGATCAGCTCGTTTTCGACGGTCAGCCGCCAGGTCAGAAAATCGCGCCAGTCGAGGTTCGCCCCGTCCAGCGATGTCCCGGTGACCGCGCCGATCACGCTGACGTTCGAGTCCGGCTGCATCGTCTGAAGCAGCTTACCGACCGCCCCGTCGCCGTAGCGGTCGGCGAGGCTGCTGATCAGGAACGAGTTGGTCTCCACCTCGGCGAAGCGCTTGACCAGCCACGAGATAATCGCCTGGCGCAGATAATAGGCATCGCTGGGATAGGTCGGGTTGAAATCGCCGACGAGCCGCTCCGCCAGCAGCCCCGCCGTCTTGACCTGCATCCCGCTGTCAAAGGGCATGTCGAGCCGCGCCGCATCGACGTAAGGCGACGGCATCTGGATCGTCCAGGCGTCCGACGGCGACCAGCCGATTTGCAGCGTCGTGCTCGGCACGATCTCAATCGTCAGCGTCGGCAGATCGCCGCAGGCGAGCGCCGCGCAGCCGATTTGCAGCCAGTTCGAGACGCGCTGTGCCACCGCCTGCGCCACTGCCTCGTCGACCGCGTCGTAGCGCACCAGCACGCCCTGCGCCTCGGCGGTGCGCGCCTCGCCCCAGAAGGTGTAATCCGGCGGGACGTGGTGCCAGCCATCATCGTAGTGCCAGTAGAACCAGACGCGCCCGTAAGGCACACCGCCGACGATTTCTTCGACTTCCGCCCGCGCCCGCGCGCCATCGACCTGCACGTCGAGCACCTGCCCGGTCAGGCTGATGTTTTCTGACTGCTTGAGCGCCTGATAGCGCGAGAAATTGCTGTCCTGCTGCTGTACCCAGGCGTCGGTCGCGCTGCGCTGGATGTCGATGTACGCTTCGCGGTCGCCGATGCGCAGCGCAGTGACCTCGGCGGTCACGGTGTCGCTGACGACCTGTTCCGTCGCTTGCTGCACCTGATGCAGACGCACCACAACCGCGCCCACCACCCCGCCAACCAGCGCCAGCAGGACAAGCAGCACCAGCAGAAAGCGCAGCCGCGCCCGCCGCCGCTTGCGCCGCGTCTCCGGGTCTTCGCCCGCGCTGTGTCGCACCCGTTCCTGTTCGGCTTCGATTTCCCAGTCCAGCCGAATCCCCATACGTCCCTCCGGGACTAACCTAACGCAATATCCCCGGCGATCACCCGCCGCAGCCCGCCGTCATCCGCGCGGATCAGCAGCGCGCCCTGGCGATCCACCGCCTCGGCGACGCCTTCCACTGCGCCGTCCGCAGCCGGCGACGCTGACACGCTGCCCCAGCATCACCAGCCGCCCGCGCCAGGCATCGAACAGATCGTCTGACGCCAGCCGCGCCGACCAATGATCAAGCCGGTCGAGCAGCCGCACCAGCAGATCAGCACGATCTGCTGCGCCGACCACGTTTTCTAAGCTAATGGCGGTTTCGGAAAAAGGGGTGGCGGCGAAGTCGATGCGCACGTTCAAGCCGACGCCGAGGACAGCGCCGATCAGCCGCTCACCCTGCCAGGCGGCTTCGGGCAGCACGCCGCACAGCTTGCGCCCGTCGATCTGCACGTCGTTGGGCCACTTGATGCCCGCGCGCGCGCCTGACGCCTCGACAGCTTCGCAGACGGCGAGCGCGCCCATCATGCCGACGTAGCCGAGCGCCTCGGCATCGGGATGCAGCAGGTAAGAGAACATCAGCGCCGCGCCGGGCGGCGCATACCAGGCACGCCCCAGCCGCCCGCGCCCTTTCGTCTGCTCGTCGGCGATCACGACGCTCCCGCTCGGCGCGCCTTCGGACAGCCACGCCAGCGCGCGGTCGTTGCTGCTGCCGATCTGCTCGTAGAACTCGAACGGACGCGCCTTCAATACGCGCCGAAGCCGCTCGCTAGTGAAATCCATCGCACCCTTCTGCAACTCGCGGCGCGATTGTATCACATCGCGGCACGCAGCGCCGCGCCGATGGAGTAGACGATCAGCAGTTGCGCCGGACCATAGGTCAGCCAGACCACGTCGTCGATCAGCGGAAAGGAAACGCCGCTGAACAGGTGCGCCGCGATCAGCAGGTCGCTGAGCAGAAAGAGCGCGCAGCCCAGCGCCAGCGGCAGAAACAGGCTCACGTTGATCGCCAGCCCGGTCGCAAAGCCCGCCGTGCTCGCCAGCAGCAGCGCGTAAGGCAGCGCCGCGTAATGCAGCGTGCTGCGCGCCTGCTGCCCGCGATAGACCGCCGCGTACCAGCCGACCGCGCCGATGATCAGCCAGATGATCCATGCGGCGAGGCGGTTGTCGGTCGCGCCGAGCGCATCGCCGAAGCCGACGAAAGCAATGATGTAGGCGACGTGCCCCAGTCCGAACGCGCCCATCCCGCCGAGCACGTGCTGATCCGACTTGACGATCAGCTTCGCCATGAACAGGTCGCCGACGAAGCCGAGCGTCATGCCGATGGCGACCGGCAGCGCGAAGCGCGCCGCCGCGCCGTCGCGGGCGAGAACGAACCAGTACCACGCCGCGATCACCAGCACCAGCGACGACGCCATCCGCGTCCAGACGGGCATTCGCCGCGAGCCGTCCTCCCAGCGCTTCCCCAGGATAAAACCGCCAAACAGCAGCGCCGCCCACACCGCCGCCAGGATCAGCAGCGGCAGATGTTCCGGTGTCAACCATGTATCGAACATGAATGACCCTCCTTTCTGCTAAGATCATCGATTAGAGTGCCAGAACGTCGCGGACGCAATAGCTACATGCGCCATCTTCCCCGCCTGACGGCGAAACGACGTTTCGCGCGGCGCTCAGTTTGCAAAAGAGTTGTCGGCAATCTGGCGGGCGGCGGCGCGCCCTGGCAAAATCGACCGTTGAAACACCGCCGTGCTATAATCCGCCTGCTTGATTTGGTATACGGCTTGGACATGGATCACCTCTGGACACCCTGGCGCATGGCATACATTCGCGGTGACAAGCACCCGGCGGACGGCTGTATCTTTTGCACACTCGCCGCCGACGTGAACAACAATACGCAGGTAGTGGCGCGCTCGCAGCACGTCTTCGTGACGCTCAACCTGTACCCTTACAACAACGGTCATTTGATGGTCGTGCCCTACCAGCACATCCAGACGCAGGAGGCGCTCGCCCCTGAAGCCCTGACCGACCTGATGCTGACGGTCAACCGGGCGATTGGCGCGCTGCGCAAGGTCTACAATCCGGCAGCCTTCAACCTGGGCGCGAACATCGGCGCGGCGGCGGGCGCGGGCATCGCCGAGCATTACCACTTTCACGTCGTGCCGCGCTGGAACGGCGACGCCAATTTCATGAGCGTGATCAGCGACACCCGCGTGATACCGGACACGCTCGAAAATACGTATCGGGAACTCAAACAAGCCTGGGAAGACCTTTATGGCAACGAATAATGGACATCGAGACACAGTGATTCTGAGCGCGGCGCGCACGCCCACCGGCAAATTTCTGGGCGGGCTGTCGTCGCTGAGCGCCGCCGAGATCGGGCAGGTCGCCGTGCGCGCCGCCGTCGAACGCAGCGGCGTCGACAAGACCGACATCGCCGAGCTGGTGCTGGGCAACGTCGTCAGCGCGGGCGTCGGGCAGGCGCTGCCCCGGCAGGTCAGCTTCGCCGCCGGGCTGCCGGAGCGCGTCGGCGGCGTGGCGGTCAACAAGGTCTGCGGCAGCGGCTTGAAAGCCGTCATGCTGTCGTCCGCCATGATCCGCGCCGAAGACGGCGATCTGTTCGTGGCGGGCGGCGTCGAGAGCATGAGCCGCGCGCCCTATCTGGACGATACGCACCGCATGGGGCACAAGTATGGGCACGTTCAACTGCGCGATTCGCTGCAAAGCGACGGGCTGTGGTGCTCGCTGTGCGATTGGGGCATGGGCAACGCCGCCGAATTCATCGGGCGCGAACTCAAGGTCACGCGCGAAGAGATGGACGAACTCGCCTACAACAGCCACATGAAAGCCGCCGCCGCCACCGAGAGCGGCAAATTCCGCGCCGAGATCGTCCCCGTGACCATCAGCGGGCGCAAGGGCGATACGATTGTCGACAAGGACGAGCCGATCCGCCCCGATACGTCGCTGGAAGCGCTGGCGAAGCTCCCGGCGGCATTTGAGCCGAACGGCAGCGTGACGGCGGGCAACGCCCCCGGCATGAACGACGGGGCGGCGGCGCTGGTCGTCGCCAGCCGCGACTACGCCGAAGCGCACGGGCATACCCCGCTGGCGCGCATCGTCGGCTACGGGCAGGCGGCGGTCGAGCCGTCTTGGATTTTCTACGCGCCCGTCAAGGCGATCCCGGTGGCACTGGAGCGCGCGGGCTGGACGATGGACGACGTGGACTTGTTCGAGGTCAATGAAGCCTTCGCCGCACAGGTCATGGCGGACGTGAAAGGCTTGGAACGCGAGGGCTATCACCTGCCGATGGACAAGATGAACGTCAACGGCGGCGCGATTGCGCTCGGTCATCCGCTGGGCGCGAGCGGCGCGCGCGTGCTGATCACGCTGATCTACGCGCTCAAGGATCGCGGATTGAAGCGCGGGCTGGCAGCGCTCTGCCTGGGCGGCGCGGAAGCCGTCGCGCTGGCGGTGGAAATCGAAGGCTAAGCCCTGCGAGCGCAGGCAGACAATTATGGTGGAGCCGTCTTTCCGCCTTCGCCCCGTCACGGACGACGACCTGCCCGCCGTGCTGGAGGTTTATCGCCAGTGCGAAGATTTCCTCGCGCTCGGTCCTGTAGCGACCGCGTCGGCGGAAATGGTACGCCAGGACTTAAAGATTTCCGCCGACATCGGTGGTAGATTCTGCGGCATCTTCGCCGCCGACGGCACGATGATGGGCATTGTCGATTACCTGACGGCAGGCTTCGAGGGCAACCCGCAGCACGCCTTCATCGATCTGTTGATGATCGCCCAGCCGTACCGGGGTCAGGGTCTCGGCGCAGCGGTCGTCGCGCAGGTGGAAGCGGAAATCCGCCGCCAGCCACAGGTGACGGCGATCCTGTCCGGCGTTCAGGTCAACAACCCGGCGGCGATCCGCTTCTGGCAAAGCCGGGGCTTCGTCATCGAGGGCGAAGCGCGCGATATGGGCGACGGCACGACCGCCTACAGCCTGCGCAAAGACCTGGCTTAACGACCTGACGTAAGCAAACAAGGAGAAGAACTGATGGACTACGTGAACCTCGGCAACACCGGGCTAAAAGTCTCGCGCATCTGCCTCGGCTGCATGACCTACGGCGATCCCAACCAGCGCGACTGGTTTCTGGGCGAGGAAGCCGCCCGCCCATTCTTCCAGCGCGCGCTCGAAGCGGGCATCAACTTCTTCGACACGGCGGACGTCTACTCGCGCGGCGTCAGCGAGGAAATCACCGGGCGAGCGCTCAAGGACTTCGCCAGGCGCGACGAAGTGGTCATCGCCACCAAAGTCTTCGGCGAGATGGGCGATAACGTCAACCAGCGCGGCTTATCGCGCAAACACATCATGCACGCCATCGACGACTCGCTGCGGCGGCTGGGCACCGATTACGTCGACCTCTACCAGATTCACCGCTTCGATCACGACACGCCGATTGAAGAGACGATGGAAGCGCTGCACGATGTCGTCAAGGCGGGCAAGGCGCGCTACATCGGCGCGAGCAGCATGTACGCCTGGGAATTCGCCAAAGCGCTCCACAGCGCCGACCTGAACGGCTGGACGCGCTTCGTCACCATGCAGAACCACTACAACCTGATCTACCGCGAGGAAGAGCGCGAGATGATCCCGCTGTGCATCGACGAGGGCATCGGCGTCATCCCCTGGAGTCCGCTGGCGCGCGGTTTCCTGGCGGGCAACCGCACCGCCGACAAGGGCGGCGAGACGACCCGCTCGAAGAGCGACGGTTTCGCCCACAGCATGTATTACGAGCAGACCGATTTCGACGTGCTGGACGGTGTCGAGAAACTAGCGAAGGAGCGCGGCGTTCAGCCCGCGCAGATCGCGCTGGCGTGGATGCTGCACAAGCCCGGCATCACCTCGCCGATCATCGGCGCGAGCAAGATGCCGCATCTGGAACAGGCAGTCGCCGCGCTGGAGATCGCGCTTTCGGATGAGGAAATGGCGCGGCTGGAAACGCCTTACCAGCCGCACCGGATTTTAGGACATTAAGCCGCTTACAGGTAGCGCGCGCTGCCCATGCAGATCAGGGCAACGACCGTCAGCACGAGGCTGATGCGCGCATCGGTTCCCAGCTTCATGGCGGCGGCACGGATCGCCGTTAAGCCATCGGCTGAAATCGACTGCGTCGGTTGATCGGGCACATTTTGCTTGAGCGCGTCCGCAAATGCCGACGACGCTCTGCCCGTCACAGCGCCGCCGTGAATCCCGGCGATGATGCCGAAGACCGCGCCAAGCCCCAGCACGATGTTGCCGGTCTGCGAGAAGTGGCTGGTCGCGTTGCCGACCAGATACAGAAGGATGCCCGCCAGCATCGTGATCCCGGCGGCAGCAGGCATGATCATCGCCCCCAGCCGCTGCGAGGTATATGCCTTGGCAAAGCGCAGCCCGCTTTCTCCGGCTGCTTGAATCGCGGGGACAACCAGGTATGTCTGCGCGACGCCCACCCCAAACCATAGGAACGCGGCGACGATATGAAGAAGACGGAGCAAAACGAGTAAGATATCCATGCGTACTACCCCCTCAAAGTGTCTGCAAATAGGCGATCAAATCTGCGATTTGCTGCGGTGAAAGCCTTTGCGCATATTGATTATACATGCTGTTGCCGAAGCCGCTGACGGTGTAGGCACTCGGCTGCGTGATGCTCGTGAATGCGTACTCCGCCGGCGAGGCAGCGCCCGCGTCCGCGACGGGAGCGGTGGCGGCGAAATCCTTCAGGCTCGGTCCGACCAGCGGCTGCCCGTCGACGGTGTGGCAGGACGAGCACTCCGGCGCGCCGCCGGTGCTTCTGCGTGAACAACTGCGCGCCGCGCGCCGCATCGCCCTGCGGGAGATCGGCAAACGTCACCGCAGGCGCCTGATTGCAGGCAGCCATCAGCAGCACGACAAGCGCGCAGATCGCCAGAAATCTCATGCGTCCTCTGGAACAACAGTCATGCGAATGATGAGTTTACTATCGCCGAACAAGCGTTATTCGGCAACTGCCCATCCGTCCAGTTTTGGGCTGTCCTCAGGACAGGGGAAGATGCTGCGTGAGCGCGTCGAGCGAGTGAATTTCGACCGCGAGGGCGCGATCCGGGCATACCTGCCCGAAGCGATTCAGCCAGATCGCGCGGATTCCGGCGGCGTGCGCGCCCACAATGTCGGCTGACCACGAATCGCCGACCATCACGACTTCGTCGGCGGTGCAGCCGAGTTGTTCGAGCGCGGCGGCGAAGATATGCGGGTGCGGCTTGGCGACGCCCACTGCTTCGGAAATGATCAGCACGTCGACCAGATGATCCAGCCCGCAGCGGCGCAGCTTGCCCATTTGTTCGTCAACCATGTGGTTGGTCACCAGCCCGATCTTCAGCCCGTCGGCGCGGAGTTGTTCGAGCAGCGCGACGGCACCGGCGACTACGCTGGCGGATTCATAGTACGCCTGGCGATAGCGCGCGCCAACTTCGTCGATCAGGTCGAGTGAGGCGCTGGCGTCGTAACGGCGCAGCAGGTCGGCGAAACGCGCCCGGCGCGCCTCGTCCAGCGCCATTTCGCCGCTCAGCACCTTGCTGTGATAGTGTTCGAGCAGGTCGCCGTACTGACGTTCGAGTTCGTCGAGCGAGGTTTGCCGAAGACAGGCAAACTGATCGTGAAGCACGGCGAGCGCGCTGTGGCTGCTGTGATAGTTATCGTAAAGCGTATCATCCAGGTCGAACAGGACGGCTTTCAGTGACATCCGCTGAGCTAATCCCCCGCCGCGAACATCGCCTTCGAGTTCTCGATGTAGCTCAGCGATTGGTGGCGGAAGTACGTGTTGTACAGTTCAGCGTAGTGTCCGCCCTGCTCGATCAACTGCTCGTGATTGCCCTGCTCGATGATCTTGCCGTTTTGCAGCACGATGATCCGGTCGGCGCTGCGCACGGTGCTCAGGCGATGCGCGATCAGGATCGAGGTGGACTGCGACAGGATCAGCTCCAGCGCTTCCTGAATCTGCGTCTCGGTGAACGGGTCGATGCTGGCGGTCGCTTCGTCGAGGATGAAGATAGCGGGCTTCTGCACCAGCACGCGCAGCAGGCTGACGAGCTGCCGCTGCCCCATGCTCAGGCGCGCGCCACGCTCGCCCACGTCGCTCGCCAAGCCGTCGGGAAGCGTCTCCAGCCATTCGCCGTTGCCGATGCTGTTGGCGACTTCCTCGATTTCCGCGTCGGATGCGTCGGGGCGCGCGTAGCGGATGTTGTCCATCACCGTGCCGCTGAACAGGAACGGCGCTTGCGGCACGATCCCCAGATGGCTGCGGTACGCCTGCAAGTTGAACTTGCGGATGTCGTAGCCGTCCACGCGAATTTCGCCGCCCTGAAATTCGTAGAAGCGCGCCAGCGATTTGGCAATCGTGCTCTTGCCCGCGCCCGTGTGCCCGACGAAGGCGAGGCTCTCGCCCGCCTTGATCTTCAGGTTGAAGTGATCGAGCACGACCTCGCCCGTCTTGTACTGGAAAACCGTGTCGTCGAATTCGACTTCGCCGAGCATGTGCTCCGGCGGGAGGTCGTCGCCCGTCTGGTTCAGCGTGTTCTCGGCGTCGATCAAAGCGAAGATACGCTCGATGGCGCTCAAGCCCTGCTGAAGCTGGCTCCAGTAGGACGACAGGTTCATGATCGGAAACCAGAAGCGATCCACGCCCTGAATGAACAGATACCACGCGCCGATATTGATCGCGGTGTTGAGCACGAAGGTCGCCCCGACGTAGACCAGCGAGGCAATCACGACGCCTTCCAGCGCGTTGAGCGCCGGAAAGACCATCGCCAGCACGAAGCCGCGCCGCAGGTTGATGGTGTACGACATGCGGTTGACGTGATCGAACTCGTCGTAGATCATCGCTTCCTGGCGGAAGTTCTTGGCGACGCTGATGCCGGTCACGCTCTCCTGAATGTTGTCGTTGACCGCCGCCATCGCCCGCGACCCCTGCCGGGTGGAGATGCGCGCGAAGTGGCGGAAGACCAGCGTCAGCAGGACGACGATGGGCATCATGGCGAGCAGCAGCGCCGTCAAGCGCCAGTCCTGCTGGATTAGCACGAAGAAGACGATGAAGAAGGTCGCCATCTGCGCGATCAGGTCGGTGACGATCAGCAGCACCTGGCTTAGTTCCTGCGTGTCGTTGGTGATGCGGCTGACGATCTTGCCGGATTTGTTCTCGTCGTAGAAGGCGAGGTCGCGCTCGACGGCGGCATTGAAGGCATCCTTGCGCATCTGGGCGATCACGTCGGCGATCACGCGCGCGGTCAGGCGACGGCGAAAGTAGTAGACGACGAAATTGGCGAACGCCAGCACGAACAGCCCGGCGACGACCAGCGTCAGGGTGTTGCTGCCGTTGGCGTCTTCCATCGCCTGCACCCCGGCGGAGATGATCACCGGGTTCGCCGCGCCAATCGCCGCGAAAGCGATCACCAGCGCGATCACCGCCCACACGCGGCGCTTGTGCGGCGCGAAATACGTCGCAACGCGCTTGACCAGATACCCGTCGCTGTACTGGCGGTCGTATTTGTCTGCGGCTAGGCTGCCGAGTAAACCCATGTGTCCTTAACCTCGATTATTTCGCGTTGAGTTCTGCTTGCTTGGTTTCCGACGAAGCCTCGTCGCGCTCAGGAGCTTCGTAGCGTGCGAAGATGCGCCGGTAGGCGTCGGAGGTTTGCAGCAGGTCTTCGTGCTTGCCCTGCGCGACGACGCGCCCCTTGCGCACCACGACGATGTGGTCCGCCCAGCGAATCTGCGAGAGGCGGTGCGTGATCAGCAGCGTCGTCCGTCCTTTCGCCGCCGACCAGATCGCCTGCTGGATTTTGTCCTCGGTGGCGCTGTCGATGGCGCTGGTGCTGTCGTCCAGGATCAGGATCGGCGGGTTGGTGACGAACGCGCGCGCCAGCGCCAGCCGCTGCCGCTGCCCGCCGCTCAACGTGACGCCGCGCTGCCCGACGACCGTCTGGTAGCCCTCCGGGAAGCTGAGGATGAACTCGTGCGCCTGCGCTTTCTTCGCCGCGTCCTCGACTTCTTCCTGCGTCGCGTCGGGTCTGCCGAAGCGGATATTGTCGGCAATCGTGCGGCTGAACAGGAAAATGTCCTGCTCGATGATGCTGATCTGCGAGCGCAGCTTCGCCAGATTCCAGTCGCGCACGTCCACGCCATCCACCAGCACGCGCCCGTCGTTCACGTCGTAGGTGCGGTTGATCAGCTTGGTCAGCGTCGACTTACCGGAGCCGGTCTGCCCGACGATGGCGACCGTTTTGCCCGCCTCCACAGTAAACGTGATGTCGTGCAGCACCTGCGCGTGCCCGGTCGAATAGCCGAAGCTGACGTGATCGAAGGCGACTTCGCCCTTAATCTGCCCGGCATAGCCCTGCGCGTTCTGGTCGAGCGGCGTTTCCGCGTTGATGATGGCAAGGATGCGCCGGGCGCTCGCCAGACCGCTGGCGAACTGCGAATAGGAGAACAGCGACGAGAAAACCGGGAAGCCCAGCAGCGCCAACTGACCGGAATAGGCGATCACCGTCCCAATCGGGATCAGCCCGCTGGTGTAGAGCGAGACGGCGTGCAGAAAGCCGCCGAACGTCACCAGACCGAGCAGCAGGATCGGGAAATAGCGCGCTTCGATGTCGCCCTGCTGGACGGTGAAATCGCGCACTTCGTCGACGAGGCGGGCAAAGCGCGTTCGCTCGCGCGCTTCCTGCGCCGCGCCCTTGACGACCTGCAAGCCGTCCAGCGTCTCGGCGACGCTGGCGTTCATGTGCCCGAAGCTGGCGCGCACGTCCTGCGCGACCGGATTGAGGCGGCGGACATAGTTGGACTGTACCAACAGGTAGGCGATCAGGAACAGCAGCGGCGAGATGATCAGCGCCGGATACATGCTCGGCGCGGCGATCAGCGGCGTGATCAGGAACATGCCCGAACCGACCAGCAGGTTCATGCCGGGGTTCATCATGAAGTTCATCTCGCGCACGTCGTTCGACACGCGCGCCATGATTTCGCCGACCGGCTGCAAATCGTGGAACGACATGCTCTTGCCAAGCAGGCTGGCGTAGAGTTCGTCGCGCACGTCCCGCTCGATGCGCTGGGCGAATATCTCGGCGGAAAAGTTGCGCATCAACTGCAAAGCGCCGCGTAAAATCTGCGATCCGATGATGGCGAGCGCCGCCGGAACGACCGCGTCGATGCCCTGCCCTTCCGTGATCGCATTGAAGGCGAGACCGATGTAATACGGCACCGCCATCGCCAGCGCCGCGTTGCTGAACGCCCCGATGATCATCGTGACGCCGAACACCCAGTGGCGGCGAATATGCGACACGACAAAGCGGCTTGGACTGCGGTGGTCTGTGTGAAACGACCGACGCGCGTTGAATTCAGATGCCATTCGGATTCCTATGCGTGGAAAACAAATCTATCCTAGTGTAAATCATACCAGACCATGTAACGCCAATTCAGCCCGATTGTACAGGAAACCTGTATATTTTAGCTCAAGGCATCGTGAAGGTATAGACCGTAAATGAATCGCTTCCGTCGGGCAGCGTCAGGCGCGTGTTATCCCACGATTGATACACCACCAGCGCCAGCGAATAAGAACCCGGCGCGATGTCCGGCGGCGGCGTGATTGTCCGCCAGTCGATGTAGATTTTCCCCGGCTCAAGCGCCGACGTTTGCACGATCTGCGCGCCGTAGTGGTTGATCGGACCATCGCTCTGCGCCACCAGCGCGCCGGAGCCGTCCAGCAGCCGCAGGCTGATCGAGTAGTCGAAGCTCGGTGTCTGCTCGACGCGCCACCACAGCCGCGTCGAGATCGCCTCGCGCGTCACGCTGTCCACGTCCGCGCCCCAGAAATCCATATGCGCGCCGAAACGCTGCGGCGAGGCGAACGGCGGCGCTTCCATCAACTGCGCCAGATAGCACCAGCCGTGCTCAGGACACTGCCCGATCACCTGCTGTACCGGGTGCGTCGGCTCCAGTTGATTGAACTGCGCGCGCACCGCGTCGTTGAACCAGTCCCCCGTCATGAACCACACACGCCGCGCGCTCTGCGCTTGATCGAGACTCTCCGTGATCCCCGGCTGCAAGTCCGGCGCGAGATAATGGCGCTGCTGCCACGACGACTAAGCCGTCCACCTGGTCGGGAGGCGTGTTGAAAACCACGTCACCACTTTCGCCCTCTGCCGAGATTTCACGATAGATGTCGCGGTAGGGCACGCGCTCCGGCGGCGCGAACGTCAGCAGATTAACGCCGATCAGCACCGCAGCGCCCAGCAGCCCCAGACGGCGCGGCAGCGCAGCCAGCGCAGCCGCCAGCGCCAGCGCCAGCCCGATGGTCAGATAGGACACGAAGCGCGGCGCGTAGACCGCAGCGACGAGATTCGCCAGCAAATACAGCGCGGGTGCGCCAACCGCCCAGCACAGCGCCAGCCAGAAGCGCGACCTGCGCCACAGCAGGATCACGCCGAGCAGCAGCACCAGCGCGTACAGCCAGATCACGCCGTTGGTGGCTGTGTCGAGCAGCGCCTGGATCGTCGGCAGCGTGGTCGCCTGCGTGCTGACGCCGATCCCCGCCACCCCGCGCGCCGTCCCGGACTGAGTTTCAACGTTGTGCAGCCCGACGACCTGATTCACGAAGGTCGGCAGCCAGGGCAGCCACAGCACGATCCCGACCGCGCCCGCCAGCACGCCCTGCCCCACCTCGCGCAGGCGCAGCCGCCGCGCGAGCACAAAATAGACGACCTGCGCCGCCACCAGAAAAATCAGTAGATAGTGGATATAGAGCAGCAGCGCAATCGTCGCGCCGTAGTATACGGCGCTGCGGATCGTGCGCCGATCCAGCCAGCGGGTAAATGCCCACATCGAGACGGCAGTACCCAGTATCACCAGCGGATACGGGCGAATGTCGAGCGCGTAGTTGAAGAAGAAGCCGTTGCCGATCAGCAGCAGCGGCGCCAGCAGCCCGGCGGTTTCCGAGCGAAACCAGCGCCGCCCCAGGCGATACGCCAGCGCCAGCGTGAGCATCGTCATCAACGCGCCGAGCACGCGGCTGGTGTATTCGGCGTCGCCGACGACCTGCTGCCACGCCCAGAAGGTCACGAACCAGAGCGGCGCCTGATTGTCCTGCACGCTCATCTGGAAATTCAATGTGAAGGCGAGATCGCCGTTGGTGGCGCGATAAGACAGCTCCTCGTCCGGGTGCATCTGAAGCTGCCAGGCGCTGATCAACAGGAATGCCGTCACCAGCCCAACCACCACGACGGCGAGCCACCACGAACGAGCCAAGCGGATGTGCATCGGGAAAACCTTGTACTTCGGGCAAACTTGCGCAATTATAGACGAGCGATCTGCGAAACTGAAGGAGAAACGAGCATCGCACCCAGAGTCTTTGTTACCCGCATTATTCCCGGCTTGGAGCGGCTCGCAGATAGTTGTGATGCCGACATCTGGCAGGACGAGGCAGCGCCGCCCTACGAGATTCTCACGGAGCGCGTGCGCGGCGTCGACGGTCTCCTGTGTATGCTGACCGACCGCATCGACGGCGCGCTGATGGACGCCGCCGGGTCAAATCTCAAGATCATCAGCCAGATGGCGGTCGGCTACGACAACATCGACGTGAACGCGGCGCGCCAGCGCGGTATCGCCATTGGCAACACGCCGGGCGTGCTCACCGAAACCACCGCCGACCTCGCCTTCGCGCTGCTGCTGGCATCGGCGCGGCGGCTGCTCGAAGGCGTTCGCTACATTCAGGATGGCAACTGGCGCACGTGGCACCCGACGGTCATGCTCGGTCACGACGTGACCGGGGCGACGCTGGGGATTATCGGGCTGGGGCGCATCGGCAGGGCGTTCGCCAGGCGCGCGTCCGGCTTCGACATGCGCATCCTCGCCTACAGCCCTCACTTGAGCGACGACGACGCCGCGCAGGCGGGCGCGGAGCGCGTCTCGCTGGAAGACCTGCTGCACCGCTCGGATTTCGTCTCGCTTCACTGCCCGCTGACGCCGGAAACGCGCCACCTGATCAACCGGACGACGCTGGCGCAGATGAAGCCGAGCGCCATCCTGATCAACACCACGCGCGGTCCGGTCGTCGATCAGGCGGCGCTCTACGAAGCGCTGGCAAGCGGCGTGATCGCCGGGGCAGCGCTCGACGTGACCGATCCCGAACCGCTGCCCGCCGACGACCCGATCCTCACGCTGCCCAACGTGATCGTCGTGCCGCACGTGGGCAGCGCGACCATCGGCACGCGCGGCAAAATGGCGCAGATCGCCGTCGACAACCTGATCGCCGGGATCAGCGGGCAGCCGCTTCTGCACGCCGTCGGGGCATAAGCGCGTGAGTCGACGCGCCTGGCTGTCCAGCGCTACCCTGTTACTGCTGATCTACTTCGCGGCGCGGCTGGCGGCGCTGACGGCATTCCCGCCGTTCGGAGACGAATCGACGCATATCGACTACGGGCGCACCGTGCTTGAGAGCGGTCCGCTGGCGCGCTCTGAAGAAGGGCGCCAGTTTCTGGTTTGGTGGTACATCGCCTTCGGGGCGCAGACCAACGCCTCGCTGTTCATCGCGCGCGCTGCCAACCTGATCGTTCTGCTGCCGGGTCTCGCCGCCGTCGCGGGCGCAGCCAGGCTGCTCTCCAACCGCTGGGGCGCACTTTTCGCCCTCCTGTTGATCCTCTTTAGCCCGTACCATCACTTCTTTGAGCGCCTTGCGCTCGCCGACCCGCCCTCGGCGGCAGCGGTCGCGCTGGCGGTCTATTTCGCCGCCCGGCTGCGCCGTCGGGCGTGGTGGGGCGACGCCGCGCTGTGCGGGATCACGCTGTTCGTCGCCTGCGGCGTCAAAGTCTCGGCGCTGCCCTATTTTGCCATCCCCGTGATCGCGGTGCTGACGCTGCGCCGCAGTCGCGCGGGGCTGCGCTGGGGAGCGGTCGCGCTGCTGGTCGGCGGCGGGCTGACCGCCCTGTTCTTCGGCATGATGTACTGGCGCGGATACAATCCATTTTCCCATCTGGCGACTCCTGCGAATCTGGAACGGATCGCAGTCCTCGGCACAAACATCAGCCGCACGATGCAGACGCTCACCGGCTATTTCGGCGTTCCGGCGACGATCTTGCTGCTGATCGCGGTGGTCGTGCTGCTGCTTCGGCGGCGTTTCTTCCTGCCGCTCTGTCTTCTGCTCCCACTGGCGGTCTTTTCGCTCAACCCAAGCGAGGACTCGCGCCACCTGATCGCGCCGGTGACTTTGCTGCTGCTCTGCGGCGCGGTCGTCCTGGGCGATCTGGTCGCGCGACGTTCCGCGCTGCGCCTGCCCGTTCTCGCGGCGGTGACAATCTGGGGCTTGGCGCTGTGGCTGCCGTTCGCCGCCGCCGAAATCCGCGATCCCGCCGCGCTCCCCCTGCCCGACAGCGACCGCGCCGAATACGTGACCAGCGAAGGCTCGGGGTTCGGTCTGGCGGAGGTGGTCGCGGCGCTGGGCGAACGGCATCCGGCGCGCGTGATCGGCGTCCTCGCCAACTGCTCCAGCCTGCACGACATGGCGCCGTTCCCGGTCGAGTGCCCGCGCCTCAACCCGACCGGCGAAGATGTGCCCGCTCTGAACGCGCTGCTGGAGTCGGCGCGGGCGGCGGGCACTTACGCCGTGCTCGAAGCGATCCCCTACGCGCCGGCGAGTTCGCCGGGGGCGCTCGTCGACGTGATCGACGTGGGACGCCCGCGCCTCTCGATTTACGACCTCGCGCCATGATCGCCTGGCTGCTCGTCGCCCTGACGCTGATCGCCGGGTACGGCTGGTCGGCGCGCCTGCTGCCCGCGCAGGGCTGGCTGACGATCCTGCTCGGCTTGGCGTTCAGCGTCGGCGCGCTCACGCTGATCATGCTCTGGGAGAGCCTGCTCGGCGTCCCACTGACGACGGCGGGAATCGCCCTGCCCTACTTCGTCCTGATGCTGCCGGGCTGGTGGCGCATCAAGCGCTCGCTGCCGCGCCTCCCGGCGTCGTGGGAGCGCCGCTTCATGCTGCTGATCCTGCTAGCGATCAGCGCGGCGGTGCTGTTCAACGGCGCGTACTGGCCCTTCTACCGCGACGACACGCTCGGCATCTACCAGCCCGCCGCCGCGACGATCTTTCAGACGGGCGCGCTCGTCCCGCTGACCGGCGCGGACAGCCTCTACCACGCCTATCCGGTGCTCGTCCCGCTCAGCTACAGCTACGCCTATCTGGCGTCGGGCTGGGAGAACGACTACCTCGCCAAGACGATTGCGACGCTGCTCAGCCTCGCCTGCATCCCGGCAGCCTACGCGCTCGGCAAGCAGGCGAGCGGCGAGCGCGCCGGGTGGCTGGCGGCGCTGATCCTGGCGCTGACGCCCTTCTACAGCCTGTGGGCATCGTCCGGCTACGTCGACCTGCCGATGGCGTTCTTCTACACGCTGGCGGCGCTGTTCGCCCTGCGCGCGTGGCATTCAGGACGGGCGCTCGACGCGGTGCTGGCGGGCGCGATGATGGGGCTGGCGGCGTGGACGAAAAACGCCGCCCTGATCGGCGTGATCGTGCTGCTCGTCTGGCTGATCTGGTGCCGGATCAACGGGCGCATCGGCTGGCGCGCGCTCGTCTTCAGCCTGATCGCCTGCACCGCCGTCGCCGCGCCCTGGTACATCCGCAACTGGATCGGCGCGGGCTTCATCATGCCGGATACCGCCTGGACGGATCAGGCGCGGCACACGCTCGACAACGCGCTGGTCTTCCTCACTCACCCGGAGAATTTCGGCGCGCCCGGCTGGCTGCTCGCCTTCGGCATCCTCGCGGCGCTCCCGGCGGCATGGCGGCGCAAGCCGGAGGCGCTGCTCCTGCTCCTGTGGACGCTGCCGTTTTTCGCGGCGTGGTGGCTGTTCGCCTCTTACGACCCGCGCTTCCTGCTGCTGTTCCTGCCGCCGCTGTGCGTCCTGGCAGGCGACCCGCTGGCGCGCCTGTGGGACTGGATCGGCGCGGCGTGGCAGCCGCGCTACCGGGTCGTGCTGGTGCTGCTGACGCTGCTGCTCGCCGGGCTGGTGCTGCGCCACGCCGTCGATTACAAACGAGCGCTGCTCAGCAATCCGCTGATGAGCGACGCCGACAAACGCGCCGTCGTCGGGCGGCAGTAGCGCATCATTCGAACGGCTGCGTGCGCAGGTAGCTTACCTTGATGCAGTTGTTCATGATCACGGGAACGCCGTTCGCCTCGCCCTTGTCGGCTGCGGCGGGATCAGACACGCCAAGCTGCGCCCAGACGACTTTCGCGCCGACGGCAATCGCCTCGTCGACCACCCCGGCGAGATATTCCGAGCGCCGGAACACGTCCACGATGTCTATCGGTTCGGGCACGTCCGCCAAACTGGGGTACGATTTTTCGCCGTCGATGCTCTCGACTGTCGGATTGACGGCGTAGACGGTGTAGCCTACGTCTTTAAGGAACTGGGCGATCTGGTAGCTGGTGCGCTTCGGGTTATCGGAATAGCCGACCACCGCGATCACCTTCGCCTCAGCGAGGAAGCCGCGCAGGGCGGCGTCATCGTAGGATTTGGACATCATCCTCATCTCACACGGCTTGCGTTCGCCTGCAATTAGCCATTAGACAACGTGACCGGCTCTGGTTATTACCTCACCTGAAGCGTGATCGGCAGCACGCCGATGCTGTCGTTGATCCGCTCGCCGCTGGTCGCGGGGAGGTCGTGCGTCGACCCGTCCGCGCTGAAATCGTACAGCTTGATCCAGAGCTGGTACGTCCCCGCCGCCAGATCATCCGGCAGGCGGATAGCACGATTATCCCACACAGGCACGCCCACCTGCCACTGGCTCGTCGGGAAGAAGCCGCCGCCCGGCTGCCCGTCGAACTGGGCGACCGGGTTGCCGTCGGCGTCGCGCAGGTACAGCCCGACGCTGTAATTCGGCTCCAGCGGCGCGTCGGTCTTCCAGTAGGTCGAGACCGCCAGCACATCGCCCGCGTGGTACGCCGTCCCCGATGGCAGATCGAAGCCGACCAGCCGGACGTGGGCGCCGAAAGTCAGGTCGGTCAGGTGTTCCGGCTCGCGGTAAGCGAACATGTCCGGGGCGCTGATCGTGCTGTATTCGATCAGCCGCGTGATCGGACCCGTCTCCTGTGTTTGGATCGGATAGTAATGCGCGTCCATGAAGCGCTCGACCGGGCGCACGTCCCACCACAGATCGGGACCGCCGCTGACCAGCAGCCACAGACGGCTGCGGTTCGCCGCGAGCGTCTCGATCAACTGGATCGTGTCTTTGGTCAGCAGAACCATCGGGTTATCCGAGCGAACTTCGGGCGGCTGCTCCGGGCTGACCTGCTCGCCGGGCTGCAACGGCAGCGCGATGACGCGCCCCGCGCCGTACAGCTTGCCCGCGTTCGAGAAGAACAGCTCGTAGCGCGGGCTGCTCAGCAGCACCACGTCGTCGCGGTTGGTCTCACTCTGGATGATGGGCAGCATGGCGGCGAGTGTGTCGTCGCCCGCCAGATAACGCGGATCGCTGGTGTAGAGCAGGTGCAGCCCGACGCCCGTGACCGCCACCAGCAGCGCAGGCGCGACCAGCGCCGGAAGCACCCGCGCGGCGGCGCTGCGCAGCGAGCGCGCCAGCCAGACACCTGCCGCCAGCGCCAGCCCGGCGAACGCCAGGATCATCCCCGGCATGTTGATCACCGTCCAGGCGATGTTGAGCGGGATGCGATTCCACAGCGTCGGCAGGATCACCCAGCGCAGGTAGCGCAGCTCGTTCAAGCCGGGTCCCCATTCGATCAACCCGCCTGACTCCGGCGGCAGATGGCTCGGATAGACACCCCAGTCGAGCATGACGCCGCTCAACTGCACCCATACGCTGTAGATCAGCAGCGCCATGCCCAGGATCGCCCAGAGCGTGCTGCGCTCCATGCGCTCGAAGACCGGCAGCGCGCCGAGCACGACGAAGGGCAGCACCGGGATCAGGAAGCGCGGGGGCCACGACAGCCCGCCGAACCAGTGAACGCCGTTCAATTCGGCGTAGCCCAGCGCGAAGCCCGCCACCATCAGCAGGATCGCCAGCGGGTAGCGCCATTTCCTGCGCCGCAGCAGCAGCCACATCCCCGGCAGCGCCAGCAGGATGATCGGCGAAGTCCCCCAGATGCTCCCGCCCACGCTGAGCAGATAGGCTTGCAGCGCGGTCGCCCGGTAGCTCGCCGAGGCGTCGTCCAGCAGGTGCAGCAGGTTATAGCGGTCGCCGAAGACTGATCCCACGCTGAAGACGACGAAGACGACCGCCCCCAGCAGCGCGATCAAACCAAGCGTGAGCAGCACCCGCCGCCCTCGCCCCTCCTGGAGCGCGGGCAGCGCGATCACGATCAGCGCCGGGAACGCCAGCAGCGACGAGGCTTTCGCCAGCAGCAGCCCGACCACCGCCAGCACGACCGCGATCAGGAGCAGCAGCGAGCGGTAGCCGCCAGCGCGCAAGCGCTCGATCAGCAAGCCGCAGATCAGCAGCATCAGCAGTACCAGCGGCTCGCGGAAGAACGATTTCGAATAGGGGAAAACAGCCGTGCCGACGCCGAACGCCAGCGCAGCCAGCGCCGCCGTCCGCTCGTGATAGCCCAACGCCAGCGCGTACAAAAACAGGACGCAGCCCGCCGCCGCGCACACCAGCACGTTGAACAGATAGACCGTCTGCGCCAGCCCGATGCCGGGCACGACCCGCGCCAGCAGGTAGAGCGGCGCGGCGAAGATCACCTGAAGCGGCTCGACTCCGGCGCTTTGCAGGGGGTAATAAAGGCTGTTATTAAAGACCTGCGGCGGAAACTGGTACGCCGATTGGTCGAGGAAGAAATCGCCGTAATCGACGAAGCTGCTGACAGCATCGAAAAAGCGGAGCGTATCTCCGCTTTCGATCTGTCCGCTGTAGGTGATCAGGTAAATGCTGGCGAGCAGCACGAATAGCAGAATCAGCAGCCGGGCGCGCCGCCTGCTCACAAGGGGTTCTGGCATCAAGCAGCGTCGCCGTCAGCCACCCATAAGTTTTTTGCGGACACCGATCAGTCCTTTGAGTACTTTTTGTCCCGCTGTCAGGTCGTCGAGTTCGCTCAGCCCGACTTCATAGGTCGCCGCGCCCGCCGAGAGCTTGCCATCGCGCACCTGAAGGCTCGCCATAGCGACCAGCGTCTCGCCGTGCAGCTTCTTCTCGCCCAGCTCGTCGAACAGGTCGGCGGCGTTGCGATAGCAGTTGTACGCCTGCTCTTTATCGCCCAGCGCCGAGTATACCCCGCCGATGTTCCCCAGGGTCATGGCAACGTGCAGCTTGTCGTCGGCGCTCTGGAAAGTACGCAGCGCCTCCTGCATGGCATCCAGCGCCTGCTGCTGCTCGCCCAGCGAGCGATGCACCAGCCCGATGTTAACCTGCATTTCGGCAGCCAGGCTTTTGTTTCCGTCGGCTTCGTACTGCTCCATCGCCTGACCGAATGTGCGCGCCGCCGCCTCGAATTCCTTCTGCTGAAACAGCTTGACACCTTGTTCTTGCAGTTCTTGAGCGCTGCTCACAGCCCCCTCCTACATACTGATATTCAGAACGCTTTCGCCGATGCGTCGGAGCTTATCAGCGGGCATCTGGCTGAACATGATGGCAATTTCGATGAAGCCCTGGTTCAAGGGGTTGGCGACGAACTTGCGCACTTCCGGCGGCAGGCGCATGAACTCGCGCCATTCCTCGCGCATCGCCAGCCAATCGCCCAGATGGCTTCCATTTTCCATGAAGTAGCTGATGTTCTTCTTGAGCGCGTTCGAGATCACCGTGAGTTCGTGCATGGGCACGGAAGTCTCGCCGAGTTCGTAGCGTGTGATCTGCTGGAACGGCACGCCGGTTTCTGCGCTGAGCGCTTCGAGGGAGATGTCGGCTTCCTCGCGGGCGATGCGCAGCAGCGCACCGATCATCCGGTCGCGCAGGGAGCGATATTCGGACTGCGCGCCGACCAGATCGTCGGCGGTCGCTTCGAGCGTATCCACGCCCCAGAAGTGGCTCACCGGCACGTTGAGATAAAACGCCAGCAGTTCAAGCTGCGGCAGCGACGGCGCTTCCTCTCCGTACTCCCAGCGCTCGACCTGCTCGACGCTGACGTTGATCAGGCGCGCGCAATCGTCCAGGCTGCGTTCCGCTTTCAAGCGCGCGTCGAGCAGCAGTACGCCGACCATTTTGGCACGAATCCGAAACGATTCGCCGTGATCGACCTCGTGCGGCTCGCCTGTTTCCTCGTCCGCTTCGTTCGCCTTTTTAAAGCGTGCCGAAATCTCTCTGAAGTCGTCCATCGTCCCTCCGTTTCCCTGTAATCTTACAAAACTTTATGGAAATGAACAATTTAGACCCAATCTCATGGGATACGAAGAGCTATAATACTTACAATGGAGTTATTGTTGACTGCTTCGCTGATTTCGCTGATATGGAAGAGTCCTCTTTGATCGAAAAGCTACAGGCAGCGAATGCGCTTACCACACGGCTGGGGACAGTCCTCCGGCTGAGTGACCTCGTGCGCGAACTGGCGCAGGCGGCGCGCGAGCTTGCCCGCTGCGAACGCGCGGTGATCCTGGTCGCAGACGACGAAGGCGAGGCGCTGTCGATTGCCGCCGTCGCCCCTGCCGAAGGCGCGCCGACCAACCGCTCGTTTTCAATCTCCAACCAGAGCTTCAGCCAGGGCGACGCCTGCATCAACGCCTGGCTGCGCGGCGAGCCGTATGCCGCCGCTTCCGGCTCGATTTTGCGGGAATCGCCGCTGTATTATCTGGTTCAGGTGCTCAACCTGGACGGTTTTTACAGCATCCCGCTGTGCATCGCGCACCGGCTTGCCGGGGTGATCCTGGTCGACAACCCCTGGGAGCGCGCGACCATCGACCCTGCCGAGCGCGACCTGCTGCTTGCCATCAAGAACAGCGCGGAGATCGCCCTCGCCAACGCCCGCCTTTACAGCCGCACCGTCGCGGAACTCGACGCCCGGATGCAAGAGCTGGAAATGATGCGCCAGATCGACCGCGAGCTGACGGACACCATCCAGCTTGAGCAGGTCTTCGACATGACGCTCGACTGGGCGCTGCGCTATACGCTGGCGCAGAGCGCGACCCTCTCGCTTTACAACGAGGAGACCGACGAACTGCGTTTCGCCGCCGAACTCGGCTACAACCTCGATCAGGAACACATGCTGTCGCTGCGCGCACACTATGGCGGCATCGCCCTGCGCGTCGCCCGTTCCGGTCGCGCGGAACTGGTGCCGGATGTCTCACTGGACTCGGATTACATCCTCGTCTCCAACGTCATCCGCTCGCACATGTCCGTCCCGGTCATGCGCGAAGACCGCGTCATCGCCGTGATCACGGTGGAGAGCCGCCGCCTGAACGCCTTCACCGAGGATCATCGCAATTTTGTGGACAAGCTGGCGGTGCGCGCCGGGGTCGCCATCGACAACGCCCGCCTGTACAGCGAGTCCGTGCGCGAGCGCGAGAAACTGTCGCACATCCTCAGCGAGATCGCCGACATCGTCATCGTGATCGGCAACGACGACCGCGTGATGATGATCAACCAGTCGGCGATTGCGGTGCTATCTCTGCCAACGGACACGTTCCAAGTCGGGCGCCCGTTCGCGGAAGTGCTGGAGCAGACGGCGCTGCTCTCGGTCATCGAGAACGCCAAGAAATCCGGGCAGATGATCGTCGCGGAAGTCGCCATCGACGACGAGCGCACCTACTACGCCGAGCTTTCGCCGCACCCCGACATCGGCTGGATGATCGTCATGCACGACATCACGCCGCTGAAGGAGACCGACGACCTCAAGCGCGAGCTGGTCGCCACTGTTTCCCACGACCTGAAGCAGCCGCTCAGCGTCATGAACGGCTATCTTGAGCTGCTGCAAATGACCCACCAGCTCGACCCGCGCGGCGAGAACTTCGTCCGCCTGATCGCGCGCTCCATCGAGCACATGCGCCACCTGATCGACGACCTGCTCGATCTCGCCAAGATCGAGTCCGGCATCGAACTGCACCTTCAGCCCGTCGGCGTCCGCAATCTGCTTCAGGACTGCATCGAGGGCTTGAAGCCGCTGGCGGAAAGCAAGGCGATGCAGGTCGAAGTCGACGTGACTGCTGACCTGCCCTCCATCTCCGGCGACCCCAGCCGCTTGCAGCAGATTTTCAACAATCTCGTCGGCAACGCCGTCAAATACACGCCGCAGGAGGGCAAAGTCCGCGTCTCCGTCGAGCAGTTGGATCGCAACCTGCGCTTCATAGTGAAAGACAACGGGATCGGCATCAGCCCGGAGGATCAGGCGCACATCTTCGACCGCTTCTACCGCGTGCGCCGTCCCGAAACCGAGAACATCGAGGGAACCGGGTTGGGGCTTGCCATCGTCAAGAAGCTGATCGAAGCCCACAACGGGCAGATTGGGCTGGAAAGCAGCCTCGGCGAAGGCACGACCTTTTACGTCACCCTGCCAATTTACGGGGACGAGCCACAACAAATCGGGGCATGAGTTTCCCCACGCCCCGCTGAAATTCCTCGCGCTCTGGTTCTACCGCTAACCGCTAGTGCGATACTTTGGCAGATTCGCTTTCCTGCGACACGCTGTTTTCCAGCACCAGATGAACGTGCCCTTCGTTGTCGGCGTGGTGGTGAATCTGGTAGGGAACGTTGGTCACGGCGACGCGCTCCAAACCGCTGAGCGCCAGCGTGAACATAATCGCGCTGTTCTGGTGTAAGCCCTGCTCCCAGAACGTATCCATGACCAGATGCCCCATAATCACGTGGACGAAGCAGCCGGGCTGCTCCTCCTGAATCTGGAGGATGTAATCGCGCAGCGGCTCGGCGAGCAGTCGGTACGGCGACGGGATGATCACCAGTTCGCCCTCTCCGATGCGCTTCTTCCACTTCTCCTGCACCAGATCAATCTTGTCCGGGTTCACGCCGATGTGAACCGCGCGCCAGGGATGCCCCAACGACTTGGCGAAGTTGACCATGC
Source organism: uncultured Chloroflexia bacterium (assembly GCA_963760975.1). GTDB lineage: Bacteria > Chloroflexota > Anaerolineae > Aggregatilineales > Phototrophicaceae > Flexifilum. Next base: position 86,542 of record CAVXEZ010000013.1, on the reverse strand, counting down.
GCACCGTCTCGGCGTGAACGTCGTCCACCAGAATCAACGTTTGCACCGGGCGGGTTTCCAGGTCGACCTTCACGTCCAAGCCGCTCGTGCTGAGCGCGTGCGCGACTTCCTGATAATGGCGGTGGATGCGGAAGAAGATCAGCACCAGCGTCGGCACCAGCAGGACGACGAACCACGCGCCGCTGGTGAACTTGGTGATGGCGAACACCAGCATGACGACGAACGTGCTCGCCGCGCCGATGGCGCTGACGACGCTCTTGGTGCGCCAGTGGCGGTCATAAGACAGCGTCGCTTCCAATCCCTGATGAGTCTCGCCCGGCTTGATCTTGCCCAGCTTGCGCAGGTGGACGACCATGCCCGCCTGCGAAATGGTGAAGCTCAGGAAGACGCCAATCGCGTACAGCGGGATCAGCGCGGTCGTGCGCGCGTCGGCGACGACCACGAGTACAATTGCCAGCCCCGCCAGCGCGGCGATACCCCACGAGAAGACCAGACGCCCGCCGCGAAACGTCAACTGGCGCGGCAGGAAGCCGTCACCGGCGATCAGCGAAGCGAGGCGTGGAAAGTCCGCGTAGCTGGTATTGCCCGCCATCAACAGGATCAACGCCGTACCGGCTTGCAGCAGCAGGTAGAAAATGTTGCTGGGACCGTAGACCGTGCGCCCCATCTGCGAGATGACCGTCTCGGTATCGCTCGGCACCGCGTGGATGGCGTTGGCGACCAGGGTGATACCGATGAACAGCGTGATCAGCATTGTGCTCATAGCGACCAGCGTCCGCGCCGCGTTCTGGCTGCGCGGCTGCTTGAACGCCGTGATGCCGTTCGAGATCGCTTCAATGCCCGTCAGCGCCGTACAGCCGCTCGAAAACGCGCGCAGGATCAGGAACAGCCCCAGCGGCTCGATCACGTCGTGCGTCAGGGCGTCGACCCCGGTCACGGCGGTCAGCGAGCCAGTCAGGTAGCGCACGAAACCGACGACCAGCGTCATGAACATCATGGTCAGGAAGAAATAGGTCGGGATGGCGAAGACGCGCCCGCTCTCCTTGACGCCGCGCAGGTTGACCATCGTCAGCAGCACGATCACGGCGACCGCGATCTCGACGCGCCAGGACAGCAGCGCCGGGAACACCGACGTAATCTGCGCCACACCGGACGAGATACTCACGGCGACCGTCAGGATGTAGTCGGTCAGCAGCGCCGCGCCTGCGATCTGCGCAGGAAGCTCGCCGAAGTTGTCGCGCGCGACGATGTATGCGCCGCCGCCGTTGGGATAGGCGTAGATCGTCTGGCGATAGGAGATGGTCACGATTGCCAGCAGGATAGCGATAGCGATGGCTATCGGTATCGACAGTCCCAGGATGGTGCCGTTTTGCCCCGACCACATCGACGAGCCGCCGCCGACCGCTATCGACAGGATGACCAGAATTTCCTCGGTAGCGTATGCGGTGGACGAAAGGGCGTCGGATGCGAATACGGCTAGCCCAACCTTCTTGCTGATCGATTGATGGGGTAAATCTTCAGTTTGTAGTCGTTTGCCGAGCAGCAATCGTCGAACGTTTACAGCCATCGCTGTGCTTCCTCATGTATCCGCGAAATGGTGACGATCAGGATGATTCGTAATGATCGGGCGCGCGCCAGTAACGTAGCGCCAAACCATTAAGAGTTGTAGGTAATTTGAGACAAACCTGTGGCGGTGAATGGTTGTGAGAAGTGCGGACGTTAAAGCCCCAAACTAACCATTGGGAGGGTCGTGACTTGTGGTATCCAGCAGAGGATGGCTGTAGCCACCCGTTGGTCGCCATTTGCAGTTTATGTATTCCCGGACGATGAACACGTCAAGATTGTATCAAGATCGACCATTTTAATCTAGTGAGATTGCCAGAAATCTAGCCTCCCAAATATGGGGGGTCTGCACAAGCGATTGAGCAGAATTCTTAATGATCGCTGGCGTTCGGGGGAGCGACGTGGTACAAACGCTGCATTGGTCGGTGCTTGTCGGTTCGTGCTTACGTAAGGAAGTAACGGCTATGAATCGCTATCGGAACCTGTCCAGCAGCTCGCGCGCCATCTTCTGGATCGTCCTCGCCCTGATGATCGTGGTGGGCGTGGTCGCGTTCTTCACGTCCGAGACGGGCAGAAATATCGCGCTGGTCTGCTGCGGCGCGCTGATCCTGCTGGTGATCGTCGGCGTGCTGTCCGAAGGCGGGATGCGCCGCCCGCGATGACCACCTTTCAATATCACCCCGACATTCTCGCACGCTATCCGAACCTCGTCGGCGGCGTGATCGTCGCGCACGGCGTCCGCAATGGTGCGACGCCTCCGGCGCTGCTCGCTGCCTACCGCGCCGAGCAGGAGGCGACGTTAGCGCGCATCGGCGCGACTCCGCTCAGCCAGATCGAGTCGCTGGCGGCGTGGCGCGCCGCTTTTCGCGGCTTCGGCGTCGATCCGACGCAGATACGCAGCGCCTGCGAAGCCCTGCTGCGCCGCCTGACCAAGCAGAGCGACATCCCCAGCATCAACCTGCTGGTGGACATCGGCAATCTGGTCAGCATCCGCTACGCCCTGCCCGTCGCCATGTTCGACCTGCGCGCGGCGTCCGGCGCGATCACGGTGCGCTTCGCCGATGGCACCGAGCGCTTCACCAATCTGGGGCAGACCGAAATCAGCCATCCCGACCCCGGCGAAGTGATTTTCGCGGACGAAACGGGGCTGGTCTTCGCGCGGCGCTGGTGCTGGCGGCAGAGCGACCAGAGCGCCTCGCGCGAGGACACGAGCGACCTGCTGGTGACGGTCGAGGCGCAGCACGAAGGCGGACGCGCGGCTGTCGAGTCGGCGCTGCGCGATTTGACGGCGCTGCTTCAGAATACGCGGGCGGGACGATGACGAGCGGCGTGCTGAGCTAAAATAGGCTATTATTTTTGATGCATGATCATTATGATTACAGCGATATAGTCTACGAATACATAGAGCAAGTCCTGAGGCAAATGAGATGGAATTACCATATTCGGCAGATGAATTCGTAGCTCTGTGTTCTGATGCGCTTCGTGCAAAAATCGACACCGCCGATAGCGGCATTAGCCGTATAACTTTCGGACATCCCGGAATCAAAGCAATAGATATAAACACAGGCATCGTCGAAGAAGTAAGGCGTCGATTGCTCAGCGAGTACGAGACAAATGAGACCACTTTGTATAATTCACGCTTTTATGAGGTCTTCGTAAAGCGGGAAACGCGGTTTATTGGCAGGGATCTTTTCGACCTGACAAAGCATGACGCAGAGAACAAAGTTACATATATTCTTTCAAGACCGAGCGATGAATATTTGTTCTTCTTGCTCTTCAGGCTATCGCAAATAGCACCCGTGAGATATTCATTTCCAATATCATCCTATATGTTGAGGAGAGAAATCAAGGAACATGATAACGAAGTAGAGTTAAGCGTGTTTGACGTGATCAGATTGGTATCATCAAGTTTTATGTCATTAAGGATTACAACCGAAGACGAAATGACGCTCGATCACCTTCAGAATTATGCGAATGCCTTCTTCTTTCAAATCAGCTACAACCTAGATACCGCTCTGGTTCCATTGAAAAATCTCGATGAGCTTGTTCGCACCAGAAGAATTCGGAGCTTAAGGCGAAGTAACACGGATGATCTTGAAGCACCAAAACGCCTCTACATCGCCGATCTCGTTTATCATTATCAGTTGGCGGTAGCGTCGGACAGCCCTCCGCTTGAATATCTCTCATACTACCACGTCCTAGAACATTTTTTTGAGGACTGTCTTCATGGATGAATTGGTTACCCGCGTAAGGAATAGAATAACTCAACCCAGCTTCTCATACCGACGTAAGCGAGATATTCAGAAACTAATTAACGAGGTCACACAATCTCTCAGGTTTCGAGATGAAAACTTCATGATCAACGAACAAGAGGCACTACGCTTAACGCTGAACCGGTATGTCGACATATCTGAGCTAGCAGATGAACTCGAACAGTATGACGAGACACTTATCGAATATTACTCTGTAAATCCAGTAGCGTTTTCAGGTGGGGATACGGTCAATCTACGGAACACCGAGGTTTCACAGATATTGCCAGCATTAACCAGAGGCAACACCCGCGCATTAACGGGGGCTTGTAGGGGCAGACCGATGTGTCTGACCATGATTTGGGCGAACACACAGGCTCGCCCCTGCAAGAACGTTCGACAACCAGCGCTGTTGAACCAGCCAAAACGATCGGCAGCAGGAGCAGAGCGACGCGGGGCTGCGTGAGGCATTGTCAAGGCTGGCAACCGACTACCCGACCTACGGCTATCGCCGCCTGACGGCACTGCTGGGACGACAGGGCTGGCAGGTGAATCACAAGCGGGTGCAGCGGGTCATGCGGGAAATGGGCTTGCAGCGTCCGGTGAAAAAGCGGAAAACCCGCACTACCAACAGCGACCATTCCTTCCCGCGCTACCCGAACCTTGTCGGCGCTGCCGAAGCCAAACACCCCGACGCTATCTGGGTGGCGGACATCACCTACGTGCGCTTGGAACGCGACTTCGTCTATCTGGCGGTCATTATGGATGTGTTCACTCGGGCGGTGCGCGGTTGGCATCTGAGCCGCTCACTGGATCGTCACTTGACCCTGAAGGCGCTGCGACGGGCGTTGACCTCTGGACGCTGCCCGCTGATCCACCATAGCGATCAGGGGCTGCAATACGCCTGCCAAGATTACACCAACCTGTTCGGCTATGCACCATTTGATCATGATATTTACTTGGTCAAAGAAGTACCTTTGATACGCTTCATTTCGGAAGTGATTATAAAAGCTACATCTCAAATTCCTGAGTAAAGAGTATGATTAGACATAATATCTTGATATACCGTCATCGGCATTGAATAATCTGTTCTCTCTCCTAAATTGACGATATTCGTTCAACGCCTAATCCTGTAACGAATTCACACTTGTCGCAGACAAACGCATTAGGAAAGGGACAGACTGCGCCGCTCAGGCAACCGGAGGTTGCACTTGCGCTCGCCTCGAAATCCATGCATCCGAACGCCTCAGACTGATCGATATTCGGTGAGCGGCGATGAATTCGGTAAAATGAGGCATCCTGCAAGCGTCTGAGGCTGCATTACACGTCGCCGACCTGTTCAAGTCGTTCCCTGAATCGCTTCGCACGATCCGTGTTCTGTTTCACCAATGGAGGCAACAATGGCGTCCGGTAAGGCTCGAACTATATTTCGCCACATTGCGTTATTTGTAACCCTTGCACTTCTGCTGCTCGCTGTTTCGGCAGCAGGCGCTCAGACAGGTGCTCAGGACGGCGGCGTGCTGCGCGTCGGCGTCAACGCGCCGGTCGTGCTCGACCCCGCGCAGCACAGCGCGGACTCGGAAATCGCCCTCAACCGCGCCATCTACGACTATCTGGTCGAAGTTCTGCCCGATTCGAGCATCGGTCCCAATCTGGCGTCCGACTGGACGATCAGCGACGACGGCTTGACCTACACCTTCAATCTCGTGCAGGGCGTCACCTTCCACGACGGCAAAGCCTTCAGCTCGGCGGATGTCGTCTGGACGTTCAACCGCCTGAAAAGCCAGCAGTCGCCCGCGCTCAGTCTGCTGGGCGATTTCGAGATTTCCGCGCCGGACGCCAACACGGTCGTCTTCACGCTGACCGCGCCCAATGCCGACTTCCTGTTCGGCGTCGCGGCTCCGCAGGCGCTGATTCTCCCCGACGGGCAGGACACGCCCAACGTGATCGGCAGCGACGGCAGCCTGAGCAACTTCAACGGCACGGGTCCCTTCAAGCTGCAAAGCTTCGATCCGGGTTCCCGCGCGGTGCTGGTGCGCAACGACAATTACTGGAAAGCGGGCGAGCCGAAGCTGTCCGAACTCGATTTCGTCTACATGGACGATCAGGTCGCGCAGGTCGACGCGCTGCTCGGCGGGCAGGTTGACTTCGTCTTCCGGCTGCCGCAGGACCAGATCGCGCGCGTGCAGGGCAACGCCGACTTCAACGTGATCCAGAAGTCGACCAGCCTGCACGGCGTCATTCGCGTCCGCTCCGATGCCGGGTCGCTCGGCGAGGACGTGCGCGTGCGTCAGGCGCTCAAGTACGCCACCGACCGCGACGCGCTCAACCAACTGGTCGCCGAAGGCAATGGCACGGTCGGCAACAACGACCCGATTGCGCCGGTGTTCAGCCAGTATTACGACGACAGCATCCAGAACCAGCCTTACGACCCGGCGATGGCGTGCCAGCTTCTGACCGCTGCCGGGAAGAACCCGCTTGAAGGGACGCTCTACTACCCGGAGCACGCGCTCGACTTCGACAACCTCGCGCCCGCGCTTCAGCAGCAGTGGGCGGCGACCGGCTGCATCAACGTCGATCTTCAGGGCGTGCCGGAGAACCTGTACTACGACTCCAGCAACCCCGATAACTGGATGGAAGCGCAGTTGGGCATCACTGGCTGGGGCGCGCGTCCGTCGCCGCAGATCGAGCTGGCGCAAGCCTTCACCAGCGACGGCATCTACAACGAAAGCCACTGGTCGGATTCCGAACTGGACGGTCTGATCCAGCAGGCGAGCCAGACCGCCGATACCGCCGCCCGCAAGGCGATCTACGCGCAGATCAGCCAGATTTTCGCGGATCGCGGTCCCATCATCATCCCGTACTTCCAGCCGACGGTCGGCGCAGCCAGCGCGAAGGTGCAGGGTCTCGACCTCGCGCCCTTCCCCGGCTTGACCGACTACCGCGAAGTTTCCGTAAGCAGCTAAATGTCTTGCAGGGGCGCACAGCCGTGCGCCCCTACTGTCGACCCAATGACTATTTCATGACCACCGCCCAGCCCGAAATTCCCGCCAGCGCGCCGACGCTCGCCCCCGCGCCTATCCGCGCGGCGCGCGCCTTCTTCGACATCCTACGCCAGCTTGCCCGGCGTCCGCTGTCGCTGCTGGGGCTGGTGATCGTGGCGGTGTTCGTCCTGCTGGCGATCTTCGGTCCGATGATCGCGCCCTACCGCTACGACACGATCAACGCGCAGGCGGCGCGCCACGCCCCGTCGCCGGAATATATCCTCGGCGCGGATCGGCTGGGGCGCGACGTGTTCAGCCGCGTGCTGTGGGGCGCGCGCGACATCATCACCCTGCCGCTGATCACCTCGGCGCTGGCGGTGATCTTCGGCACGTGCATCGGCTTGCTGATCGGCTTTTACGGCGGCTGGCTGGACGAAGTGGTCTCGCGCCTGCTGGACAGCCTGCTGGCGATCCCGGCGCTGGTGCTGGCGCTGGTCATGCTCGGCACAATTGGTCCCTCGCAAACCGGGATCATCATCGTGATCGTCGTGCTCTACACGCCGATTGTCGCCCGCGTCGTCCGCAGCGCCACGCTCAACATCCGCGACTACGGCTTCATCGAGGCGGCGCGGCTGCGCGGCGAATCGACCGTCTACATCCTCTTCCGCGAGATTTTGCCCGGCGTGATGCCCGCGCTGGCGGTCGAGGGCGCGCTGCGCTTCTCTTATGCCATCTTCCTGACGGCGTCGCTCGGCTTCCTCGGCTTGGGCGTGCAGCCGCCCTCCCCCGACTGGGGACGGATGGTCAACGAGGCGCGCGCCTCGTTCGCGCAGGCGCCCTGGGCGTTGTGGGCACCCGCCGCCGCCATCGCCGTGCTGATCATCGGCGTCAACCTGCTCTCCGATGGGTTGCGGCGCATCTTCCGCTACGAAGGGCAGCTCGAATGAAGGAGCAATCGATGGAGCCTGCGCTGCGACAGCTTCTCACCGAACTGGAAATCACCGGGCGCGAGCATGATGCGCGCGAGCCGGAACACGGCAAGCGGATGCTCAATCTCGAACCCGACACGGCGCACCTGGTCAGCATCCTGATCCGCAGCAGCCAGCGGACGCGCCTGCTCGAAATCGGCACGTCCAACGGCTACAGCACGATCTGGCTGGCGTGGGCGGCTCAGGTGACCGGCGGACACGTGATTTCTATCGAGCGCAGCCCGGACAAGCAGGCGCTTGCCGAACAAAATCTGCGGCGCGCGGGCTTGCGCGACCAAGTGGATTTGCGGCTCGGCGACGCGACGGAAATCGTGGCGACGCTGACGGGACCGTTCGATTTCGTCTTCTTCGACGCCGACCGCATCAGCGCGCCTGCGCAGTTGAAGCTGCTGCTGCCCAAGCTGTCGCCGGGAGCGCTGCTGCTGGCGGATAACGCGCTCTCGCATCCCGACCAGATCGCGCCGTATCTGGAAGCGGTGCAGGCGCTGCCGGATTTCGAGCACCTGATTGTGCCGGTTGGCAAAGGATTGAGCCTTGCCTACAACGTTAGCTGAGTACCGATGACGGACTCGCCCATCATCCGCGCCGAAGACCTGTGCATCGATTATCGTCTTGACCAGCGCTGGCTCAACGTGATCCGCGACGTGTCGCTGACGATCAATCCGCTGGAGATTCACGGGCTGGTCGGCGAGAGCGGCAGCGGCAAGTCGACGCTGGCGCTGGCGCTGATGAACTACCTCGCGCCCAACGAGCGCATCGCCTCCGGGCGCGTGCTGCTCGACGGCGCGGATTTGCTGAGCAAATCGACCGCCGAGATGCGCCGCGTCTGGGGGCGGCAGATCAGCCTCGTCCCGCAGGACGCGCTGGCGTCGCTCAACCCATCGTTCAAGATTGGCGACCAGATCGCCGAAGTGACGCGGCTGCATCAGGGCTTGTCGCGCTCGGAAAGCCGGGCGCGCGCCGTCGAGATGCTGCGCCGCGTCAAAATCGCCGATCCCGAAGCGACGGCGCGGCGCTACCCGCACCAACTGAGCGGCGGGATGCAGCAGCGCGTCACGATTGCGATGGCGCTGAGCACGCAGCCGCGCCTGCTCGTGCTGGACGAGCCGACCACCGCGCTCGACGTGACCACGCAGGCGGTGATCGTCGACCTGTTCCGCGAGCTGATCCACGACAATCAGGCAGCGGCGCTCTACGTCTCGCACGATCTGGGACTGGTGGCACAGTTGTGCGACCGCGTGACCGTGCTTTACGGCGGCGAGGTCATGGCGAGCGCTCCGGTGGTCGACCTGTACAAGCGCCCGGTGCATCCTTACACCATCAGCCTGCTGGCGAGCCTGCCGCGCCCGACCGAAGGCGTCGAGACGCGCCTGCCGACGATTGAAGGCGTCGCGCCCTCGCTGGCGGAGCGCCCGCACGCCTGCGTCTTCGCGCCGCGCTGCCCGGTCGCGCTGGCGCTCTGTCACGAAGTCAAGCCGCCGCTGGAAGTCACGCCCGACGGACGCATGGTCAAGTGCCACCGCTGGCGCGAGATCGACGACGGCTCGCTGGTGATTGACACCCAGCCGAAGGAGCAGGCAGCCAGCGCGCCGCCGCGCGAGGGCTACGTCTTGCGGGCGCGCGACCTGCACAAGTATTTCGGCGAGCCGTCACTGTTCGACCGCCTGACCCTGCGCGAGCCGGAGATCGTGCGCGCCGTCGACGACGTGTCGGTGCGCGTGCGCACCCGCTCGACGCTCGGCTTGGTCGGCGAGAGCGGCAGCGGCAAGACCACGCTGGCGCGCCTGATCGTCGGCTTGGAGAGCGCCGACAGCGGCGAGATGGAACTGCTCGACCTGCCGCTCAGCAGCGAACTGCGCAAGCGCCCGAATGAAACGCTGCGCGAATTGCAGATGGTCTTCCAGAACCCCAACGACACGCTCAACCCCTACCTGACCATTGGGCAGCAGATCGCGCGGACGCTGGAGCGGCTCAGCCAGGAAAAGCTGAGCAAGGCGCAGATACAGGCTCGCGTGATCGAGCTGCTCGATGCCGTGCGTCTGACCGCGCAGTACGCCACGCGCTACCCGTCCGAGCTGAGCGGCGGCGAGAAGCAGCGCGTCGCCATCGCCCGCGCCTTCGCCACCAACCCGGCGCTGATCGTCGCCGACGAGCCGACCTCGTCACTGGACGTATCGGTGCAGTCGGTCATCCTGAATCTGCTCAAAGACCTGCGCGCGCAGCAGGGCGCGTCCTACATCCTGATCTCGCACAACCTGGACGTGGTCAGCTACCTTGCCGACTGGATCATGGTGATGTATCTGGGCGAAATCGTCGAGGAAGGCTTATCGGAACAGGTCTACGTCGCCCCGTCGCATCCCTACACCGAAGCGCTGCTCTCGGCGATTCCCGTGCCCGACCCGACGGTCACGCGCAAACAAATCCGGCTGGACGGCGACATCCCCAGCGCCCGCGACATCCCCAAAGGCTGCCGCTTCCACACGCGCTGCCCGCGCAAGATCGGCGCCATCTGCGAGCAGGAGAACCCGCCCTGGCGCGACGCGGGCGGCGGACATTTCATCCGCTGCCACATCCCGGTCGACGAATTGAAAGTCTTGCAGCAGTCCTTACCCGCCCAACACACGCCGGAGTCGTCCTTAAATGCTGCGCTACCTGCTCCGCCGCTTCCTGCTGCTGGCGATCACGCTGCTGCTGACCTCGGTCGTCATCTTCGGGCTGACGCAATTGCTGCCCGGTGACGTTGCCCGCCTGATTTTGGGGCGCGACGCCCGCCCCGAAGCGGTCGAAAACCTGCGCGAGCAGTTGGGATTGAACCAGCCCGTGCCCGTGCAGTACGCCAACTGGCTGAGCGGCTTCGTCAAAGGGGACTGGGGCAAGTCGTTCACCAGCGGCAACGCGCCGATTTGCCCGCTGGTCATGGATCGGCTCGGCAATTCGCTGCGCCTCGCCGCGCTGACGCTGCTGATCAGCATCCCGATTTCGATCCTGCTGGGGATACTCGCCGGGCTGAACGAGAACAAATGGGTCGACAGCCTGATCTCGATGCTGACGCTCTCGGTGGTCGGCTTGCCGGAGTTTGTCACCGGCTTGGTGCTGATCAACGTGCTGGCGCTCGGTCTCGGCTGGTTTCCCGCCAGCTCCAACATCGACCCGAACGCCTCGTTCGGCGAGTGGCTGCAGCAGTTGATCCTGCCTGCTCTCGCCGCGACCTTCGTGCTGATGGCTTACGTCGTCCGCATGACCCGCGCGGGCGTGATCGACGAGATGAAAAAGCCTTACGTCCGCACCGCCATCCTCAAGGGGATGCCGCAGCGCCAGGTGATCTTCAAGCACGTGCTGCGCAACGCCCTGCTGCCGACCATCACCGTGATCGCGCTCTCGTTCGGCTGGCTGATCGGCGGGCTGATCGTGATCGAGAACGTCTTCAGCTTTCCCGGCTTGGGGCGGCTGATGACCAGCGCCGTCGAACGCAAGGACATCCCGCTGATGCAGGCGGTCGTGATGGTAATCATCTTCTTCTTCGCGCTGGCGAACCTCGCCGCTGATTTGGTCTACGCGCTGCTCAACCCGCGCATAAGGCTGGACTAGGACGAGATGTAGGGGCGCAGCAAGGCACACCAAGTTTGCACCTGCGCCCGTTTCAATCTCTTGGCGCACTTGGCGTCCTGGCGGTTTAAAATAGAGTTGTATCGTGAGCATAAGGAACAGCAATGCCACTCTATGACTATCGCTGTGCCAACGGACATCAGTTTGAGGTGCGGCACGGCTTCGACGATCCCGCGCCCGCCTGCCCGGTCTGCGGCGCGACCGAGGTGCAGCGCCTGATCACCAGCGCGCCGGGCGTGATGCAGGGCATGAGCGCCAGCGCCGGGCGCGGCGGCACGGCGAGCAAAGAGCAGCTTCAGGATAAGTGGACGGAAGAAACGCCCAGGCTGCGCGAGCAGTTGGTCAAGAAGCTGGGTGAGGAGGCGGTCAGCAAGTACGCGCCGTCGCTCGGCGGCAGCGATGACTAAAGATTCAACGCACAGACGCAAAGAGTGGAAGACGCAAAGAAAATCTTTCCCTTTGCGCCTTTCGCTTCTTTGCGCCTTTGCGTTAAGGCGTTTTCTTTATGCCGCGCCCGCTGCACATCGCCAGCGCTGCCGTCTACAACGGTAAGCTCGAAAACAGCTACGTCAGCGCGACCTGTACACGACCGACGTGGTCGTCGCCGAGCGCCCGACGAATGCGCTCACCGTCGATCTGAGCGGCTACACCATCTTCCCCGGCTTGATCAACGCCCACGACCATCTCGAACTGAACCACTACCCGCGCACCAAGTACCGCGAGCGCTACGACAACGCCAGCGAGTGGAGCCGGGACATGAACGCGCACCTGAACTTCTCGCCGTTCAAAGAGCTGCGCGCCTACCCGCTGGAGGATCGCTGCTTCATCGGCGGGCTGAAGAACCTGCTCTGTGGCGCGACCACCGTCGCCCACCACAACCCGCCGCACAAATGCCTGTTTCGCAAGGATTTCCCGGTGCGCGTGCTCAAGCGCTACGGCTGGGCGCACTCGCTCTACCTGTCGAGCGACGAGGAGATCGTCGCCTCGTATCGCAGCACGCCGCCGGACGTGCCCTGGTTCATCCATCTCGCCGAGGGCACGGACTCCGACGCGCGCAGATGAGTACAAACGGCTCAAGAAGCTCGGCTGCGTCGGCTCAAATACTGTGATTGTGCATGGGGTGGGACTGAGTCTGGAAGATGTGTATGATGCGAACAGCATGGGCGTTAAACTCGTTCTCTGCCCCACGACCAACCTTTACCTTCTGGACACTACTGTTGCATATTACCAAGTGAGCAACGCTCTGCTCGGAAGCGATTCCCGTTTAACCGCAGACGGAGATTTATTGGATGAACTCCGTGCTTTAGCCGCCTTGTTTCCTGATCAAGTGAGGACTTTATCGTTTCTCCTCCGTGACATCGAAAAACCGCTTACCCACCGTTGGGGTTGGGACACGATTCGTTTGGCGAAACCAGGCACGCTTGCCGATCTCATCGCCATCAAGCACGATTACGAAACTGACCGCCCTGATTCACTCGTCTTCAACGCGCATCGCGCCGACCTCGCGCTCGTCGTGCGCGGCGGCGAGCCGCAGATCGGCGACCCCGACGTGATGGCGAAATTCCCGCACGTGGAAACCGTTCGCGCGCGCCTGGACGATACAGAAAAGAGCATCAACGTCAAACTCGCGCGGCAAATCGCCCGGTGTCGTCTTCAGGAACCGGGGTTAGAATTACTGGAAGACCCACTTCAAAGAAGCAGACTGCATTTTCTGTAGGGGCAGGTGCTTGCCTGGCAAGCCGTGAAACCCACCCCTACCCCATGCTATGAAGGAGCAGAGACTAAATGAGCGCCACCATTCCCGAAAAGTTCGATGACATGATCGCCAAGTCCATATACGTCTGGATCACAACCGTCCGTGAGGACGGGATGCCGCAGCCTACGCCCGTCTGGTTCGTCCGCGATGGCGACACCTTCATCATCTACACGGTTCCCGGCTCGCAGAAAGTCAAGAATCTCAACGCGAACCCGAAGGTCGCGCTCAGTTGGGCGAACAACGACGCGGGCGACTACTACGTCGTTATGGGCGAAGTCAAAGTCGACGAGTCCATCCCACCCGCCAACCAGCTTGCCAGTTTTCAGGATAAATACCGCGAGGACATCACCGAGATCGGCTACACGCCGGAGACGCACGCTCAAACCTGGTCGCTGCCGCTGCGCGTCACGCCGCTTCACGTGCGCGGGGACATCGCGTGACGGACATCCTGTTCGGTCAGTCCTACTATCCGCGCTTCGACCCGAAGCTGTACGCGGCGATGCAGCCCTATCCGCCGCTGGGCACGCTCTACGCCGCCAGCATCATGCGGGATCGCGGCTCCAGCGTGGCGCTGTTCGACGCCATGCTCGCGGACGGCACGGACAACTGGACAGCGGCGCTCGATCAGCACCAGCCGCGCTACGCGGCGCTGTTCGAGGATAACTTCAACTACCTGAGCAAGATGTCGCTGCTGCGGATGCGCGAAGCCGCCTTCACCATGATCGACGCGGCGAAAGCGCGCGGCTGCCTCGTCATTTGCTGCGGCGCGGACGAGACCGACCATGCCGACCAATACCTGGCGCGCGGCGCGGACTACGTGCTGATCGGCGAAGGCGATGCAACGCTGCCCGAACTAATCGCCCACCTCGACGGTAAAAATCAGACGCCGCTGGCGGACATTCCCGGCATCGCCTATCGTGATACCGATGGGACGATTGCGCGCACCGCTCCGCGTGCGGTCATCACGAAACTCGACGACCTGCCCTTCCCGGCGTGGGATTTGGTCGACCGCGATGCTTACCGCGCATTGTGGCTCCAGCATCACGGTTCCTACTCGATGAACCTGGTGACAACGCGCGGCTGCCCGTTCCACTGCAACTGGTGCGCCAAGCCGATCTGGGGGCAGCGTTACAACGTCCGCAGCCCCCAGAACGTGGTCGAGGAAATGGCGTGGCTGAAGCAGCGCTTCAACCCCGACTCGATCTGGTTCATGGACGACATTATGGGCATTCAGGACAGGTGGATCGAGGAATTCGCCGACCTGCTCGACGCGCGCGGGCTGCGCATCCCGTTCAAGAGCCTCAACCGCGTCGATCTGCTGCTGCGCGGCAAGACGATCCCGGCGCTGGCGCGGGCGGGCGCGCAGATCGTCTGGGTCGGCGCGGAAAGCGGCTCGCAAAAAATCCTCGACGCGATGGAAAAGGGCACCACCGTCGAGCAGATTTACGAGGCGACGCGCAAGCTGCACGAGCACGGCGTCAAGGTCGCCTTCTTCCTGCAATTCGGCTACCCCGGCGAGACGCGCGACGACATCGAGCTGACGCTGCAAATGGTGCGCGACCTGATGCCGGACGACATCGGCATCTCAGTCAGCTATCCGCTGCCGGGCACGAAATTCTATGAGGCGGTCAAGCACGAGCTGGGCGAGCGCGAGAACTGGATCGACAGTGAAGACCTCGCCATGCTCTATCACGGACCGTTCCGCACCGAGTTCTACCGCCAGCTTCACACCGTCGTCCACAAGGAATACCGCTCGCGCAAGACGTGGCGCGAACTGCAAGCGCTGCCCCGCCATCCCCAGCGGCTGACTCCGTCGCTGCTGCGCCGCGCCGCCGCCATGATCTATCATCAGGTGACGCTGCCGGGCGCGGTCGCCAGACTGGACGAACTGGCGAAGCTCCCGCACGAACCGACGCGCGTCTCCAATGTTATAATGCAGTAAAACCGGGTAAGAGGTGCATGGAATGACGGCTGTACACGAGAAAGTCGGAATGCCGCTCAGCGAGTTCATTCGCTTGAGCAACGACGAGTTGTTTGAACTCATCAACGGCGAAAGGATTCCTAGATTGCCGACCGTCACGCGTCACAACGAAACCATCTACAAACTACTGATGATGCTCAATATGGCAGTCGAACCCAATAATCTCGGCATTGTCCGTCCTGAAGCAACCTACGTTCTGCCTGACCGCTACAACTCGAACTGGGTGTCAGGTTCACGCACGCCAGACTTGATGTTCATTACTGCGGAACGTCTTGCGACGTATCGAGAAGCGAATGCGAACTGGCGCGATACGCCATATCTGATCGTTCCCGATATGGTTATCGAGATCATTTCTCCGACAGACGAATACACCAAAGTAAACGAAAAGGCGGATGCTTATTTGAGCGATGGCGTACGCCTCATCGTGTTGATCGATCCTCAGCAGCGCAAAGCCGTCGTCTACTCGCCCGATGCCGAGCAGCCGCTGCATCTTGCCGGAGACGCGCGCATCGACTTCGGCGATGTGATCCCAGATTTTGACATTTCGCTGCCTGCGCTGTTCGAGTAAACACAGCGCGTTCCCGCTTTGTGCAAGTATTTCTCGCACCATACCCCATACCGTTCGTTGACAGCACCCGAACAGAAGTTACACTAGGGTCGCACAATTGGGATCGCATACAAGGAAAAAACGATGTCCCTTAAAGTTACGCTCTTTGGCGGCACCGGGCAGGGGAAAACCTGCTATACGCTGGCGCTGCTTTACCTGATGGTCGAAGGCATCGAAGGCTTCCGCATCGAAGACGAGGATGTCGATACCACCACCAAGTACATGAAACCCTGGAGCGATTTCGTCATGGTCAAGCAGTGGCCCGCCCCGACGATGGGACGCCGCGAAGATCGCTTCAAGCTCTACTTTCAGGATCAGTTCATCACCGACTTCCTGTGGGTCGACTATCAGGGCGGCGCGATCAACCAGCCGACCGACGAGTCCGATGCGGCGGCGCAGCTTCACGCCGACATTCAGGAAAGCAACGCCGTCATCATCGTCGCCGACGCCTACACCATCGCCACCCGCCCGTTGATCGAGGCGCGGATGCTGACCTCCGCCCCGCTGATCTTCCACCTGCTCAACAGCTACAAATTCAAGCCCGCGCAGGAAGGCGACGAGGGCTTGAACAGCGGCATCACCGTCACGATTGTGCTGACCAAAGCCGACGTGCTGCCCGATGAGTTCAAAGCCAATGACTATGAGAAGCTCTACGCCAGAGCGCGGCAGGTCTTTCACGGCATCCTCGACTTCGTGCGCGAAGAGCGCGCTAAGGTCAGCAGCCTGCGCCCCTGGCTTTATCCTTCGGCGATGCTGGCGGTCTCCATCGTCGGCGAGGGCAACGCCGCCGTCGCCAGCGAGGGAGAAGGCTACGACCTCGCCAGCTTCAGCCTGATCGGCTCGCCGGAGCCGGAGAATATCCAGTACCCCTTCCTCTACGCCATCGGCAACGAACTCGACCGCAGCGCGCTGGTGCTGGAGGACGAAATCAGCGACCTGGAGCAGCGCCTCTCCCGGCTCGACAACAACGTGCTCTCGCGCATCTTGCGCGGGCGCACCATCAAGCAGCTTCAGGACGAGCGGCAGGAAACCGCCGAGCGCCTCAAGGAAATGGAACCCAAAATCAGGACGGTGACGCGAACCGCCAACAAGAAGATGCGCCCGCTGCTGGTGTAGCGCGATGCGTTACGAGACGTTCCTCTTCACCCGCAACCAGCGCCAGGATTTCACGGCGTTCGTCCGCCCGGCACGGCTGACCAATAAGCAAATCAGCGCCGTCGGCGGCATCTTCAACTACGCCAACGACGTTTCGCGCCTGACGCCCGATTTCCCCAGCCTGTACTGCTTCCCACTCGGCGATTATTTCCTGCTGCTGCGCCACTACGACAGCGGTCGGACGCACGCCGGGCGCGCCATCGGCGTGATCGAGGGGATCGCCGTCGCTCAGGACGACAACGCCGACTTCCGGCGGGCGCTGAGCGCGCTGGTCGAGGGGCAAGCCGATCTGCTCAACGTGAGCGCGACCATCGACGACATCGAGGCGCAGGCGGCGGAACCCTCGCCCGAATACGACTGGTCAGGATCGTCGTCGCCGCTGAGCGCCGAGCCGTTCGTGCGCGAATTTCTGGAGCGCCGGACGGAGGATCGGCTGTTTCTGCCCTTCACGCCGCAGGGACGCGATCTGCTGGTGTCAGCGCTGGCGGATCGCCGCTTCGCGTCGCCGCCGTTCTTTGCCTTCGGCACCAATTCGGACGTGCTCGACCAGCTTGCGCAGCACGGCGAAATCGACATCGCCAGCTTCTTCAGCACCGAGCGCCCCTGCTTCCGCAGCCGCGCCACCAACCGCCTCAGCGATACCATCGAGGGCTACGACGACGCAGCGCCGCTCGATCCGTCGATGGCGCTGCGCCCTCCGACCGTCAGCGAGATGCGCCTGCGCCCGCAGCCCGTGCTGGCGGACGAGCCGGACGAAGACGAGGAGACGTTCGTCGGCGCGGAAGGCATGTCGCTGCGCGCGTCAGGTTGGCACGAGCCTCGGCAGATCGACGACGAGCCGGAAGACGACGAGGGCGAACCCGCCGTGCTGACCCTGCGCCAGATGCGCGACAAAATCCTGGCGGAAGAAGCCGCTGCTCAGGGCGAATCCGAAGAACGCCCGCGCCCTGACCCGATTCACTGGCTGCTTAGACTGCTTTCAACGCTGGTGTCGCCTCGCAAAACGCGGTGACTACTTCAGGTAAAGGGTATGCAATGAGCGCTACATGGCTGAAATTCAAGAACAACGACAACGCGACGGTGATCTTCAACCTCGATCACGCGACCCACTTCCGGCACATCGCCGACGGTGGCGAATCGTTCGTGGAAGTCTACGCGGACGGGGCGATGCACTCGATCATGCGCCTGACCGACCCTGAAGCCTATCAGGTCGTGATGAACTACATCGCCATGACGACAAGCTACAAACTCGAGTCCTTGATCGCAACCCCGCCGGGATGACTGTGAGCGCGCCCGCCGACTCTCGCCTCACGTCTCGCCTCTCGCGCAATACGCTGACGCTGCTGCTCAGCAACATGGGCGGCGCGCTGCTTTCGTTCGCCATTTCCGCGCTGATTGGGCGGGCGCTGGGCACGGAAGGACTGGGCGTCTACGCGGTGGCGATGGCGTGGGTCTTCCCGCTCAGCATAGCGGTCGAGTTCGGTCTCGGCACGCTGATGACCCGCGAGATCGCTCAGGACGCCCACAGCGCACACGCTTATCTCGAAACCGCCACGCTCTCCCGCCTCCTGATCGGCGGGGCGGTCATGCTGCTGCTGGTCGCCGCCGCGCCGCTGATCAGCAGCGACCCGCTGGTGATCGCCGGGCTGCAAATCTCCGCGCCGCTGGTGATCATCCTGCCGTTTTACAGCGGCTTCACGGCGGTCTACAAAGCGCGCGGCGAAATGTGGGCGATCCCCTGGCTCAACATCGGGATGCTGTTCGCGCAGGCGGTCCTGACGGCGGCTGTCCTGCTCGCCGGATGGGGCGTGATCGCGGCGCTGGTTGTCAACGTGCTGACTTCAGCGGGGCAGTTGGTCGCCGCCTGGGCGATCTACCGCTGGAAGTTCTACACCTCACCCCCCGCCCCCCTCTCCCTATGGAGAGGGGGAGTTGAGCGCAGCGAGACGGGGGTGAGGTTACTCCCTCTTCTCCGCCGCGCCTTCCCCTTCGCGCTGGCGGGATTCTTCGCCGCGCTGCAAACCCGCCTGAGCGTGATCCTGCTGGAGCGGCTGGCGACGACCGCCGAAGTGGGGTACTTTAGCGCCGCATCGCGCTTCGTCGAAGCGGCTCGCCTCATCCCGAACGCCTTTTTCGGCGCGCTCTTCCCGGCGCTGTCCGCGCTCGCCGCCGACCGCCTGCTGATGCAGCGTACTTTTCGCCGGGGCATGGTCGGCTTGGGCGTGTTCGGAATGCTGCCGCCGGGGTCGGCTTTATGGCGCTGGCGCTGCCGCTCCTGACGCTGGTCTATGGCGGCGCGTTCGCCCCAGCCGCGTTGATCTTGCAGGTATTAGGCTGGTCGCTGCTCTTCAGTCTGCTGCGCGGCGGGCGCACGCTCTACCTGTACGCGCTCGGTCAGGAAGGGCGCGTCAACCGGGTCAACGGCGCGGTGATCGTCCTGCAAGGCGGGCTGAGCCTGCTGCTGATCCCGGCGGCGGGCGCGCTCGGCGTGGCAGTCGTACATGTCCTCGTAGAGATCGCGGCGCTGGTGCTGCTGTGGAGCGACAACCGGAACGATTCGACCGATGGCTGATGGCGGGCGTCTTCGCCGTCGCGCTGGCGCTGCGCATCCTGCCTGCGCTCGGCTTCGACGGACTCTACGGTCAGGACGCCTACGCCTACTACAATTTCGCCGGTGCGCTGCGAACGGCGATCAGCACAGGGGAGCGCGCTGCCGCCGTTCTTCTGGCCCCTCGGCTATCCGGCGCTGCTGGCGCTCGGCTTCACCCTCTTCGGCGCGCAGGCGCTGGTGGCGCAGGCGATCAGTCTGCTGATGGGCGCGCTGCTCGCACCGATGGTTTACCTGTTGGCGCGGCAGATCGGCGCACGTCCGCCGGGCGCGTTTGCCGCCGCGCTGATCGTGGCAATCTGTGGGCAGGCGATCCAGTCGAGCTTCGTCGTCATGGCGGACATCCCGGCGCTGTTCTGGGCGACCGTAAGCGCGCTCGCCCTGCTGCGCTATCTGCATCGCAGCCGCCTGCGCTGGCTGGTGATCGCCGCGCTGACGCTGGCGCTCGCCTGCATCACGCGCTGGCTCTATCTGGCGCTGATCCCGGTCTGGGGTGCGGCGCTGCTGATCACGTGGCGGCGCGTGCGTTGGCGCGAGACGCTCGCGGCGGGCGCGGCGGCGGCGCTGGTGCTGCTGCCGCAGGCGGCGGTCAGCCTCGGCTCGCCCTATCCGGTGCTCAATCACGCCTGGGTCGAGGGCTGGTCGCCCACCAACGCCTTCGCCCGCGCCTTCAGCAACGTCGACGGCAGCTTCGTCTACGAGCAGATCAACGCGCTCTACTACGCGCAGCCGTATTACGATCCCTACTATCTCGCCCCGCTGTTCGCGCCGTTTGTGATCGCCGGGCTGTGGGCGCTGCTGCGGGAGCGCTGCGGCGCAAACGCGCATGGTGGACGATGCTGCTCGGCTGGGCGCTGCTGCCCTATCTGTTCCTCGCCGGGATTCCCTATCAGAACATCCGCTTCCCGCTGATCGTCGTCCCGGCGGTGGCGACGCTCGCCGGGCTGGGACTCGATCTGCTGCTGCCGCGCTACCGCCTGATCTTCGCCGCGCTGCTGGTCGGCGGCATCGTCCTGACCGCCAGCGCCGACGCGCCGATGATCCAGACCTTCCTCGCTAACCAGATGCGCGACAAGACTGCCGTCCAGTGGGCGATCCAGCACATCCCGGCGAGTACGCGGCTCTACACCTTCGGGCTGACCGAGCCGCTGCAAGCCTCCGGCGCGTTCGAGGTTCACGAACTGTACGACGAGACGCCGCAGACCATCTCGGCGGCGCTGATGGATGGCAAAGCCAGCTATTTTTTCGCCAATATCTGGGTGATCGAAAACCAGTGGGCGGGACGCGAGCTGGACACGACCTATCGCTGGCTGCGCGACGCCGTCGGCTTGCAATACCTCGGTCGCATCGGCAATTACATCCTGTTCAGGGTCGATAATGCGAATTGGCATCTTTCTGCCGGGCTTTAGCGCTGACGCGGACGACTGGGCGATCCCGGTGCAGCAGAACCTCGCCCGCGAATTGGCTTCGCGCGACGACCTGCGCATCATCGCCCTGCGCTACCCGCACCGCCGCGACGCCTACGCCGTCGAGGGCGCGCGCGTCTACTCGCTCGGCGCGGGGCAGGCGCGCGGTGCGCGGCGGCTGGCGCTCTGGTGGGAAACGCGGCGGCTGGTCGAGAGGCTGCATCATGAGCAGCCCTTCGACGTGTTCCACGCCATGTGGGCGGACGAAACCGGGTTGGTGGCAGCGTGGGCGGGACGGCGGCTCGGCATCCCGGTCGTCGTCTCGATATTAGGGGGCGAGCTGGTCGGCTTGCGCGACATCGGCTACGGCTTGCAGCGCAGCGCCTTCAGCCGCTGGATCGTCGGACGGGCGCTCGGCGGCGCGGATCGCGTGATCGTCCCCGGCAGCTACGTCCGCCGCCTGCTGGTAAACTCTCACTACGCCGTTCCCGCCGACCGGATCGTCACCATCCCGCTCGGCGTCGACACGGAGCGCTTCGCGCCCGCCCCTACGCCACCCGATCCTTTCCACCTGATTCAGGTCGCCTCGCTCGTGCCGGTCAAGGACCAGGCGACGCTGCTGCGGGCTGTGGCGCTGCTCGACAGGCGCGTCACGCTCGACCTGATCGGCGGCGGGACGGAGCGCGTCCGCCTGGAAGCGCTGGCGGCAGAGTTGGGCATCGCCGAGCGCGTGCGTTTCGTCGGCGCGGTCGCCCACCCCGATCTGCCGCCGTATTATCAGCGCGCCGCACTGCACGTGCTGTCGTCGCGTCACGAGGCGGGTGCGCTCTCGCCGCTGGAAGCCGCCGCCTGCGCCGTCCCGACCGTCAGCACCAGCGTCGGCAGCGTGCCGGATTATCCGTCGCTGGGCGTGACCGTTCCCGTTGGGGATGCGCGGGCGCTGGCGGATGCCGTTCAGGCGCTGCTGAACGATCCCGAACGGCGGGCGGCGCTCGGTCGCACAGCGCGGGCGACCGTCGAGCGCGACCTCTCGATTCGTGTGACGGCGGAACGGCTGAGGGCGCTGTATGGCGAATTGGCAGGGGAATCGTAGGGGCAGGTTTGAAACCTGTCCCTACCACCATGTACGCGATAGGTTGGTCTTACGGGTTCAACACCTGAATGATCCGCCCCGACTTGATCAGCACGCTGCCGTTGGCGTCGCCCAGCAAGCCCCAGTCGCCCGCCGCGATGATGTTCACCCAGAAGTCACCGCGCGGCTTCAAGCCCTGATAGTTGTACTTGTCGGCGATTTTGTAGAGGCGGTCGCGGCGAATCTCGGCGACTTTGGCGATCAACTGCTGCTCGGTGATGCCGTTCTCGCCCACGCGCGACTTCTGCGGCACGTGGAACGAGTCCTCCGCCAGCGTGATCATGTCGTGGCGCGCGCCCTGGTTGATCGCCGTGTCGAACAGAAACGCCTGGCTGAGCGGCAGCACGAGGTTGCGCGGCTTGATGCTCAAGTCCTGCACCAGATTCCAGTAATTTTCGGTGGCGACCTCGTCCTGCGCCTGGCGCATGATCGGGTCGGACGCCGCCGTCTTGAGCAGGTCGCGGAAAGTGGTGTCGGTGCGCAGCTTGCTATCCTTGCTTTTGACGCGATCCAGATACTGATTGCGTAGCTGCGCGGCGATCATCCCGCTCGTCAGGCTGACGTAGCGGTTGATCACCGAATACAGGTCGCCGGAGGTCAGCGTGAAGCCGAAGCGACCATAGGAGATGACGCCCGCGTCGGCATTGACGACGTAGGTGTTGTAAGTCGCGCCCTCGAAGCCGGTGGTGATGTTGAACGAGGCTTTGCGCACGCGCTCCGCCGAATCGCTGGGCGCGGGGGTCGGTGCGGGCGCGGGTGTTGGCGTTGGCGTCCCGCCGCCGAGATGCAGCGTCGACGCCTGCGTCGGCTGATCGATCTTGCCGAAGCCCACCGTCGAGCATTCGCCGACGATGTCGATGCGTTCTCCGCTCACCCAGCCGCTCATCCCGCCGGTGAACTCCAGCCGCAGCCAGGGCAGTCCGTTGTCGTCGAGCTGCGCCTCCAGCACCGTATAGCCGCCCACTCCAACCGGGGCGTAGCCCAGAATCGACTTGCCGACTCCGGGCGCGATGCGCACATACGCCAGCGAATTATCCGCCACGTTGCGGATCGCCGCCGTGCAAACACTTGTCGCCATTGCCTTCTCCCTGCCCTGCTATGCCTGTTTGCGCCACCAGATGCCGGTGCATTCCGGCAGAATCGTCAACTGCTCCGCGACGATGCGGTCGGCGAGCGCGTCGCCGAAGAAGAAGCGCAGCAGCGCCTGCCCTTCGGCGGGCGACTCGAAGCGGTAGTCCGTCCGCAGCGCCGTCGCCGTAAAGCCATATTCATTTTCCAGCATTCGGTAAAATTGCGCCAAACCCTCGGTCGGCGGCGCGGGCGTTTCGTTGCCCGTGCCCAGAGTCTCCAGAATGATCGCCGTCCCGCCGGGGCGCAGAACACGCTGCATCTCGGCAATCGCCCTGCCCGTCTCCGCGCGCCACGTTTCGGGATACCAGCCGACCGAGTGCGCGATGCTCCAGCCGGAAATCGCCACGTCAGCGACGTGATCCGCCAGCGGCAGCGCGCGGTTGTCCGCCGCGACCGCCGTCACCCCCGGCAGCTTCTCGTGCAGCACGCCAAGCATGTGCTCGGAGATGTCAAACGAGCGGATCAAGCGCGCCAGCGGCGCAAGCTGCGCGGTCAGCCGCCCCGTGCCCGCACCCAATTCGACCACGTCCAGCCCGCCGAGCGGGCAGATCGCTTGCAGCGCGGTCAGCAGATTGCCCTCGTGATCCTCGCGCGAGACCATCAGGTCGTACTGCGCCGCCTGACTCTGGTAGATCGCCTGATAATCCGGCATCGTGGTTACTGGCTGAAGGCGACGATCTGTTCCTGTAGTTTACTCAAATCGACTTCCGGGTGCTTGTCGAGCAGCGCCTTGAAGCGCTGCATGTAATCGACCAACTGCTGCTTGTTGAAGGCTTCAAAGCGCATGGTGATGGCGGGCTGCGTATTGCTGGCGCGCACCAAGCCCCAGCCATGCTCGAACTCCGCCCGCGCGCCGTCGATTGTGATCACCTTATAGCTTTTTTCCAGCGCCGCTGCCATCTCCTCGATGATCTTGAACTTCACGGCGTCCGGCGCATCCATGATGACTTCCGGCGTCGCCAGCAGCGTCGGGATTTCCGCGAACAGTTGGGCGAGGGTTTTGTTCGAGCGCGAGATGATTTCGAGCGTCTTGAGCGCCACCAGCGGCGCGTCGTCGAAGCCGTAGTAGTTCTCGCCGATGAAGATGTGCCCGCTGACCTCACCGCCGAGCGGCGAGTGAAGCTCGTGCATCTTGGCTTTCATCAGGCTGTGCCCGGACTTCCACATGACGGGCACGCCGCCGTACTTGCGGATTTCTTCCGCCAGCGCCAGCGATGCCTTCACGTCGAAGACAATCGGCACGCCCTGTTCGCGCGAGAGCAGATCGCGCGCCAGCAGCGCCAGCAGGCGGTCGGCGGCGATGTGATGCCCCAGATTGTCGATGAAGCCGCAGCGGTCGGAGTCGCCGTCGAACGCCAGACCGAGGTCAGCGCCGACCTCGACGACTTTCGCTTCGAGGTCTTTGGTCATTTCTTCATCTTCGGGGTTGGGCAGATGATTCGGATAGGTGCCGTCGGATTCGCAGTACAGGCAGGTCACGGCGATGCCGAGATCGGTCAGCACCGGCGGCACGGGCAGCCCGCTCATGCCGTTTCCCGCGTCCAGCACGACCTTCAGCGGGCGCTCGATCTTGACCATGCCCTTGATGG
This sequence comes from uncultured Chloroflexia bacterium, assembly GCA_963760975.1. GTDB lineage: Bacteria > Chloroflexota > Anaerolineae > Aggregatilineales > Phototrophicaceae > Flexifilum. Next base: position 61,786 of record CAVXEZ010000013.1, on the reverse strand, counting down.
TCTCCATGTGCTTGTGCAGCATGTTCAAATCCTGGTTGATGCTGCCCTGCCCCTCGGTGAAGGCGTCCTTCTGGATGATGCGCAGCAGGTCTTGAATCTGCTCGTCCGCCAGCGCCAGCGCGCCATACGCCATCTTGATGCCGTTGTACTTGGTCGCCAGGTGGCTGCCGGTGATCATCACGCCCGCGCCTTTGTCGCCGTAGCTGGCGGAGGCGAAATATACAGTGGGAGTCATCACCTCGCCGATGTCGGTCACGTCCATCCCGGTCGAGGCGACGCCTTCCATCAGCGCCATCTTCAGGCTCAGCGACGAGGCGCGGTTGTCCTGCCCGACGAACATGTGATCCGTACCGAAGGTTTTCGGCATGTAGGTGCCGAGCGCCTTGCCGACCAGCCGCGCCAGATCGGGCGTGATTTGGATCGGATCGCCCGCGACCGTGCCGCGAATGTCGTATTTGCGAAACACGCTGGTATCGACTTGAGTCATGCTGCTGCTCCCCGCACTACGGTTAAATGCTTCCCAAATTATTCATTGACTGTAGGAGCAGGTTTGCAACCCGCCCCTACGATTCTATCGTGACTACATCACCCCGCTTCGACCTTGACCACTTTGCCGTCCACCGTCGCGGAGAACGCCAAGCCGCTGCCGTCCGCATCCACAACTACCTGCGTCCCGGCGGGCGGGTTAGCGCGCAGCAGGAAATCCGCCAGCGGCTCGCGCACCGAGCGCCGGATGATGCGCCGCAGCGGGCGCGCGCCGTATTCCGGCTCGTCGTTCTGCGCCAGCATCCACTGCTGCGCCGCGTCGGTGAATTCCAGCTTCAAGCCGCGCTCTTCGGCGAGCTGCTGCTCGCGCTTCAGGTTCAGCTTGAGGATGTCGGCGAGGTCTTCCGTCGAAAGCGCGTTGAACATAATGACTTCGTCCAGGCGGTTGAGGAATTCCGGGCGGAAGTACGTGCGCACTTCGTCCATCGCCCCGTCACGAATCTCGTCCGTGATCACCGGAACTGCCAGTTCCTGCGAGCCGAGGTTGCTGGTCAGGATGATGACCGTCTCGCTGAAATAGGTCACGTTGCCGCGCCCGTCGGTCAGCCGTCCTTCTTCAATCACTTGCAGCAGGATGTCGAGGATGCGCGGGTGCGCCTTCTCCACCTCGTCGAACAACACAATAATGTAGGGCTGCTGGCGCACGCGTTCCGTGAGCTGACCGCCTGCCTCGCTGTCCACGTAGCCGCTCGGCGAACCGATCAGGCGGTTGAGGCTGCTCTCGTCCTTGAACTCGCTCATGTCGAGCGGCAGCATGGCGTCCTCGCTGCCAAACATGAACTCCGCCAGCGCCTTCGCCAGTTCGGTCTTGCCGACGCCGGTCGGACCGAGGAACAGAAACGCGCCAATCGGTCGCTTGGGGTCTTTCAGCCCGACGCGCGCCGTCTTGATCGAGCGGCTGACCGCCAGCACCGCCTGATCCTGCCCAATGAGGCGCTCCTTGAGGTGCTCGACCATGCTGGCGTAGCGCAGGCGCTCGTCCTGCCCCAGCTTGCTGACCGGGACGCCGGTCATCTGGCTGGCGGCGAGCGTCACGTCTTCAGCGTCGAGACTGGACGAATCGCCCACGTCGCTCTTGAAAGCGAGCTGGCTCTGCTGGCTCATCGAGACCATCGCCGCCGCGCGGTGCAGCAACTGCTCGGCGCTGCGCGGCAGCGGCGTGCCCGTCATGTAGCGTTTCGCCAGCCGCGCCGCCAGCACGACGGCATCCTCGGATACCGTCAGGCTGTAGTCGCTTTCGAGGTGCGGGCGAATCACCTTGAGGATTTCAATCGTCTGGTCAACCGACGGCTCCGGCACGCGCAAAAGCTGGCTGTTCTCGGCGACGGCGCTCATGCTCGCCAGCCGCTGGTTGTATTCCAGTTCGGTGGTCGTGCCGATGATCACCGGGTCGTCGTCCAGAAAGGCTTTCTGGATCAGCGGCGTCGATTTGGAGAACTCTGCTTTGATGGGACCGCCGAAGAAGCGGTGAATGTGCGGGATGAAGAGCACGCCGCCGCGCGCCTGGCTCAGCCCGGCGCGAATCGCCTTCTGATCGTTGTCGAGCAGCGCCGCTTCGTCGACCTGCACCAGACTTTTCAACTGCTTGGGACCCTTGCCCTCGGACATGAGCAGCGCCAGACTGTACGCCAGCGTGCGCTTGCCCACGCCATCGGGACCGAGCAGGATCACGTGGCGGTTGACCGCCTGCGTCAGGATGTTGATCAGGTCGCGCAGCAGGTCTTCGCGGAAGTAGACGGCTTTCAGCTTGCCCGATTTCGCCCCGGCGACGAAGTCCTGCGTCGTGCCGTCCGTGCGGATCACCTGCGACGTGTCCCCGACCAGATCGTTAATCGCTTTGGGCGTGATGCCGTGCTGGCGCAGCAAGCCGCTGGTGCTGATCGTGCTTTCGGCAAGGATCGCCAGTACGTGGTCGGTATCGACGCGCACTTCGTTCTGCGCGTTGGCGAGGCTGAGGGCGTCGTCGACCAAAATGATCGTCTGGCGCGACATTGGCACCTTACGGTTGCCCGCCGCCACGAAGTCGAGGTTGCCATCCTGATCACGGCGGCTTTCGACGGCGAGTTCGGTCTGCCGCTTGAGCCGATCCAGATCGGCACCCCGGCTGTTCTTGAACACGTCAAGCAGGCGCGCCGCCGCCGTGTCTTTGCTGCGCAAAAGCGCCAGCAGCAGCAGTTCCGGCATGAGCACCGGCTTCTTGTATTGATCTTTCAACGCGACGGCGTCGTTCATCACGGCGTCGAGGTCTTTCGAGAGCAAATCGGGATTCAGCGTTCCCATGCAGCATATGTCCTGAGTGGTCTTTCGAGCCAGCCTATAAGTTAACTTGAAATATGCGTTTGAACAAGCCGGAATCAAGGTACGACTTACACGTATCGCAGGTGTGTAGGGCGCACACGCAGGTGCGCCCCTACGGATCGCACTCACCCGCCGACCGCGTACCGCACCAGATCGAAATTCGCGTCGCGCATCTGCTCCGGCGTCAGCGGCTTGCCGTCCATCAGGATGAACTCGATGGCGTCCATCTCGCGGTCGTGCTTCGACCCCGCCGCCGCCTTGAGCACCCCGCCCTGAATGTAGAAGGCGATGAAGTCTTTCGTATCGGGGCTGCCCCGGTAGATGATCTCGTCCCACGCTTCGGCGTGCCCGACGTAGCGCAGCGTGAAACCCCACTGCGTCGTCCAGAAGAAGGGCACGTGATGGTTCACGTCGTCGCCCCCGCCAAGCAGGTTGCGCGCCGCGACGATGCCTTCCTGCTGCGCCGTGCGCCAGTGTTCGATGCGCTGCCAGCCGCCGTCCGGCGTTGGATAGCGCGCGATGTCGCCCGCCGCGTAGATGTCCGGGTCGCTGCTCTGTAACAGCGGGCTGACCTCGACCGCGCCGTCTTTCTCGTTGAGCGCGATGCCGGAGTTCTTGAGGAAATCGGTCGCGGGGCGCACGCCAACGCCGACGACTACGAAATCGGCGGGCAGCACGCCATCGGTTAGCTGAACGCCGGTCACGCGACCGTCTTCACCGACAAACCCCTCGATCAGCACGCCGAGGTGGAACTGGACGCCGTTGGCGGCGTGCGTATCCATGAACGCCTTGCCGATGTGATCGCCGAGTGCCTTCTGAAACGGAAAATCGACCCTGTCGACCACCGTCACGGCGACCTTCTGCCCTTTCGCCAGCGACGCCGCCACCTCCATGCCGATGAAGCTCGCGCCGATCACGACCGCGCGTTTGCCCTCGCCCACCTGCGCCAGAATCCGGTCGGCGTCCCCCAGCGAGCGCAGCGTGAGAATGCCCTCCAGGTCGCCGCCAGGCAGCCGCTTCAGGTCGCGCGGGACAGCGCCCATCGCCAGCAGCAGCTTGTCGTAAGTCAGCGTCTCGCCGCCTTCGAGCGTGACCGTGTGCGCCTTCGGATCGACCTTCGTCACGGTCGTCTTCAGGCGCAGATCGATGTCGCGCTCGGCGTACCAGCCCGCGTCGCGCAGCGGCATCCAGTCCGGCTCGGCTTCGCCCGCCATGTAATCTTTGGAGAGGTTTGGGCGGTCAATCGGCGTCTCCTCGACCGAGCTGAGGATCGTGATCCTGCCGCGATAGCCGTCGCGCCGCAGTTCTTCCGCCGCCGCGTTGCCGACCGCGCCGCCGCCGATGATCACGAAGCGCCGTCCGTCCGCCGGATCAGCCTTGCCCTGCGGCTCGCGCACGTTGTCGCTGGGCAGCGTGACCAGCACCTCGCCATCTTCCAGCCGCACCGGGAAATGCGCCAGATCGTTGAGCGCCGGCGGCTCCAGCCGCGCCGCGCTGCGCACGTCGAAGCAGGCGTGATGCCAGGGACACATCAGGGTATGCCCGCGCAGCACGCCTTGATCGAGCGGCGCGCCGTAGTGCGGGCAGTTCCCGCCAAAGGCATGATACTCGCCGTCGGTGCGCACGACCACGACCGGCTTGCCTTCCAGTTCGAGGCGGGTCATTTCGCCATTTTGCAAGAACGTATCCGCGCTGCCTAGCCGATGCTCAGCCATGCTCACACCTTTCATTGATCATAACATTCCGCATAACCATTATAAAGGAATTTGAACCGATGGCGGTATACCGCGCGCAGACTCCCCGATTCGGGCGGGATTTGGTGGGAAAAAGTGGTTTAAATCATGGAACATATGTTCCAAAAATGAGACAATTGAGAATCGCTATCGCATTTTGTGAAAAGTTGTATATAATCGAAAATATGTTCGTATTCCTGAGGGAGGATGCGCTCGTGATTGCTAGAACAGATTTTCAACCTGTCGAACTGCCCGAAGACCTGCTTTGGGCGCTGGATGCCAACACCAAAGCGCAGGCGATTTTCGACCGCTTCCCCAAGTCGCAGCGCGAAGCCTACATCCTGTGGATCGAGAGCGCTCGCCGTGCCGAAACCCGCGCCCGCCGCATCCAGCAGGCACTCGCCATGATCCTTTCCGCGAAGCAGTAAGCAATCGCTTCAGCAATACCCGAAGTTCGGGCGACTGGTTAGGGAGGACTCATGTTCAGAGATACGAAAGCATTCAGCGGTTTTTCGGTAGACGATATTCAGAAAGCGAAAGCGTTCTACGGCGAAACACTCGGGCTGGAGATTTCCGAAGCGAACGGCATGTTGACTCTGCACGTCGCAGGTGGGACGAACATTCTGGTCTACCCGAAGGGCAGCCAGCATACGCCTGCGACCTTCACAATCCTGAATTTCCCCGTAGAAAACGTCGAACAAGCCGTTGACGAACTCACACGACGCGGGGTTCGCTTCGAAATCTACGATTTCCCTGACCTGAAAACGGATGACAAGGGCATCGCGCGGGGTGCTGGTCCAAACATCGCCTGGTTCAAAGACCCGGCGGGCAATATTCTATCCGTGCTCGAAGTGTAAGGTTATTCCTCAGTTCGCGTCGTAGCTTCCGGCGGGCAGGTTCGCCCCCAGCGTGATCGGCAGGCGACCAGTCGCCGGAGCCGCGCCGAACAGCACCGCGCACGCCGCCGGGACTGCCGGGCGCGCCGGAGTGTACGTCAGCACGTAAGCCGCCACATTGGGGTATGTTTGCCAGTCGTAAGTTGACCAGATCGCTACGGCAATCGTCTTGTCCTGCGGCAGCGCGTTGACCAACTGCTGCTGCTCCGGGTTCTTGTCGGCGTTCTGCGTCCACACCACCACCGTGTCCGCCCAGTTGGCGTTATCCAGCGCCCAGCCGATTTCCTCCTGACTCGGATTGTCCGAGACGCCTGTCCAGCGAATGTTCGTGCTGTACTGCGCGCACTCCTGCTGAATCTGGTAGCGCGTCGCCAGGAAGATGATCGCCACCTTGCGATCCGGCGGGATCGGCACGAGGTTGTTGCGGTCGTAGGCGACCGTCACCCCTGCCTGATACAGTTGCGCGAAAAGCTGCGCGTGCGCGTCCGCGCCGACGCGATCCACCGCTGTCGCCGGGTCGAGCGGCTGCCAGTCGAGGATGCCATAGTGCTGCTTCGCCTCCAGAATCCGCTTGACCGACTCGTCAATCCGCGATTCGGGAATGTTCCCGGCGCGCACCTCGTCGACGACACGCTGCATCGCCGCCTCGAACACCTCCTGCCCGATGCTGGGACCCATCGCCAGCAGGTCAGCGCCCGCCTGCACCGCCATCACGACGGCGTCGTAGAAGTTGTAGTTGAGGTCGACCGCGTTCATGTCGAGCGCATCGGTCATGACCAGACCGTCGTAGCCCAACTGATCGCGCAGCACGCCCGTGATGATCGGCTGCGAGAGCGAGGCGGGCATGTTTGGCGTTGGGTCGAGCGCGGGCATATCCAGATGCCCGACCATCACGGCAGCTACGTCGGCGCTCATCGCCTTTTCGAACGGCACGAACTCGACCGATTCGAGCCGATCCAGCGGCAGGTCAATCGTCGGCAGTTCGCCGTGCGAATCCTGCCGGGATTCGCCGTGACCGGGGAAATGCTTGGCGGTCGCCAGCACATTGAGCGACTCGGTGCCGCGAATAAAGGAAGCGACGGCGTCGCCCGCCATGTTGGGGTCGCTGCCCCACGAGCGGCGGTAGATGATCGGGTTGTCCTTGTAGGTTTCGAGGTCGGCGACCGGGGCGAGGTTCATGTTGATGCCGACGGCGCTCAACTCCTGCGCGACCGCCTGCCCCACTTGATACGCCATGTCGTCGCCCGCCGCGTCGATCAGCACGGGCGCGGGGAACATGGTGAAGCCGTTGGTCAGCCGCGTGACCACGCCGCCCTCCTGATCGACAGCGATCAGCAGCGGGACGCCGCCTGCTCCGGTAATCGTACTTTGATAGGCATTGGTCAATCGGGTGATCGCCGACGGATCGCCGGCATTTTCGTCAAAGAGGACGACGCCACCAGGCTGCCAGGTGCGTAAATCCTGCGCGCCCACTTCGGTGAGAACCGCGCCGTGCAGCGTTACCATGAACATCTGCGCGACTTTGTGTTCCAGCGACATCGACGCGACCAGCGCATCCACGTCGGCATCCTGCGCCTGCAATGCGGTTGAGATCAGCGTCAGCAGCAGAATGCTTAGAACCAATATGAATTTGTGGAATTTCAAATCTTAATCGACCTGCTCACTCAACCGATAGCCGATTCCTCGCACGTTCACGATCAGGTCTTCATCCTGCCCGGCTTGCTTGAGCTTGCGGCGCAGGTTGCTGACGTGAGGGCGAATCACCTCGCGGGCTTCCGCCTCATCGACGGAATAACCGCGAACTTCACGCACGAGTTCGTGGCATGATACCACGCGCCCCCGATGCGCGGCTAGGTAGAGCAGCAGATCGAACTCGGTCGGCGTCAGGTCAATCGGGTGATCTTCCACCGAAATCTGGTAGCGTCCGGGGTAGATCGTGAGCGGACCGAGCGTGATGACGTTGCCAAGCATCGCCTCACCGACCGCCTCGGCAGTAGACGCTTTCTCCGTGACCATCCCCGCGTCGCGCGTGGGGAGCGCAGGCTCCTGCGCCGTGCGGCTGAGTTCGGAGACGTTGCTGCGGATGGCGTCGAGGAGCTGGCGGCGGCGCTTCAAATTGCGCGAGCGCTCGATGCCGCGCGCGACGCTCTGGCGGATGTCCTGGCTGGAACTGGGCTTGATCAGGTAGTCGTGCGCGCCCAGCCGCAGCCCCTCAACTGCCGTCGGCAGGCTGGGATAGGCGGTCATCAGGATGACGATGGTATCCGGGTCGGTATCCTTGATCCGGCGGATCAGCTCGACGCCGTCCAAACCGGGCGGCATACGAATGTCGGTCAGCACCACGTCCACGGGGTCATCACGGATGATGTCGAGCGCATCCTCTCCGCTTGCCGCTTCGCGCACGCTGTAGCCGACCCGCTGTAGCGTCTTGCTCACCGAATACCGAATGGCAGCTTCGTCGTCCACGACCAGTACAGAGGCATTATCATTGTTGTCGATCATCGGTTTATGAGCCTAACCATAACTTTATTGGTGCATTCATGCTTTCTTAAGGATACAACTTTCGTGATAAATTGCAACTTTACATAACGGACTTGTTACAATTCGTCACAAATACCATCAATTGTTGTGCTCCAGCGCGGCGTAAATCACGCGACCGCTCTCCGGCGTCTCGGCGAACGCTTCGTTGACTTTCCAGCCATTCCACCACAGCGCCGCTACGCTTTCTTCGCTCACAATCAACGGCAGACGCGCCCGGAATTGACGCGGAACCTTGTGATCGATCATCCATTCGCTTAATTTCTGAGTGTGCCCGCCCAGACCGAGCGGCGCGAACTGGTCGCCCGCGCGCCGCCCGCGTAGTACCAATGTACTCCCCTCGCCGATGGCAAGCCGCAATGCTTCGTCCCCCAGCGGAGTCAGCGATACGCGCAGCGACCAATGCTCGTTGATGCGCGTCACGCCGGGCAGCGCCACCGGGATCGCGGCGTCAGTCGAGAGCAGCGGCAGATCATCCACGTCCGCCGTATCTTCGCGCTCGACGACCAGCGTTTCGTAATCGACACGAAGCTGTACGCCGCCCTTCAACTGCGCTCGCGCGCCGACCTGCCCGCTCAGCGCCAGCTCGACGGCGGCGGTCACGTGTCCGTAGCCCACGTCGCCCGCCGCATCCAGCGCGCGCGCCGCCCACAGCACGAAGCGCCGCCGCAGCGCCGGGTGCAGCGAGGCAAACGCAGTACGCGGGAAACGAATGCGCTCGTCCTCTCGTATAACATGCGGATCAATTGCGGTGTGCAGCGCAGCGTCGGCGAAGTCGTCTTCCAGCGCCGCGATCTCGGCAAGCTGGCGCAGCCGCCGTTCGATTTGGGGCGAAAGCTCGCGCAAATACGGGATCAACTCGCGGCGCAGGCGGTTGCGGCGGTAAGCGGTATCCTCGTTGCTGGCATCGTGGCGCGGCTGCAAGCCGTTCTCGCGGCAGTAGGCGGCGAGGTCGGCGCGCGGCACGTCGAGCAGCGGACGGATCAGCGTCAGGTCGGGATGCCCCGGCAGCGGCGCGGCGTAGCCCATGCCCGCCAGCCCGCTCAAGCCGGAGCCGCGCAGCAGATGCATCAGCACCGTCTCGACCTGATCGTCGGCGTTATGGGCGACGGCGATGCGCGCCGCGCCAATTTCATGGGCGACCGAGGCGAAGAAGTCATAGCGGGCGATGCGCGCCGCCGCCTCGATGCCGATACGCTGCTGCTCCGCCAGCGCGCGCACATCGGCGCTGCCCGCCGTCACCGGGACGCCCCACGCCTGCGCCGTTTCGACGACGAAGCGCGCATCCGCCGCGCCCGCCGCGCCGCGCAGCCCGTGATCGAGCGTGGCGACGTGCAGGCGCTCGCTCATCTGAGCGAGCAGATGGAGCAGCGCCAGCGAGTCCGTCCCGCCGGAAACGCCGACCAGCAGCGTCGCGTCCACAGGCAGAAGATCGTGCCTTGAAAGCGTGGTTGTGAGCGTATCGTGAACGTTCATAGGTGCTTTGTAATCAACCCTCCCCATGTTATAATGCCGCGCGCTGTTTCATGCCGCTAGGAGATGCAGTTGCTCAGTCCGCTCGATTACTTTTTTGGGTTATTCTCGCTGGACATCGGCATAGACCTCGGCACAGCCAATACCCTTGTCAGTGTGCGCGGTAAGGGCATTGTCATAAACGAACCCTCATTCGTCGCCATCGAGCGCAAGACACGCCGCCCCATCGAAGTCGGCTCGCGCGCGAAGGAGATGTGGAGCAAGAACCCGAAAGACATCCTGATCGTTCGTCCCCTGCGCGACGGCGTGATCAGCGAATTTGAAGTCACCGAAGCCATGCTCAACCACCTGATCCAGAAGGCGCACGAGCAAAGCTGGATTCCGATTCCCCGCCCGCGCGTCGTCGTCGGCATCCCCAGCGGCGTCACCGAAGTCGAGAAGCGCGCCGTCTACGACGCAGCGGTCAGCGCGGGCGCACGCGAAGTCTATCTGATCGAAGAGCCGGTCGCCGCCGCTATCGGCGCGGGCTTGCCGGTGCAGGAGACGCGCGGCAGCATGATCGTGGACATCGGCGGCGGTACGACCGAAGTAGCGATCTTCTCGCTGGGCGGCATCGTCATCAGCCGCTCGATCCGTGTGGCGGGCGACGAGATGGACGAGGACATCGTTCAATATATGCGCACCAAGCATAACCTGCTGGTCGGCGAGCCGACCGCTGAGCGCATCAAGATCGAAATCGGCTCGGCGTACCCGCTGGCGCAGGAGCAGATGCGCAGCGCCAGAGGGCGCAATCTCGTCACCGGGCTGCCCACCTCGGTCGAAGTCAGCTCCATCGAAATCCGCGAAGCGATTAGCGGATCAGTCGGCATCATCATCGACACCATCAAGGACGCGCTCGACGACACGCCCCCCGAACTCGTCGGCGACCTGATGGAGAGCGGCATCTGTCTGGCGGGCGGCGGCGGTCTGCTGCGCAATCTCGCCGACCGGGTCGCCGAAGAAGTCAACATCCGCACCTGGGTCGCCGAAGACGCCATGACCTGCGTCGCGCGCGGCGCGGGTCGCGTGCTGGAAGACTACAACAACCTGCGCCGCCTGCTGGTCGGGCTGGAACGCGGCAGCACGCGCCACTAGCCAGGTACGAACTCCGCATTATTCCCCATGCAACGCCAGACGCGCCTACACGCGGCGCTGATCACCGCCTCTTGCCAAATCTGCTATAATCCGCGCCGGAGGTCATCATGAATCAGGGTTCAGGGTTCAGGCGAAACTGGCGCTCGAACCGCGCGGTCTTTCTGGTCGTCTGCCTGCTGCTGGCTGCCGGGTTGATCGTCGCCAGCCGGGCGGGCGTGCTCGCCCCGGTGGAAGACCTGCTCGCCGTGCCGCTCAATGCGGTCTCCGGCGTGTTTAACCGGGTCGCGCTCACCATCAGCGATAACGTCTCGCGCTTCTCGGACGTGCAAACGCTTCAGAACCGCGTCGCCGATCTGGAGACGGCGCTCGCGCTCTACCAGTCCGAGCTGGTCGAGCTGCGCGAGATCAACAGCGACTACCAGCGCCTCGCCGACCTGCTCAAATATACCAACTCGGTGCAGAATCAGGAGTTCGTCACCGCCAACGTGATCGCCATCGACGAAAGCGGCTTCCTGCGCACGATCACGGTCGACAAAGGCACGCGCGACGGGATCGCCGTCGGGATGCCGGTCGTCACCGGGCAGGGGTTAGTCGGCAGGATCATCCGGGTGAGCGCCAACGCCGCCCGCGTCATGCTCGTGACCGAGCCGACCAGTGCCGTCAGCACTCGCCTGCAAACCTCGCGCATCGAAGGCACGGTGCAGGGTCAGCCCGCCGGAACACTGCAAATGAACATGATCCCGCTGGACGCGCAGGTCACCAACGGCGATCTCGTCATCACGTCCGGCTTGGGCGGCAACTTCCCGCCGGACATCGTCGTCGGTCAGGTGACGAGCGTCGGTCTCTCGCGCGACGGGCTGAACCGCGTCGCGCAGGTACACAGCCTGATCAACTTCGACACGCTCGAATTCGTGCTGATCGTCACCAACTTCCAGCCGGTCGACCTCTCGGTCTTCGATCAGGCGACCACGCCCTAGCCAATGGGCACCTACTGGAGCCTCCCGCTGATTGTGCTGGCGGTCGTGCTGCAATCGACCTTCGTGCCGCAGATTCGCATCCTCGGCGGCGAGCCGGATTTGATCTTTCTGCTGACGCTCTCGTGGTCGATCAACGGGCAGTTGGAACAGAGTGTCACCTGGGCGTTCGTGGGCGGCATCGCTCAGGATTTGCTCTCGGCTGCACCGACCGGGGCGTCCGCGCTCGGCTTGATCCTGCTGGTCTTCGGCATCGACCGGCTCAAGCAGCAGGTCTACCGCATCGGCTTCGTGCTCATCCTCGGACTGGTGATCGTCGGGACGGTGTTGCAGAAGCTGGTTTACATGCTCGTAGTGGCAATTGCCGGGTTCACGGTGTACCCTCTGGAAAACTTCACCTACGTCATCCTGCCCACCATCGCCTATAATCTGTTGTTCATCGGACCAATTTACTGGGTGATCCGCCGTATTCAGCGGCGCGTCAGCCGGCAGCAGCGTAGTTTCACGTCGTAAGGGTTTGAGGAGTAATTGGAATGCAGCGGCTTTTACCGTTTCAGGGCTGGCGGCTGTCGTTCTTTCAAGGGATCATCTTCGCCATCTTCGCCATCTTCGCCGTCCGCATGTACCAGCTACAAATCGTCGATCACGCGGATGCGCAGGCGGCAGCCAACGCCAACCGCCTGAATGAAGTCCCGGTCGCCGCGCCGCGCGGCACCATTACCGACCGCAACAACGTCTCGCTGGCGATCAACGTGCCCGCCTACGACGTGCGCATCACGCCCGCCGACCTGCCCGGCAGCGCCGACGACGTGCTGCGCATCTACAACCGCCTCTCGGCGCTGACTGGCGTCCCGCCCACCCGCGCGATTGCGCTGGCATCCGGGCAGAACGTGCGCAGCATCGAGGAGCTGGTCGTTGAAGGACAGGGTATCGCGCCCTATCGCCCGGTCGTAATCGCCCGCGACGTAAGCCGCGAGACCGCCATGCAGGTGTTGGAAGAAGCCTATACGCTGCCGGGCGTGGACATCGAAACGTCGTCGGTGCGCGAGTACCCGACGGGCGAACTGACTTCACAAATCGTCGGCTACATGGGGCGCATCCCCGCCGAGCGCGAGCTGGAGCTGATCCAGCAGGGCTACGACCCCGCCTACGACCGCATCGGCTACGCCGGGATCGAGTCGTATCTCGAAACGGAACTCGCCGGGCAGCGCGGGCGCATCGTCAACGAGGTCGATGTCGCCGGGCAGCCCATCGGCGATCCGGTCATCTCGACCGATCCGGTGCCCGGCTTGAGCGTGCGCCTGACGATTGACACGCGCCTGCAGCAAGCCGCCGAAGACGCGCTGCGCAACCGCATCGCCAAGATCAACTCCGACGCCGGGCGCATCGTCAGCCAGACCGGCGTGATTGTGGCGCTCAACCCCAAGACGGGCGAAGTCCTGGCGCTGGTCAGCTACCCCAGCTACGACAATTCGCGCTTCGCCCGCAACATCGACGTGGACTACTACCTGAAAGTCGCCGCCGACCCGCTGACGCCGCTGGTCAATCACGTGACTCAGTCGCTCTATCCGCCCGGCTCGGTCTGGAAGCTGGTCACCTCGACAGGCGTGCTTCAGGAGCACGTCATCGATCCGAACTCGACGCTCAACGACCCCGGCACGCTGCTGCTGCCCAACAAGTACGCGCCCAACGACCGTGCCGCCGACCAGCGTTTCGTCTGCTGGCTGCCGCAGGGGCACGGCAACCTCAACATCATCGGCGCGATTGCCCAAAGCTGCGACGTGTACTTCTATCAGGTCGGCGGCGGCAACCCGGCGGTCTCGGAGCAGGTGTTGAAGCCAGGCGGGCTGGGCATCGACGACATGTTCCGCTACGCGACGGCGCTGGGCATCGGCTCCAAGCTGGGCGTCGAGCTGCCTTTCGAGAGCATCGGGCGAATGCCGGATCAGGACTGGAAGCGCCGCCTCTACGGGCAGAACTGGTCGACCGGCGACACCTACAACGCCGCCTTCGGGCAGGGTTACGTCAACGTGACGCCGCTTCAGCTTGCCAGCGCGGTGGCGACGATTGTCAACGGCGGCACGCTCTACCAGCCCACGCTGATCCACGACTTCCTCGACGCCAATGGCAACATCGTCAAGCCGTTCACGCCGACGGTCGACCGCACCGTCAACATCGACGCCATCCCGGAGACCGAGCCGATCACGCTGCTGCCGCTCGAAGACATGATGATCAAGGGCGAGGACAGTCTCGCCTGCGTTTGCGAGGCGGACAGCGGCTTCTACAATCCGCTGCGCTGCGACCCGGCGCACTACACCGCGACCGTCAACGTCAGTTCCGACCCGCTGCTGTACAGCGAGCGCCAGTACACCGTCTCCGTCCCGCTGGACTACACCTGGCAGGACGGCATTTGCAGCAAGCTGCGCTTCGACCCTAACTACCGCCCCGCCTTCGTCAGCACCGAGAATCTGGCGATCATCCGGCAGGGGATGCGCCTCGCCGTGACCAACGGCACGGCGCACCCCGGCGCTGATCTGAGCTACATCGACGTGGCGGGCAAGACCGGCACAGCCGAATACTGCGACGACGTGGCGCGTCCGCTCGGCTTGTGCAAGCCGGGCAACTGGCCCTCGCACGCCTGGTTCACCGCCTATGCGCCTTACGAAGACCCGGAGATTTTGATCCTCGGCTTCATCTATAATGGGGGCGAAGGCTCGGCAAACGCCCTGCCGATGGTCATGGAGACAATGGAAGCCTACCTGCGTATGAAAGGTCAGACCAACACCCAGATCGGTCAGATTGCCGCGCCAACCGTGGAGCCGACCAACCCGTGATCAGCCTGACGCCGACGCAGCGCCAGCGCGCGCTGAACTGGATGCCCGCTTTGATCGCCGGAGGCGCCGCCTGGCTCGTTTTCCTGCTGCTCGGTCACACGCCGATCATCCGCGCGTCCGGCATGGCGCTGGCGGTGGTCGGCATGGCGCTGGCGCTGCGACCGATGGGCGCGGCGCTGGCGGTGATCGGCGGGCTGGCGCTGGCGTTCAGCCCCTCGTTCTGGATTCAGACGGGCGGCGCGGAAAGCCTCAACCCGCTCGAAGTGGCGGGCGCGCTCGGCGCGGCGGTCGTCGCAGCAGGCGCGATCCTGTGGTTCGCCAAGCGCCCGCTGATCGGCGCGGCGGCGGGCTTGGCGCTGTTTGCCCTGCTCTTCCTGACCACTGTCGGCACGACGCGCAGCCTGCGCTTCACCACCCTGCTGACGGCGTGGACGCTCTTTCTGCTGGTCGATGGGCTGCTGGCGAGCAACCCGCATCCCAACGAGCGGTCGAGCCGGACGCTCGGCGTCGGCACGCTCAGCGCCTACAACACCTACGGGCTGCTGCTCCTGCTGGCGGTGGGCACCATCAACGACCCGTTGTTCGTGCTGCTCGTCCCGGCGGTCGCGCTCGGCTTGTTCCTCTCCCGCCAGCGCCTCCCCTTCTGGTACTGGCTGGCGCTGCTGGCGGTTCTGATCGGCGGTCTGTACGGGATCAGCCGGACGTACTATTCGACCTTCTGGTGGAACTATCCGGTCGAAAAGGCGATGGCGCTGACCTACAACATCCCCTACATGATCGCTGGCGTCTGGCGCGAGCCGGAACGCTGGATTCGACTGATGGGCTTGATCATCGGGCAGTTCACGGCTGCCGGGCTGGCGCTCGGCGTGCTGGGGCTGGCGCGGCTCTCGCGCTGGCATCCGCCCGTCGGCGTCGTGACCATGATCGCCTTCGCCACCTACGCCGCCTTCGGGCTGATCTACTACGGCGAAGACAGCCCGGTCCTGCTGCTGCCCCTGCTGATGATCCAGCTTTTGTGGATGACTTACGCCATGTACACCTTCGGTCAATGGCTGCAAAAAAGCCTGCGACCGCCGCGCGTGGGCTGGCTGGCGGCGGCAGCCTTTACGCTGCTGCCGCTGTTCATGCTGCTGCGCATCGTCGGCGCGATGTAGCACGACGGATGTAATGTAGCGCTTATCGCCGATCCAATATAGTATATTAAGAGTCACAAATTATTTGCGGAATCTGGGTATCGCCACAATGCAAACAGTCGCAATTAAGGGTGTTAAAGACGGGCTGCTGATCTCGCTTGACGAGTCCGAGGAATGGCAGGGCGTCATGGCGGATCTCGCCGCGCGCATCGACCAGCAGAGTTCGTTTTTCGCTGGCGCTCGGATTACGCTCGACGTGGGATCGCGTCCGGTTCGCAAGGACGAGCTTGGCTCGGCGAAAGCGCTGCTGGAACGACGCGGCTTGACCCTTTACGCCGTACTCAGCGAGAGTAAGACGACCATTGACGCAGCAAGCGCCCTCGATTTGCGCGCGAACCTGATCACGCCGCAGCAGCCCAACGATGGCAATACCGTCAACACGTCGGAAGAGGATGGCACGTTCGGTGTGATGATCCGGCGCACGCTGCGTTCGGGGCGCACCGTGCGCAGCCAGGGACACGTCGTCGTCTTCGGCGATGTCAACCCCGGCGCGGAGATCATCGCCGCCGGAGACGTGATCGTCTGGGGGCGCTTGCGTGGCAATGTTCATGCGGGCGCAAACGGCGACGAAAGTGCGTTCGTCTGCGCCCTGGACATGACTCCGACACAGTTGCGGATTGCCGGGTACATAAGCATTTCGCCGTCGGATAAACGGCACAAACCAAAGCCGGAAATGGCATTTATCCGCGACAGCCGCATCGTCGTCGAAGCCTGGCGGTAGCACTTAGAGAGGAATCGCAAGTGGGGGGAAAAGTCATCACTGTAACGTCAGGAAAAGGCGGGGTCGGCAAGACCACGACGACTGCCAACCTGGGAGTCGCCCTGGCGCGCATCAATCAAAGAGTCGCGCTGATCGACGCGGACATCG
Source organism: uncultured Chloroflexia bacterium (assembly GCA_963760975.1). Lineage (GTDB taxonomy): Bacteria > Chloroflexota > Anaerolineae > Aggregatilineales > Phototrophicaceae > Flexifilum. The sequence goes on along the minus strand of CAVXEZ010000013.1, from coordinate 45,299 downwards.
GCTTGCGCAATCTTGACATCGTGATGGGACTGGAGAACCGAATCGTCTATGACCTGGTCGATATTGTCGAAGGACGCTGCAAGCCGCGTCAGGCGATGATCCGGCACAAGATGTTCCCGGAACTCTATTTGATTCCCGCCGCCCAGACGCGCGACAAGACCGCCGTCAGCCCGGCGGACATGATTCAACTGACCGATTTTCTGCGCGAGGATTTCGACTTCATCCTGATCGACTCGCCTGCGGGCATCGAGCGCGGCTTTCGCAACGCCGTCGCGCCCGCCGACGACGTGCTGATCGTGACCAACCCGGAGGTCTCCGCCGTGCGCGACGCCGACCGGGTGATCGGGCTGCTGGAAACCGAGAACAAAGCGCCGGGGCAGTTGATCCTCAACCGCCTGAACGCGGAGATGATGCGCCGGGGCGAGATGCTTTCGCCCGACGACGTGACCGACCTGCTGGCGATTTGCCTGCTCGGCATCGTCCCCGAAGACGAGACTGTTGTCCCATCGTCAAACAGCGGCATCCCGGTTACGCTGAATGACAACTCGCGGGCGGGGATGGCGTATCGCAATATCGCGCGGCGGCTCATGGGCGAGAGAGTACCATTCATGAAATTGGGCGAGTCAGACGGGTTTTTCCGGCGGCTCACGCGCTTGTTCAGCGGTAGATGACGGGTGATGAGAGGGTTCGACAATGCCTGATTTCCTAGACCGCATCTTTGGACGGTCACCGTCGAAAAAAAGCGGCAGTATGGCGAAGGAACGGCTGCAATTCATTCTCGTCCACGACCGGATCAACCTGCCGCCAGAACGCATGGAAGAAATGAAAAAAGAGATTCTGGCGGTCATTTCCAAGTACGTTTCGGTCGATAACGAAAACGTCGATATTGCGCTGCAAAAGCGCGAGCGCGCCAGCCTGCTCGTTGCTGAAATCCCCTTCCTCAAGACGCTCGAAGGCATTGAGCAGGACGACCCGGACTACCACCCGTCGGCTGAGCATGACAATAACGCAACTGAATAGGCTTCATTTCATGCGCGGCGGTTGCTATAATGGCGCTAACGCTGAATTTGGGGACATCCGTGCATGAGTCACCCCGGAAGCATCTGGCGGCAGTTTGACTTCGTCCTGCTGGGTGCGACAATCCTGCTGACGATCTTCGGCATCCTGATGATCCGCAGCGCTACCCTCAACGCCGTCGACTCGGACGTGATCAACCGCGTGCCCGACCAGATTCGCTTCGCCCTGCTCGGCGGTTTTGTCCTCTTCGGTCTCGCCGCCGTCGACTACCGCCTGCTCGGCGGGCTGCATCAGTGGTTGTACCTGATCATGGTGGTGCTGCTGGTGCTGGTGTTCGTCTTCGGCGTCGAAGGCGACGCCGGCGCGAAAAGCTGGATCAACATCGGCATTCGCGTCCAGCCCTCGGAGATCGCCAAAGTCTTCATCATCATCACGCTGGGGCACTTTCTCGCCACCAACTACGACAAAATGGATCGCATCACGACCCTCATCAAGTCGCTGATTCACATCGGCGTCCCGACGGCGATCATCTTCATCCAGCCCGACCTGGGCATGGCGATTGTCTTCGGCGTCATGTGGCTGGTGATGGTCTGGGCGGCAGGGCTGCGGCTCAAGCACATCGCCATCTTCGGGCTGATCCTGGCGCTGACCGCGCCGGTCGCCGTCCCGATTGCCTGGTCGCAGATGCAGAATTATCAGAAACAGCGCATCACCTCGTTCATCTTCCCGGAAAGCGACCCGGACGCCTATTACAACATCCTCCAGGCGAGGATCAGTATCGGCTCCGGCGGGCTGCTCGGCACGGGTTACGCCCAGGGACCGCAGAACACGCTCCGCTACCTGCGCGTCCGCTGGACAGACTTCATCTTCAGCGTGATCGGCGAGGAGTTCGGCTTCGTCGGCGGCGTGGCGGTCATGCTCCTGATCGGCGCGGTGATCCTACGCATCCTGCGCGGCGCGCGCATGGCGGTCGATCCGTTGGGCAGCCTGATCTGTTACGGCGTCGCCACCTTCATCTTCTTTCAGACGGTCGTCTCGATTGGCATGAACCTCAGTCTCATGCCCGTCACGGGACTGACTCTGCCGTTTATTAGCTCTGGCGGTACGTCGCTGCTTTCAACCCTGGCGGGCATCGGTCTCGCCGAGAGCGTGATCATGCGCCGCCGCCGCATTTAAGAGGTTCGGATGACAAACTCACATCGGGAATCGCGGGAGCTGGCACAGCTCCTGTTTCCGCACATTGCCAAAACTCCAGCGGATTTGTTCGACCAGTATCCCCCGCGCGACCTGCCGCCCGGCGCGCGCGTCACCCGCTTCGCGCCCAGCCCGACGGGCTTCGTCCACCTCGGCAGCCTGCTAACGGCGCTGGTCGACAGCCGGGTCGCGCGGCAGTCGGGCGGCGTTTACTTCCTGCGCATCGAAGACACTGACAAGAAGCGGGAGCAGGATCGCAGCGTCGAGCAGATCGTGCAGAACCTGAGCAACTTCGACCTGACGCCGGACGAAGGAGTCATGAGGGCGGATCCGCTGGTCGAGGTCGGCGCGTATGGACCCTACACCCAGAGCGCGCGCGTGGACATCTACGAAACCTTCGCCAAGGACATGGTCGCGCGCGGCTATGCTTATCCCTGCTTCTGTTCGGAAGAAGAACTTGCCCAACTGCGCAAGCAGCAGGAGGCGCAGGGCGTCAAGCCCGGCTACTACGGTCCCTGGGCGATCTGGCGCAATGCGACGCTGGAACAGGTCAAGGCGCGGCTCGACGCGGGCGAGCGCCCGGTGATCCGCATCCGCGCGCCCTACCCCACCGAGGCGCGTGTCCGCTTTCACGACGTGATCAAGGGCGACCTCGACCTGCCCGCCAACGATCAGGATACCGTGCTGCTCAAATCCAACAGTCTGCCGACCTACCACTTCGCCCACGTCGTCGACGACACACTGATGTACGTCACGACCATCATTCGCGGCGAGGAATGGCTGCCGTCCGCGCCGCTGCACATCCAGATATTCGAGTATCTGGGCGTGCCGCTGCCGGATTTCGCCCATGTCGCCCCCATCGCTAAGATGGAGGGCAGCTCCAGGCGCAAGCTGAGCAAGCGCAAAGACCCGGAATTCAACGTGATGTACTACTACGAGGTCGGCTATCCAACGCAGGCGGTGATCGAATACCTGCTCAACCTCGCCAACTCCAGCTTCTACGACTGGCAGAAAGCCAACCCTGATAAGCCGTACACGGACTTTCCGTTCAAGCTGGAGGACATGGGCGTCGCCATGCCGCTGTTCGACATGGTCAAGCTGAACGACATCAGCAAGGATGTCGTCGCCACCTACAGCGCCGAGCAAGCCTACGAGTACGGCGTCGCCTGGGCGGAGCAGTACGAGCCGCGCCTCGCGCAGATTCTCAAGTCCGATCCTGCCTACAGTATCGCCGTGTTCAACGTCGAGCGCGACGGACCCGCGCCACGCAAGGACATCGTCAACTGGTCGGACATGGAGCGGGCGTGCGGCTTCTATTTTGACGACCTCTACGAGGATGAAGTCGCCCGCAGCGGCTATCCTATGCCGACGCTGGACGCCGCCGACATCGCGGCGATTCTCGACCACGTGCGCGGCTTCGACCCCGCGCTGTCGAAAGACGACTGGCTGGACGACATGCGCAGCTTAGGGGAGCGGCTTGGCTTCGCCCGCAACGCCAAGACTTTCAAGAAGAACCCCGACGCCTTTAAGGGGCATTTCGGCGACGTAATGATGGTGGTTCGCGTGGCGCTCACGGGGCGCACCAACACGCCCGACCTCTACGAAATCCTGCACGTCTTCGGCACAGATCGCATCCAGCGGCGAGTTGCGCAGGCGCTCGGCGGCAGCCAGACTCAGGCTTGATCGCGCTGAGCGAGCGTGATAGAATTTGCCCTCAATGGTGAGGGATAGTTCAACGGTAGAACAGTGGACTCTGGATCCATCAATCCTGGTTCGAATCCAGGTCCCTCAGCTAAGTTGGAGCCAAGTCGAACTTTGTTCCACCGGATTGGCGGGGAGATTTTCCCCGCCAGTTTTGTTTTCTGGCAAATGCTGCGACCCCGACCCTTTACTTCCGCGTCCACTCATTGTACGTACCTCATCTGTCAGGTCTTTCAGATACGCAAACGGCGCACGCAGTTCCAATCGCACTACTCCCTTATGATTGACAACAACCCGTTCAACCATTTGGCGCAGCAGTTCTTTTCGATCCCGCTGCTGAAGTCCATTATACAGCGTTCCAATTCTGCCGATAATTCGCAGCGCTGCATCTAGGTTGTCAATGTGGAACGCCCGATCTTGATCGAGGGTTTCGAGCGACTGGCGGAGCTGCTTTGCGCCGATCCTGCCACTCCGTCCACAAGTTGTCCCAGATCACTTCCGTGATTTTGCCTGCCGCCAACAGGCGGACAGTACGCGCCTCTTCTTCATCGATGCTTTGAGCGCGGTCTGTATCCGCTCCTTTTCATCCGGACGCAGATAGCCGAGCTTTCTCCCAAGTCGTGTGTGTAAGCGTTGCGAATGAGCGGCATGAGCTCAGGATCGACTTGTATACAGATCATCTCTTGACCGACCTGTGCATCGATGTCCCGACAGAGGAAGCTGACCTCACCTGCACCCGTCACTCGGTAATAAGCTGTCCCGCGACCGAGACGGCTCGCATTGGAGGTTGAACAGGTCAGGCGAATTGGTTTTCCCCTTCCTTCGCTGATAAGATATCATCCCCTGGAGTAAGATACACCTGTTTGCGGCGCTCGCTCCGATGGGCATTACGCCGCGCGAGAATTTCCTGCCCGCGCTCCATCTCTTCGGTAGAGACAATCGGCTCCCAATTCCCCCGTCATCGTTTTCGGTATAATCTGGTTGGGGATACTCACGACCCATCCAGCATATGCCCAGTTGTGAAAGATATTCGACAGGCTGCTGATATTCGCCTCCTCTTCCCAGTTGGTGAGACCTCGATATGAACGGTCGCCCAGTCCGATGGCGATGCCTTTGGCATGCAGTGCCTCGGCAATTTCCGGCAAGTGTGAGCTTGTCTTCCAACAGCAAATCCCATGCTTCGCGAATCACAGGCACCCGTTCAGGATCAAGCTCAATGTGCCGTGTGAAACGCCCGAACTGCTTCTTAGCATCGAGTGTTGTGCGTTCCTGCACATTGCAGTAGCCATCTGGGGCTTGCCCGCTGAAGCCACCGTTTTCGCGTTTCGCCCGCAGTCCGCCTTTGACGCGAATACCCAAAAGTGCGGTTTCTCGCCGTGCGAGTGTGAAGGACAGTGCGACGATCACTCGCCCATCGGGATCCATTGGATCGAGATCAGGCGAATTGGCAAAACGCACGGCTACTCCGAAATCGTTCAGTTCGTCGATTGCGCGCAATGCCTCCGTATCGTCACGTCCGAAACGATCGGCACGCTCGACAATGACATGCGAGAACTTACCTGCGCGCGCATCTGCCAGCAGACGCTGATACCCTTCGCGATTGGGCGTTTTGCCTGTCAATACATCCACATACTCGCCAATCAACGGCAGATTGGAACGTTTGAGGACATTTTCTTCGATGGCAAAGCGCTGGCGTGCTCGCGACAGTTCTGGTTTTTGATTCTCGTCACTGCTCGTGCGTAAATACACCGCCCATCCGGGTTGGGGCGGGGTCGGTGCACCCTTTTTCTTCTTGTTATATGCCATCTCTATTGACCTCGATCATGGATTGCTTAACTAATCTTTGGTCTCAAGATACTCGATTTCGTCTTCATCGTGTTTTTCAGCCCGGTTTTCCGCGAGAAATTCGCTTGCGTCAGCACTGGTTTGTTTCCGTGAGAGTATCTCGGCGACTGTGAACAGACGCTTGACCATCAAATCTGGGGGAGTTGGGTTCGCTATCATGATCTGAAGTCCGGTGGTCATGCCCGTGGTCCGATCTCAACTTGAACAGCGGTTGGCTCGTCAATGTCCCGCATCCATTCACTGGCATCGCCGTCGCACGGACAGCCGCTTAAGCAGTGGTATTCGTCCACCGACACCATAAGCAGCGCATGTCGTTCTGGCGAACAGGCAGGGCAGCGCCACAGTCCGGCGTGCGTGCTGGCGGCAAGCGGCTTGCCGAGATGGGCTTCTACCAAGTCACGCAGATCAGTCATGGTCAGTTCCTCTCCTTGTGAATTTCGGGCGTGCGGCGTTCACGGTCACGTTCGGTCACTGCTTGCTTGACGAGGGTGTAAATGAGATTGGCGAGCGGACGGTCTTCCTCCTCTGCCCAAGCCTCCAGCTTATCGTAGAGCGACTGGGGCAGTCGGAAGGCGATACGCGCGGCATACGGGGTGTCTCGATTCACGTTTTGATCTCCTGTTGTCTTGACGTGCCACCAGCGTAATCGAAATTGCGGATTTTGAGGCGGGAATTTATGACATTTGTTCTGGTAAAAGTGGACTTTGGCATGGGCATTTTTCTCGCTGGCGGTATTTTTACCATTGAAATGTCACAAATTGACATCGCTTGAGAGAACAACACGTTTGTTCTGGTCTTTGTAGGGAATTTCTAACCGAAAAGACACCTTTGGGGACTTGACGCAAGGTTATGGATTTGTAATACAATGAGGGTTCGACATTAGACCATGTGTTCGCATGGGCTTCGCCTGTTTATGGGAAGAATATATGCGGAAAAGGAGGTAAGCCATGACCGCTATTCTGGTCGTCGTGGTCTCCACGAGCGGTCTCACTCGTGGAGGCATCCAACAAATCATTTCGAAGTCGGAGGGGCGCATCGAAATCGCCGCCATGTTTGCGAGTTTGTCCGAAACCAACACTTTTTTGAGCGACCACAACGCGCGTGTTCTCGTCATCGATGATTCGCTGCCACGCGGGGTCAATCTCACCAAAGAACTCAAGAAGCTGACCGAAGCGCATCCGGGGTTAGCGACAATCATGATCGCGCAGCGCCCCACTGTCAGTCTGGTGCGCCTGATGCTGGGACTGAGCGCGCGCGGCATCCTGCACAAAGACGACGATCTAGACCATACCTTGAATCAGGCGATCCAATTGGCTGCCGCCGGCGGTACGACGATCTCACCGCGTGTGTCCCAGCTTTTGGAACAGCAGCCCACGCTTCCGAGCGTCATCGATCAGCGCGATTTAGATGTTTTGCAGCTATTGACGGAAGGCTTTCAACCGAAAGAGATCGCGGCCCATCTCGGCATCGACCGCCGCGTGGTCTACCGTATCATCAAGAAATTGTGCAGTGCCTACGACGCGCAGAACGTCGCGCAGTTGGTGCGCATTATTGAGCAGCAGAAGCTGCTGTCACCCAAGAAAGAATAGACCGCTTTTAATGGAAATTTTGCTCACGCAAAAGTTCACTTTTACCTGCCAAATGTCACAAAGTGTCAGCTCGAAAATGACCCGTTGTGATACCCTGTAGGTGGAGACTCAGCGAGGGCAAAACAAGCATGACCACTCACATCCTGATTGCAGATGGCAGCAGTCTGACCGTGGTCGGCGCGGAAACGCTGCTCAAGGAACGCGCCGACACCATGATCACGAAAGCAGAAAATGCGGACGAACTCATCCGTCTGGCACGGGAGGACCAGCCCGATATTATTCTGCTCGGCGACCGCTTCGATCCCCTGTTCGACACGCTGGCGCTGGTCGAGCAGCTCATTCATGCTGCACCAGCGGGACGGGTCATTGTCATGGGAACGACCAGCGACGGGTTGGTCATCCGTGATCTGTTCACGATGGGGATGTGCGGGTATCTGGCGGAGGGAGACGACCTGTCGTCGTGCCTGCTGACAGCGCTCGACACTGTTCTGCTTGAGCGCCCGTACCTGTCGCCAACGGCGAACGCGGAATACCTCATCGCCATGCAGAGCAGTAACCGTGATTGGAAGCTGGATGCGGAGGCGCGCGCGGTTCTGCGGCTGCTGGCAGGCGGCTGCACTGCCCGCGAGATCGCCGCGCAAATGCGCCTGACGCGGCGGCGTGTCTATTGGGTTACCGAGAAGATGCGCGCCCGCTTCGGCGCGGCGACCAACGAACACCTCATCAGTCGGGCAGCCGCCGAAGGCTTCGCGCGCTTTCCTGACTGACCCGGAATCTTCCCATCGCTGACCGGAATCTTCCCAACCCTAAACCGGAATCCTCCAGCCAGTGCGTCACCCGGCTTTGTTACGCTGAGTTCAGCGTTCACAAATTTGGAGTGACGACATGCGACGACCGAAGCCAAGCGCAGCGCGGCGACTGCTGCCCGTGCTGGCGGCGCTCTGCCTTGCGGCATGGGCTGCCGCCTTTTTCTTGATCCGTGCTCAGACGAACACTAATGAGACAATCATCCCGACCTTGATGGTGCTGCCGTCACTCACCCCGACCGACACGCCAGCGCCGACTGTTCCTGCTTCGCTCACACCGACATTCACGCGACAGCGACCATCGCGCCGACTGAAACACCATCACCAACGCTTATGCCGACGTTGAGCGAGCGCGTCTTGGAAATCACGGTCGTGATGCCGGGTGTGTCTGTCGCGCCGACGCTGACGCCGTTTCCGCCGGGGACAATCTTGCTGCCCGCACCGCCGCAGCCCGTCGAACCGCTCCCCGATGCGACGGATACCGCGCCGCCTTTTTTCGGCTGGTATCGCTTTGAGTCGGATTACCCAACGGTGCGCTATGCGCCGCCCTGGACACCACGCCTATTACAGTTCGCCAGCCGAGGACAGTACCACCGCACCGAGAGTGCCTACAGCACCGCCTCTTTCACGTTTGAGGGCGAAGGACTGCGCGTGCGCTATGTCGCGGCACAGAATATGGGCATGTTCGAGATCGTCGTCGATGGCGCGGTTCTGGAAACCATTGACGCTTACGCCGATGAGCTGATGTTTCCCGTCACCAAGGTCTACTTCGTCGGGAGCGGTGTGCATCAGCTTGACATTCGTGCTGTCGGGCGCAAGAACAACGCCAGCGAAGGCTACGTCGTCGGGTTGGATGCGATTGAGGTGTTTCGGGGTGACGCCAATACGGTAATCATCCCGCCACCGGTGATCACCAATACACCCACGCCCGAACCGCAGCCCGCTGCGCGGATCGAACTCGTGGGCGCGCCGCCAACCGTGCAACCGACGGGGACGCCGATACCGCCGCGCGTCGTCACCGCAGAGGTCGTCATCGCCTATGACGAGAACGGCAATCGCACCGTCGATCCGGCGGAAGGCGTCGCCGGTATTTCGGTGCGGGTGGTCGAGACCAACACCAATCGGGTGATTGCCAGTGGGTTCACCGATGAGCGTGGCTACGTCGCGTTCGAGGTGGTCACCGACGCGCCCGCCCAGATCGTCGTCCCGTACTTCGGCAAAACCTGGCAAGTCCAGCGCGGTGGCAACAACGCATCGCCCGCCTACACGCTGCTGCTCACGCCGGGCAACCAACCGGGCTTGATCCCCTAGAGGTGCTCATGAAGAAACCGATTCTACTCGTTCTGGTGCTGTTAGGGTGCGCGGCGCTGGCGTGTTCCGGGACGCTGACCGGCATCGCTGACGCGCCAGTCTACATCTGCCCGACGCCCATCGTCCTCATGCCGACGCCGCTGCCGACCCTCGTGCCGATCCCCGGCTACCCGACGCTGATCCCGTTTCCGACTGCGCTCCCGGCACCAACGGTTACGCCCTATGCCATTCGTCCACCAGCTGCTTTCTATCAGGGCGATGCCGTGTTCACGCGCAGTCCCCAGTCGGCGCGCTTTCGCCTGACGAACGTCTCGACCGTCAATACGCCTGCTGGACGGACGGTCGCCGTCTGGGAGATCGAGATCAAGAACCTGAGCGGCGGCAGCTATGACGTGTTCCCCGCCTATCAGAGCTACGTCAGTCAACTGGTGGGCGGCGCGACGGGAGTTTGGGGCGCGAGCCATGATGCGGCGGTCGAGGCTGGTTTGTCGGTCGTCTATGAGGCGGTCACGCTGTCTCCGGGCAGCGCGCAGACCTTCACGCTCGCCGCCTTCATCCCCTATGGGTCAGCGCCGGATCGCATCACCTTCATGCTCGATCCGACCACGCGCCCAACCCCGCCGCCGACGCTGCCCGGCAGCAATGCCCTCGTCTGGCGCACCGAGACCAATCCGTACTGCGGCGCGACCATTGCCGATCCGCCCAGTGGTGTACTGCCGCCACCTTAGTTGAAGGGAGAACTTGAACGATGCCAATCGTTGATGATGTGCTGAATGGGCTGCAAATCCAGATCGACACGCTCTGGTACAACCTGCTGTTCTCGCTGGCAGGGATGGGCTGGAGCTTGGAGCGCGCCTTTCTGATGATGGGTTACACCATCGAGCTGATGAACCAGTGGCTGGTGGACAACGCCTTCACCCCGCTGATCGCCCAGACCAATGCCAGCTTGCAGGTGGCGGTGAGTGTATCCTTCGTCGTCGCGCTGTTGGTCTTGGGGATCACCTACCTGCTGGCAGCTTTTGCCCGGATGCGGATCGTCGAGCCGAAGAGTGCCATCGCCTGGTATCTGGCGGGTGCGCTCTTCTTTTCGTTGGGTCCGAGCCTGTATCAGGGGATGAACGATTTCCGCCGCACCCTGTCGAGCGCTTTCTACGCCAGCAGCCTGAGCGGGCTGTCCGCCGCAACCGGATCGGCCTTCAACTCGCTGGACAGTGTAAGCAGCAGCGACATGGGCATCCTCAATTTGTGCGATAACTTCGGCTCGTACATGCCGGTCTGGAACTACACCATCGACGGGCTGGATGTGGCGCTGGCGTATCTGCGGGCCGACGGCATCGACCTGATGGGCTACCCATCCACGCCCCGCGACCCATCCTGCCAGCCGCATCCGCCTGATCCGGCGACCGGACTGTGGACGGCGGGCAGTGTGCCCTGGGAATGGCGGCGTCCGGGATCGTTCTTCGACAATACCCGTGATCCCGTCTTCTTCTCCGCAATGACCGAACTCGAACGATCCGACTCGATTGCGCTGGCGTCTTCGGCGGAGGGACGCTTGCTCACGGCATGGCCGCTGATCCTGTTTGGCGTGACAGAGCAGCTCGTCTATCTGCTGCTGACCATCGCCCAGGGCTTGACCTTCATCTCCTTCGGCGTGGCGATCCTGTTCGCCTTCTTCAAGAAAACCGAAGTCATTGCCCGCTCGATCATCGACCTGTGGATTGAACTGATCATCCAGACGGTCGTGATCGCGCTGATTCAATCGCTGGTCGTGACGTTCTTCCTCGCGGGGACGGCCAGCGGCAACGGCATTGTCGTCTTGGGTGTGGGCTTGATCTGCCTGATCTTCATGGTGATTGTGCTGTTCAGCGGCGTGAAAGCGGTCTGGAATTCATTCAACCGGCTGTTCACCGCCTTTGGTCAGGCAACCGGTGGCGCGGTGGTCAGCCCCGGCACGGCGACCCTCATGACGGCGGGGGCTGCGGTCGGTGCGGTCGGATTGGCAGCAGGTGTTAGCGCTGCCGGGATGTCCGTTGCGGGCGGTGCGGTCAGCGTCGGATCGAACGCACTGGCAGGAATGACCGCTTTGCAGAGCGGGGCGACCCCGGCACAGGCAGCAGGCTTGACCTTCGGCGGTGTGCAGCCGCTCGCAGATGCGGCGCGGACGTTTACGCGCCTGCCCAGTTTGCGCGGGACGGCATTGGGCGATGCGGCGGAGCAGTTCACCGAAGGCGCAGTGACGCGACGGGTAGCCCGCGATATTCCCCTCTACGGACGAACGCTCGGGCCGATGCTCGGCGCGACCCTGCTCACGGACTATGACCCGGAGAAAGCGGAGTACAACGACAAAGGACGATTGGTCGGACGCCCGATGCTCGTTCCGGCGGTCGGAGCCAAGTTGGAGGCGCTGACCTATCCGCGCGGTAAGCAGCCGGGCAAACGCACGGCGGCAGATGAGGAACTCGACTGGATCGAGGATGACGACGGCGAACTGATCCCCGGCTTTACGCCCGTCAAGCGCAAACGCATGGGCATGTTCACACCCGTCGCGCCCACGCCAACCGAAGCTTCCGCCGATGAAGAAATCGCCCGTGAGCGCGAAACGTATGCCGATGACATGCGCGGCGAAGAGATGGAGCAACACATCTCCGATGTGGCGCGTTCGACGGCTGACACGAGCGAGAGTAAATCCGAGTCAGATCGGATTGAAGGCGCAGCGAGTCGGCTGGAACGCAGTGCGGAGGCGCTGGAACGTGCCGCCGGGACGATAGCGGGCAGTCTGCGTGTGAGCGGGAGCGCCGATGTGTCGAGCGTCATGGGCGACGTGATGCGGCTGCTGGGTGGACGCGGTGCCAACGGTGTCGATCATCTCACCGTTGCCGGACTGATGGCGCAGGCGGTTGGGGTCACGCCGTTGAACGATGGCAAATCACCGGTGCGCGATGATCTGGCCCGCTTCGGACTGTTCGCGGATAACGCTGCCCGCTTGGGACTGACGCCGGAACAGACGGAACGGGTTGGGCGCGAAGTCAAAGAAACGCCGGATCGCCGGATGACGGCGGACACCCGCAGCGAATTGGTCGATGGCGCGATCGCGGCGGGGCGGTCGCGCGAAGAAGCGGAGCGGGAAGTCAACCGTTTGGAGATCGCCGCGCGCCTGCTGCCCAACGAGATCACCGCCTACGGGTCGATACCTGACCCCTCCATCACCGTCGCGCCGGAGGTTAAGGTCGAACCGATCATCACGATTGAAGCCGATGACGATGCCAGCGATTACGACGAGGCAATGCGCTCCAGCGCGTCGATGAGCGGCAGTGGCAGCGTGTTAGGAGGGACGGAATGAGTGAAACATTGCAGTATCACACGGTCGATGCACTGCGGGCGCTCTCGCTCGACGAATTGCGCGCCTTGTGGGAACTCGTCCCCACCGACCGCCAGCGAGCATACCGCGCCGCCTACGACCGAGAAGTCAAGACGGCGGGCGCAGAAGGATCGGACGCGAAAGAGCGCAGGATCGCGCTGGCGCTGCTCAAACGCTACCACGATGCTGCGCTCGTCCCGATTGGGATGCGCTGGGCGCGTGCGCCGAAACGGGTGCAAGCTGCGGCGGAGCGCGGCGCGGGCTTCGACAGCCCGGAGGACAAAACGGCGGCGAAAAGTGGCAAGCCATCGAGCGCGGTGCTGGCAGTTATGGGTGTTCTGATGATCGGCATGATCGCGCTGCTGGCACTGCGTGGCGGAAACAACGGCGGTGTTGAAACGACGCCCGAAGCCGACGTGACCGCTACGCTGCCCAGCGGCATTACACCGACGCCGCTGGCATTGGAGGCACAGGACGAGGTGATTCAAGGCGGTGATACCAGCCGTGCGCCGTTCTATCCGATCAATCTGCAAATCACCGTCCCGGATGAGCGCGTGCCGCGCGTCTGGGTCGTGCAGCGTCGGGCGGTGCGGGCATCGGAATGGAATTTCGACTCGAACCCGGACACCGCCTCCTACCTGAACGGGATGAGTGTGCGTCCGGTGATCGGCATTCCGTGGTCGGAGGACAATGCGGCGTGGTTCGCACGAATTGGCGAAGGGACAGAGTTCAGCTTGCAGATGAACACCGGTGCGATCCTGACCTTCACTTTCGAGGACAAACGTGAAGTGCGGCGCAGCGATACCGGCATCTTCCGACAGGTCAATCCGGGCTTGGTCTTACTACTGCTGGGCGAAACCGATGATGAGGGTCTGCCGACCGGCACGCGCACGCTGGTCACAGGAATTTATCCCGTCGAGCAGGAATTGGGACGCGCCGGGGAACTCATCGGCGCGCTGGCGCAGCCGGTTGTTGCAGTCACACCGACACCCCTGCCCACTGCTGCACCGACCCCGATCCCGTTCATCGGTTTGGACGTACAGGTCGTCAGCGTCACCACAAGCGAGGGACAGATCACGACACGATTGCGGCTGTACAACGGCGGTGCTGCGCCCGTGCCGATTACGCCGGATGATCTGTGGCTGGCACTCGGCTATGGCGAAAATCCACCTGGACCGCGCACACCCGCCGAAGGGCTTTCGCCGTTCACACTGCTGCCCGGTCAGGCGGCGGACATGACGCTGGCTTGGCTATGGCAGGATGAACCCTTTGGGAGTCTGGGCATCGGCGCGTACCGTTTTGCCCTGCAATTTTGAGTTTCGATCCGCGCGAAAAACCGTTCATAACCCTACATACCGTTCATGTTGTTGCGTGAGACCATGTAGGGTTTTTCATTAATCACAGTACCCGGAATCTTCCCATCGCTGACCGGAATCTTCCCAACCCTAAACCGGAATCCTCCAGAAGTTCGCCACTCCTACTTTGCTAATCTGAGATTGTGTCAGGGTGAAGCAATCTCGTGCCGGATGACCCCACCACGTTGACGCGCTGTCGCTAGAACAGTCGCCCGAACGTCACCGCGCACACTTCTTCATCCCGGCGCACCTGTTTCCTACCTTAAGGAGCTGCGCTCGTGGATTTGAGTACCGCGGTACAGAATTTGTTCGGAGACATTCGGAATACGGCGCAAATCATTGCGCCCATCGCTGCTGTCATCGGGTTTTTGGGGCTCGGATTGATGTACATGGGTTCCTCGTGGCCCTTGATCGGCGACTGGAAAAAGGACAATCCGAAAGCCGCCAATCAGGTGGTCGTCGGCTTGCTCTTCATCGTCTTCGCCTCCAGCGTCACCGCGCTCATCACCTTTTCCTAGACCATCGTCCGCCAGCGCGGGGGAGTGCGTTTGCCTCCGCGCCTTATTTACTTGGAGTTGCTCGATGGCAGCGGATTTCAAATCGCACATCCTCAGCCGGGATGAGAAGGGTTTCGGCGGCATCCCGTTCAAACGGCTGCTGTTCGGCGGCATCGCGGGCGGGCTGACCTATACCCTCTTTCGCCTCGCGCTGCCCAACATCGCCATTCCAGTTGGAGTGATCGTCGCGCTGGTGATGATCGTTATGACCGCACCGCGTGGTGGCTTGCCGCTGTGGATGCGGCTTTGGCTCAACCTGCGCGGCTCAATCCTGCTCGCCGCTGCCTCAAAGCCGGATAGCTTCGCGGGTGAGTTGGCGAAGATGCTCAATTTATCGACCGAGACTGCCGTGCTGGACGGCAGCGTTGTTTTTGCTCCACCCGCTGGTCTGGTTGAAGTTGACCTGTCCGAATGGGTGACGTTCGCCCGCGCCCGCGATCTGGATCGCGGGGATGGGTTGGTGTTTGTCGGCGCGCCCTTGCAGGGCGTTCCTTTAGAAGAAGAGGCGCTGTGAGCACATCCCGGACTTTCCTGATCGAGCCGTTCGACATCATGCTGCACGCCACCGAAGACGGCGTGAATACGTTACAAGCGCGTTTCTCGACGTGGCTGCGTACCTTGTCTGGGGAAGCTCGCTTTTTGTGCTGGCAGATCCCCGCCACACTCGACGACAAGATCGCCACGCTCGACGAAGCGACGGACGCCACCGTTGACGACCAACGTCGTGGACTGCTGGTCGAATACCGCCGCGAGTACGAACGCATGAACGCGAGCGCGGAATATCAGCGCGCCTTGTGCGGGATGGCGCTGTGGAACGACCAGAACCCGCGCGCCATCGCGGGTGGGCTGTCGTCGGCATTCGATACGCCCGTGACCGAAGCTGCATTTCCGGCGCTGTTCGAGGGACGTTACGAATTACAGGATCGTCCCTTCTGGCATCTCGCGCCCTCCGGTCGTCCGGGTGGTCGCCCCTACTGGGCAGTCTTGACCAGCTACGAATTCGCGCCTGCAACGTGGAACTTTTTCCGTCCCTTGCCACCGCTGTTGCGATTGAACTTCCCATTGGCGTTAGCGGTAGACATCCCCAAGACCTACGACCGCAATGCCGCCATCGACGCAGTAGAAAGCATCATTCAAGCCTATCAAGTCCACCTCGCGGGGGTACGCGGCGAAGACAGCCGCTCGGTGCAGCGCGTGACCGACTGCCGCCGGGCGCTGCAAGAAATCAATAACGGCGATGCGCTGCATCTGGTGCAGATCGCCATCGCCGTTGCCGCTGATGATCTCGACACGCTCAAAGAGCGGGTGAGCGCGGTCATCAATGAGACACGGGCATGGTTTTCGCTGCGGCAAGAAGTTGGGGAACTGCTCTCGCGAGCCGTCGGCTTCTTCAGCGCGAAGCGAACCAAAGACGTCGCGCTGCCGACCACGACCTGGCCGGTCACGTCACGCGAACTGGCGCTGATGCTGTCGCCGCTCGGCTATCGCAAACTCTCGACGACGGACGGCGTGCTGCGCGGCGAGGCGGTCGGTGGCGCGTACCCCGTCTTTCACAACTCGTGGCGGGACAAGCGCGCTACCCATGAAGTCTGGGTCGGTCAGAGTGGGTACGGGAAGACGTTCGCGCTCAACTGCTACCTGACCCGTGAGTATGCCGAAAACGGCATTTCTTTCGATCTGCTGGAACCGATGGGGCATGGGCGGCACATCGCCGATGCCTTCGGGCTGCCCTGGTACGTGCTGAGCGCGAAGGCGACCAAACTCAATCCGCAGGACGTGATGTTCCCGACGCTCCTAGAGCAGGTCAGCCATACCACGCGCTTGTACGAAACCGTGTTGGGGCGGCAGCTTTCCGGCGGGCAGCGCGAGAACCTCGAACGCGGGCTGCTCGGCGAGGCATTGGAGACGCTCTATCGGGGATTCCCCGATCTCAGCCGGATCACGCCCGATCTCGCACCGACGTGTGAAACGGTCTGTGATGTGCTGACAAGTCTGGGCGACAAGCCCGCCATGCAAGGTATCGCCCGTGACCTCGCCGACGAAATCGCCGGGCTGTGTACCGGGTCGGGACCCTGGTCGTCATTCCTCAACGGGACGACCAACATCGACCTGACGCGCGGCGGACGGGATTGGATCAGCCCGCGCGTTTTCTCGTTCCATGAACTGGAAGGCGACCCAATCTTACAGGCGCTCGCCTATACCCAAGTGCTGTCCGCCATCCGCCGCGACAGCCTGATCGATGAGCAGCCGCGCATCATCGCCGTCGATGAGGTCTATCGCCTGATGCGCCATCCGTCGCTCTTGGACTTCCTAATCGAAGCGGCGAAGACGTTCCGTACTCGGCGCACCAAGCTGCTTGTTGTGGATCAACAGATGTCTGTTTTTCTCGATGGCAAAGCGCGCTTGATCTTCGAGAACTGCCCGATCCGCGTGATTTTCTCGCAGCGACAGGGCATGAACGTCTTCCGCGACGATGCCGCTTTCGCTCACTTCAACCAGCAGCACCGCGACATCATCGCCCAACTGCCGCGCTTCCACTTCGTATTGGACATCCAAGATGAAGGACTTTTTTATCTATTCGGAAAAGCCACCCCGGGCGAGTTAGCCCGTTTCCGCATGACTTAGAAAGAAGAGGGAGTGATGACATGCCGACCAAAGCGACGGCAGCGGCACCATGGCAAGACCTTGAGAAGCAGGCGTACCACGCCTATCGAGAATGGCATCTCTGGCTCGTGCTGCGCGAACGAGAACTTGCCGAACGTGGTGCTGCTGGGCGGGCGGATAAACGCGCGTCAAGCGCTGCGCCTGCTGCTGAAAAACCTGAACGCCAAACGACTGTACCGGGAGGAACAACGGAATGAAGCTCGTCATCGTCGAAACGCCGTCACAGGCGAAAACGCTGATCGACGTACTGGGTGAAGGGTGGCGTATCGAGCCGTGCTCAGCTAGGGTGCGCGATCTGCCCGCCGACCAACTGGGCGTGGAGGTAGACAACGACTTCCGCCCGACCTTGACTATCGTGCCGGGCAAAGGCAATGTCGTGCGCCGCTTGATGAAAGCGATCCGGGAGAGCGATGCGGTTTATGCCGCTATGCCGCCCGGTCGTACTGGTGAAGCGATGGCATGGCATCTGCTGGCGCTCTCGCCTGACGCCAAAGACAAGCAAATTTATCGCGTGCTGCTGCACGCGCTCACGCCCGATGCGATTCGCGCCGCCTTCGCTGCGCCATCTCCGCTTGACATGAAACAAATCGAAGCGGACATGACCGAACGCATCGTGGATCGACTGGTCGGGTGGAGTGTCAACGCAGCTGCACGCAAAGCACTGGGTTTCAAGACCGCGCTCAGCCGCGACGGGATGGTCGCGCTGCGACTGCTCGTTACGCGCGACCACGAGAACGCCACTTTCACGCCGGAAACACGCTGGGGGGCAGCGGTCGAATTCCAGTTTGAAGGGGTGACGTTCACCGCACAGGTGTTGAACGCGAAGGGCGCACCGCTGGCGCTCAAGAGTAAAGATCAAGCCGATCAGTTGGAAGCCCTGCTCAAAACCGGGCAGTTCTGGGTGGATAAGACCGGGCAGGCACTCAAGTCTCAACCCGCTCCCACCGTGCTCACGCTGTCTGAGCTGGTCGAGACCGCTCACTGCGAACTGAGGTTGTCGCCAGAGCGGGCGCTGGCACTCCTTCACACATTATACGAAGCGGGATGGGTCACGTTTCTGGGCAGCAAATCACCTCCGTCATTGAGCGAAGCGACACAGGCGTTTATCCGCCGCGAGTTTGGGACGGAATACCTCGCGCCGGATGCGCTAGTCACCGCTGAGATTGCGCCAACCGACGTGAACCGTGAACCAGAATACCTGCCCGGCGATGGCGTGGCACTGTATGCGCTGATCTGGCTCAAGTTCATCGCGGCCCACATGCCCCCGGCGCAAGAACGGATCATGGCGGCACGCCTGCTCGTGGGTGCATCAAAGGAGAAGCCGTATCCGCTCGAACTGCGGGCGACGGCGAAACTGCTCTATTTCGACGGCTGGCACCGCGTCGTGCCGACCACTGCTCAAGATGAAGTGCTGCCTTTCTTGCCTGAAGGCACAACGCTGCAACCGATGGCAATCACCGTTGAAGCCGTGACCAACGAACCACCCACGCACTTCACGGAAGGGACGCTGGCGAGTGAGCTGGCGACCATCGGCATGTCGGTAGCATCGGCGGCGCGAGCGGTCGGGCAGCTTCAGGCAGCAGGCTATATCACTGCTGAGGAGGATCGGCTGACGCTGAGCGAAAGTGGACGAGTCGTTGCGGACTATCTTGCTGCGTCGTTTGCCGATCTCACAGCGCCTACCTACGCTGCCGACTTGCACGCTGACATCGACCGCATCGCAGCGGGCGAACGGGAGCGGCTCGATGTGCTGTGCACCTTCTGGTCGCGCTTTGGTGGGATGCTGCGTCCTGCGCCTGCTGTGCGTACGGTGGCGGAACACAAGCCCGTTGTCCTGCGCCCGGCGGAGGAGGTCTAAACCATGTCCAATCTCCCACTGCCGGACTGGAGCGATCTGCCGCCCCCGACCGATCTCGACTTCGCGATGCCGGACGACCCGTTCCCCGACGACCTGTTCGCCGGGGACAACTACGACTACCTGCCGGATGAGGCTCCGTTCGAGCCGTTCGCGCAGTCCACACCACCCGACTTAGAGGAGGTCGGTGCGCCCACAACGGCAGCTCCGAACTACAACAGCGACGAGGGTTGGGGCTGGCACGACTCGTCCATCATCGCCGTCGGACGGGTGCTGCCTGATGGCGAAACCGAGCAGTACAGCATCGGCGCGGTTGACCTGTATGCCAACGCCAACACCGGCGATTTGGGCGGCAGCTACATCGAAATTAGCACCTTTGACGACATCGACGAAGCCGCCGCCTACTATCACGAGCTGCAAGGCGAGGTTCACGATCAGGGGCTGCTGCCGTTCCAGATAGTCGATTTCGCCACCGAACGCGCGGCGGAGCGTGCCGCTGAACGGGGCGAACCTGCTCCCCAATGGCATGCTGCGGGGAATGTGGAATATGCCGCTTACGACGAGATGCAGTCGCTGGATGCGCCAGACACACCCGATCTGCCGCCGGATGATCTCGATCTGGACGCAATTTTCGCCGATGCCGAACCTGCCCATGAGGTTGCTGATCCCGCTGTTTCATCCACCTTCAAGGCGCTGCGCGAGATAGGGATCGCAGCAGACGGCTTCGACCCGGATACCGATCCGCCGCCCTTCATTGACCCAGACACCGGCACGGCGTACTGGATCGGCGTGTTCCAGCCGGACAAGAGCGACCCAGACAACGCCGTGACCAGCATCCTCTCGCTCGGACGCGACCCGGACACGGGCGAAGTCGAGGCGCAGCTCGCGCCAGTCGTGCCAGGAGACTGGGACAAAGCCTATGACGCGGCGGAATATCTGCTCGGCGTGGTCGAGAAAGGCGGCATTGAGCGGGCGTTCGAGGCGGCGGAAGGTATGGCGCTCGCCGCCGATCAGCGCGACCTGTGGGAACGCGAACGCGGCATCCCGCTCGAACCCGATGCAGCACAGGATTTGGCGGACTATACCCATGATCAGTGGGAGATCGACCTATGAGCGACGGATCGAAGAATTTCTCACTGCGTCTGTCGCCTGACGATCAGCTTCGGCTCGAACAGGTGGCAGAACGTTTCGCACTGGATCGCACGGGCGCGCTGCGTTTGCTCATTCGACGGGCGTCGGTCGGGCTGGCACGCGCTGGACGCTTCACCGCTGTCGAACGTGGGCGCGCCGGACGGGAATTTCCGGTGCGCCTGATGCGAGGAGGGAACAATGGTCTCTGAACCTTCCCTGTGGGATGACATGGGATTCGATTGGGAGGACGGCGATAGCCCGCCGTCTTTGGGCACCACGCCAGGGCTGCCGGTCACGCTCACTGACGCGCTGATCCCCCTCGACCGCGACGGGAGGTACGTCCCGAACCATCTGGATGCCGAGGGGACGGTGCATTTCTTCGCACCGGTCGATATTTCGCAAGAACCGAACTTCGACGATCCGGTGGCGCATCTGCGCTACTACCGGGCGATACGCGCGGACGATGGACGGTTGGTCTATGACTCGCATCCAGTCATGCCGCTCGTCGATAGCACGCCGTCACCCTTTCCGCTGCCGACGCTGCAATTGATGCTGGAGGACGGCGATCTGGAAAACGCGCAGGAACTCGCCTATCAGACGGCGCGCTCGCATGGGCTGGCGTTCCCCGAACCCGAGGCGCTGCCTCCGCTCAACACGGGCGTGGATTACGCCTTCGAGGTCGGTGCGGGCGACAACGGCGATCCGGCGCTGGAAGCGGTCAAGCGCTGGCGTGATGGCAGTCAAGACCGTGAAGCCTACCTGCCGATTGCTCAGTACGGCATGAGCGAAGAAGCGGCGCACGATCAGGCGGAACTCAACGATATGCGCGAAACAAACGGGCTGGAAGCGGCAATGAACCTTGCCGAGAGCATGGCAGTATCGAGCGGCACGCTCCATGATGGGCGCGACGATCCGCGCCTGTTCACCGACGGACCGCCCGACCCGTTCACAACGAATGCCGAACGTGACCGGGCGGAAACGGAGTTCGTCCGCGAGTACGGGGAAAAAGACACGCAACCGCTCTTACCCGTCACCGTCGAACTGGAAGCGCAAGTGGATCGATTTCGGGATCAGTTTGTCGACTCGGCGTATCATTTGCTTGAGCCGGTCGATCCGACCGTCAACTACTCGTTCGAGGTTATGCCCGCTGATCCCTGGACACTGGAACTGACCGCCGACAAATGGTGGCTGGAGAACGACGGGAGTGTCGGGCACGAGGGGCAGACGCTCCAAACCTATTCACTGGAATCGTTTGAGTGGGAACGCGAAATCGAGCGCGAAGTGGCGGCAATTGATGTCGAGAACATGCACCGCACCTATCAGGACGAGGGGTTGGAAGCCGCGATGCGGCGGGCGGAGGGGATCGCAGTGGCGAACCATGAACTTGACCCGAATCGGGCCGATGGGCGACTCTTCACCGAAGGACCGCCGGATCATTTCACCACCGTGCGCGAGGTGCAGTTGATGGGGCTGGACGCTGCGCCTAGCGATGCAACTATCCGAGACATTACAAACGACGAGACGCAGGAACTTCCTGCTGTCGCGCCCGAACCCGGTAGTTGGGATGAACTGGTTGCCCAGCAGATCGACGATGAACCCGAACCGGAACGCCACTACTGGCAGATGCACTACCGCCCGGTTGAAACGCCGGATGGTGAGTCATTAGGAACGGCGCTGTTCGTGACCGAATTCCCGCAGCTTCCGCCTGACTTCGATAACTACATCGACGCTAACGGGATGGACGACAGCGTGTACCCGACGGAAGCGCGAACATTAGAAATGGCACATTTCGCTGATGAGAAAGATGCGGCGAAGTTCGATGCGGAGTTTCGCGGCTATCTTGTGCCGGGTGTGATGGACGGACCGGAACTCGCGCCAGAGGTGGCAAAGCTCCAAGGGCTGTCCGGTGAATGGGAGAAGATGGACTATCGCGGAATCGTCGATTATATGAGCGGCAGCCGGACGGTTGTGCAGGCGGAAAGCGAATGGCATCTGCATGATCCGAATGCTGAGCGGGAGGCACAGGAGAGGTTCGAGACCCCTCAGATCGATATTGATTTGTAGCTCAAGTGCCCAGTTTAACTCGACTGGGCACTTCAATATTAAGTCTACGTCAGAATGAAGCATGTTAGAATTATTGAAATTGGCAATAAACACCACTACCTCTGGGAGTTGAGCGTGGCCCGTTTAGTAAATCCATACAACTTAGACGACGATGATGATGCCATTTTGTCGGGCGTACTATCTCAGGGACTGATTTGGATCGAAGATGATGAAGATGCAGACGACAACTATGAGTCTGAAATCGAAGAGATTGAATCAGTCAAAGAAATCAAAGTGCATACGCTCAAGGGGCATACGAACGCTGTAAACAGGATTGCAGTCAGCGGTGATTTCGCAATCTCTGCATCGTCTGATAAAACGCTGCGTGTTTCGAACTGGAAAACGGGCAAACATGTACACACGCTCAGCGGGCATACAAATAGCGTGAATAGCGTTGTGGTCAGCGAGAATTTCGCAATCTCTGCGTCATCCGACCAAACACTCCGTGTGTGGAATTGGACAACGGGTGAATTTATACGTGCATTCACTGGTTATACACAAGGAGTGGATGCTTTAGATTTACAGGGTGATGTGGTTGTTTCTGCTTCATTCGGTGAGGTTTGGGTGTGGAATTGGAAAACTGGAGAACTCCTTCGAACCCTACCCAGTGGATGGCATAAATATGGATGGCATAAAAACAGTATAACCTTAGTCGCGATCGATGGTGATTCCATCCTTTCCTATTCTTCTTCGCCTGATATTCTGCTAGTGCGAAACTGGCAAACGGGTGAGCACCTGCACAGGCTCAAATTTGACTCAGAACTTGTAGGCAGCGAAGGAGGTGTTGCAGTAAACGGCGGTATTATTGCTGTCGTTGACGACAACTT
Source organism: uncultured Chloroflexia bacterium (assembly GCA_963760975.1). Taxonomy (GTDB): domain Bacteria; phylum Chloroflexota; class Anaerolineae; order Aggregatilineales; family Phototrophicaceae; genus Flexifilum. The sequence goes on along the minus strand of CAVXEZ010000013.1, from coordinate 21,986 downwards.
CGATGAAACATATTTATGGGACTGGAAAGCCGGGAAAGGGATTGGCTTACACACCCATCACGATACCCCTGCAAAAGCAGCCCGCGAGAGATTTTTTATCACCTCATTGGGTATGTGTACTGTTTTTAGCGCCGAAAGCAACAAGTGGCAACGCTACCAGGTCAATTCAGATTCCAAGACCGTCTACAACGATACAGTTACATTTGCCGAAGATCTGTCGCATGTCATCATCGGTGGGTTTGATGGTGTGATCCGTGTTATTCGCATTGACCCGTCGCTAAGGCATCTAGCCATCGGAAAAGGAGCGCGTAATCAGCCTCAATCCACGCAGCAAAAGGTCAAGAACACGCATGAAGCTGGTCGCCACGTTGCACGTTCCCAGAACGATGATGCAAAGCAAAGCGTACAAGACTACCGCGCAATTGAAGTTCTTCAAGCGGCAAACGACTTTATTCGTGGGCGTACCGAGCAATGGGTAAACTTTAGCCGAGTTTCGCAGCATCTTCATGAACGATTTCCTGATCTCGAGCCTAAGAAACTTGGAAATTACGGTACTCTTCCGAAGTTCTTCGGTGCTCTTCCCTCAGAGTTTGAACTGCGCGAAGACCCTGAAAAACAAGGTTTGTACTGGATACGTCTCGTCTGAAACGCTAACTTGTACGGCTGCCTTTCTTCGTTCAGTCTCTCACGTAACGTTTTTCGAGCGCTCACCGTGTTTTGACGAAAACGTCGCTTTGGCAGCAGATGATTGCCGAGCAAGAAGTACAAAAGCCTGCTCAAGTTTATCGCGAATTACCCGGATCGTTTTCAACTGCGCTCCGAACCGGATCGGGGCGGCGCGGCGTGTACTGGATACGGCTGAGCGACGGCTAGGTTTGTTCGTTAAGCTTCTCGCGTAATGCTTTGCTCGCCCGCAGCTTGACCTGGCGAAATGTCCGTCGCAAAAACGGATTGTCACTATGGCGTTTGACAAGCTGCATCTCCAGCACCATGAAATGTTCAATCTCGATGCGCCCGCCGCTCACCAGTTCCTCCGTCCAAACCTCCACCAACGCCTCGATCACGCGCTCCACGTCGCGGTTGCTCAGGCGCGTGCGTCGTCCGATCTCGCGCACCATCGTTTTCTTGTTCAGACTCATCGCGTTTGCTCCTGACGATGCCGCTGGTACTGCCCGCGAAGATGGCTCAGCGGCACGGTCAAAACCTTGCCGTTCGTGGCTTTGGTGACCTTTGCTTGCATGACGTTTTCAAACGCGACGGCGATAGACGATGGACTGCCCGCAATCGGTTCGGCAGCGGGCGGCTCTGGCGTTTCCAGTTCGGGGTTGTCGAAGTCGATGCCGCGCTCCAACAGCAACGGTTCGTTCCCCTTGGCGCTGTTCAAGCGCCGTTTCCAATCATCGCGTTCGTAGAAGCGTGTCAGTCGTGCGTTTAGGATCACCTGCGTGGCAAAACCCGTCTCGACGTAACGGGCGAAAATCGTACAGTTTCCCACCTGTGGCGTAATCACTTCATCGACGGTCAGCAGCGGACGCTGACGCAGGTGGCTATTCGGGTCGTCTTGATTGGCATCCGTGGTCGCAGTGCCGCTCGCCTTGCTGTAGAACTCCGCCGTGTCCGCGTCACAGCCGCCGTAAATCACCTGCGTCGCCAATCCCGTGAACAGCGCCTGCGTCCCTTCGCGCCCGTACAGCATCTCGAACTGTCCCTTCGTCTGTGCGCCGATCAGGATCGAGATGCGGCGTTTGCGGACGAGGTTCACATCGGCGACGAGGCTGTCGAGTTTGCCCAGCGTCGGGAACTCATCGAGTATCACGCCGACCGGGACGGGCAGCGGCCCCTTGTTGCGCTCGCCAATCGTATCGAGGTCGAGCATCAACTTACGCAGCGTCGCGCCTAGATACGACGCATACACCGCCCGCATCCGCCCCGGACAGGTCAAGACCACGATGGTGGGCTGCTCAACCGCCAGTTCGGCATCGAAATCGGATGCAGAGGTGTTGGCGCGCACATCGATGGACGCCCATCCCGTGAGCGCGGTCGCCAGCGTCGCAATCACGTTTGAGGCGACCTTGCCATCCGAACCGACTGAGGCGATGAAGCTGTTGGCGAGCAGCGCCGCGTCGTCCTTTTTGGACTTGAGCGCCTTCGCCAGCGCTTTCAGGTCATTCATAGCGTTGTAGATTGCGCCCAGATTGTCGAACCGGATCAGGCAGGCGGCGAGCAGCGCGGCGGCGCTGTCCGTCCAGAAGCGGTTATCGCCTTGCGCCGACGGCACCAGCACATCGGCAATCGCCCGCGCATCGGACACATTGTCGATCCCTTCCGCTAAGTTGTAGCGCGGTCCGGCGGCGCTGGTCGGATCATGAACCACGACCAGGTGACGGGTGACAGCGGCATACTTCAGAATATGTGCCGTAATCTCACCCTGTGGGTCAGCCACCACGAGCGAATGCCCGGAGAGCATCCGGTCGGCAATCGCGGGCAAGATGACGCCCTGCGTCTTGCCCGATCCCGGACCGCCGAGCGTCAGAATGCCACGCGCCACGTCTTCTCCACTGAGGCAGAACTGCCCTGTCCCCACATCGAGCCGCCGCTTATTCTCGCCCCAAAATGCACCGAGCAGGATCAGTCCCTCGGGATTAGGACGGCGAAATCGGCGGTACTCGCGCAAGGTACAGAAGTGCGACGACCCCAACGCCCCACGTTTGACCGATGGCGAGCGCAAGCGGTCGATCTTCTCGCGCAGCCAGCCGCCGTTTCGCAGCAGGCTGTGCAGCCCAATGCCCGTCACCATCAGCGTGAACGCCAGCATCACGCCGAACAGGAACAGTCGCATCGTGTTGATGCCGCGCGGTGCGCCGACTAGCAGCTCGATGACCCCGCTGGCGTTCGAGCGTCCGCGCTGCACCGCCCGATCCCCCAGAACGGTCAGGTAAAATGTCGTGATCGTCAGCAGGATCACGGCATAGGTAACCATCAGCATCCCGCGTCGCAAGGCGGACGACTTCGCGCGTTCGTCGCTGGCGCGGCGGATACCCGCGCCCATCATCGTCGCTGTCATCGGCAGTAGGATGGGCGCTAGACATAACAGCGGGATGAGCAGCCCACTGAGGGTTTCACGTCCGTTGGTGAACAGCCAGTAGATCATTTGCAGTCCTCCCTGCGATGGGCGCGCCGACCAACGAACCAGCCGATCAGCGCAGCAGCGAGCACGGTGAGATAGATTCCTTCGCCGTTGGGCAACTTAAGAATGCGTCCGATGGCTGCTCCAGCCAGCGCAAGCGTGAGCAGGGCAAACAGTCCAAGCCAGTGATGACTCTGCATTGCGCCTCCTAGCGGGAGAAAAAGTCGTCCAAATCGATACCATCGCTTGCGATGCCGTCGTCTCGCTGAACATCTGGTGCCGGTTCTTCGCGCAGCGGTCGCCAGTCGATACTGCGCTCGTCGAGCATGGCGGCGAAATGCTCTGCGGCAATCTCACGGAACAGGCGGTCATGCCCCTTCGTCGTGTTGTTGTAGACGGGCAGCCGGTCGGCAGTGGATGGCGCAGTGCCCGGCAAGATGACATGTGTGTGCAGGTGTTCCAGAGGCGGCTCACCGTCGTTGCCCTTCGTTTTGGCGCTGTGCATGAGAAAGCTGTATTCGGGCACATCGAAGCCGCGCTCAGTATAGTAGTCCTCGACCACACGCTCAGTCAGTTCGTACAGCAGCGCTCGACGTTCACTCTGCGGAACAAGCTCCATCAGATCGGGGGCGGGCGAGATCACCCACGTCCACGCGAGGACATGTTTGCTTTGCAGCGCGTCGCAGTTCTTGAAGATCTCACCGTAAGACACGCCCATACCGCGATCCTGCCAGCGCTCGTAGGCGTGGTTTTGCGCCAAGTGGTTGTTCTTTTTGTCCCGATACTGCAAATATTTGAGCGTGGCTTTCAAGCCCTGCCGCCCCGTGCCGCGTCCGGCGCGCTTGTGTCCCTTGTATGCCCAGTCGGGGATGATGATCGGCTTGCTCATGCGTCAACCTTCGCTGAGCGCAGCGCCGCAATCTGTTTGAACAGGGCATCGCCATCACGCGCTGCGGCTGCCATCGCCTCGTCGATGGCTTCGCCGCTCTCATCCCCCAGCACGGTCGTCAGCAGGAACGTCAGCATAAGCATCTGAAAAGAGAGCGTGCTTTCCAGACGATCAAGCCGGGCTTGCAGCGAGCGCTGGAAGTGGCGGCGGCTGCCAACTACATCCGACTGTTGATCAAGGTAGTGACGGATGGCATCCCGGATCAAGTCGTTCTCGCTGACATCGCGCCCGTGTTTAGCGGCAATCTGCGCCAGCAGATCGCGCATTTCCGGGGTCATACTGATACTGCGGCGGACGGTCTTGGTCGCCATTGCAACTGCTCCACACTTTGCGCTCTCCCCATTGTGGCAAAGTGCGGCTAACGAAAAGCTGTACGATTCCGGTTGAGGGTTGGGAATCGTACAGAGTCAGAGTGGAGGATTCCGGGTCGAGGGCTGCAATGCAGACGAACGGGCTTGGTTTAGGTTTTCGGACGCAACCCGAAGGGGTGTGTCCGGTGGGCGGGCATGTGCCTGCCCACGTTCCACGCAGCACCATGCGGTGCTGCGTTGGTGCGCCACGTAGAGGCGCACATCAGCCTCCACCGGCGCATGAGGTGGCGAGTTTTTAACTCGCGCCCAACCCCGCCGATGATTCAGCTGCGCTGAATACACTGTCGGCAGCCTCCAATGCGCCCGTCTACGACGGCTGCATTGCGGCGGGGTTGGTCGGCATCGCGGACGCGATGCGGCGCTGCTGCAAGGCAGCGCCAGTAGTGCTGAATGCCGCGTTCCGCAGCGTTACGCTACAGCGTATAAAACGTCCATCCTCTGTCGCGATATGCTTCGTGCCCATTCGGGGTAAAATAGTTTTGTGCGATACTCATTATGCAATCACACTCAACGCTTATGGAAGACAATAGGCAACGCATGTCCATTCAATCCATTGATACTGCCCATCTGAGCGCGCTGCGAACTGCAGAAGACGTTCACGAGCTATTTCGCCGTCTCGGCTATCCCGTCGAAACGCGTGATCCTTTCGAAGGCGATGCGCTCGATGATCTCGAACTCAGCCCAGTTGACCGCGACAACGTGCAGCGAGCATATGTCGTATCGCGGCTGGAAAACCATACGGTCTTCCTCTACGAAGTCGAGGACTTACGGACGGCGCGTCTGCGGGCGCTGGCGTGGAACATCCTCCAGCGCGGCACGGGGTTGCTGATCGTGACGACGCCAATTGAGCGCGGTGAGTACCGAGAAATCCTGTTTGTCGATCCGCGCTTCGCGGGCAAGCCGAACAAGAGCAGCGTCCGCGTCAATAAGCTGAAAGTCGTCGTCGCAGAGCCGACCCGCCACGACGTTGACACGCTCAACGCGATCCACGCGCACCGCCGCAGCGGACAGCAGGTCTACGACGCGCAGGGCGCAGCCTTCAACGTGACGACGATCACGAAGCATTTCTACGACAACTATCGTCTCCATTACGAGCGCGCGAAGGCGGCGATCCAGCAGGCGAACCCCGGCGTCAGCGACTTCTACGACCCTGACAAGCTCCACGCCTTCACACAGCGGCTGCTCGGTCGGTTGATGTTCCTCTACTTCTTGCAGCGTAAGGGCTGGCTGGGCGAGCGCCCGCGCTTCCTGACGGATCGCTACCGCATCACGCAGCAGCGGCACGCTGGCGAGATGCACGACGGCGACACCCATCACTACTACCGCGAAGTGCTGGAGCCGCTGTTCTTCCAGACGATGAACACCAAACGCCCCGGCGACATCACCCTCTGGGAAGGCATCCGCATCCCCTACCTGAACGGCGGGCTGTTTGACGAAGCGCGCGACCCGTCGGGACCGATCCTGATCCCCGACGCGATCTTCGACCCGAACGACGTGAACGGCTTGCTCGGCTTCTTCAACCGCTACAATTTCACGATTGCCGACGACACGCCACTGGAACAGGATGTCGCCGTTGACCCGGAAATGCTCGGCAAGGTGTTCGAGAACCTGCTCGAAGAACGGGATCGCGGACAGTCGGGCAGTTTCTACACGCCGCGCCCGATTGTCGCCTACATGTGTCAGGAAGCGCTGGCGGGCTACCTTGAGGAAAGCGCCAGCCTCTCCCGTGAGACGACCCGCGCCCTGTTCGACCCGGACGCTGAAGCCGTGCTATCCGCCGACGAAGCGATACAAGTCGATGCCGCGCTGGACACGCTGACCGTCCTCGATCCGGCGGTCGGCAGCGGATCGTTCCTGATCGGGATGCTGAACGAAATCCTGCGCCTACGCCGCGCCGCCTACGTTGCCCGGCACACTGATCCCGAACCGGACGCGCAGACGCTCTCCGACTGGAAGGAAGCGATCATCCGCGACACGCTCTACGGCGTGGACATCAAGCCCGAAGCCATCGAGATCGCTCAACTGCGGCTGTGGCTGGCGCTGGTGGTTGACCAGACGCTGGAACAGGCGCGACCGCTGCCCAACCTCGACTACAAGCTGATGGCGGGCAACAGCCTGATCGAGACTATCGACGGCGAACCCGTGCTGGGCGAACTGGCGACGCAGATTTTGAGCGCCGACAACTCGACGCCGGTGGCGTGGGACGCGGTGCGCGACCAGTTGCAGATGTTCGACCCGAACCCGACGCAGGGGCGGATGCTGCTATTCGAGAGCGAAAAAGAAGCGCACCACGAGCGGATCAAGCTGGACGCGCTGCGGCGCGAGTATTTCAGCGCCACGCCGGAGCGCCGCAAGCAGTTGAAGCCGGAAATCATGGCGCAGGAGCGGCAGATCGTCGCTGCCAGCCTGCGCGAGAAAGCCGATGCCGCCCAAGCCGTGATCGACGAGATGGGACGGCGTTCGGCGCTAGCGAACGGCAGGTTGAAAGCCGCCGACGAGCGCAAACTGAGCGCGGCAACCGACAAGCTGGTACGCCTGACCCGACTGCAAGAGGACATGGGGAAGCCGGATTACACCCTGCCCTTTTTCCTATACCGCCTGCACTTTAGCGAGGTATTCGAGCATAAAGGCGGATTCGACATTGTCGTCGCCAACCCGCCGTATGTGCGCGGCGAACTGCTTGGCGATCTGAAAGACGAGTTCAAGGTGACGCCGATTTATGCCGACGTATACGCGGGAACAGCAGATTTGTATGTTTACTTTTACGCGCGCGGCTACAGCCTGCTCAAACAAGGCGGACAGCTCTCATATATCACCTCAAACAAGTACCTGCGCGCGAACTACGGCAAGGGCTTACGCAAATTTCTTGCCGAAAAGGTGGCGATGCGCGCGATTATCGACTTTGGCGATCTACCTGTCTTCGACGCGGCAGCGTACCCGTGTATCGTGATTGGCGCGAAAGCCCCGTCACTTCAAACTATCTCCGCAGCAGCCGTGAATAACATTGATGCGATGGAGGACCTAAACGGCGCTTTAGTAAATGGCGTCAACTTGCATCGCAGTGATCTGGCTGCGGGCGAATGGCAAATTGTCGCCGCTAATGTGCAACAGGTTCTTTCGAAATTGAAATCTACTGGTATTCCGTTGGGAGAATATGTCAGCGAGCAAGTCTATCGAGGGATCATCACAGGACTCAACGAGGCGTTCATCATCGACGCAAAGAAACGAGATGAATTGATTGCCGCCGATCCCAAGAGCGCTGGAATAATTAAACCTTGGCTACGTGGCAGGGACGTAAGAAGATGGCGCGTCAAATCACGCGCTTTGTACCTAATTGCCATTCAAAACAGCGGCGATGCTGATGCAAGTAACGCATGGGCAAGCGCAAATAGCGAAAAAGATGCAAGATCAATCTTCCGAAATACATATCCCGCCATACACGATCATCTGACGCAATTTGAGGATGCGCTACGGATACGACAGGATCAAGGACGTTGGTGGTGGGAACTCAGGGCATGTGCCTACTACGGCGCGTTCGAGACTCCAAAGATCATCTATTCAGATATTGCACCAGAACCCCAATTTGCTGTCGATATAGATGGCTTTTATTCAGGAAACACTTGTTACATCATTCCAGATGATGACATATATCTGGCTAGTGTTCTAAATTCCAAGGCAGTCGAATATTTCTATGGCGGTTTGTCAACGCAAATTCGCGGTGGGTACTATCGGTTTTTCACCCAGTACGTAACGCAGCTTCCCATCCCGAACCCACCCGCCAACCTGCGTGAAAGGATCGCGGTGGTGGCGCAGCGCTGCCTCGACGCGGCGCTGGACAACCCGGATAGGCTGCCCGCGCTCGAAGCGGAACTCAACGCGCTGGTGTACAAGGCTTATGGGCTGGACGATGACGACATCGCTGTGATCGAGGGGAGTTTGAGAGGAAGCACCACAACTGACAATGTACCTGTTGACGAAAGTGACGAAGAATGACCTACCCTCCACTCCACGCAGCTAACGTGCTGGATCCAAACTGGATACCAGAATACGAAACACAACGGGATGCCATTTTTACTCAGCTTCGTGAGCTAAACACAATGATGTTTATTCTTGAAAAGATTGAGATGTTTCCGTTCTGGTTGTTTGCACCAAACACTCATGACTATGTGTTTTGGCGCACAACCAGAGCCGCCTTGATTGAAACCACTTTGATGATAGCGTCACGAACGATAGTGGAGGGTGGGGGCGACTCACTCACGCTGCGCAATTTTAAACGGGATATAGTGATGAATACTCAGGACGATCAAACGAAGCAACAGGTGATTGCTCGTCTGGGAATTGTTGATTTTGACAAACGCATCCGGGCTTTGGAAGGTACCGTGCGTGACATTCGGAATAATTTCCTCGCACATTTGGACAAAATTCAGCAAATGATGCCACCGCATAGCCGAACAATTCCCAACCTTACTTTTTCTGAGATGCAAAGTCTAATAGAAGCTGCTTTTGATTTGTTCAACGCTCTATCATTCGACAGTTACTACGTCCCTTGGTTGCACGAATATCGTGATGAAGTACGAAATGCTCAGCAGACGGATGTAGAACGACTACTAGATCACGTTGCTAAATCCAGTTTTCTGCTAAATCTTCCAGAATCCGATCCTGAAGTTTGGGAGCGGCGGCGTCTGAAGTTGTCGCCAGAGGAAATTGAACTTCTAAACCAATACCGGAGAAAATTCGACTTGCCGGAAGTGGCATGAGTTCGTCATAGCGTTGAGAGTTAACTCGGAGCGGTCGCCCGCGCTCGAAGCCGAAATTAATGTGCTCATGTATGAGGCACACGAGCTCGACGACGACAATAGCAAACCAATTGGAGGCAATTACCAAATGGATACCACTTGGCAACTTGACGATGACGTTGAGGATTAGCAGATGAGCACTGTATGGACAGAAGTGGAACTTCAGCAACACATCACCGACGCGATACCCGAAAGTCTGAACCTCGATTACAAAGCGTCAGGCTCGCTCGCTAAAACCAACGATAAACGCGCCGAGATTACCAAAGATGTCTCCGCAATGGCGAATTCCGACGGTGGCGTGATCATCTACGGAATCTCAGAAGACAGAAACGTCACGCCACCCGTGCCAGGGCAGATCACCCCGGTAGATGCTTCGGTCATCTCCAAAGAGTGGCTGGAGCATGTGATCAATAACATCCGTCCGCGGCTAACTGGGTTTGTCATTCATCCAGTTCAGCTTTCTTCTGCACCTAATCACTTTGCTTACGTAGTAGAGATTCCACAAAGTACTACTGCTCATCAAGCGATGGACAAGCGCTACTACAAGCGCTTCAATTTTGAATCAGCGGCGATGGAAGACTACGAGATTCGAGATGTGATGGCGCGAAGTCAACATGCACAAATCGAACTTAAGTTCCAAATTCGGATGACGTATGAGCGCGAGTTTATGATCTTGCCTATGCCGACAGGGCTTTTCGGACAAGACACAAAGCCTGAACCAAAGACACGCCTTGATCTTGAGGTCATCATGACGAATACGGGCAGCGTATACGCACAATACGTCAGAGGCTATCTTGAGCTACCTAGTGCTTCGCTTTATGATGAGGTTGAACTGGCGGATTACAAGAAAATTACACTGAGTCTCGATCAATACGACACTTATGAGTGCGACAATACTAAACGCGACGTCACGAAATATGAATTTGGTCGCCCAAGCGAGTATGGACCGAGTAGATACGTCCCTTTACTCCCTAAAACCTCTTTTGCTTCCGACTCCCTCCGACTACGGGAAGATTTCCAGTCGATTGACTGGCAAGATCATACCATTCGGTGGACTATCCATGCAGATAATGCCTCTCCACGTTCTGGTGAAGTTCCAATGCAGGATATCAACGTGATTGATGATCGTGAAAATATCGGATGAAGCACACAAACGAGGAAATTGATACAACCGAAACTCTGTTCTATCGTATATAGCGTTACCAACCTATACGAAGGGACTAGGACTATGCTTCCGCTCATCATTGTTCTGCTGCACCAAACGCAATTCAATCGGTACAGAGTTGATGTCCATATACGTCTGCTCATGTCCACGCGGCCACGCGTCTATCTCTACGGCGCAATCGCTTATGGAACAATTCTTAACTATGCCCTTGTCTGCATTCTGGCTGAATTCGGGCTATTCGCGCTTTGGTATATACGCTTTGGGCGCTGGGGGTTCGTGGGCGAGTTCTCGCTGCTTCTCCAATTCTTCGTCGCCATTGTGCCGGTCGTCGTCGGCTTCCCACTTTTGAATTTCGTCGAGTGGCTCGTAATAAAGTGGACTCGGCAAGGCGTATTCGGAAAGCAAGTTGGCGCATCACGGTAGCTTAATCTTATATTGAAATTTACCGAGACATTGAACTAATCTCAGGAGAAAAGTACAGATGCTGGATTTGCGCGGCAAATCGGTATACGGCGCATATCAGAACGACGTTTACGATATCGTTGATGTCATAGGGCAAGGTTCTTTTGGTACTGTCTATATGGCAAAGAATCGGTCCAGCGGAGCAATTTATGCCCTAAAAACGTTTCAACGAACGTTCGTTTCTGAGGGGGAAGAACGTGCTTTATTCAATGAAGGCAGTCTCGCGATAAATATCACACATCCAAACGTCGTTCGCGTAATCTACTTTCATGACGGCACTCGCTATCCTGACCTCCCACCCTATATGTTAATGGAATATATCTCAGGAAGCACGCTTGAGGAAATTCTTGACGCACGCCGTCCGCAAAACTTCTTTAGCCAAGAAGAAATAATCGAGATCTTCAAACAACTTGCTTCTGGGATGAAGGCAATCAATCAGCGGTTAGTGCATCGTGATATCAAGCCAGACAATATTCTTGTTGAACAGGGCGTCTACAAAATTGCGGACTTCGGTTTGTCTAAAATAGTAGATGCAGCTACACGAAGTGAAACCCTCAAGGGCGTCGGTGCAAAAGCCTACTACGCGCCCGAAGCATGGCGGCATGAGAAAAATACGGCAGCAATGGACATGTACTCGATGGGTATTGTATTCTACCAAATCGCCACGCTCAACTATCCTTACCAGCCTCCAGCTAATGACAACTGGCAGGATGTCCACTTTTTTCAATCCCCTATTGATCCATTGACCTTCAATTCATCACTTGAAATTGGCATTGTACAGATGCTCATGAAAATGATGGCAAAGTCACCGTCAACCCGATATCAGACGTGGGATGAGGTAAGACAAAGACTTGATGGCAGGCAGCAGAGTTGCGGCGTTTCATCGTCTGACTTGACGCCTCTATTTCACAGGGACACGGAACGACACCGTGAGCGGGAAGCAGAAGAACTTGCATCTGCACAACGCACTAAAAAACAAGCTGAAGATCTGAGGCTACTGGAATATTCAGTAAACGAGATCAGCGAAACTATAAGAGATTTTATCGCACGCTTCAATGAGCAATCCGAGTTTTCTAAGCTCGATCTTGTGCAGAATGATCCATTCATATTCGCGATAGTGAAGCGTGGTAGCAAGTCAGGGGAAGCGATAAATATCAACATCAAGATTGCAGAGCCAAATCAGCAGAAAAACCTAGTGAGACAGTTCAATATGGCCGAAGTAAAAGCATGGGGGATCATTATGTCCCCTTCCGGATACGGCTTCAACATAGCACTGGTTGCAAGTCGAGCTGAAGATCTGTATGGAGAGTGGCGAGTCATTCACAAAACGCTGATTTACCCTACGTTCGGCAACCAGAATCCTCAAATGATGCCGTATTCGCTCGAAGAGGTACCAACAATGGGAGGTAATTTGAGTATGTGGCGCGAGACTTTTGAAGAAAAGCAGCTGATTCCACTAGTCGCCGATCTCCTCGGTACTTAGTAGACAGGAGATGGCCGACATACAAAGCGTCGGTCAAACGTGAAGAGGCAGCTTGCAGTAAGAGCAAATTTGCCTTGGAAACGCAGGTTTGTCTGCACCGCAAGTCACAGATGGCGATGGGATGGGCGCGAGCGCCCGCTTTCACTGAAAGAGAATAAGCGCACCGCGCGGTGATGAGTGTCACCACGCTGCCATCAACGACAGCCTCTATCCTGCTAGGTGTTTCTGCTTGGCTGGTGTCCGTGTTCGGTAGTAGATTTCTTCATCCGTCCAAGAAATAACGAAGCTGACGTGTAACCTTATCCTGTGATTTGTTCCCATCTTTGAGCGCTATTGAGGCATCTTCGTGCCGATTATTGCGCATCTCAAAGCCTTCTAACGCATGTTGACATGGGGCAGATGTAAGGTTAGTCAATCTCCTAGTGTTAATTCGTCCCCGCACAGTTGTGAAGGTGCATTAATATTAATTAAAGGGTATTGTTGCACTAAGTTCAATTAAGATATAGGGGACTGGAGCTGATTTGTCATTTTTGTATATTCCGCTAAAGACTAGACGAACACAGCGCGCTACTGACACAGAGGAGATTAAATACAATGCTTATGCGGACTGAACGTCTCAAAGTGGAACCGCAAAGTTTTGGCTCTATCATGACAGCGATGGCGCAGGGTTCTTACCGTGTGCCGCGCTTCCAGCGCATGTTCGTGTGGGAACGGAGTTGTATTCAGCACCTACTCGACAGCATGTACCGAGAATATCCGATTGGAACGATCTTTCTCTGGAAGGCGCCACCTCAATACAATCACATGCTTCGTTCCGTCGATTACCTCAATCAGCCGCCCATCGAAAACGGTCAATCATACACGTTCATCTTGGATGGGCAGCAGCGGCTCACGTCACTCTATGTTACGGTCAATGGCTTAACAATTGGCGGTGAACAATATAGGAAAATTGTTGTTGATCTTGCCAACGAAGAAACCGATAAGCACTTTCAGTATCGAGAACCAGACAACCGACGATGGATTGCCATTCGTGACTTATTGAAGGAAAACATGTTTGAAATCTACGATCCGCTTCCAGCAGAGTATCGCCAGCGCTTTCAAGATGTCCGCCAGCGGTTGATCACCTATCCCTTCTCGGTAGTTAGCGTCAGCAGCATGGATTTAGACGATGCAATTGAGATATTTGAACGCATCAACCAACAGAGCAAACGGCTTACTCGGTACGATCTCATTGCCGCGTCGGTACTGACCGACAGCTTTGACCTGCGTGAGCGGTCACAGAAAGATATCATCAAGCCGCTTGCGAATTCGTTCGGTGTCATTCAGGAGACAAACGTCCCGCAGGCGCTCGCGCTAAACACAAGGGGGCGCACTGAACACACAACACAAATGGGCTTGACATCCGAGGAAGTACAAGCTGTTTGGGAAAGAACGGTCGAGTGCCTAAAGCTCGCTGTAGATTTTCTACAGGCAAATCTCGGCGTCAAACGTGCAGATTTCATACCTTACAGCGCTATGGTGCCCGTTCTTGCCTACTATTTCTTCTACGGGAACACGAATGATGTCCGATCATCTGCGCATCGTGATCAGCTTGAAAAATGGTTTTGGCGTACAGCCTTTGCGGAACGATATAGCGGTGCGAGTCAAACGCGCATGTCGGAAGATGCCGAGCAAATTCGTAAACTGATTGATGATGACACGGAATTTGACTTCGATTCGATGCCTGTGCCGCTAGATGAAAGAGCACTCATTCAAGCAAGTATGCGGAGCACAACTTCTGCTATACGTAATGGCTTCCTTTGTTTGCTTAATCTTAACCGCCCTCTCCACTTTGCAAACAAATCGGAAATCCATATTCAGGGGGAGCATTTCTCCAAGTTCACACGTGCTGAAAGACACCACATTTTCCCAATCGCATTCTTGCAAGAGCAGAACGTTCCCCACCGTATGGTTCATAGCATTCCGAACTTTTGCTTCATCCCCACAGAACTCAACCAGAGCATCTCCAATGAACGTCCGAGTGAATACTTCCGGAAGTTTTACGACTTGCACGGAGACAGCGGTGATTTTGAAAAGATCATGAGCACGCATTTTATCCCGGTTGATGAAGATTCAGGAATTTGGACAGATAATTTCAGCGCATTCTTGAATCAGCGTGCCAGATTGCTAATCATGGAGATTCGGCGCCTCTGCGGGCTTATAGTGCGTATGCCCGAAGAGCAGCGCAACCCAGTAATTGATGCGATCGAGATTTCGATTCGAAACACAATTCATAATGTACTAAGTGCCGCATATGGGCTCGACTATTGGCGCAGCGAGATACCAGGCGATATTCGGGATCGGGTGAAGAATCGCATCGAGACCATACTCGGAAGTGTGCCCGGCAGCGAACGTAGTCACTATAATGATCCGCGAATTCGCCTAGATCAGTGCGACGTGAATGATTACGCTAAGATCATCGTGTCTTCGCAGCACTGGTCTCACTTTGCACCCTATTTCCGTTCAAGGACTGATTGTGAGCGAATGCTCAACGATTTTCGAGTTTTCAGAAATACCGTAAAGCACAATCAAATGGTTGACTCACTGGTTGACCTTCGCGGACAAGCAGCAATCCTCTGGTTGGCGCGCGCCCTTAGTGTCGACTTAACGCCTTTTGGGATAGGTTAGCTCATGTACCATCCGCCGGATTACATCGACAACATCACCAATGACCGCCAACTGCGCGAGGTGCTGCGCTGCCTGCTCACCGAATGGGGCGAATCGGAACTCGACATCGCCAGCGGCTTCTTCGAGCCGCAGGTCTGGAACATGCTCGGCGAAGCGCTCAAGCCGCTGTCGGCATTCCGGCTGCTGCTCGGTCGCCCGCCGGAGATCGTCAACCCGAACGAGGACGCGGGTTTGGTCGATCTCACCCGCCTCTACCGCGACAAGCTGCGCGGCGACCTCGAAGCCATGCCGCTCACCCGCGACTACGCTCACCTGATCGACGACCTGATCGCCTTCCTTGAACGCGAGTCGGTGGCGGTCCGCTTCTATCGGGGCGATTTCCTGCACGCCAAAGCCTACCTCATGCCCAATGCCGCGATAGTCGGCAGCAGCAACTTCACCCCCTCTGGCATGACGCGCAAAGCCGAACTCAACCTCGTCCAGCAGAATAACGCCGTGATCCGCGACCTGCGCGACAACTGGTTCGAGAGCATGTGGGCAGATTCAGTCGATCAGAAAGCCACGCTGATCGATACGCTGGCGGAAAGCAAGTTTGGCGGCGCGCGCTGGACACCGCACGACGTCTTCATCAAGGTGCTGTACGAATATTTCAAGGATCGCCTGCTGCCCGATGCACCCGAAGCCCGCTTGGGCGTCGAGCTTGCCAGCTTCCAGCAGGAGGGCTTGCGTGAAGCCATCCGTCTGATCGACCGGCACGGCGGTGTGATCGTCAGCGATGCCGTCGGCTTAGGCAAGACCTACATCGGCATGGGCTTGCTGGAGCATTATGTACTCGGTAAGCGGCGTCGCGGCTTCATCCCACGCGGACTGGTCGTCTGCCCGGCACAGCTCCGCGATCTGGTCTGGGAACCGAAGCTCGACGAGTACGGCATCAAGTGCGACGTCATCTCGCAGGAGGCGGTCAGCCGCGCCGACTTCGACTGGAAGCAGTACAACAGCTACAACGTCGTCCTTGTGGACGAGAGTCACAATTTTCGCAATCCCGGCACTGGGCGCTACCAGAACCTGATGAAGCTGCTCGGTACTGGCAACCCGGATAAAATCGTCGTTCTGATGACCGCCACGCCGATCAACAACTCGATCTGGGACTTGTACCATCAGGTCGCGTTCCTCACCCGCGCCCAAGATACCTTCTTCCGTGAATACGGCATCCGCAACCTCAAAGGCTTCTTTAAGGCGATTCAGGATAGCAGCGCCGACATTTTCACCCTGCTGGAGCAGGTGATGGTGCGTCGCAGCCGTCAGGATATCAAGCAGCGGCAGGAAGCGGGCGAAGAAATTCGCCTGCCCGGCAAAGGGATCATCAAGTTTCCTGAGCGCCATCTACACAGCATCACTTACGATCTTGATGCGACCTACGACGGCTTCTACGAGAAGATTGTCACGCTAATCGAAACGCTGGAGCTGGTCAGCTTCGACGTCGAGCGCTTCCGCAAAGGCACGGAAAATGAAGAGACTCGGAAGGTTCGTCAAAGCTCCGAGGCACTGATCGGCATCCTGAAAACCTTGTACCTCAAACGGCTCGAAAGCTCGCTGACGGCGTTTCGCATCAGCACCGAACGACAGCGTCGCTTCCAAGACCGCTTTTACTCGATGCTGCTCAACGACCGTTTGCTCGATCCCGCCAGCAACCGCAAACTGCTGGCGTTGGAAGCGCAAGAGGATGCTGGCACGACGGATTCAGAACTAACGGCGGAGATGGAAGCCATCATTGCCAATCTCGACGAGATTGACATCCGTGAATACGACTTAAAAGCGATCCGCCGCGCCGTCGATACGGACATCAAGACTCTTGAACGCATGTTGGACATGGTCGAACTTGTGCAGCAGATGCCCGATACCAGCCAGCGCGACGCGAAGTTGGCGCAGGTACAGTCGGTGCTGGGAAATGAGCTTCATGACAGCAAGGTGCTCGTATTCAGCTACTATCACGACACAGCGGCTTACGTCTACGACCAGCTTGTCGAGGACTCGGCGTGGGCAGAAAGCTGGTCACGCCCTCCCGTGATCGCGCTGATCAATGGCAGCACACGTCCGGAGCAGCGCGAGAATATCGTGCGCCGCTTCGCACCTGTCGCCAATACCCCGCCGGGGGAACTCTCGCTCATCAGTGACGACGAACCTGAGATCGATATTCTGATTTCGACGGATGTGCTCAGTGAAGGTCAGAATCTTCAAGATGCTGGCGTGATCATCAACTATGACCTCCACTGGACACCGATTCGCATGATTCAGCGCGCAGGTCGCATTGACCGGCTTGGCACGTCGTTTGAACAACTGGCAATCTACAATTGTTTCCCGCAGAAGGGGCTGGAAAACCTATTGCGCTTGGTTCAGCGCCTACAGGATCGGATTCGCGCCATTGACGCCACGGTTGGCTTGGATGCCAGCGTGCTTGGCGAGGTGATCGGAACGCGGTCGCTTGAACAGCTCCGAAAGCTGCGGCTTGGCGACTCATCCGTGATGGATGATTTGGAACGCGAAAATGAGTTGGTGTCAACCGATGAAATGAAATTCCCGCTAATGCTGTACTTGCAGCAGGTAGGCATGGATCGCATCCGAGCAATTCCCAGCGGGATTGGTTCAGGATTGGGCAAAACCGTTCCACCACGTCCAACTGGCGTCTTCTTTGCATTTCAGGCAGGTGACCGCCACTTCTGGCGGTTGTTCACCGACGATGGCGAGCTCATTCAGGATAAGCGACGGCTGTTCCGTTATTTGCAGACCTCACCTGATGAACCCAGACAGATGCCTAAGGGTTTTGAGGTATTTGATTTGTTGGACACCGCAACGACCAGTGTTCTGCAAGAGATCAACAGTGCCATTCGGTCGCAACGTGTGCCACCCAAGTTAGGTAGCCTCAATCTGGAATTGAGCACTGCCCTTACGCAGTCCACATTGTTCAATACGCCGGAAGACGATGCGCTGGGAGCCACACGTGCAAGAGTTCAGCGCGTACTGGCAAACGTGCCGCTCGATGCATTTAGGCGCGATAAGGATCTTAAACAAATCCGTGACGAATACAAGCAGACACAGAATCAGCCAGTGTTAGTTGAATTGCTCGACGAGTTCTTCGTCGAGAATGAGCTTTATCGCGATGTGGTTGAGCCAAGGACTACTCTAGAGCAAATTCGAGCGGAAGAGTTGCGCCTCATTGCCTACGAGGTTTTCGGGTGAACATGATATTGTAAGCATCTCCTAACAACTTCAATTCAAACGAGCGCGGCTTATCGGGCAAATCCAGTAAGGACGATGCAACTTGCACCGTCCTCACGTGGTGGCGAGTATTGCTAACTAGAATGGAATATCGCTCGGTTCTTCGCTGTGACCATTGTCACCGTTTTCAGCGCGATCCAACAGGACGAGGCGATTGGCATCCACATCGAGGCTCGGCTGTGGTGTACCGGTTTGGTCAACCCACGCGGACGGGCGCAGCCATTCCGCCATCACCTGCACCAGCGACCCCTTGTGAACGTACTGCGCCGCCACGTCGGACAGCTTGTTCCAGCAATTCACCCGCACCCAGACCGTCTGCTTCTCGCCAGTGCGATTCTTGCGGCTGACCGCCACCGAGAACGATGCGACACTCTGTTCACCGACCTGACGCACCTGCGGATCGCTGCCAACGTATCCGGTCAACTGCAAATTCAGTGAAGTCCCCATGATTTGTTTCTCCTCTGCGCTTACGCGCTTTCGTTATCCATCGACCCTGTGCCGATTTCTGACAAAACCAAAGCAGGCGATCAAGCCGATCCGTCACCCAACGGGCGCTACCCGATTGCAATGAGCGGCAATGCGAAGCATTGCTGGCGGCACAAGCCAGACGCAATCGGGTAAAGCGAAATCCGAAGGATTTTGACGGGCGGCGCGCCTGCTAGGATGGTCAGAGACAAATCGGCACGTTTACAGGTCAGATGGGCAAAGCGCTCCGCAAGAGGAGAGCATGGTGTAACGAGCAGCAGATGACCTGACGGCTAGCGATCGTGTGTTGAGGACGAATACAAGCAAGTCTTGGCAGGTCAGCGCAGTTCGCGGCAAAGACGGTGAGTGCGAGTGCGGGGCAGCATCGACGGCGGTTCAGTCAGTGAGGGGCGATAGGCGATGCGCGCGGATAGGCTCCGAACGCGGGGCGAACTGCACACTACTTGAGCCAGATGGATGCAATTCGGACTGTACGCGCTGAAGAACGGTTAGGGCAAAGCGAGGGCATATTCCGGGTAGGAATGCAAACATAAGGAGGGTGTGTCAGCGATCACGCTCGTCGGGGAAGTAGGTGCTTTTGAAGTTGTAGAGCATGGGCTGCTCACTGTGCCGAATACCTTCATACAACGCACCCGTAATCCGATTCAATCCCTTGTGCAGTTTCTCGCAGGTGTAGGTCTCATCGCTGTGTGCCAGCAGATGAATGGCGGTCTGTGTCAGATAATCGACGGCGGCGAGCAGTTCGTATGCCGTCCGCCCCTGCCAAGAGTGAATGCCATTGGCATGTGCAGTGGCGGACTTCAGGTCATCCAATCCGCTGTAAGCGCGCAACATCCCTTTGGCGGTCGCCTCAAAATCATCGATACGAGTATCGTTAGGTGCGAAACGACGCAGGAAGTCACGCATCGCGTCGACCGTATGAAACGAGAGAAAGTTCTGCCCGCAGTACACTGCCAGTCGATGCCACGCCTCATTGAAATCAGGATGACCACATAGCCCAAACGCCATGTTCTGCACCGCGACTAGGATATCGATCAGGAGCGGATCGTTGCGGTCGGCCTTCAAATTGGAAGCGAGAAACTCGCCGATGGTGTTGTACTGGGCGGTATCGAAGTGGTCGTGATACTGCTGCATTGCAGCAGCTTTCAAGTCTTGCGTCATGAGGTTTTCCTTTGACTAGAGAATCTGGCTGAGGCGAACGAGCGCTGAAAGCGTTACAGGATCGGTCGGATACTGATCAATGTGTTTGATTACATCGGTGAGTGCTGCGCTTCCAGCACTGTAAAGCACGAACAAGTGGTCGCTGTAGGGCAGCACCCATGTTCCAGAGGGGATTATCTTCGCGCCTTTGCCTTGCAGCCTAAACGGGGCAATTGGCGTGGACTTGAGCATCCACCCAGTTGCAGATACCAGCCCTTCGGCGCGTTCCGCCGCTTCGAGTGTCCAATCGGCGTGGAGCAACCGCCCCTCGTCGTGCGCGAGATAAGCACGCTTGAGAGATAGTCCACCCAAGCCGCCGAACGGCATCCGTACAATCTTGAGCAGAATCACCGGCTCCCAGTTGAGATGTATTAGGCTGCCGCTCATGGCAGTTCCTCGAACCAGATGCCGCTGAAGCGGGCAATCTCGCCATTGTCGAGGAATCTGACAAATACGGTGTGAATGCCGAGGCTGAACCGGTAACCTGCGCTGTCGCACAGGGGATAGTGGCTGACGATGCACTTACGGCGAGGATTGACGGTAGGCTGGCCAACGATATGCCCGATTACGCCGGGCGTTGGCAGCTTCGAGCGATGGGTGTTCTGACGTTGACATTGAAGCATGGCGCTCACTCGCTCTCATCCGGGTCGCAAAACGTCACTGTGTTGCTGTAGCCGTTGACGATCTGAACGGCTTGTCCGAGTTCATCCACCGCTTGACGCATGGCGGCCTGTGCGGCGTTCCAGTCGTAGAACTCGCCATATCCTTCGAGCGTCTCATCGTCCGTGTCGCGCAGATGAAACGGCGGGATCGGCTCGCGGTTCTCGCTGGCGGCGCGGATCTCGGAGGGGACTTCGATCACTACGAGCGCATCAGGGGCAGTGATGGCAAGCACCGGATCGGCGGAATGTGCTGCCAGCCCCACCAGCGGCGGGTGATAATCAATCCACGTCGCTGCGTATTCACTGCCAACCGGCAGCAGCATCCCATTGAAGGACTTGACCTCACGTACCAGCCGTACCCGCCCGCCGGAATAAATATGCTGCGGCTGTCCATTGACTTCAGCCACCAACGGGTCGCCTTCGTTCACCGGATAGAGCGCAGTCACGAACTCCCCAAAGCTATCAGACAGGTCAACCGAAACCTGCACGAAGCTGTCCAGATTGAGCAGGTATACCTGTCGAATAGCTTCGCCCATCGCTTCGTCCGGTTCCAGCACCTCCTCACCCGATAGGTCCAACGGCTCCGCCAGTTCATTCGGTGTGCGACCTGACAGGTCATTCACGTCGTAGAACAGGATCAAACACCAGTTATGGACACCGGCGCGATCATAAGCGGTGGCGCGCACGCCGCTACTCAACTGCTCCGCCAGTTGATTGACGGCTCGGATATAGACCGTGCGATAGACTTCCGCGCCATCCGGCACAGCTCCGCCATCATTGAAACCGTATTTAGTCCGCATGTCGTCCCAATAACGCATGACGCTACTCCTTTCCCTGTAAATAGAACACAAAACGCCGCTGCGAGCGGAGCCTGCGGCAAATCATCGGTTAAAGCGGTAAATCAGTCGTCGGCAGGCTGCGGCAGATACGCCTGCAGTTCGTCCCGACAGATCGGTAGGCTGCGGACGCTCATTCCGTCAAGACTGATGAAGCTGGCGAAGGTGCGGATCGGCTGGCGACGTAGCAGCGCAGAGACGTACTGCCCGACCGCGCACGCCATCCAATCGTTGACCAAAACATCCTGTTCGCCGCGCAGCACCAGTTCCGCGCAGGACAGATCGGATTGTGGTTCGGACGCCGAAGTTTCGGGTTCGAGCAGCGCCGGAAACAGCAGTCCTTCCTTCGGCAGATAAGCGTACTTGCCGTCCACACCGTCGATGTATCGCCGCATTCGCTCTGGATCAGCGACGTTGCCGATCACGACCTGCCCACCGTCACGGTAGTTACCTGCGCCAATCAGGATACCCTGGGCTCGGTGGAGCTCGCGCCGCGCCAGATGGTT
>CAVXEZ010000012.1:0-108611 GCA_963760975.1 uncultured Chloroflexia bacterium | reverse complement strand
CAAGCGCTTGTCCACGAAGCTCTCGGCAAATCGCACATACTTGTAGACATCGGCAAACGTTGAGGCGAGACCAATCGAGGCGCGCAGCGCCCCGGTAGTCTTGCCATCGATGATCTGTAAGAACTGCTCAAAGCTGGCGCTGTCTTTGTCTCTGAAACAAGCCAACATTTCATCTTGACTGAAACCTAATGCCATCTCGCGCGCTCCGGGATTACAGTGACACCCGGCACGCAGCGAGATATGCTCCGCGTTCGCCAGTTGCTCTACCGCATTACAGTCGATCAAATTGCCATTCGGATCGAAGAAATTGACTTGCACCGTTCCTCCCCGGCGCTCTATATTTGGCGGACCGTAAAGCCGAATGACTGGCGTGCCGTTGCTGTGCCTCAAGCCAAGCAACTGCTCAATCAGCCAGCCCGTCAGACACATCACGCGAGTGTGAATCACATCAATTCCAACCAACTCGACATATTTGAGACCTATTTCGACGGCAGGTAGGCTCAGATAGTTGACCGTCCCATCCTCAAACCCGGCGGGACCGGGCGTCAGGTAGTGGTCGAATGCCAGAACGGAAGAAAATGTGATCGTCCCACCCGAATACCAGGGACGGCGCAGCTTCCGTGCAGCCGTTTTGCGCACCAATAGACAGCCTACTCCGGTCGGATAACCGAATATTTTGTAAAATGAGATGTCCACAAAGTCGGGATGATACTGGCTGAGATCGAGCCGGTTCGAGGGCACGAACGACGCCGCGTCCAGCAGAACGTCCCATCCCTTGTTTTGTGCCTGCGCGATCCATTCCAGCGGATGCTGCACGCCGGAGAAATTCGACTGCGCGGGGTAGGCAAACAGGTTGTTCGCGCCAGAGCGAGCAAGTTCCAACCCGCGCTCAAGTGCTTCCTCATCGGCGCGTAAGTCAGGCGGAACCACCGGGATATACGTCGCCGTCACCCCTCTTGAACGGGCAAATTCGCGGATGCCGTTGACCGAGTTGTGATTGTCAAAAGTCAGCAGATAGTTGTCGCCCGGAACAAATGGGTACGATTCCCCCACCAGTTTGAGCGCACCGGTCGAATTCAGTGTGAATATCACCATGTATTCATCAGGCGAGGCATTGAAGTACTTCAGCACGTAATCGCGCGTCTGCTCGACCAGTTCGGTCATCGCCATCGAGGTCAGGTTCTTCGAGTGCGGATTGCCAAACACGTCGCCGCGGAGCAGCGCCATGTGCTCAAGCAACTGCAACTCGGCGTACAAGCCGCCTCCCGTATAATCCAGATAAACATGCCCCTCTTGATCCAGTCGCGCATATTCCGTCGCGCGTAACTCGTCGAGTTTGCGGGTCGAATCGTAGTCGGGATAGGTTTGCCTGAACGTCTCAAATGCTGCTGCCAGTTGAGCAGTGTCTATCTGTAAATGCCTGCTATTGACGATGGAAGAAGCCATAATTTCGCTCACTCGTTTCCAACAGATTGCGGCCAGTTGATCAGCACCACGCCGCAGATCGCCAGCAAGAGTCCGACAATCTGCGGACGTGTCAGGTGCTCGTTGTAAAGAAATACGCCGGCACCAAGGACAATTAGAGCGTAGAGGGCGGTATGCAACGCGCCAATGATGCTCAACCGCCAGCCAGCAATGAAAGCGATAGTGAAGAAACTGATCTGGAGCAGATACAGAGCGATTGCCCAGATCAGCCAGGGACTCCGAAGCGCATCCATGAGGTTGCCGTGAGCAGTTGCCTTTTTCAGCAATACGTCGGCTATCGCTACCGCAATGACAGCCAGAAGGATGAGAACTCCCTGAGCCAGCTTGGACATGACAAGGTTGCTGGTAATCATGTGCTTCGCATTCTTCACTGCCGCGTGATGACTTGTATCTTGTGATGCTGCGCCTTGAAAAACTGAGCGGCGAACGTCACCGCCTCATTGGGATCGTAGGGCGCGCAGCTAAACACATCCAGATAAATGGCGCAGGAGTTGTCCGCAAAGTGTGCCGAGACCAGCGATGTCTCGATCAACTGGGTCATACTGAACCCCGTCACTCGCGGGTCATCACCAAAACGAACCACCTGTGTCTCACCAAAGCGGCGCATTTTGATCACGTCGCACAGCTCGCACACGAAGCGCTTGATCGTCGCTTCATCCTGCATCAGATGCAGATCGCAACCGTACAAATCGATGCAGGATGAAACGCCCCAGCCGTTTGTTTGGTTTTCCACTTTTCTCCTCCTTAACGGGCATACTCCACGCGCGCACATTGGCTAAACGGCGAGGCTCTTCTTCTACTTCAAAGCGTTCGCCGGGTCGGGAGGTTCGGGCTGGTTTCGCTCCCGAAACCAGATTGATCGTTTCTTCCCAGGGGGCAAAAAGCCTCATGGCTCCGGCTCCTTATGCTAAAGGGGCTTGCAGGTAGTGTAATCAAGGTGGGACAAATGGATGTGTCGCTTTTCGGCTTGATGTGAATAATATATAAATTGAGCGCGACGACCTCGTGACAAGAGCGTGACAGGAAGAAGGCACAGATGGACGACTTGCGGCTGAGTCTGTTTGGACTTCCCCAGATCGAATATCAGGGACATCCGATCAGGATTGCGCGCCATAAAGCGACGGCACTCGCGGCATACCTGGCGGTAGCCGGCAAGCGACACAGCCGTGACGTGATCGCGGACCTGCTCTGGCCCGATCTCGACCGTGAGCATGGGCGCTCGGCTTTGCGCAGCACGCTGCACGCCTTGATAACTGCGATACCCATCAAGTGGATCGAGGCTGACCGAACTACCCTGATGCTTAACCGAGAAGTCATCTGGGTGGATGTCCACGCCTTCACGTCTCTGCTTTCAGGGTATCAGTCGCATGGGCACAGCCCCGATGTCGTCTGTGATCAGTGTCTACCGCTCTACAGCCAGGCGATTGAACTCTACCGAGCGGATTTCATGGTCGGATTCAGCCTGTCCGACAGCGTGGGTTACGATGATTGGCAAATATCGGAGCGGGAAGGTTTGCGCCGGGAATATGCTGACATTCATCGGCGGCTGTCGATCTACTATGCGGACCTGCAGCAGCACAACCAAGCCATCAAACACGCTCAGCAGTGGCTTTCGATGGATACCTTCCATGAACCCGCACACCGCCAATTGATGCGCCTGTACGCGGCAAACGGGCAGCGTGCCGAAGCACTGCGCCAGTATCAGCAAGCGGTAGAAGTGCTGGATGCAGAACTGGCAACTCCACCGGAAGACGAAACAACTTATCTCTACGAAACCATCCTGAATGGACAGTTGTCATCCGTCCGTCTGACTGCCCCGTCGGAATCCGCCGCGTCGAGCGTTCTGCCGCCGCATCCCTCGCTCGTGGTCGGTCGTGACGAAGCACTACAGGCAATCAAGCAGCGATTAGGCATCGGCGGCGCGGAAATGCGCGCCACCACCGTCATTCAGGGCTGGCCCGGTGTTGGCAAGAGCACCACCGCTGCCATGCTGGCGCACGATCCAGAAGTCGCGCAGCAGTTTCCGGATGGCGTCCTGTGGGCGTCGCTGGGCGAGAATCCGAGCATTATCGGGGAGATTTCCGCCTGGGCGGATGCATTCAAGCTGAATGAGTCGGGTCGGGCGCGCAAAGTCGAGGAGATCAGCACTCAACTGACCGCGATACTGCGCGAAAAGCGCGTTCTTCTGATCGTTGACGACGTGTGGCAAGCCGAACATGCTCAGCCCTTCCGAATAGGTGGGCAGATGTGCGCGTTAGTGATCACCAGCCGCTTAAATGATGTTGCGAATGCGCTTGCTCCGACTGCACACGATCTCTATCGCCTGCCCGTTCTGACCGACGCCGCCGCGCTCGAACTGCTCGGCAAGCTCACGCCCGAAACGACCAGTGAATACCCGGTTGAAGCGCGCGAGCTGGTACATGATCTGGAGGGACTGCCGCTTGCCATTCACGTTGCCGGGCGTTTACTGCACAGCGAAGCCCGGCTTGGTTGGGGTATCAGAGAGCTGCTGGTCGAATTGCGCGCGGGAGCCGGTCTGCTGGAAGCTCAGGCGCCCAGCGAAATGCTCAGCGCGTGGCGAGATACAACGCCGACGATTGCCACGCTGCTCAAACGCAGCACCGATTTGCTTGATGACGAAACCCGTCACCGCTTCGCTTATCTAGGTCTGTTTGTGCCCAAACCCGCGACCTTTGACCTGGAAGCGATGGCGGTCGCCTGGGATGTCAAAGACCCCAAGCCCGTCGCGCGGGCACTGGTTAATCGCGGGCTGCTGGAGCCGATCAGCAGCGGGCGCTTTCAGATGCACGCCCAGAATAAAAGTTTGTCCGACTACGCGCACCGATCACGGCAAGCGCTTGTCCACGAAGCTCTCGGCAAATCGCACATACTTGTAGACATCGGCAAACGTTGAGGCGAGACCAATCGAGGCGCGCAGCGCCCCGGTAGTCTTGCCATCGATGATCTGTAAGAACTGCTCAAAGCTGGCGCTGTCTTTGTCTCTGAAACAAGCCAACATTTCATCTTGACTGAAACCTAATGCCATCTCGCGCGCTCCGGGATTACAGTGACACCCGGCACGCAGCGAGATATGCTCCGCGTTCGCCAGTTGCTCTACCGCATTACAGTCGATCAAATTGCCATTCGGATCGAAGAAATTGACTTGCACCGTTCCTCCCCGGCGCTCTATATTTGGCGGACCGTAAAGCCGAATGACTGGCGTGCCGTTGCTGTGCCTCAAGCCAAGCAACTGCTCAATCAGCCAGCCCGTCAGACACATCACGCGCGTGTGAATCACATCGATTCCAACCGACTCGACATATTTAAGACCTATTTCGACGGCGGGTAGGCTCAGATAGTTGACCGTCCCATCCTCAAACCCGGCGGGACCGGGCGTCAGGTAGTGGTCGAATGCCAGAACGGAAGAAAATGTGATCGTCCCACCCGAATACCAGGGACGGCGCAGCTTCCGTGCAGCCGTTTTGCGCACCAATAGACAGCCTACTCCGGTCGGATAACCGAATATTTTGTAAAATGAGATGTCCACAAAGTCGGGATGATACTGGCTGAGATCGAGCCGGTTCGAGGGCACGAACGACGCCGCGTCCAGCAGAACGTCCCATCCCTTGTTTTGTGCCTGCGCGATCCATTCCAGCGGATGCTGCACGCCGGAGAAATTCGACTGCGCGGGGTAGGCAAACAGGTTGTTCGCGCCAGAGCGAGCAAGTTCCAACCCGCGCTCAAGTGCTTCCTCATCGGCGCGTAAGTCAGGCGGAACCACCGGGATATACGTCGCCGTCACCCCTCTTGAACGGGCAAATTCGCGGATGCCGTTGACCGAGTTGTGATTGTCAAAAGTCAGCAGATAGTTGTCGCCCGGCGCAAATGGGTACGATTCCCCCACCAGTTTGAGCGCACCGGTCGAATTCAGTGTGAATATCACCATGTATTCATCAGGCGAGGCATTGAAGTACTTCAGCACGTAATCGCGCGTCTGCTCGACTAGTTCGGTCATCGCCATCGAGGTCAGGTTCTTCGAGTGCGGATTGCCAAAGACGTCGCCGCGGAGCAGCGCCATGTGCTCACGCAACTGCGACTCGGCGTACAAGCCGCCTCCCGTATAATCCAGATAAACATGCCCCTCTTGATCCAGTCGCGCATATTCCGTCGCGCGTAACTCGTCGAGTTTGCGGGTCGAATCGTAGTCGGGATAGGTTTGCCTGAATGTTTCAAATGCTGCTGCCAGTTGAGCGGTGTCTATCTGTGAATGCCTGCTATTGACGATGGAAGAAGCCATAATTTCGCTCACTCGTTTCCAACAGATTGCGGCCAGTTGATCAGCACCACGCCGCAGATCGCCAGCAAGAGTCCGACGATCTGCGGACGTGTCAGGTTCTCGTTGTAAAGAAATACGCCGGCACCAAGGACAATTAGAGCGTAGAGGGCGGTATGCAACGCGCCAATGATGCTCAACCGCCAGCCAGCAATGAAAGCGATGGTGAAGAAACTGATCTGGAGCAGATACAGAGCGATTGCCCAGATCAGCCAGGGACTCCGAAGCGCATCCATGAGGTTGCCGTGAGCAGTTGCCTTTTTCAGCAATACGTCGGCTATCGCTACCGCAATGACAGCCAGAAGGATGAGAACTCCCTGAGCCAGCTTGGACATGACAAGGTTGTTGATAATCATGTGCTTCGCATTCTTCACTGCCGCGTGATGACTTGTATCTTGTGGTGCTGCGCCTTGAAAAACTGAGCGGCGAACGTCACCGCCTCATTGGGATCGTAGGGCGCGCAGCTAAACACATCCAGATAAATGGCGCAGGAGTTGTCCGCAAAGTGTGCCGAGACCAGCGATGTCTCGATCAACTGGGTCATACTGAACCCCGTCACTCGCGGGTCATCACCAAAACGAACCACCTGTGTCTCACCAAAGCGGCGCATTTTGATCACGTCGCACAGCTCGCACACGAAGCGCTTGATCGTCGCTTCATCCTGCATCAGATGCAGATCGCAACCGTACAAATCGATGCAGGATGAAACGCCCCAGCCGTTTGTTTGGTTTTCCACTTTTCTCCTCCTTAACGGGCATACTCCACGCGCGCACATTGGCTAAACGGCGAGGCGCTTCTTCTACTTCAAAGCGTTCGCCGGGTCGGGAGGTTCGGGCTGGTTTCGCTCCCGAAACCAGATTGATCGTTTCTTCCCAGGGGGCAAAAAGTCTCATGGCTCCGGCTCCTTATGCTAAAGGGGCTTGCAGGTGGTGTAATCAAGGTGGGACAAATGGATGTGTCGCTTTTCGGCTTGATGTGAATAATATATAAAATGAGCGCGACGACCTCGTGACAAGAGCGTGACAGGAAGAAGGCACAGATGGACGACTTGCGGCTGAGTCTGTTTGGACTTCCCCAGATCGAATATCAGGGACATCCGATCAGGATTGCGCGCCATAAAGCGACGGCACTCGCGGCATACCTGGCGGTAGCCGGCAAGCGACACAGCCGTGACGTGATCGCGGACCTGCTCTGGCCCGATCTCGACCGTGAGCATGGGCGCTCGGCTTTGCGCAGCACGCTGCACGCCTTGATAACTGCGATACCCATCAAGTGGATCGAGGCTGACCGAACTACCCTGATGCTTAACCGAGAAGTCATCTGGGTGGATGTCCACGCCTTCACGTCTCTGCTTTCAGGGTATCAGTCGCATGGGCACAGCCCCGATGTCGTCTGTGATCAGTGTCTACCGCTCTACAGCCAGGCGATTGAACTCTACCGAGCGGATTTCATGGTCGGATTCAGCCTGTCCGACAGCGTGGGTTACGATGATTGGCAAATATCGGAGCGGGAAGGTTTGCGCCGGGAATATGCTGACATTCATCGGCGGCTGTCGATCTACTATGCGGACTTGCAGCAGCACAACCAAGCCATCAAACACGCTCAGCAGTGGCTTTCGATGGATACCTTCCATGAACCCGCACACCGCCAGTTGATGCGCCTGTACGCGGCAAACGGGCAGCGTGCCGAAGCACTGCGCCAGTATCAGCAAGCGGTAGAAGTGCTGGATGCAGAACTGGCGACTCCACCGGAAGACGAAACAACTCATCTCTACGAAACCATCCTGAATGGACAGTTGTCATCCGTCCGTCTGACTGCCCCTTCGGAATCCGCCGCGTCGAGCGTTCTGCCGCCGCATCCCTCGCTCGTGATCGGTCGTGACGAAGCACTACAGGCAATCAAGCAGCGATTAGGCATCGGCGGCGCGGAAATGCGCGCCACCACCGTCATTCAGGGCTGGCCCGGTGTTGGCAAGAGCACCACCGCTGCCATGCTGGCGCACGATCCAGAAGTCGCGCAGCAGTTTCCGGATGGCGTCCTGTGGGCGTCGCTGGGCGAGAATCCGAGCATTATCGGGGAGATTTCCGCCTGGGCGGATGCATTCAAGCTGAATGAGTCGGGTCGGGCGCGCAAAGTCGAGGAGATCAGCACTCAACTGACCGCGATACTGCGCGAAAAGCGCGTTCTTCTGATCGTTGACGACGTGTGGCAAGCCGAACACGCTCAGCCCTTCCGAATAGGTGGGCAGATGTGCGCGTTAGTGATCACCAGCCGCTTAAATGATGTTGCGAATGCGCTTGCTCCGACTGCACACGATCTCTATCGCCTGCCCGTTCTGACCGACGCCGCCGCGCTCGAACTGCTCGGCAAGCTCACGCCTGAGACCACTGCTGAATACCCCGACGAAGCGCGCGCTTTGGTGAGCGATCTGGAAGGTTTGCCGCTCGCCATTCACGTTGCCGGGCGTCTGCTGCACAGTGAAGCCCGGCTTGGCTGGGGAATCCGCGAACTGCTGGTCGAACTGCGGACGGGAGCAGGTCTTCTACAGGCGCAGGCTCCCAGCGAAATGCTCGGCGCGTGGCGAGATACAACGCCGACGATTGCCACGCTGCTCAAACGCAGCACCGATTTGCTCGATGACGAAACCCGTCGCCGCTTCGCTTATCTAGGTCTGTTTGTGCCCAAGCCCGCGACCTTTGACCTGGAAGCGATGGCGGTCGCCTGGGATGTCAAAGACCCCAAGCCCGTCGCGCGGGCACTGGTTAATCGCGGGCTGCTGGAGCCGATCAGCAGCGGGCGCTTTCAGATGCACGCCCTGTTAGTGCTGCACGCCCAATCGCTCTTAGCACTTGAATCGGGAGGTGATTCGTGATGGCAGCACAAGTCCTGGAGACGGCGCAATATCGCCTATCACAACACTACCTCGGTAGATTGCGCCAGGCGAACGTGGCGCTTCAGCACAATCGTGACAACAGCAGTCACTGGCTTCAGGTGATTGAGAAAGACTGGGCGCAGATCAGGAATTGGCAGCAGTGGGCATCCGCTCGGAACACTGACGATCTCCAGTACGCCCGGCTTAGTGCAGCTTTTGGTATTGTTGGGGACGAATACGTGCATGTCCGCCTATCTGTACCCGAACGACTACGCTGGTATCGGCAGGGCTTGATTGGCGCTCGGCAGAGCGGCGATCAGCTAAAAGAACGAGAACTGCTTTATCTAGTGGGTATGATGGCATACGAGTCAGGTGACTTCGAGGAAGCAGAACGATGCGGGAAGGACTTGCTGGAAGTAGGGCGTTCCCCCAAAGATCATCTTAGTCTGGGGCGTGGGTGGTTCCTCATCGGGAATATTCACTCGCACCGAACTGAACTGGACAGCGCGGAAACAGCTTTTCGCCGAGCGCTGACCCATTTCGAAACGTGCCATGCCGAAATAATGACAGGACACGCGCTGCAGGGTATTGCCCGCATTATGATTTTCCGGGGACGTTATGACGAAGCCCTCGTCCACGCAACGCGCTATCTGGAGATCACTGAAGCGGCAGGTCGAGAGATAGATTTCAGTCTTGCCTATCATACTCTCAGCAACATTTATACCCGCCTTGGCAATCTCCATGAAGCAAAGAGTTATGCGTTAAAAGCGGTCGAGAATTCACGGAGGCTCGGCTACGTCCAAATGATCCCAGGTAATCTGCTCATACTTGGCTACGCCGAGTTAGCGTTGAACGAATTGGATGCGGCGTGGGATCACTTCCAAGAAACAATCACGGCTTCGCGCGCCAATCAATCAGGCTTCAACCTTACTGCCGCGACCTATAGTCTGGGAGACGTGCGTCTGCGGCAGAATAACCTCGCCGAAGCACTGAGCTATTATCAACAGGCGCTCACGCTCGCTATGGAGGCAAAAATAGCAGCCTACCGAAGTCTCTGCTCTATCGAGATCGCATACATTCATGTCCTACAACATGAAATCGGTGCGGCTCGCAGCGCGCTGCGGGTTGGGGCGGAAACTGCCCTGGAAATCAAGTCGGATATTCTCCTGGCGAAAGCACTGATCCCCGCCATGAAATTATGGCAGGCGATGAGCATGTTGCAGCCAGCGGCACAATGGTCAGGTCTCTTAACACTGCATCCAGAACATGCCGAGCAAGATGTTGTCGATGCGATCAACGAGCAACTGGAGCAGGACCTCGGTGCGGAGAGTTATCGCCGAGCATTTGAGCAGGGCAAATCACTGACGCTAAGTGGCGCTGTAACCGACATGATCGGGCTGCTGGATCAGTTCTAAAGTGGAAAACCTTCATGACCATGACAACGTCCATTCAGGCGGTGCAGCATCGCCTCGCTCAGCACTATCTCGGTAGATTGCATAGAGCGGAACCATCTGTCCACAAGGGTCCGGCAAGTCGCGCATACTGCCAGAAACGCATTGAAGAAGAGTGGGCACAGACCCAGAAATGGCAAGCGTGGTCAGCCACTGGATAGACCTACATCTCGATGAACAGAGCTTGCCTGTCCAGTGAATCCGATGCGCCTATTTGGGAAATGAGAAACGAGCCTGGTTACCAGTTGCCATATAGGCGGTTCTGCGTGTGCGAGCGGTCGCATGACTACCGCTTGTTTTCACCACGCTGGAACGGAAAATGCGCGAAATTGATCTGGAGGTGGCTCTTGTAACGGTGGGTTTTTTGCGCTCTTCACGGATTCAAACCACATACCTGCCGGCACTTCTGAGTATCCTGGAGAAACAGGTTCACAAACTAAAAACGTTCCAAGACGCGCAATTTTACAAGCCGGAGATGTGCGCACATCGCTTCCTGAGCAGCCTTGGGATCGCGGGCACGCAGTGCGTCAATGATATTCTGATGTTCCGCCGGATCAGGGGGGTTAGCAATGAACGGATCGTAGACGAGGATCCGTTCCATCTCGTCGAGCAGTTGATCGATCAGGCGCGCCAGGCGCCCGTTGCCGGAAGCACAGGCAATTATATGATGGAATTCGCGGTTATAAGCGGGGTTCAAGTGGGGCGGGATACCCATCTTCTTGGATTCAAGCTCGTCGATTTCTGCCGGCGAGATTTGCACAGCGGCGAGACGAATCGCCTCGGTCTCTAGAATTTCGCGCAGGTGAAACGCCTCCTGCACGTCGCGGATCGTGATCGGCGTGACCATATACCCAGCGCGTGGCAGGCTGTTGAGCAGACCATCCGCAACCAGAGTAAGAAGCGCCTCGCGCACTGGGGTCCGACTGACGCCGTATTCTCGCGCTAGCTCACCTTCGTTGATAATTTCGCCCTGCTTGATGCCTCCTGAGATGATTGCCTTACGTACCGAATAATAGACTTCGCTTTTCTTAGAATTCATAGGATTATTATTTCATACGCGGGTCAAGCGCGTCACGAAGTCCGTCGCCCACCAGGTTGAAGGAAATCGTACACAGGAATAAGAAAATGCCCGGAAAAACGCTTACCCACCAGGCACGTCGTAAGAGCGAACCACCTTCAGCGACCATATTTCCCCAGCTTGGTGTGGGCGGCTGAACACCGACTCCCAGAAAACTCAGCCCGCCTTCGATGAGTATCACCAACGCCACCCGTAACGTTGCGTCCACGATGATGATGGGCAGGATATTCGGAAAGATATGTTTCACGATTATATCAAAATTAGTAGCGCCAAGCGAACGCGCCGCTGTAACGAACTCCTTCTCCTTCAGCGCCAGGACGGCGCCGCGCACCACACGCGCGTTCACCCCCCACGAGGTCAAGCCCAGCACCAGAATCAGCACCGGAATCGTCCGCCCGAATAACGTCGTCACCGTGAGCAGCAGGAAAAACACGGGAAACGCCAGCAGCATATCTGTCATGCGCATCAAGATCGAGTTGATCCAGCCGCCGAAAAAGCCGGACAGCATTCCAATAGAAACGCCGACCGTAACGGCGACGATCATGGCAAAGATGCCAATCGGAATGGAAATCTGGGATGCGTAGAGTGTCCGGCTGAACACGTCGCGCCCCAAGCCATCCGTGCCCATTACATAGTGATTGTCGGGAGGCTGCAAGCGATCGGAAAGCACCTGCGCGTCAGGGCTGAAAGGCGCGACCACAGGCGCAAAGATCGCCAGCAGGATGAACACCAGCAGCAGCAGCGCGCCAACTACGGCGCGTTTGTTCCTGAGGAAGCGCCGCCCTATCGTGTTGCGACCACGCCGGGACGCCTGGTTAATCTCCGTGATCTGGCTGTTGCCCGCCGCGAGTTTCGGATTATACGTTTTTTCGGACACGCTAACCTAACCGGATTTTAGGATCGAGATAGGTATAGATAAGATCGGTGATCGTATTCGAGACCAGCACCATGATGGCGGCAAACATATTTAGTGTCAGGATCATAGGGTAATCTCGCGTCTGTGCGGCGCGAACGGCCAAACGCCCCAAACCGGGGATGCCAAAGATCGACTCAACCAGCACCGCGCCGCCCAGCAGCAGCGGAAAGACCGCGCCAATCAGCGACACAACCGGGATCAAGGCGTTACGCAGCGCGTGGAAGATGACGACCTTGCGCTCGACAAGCCCCTTGCTGCGCGCCGTGCGGATGTAATCCTGTTGGAGCACTTCCAGCATACTGGAGCGCG
The DNA here is from genome assembly GCA_963760975.1 of uncultured Chloroflexia bacterium. GTDB lineage: Bacteria > Chloroflexota > Anaerolineae > Aggregatilineales > Phototrophicaceae > Flexifilum. The sequence goes on along the minus strand of CAVXEZ010000012.1, from coordinate 96,167 downwards.
TGTAGCGGACAATCGACGGCAGCAAACCGAGTGTCAGGACGACGGTCGGCATGATCATGTAGGGAAACATCTGGATCAAGTCGTAGCCGGTCGCGGTAATCGGGCGGATGCCGCTGGCAGGCAGCCAGCGCAGGCGCTCGCTGAAAATCAGAACGAACACCAGCGCGATCCAGAACTGCGGCAGCGAAAGCCCGGTGAGCGCCGCAATCGTCGCAATGTTATCGATCAGCGAATAGGGCTTGAGCGCCGAGATCACGGCGATGGGCAGCCCGACGACCAGCCCCAGGATCACGGCGGCGGTGGCGAACAGCAGCGTGATCGGCAGGTACTCCATCAAGACCTGAAATGTCGGCGCGCGCTCCTGGAACGAGGTCAGGCGACCGTTGAAGAAGTTGCCGATCATCTTGACGTACTGGACGGGGAGGGGGTCGTTCAGCCCAAGCTGCTCGCGCAGCACTTCACGGTCGATGCGCCCCAGCACTTCCGGCGGAAACAGGGTCGCAATCGGGTCGCCGGGAGACAGGCGAACGATGGCGAAAGAGATGAACGTGATCCCGAAGAAAACCGGAATCATCTGAATCAACCGGCGGAACAGATAACGCTGCATAGTCGCCTTTCCGGTGTTCGCTGAGGCGGCGGGGCGCAAAAGACTGCGCCCCGCCGCTGACAAAAATCGAAACGAGGATTAGCTTTCCCAGTACCACTGGGGAACGGTGTCCATCAGCGTGGAGAGCGCCCCTACGTCCGGGATGACCAGCTTGCTGTTATAGGCGCTCAGCGTATCCGGGCGGAGCAGGAAGATAATCGGCGCTTCTTCCTGAATAATCTCCTGAATCCGGTAGTACATCTGATTGCGCGCGTCGTCGTCGAAGGTGGTGGCTGCCTGCGCGACCAGACCGTCGAGTTCCTGATTGCTGAAGTGTGTGTACGGCGTGTTGGAACCATCCGACGCGAAGTTCGCCTCGTATTCTGCCTGCGGCGGGAAGACCAGATTGAACCAGCCGCTCACGCCCATGACGTAGTCGCTCGTCCCCGACAAATAGGTCGAGAAGAAGACGCCGAAATCGACCAGATTGATGTTCGCCTGGATGCCGATTTGCTGGAGATTCTGCTGGACAACCTGCGCCACCTGCCCATAGAGCGGCGGGTTCGCAGGCGCGCCCAGCTCAAAGCTGAACGGCGTGCCGTCGTCCAAGCCAGGGATGCCGTGCGCTTCGAGCGTGCCGTCGCCGTTGTCATCGCGCCAGCCCACTTCTGCCAGCAGTGCCTTCGCCTGATCGGGATCGTAGGGAGTCGTCGTGAGATTGGCGTCGAATTCCGGCAGGCTGGGGTGCGTTACGGTGTCGTAGACCTTACCGCGCCCGCCTGCAACGGCGTCGACCAGACTCTGACGATCAATCGCGTAGTACATGGCGCGACGGGTGCGAGCGTCCGCGAAATAGGGCTGGTTCTCGTTCATGAGAAGCTGCGGCGTGTTGACGCCCGGCAGTTGCAGCGCCGTGACGCCGTCCGTGCTCTGCATGTCGCTGAATTCGTCCGGCGGAACTTCCGGCACAATGTCGATATTGCCGTTGAGCAGCTCGGTGATCTCGACCGACTGATCGGGGATGATGCGCCAGATGTAGTTCTTGACCTTCGCCGGTTCGCCCCAGTATTGATCAAAGCGCTCGTAGATGATGCTCTCGTCCGGGGTGTAGCTGACGAGGCGATAAGGACCCGTCCCAATCGGCTGGCGAATCTGGCTGCTGGTGCCCAGGTCTGCGACCGCGATGTCGCCGAGGACGTGCTTGGCGACGATGAAGCGCTGGGCGGTCGTCTGGAGGAAGAGCGCGTTGGGCGCGACCGTCGTAAATGAAATCGTGTGGTCGTCGATCACCTTGATGCCGGATGTATCGGTCGCCGTCCCGGCGTGCTTCTCCGCCGCGCCCAGGATGGTGGCGTCGTAAGCGCTGCCCTGATAGTTCGGGTCGGACGGGAACTCGAATGTGAACTTCACGTCGTCGGCAGTGAACGGCTCGCCGTCGTGCCAGAGCACGCCCTGACGCAAATGGAACGTCCAGGTGAGCTGGTCGTCGGAAACTTCCCAGGATTCGGCGAGTTCGGGGACGATGTTGCCGCTGGCATCCTTGCCAACCAGCCCGTTATAGATCGGCGCCATCGCGTAGCTGGCGGTGACGGTCGTGGCGAAGTCGGTGAACAACCCGTCTGGGTTGCGCGACCACGTCAGGACGATGGTGTCCGGCACAGCCTGCGCCGAAACGCCGAAGCCAACCATCATAAAGACGAGCATCAACATGAGCAAAGCGATTTGTTTCATGGCAAGTTCTCCTCAAGATAGTACCGGACGTGTCGTTACTGCTGTACTCCTCGGTCAATGACGACAGCGCCGTCCTTGATCACGAGTTTGATGCACTCAAGCTGCTTCAAAATGCGGATGTCTTCCAGCGGGTCGCCGTCGACAACCACCAGATCGGCGTTCTTGCCCGCTTCGAGCGTGCCGATCTGGTCGATCAGGCGCAGGTTCTGGGCGGCGTTGCGCGTCCCGGCGAGCAGCGATTCCATCGGCGAAAGCCCATACTCGACCATCAGCTCAAATTCACGCGCGTTGCCGCCGTGCATGACCAGCGGCATGGCTGCGTCGGTGCCCAGCGCGATTTTGACGCCCGCCTTGTGGGCGATCTCAATCGTGCGCGGCGCGTATTCCGCCATGCGCTTGACCTGCTCCTCCGAGCCTTTGTACGCCCAGACCCCCAGCCGGATCGCTTCCAGAGACGCCGGGTTGACCGAGAGCGTCGGGCACAGGAACGTGCCGCGCTCGACCATCATCTGGGCGCCTTCCTCGTCCAACGGGAAGCCGTGCTCAATCGAGTCGACTCCGGCAAGGATCGAGTTCTTGATGCCCTGCGTGTCGGAGTGGGCGTGAACGGCGACGCGCAGCCCGGCACGGTGCGCCTCCTCGACGCCCGGCTTCATTTCTTCGGTGGTGTAGCCTTGCCGCCCGCGAAACGGCGGCGAGAGCGCCGGGCGCGTGCCGCCCATCAGCTTGATCACGTCCGCGCCCGCGACGATCTGCTTGCGCACGGCTTTGAAGACCTCGTCGGGACCATCGGCGACATGGGCGAAATCCTCCGCGCCTTCGGTGCCGTGACCGCCAGTGTGCGTGATGCACTTGCCGGATGCCAGAATGCGCGGTCCGAGATACTCCCCGGCTGCCATGCTGTCGCGCAGCGCGAAGATGGCGTCGTTCGGGTTGCCCAAATCCTGCACGGTGGTGAAACCCGCCTCAATCGTCATCCGGCAGGCAGTGACGGCGTAGAGCAGGCTGCGACACTTCCAGTAGGCTTCGTCGCGCACCGGAATTTTGGTGTAGCGCTGCGGGGGCGCCTTCGGGTCGGGGTTCCACATCAGGTGGACGTGACAGTCGATGAAGCCCGGCAGCAGCGTCTTGCCTTTCAGGTCGATGCGCCGCGCGTCCGGCGGCACGTCGTTCGCCTGAACGACCTCGGCTTCGCTGCCCAGCGCAGCGATGCGCTTGTCCTTGACGAGCAGCGCCTGCTGATCGCGCGGCGGCGCGCCCGTCCCGTCAATAAGTCTTGCGTTCGTAAATAAAAGCATCTTCTTCGCTCCCAACCCTCACGATCAAGTTACCTGGTTGCGCTCGACCACCACAGCGCCGTTCTGGTACACGCGCCGGATGTGGGCGTGATCGCGCAGAATTCCCACGTCCTTCAGCGGGTCGCCCTCGACGACGAGCAAATCCGCGCGCTTGCCGGGTTGTACTGTCCCCAACGAGTTGGCGCGCCCGCAGGTTTCGGCAGCAATGCGAGTCGCCGCGCCGATGGCTTCCAGCGGCGACAGCCCTGCCTGCACCAGCAGTCGCAGTTCGAGCGCGCTGTCGCCGTGCCAGGTATTCGGGTTGCCCGCGTCCGTGCCGAGCGCGATCTTGACCCCGCGCTGATGCGCGCGCCGCGCCGTGTCCATCACCTGCTCCCAGACCCAATCGAGACGGCGAATGACCGGCTCCGCAAGGACAAGACCATCGTGCTTGACCGCCTCGTTGATCTGGTGATAGACCGAGAGTGTCGGCACGAGGATCACGCCGCGCTGCGCCATTTCGTCGAGCAGCTCGTCACTGGCGGGATAGCCGTGTTCAATCGAATCGACGCCAGCGAAGATGGCGCTGCGGATGCCGTCCATGTGCGTGTTAGCGTGCGCCGCCACGCGCATTCCGACGGCGTGCGCGTCTTCAATACCCGCCTTCATCTCGTCCACGCTGAAGTAGACGCGCCCCGGCACGTGCGGGAACAAGGTCGATTCGGTTTCGATGATCTTGATGAAATCTGCGCCCACCTTGAACTGCTCGCGCACGGCGACGCGGAAGCTGTCGGCGTCGTCCACTTCCCAGTACATCGGCGAGCCGTATTCCGTCCCGTGCCCGCTGGTGATGGTCAGACAGCGCCCGCTGGCGACGATGCGCGGACCGGGCACCGCGCCTTCAGCAATCGCCTGGCGCAGCGCGAAGATCGGCTCGTTGGCAGCCGCCATGTCGCGCACGGTGGTGAAGCCCGCTTCGAGCGTCTGGCGGGCAAAGCGCGCCGTCCGCAGCGCGATCAACTCGCCGCTGACCGGACGGCGATCCGCGCGGGCGCGCCAGTCCGGGTTGCCAATGATGTGGACGTGGGCGTCGATCAAGCCGGGCATGACGGTAAGTCCGCCCGCGTCCCAGACTTCGACCTCGCCTTCGGGAAGCGGCACGTCCGCCCCGGCAGCGACAATCGTGTCGCCATCGAGCAGAATCGTCGCCTGATCAACAGGGGCAGCACCCGTCCCGTCGATCAGGCGGCATCCGGTGATGGCTTTCCGCATCGTCTTATCGCTCATGCGCGCTCACCACCCAATCCGTCCGGCAGACGGCGCGCCGCTTCTTCGGTCAGGAATTTGCGGTCGAGCTTGTTCGTGCCGGACACAGGCAGTTCATCGAGGAAGAAGACCCGGCGCGGGTGCGCGTAGGCGGGTCCACGTTCCAGAAAGAAGGTTTTCAATTCGGCTTCGCTGGCTTCCGCCCCGCTGTGAAGCACCACCCAGGCGACGGGCGCCTGCCCCTTGACGTTATGCGGCGCGGGCACGACGCACACGTCGGCGACGGCGGGATGCGTCAGCAGGATGGTTTCGACTTCTTTGGGATACAGATTCTCGCCGCCGACGTTGATCATGTCGTCGCGGCGACCGCGAAAATAGATGTAGCCCTGTTCGTCCGTCATCATCAGGTCGCCTGTGCGCAGCCAGCCATCGGGCGTGATGCGCTCGGCGGTCACGTCGGGCTGCTTGTAGTAGCCGCTGGCGTTCGCCGGGCTGCGCCCCCACAGCTCCCCGACTTCGTAGGGTTCGCAGTCACGCGTCTCGTCCTCCAGGCTGACGATGCGCACCTCGAAGCCGGGCGCGGGCAAGCCGGTGCTGCCCAGCTTCTTGATGCCCCAGCGCGGCGAAAGCACGTTCGCGCCCGCTTCGGTCAAGCCGTAGGTCTCGCAGACATCACAGTTGAACTGGCGCTTGATGGCGTTCATCAGCTCTTCGGGCACGGGCGCGGAGCCGCACATGAGCAGATTGATCGACGACACGTCGTAGCGCGCCAGCGCCTCGCGCTGTGCCAGCAGCAGCGAGAACATCGACGGCGTGCCGGACATGAAGGTCGGTTTGTAGCGGTCGATGGCGGCGATGACCTGCACCGCGTCGAAGCCGGGCAGGATCGCCATCGCGCCGCCGACGAGCAGCATGGGCAGCATACTGCCCCAGAGCGCGTTGGCGTGGTAGAGCGGTCCGGTGATCAGCGCTTTCTCGGTCTCGTCGTGCATCATCGCCTTGACATTCGACCGCGCGTTGAACCACTTGCTCTCGTGGCTGAGCAGGCAGCCTTTCGGTCGTCCGGTCGAGCCGGAGGTGTACATCAGCATGGCGGTGTCGCTCAGGTCGACCGGGGCGGTCTCGAAGCCCGCCGGAGTTGCCGCCAGCGCGGTTTCGTAGTCGGTCGCGCTCGCCATCCCGCCGTCAAGCATGAACACAGATTGAAAGACGGGCGCGGCTTCCGTGAGCGCGGCGATTTTATCGGCGAGGTCGGCGTGACCGATCAGCAGTTTCGAGTCGCTGTGTTCGGCGACGAAGGCGAGCACATCCGTCCCCAGCTTGATGTTGGCGGGGACGGCGACCGCGCCCGCGCGCAGGATGCCGAACAGGATTTCGGCAAAGCGGTAATCGTTGGGCAGCATCAGCATGACCTTGTCGCCCCTGCCGATGCCCGACTGGGTGACAAGGCGCGCCACGCGCTGCGTGCGCTCCTCCAGTTGAGCGTAGGTCAGGGTGGTATCGCCCTGCTCAATCGCCACTTTGTCCGGGTAGAGACGCGCGGCGCGCCAGAAAATTTCGCCGAAATTCGGGTGCATGTTCTCTCAATTCATGGCACGATGATGATTTTCCCGAAGACCTCGCGGTCTTCGATCAGCCGGTGCCCCTCGGCAGTCTGATCCAGCGGCAGCACGCGGTCGATGACGGGCGTAATGCGCCCGGCGCAGACGGCGTCGAGCAGTTCAACCAAATCCTGACGCTGCCAGCCGTCCGAGCCGCGAATGTCCATTTCCTTGCGCCAGATGAAGCGGATGTCGGTCGGCGGGTCGTATCCGGCGGTCGCGCCGCAGGTTAGCAGCCGCCCGCCGTGCTTGACGCACTTCAGGCTCTTGACCCAGCTATCGCCGCCGTTGTAGTTGACGACCACGTCCACGCCTTCGCCGTCCGTAATGCTGCGAATGTGGCGGTGAAATTCCGGCTGCTCTGCGTAATTGACCAGCACGTCCGCGCCCAGTTCCGCCAGGCGCGCCAGCTTGTCAGCGCTGCTGGAGGCAGCATAGACGACGCAGCCCATCATCTTGGCGATCTGTACCGCCCCCGTGCCAACGCCGCCGCTCGCACCCAGGATCAGGACGTGCTCGCCCGGCTGCACCTGCCCGCGCGTGATCAACATGCGCCACGCTGTGCCGTAGGCGACCGGCAGCGCCGCCGCCTGCTCGAAGCTGACCGCATCTGGAAGCGGAATGGCGTTTTCGGCGGGCACGGCAATGTATTCCGCCAAGCCTCCGGTCGTGCTTTCGCCGAGCGCGCCCACCTCGCCGTTGGGCAGCGTGATCGCCGGGTCGAGCAGCACACGCGCGCCGACGCCGACCTCCGTCACGCCCGCGCCGACTTCCGCGACGACGCCCGCAATGTCCCCGCCGGTGATGCGCGGCAGGTCAATCGGCAGACCGGGCATCCCGCGCCGGACGAAGATGTCGAGGTAGTTCAGGCCGCAGGCTTTGACGGCGACGAGAATCTCGCCGGGTCGGGGGACAGGCGTCGGCACATCCTCCAGAATAAGCTTGTCGCGCCCGCCGTGTTCGTGAATGACGACCGCGCGCATGGTTAGCTGCCCTCCGTGCGGGTGAGCGTTTCCCGGTTCGGCGCGCTGGTGACGACTTTCGCGCGCCCGACTGCGATCAGCCGCCCCTCGATGGTGCTGATTTCGACATCGGCGACGCCGAGCGTTCGCCCGACTTTGACGGCGCGCCCGATGGCAACGAGGTCGCCGCCAACTGGCGCCATGCGTAGATAGTCGACGTGAAGATCGATGCTGGGCACGTCGCGCTGAATCTGGCTCATGACGGCGAAGCAGGCGGTGATGTCCGCCAGCGTGGCGATGATACCGCCGTGAATGTTGGTGCCGTCTTCCTCACCCGCGAATTCTTCCCGGTAGGGCAGACGCACTTCGATTTCATCATCGCCGATTCGCACCAGCTCAACGCCAAGCCAGCGATGAAAAGGCGACGCGCGCATCAGTTGTTGTAAGTCCACGACGCGGCTCCACGAGGCGATTATGGGGCTGTTGCACAGCTCATATGTTTGCAATATACTACTTGTATACAACATATACCGCAGAATGACACGTCCGTCAATCGAACCAATTACGTCGCCGTAATTTTGGTAGATGTGCCTAATGTTCGTCTGCGGTTAGCTGCTCAACTTGATCCTGCATCATACGACTGGAGCAGAGAATGTCCCCACAATTCGAAATCACCCCTTCCGCAGCATTATTCGACCAGCCGGTTCACATTCGGCTGACGAGCGTCACGCCGAAACAGCGCGTCACACTGCACGCGCAGCGAGGCATCTGGCACGCGCAGGCGGTTTTCGAGGCAGATGCCAGCGGCACCATCGACCTGCAAACGCAGGCTCCCGTTTCCGGCGACTACGAAGGCGTCGACGCGATGGGCTTGTTCTGGTCGATGCGCAGCGCCGATCCAATGGCGGGCTTCTCGCACTTGTGGAGCGATTCGCTCGCGCCGAGCGTCGTCTCGCTGCGCGCCGAAGCCGACGGCGAAACCATCGCCGAAGGACAGCACCAGCGAGAATTCGTCGCCTCAGGTGTCAAGCGCACGGTCGTCCACGAGGACGGACTGCGCGGCGTCCTGTTCGAGCCGAACGACGAGCCGCTTTATCCCGCCGTCGTCATGGTCAGCGGCTCCGGCGGCGGGCTGAACGAATTCCGCGCGGCGCTGCTGGCGGCGCACGGCTATGCGGCGCTGGCGCTGGCGTACTTCAACTACGAGGATTTGCCCAGCGGACTGGTCGAAATCCCACTGGAATACTTCGAGACGGCGATCCACTGGCTGCAAAAGCGCGGCAGTATCGACCCGGAACGGATCGCTTTCATGGGCGGCTCGCGCGGCGGCGAACTCTCGCTGCTGCTGGGCGCGACCTTCCCGCAAATTCGAGCGGTCGTCGCCCTCGTGCCGAGCGGCTACGTGTGGGGCGGCATCGACCGATCCGGCGTGGAGGGCAAGCCCGCCTGGACGTATCGCGGCAAGCCGCTGCCGTTCGTCGCGGCGATCACGGATGCGCAGATCGCCGAGCAGAATGAAGCGCTGGTCAGCAGCGGCAAGCCGATCCCGCTGACGCCGGGCTTCATCGCCAGCCTCAACGCCTGCCCCGACCCAGCGCCATGACCATCCCGGTCGAGAAGACCAACGGGGCGATCCTGCTGATTTCCGGCGACGACGACGAGATGTGGTGCAGCACGCCGTTCGCCGCGGCGGTCATGCAGCGCCTGGAGCAGTTCAACTTCCCGCACGCTTACGAGCACCTGCACTACAAGGGCGCGGGTCACCTGATCCTGATGCCTTACGTGCCGACGACGATCACGGCGTCCGGTCATCCGCTCCGGCAGGCGGTCTTCGCCTACGGCGGGAATCCTAAAGACGGCGCATTCGCCAACGTCGATTCGTGGCAAAAGACACTTCGTTTCCTTGATGCACACCTGAAAGTGTGAACCTGATGCTGATCACCAACCAAGAATGGAAGCAGGAACTTGACGCGCGCCGCAGCGCATTTCGAGAGATCGTCGCCCGCAGTGACTGCGACCTGGCGCTGATTTACGGCGGCTGGGGGCACGCCGAGCCGTTCCGCTACCTGACGAACTTCACGCCCGTGCTCGGCGACGCCTACGCCAGCGTGACCGCCGAGACGATGGCGTGTGTGCTCAATTTCAACTGGCAGCTCATCGAGGCGCGCGAGCAGTCTGGCATCGAGGAATGGTACGGCGCCTTCGACCCGCTGCCGACGGTGATCAACGTGATGAAAGCGGCTGCGCCAAAGCGGATCGGCGTCGTCGGCTTGCACCGTCTGCCCTTCGTCGCCTACAGCGCCATTCAGTCGGCGTTCCCCGGCGCTGCTTTCGTCGACCTGGGGAGCGAGGTTGCGGCGCTGCGGCGGCACAAAAGCCCGCTCGAAATTCGCCTGCTGCGCGAAGCCGGGCGCATCACGGACGCCGCGTTCGACGCCATTCGCACGGAACTGCGACCGGGCGTGACGGAGGTCGAAATCGCGGCGCGCGTCGCCTATCTGATGCAGCAGGCGGGCGCGGGGCTGTCATTCGAGCCAACTGTCGTCAGCGGCAACGATCATCCGATCCCGATCCGGCTGCCGACCGAGCGCAAGCTCCAAGCGGGCGACTCGGTCATGATCGACATCGGCGCGATGGTGCAGGGCTATCAAGCCGACGCCACGCGCACGTTCGTGCTGGGCGAGCCGAACGCGAACCAGCAGAAGGTGTGGGATGCGATCCTGCGCGCCTACGACGCCGTCTTCGAGCGGATTCGTCCCGGCGTGCCGTGCCGCGAGCTGCATCAGGCGGCGGTTGCCGAAATCGAGGGCGCGGGCTACAAGCTGGCGCATCGAATCGGTCACGGCATCGGGCTGTCCACGTCCTTCGAGTGGCCCAGCCTCGACACCGAGAACGCGCCGCTGGAAGTCGGCATGACCTTCTGCATCGAGCCGGGAATCTACGTCGAGGGTTCCGGCGACATGAAGCTGGAAGACGACGTGGTCGTCACCGCCGACGGCTACGAATTGCTAACGAAGAGCGCACGAAATCTCATGGCTTGAGATTTGTGACATGCGCTTGCTGTGCAAGCACGTGCTATGGTTTACCCAACGAGACCGACACCGAATTGACGGCGTGATCAGCAGCTGTATGCAGTATCGAACTGACCTCGACCCCGATGTATGTTCCAAAAGGAGTGAGAATATTCGGCTCAATAAAGGAATATAAACTGCTTGCGATTAAAAATCCTACTCACAGTCGTAATCAGCCACGCAGACCACACTCCTATTCCCGAAGCGGTCTGATTGCCCCGCGCCGTCGACGTGCTAGAATCCGGCTCATTATGTCGACGACAGAGCATCCATGTCTACCAATCCGCTCGCCCTGAAACAAACCAACAGCAACTACCGTTGGGTGATGCTGATCCTCTGCGCCCTGACGCCATTGTGCGTGGTCACGCTGCCGAGCATGTCCCTGCCGCCGCTGTTTGCGACCATCAGTCAGGATTTAGGCTTGTCGCTGGTGGAGGTTGGCACGATCTGGGGCGCAGGTTCGTTTGCCGGCATCTTCTTCGCGCTGGTCGGCGGTACGCTGGGGGATCGCTTCGGAACTCGTACCACGCTGTTCGCAGCCTGCCTCATGACGGGGGTGCTCGGTCTCGCGCGCAGCTTCGCCGTCGATTTCACCACGCTGCTGATCGCTTCGTTGTTATTTGGCATCGCTCAGGCGATCATCCAGGTGATGCTGTTTAAAGTGGCGCGCCAATGGTTCCCGGCTGAGCAGCTTGGCATGGCAAGCGGCGTGATTTCGGCGGGCTTTGCCAGCGGGCTGCTGCTGGGTCCGCTGCTCAGTACCAGTGTGATCCTGCCCGCACTCGGCGGCTGGCGACAGGTTCTGGTGTTCTACGGAGTTATCGCCATCATCATGAGTCTGGTATGGCTGGTGATTCACCCGGTTGAGCGCCAGACCGAGTCACGCCGCCCGCCTCGTGTATCCCTCGGAGCCAGCCTGAGCCACGTCATGCGGCTGCGCAACCTGTGGATTCTCTGGAATCGCTGGCTTGGGCATCAGCGCCTGCTTTCAGGGATTCAGCGGTTATCTGCCCACCTACCTGAAGAGCATTGGCTGGGCGAATCTGGATGCAGACCGGGCGCTGGCAGCATTCTTTGTAACCAGCCTGGTGGCGGTAGTGCCGCTGTCCATCCTCTCGGATCGGCTGCGGCTGCGGCGCGGGTTTCTGATTTTCACCGCGCTCGTTTTATCGGTTGGCGTGGGCTTGCTGTCCATCGTCGATGGTGCGCTGATTGTGTTGGTGATCGCCGTAACAGGGTCGATCTTCGATGCGCTCATGGCAATCCTCAATGCCAGCGTTCTCGAAGCAGAAGGCGTGAGCGATTTGTATGCCGGGACGGCAATCGGGTTTGTCACCATGATCTCCAGTCTCGGCGGGACACTTTCGCCACCCATCGGCAACGGGCTAGCGACCTTTGGGTATGGTGTTCCGTTCCTGTTCTGGGGAGGCACGGGCTTATTCGCGGTATTCATGTTTGCCTTTCTGCGCAAACCCCCAAACAGCGCTGTGCCGGATAATCCAGTGCCTGGACTGCTCGTCACGGAAGGACAGGAACGTCCGTAGATCAAGCCAATTGTCCCGGCTTGCGTCTGCTAAACCAGGACGCACAATACGATACAGCACGCCAGTCGGCATCGTTTGAGGAGAACATCATGTCTCGAATCATCTCAGAAGGATATATTCCGTTCAAGGGATACCAGACCTGGTATCGGATTGTCGGCGACGGTGAAGCCGAGGGCAAGCTGCCGCTGCTCTGCCTGCATGGCGGACCCGGCGCGTGTCATGACTACCTGGAAGCGCTTGACGCGATGGCGGATACGGGGCGGCGCGTGATCTATTATGACCAGCTAGGGTGCGGCAACTCGCACATTCCCGTCAGCAATCCGTCCATGTGGACGGTCGAGCTGTTCGTCGAAGAAATCGACGTGGTACGCCAGGCGCTCGGCTTGGAGCGCATCCATTTGCTCGGTCAATCGTGGGGTGGGATGCTGGCGATGGAGTACCTGTTCACACAGCCGAGCGGAATCGCCAGTCTGACGATTTCCAACTCGCCCGCCAGCATGATTCAATGGGTCGAAGAAGCCAACAAGCTGCGCGAGCAGCTCCCGCCGGATGTGGAAGCGACATTACTCCGGCATGAGCAGGCTGGCACCACCGACAGCGCCGAATATCAGGCGGCGATGCAGGTCTTCTACGACCGCCACGTCTGCCGCGTCGTCCCCAATCCCGAATACGTTCAGCGCAGTTTTCAAAAGCTGGCACAGTTTCCCGAAGTCTATAACACGATGAACGGACCCAGTGAGTTCTACGTGATTGGTACGCTCAAGAACTGGGACGTGCGCCATCGCCTCGGCGAGATTCACGCGCCGACACTGGTCATCTCCGGCGAGTACGACGAGGCGACTCCAGTCATTGCCGAGACGGTGCATCAGGGCATTCCAGGGTCGGAATGGGTGCTGTTTGAGAACTGCTCGCACATCACGCACGCCGAAGACCCAGAGCGCTACATGCGCGTACTCGGCGAGTTTATCAGCCGCCACGAGCCGTAGCGCGCGGAGGCAAATACGGGAGACGGGAGGACTCGCCTCCGCGAAAAAGGTACAGGCGAAACGTGAAGCCGTCAGAGGCATCTCCGGCGGCTTTTTGTCAGGCGACCATACCATAACGACGACGCTCCCCGATAGCTTGTCCTCGGCTACCGGCTATAGAAGAAAAAGATAACCACCTTCCAACGACATTCTACTTGACGAAAACGAACAAATATTCTATCCTTAAACCAGCCTAACCGCATCTCAAAGGATAAGAATATGAGCGACGTCCGTGTTCTGGTTGGCACACGCAAAGGCGCTTTCGTGCTGCGTTCAAACGCGCAGCGCAAAGACTGGACGGTTGAGGGTCCGCATTTCCCCGGATGGGAAATCTATCACATCGTCGGCTCGCCCGCCGATCCCGATAGGCTGTACGCCTCACAATCCAGCGGCTGGTTTGGTCAGGTCATGCAGCGCTCTGACGATGCCGGAAAAACGTGGGAAACCGTCAGTAATGAATTCGCTTACGACGGCGTACCCGGAACGCACCAGTGGTACGATGGATCGCAGCATCCCTGGGAATTCAAGCGTGTCTGGCATCTTGAGCCTTCACCCACGAACCCGGACTCCATTTACGCAGGCGTCGAGGACGCCGCCCTGTTTCACTCCGATGATGGCGGCAAGTCATGGCACGAACTGCCCGGCTTGCGCGACGCGAAGGGCAATCTCTGGCAGCCGGGCGCGGGCGGCATGTGTCTCCATACCATCCTGCTCAGCCCCGATGATCCGAAGCGCATCTTCGTTGCGATCTCCGCCGCAGGCGCGTTTCCGCACCGACGATGGCGGCGTGACCTGGCGTCCGGTCAATCAGGGATTGCAATCGAATTTCGAGCTGCCGGATGCCACCGCCGAAGTCGGACACTGCGTACACAGCATCGCCCTGCATCCCTCGCGCCCGAATATCCTGTTCATGCAGAAGCACTGGGACGTGATGCGCTCGGACAATGGCGGCGACTCGTGGCACGAAATCAGCGGAAACCTGCCCAGCGACTTCGGCTTCCCGATTGCCGTCCACGCGCACGAGCCGGACACGATTTACGTCGTGCCGATCACCAGCGACTCCTATCACTATCCGCCTGACGGCAAGCTGCGCGTCTACCGCAGCCGATCCGGCGGGGATGAGTGGGAAGCGCTGACCAACGGACTGCCGCAAAGCGATTGTTACGTGAATGTGCTGCGCAACGCGCTGGCGGTGGATTCGCTGGATTCGTGCGGCATCTACTTTGGCACCACCGGCGGACAGGTTTACGTTTCCGCCGATTCGGGCGATAATTGGATGCCGATTGTCCATGACCTTCCGCCCGTGTTATCCGTTGAGGTACAGATTCTGCCATGATTGTGGTGACACTACCGACCCACTTACGCACGCTGGCACAAGTGAGCGGTGCGGTGAAGCTCCAGGTCGAGGAGCCGATTACGCAGCTTGCGATTCTGGATGCGCTGGAAGCCGCGTATCCGATGCTGCGCGGCACCATCCGCGACGCGGCGACCAAGGAACGCCGAGCCTTCATCCGTTTTTACGCTTGTGGGGAAGACCTTTCCCACGAGCCAGCGAACGCATCCGTCCCGACCGAGGTCGCAGCAGGGAAAGAACCCTTTCGCATCATCGGCGCGATGGCAGGCGGGTGAGTCTATTGCCGCATGACAGGCGATTAGGCGAAACGAGAAGCCGTCGGAGATATTTCCGGCGGCTTTTTTGGTGCCGTGCCAGCGCCGGGCGGTAGATCGGCGTCATTCGGCATAAAGCATAAAACAAGTCGCTTTGTTGCTTAACACGGAGTTAGTATAATCGCGTCGGTTTTCAAGCGGACTATAGGAGACAAGTTCATGCGAATCTCACGTTTGTTGCTTTTGACGCTTGTGTGCCTCGTGCTGGTTGCCCCACTGGGCGTGATGGCACAAAACTCGTCGATCACGATCAATTTTTACTATCCAACCGCGGTCGACGCGCCGGTCAATCAAATTCTTCAGGGTTATGCCGACCAGTTCCACACGCAGAACCCCGACATCACCATCAACCCGACCTATACCGGCTCGTATACGCAGACCACCCAGACCATCCAGACCGAGATGCAGGGCGGCGGCGCGGGTCCTGATGTCGCCGTGATGCTCTCGACCGACCTGCTGACCTTCACCGAAGCGGGCACGATTGTCGCGCTTCAGGATTACATCGACAAGCTGGACGATCCGCAGGCGTTCATGGATGACCAGTTCCCCGCGCTCATGCTCAACAGCGAAGATCGCCGACGGGAAAATCTGGTCGCTGCCCTTCCAGCGCAGCACGCCCATCCTGTACTACAACGTCGACATGCTCAAGGCAGCCGGGTTCGACAACCCGCCCAAGAACAACGAAGAACTGCTGACGATGGCGCAGGCGCTGACCAAGCCGGATGGCTCGCAGTGGGGTCTGCTGGTGCCGTTCGCGGGCGGCTTCCCGATCTGGATGTTCCAGAGCTTCGCTATCGGCTACGGGCAGAACATCGGCACGGCTGACCCGACGGAAGTCTTCCTCGACAACCCGAAGGTGCTGGATGCGCTCGACTTCGCCACCAAGCTCGGCACGGAGTACAAGGTCGGTCCGGTGGGCGGCAGCGTGTGGGGCGATACGCCGACGGCGTTCGAGAGCGGGCAGGCGGCGATGATCTACCACACCACCGGCAGCCTGACCGGTATCCTGAAAAACTCGCCTTTCGAAGTTGGCGTCGCCTTCCTGCCTTCGGGTCCTGCGGGCGCGGACGGCACGGGTTACGGCACGCCGACCGGCGGCGGCAACCTGTACATGTTCGACTCACCGGATCACCCGCATACGCAGGCGCAGCTTGACGCGGCGTGGAAGTGGATTCAATTCCTGGCGTCGCCCGAAATCCAGTCGGACTGGGGCGCGGCGACTGGCTACATCGCCGGGCGCAAGAGCGCGTGGGACGTTGATCCGCTCAAGTCGCTGGCGGCAGAACACCCGCAGTATCTGGTCGCGCGCGATCAGCTTCAGTATGCCGACCGCGAATTTGCGACCTACCGCAGCGTCGACACGACCAACATCATCAACCAGACGCTGAGCGCGATCCTGTCCGGCTCGGACACGGACGCGGCGGCTTCGATGGCGTCGGCGCAGAAGCAGATCGACTCGCTGCTGGCGGAATACAAGTAAGGCGTCCTGCTCAGCCGAATTGCAGCATCACGTAAATGGTATTGTAGGGGCGTTCAATTGAACGCCCCTACGGGACATTATCTGTCAATGTCTGCCTGCAATGACATCTTACGATATGGTGAGGCGGCGCGGTAAACTAAGCGCTGCCTCATTTCGTTTAGGAGCTTAGCCCCGTGACCGCACGCTCGAACTCGACCCCTGGCAAATCCCTGTGGGCGCGCCTGTTCCCCTACGTGTTGGTCGCGCCGACGTTGTTTTTCGTGATCGCCTTCACGCTTTACCCCGCCGTGCATACGGTGATCGACAGTTTCTACACAATCCCGCGCAGCGCCAGCGATCCGCCGCAGTACGTCGGCTTGCAGAATTACGCCGATCTGTTCAACCCGGATCATTTCATCGGCTCGAACTTCGTCCTGATCGTCGGCAATACGCTGGTCTTCGCCTTTGCGACCGTGATTGTGTCGGTGCCGCTGGCGCTGCTGTTCGCGCTGCTGCTCAACCGCCGCCTGCGCCTGATGGCGGTCTGGCGCTTCAGCCTGTTCTATCCCGCGCTGCTGCCGCTGATCGGCGCGGCGAGCATCTGGGCGTTCCTGTTCTCCGACTCGGTCGGGCTGATCAATACGGTGCTGCGCTCGCTAGGCGTTACCGGCGTCAACTGGCTGGGCGACCCGAATATCGTGCTGTGGGCGGTGATCGTCATCAACATCTGGAAGCAGACGGGCTACTTCATGATCTTCTATCTCGCCGGTTTGCAGAGTATCCCCAAAGACTTTTACGAGGCGGCGGAACTGGACGGCGCGAACGAGCTGCAAAAGCTGCTGCGCCTGACGCTGCCGCTGCTGCGCCGGACGACGCTGTTCGTGATGGTGATCGCCTTCACCTTCGCCTTCCAGACGGTCGAACAGTTGCAGGTCTTGGGACAGGGGAACCCCGGCAACCGCAGCAATCTGCTGCTCTACTACATCTTCCAGACCATCCCGGAGCGGCGCAACTGGGGCTACGTCAACGCCATGACCGTCGTGCTCGTGCTGATCCTGCTGGTGTTCACCGTGACCAACTTCGCCTTTTTCGAGCGAGGGCGCAGCGATGACTAGACGACGTTCTCTGGGCAGCCTGAGCGCGACCGCGCTCACGGTGATCGTGTCCGGCATCTGGCTGCTGCCGCTGATCTTCGCCGCGCTGGTGAGCGTCCGCCCGCGCAACGAGCCGATCAACGTCGGCAACATCTTCTTCGGCAGCACCATCACGCTCGACAACTACAACGCGGCGCTGGCGGTCGCGCCCTGGGGCTGGCATTACCTGACGACGATCATTTTCGTGGTGGGCGTGCTGGTCGTGCAGTTCGTCACCGTCACGATGGCGGGCTACGCCTTCGCACGTCTGAAGTTCGCCGGGCGCGACATTCTACTGTTACTGATCCTGCTGCAACTGATGATTCCGACGGCGGTGCTGCTGGTGCAGAACTTCGCCACCGTCCGCGAGCTGGGCTTGTTCGACACGCGCTGGGCGCTGATGCTGCCCTACTGGGGGTCGGCGTTCGGCGTGCTGCTGCTGCGCCAGACCTTCCGCGAAGTCCCCTACGAGCTGGAAGAGGCGGCGCGCATCGACGGGGCGAACTGGCTGCACATCATGTGGAACGTCTACATCCCGCTCTCGATCCCGTCCTACGTCGCCTTCGCGCTGGTGTCGATCAGCAGCCACTGGAACGAATTCCTGTGGCCCTTCATCATCACGCGGACGGAAATCGTGCGCCCGCTCACGGTTGGTCTCAACAAACTCTACCAGACGACGGACGTAGGCGCGGTCTACGGGCAGTTGATGGCGGGGACGATCATCGTGATCGCGCCGCTGGTGATCCTGTTCATCCTGTTCCAGCGCCGCTTCATCGAGAGCTTCGCGTCCAGCGGCATTAAGTGAGGCACGCGCCTACCGGTTACTCGTTGTCCATCCCGGTATGCGAGCGGAAGCTCAGGCGGATCGGCGTGCCCTCGAACGGATAATCCGCGCGAATCTGGTTTTCGAGGAAGCGCTTGTAGGTGAAATGCACCAGCTTGGGGTCGTTGACGTGGATCAGAATCACGGGCGGCGCGGTCGCCACCTGTGATCCGTAGAACAGCTTCAGGCGGCGCGTGCCGCGAATCGGCGGTGTGTGCTTCTGGTACGAGTTGCGGATCAGGCGGTTGAGTTCCGATGTCGGGATGCGGAAATGCCGCCCTTCGTAGACGCGCTGCGCGACTTCCAACACCTCGTGGATGCGCTGCCCGGTCAGGGCGCTGATGAAAATCGAGGGCGGGTTGGGCAGGAAGTCGAATTTCCCGGCGAGCTGCTTCTCGAATTCGTGCTGCGTCAGCGACGATTTCTCGACCGCATCCCACTTGTTGACGACGATCACGACGCTCTTGCCCGCGTCCACAATGTACCCGGCGATGTGCTGATCCTGCTCGGTGATGCCGTCCTGCGCGTCCAGCACCAGCAGCACCACGTCGGCGCGTTCCATCGCCTTGTTGGCGCGCACGACGCTGTATTTCTCGACGCCCGGCTCGATCTTGCCGCGCCGGCGAATCCCGGCGGTGTCGATCAGCGTGACGCGCTCGCCGAAGTAGGTGATGTCCGTGTCGATGGCGTCGCGTGTCGTCCCGGCGACCGGGCTGACGATCACGCGCTCCTCGCCCAGCAGGCGATTGAGCAGGCTGCTCTTGCCGACGTTCGGGCGACCGATGATGGCGATCTTCAGGTGATCGTCCTCGTCGTCGTCTTCGGGGAAGTTGTCGCCTTCCAGCGCCGTGTACACGGCGTCGAGCATGTCGCCGACGCCAAGACCGTGTATCGCGCTGATGGCGAAGACCTCGCCCAGCCCCAGCGCGTAGAATTCGAGCGCGTTATCGGCGTGCTTGACGTGATCGGCTTTGTTGGCGGCGACGATCACGGGTTTTTCGGTGCGACGCAGAATCTCGGCGATCTCTTCGTCAGCGGCGGTGATGCCCGCGTCGGCATCGACCAGCATGATCACCAGATCGGCGTTCTGAACCGCCAGCAGCGCCTGCGCTTTGATCTGCGGGATGAATTCAGCGCTGCCCTCGGCGAGCGGCGATAAGTCGCGCGCGCCTTTCGGCTGATAGACTTCGATGCCGCCGGTATCGACGACCTGAAACAGCTTGCCGCGCCAGTCGAATTCCGACATGAGGCGGTCGCGGGTGGTGCCGGGGATTTCATCCGTGACCGCCATGCGCTCGCCCACCAGCCGGTTGAACAGCGTGCTTTTGCCGACGTTGGGTCTGCCGACCAGGGCAATCAGTGGTTTGTGCGCCATTGAGACCTCAAAAACTTCATGACGCTTCATTGTAGCAGAGCCGCCCTGCCCTGCGTAGATTCAACCGCTGTCCGGCTCGGCGGTCGCCTCCACCTGCGCGTCCACGTCGATCTGCGCGGGCAGGACGGCGGTCGTGACGACCGCGTTGCTGTCCGCAATCGACGCGACCGGCGCAAGCTGCGCGCTGTCCCCGGCATTCAGGTCGCTCACGTCCACCAGCACGCTCAGGTCGTTTTCGCTCAACTGGTTCAGCAGCGGCTGCGGTCCCGTCACCAGAACCGTGACTTCGGTGGTGACGGTGTGATAGGTCAGCCCCAGCTTGCCGCCGATGAATTCGACGGAGATATGGTCGAACTGCCGCGTGATCGTCTGCGTATCGATGCCAACCGTCACCGTGACGGTGCGCCCGGTGACAATCGTCAGGCGGTTGTCGGGGAGTTCGACCGGGACGGTGACTTCAAAGCTGCTCGTCTTGTCCGACAGGCTGACCGGGTCGGTCGAGATCGTGCCGGGGAGATTCGCCAGCACGGCAGTGGGACCGCTGACGACCACCGTCTTGGGGTTGTAGTCGAAAGCGCGCGTCAGCACGTAGCCTTCGGGCAGCTCCCCGACGATGTTGGGCTGGACACGAATCTCGCGCACGTCGGAGCGCTGCTCGATGCCGATCTGGATGTGGACGGTCTGCGGATCGACCGTGACGCCGCTGACCGTCCGCCCGTTGGCATCGACCGGCGTTACGCGCACGTCATTCTCGTAGGCGCTGCGCTGATTTTCCAGCGACACCTGCGCCACCGCCTCGACCACCTGCGCGACGCGGCTTTCCGGTCCCGTGACCTCGACCTGCGGCGAGTCCAGCACCGGCGCGCTGGCGTTGTAGACCAGCGGCGGCTGCGTCGTGATGTCGACGCGCACAGGCTTCAACTGCGTCTCCTGCACCTCCAGCTTGACCGTGATCTGGCTGGGCGTGAGGGCAACCACCGACGCCTGCTTGGCGACTTTCCATTGCAGTTGTACGGTATGCTCGCCGGGACCCAATCCGGTCAGGTCAGCCGAGATGTACACGTCGTCCGACGCGAGCACCTGATGCACCGAGCGCGGTCCCTGAAGCTGCACCGCCGCCGTGCTGGGGAATTCGTTCTGGTTGGTGATGATCAAGCCCGCGTCGGGGGTCAGGTGGATGGGCACACGCTCGGAAAGCCGCCACTGCTCGAACGGATCGGACTGCGAAGTCGCAATGAACCAGACGATAAACGCCAGGATCAGCGCCCCCAGAAACCAGAGCAGATTGGTGACGATGACCTGGCGTAAAGTGGGTTGATTCTGCATCAGCGCTGCTCTCGCCGCGCCCGCACGCGCTGCTCCAGATCGCGTATCTGATCGCGCGCCCGCTCCAGCAGCGGTCGATCCTGCGGGCGCTCAGGACCATAGAAGGCGTTGAGAATCGTGCGCAGGCGCTTGGAATCGAGGCGCGGGATCAAGCGCCCGCCGTTGGTGATCGAGATGCGCCCCGTCTCCTCGGAGACGACCACGCAGATGGCGTCGCTGACCTCGCTCATGCCCAACGCAGCGCGGTGGCGCGTGCCCAGCTTGGGCGTCGTCAGCGTGCGCGCGGACGAGAGCGGAAGCACCGAGGCTGCCGAGGCGATTCGCCCCGATCCGTCGATGATGGCAGCGCCGTCGTGGAGTTCGGTCTTGGGCCAGAACACCGTCAGCAGCACCTGCGGGCTGACCTCACAGTCCATGCGCACGCCGGTGCGGATGTACTCTTGCAGGCTGCTGTTGCGCTCCAGCACGATCAGCGCGCCGTGCCGCCGCTCGGAGAGGCGCTCGGATGCCTGACAGATGTCGTCGATGATCTTGGCGCGGCGCGTCTCGTGGGGCTGCCGCCGGACGAAGAATCCGGCGCGACCAAGCCGCTCGAACAGGCGGCGCAGCTCCGGCTGGAAGATCACGGGGATGGCGACCGCCAGCACGGTCAGCGCGTTTTCGAGCAGCCAGCGCAGCGCCAGCAGATTGAACAGGTTCGAGACGACGATCATCACCCCGAACACCAGCGCCATACCGCGCACCAGGGCGACCGACTGCGTGCCTCGAATCAAGAAACTTGCCCCAAAAAAGAGCAGCGCCACCAGCAAAATATCAATGATGGCGCTCAGGTTTAGATTATTGAGTGCCCAGACCAGTTCCACAAGACCAGTTGACCTTTTTACTCAACAGGGTCGCCCACAAGCCCTGTATAGATTCGTGTTACTCACCCGCCCAGTTGCGCCAGCAGCTTGCGATAATCCTCGATGTGCTCCGGGTTGAGCGCGATGATCTGGCGGATCGTGTTGGCGGCGTCCTTGTGCATCCCCGCCTCTAGCTGCAGCTCGCCCAGCGCATCAAGCTGGACAATCGCATCCTGCTTGCGCCCAAGCTGGCGGTAGATCGCTGCCAGACGCGAGCGCAGTCCAGTATCATTCTGATACAGTGTGACCAATTCCTCAAGCAGTTGAGTTATACGATTCACCTGCTTATTCCGTGCGTAGAGACCAAGCAGCTTGTCCAGCCGCCGAATCGCCTCGACCTGATTGCTCTGCCGGTAGTTGATGTCCACCAGCATCCGGTGAGCACGCTCGTCGTTGGGGTCAAGCGCGATGATCTCCTCGTAGGTCTTCTGCGCCTTGCGGATGTCGAGCCGCATCTGGTCGATGTCGGCGATGCGGTGCTTGATACGCACGATTTTCTCTGGCGAGGCGTTCACGCGCAGGGCGATGCGCTCCGCCAGCACGTAGGTCTCGCGCGATTTGTCGAAGTTGCCAAGCTGGTGATGCGTGTCGGCGAGGTCGATATACTGGTCGAGCGCCTCGTCCCACTTCTCTTCCATTTCGAGCAGCTCGATCAGGCTTTCGCGCACGCTGATGTCGAGCGGCGCCATCTCCAGCACGTTCGACAGGATCAGCCCGGCGCGGTCGTTCTCGCCGCGCGCCAGATAGGTGCGCGCAATCGTGTTGTACTTGGCGACGGCGTTGCGCAGCCGCCCCTCGCGCACCATGATCTCCGCCATGCGCACGTGAACGGGCAGATAGCTCGGCGAGAATTCGACGGCGCGGTGCGCTTCGTCCATCGCCAGCGTCAGCAAGCCCTGGCGTGTGTAGCGGTCGATCAGCGTGATCGACTGCGTCAGCCGGTCGCCCTGCTCCGCCGTCAGGATGTCGATCACGCCGCGCTCGCCCTGCTCGCGCAGGGTTTCTTCAAGCTGGCGGCGCGTATCGGCGATGCGCTGTTTCCATTCCTTGCCTTCCAGCAGTTCGGTGAAGCGCTTGGCGATGGTCTCGCTGTTCTCGTCGTTGACATCTTCGACCGTCTTGCCGATCTGCTTGTAGATCGAGTTCAGTTCGTCGGACTCTTCGGGCAGCAGCGCCTGATTGCTGTCGACGGACTGCAAGGCTTGCAGCAGATAGCGCACCGCCTGGCGCGCCTTGCCCAGCTTGCGGTACGCCAGCCCCAGCCCATGATAGGCTCCCGCCGCCATCTGCGGATGGTTGATGGCATCCATCAGCGGCTTGATGGCGTCGTCGTTGCGGTCGGCGCGCACCAGCAGCCCGCCCAGGTTCATCTTGATGGCGGGATGGCGCAGTTTCACGTCGGCGCGCTGGTAGGCTTCGATGGCGGCATCGTCGAACCCCTGCCGCTGGGCTTCCATCGCCTGAAGCGCGTCCCCGGCGATCTTCATGCCTTCGCCCGTTTCCATGATGTAGCCCGCCAGCAGGCTGAGCGCGTAAGTCATCGCCTCGCCCATCGGACCGACCGGATCGTCCTCGCTGGCGATCTGCTTGGCATCCTCACGGTTGAAAGCGACCGCCTTGCGGCTCGGCGCATCGGCACCGTCGCTCGAAGGCGGCAGCAGTTCGCCGCCCGATTCCAGCACGTGAATGGTGTTGAGCACCTGCGCGTTGTTGCGATCCAGCCGCAGCGCCCGCTGCGACGCCTTGATCGCCTTGTTGACATCGTTGACACGCCGGAAGTTGAACGCCAGCGTCAGATATTCGTAAATGGCTTTCTTGCGGTCGCCGATGCGCTCGTAGGCTTGCGCCAGCTTGGCATGGACGGCGATCAAGCCGGGCGTAAGCTGAGTCGCGCGTTCCCAGTTGCTGATCGCTTTGTCGAGGTCGCGCTGCGCCAGGTACACTTCCGAGACGTTGACGTACTGCTGCGCCGCTTCGCGCAGCCGCCCCATGCGTTCCAGCACGTCGGCGCTTTTCTCCAGCGGGATCGGATCGTCGGGGGCAAGCTGGTGCGCGCGCGTATAAACCTTGAGCGCGTCTTCCAGCCGTCCCATTTCCAGCAAGCCCAAGCCGAGATGAATGTGCGCCTCCGGGTCTTCGGGGTATTCCTGGATCGCCCGCCCGTAGGCGGCGACCGCCACTCCCCAATCCTGATCCCAGGCGGCATTATGCCCCGAATTCATCGCCTGTTCGTAGGCTTCACGATTACCTGCCATCGAGCACAGCCTCTAACTCATCAAGGTCACCAGTATCGCCTTTTGGGCGTGCAATCGATTTTCCGCCTGCTGGAAGATCGCCGACTGCGCGCCGTCTGCCACGCTGTCGGTGATTTCGTTGCCCCGATGCGCGGGCAGGCAGTGCATGACAATCGCCTGCTTTCCCGCCTGTCGCAGCAGGTCATCGTTCACCTGATACGGTCGCAGCGCCGCGACGCGCGTTTCGGTCTCCGCTTCCTGCCCCATACTGACCCACGTATCGGTATACACCACATCGGCGTTTTTCACCGCACGATAGGGGTCTTCGTAGGTTTCGACCGAGCCGCCCGTGCGTTCCGCCACTTCGGCGAACTGCGACATGTCCTCTTCCGAGATTTGATAGCCCGGCGGGGCGGCGATGGCGAAATGCACGCCGAAGTTCGCGCCCGCCTGCGCCAGCGACAGCGCTACGTTGTTGCCGTCGCCGACGTAGACCAC
This sequence comes from uncultured Chloroflexia bacterium, assembly GCA_963760975.1. Taxonomy (GTDB): domain Bacteria; phylum Chloroflexota; class Anaerolineae; order Aggregatilineales; family Phototrophicaceae; genus Flexifilum. The sequence continues at coordinate 71,686 of CAVXEZ010000012.1, read as the reverse complement.
GCGCAAGCCGTCCAGGCGCCCGAAATGCTCGTAGATCGTGAGCAAGTCTGCCATCGACTGGCAGGGATGCTGCGCGTCGCTCAAGCCGTTGATGACGGGCACGGTCGCGTGCGCCGCCAGCTCGGTCACGTGCGCATGGTCGAAGACGCGCGCCATGATCCCCTGCACGAAGCAGGACAGCGAACGGGCGACATCCGGGATGCTCTCGCGCTTCCCCAGACCAATCTCCTGTGGACCGATCATCAGCGCCGAGCCGCCCAGGTGCTGCATCCCCACTTCAAACGAGACGCGCGTGCGCAGTGACGGCTTCTGAAAGACCATCGCCAGCGCTTTGCCCTTCAAGACCGGCTTGTTGCCACCGGAGCGCCACTCCATCTTGAGATGTACCGCTAGATCCAGAATTTGCCGGAGGTCTTCAGTTGACCAATCCGCGAGGTCGATAAAATGATGCATATTCGAATTTTCTGCCGCGTAGATATAGGTAGATGAACAAAGTACGTGAACTAAGTATAGCATGGTATGGAATCGCACACACAAAGGTATCCGGCGCGATTCCACAATTGTTAGGGGCTTGGGCGAGGCGTCTACTCCGGCGTTTGATCCTGCCCGGCGCTGTCCGTCTCCGCCTGCTCATCGGCGCTGCGTTCGACGTGCGTGAAGCGAACCCGCGCCACGCGCATCCCGTCCATTTCCAGCACTTCCAGATTGTAATTGGCGAACGACAGGCGGTCGCCTTCAACCGGAATTCGCTCCAGCCGCTCCGCCACGTAGCCGCCAATCGTCGCGGAGTCGACCTCGCCGCCGGGGTTGCCGAAGCGCTCGATCACGTCCGCCATGCTGGTCAGCCCATCGACCGACGTTCGGGTCGGCTTCCTCGACGGGGTTCTCGCGCTCAACGTCGAACTCGTCCTCGACCTCGCCAACCAGTTCTTCGAGGATGTCTTCCATCGTCGCCAGTCCCGCCATCCCGCCGTACTCGTCGATGACGATGGCGAGATGCGTCTTGGTGCGCCGCATCTGCTCCAGCACCTTGTCCACGCCGACCGTCTCCGGCACGTAGAGCGGCTCGCGCAGCAGCGGGTTCATGTCGAACGAAGCGCTGCTGTCGGTCAGCAGCGACGGCTGGCTGACCAGCAGGTCGAAGACATCCTTGACGTTGAGCACGCCGATCACGTTGTCGATCTGCTCGCGGAAGACCGGATAGCGCGAATGATGCTGCGCCGCGATGTGACCGAGCAGCTCGTTGAGCGGCATGTCCAGGTCAATCGCATCGACTTCAACACGCGGCTGCATGATCTCCACGACGGGGATGTCGGCAAAGTCGAACACGCGCCGCAGCAGCGCCTCTTCGCTTTCCTCCAGCAAGCCCGCCTCGCGGCTGGAATGGACGAGCATTTCCAGCTCTTCCGGCGAATGGACGGACTGGTGCTCGGTGGCTGGCTCGAAGCCCAGCAGGCGCACGATGGCGTTGCCGACGCCGTTCATCAGAAAGATCACCGGGCGGAAAATGTCGTGGAAGAGCACGACCGGGCGCGCGACGATGATCGCCACGTCTTCCGTGCGCTGCAAAGCGATGGATTTCGGCGCCAGTTCGCCCAGCACGATGTGCAGCATCGTCACCAGCGAAAAGCCAATCACGACGGAGATGGTATGCTCCAGCGTCGTGGCAGCGGCTTCGGGCAGAAAGCGATTGAACAACGGCTCAAACAGTTGCGCCACTGCCGGTTCGCCGATCCAGCCGAGACCGAGGCTCGCCAGCGTGATGCCGAGCTGCGTCGCCGCGATGTACTGATCGAGGTGTTCGATGGCGCTCAGCGCGGCGCGCGCGCCCCCGCTGCCCTCCTGCGCCAACTGCGCCAGCCGCGTCCGCCGCGCGCCGACAAACGAAAACTCGGCGGCGACGAAGAAGCCGTTCATGAACACCAGAGCGAAAACCGCGAGAAGTCCAACCACTGTATTCATCAGGTATCCCGTGCCTGTGCCTGCGAAATTGCGAAAATTGAGCGTATCGTGCTGTCTTAAGATACCACGAGGGATTGCGATTCGCATAACCGATAAGGATTTGACGCAAAGGCGCGAAGCAAAAAGAAAGACGCAAAGTGATAAACTGCATTCCCTTTGCGCCTTTGCGACCTTCGCGTCTTTGCGTTGAAGCTTTTAGAATTTCACCGGCTCCACGTCGCGCCAGTTCGTCCCGGCGGAGGCGTTGGCGCGCAGCGGCGCGTCGAGTTCAGCCGCGCCTTCCATCACGCCGACGACCACCTTCGCCACCTCCTGCACGCGGTCTTCCGGCACTTCCAGCACCAGCTCGTCGTGGACTTGCAGGATCATGCGGGAATTGTGCGCGAGCAGGCGCGGATGCAGCTCGTTCATCGCCTTCTTGATGATGTCCGCCGCCGTGCCCTGAATCGGCATATTGATCGCCTCGCGCTCCGCCTGCTGCTGCACGTTGCGATTTCTTTCGCGCAGTCCGGGGAAGGTGCGCCGCCTGCCGAACAGGGTCGTCAGGTAGCCCATGTCGTAGGCGATCTGCTTGGCGTTGTTCAGGTAGACCTGCACGTTCGGCAGCCGGGCGAAATAGGTCCTGATGAAGTCGTTCGCCTGCGCCAGCGTCAGGTCGCTGTCGCGCGCCAGTCGGAACGCACCCATGCCATAGAGCAAGCCGAAATTGACGCGCTTGGCGAAGATGCGCTGCTCTTTCGTCACCTGATCCAGCGGAATATTGTTGACGATGGCGGCGGTGGCGGCGTGAATGTCCAGCCCCTGCTCGAAGGCGTCCAGCAGCGTCGGCTCATGGCTGACGTGCGCCATGATGCGCAGCTCGACCTGGCTGTAATCGACCGCCAGCAGGCACATGCCCGGCGGCGCGATGAACGCCCGCCGCACCTCGCGCCCGGTCTCGGTGCGGATAGGGATGTTTTGCAGGTTGGGGTTGCTGCTGCTCAAGCGCCCGGTCGCCGCGCCCGCCTGATTGTAGTCGGTATGCACGCGCCCGGTGCGCGGGTTGATCAGCGCCGGGAGCGCATCAACATACGTCCCCTTGAGCTTGCTCAGTTCGCGGTATTCGAGGATTTTGCCGACGATGGGATGCTCGCCGCGCATGTTTTCGAGCACGTCGGCGGCGGTCGAGAAGCCGTGCGTGGTCTTGCGCACGCCGTCCGCGCTCAAGCCGAGCTTGCCGAAGAGCACGTCGTTCAACTGCTTGGGGCTGTTGATGTTGAACTTGCCGTAACCGCCGCCGAGCGCGTAAATCTCCTCCTCCAACTGCGCCAGCAGCTCGCCCAGGTCGAGGCTCATCTGCTTGAGCGCGTCCATGTCAATCAGCACACCCGCCTGCTCCATCGAGGCGATCACCGGGATCAGCGGGATTTCGATCTGCTCGAACACGTCAATCGGCGCGGGCGGGTTGGGCGTGCCCCACAGCGGATCGACCGCCGGGGCATTCGGCTCGCGCAGCAGCTTGGGACGCAGCGGCTCGACCAGCGCGTAGGTGCAGGCGGCATCGGCGGCGGCGTAAGGCGCTGCCAGATCGACCGCGACCTGATCCATCGTGATCTGGTTTTTGCCCTTGCCGATCAGTTCGTTAATTTCGGTCATGCGGCGGTGCAGTTCCGCGAAGGTCAGGCGCTTCAGCCCGAAATTGCCGTTGATCGGGTCGCGCAGCCATTCCGCGATCATCGTGTCGAAGGTGATCGGCGACACGTCGATGCCGTAGCGCTGCAAGACGAGCAGGTCGTAGTTGGCATTGTGCGCGTACTTGGGGATGTTCGGGTCGGTCATAGGCGGGCGCAGCGCGTCGATCACGGTTTCGAGCGGAAGCTGCTGCCCTTCCCGATGCCCGACCGGGATGTAGTAGCCGCTGTCGCCGTCGACCGCCAGCGAAATCCCGACGAGGTCGGCGGTCATCTGGTCGGTGCTGGTCGTCTCGGTGTCGAAGGCAATCGCCTGCGCGCCGGAAAGCGCCGCCAGCAGGTCGCGCAGCCCGGCGTCGTCGCGCACAATCGTGGTCGGCACGAGCGCTTCCGGCGGCTCGCCCGTCATCTCCGGCTCCGGCATGTCGAACAGCGCCATCTGCTCCTGCGGCGCGCGCACGGCGATGCGCGCCAGTTGGCTGAAGGCGCTGTTGAATTCCAGCTCGCGGAACAGGTCTTCGACGCGCCGCTTGTCGAAATCGTGGGCGACGCAGCGCTTGAGTTCCACTTCAAATGGAACGTCGCACAGGATCGTCGCCAGCCGCTTGCTCAGAAAGGCGGAGTCGCGCCCCTCGATCAGCTTCTTCTGTGTCGCGCCCTTGATCGCGTCGATATGCTCGTAAATGCCCTCGACCGTGCCGTATTCCGTCAGCAGCGCGGTCGCCGTCTTCGCGCCGATGCCGCGCACGCCGGGGATATTGTCGGAAGTGTCGCCTTGCAGCGCCTTGAGGTCGATCAGTTGCAGCGGCTCCAGCGCATAATCCTCGCGGAAGCGCGCCACGTCGTAGATTTTGTCGGGCGCGCCCGGCTTGGGGATGATCAGGCGGATGGTGGCATGATCGGTCAGCAGTTGCAGCAGGTCGCGGTCACCCGTGACGATGCGCACGTCCACGCCCTGATCCTGCGCCTGCCCGGCGACCGTGCCCATCAGGTCGTCGGCTTCGTAGCCGGAGAGCGAGAGGATCGGGATGTTGAAAGTCTCGACCATCTGCCTGATGCGGCTCATCTGCGAAGAGAGTTCGTCCGGCATCTTCTCGCGCGTGCCCTTGTATTCGCCGTAGAGCGTATCGCGCCCGCTCAAGCCCTCGTCGAACGCCACCGCCAGATAATACGGTCGGTCTTTTTCGAGAATGTCCATCAGCGTGCGCGTGAAGCCGAAGACGGCGCTGGTGATCTCGCCGCTGCTGGTCATGAACGGGCGGTTGATCATGGCGAAGTAGTGGCGGTACGCCAGCCCATGACCGTCGAGGATGTAGAATACGGGGCGCTGGGACATCAGTTCTCTCCGTCAGTGGCGAACATCTGAGCGGATTGTACCACAAAGAAATAGTGATGAGTAACGAGCAATAAACGCATCGCTCGGCACTCATTGCTCGCCGCAATTGTTGATCACATACGGTCGAAGTTGATGAACTGCTGGATTTCTTCCACGTCGAGTTCGCGCCCCGGCGTCACGATCAGGTAGCTGTCCGCCCACAAGCCGTCGGGCGTGTACGCTGCGTTCTGCGCGTGGGCGATCTCCGCCGAGCGGCGCTTGAGGTCGCGGATGATCTTGTAGGCAGGTTCTTCGCCGGGCACGTCGGCGAGCATGTAGACGTAATCCTCATGGACTTGCAGCGACTGGATCGTCCACTGCTTTTCGCGCATCTGCACGTTCAGCCCGGAGGTAATCGCCTGCGAAACGGCGTCGTCCAGATGCGCTTTCGGGTCGCGCAGCAGCCAGACGCAGGCGTAAGGCGTTCGCGTCGCCCCGTCGGCAACCGGCTCGACCGCTTTCACGCGAGTCTCTTCTGGCATCGTGGCAGGCGGCATTTCCGGCACGCTCAGGAGCGCATCGACCAGCCGCTTGCCCTGCCGCCGGATGTCGCGCAGCGGCGTCGTCCCGGCAAAGATCAGCGAGAGCGTGAAATCGTCCTCGGTGCGGCGCGAGTAGAGCATGTAGTCTTTGCCGCTGTCTTCCGCCGTGATGAAGCGAATGCGCACCTCGCCGGGTGCGGCGTCCCAGTCGTCGGCAATCGCCCCGCGCAGTTCTTCGACTTCCTCCTGCGGCATTTGCCCGGCAAAGGCGACGATCTGTCCGTCGCGGGCGAGCAGCGTCGCCTCAGCGGTCAGTTCGAGCGAGACTTCGGTCAGGCTGAGCGCCAACTGCGCCAGATGCGGGTCTTCGATGCGCGCGAGTTCGGCGACAGGTTCAGGGACAGGCTCCGGCTCGGCTTCGACAGGCTCTATCGGCACTTCGGTGTAGAGCGCCCGCGAGGTGACGCCGGTCTCGTCATGCACCTCGAACGCCGCCATCATTTCAAACTGGGTGTTGAAGTCCTGCTCCGGCAGGTCGTACCACAGCCCGCTCAATTCCTCGGAGACTTCCGGCTCGGCGGCGACTTCTTCCTCTTCGGGGATGGCAGCCTGATCGAAGACGGCTTCTTCCTCCGGGGCAGCAGCTTCATCAGCCGCTGCTTTCTCGAAGGCGAGATCGGCGGCAGCGAACGTCTCGTCGAGCCACGCCACTTCATCAAATTCAGCCGGTTCGGGTTCGCCCGAAACGCGCGTTTCGCCGAACAGCGCCGCTTCGTCCGGCGCGATCTCTTCGTCGAAGCCGGACAGTTCGGGGAATGGTTCCTCCTCGACCAGATCCGCCTCGTCGGGCATGATCTCCTCGTCGAAGGAGAACCAGTCGTCTGGAATTGCCTCTTCGTCGGACGGAACTGCTTCAGCAGGTGCGAATGCTTCGTCGGCGGGGAAGATTTCCTCATCGAAGCGCAGCGCTTCGTTGACGATGGTCGCCTCGTCCGACTCAGGATGCACGAGTGTCGCGTCGGCAGGGAATTCTTCCGGCAGCGTATCCGGGAAGTCGAAGCTCTCTTCTGCGGCGGGATGCGGAAGTTCGATCCAGTCGGTTTCCAGTGCTTCGGGATGCTCCTCGATCTGCTGCCCGCGCGCGGGCTTCGTCACCTGATCGGGGTACAGGTTTTCGGAAGCCTCGATTGGAGTCGGCTCGTAAGGCAGTTCTTCCGGCAGGAAGTCCGGCTCCTGCACGAGGAAGGCGTCGTCCTGCGCGCGCTGCTGATCATGCAGCCACGAAGGCAGCGGCTGCACTTTGGGGCGATGCAGCGGAAGCTGCGCGTCGATATTCGCCAGCAGTTCTTCCAGCGAGAACGTGCCGCCGGTCATCGACTGTTCCAGCGTGCGCTGCAAGATCACCTTCGCCGGGGTGGGTTCGTCGTCCTTGTCGAAATCGTAGGTTTCAGGCTGGCGCGGCGCGCCCGGCTCGCGGCGAGGAGTTGCGGCGAAATCGGCGGACGTGGGAGGCGCGATCTCCTCCTCTTCCGGCACGTTGTCCTCGCTGACTTCCTCGCCCGCCAGCATCGACAGCACGTTCTGGAAGCCGCGTCCCTGCACGCCGCTAATCAGGTCGCTGACCGTGCCGCTCTCCTCAAAGTCCGGCTGCGGCGGTTCTTCCTGCGAAAGCCGCTCGAACGCGCCCAAAAGACCGGATTTCGGCGTCTCTTCGGGTTCTTCGGGGGGTTCGGGTTCGCTCGGCGCGTTCTTGTCCTGTTCGCTCAGCGAATCCGTCCCCAGGATGAACTCGACCAACTGCTGCTGACGCGACGGCAGCGGTCGATGGGCTTCGTCGGTGCGCATCGAATTCACGAGGTCGTCGAACGGACTGTTCGGCGCAACCGATTCGGGGGTGTCCGGCAGCGAATTCAGGACTTCGTCGAACGCCGATTCCGGCGGCGGCGGTTCTTCTTCCCAGACCAGCTCGTTGACGCCGCTCGGCGGCGTATCGCCTTCTTCGCGCGGCGGCTCGAAAATGTTCGTGCCGACCGGGTCGGACATCATGTCGTCAAACTGGACATAATCGGGCAGATCAAGCGGCTCCTGCGTCTGCGCAGGACGGGTTTCGAGCCGCGCCAGCAGCGCCGTCCCGCTCGGATTCTGGTAGCTGGGGCGCTCTTTCTGCGCGAAATAATTGTTGATGGTGTTGATCATGTCGCGGGCGCTGAACCCCGCGTTGAAGGACCCCGCGATCCCCAGCGCTTTCATCTGCTCGCCGTCCAGCTTGGGCGTAGCGACCAGGGCGATGTTCGGCTGGATGCTGCGAAGCTGCCGGACGATCTGCTCACCGGGAGCGCCCGGCATGGCGAAATCGACCAGCGCTATGTCTTGGATGTGATCGCGCAGGTAATCGACCGCCGCTTCGATAGACGTGAAGGGATGCGCTTCAAACGAGGTGCTGCGTTCGAGCGATTGTTTGAGCTTGATGGCAAACGAAAGCTGCCCATGCACGATCAGAACTTGGGTAGTCATGTTTCGATTCTACAGCGCAACTGTTATGTGGTCAATTTGTATACCTTACGTATCTGATCTTCGAGGGGCGAGACGTATCCCGCCCCTGTTCTAGCATCATGAGCACTACGGATTCGCCGCCACGTCCACCGTCGTAATGGCGGTGTTGTTGACTTCGCTGGTCTCGGTGATCTGGCTGTCCGAGTCCGCCTTGACCTGAATGGTGTGCGTCCCGCTTAGGCTGAACGTCAGGCTGATGTTGAGGACGATGCTCTCGCCGGGGTTCAGGCTGGAAACCACACCGAGCGGCGATTCCGTGCTGGTCGACGAGGGATCGGTCACCGTAATCGTGTTGTTGAACTGCCCGGTCGCGCTCGCGCCCGTGTTGGTGATCGTCACCGAGAACGTCCCGCTCACGGGCGTATTGCCCGCGCCAAGCTGAAGCGACGACCCGACCAGACTCAGGTTGGTCACGACCAGATCGGGCAGACCGGGGGTCGGCGTGTTGGTCGGCACCTGCGCCGTCAGCGTCAGGGTATTGGTCGGGACGACAGTCGCGGACAGGATGAGTGTTGGGGTCGGCGGGATCGGCGGGATAGCGACGTTCTGGCAGTTGCCGTAGAGGGTCACGTAAGAGCCGCTCACCCAGCCCGTCGACACGCCGACGCGAATCTGATACCAGGAATTGTCGCCCGTGCGCCCGGTGATCGGCGCGACTGTGCCGGACGCCAGCACGCTGATGCGGTCGTAGTTGATGCCGGGACCGGTGCGGAAGTTGAGCGGCGCGTTGACCAGCACGCGGCAGGTTGGATCATACGGGTTGATCGGCGGGACGATGATCGGCGGAGCTTGCTGAGTTGCCGTCACCTGCGCCTGATTCTGGCGCACCGACAGCGTGATTTCGGCGGGGTCGCTGGCGATGGCGCCCCGGTAGGCGATCACCTGAAGCGTCAGCGTGCCGGTGGTCGTCGGCGTATAGTCGAGCAGCACGTTCAGGTTGGGGTCGCCGCCGGGCGTCTCCGAAGAGACCGTCTTGGCGATCTGCCCATTGGCGAACAACTGCACGCGGGTGATGCCGACCGGATCGTTGGCGTTCGCGCTGACCAGAATCTGCTGGTTGACCAGCACTTCCGCCCCGTCCTGAGGCGAAAGGATCGTCACCACCGGGGTGCCGCTGCCGCCGCTGGTCGGCGTCGGCGCGGAAGCGGGTACGCCGGAACTGGATAGATTGCAGGCGCTCAGCCCGAAGAGCGCGACAAGCACAAATAACGCGATCCGGTAACGCATACCGTTCCCCCTCGCTTCATTTGTAAAATAACAGGTTCATTCTAGCATGAGGTGCAGGAATGCGCATTCGCGGAAATTCAAAAGCCCCACGCGGCTAACATTCTGCATGGGGCTGGAAATATCAGGCTGAACGGTCAACAATCAGGATATGGGTTCTTTGTAGATGATCAGGCGGCTCATGTCGTCGCCTTTGGCGATGCAGGTGGTCATGTCGACCTTGAATTCGCGCCCGCCCGAAACCCAGCGCAGCCCCTCTTGCAGCAGCCCCTGCGCCATGAAACAGACCGGGCGATCCGTCTTGCGCCCCCAGCACAGGACGCAGCGCTCCATCGTGTAGACGATGTGGTCGCCGCCTTCTTCGTAGACGTTGGAAATCTGGTCGGAAAACTGCGAGAAGATGTTCGCCATCGCCGGGACGCCAACTTTCAGCTTGGCGTTGAGCGGCAGCACCTTGAAAGCCAGGTCGCCGACGCCCGCCAGCGCCCCGAACGAGCGCAGCCCGCCCGCGAAGATCGCGCGCCCGGCACGTAACGCCAGCGCTCGCCCGCCGCGCGGTCCGTACATGTCTTCGAGCGCCACGTTGAGCGCCGTGAAATCCGCGAAATCGAAGCCCTTTTCCAGATTATCGGGGGGCAGGTTATCCACGTACTGTTGCAGACCGGCAAGGTTCAGAATGGCGTTCAAGCCATTCCGCCCCATGATCTCTTCCATTGCTTCCATCGTCAGGCGGGCGAATTTGTTGGGATAATAATAGCCGCTTTTCTCAGGTGGCATACTGCCTGATCCTCCAGTTGCGCATATACCAAGCCATCCCGCTCAGGCAATGCCTGCGGTGACTTTCGCTGCTGCTCCACAAAGTGTACGCCAAAAGTGGATAATGCCGCAAAAAGAATTGCGCGTGATCTGGAGAATTTCGGGCGAGGCAGAGCGCTGCGGCGCGCTCTACCCCGCGATCACGACCAGCGGATTGTCGACGGGCTGAGTCGGTCGGCAGCCGCCCCTGCATACTCCAGGGACCCGTCCAGGTGATTTCGACCTGCGCCACCTTGCCGCGCCAGTCCGCCGCGTCCTCGAAGAAGACAATCTTGTCGTGGGGTGTGCGCCCGCGCCATTTGCCCTTGTGCTCGTCCTCGACCAGCACCGGGACGGTCTGCCCCAGAAAGCGGCTGTTGATTTCGGCGACGACGCGCGCCTGGAGATCGTCCAGCAGCTCGTGGCGGCGCTTCTTCTCGTCTTCGGGCACGTCGTCCACCATGCGGCGGTCGCTGACGGTGTTCGGGCGCGGGCTGTAGCGCGCCAGATGGACTTTGTCGAGCTTGAGTTCCGCCAGCAGGTCGTAGGTGCGCTGGAACTGCGCCTCCGTCTCGCCGCAGAAGCCGACGATGATGTCGGTATGAATGGCGACGCCGGGGATGCGCGCGCGAATCTTCTCGATCAGGCGGCGGTACTGCTCCGCCGTGTAGCCGCGCTTCATGCGCTCCAGGACTTCGTCGTCGCCCGCCTGCACCGGCACTTCGATGTGCGGCATCACGCGCGGCAGCTCGGCGACGGTATCGAGCAGCTTGTCGTTCATCCAGTTGGGATGGCTGGTCAGGAAGCGAATGCGCTCCAGCCCGGTTTCCTCGGCGGTCTGATGCACGATGCGCAGCAAATCCGCCAGATCGGGACCATCGGGGATGTCCTTGCCGTAGCGGTCGACAATCTGACCGAGCAGCGTCACTTCCTTGACGCCCTGCCGCGCCAGGCTGCGCACGTGCGCGACGATTTCGCCCACGCTGCGGCTGCGCTCGACGCCGCGCCGGAAGGGGATGATGCAGAAGGTGCAGGCGTGCGAGCAGCCGTAGACCACCGGCACGTGCGCGCTGATCAGGCTGCCCTGCTCCTGCGCGGGCAGGATCAGGTCGCCATCCTGAATCAGGTCGCGCTGGGCGCGCTCGCCCGCTTCCAGCTCGAGAATTTCCGCTTCGTCCATGCGGCTGCGCAGGAAATTGACCATCGGCGCTGGCTCGGAGGGCGGCATGAACACGTCGACGTAAGGCAGGCGCTTGCGCAGCGCCAGCGGGTCGCGCACGCCGACCAGACAGCCCATCACGCCGATCACCTTGTCGGGCTGCCCCTTCTTGAGTTCGTTGAGCAGCGCCAGCCGCCCGAAGGCTTTATCCTCGGCGCTCTGGCGCACGACGCAGGTGTTGACGACGTAGATGTCCGCCTGGTCGGGGTCGCTGGCGGCGCTGTAGCCCATGCGCTCCAGTTCCGAGGCGAGCAACTGCGAGTCGGCAGTATTCATTTGACATCCGAGCGTCCAGATGTGATATTGCATGAGGTTATAACCGGATAACTTCGCTTGATGAGCGTATTGTAGCGGCAGGCAGAACGTGCGTCAATGCGAGGGCGCGGCAGACGGAAGCATTTGTGTAGGGGCACGATATATCGTGCCCCTACGTCACGGCGTTAATCCTGATTTCACGACTCGCACGGAACCGCCTCCAGCCGCACGGGACCAAAGCCGCCAAAAGCATTGTGGGCGACGCGAAAGACGATCCGGTTATCTTCCAGCGCGACCACGTCCGTCACGTCGAACGTGAACGGCGTGGCGACCTCGCCAAAGGCGCGCCCGTTGATGAACAGGTGCGTGTCGTGCGGCGCGTCGTCGATCTGCAACTGGTAGTTGACGCACACGTCCTGCACCGGCAGGTCGAAATCGCGTTCCAGCCAGGCAAACTTGCCTTCGATGGCGCGCGGGTCGAAGGTCGTCAGCGCCGCCACGTCGAAGCCGTCGATCCCCCCGTCGGGAAGCTGTTCGGCGTAAACGCAGCGCCAGTGGGCGTTCAAATCAATCGTCTCGATCATGCCGCGAAGTATAGCACCAGCATCGACAGCCCGACACGCCCGCTTGCGCTTTAGTGAGAGACGGGCAACAATTTGTTGACCCATGGCGGCTATGCGCAATCCTATTATGCCCGAACGGACGTTATAAGAGGTAGAGAGCTTGATTCGAGGAGCAGCAATGCGTCATACCGTCCTGTTTTACAATCCGGTCAGCACGTCGCCGGGCAAACAACGCCTGCCGCTGTCGCTGCTGGCAATCGCCGCCGTGATCGCCGCCGACTACGACACCGAGTTCATCGACGGCAACCTGATCGCCGACCCGGCGGCGCAGATCATCGAGCGCGTGAAGGCGACCAACGCCAAACTGCTCGCCGTGACCGTCATGCCCGGTCCGCAGCTTCGCCAGGCGGTGCCCGTCTGCAAGCAGATCAAAGCTGCCCTGCCCGACCTGACGATCCTGTGGGGCGGCTACTTCCCGACGCAGCACGCCGAGGTCATCCTCAAAGACGGCTGCGTCGATTACGTCATCCAGGGACAGGGCGAAGCGCCGTTTCGCCTGTTCGTGGATCGGCTGCACGCGGGCGGCTCGCTGACCGACATCCCCTCGCTTGGCTATGCGAAAAACGGCGAGGTTTGCATCAACGACCGCGCGCCTTACGTCCCGCTCAACAACCTGCCCTGGTTCCCCTACGACCGCATCGACGTAGGGCGCTATCTGGGGCGCGCCAACTACCTCGGCACGCGCGTGCTCAACCACAACACGTCGTTCGGCTGCCCGTTCGCCTGCAACTTCTGCGCCGTCGTCGCGCTGGCGAACCGCCGCTGGCTGCCCGAAAGCGCCGAGCGCGTCGCCAGCATCGTCCAGCATATGTATAACACGTGGCAGATCGACGGGCTGGAATTTCACGACATGGACTTCTTCGTCCAGGAGAGCCGCACCGCCGAATTCGCCGAGCGGTTAAGCTCGTTCGCGGGCGACCGCATCCGCTGGTGGGGCTTGGGGCGCGTCGATACGCTGATGAGCTACGACGACGCCACCTGGGACAAGATGAAGCGCAGCGGCGCGAAGATGATCTTCATGGGCGCAGAAAGCGGCGACGACGAAACGCTCAAGCGCATGAACAAGGGCGGCAAATCCGGCACGGCGATGACGCTGGCGCTGGTCGAGCGCATGAAGCACTACGGCATCGTGCCGGAACTGTCGTTCGTGCTCGGCAACCCGCCCGACCCCGCCGCCGACATCGACTCGACCATCCGCTTCATCCGCAAGATCAAGCAGATCAACCCGGCGACCGAGCTGGTGCTCTACATCTATACACCCGTGCCGCAGGAAGGCAGCATTCTGCTGGACGAAGCGACCAAGCTCGGCTTTCGCTTCCCCGATACGCTCGACGAGTGGGCGGGCGACGCCTGGTCGAAGTTTTCGATGCGGCGCGACCCCGGCGTGCCCTGGTTCAAGGACGACGTGCGCCGCCGCGTGCGCAATTTCGAGTCGGTCGTCAACGCCTACTACCCCACCGTGACCGACCTGCGGCTGCGGGGCAACTACCGCCACGCGCTCAAGGCGCTGAGCGGCTGGCGCTACCGGCTGGAATTCTACCAGTGGCCCTACGAACTGAAAGCGCTTCAGCGCGTAATCCACTACCGCCGCCCGGAGACGACCGGGTTTTAGGTTTTCTGCTAGAATAGCCTCTATGCGCAGACGAAAACGCACGTATGGTCATATTATTCCTCTCTTTCGGGTGACGTGTCTGGCACGCCCCGGTCCATTTGATTCCCACTGAAACCGAACACCGTTTCAATTTAGCGACTCATGCCCCCGCGCATGAGTCCTGGTGCCGATTCCTTCGGGAAATCATTGAGAGGAGTAGTCAAAATGCAGTTTGTCTTTGTCGCTGGGATAGTCTTTCTGGGCATTCTTGCCCAGAGTATGGCGGGCTTCGGCGTTGCGCTAATCTGTATGCCGCTGTTGATTACCGTACTTGATCCCGTTTCCGCAGCGACGCTGGTCGCGCTATTTACCTTACCGCTGCAAATTGTCATCATGTGGCGCTACCGGCACGCGCTTAAGGTGCGCCCATTCTGGCGTGTGATCGTCGGCTCGGTGATAGGTATCCCGGTCGGCGTGACGCTGATCACCATCCTCGATCCAAAGATCATAGCGACGGCGCTCGGCGTATTCGTGATCGGCTTCGCGCTCTACAGCCTGCTCCGGCTGCGGCTGCCACGACTGCGCCAACCGGGATGGGGCTTCGGCTTTGGTATTGCCTCTGGCTTACTGAACGGCGCGTACAGTGCGGGCGCCCCGCCTCTGGTGATTTATGGGACGTGCCTCGGTTGGGATTCGGAGCAGTTCAAAGCCAACGTCCAAGCGTTGTTCATGGTCAGCACAGTGCTGACCATTCTGACACACGTGATCGCCGGGAACATCGACGCCCTCGTGCTGCAAGATTTCGCCATCTCCCTGCCGACGGTCGCTGTGGGGACGCTGATCGGGTTCTGGCTGAGCCACCACATCGATGAAGCGACCTTTCAGCGCATCGTGCTTATCTTGCTGCTGCTCATCGGCGTGCGCCTGCTGCTGCCTTAGAGCATAGAGAGCGGAACGATCAAGCGTTCCAGAGAGACCGGGTTATGTCCTTTTTTCTTCCGTCTTGGCGTCTCGGCGGTTGATAGTTATACTCGATGCCATTGTTCACAACGTCACAATAAAGTGAGGGGACTATGCCAGGAAAGTCTATCCGTATGCTGCTGCCTGCCCTGGCGCTGTGCGCCGGGGTCGCCGCTGCCGCGTGCGGCACCGTTGCCACGCCGGAATGGGCAGCAGAAGCGCTGGCGACGCGCACCGTTCAGGCTGCTACCGACGAATATCTGACTTCAATCGCGCCGACGGCGACACCCATCCCGCCCACCGCCACACCCGTCCCGCCGACGAATACGCCGCTGCCGACGGCAACACCGCTCCCAGCGACTGACACGCCCGTTCCGCCGACGGCGACGCCCGTCCCGCCCACCGCAGCGGCGACGCAGGAAGCCTCCGCAGGCGGCAGCGGACTCTCCGACGCCGACGCGATTGCGACGGCGGTTGCGGCTGGCGACGCCGCCAACGGGCAGGTGATCTTCACCACGCCGCACGACACCGCTAACGGCACCTGGGCGTGCTCGCAGTGTCATTCGGTCACGCCGGATCAGGCGCGCATCATCGGACCCGGGCTGTGGGACATCGCCTCGGTCGCCGGAAGCTACGTGCCCGGCGAAAACGCGGTCGAGTACATCCACCAGTCGATTGTCGACCCGAATGCCTTCATCGCCCCCGGCAACCCGCCCTTCCCGCCGAACCTGATGCCGCAGAACTGGGGCGACGTGCTCACGCCGCAGGAATTGAACGACGTGATCGCATATCTGCTCTCGCTGCACAACTGAGAATTACCTCACCCCGTTTCGCTTCGCTCAACTTCCCCTCTCCACGTTGTGGAGAGGGGTGGGCAACCGCAGGTTGCACGGGGTGAGGTATGCGCGGAATCAAAAGGGCGGGTCCTGGCTGCGCAAGCCTAGACCCGCCCTTCGCATGTGTATCCCTGCTGCTGATTAGTTCGCCGAAGCGCCCTGCGAACTCCGGCGCACGCGGATGCTCTTGTCCGTCGGCAGTTCCAGGCTGATCGAGGCGGTCAGCGGCAGCGTGAAGTAGACCGCCGTGCCCACGCCAACCGAGCTGCGCACGTAAATCCGACCGCCGTGCGCCTCGATGATCTGGCGGGCAATCGTCAAGCCCTGCCCGGTGCCGGGCACGCGCAGCGTCCGCCCGGTCACGCTGACCGGCGCTCCCCGGAAGAAGCGCGTAAAAATGTGCGGCAGTTCGTCGGAGGCAATGCCGACGCCGTTGTCGCGGACGCGCAGCCGCGCGAAGCCGTTGTCCTCACCCTTGATCTCCAGCGAGATTTTCCCGCCCGGCGGCGTGTACTTGATGGCGTTGTCGAGAATGTTGCCCATCGACCAGCGCAGCCGCCGCTCGTCGCCGAGGATGTACAACCCCGAACGCTCGATGTTGACGTTGAGCGACAGGTTCGCCGCCTGCGCGACCTGCTTCCATTCGTTGGCGACCGCCCAGACCAGCGTTTCCAGCGGGATGGCGCGTGTCGTCTCATGCACGTACTGCGCGTCGGTGTTGCTGATCAACTCGCGCATTTCCACGATCAGCTTTTGCAGCGCGCCGACGTTCTTCTTGATTTCGTTGGAGAGCGCGACCTCGACCGGCTCCTGCACCTTCTCGCCGATCTCCGACAGCACCGCCGCGCGGGCGCGCTCGCGCTGATACTCGGTAGTCACGTCGCGCAGAACGATCACCGTCCCGACGCGCTGATCCGCCAGCGACATGACGGCGAATGCCTGCACCCGCAGCATTCGCCCATCCATTTCCATGCGCTGCGGCGTGCCCAGCGAGTACAAGCCGGGCGCGAAGGCGGGACCGAGCGTATCGGTCACGGCGGCGGTGATCTCGCGCAGCTCCGCGCGCTTGAAGAAGTTGTAGCCCTCGCCGATCAGGCGCTTGGCGCGCTCGTTGATCAGGGTGACGCTGCCGTCCAAATCCTGAATGATCACGCCGTCGGGCAGCGATTCGAGCACGGCGTTGAGATGTTCAATCTCGCGGCGCTGCCGCCGCAGTGAGGCGCGCAGCGTATCGTGGCGCTGCTGCACCCGGTCGGTGTATACGTCGATGGCGCGTCCGAGCGCGCCGATTTCGTCGGTCGGCATCATGCCGGTGCGCACGCTGAAGTCGCCTTCCGCCAGCGCTTCGGCGACCTGGCGCACGCGGTTGATGCGCTCCAAAAAGACGTTGGTCAGCACGAACAGCGTGATCACCACGCCCGCCGCGACCGTCGCCAGCGTCAGGGCGATCAACTGCTGCCCGGCTTCGGCGGCGAACGGCGCGTTATCCGGCATGAACACGGCGATCACTCCGCCGGAACTGTTGACCGGGAAGTACGCGCCCAGGTACGCCGCCCCATTCAGGTCGAGCGTCTGGACTGGCTCGCCGTTCGTCCCCTGGAGATACTGTTCCGGCAGCGTGCCCGGCAGGGAGCCGACGGTCGTCGCCACCAGACCGGTATTCTCGTAGAGCGCGACTTCGGCGGCGGCGCTCGCGCGCACCGCGTCCAGCCAGCGAGTCAGGCGCGTGCCCGCCATCGCCAAGCCAAGGACTTCGCCGTTGACGGTGATCGGCGAGGACGAGAACAGCACGTCGCCGGAGGCACTTTGTACGGTCGTCGGCGTGTAGGCTCCGCCGCTCGTCTTGAGCAGCCCGAAGACATCCTGACCGTTGGTATCGGTGACGATCACGCTGTCAAGGTCGGCGCGGCGCGCGAAATTGTCCAGCAGCGCCTGAAGATCGGCGGTGCTGCGGGCGCTGAGCGCCGCCGCGATCTCCGGCATCTGCGCCAGTTGATCGACGGCGATCTGCTGGCTGTTGAACAAGGCAGTCGCGCGCTCGGAGACGGAGCGCCCCGTCGTCATCAGGACGTTGACGCGGGACATTTCGATGCTGCTGGGCAGGCTGCGCGCCACGATGTAGGCGGAAACCATCGCCAGCACGAGCACGATGACGAACGTCGGCAAGACCAGCCGCCATCGCAGCGATACAAAGCGTGGTTGTGAATGGTTCGCGCTGCTCATCAATCGCACTCCTCAAAACAAATTCGTTTGACTATGGTCTAAAAATCGTTAAAAAGAAACCATTCTAAAGCCGTCCGGATCATACCCTATTCGGGCATCGTTTTCAGTAGTACTTCCCGGCGAACGCCGCCACAGGAATCGATAATCCGATGGTCAGCATTCAAACCTATTCCAAACATTATACAAACATAACGCCTTCATGACAAGCAGTAAATTTCGCGGACGCGGCGCGCACCCGATCATCCGTCGGATCGAAGCTCAACTCACCTATTCTTATACTGCCGATCCCCGCCCGCGCGCAAATCAGGAGTCACTGACGGGCGCACTGCGCCGCTGCGAGCAACGCCGCGTCAGGGAGACATCCCCAAGCCGGGGAAACATTAACACGTTTGCGCGGTTTTTTCACACACTGTTCATGCATATTTATCTTCGTCTTCACACAGACTTTGTACGCTTTAGAGAGTGGCATCAGCGATGCAGCGGCGCACCGTTTCGCACGTCTGCGCCGTATAGAATGAACGGGAGAGGAACGAATGGAGCTTTCCGGTCGCGCCGACCTGCACATGCACACGACCGTCAGCGATGGACTGGCGACCGTACACGAAATGTTCGAGCACATCCGCCAGCGCGGCGACCTGGATGTGGTCGCCATCACCGACCATGATCGCCTGGACGCCAGCCTGTGGGGTTACTACCATCAGGATCGCTATCCCTTCGAGATCGTGCCGGGCGTCGAAGTCACCAGCGCCGACGGGCACGTGCTGGCGCTGTGGGTGACCGAGCCGATTCCCAAGGGGCTGTCGCTGGCGGAGACCGCCGCTGCCATCCACGAGCAGGACGGAATCGCCATTATCGCGCATCCGATGGAGCCAACAATCGCCCCGCACATGATCCCGCGCTACTTAACGCATCCAGGGGTGTTAATAGAGGTGGGAATAGATGCCGTCGAAATCTTCAATGCGGGCGCGATCACACCGGGGAACAACTGGCTGGCTCAACGAGTGTTTGGGAAGCTGGGGCTGCCGGTGGTCGGCAACAGCGACGCGCACCTGCCAGAGAATATCGGTGCGGGGATTACGCGCTTTGAAGGACATACGGCGGCAGACCTGCGCGAGTCGCTGGCGCTTGGCTGCACGACTGCCGAGGGGGAATCATGGCCAATCACCACTTATTTGAAGCTCTTGCCCATCGAGATCCAGAAGAGGCGGAGCGGGTCTTTAGCGGCGAGTCCTCCCTCCGCCCGCCCGACCCGTCCGTAACGCTCGCGCCGGTTAAGCGGGTGGCGATCTTCGCCGAAGCCTTTCTGCCCAAAGTGGACGGCGTTTCCAAGTCCGCATACCTCACTCTTCGTTATTTACAGCAAACCGGGCGCGAGGTGCTGGTGTTCGCCCCGGACATCTCGCCGTCGTCGGTCGGCGGCAGTCAGGTGATCCCGCTGCCATCGCTGGGCATCCCCGCTGCGCCGGAGACTCGTCTGGCGCTGCCGCACCCGGTCGTCGTCAACTACCTGAACGACTTTCAGCCCGACCTGATCCACATGTTCAGCCCCGCCCTGCTCTCGGTCAGCGGGATGCTGGTCGGGCGGCAGAACCGCGTCCCGGTCGTCGCCAACTACCAGACCGACCTGCCCGGCTACACCCAGTATTACGGCATCCCCTTCCTGAGCAACGTGGTGCGCGACTGGCTGCGCTACCTCCATAATAACTGTCACATGACGCTCGTGCCGTCCAACTGGACGCTGCGCGAGCTGCGCCAGATGGGTTATCATCGTCTGCGCAAATGGGGGCGCGGCGTCAACAACGAGCGTTACCGCCCCAGCCGCCGCTCGGCGCAGTGGCGCAAGCGCCTGCTCAACGGGCGCGACCCGGACTCGCTGCTGTGCGTCTACGTGGGGCGGCTCGCCAACGAGAAACGCATCGACCTGCTGCTGGAGACGGCGCGCACGCCGGGGATCGCCCTGACGATCATCGGGGACGGCGCGCTGCGCGAGGAACTGGAAGCGCAGTTCGCAGGCACGGGGACGTACTTCACCGGCTATCTCTACGGTGACGACCTCGCCGATGCTTACGCCAGCGCCGACGTGTTCATGTTCACGGGTCCGAATGAAACGTTCGGGCAGGTCGTGCAGGAGGCAATGGCGTCCGGTCTCCCGGCGGTCATCATCGATCAGGGCGGCATCACCGACCTGGTGACGCCGGGCGAGAACGGCTTCCTGTGCCCGGCTGACCCGCAGGCGTTCGCCGCCGCCGCGCGCACGCTGCGCGATAACCCGCGCCTGCGCCAGCAGATGTCCGACAATGCGCGCCGCTTCGCCGAGCAGCGTCCCTGGGAAGTGATCATGGCGGAGCTTGAGGATCATTACGCCGAAGCGGTGCGGATCAACGGGCGCTTCGACCGCGTTTTCTCGCAGGAGTCGCGCTGGAGTCTGCTCAACTGGAAAAATACGCTCAGGAGACTGAATTGAGCCAGCAACCGAAAACCGTCGCGCTGATCGCCCACGACAACAAGAAGGACGACATGATCGCCTTCGCCCGCGAGCACAAGGACGTGCTGGAACGCTATCACCTGATCGCTACCGGGACGACGGGCACTCGCATCAATGAGCACACCGGGCTAAACGTCACGCGGATGCTCTCCGGTCCCATCGGCGGTGACGCGCAGATCGCGGCGCAGGTGGCGGAAGGCAAAGTCGCGGCGGTCTTCTTCTTTATTGATCCGCTGGGCAAGCACCCGCACGACCCGGACATCAATACGCTGCTGCGCATCTGCAACGTGCATAACGTGCCGCTGGCGACCAACCCGGCGACCGCGTCCTACATTATTTCGACCAAAACGCTGTAATTCAGTACCCCGGCATAATCCCGCCGTGATGCGAGCACGCGCCCTGTCGGTGCGCCGCGTGCGAGACCGTGCCGTCCGCGCACAGGATGCCGCCGCTGGTATCGCCGCCGGGGTTGGCGGGCGCGACGTAGGGTACTGGAGTCGGCGAAATCAGGATCGGCACGATAGTCGGCGGGAAGGTCGACGTGGGCGGCACCGCCGTCACGGCGCGCGTGATCGAGAGCAGCGTGCTGTGGACGAAGCCCCGATAGCTGCCGAAATGCACGGCGAACCAGATGTCGCTGCCGGACACGACCTCACCCTGCGCGAAGCCGACGACCGTCACGGCGTCGTTGCGTACCAGCGGCGAGATGATCGTGCAGCTCAGGCGCGGGCAGGCGCGCATGTTCGCCGAGCCGACGCGCAGGTAGTAGGTCTGCGGCGTGGTGGACTGCACCACATCAGTGGGCGTCACCGACGGCGTAGAGGTAGAGGGCGGCGGCTCGGTCGCGTTGGACGCCGTCCACGTTTGAACGGCGCCCGACCACAGATAATTGCTGAGCGTCGTCCCATCGTTCAGGAAAACGAGCAAGTCGAAGCCGTCCGTGCCGAGCGTGCCCTGGGTGATCCAGCGCAGCGAATCGGCGGTGTCGCTGTTGTTGTAGCCATCCGCGACGCGAAGCTGCGTCTGCACGACGTAGCGCGCGTTGGAGGAATTGACGAGCCGGACGTTCTCGACCAACTCGATGCCCTGCGACGCGCCAAACGCGCGCTCAAGCTGGCTCTCGTACTCCGAGAGCGAGGGCGTGCTGGTCGGCGGGAGCGGCGTGGCAGTCGGCAGTTCGGTTGAGGTGGGCACGAGGGTCGCCGTCGGGGGCAGCGTGGACGTGGGCACGGGCTGTGCCCTCCACCACTTCGGTTGTCGCCGCTGCCGCCTGCGCTGCATCATTGGGCGTATCTGAAGCGTCCTGCACCAACTCGGCGAGCGTCGGCAGCACCGCGATCTCCGCGTGCGGCGGCGTAATCCCAGTGAAGTAGATGATCAGCGCCCCCATAATAACGAGGGCTGCTGTCAGCGTGGCGAAGAGGAGCAAACGCCGCCCGCGCGTGCGCTTGCGCCGCGCCGCCGTCGCGTCCAATTCGGCGAGCCACTGCTGCGCCACCGGATGATTGAGGCTGACCAAGATGCGCCGGGCGCTGGTCAACCGCCCCCGTTTGATCAGGCGTCGCGCCGCTTCCAGCTTGGCTTTATCGTCTTGCAAGAACCCTACCCTCCTCCCCTAGAGGAGAGTGTAGCATCAACGCTTTCCGCGCGATAATTCCAGCCAAGATTGCAGCATTCATCGCCTACGACCGCAGCTCTAACCTAACGCTCATTACGATTGATCTTATAATGATCGCATCTGCCTATGACAAGGTCAAACGCAATGACACAAGAAACACACGACGCTCCTCACGTGGTTACTGCACGCGGAACGGTGATCCAGGACCCACCGATTGCGCGCTATCTATTCAGCGACACACGCTTCGCCGCCGTCTGGCTGGTCGTCCGCGTCCTGCTCGGCGTGGCATGGCTGCAAGCGGGGCTGGAAAAGCTGGGTAATCCCGCCTGGGTGCAGACGGGCGAGGCGCTCAAAGGCTTCTGGCAGAACGCCGTCGCAATTCCGGCGTCCGGCAGACCGGTGATCACCTTCGACTGGTATCGCAATTTCATTCAGGGGATGCTCGACGCCGGAGCATACACCTGGTTCGCCAAGCTGGTCGTCGCGGGCGAAATCGTCGTCGGCTTGGCGCTGATCCTGGGGATGTTCGTGGGGATTTTCGCCTTTATCGGCGCGTTCCTGAACTGGAACTACATCATGGCGGGCGCGGCGAGCAGCAACGGGCTGTACGGTCTCGCCGCCGTGTTTCTGATTATGGCGTGGAAGACGGCGGGCTATTACGGTCTGGATCGCTGGCTGCTCCCGCGCCTGGGCACGCCCTGGCAGCACGGCGAGATTTACGGAATCGAGCGCCCGATCAGCCCAAGACCACCCGCCAGCGAGCCGCAGCAATATAAATGAAGCAGGCTCAGCCCTTCTTCTGCGCCTTGCGCACCGCCAGCAGCAGCAGCCGGTCGGCGACCGCCGCCTCGATCAGCGCGAAGACCAGCAGCGTCAGCCCTAGAAAGATGCCGTAGGGGATGGTCGCCCAGATTTCGCTGTTGAGACCGAGATGCAGCAGCGACAGCCCCCAATCGCCGAAGACGCTGTAGCCCGCCATCAACAGCCACGCGCTGGCATCCGACGACTGGAAAAGCTGACCGTCGAGAAAGAGCGTCGCGCCGAACAGCAGCGCCGCCGTCCCGATGACGCGCAGGAAGATCAGAATGCCTTGCAGCAGCGTGCTGTAGGTGCGCTGCTGCACCAGCGCCGAGACCAGCAGCCCGACCGCCGCGTCCAGCCCGACGCTCGTCAGCGGCAGGAGCAGCGCCGCCGTCATCGTGAACGAGACCAGCAGCACCGCCACCACCAGCGGCACGTCGGGAACGATACCGTTGATCAGCAGATCGAGGTAGCGCCCCTGAAACGCCGTCAAATCCCACAGCATCAGCGCGATCAGGACGACGCGCACCACCAGCACCAGCCCGATCAGCCCGCGCAGGCGGTAAAACACCGCCACCCAGCGGGCGCGCATCGACATTTCCGCGCCGTGCTCGGTCGCGCGCAGGTTGTCCCAGTTCTGGCGGCGCATTTCGTCGCTGACGAAATTGGAGGTGCCGGTCAGCGCGCTGATGCTCAGGATGATCTGGATCGCCAGCAGGGGCCAGAACAGGATGGCGTTGATGGTTTCGACGGTGGTCTGCCCCGCCGGGCGGCTCAGGAAGCCGGTGGCGATCAGCAAGCCGATCAGCAGCAGCACGCCGATGCCCAGCACCACGCCGAGCGCGCGCAGATAGCGCACCCGCGCGGGCGGACGAACCGTCTCGCCCAGTTCGTGACGCAGCACCGGATGATCGCGCCGCGCCCACGATGGAAGCTGACCGATAAACAGGCGAACCATCGTCTGAACCATATCACCCACCCGTGTGATCTCTACTCCGTCAGCGCTGCAATATAATCCTCAAGCTGATCCAGCGCGGCTTTCCAGTCGCGTTCGTCAATTATTACAGTTTGTACGTAGCGAATATAATGTATATACCCGATTGGAGCGAATCCTACCAGTTTTTGTACCGCCGCCGCGTAAACGCCCATCTGTAAATGATAGCGCCGCGCGTGCGCCCGCAGATGCGGCTTCGCACCTTTCCCCAGCCAGTTCGTCTTGTAGTCCACTATTCGCCACTGCCCGGCTTCGTCCTGGATCAGCAGGTCGATCACGCCGTCGATGGTGCGCCCGCCGTCGGTCTGGTAGACGAACGGCACCTGTCGGTAGACCGCCCGCGCCCGCGCGATCCATTCGAATACGTCGCTGCGACGGATCAAATCGAGCAGATCGAAGGCGTCTTCGACGGCGCGGCGGTTCTGCTCCGTATCGACGATGCCTTCCTCCCAGGCGAAGCGCTGGAGCAGCTCAAGCAGGGTCTCGTCGTCCGAGGGCAGCTCCCCGCGCACCGCATCATGGACGATCTCGCCGACTTTCGCCGCCGCCACGTTCCCGACCATCGGGATCGAGCCGGGCGCGCCCTGCAGGACGCCGCGCCGCCAGCGCTCGACGTAGTAAGCGCGGCTGGCGGGTGGTTCGGCGTGAAAGGCGCTGCCGAGGTCGGCAAGCTGCGCCGCCGTCAGCGTGCGGGCGAGCGCATCGGACGGGCGCGGCAGCGCGCCGAGCAGCGGCGGCATCGCGTCGGAGAGCGACACGGCGTCCCAGTCGATCATCGGCTCGTCCGGCTCGTCGTCAGTCATCCGTCGGCTGCGGGAAATCGATGCGCGCATCGCCCCAATCGTAGGCGATCAACTGGCTCGCTCCCGGTTCCAGATCGTTCAATTCGAGCGCGCCGAGCAGCCAGCGCAGCCAGCCCTTCGCCGCAACCGGCTTGTCGGCTTTGCAGGTCACCTGTCCGCTGACGAGCAGATAATCCTGCGCGCGGGTCGCCGCGACGTAGAGCAGACGGCGGCGCTCGGCTTCTTCGCGTAGCTGCGCCAGCCGCTCGGCGCGCCGGTGGGCGAAGGTCGAGACGAGCGCATCCTGCGCCGGGTCGTAGACCTTGCAGCCCTGCCCGCTGACGAGATCGCCCCCGCCGCCCCGGCGCTCGTAGCTCGCGTCGACCAGCACCACCAGCGGGAATTCCAGCCCCTTGCTCTTGTGGACGGTCATCAACTGAACCGCGCCGTCGCTTTCGAGCACGGCTTCGCCTTCGCGGGCTTCGCTCTCGCTCATGTCCTTGAGATACTGCGTGAAGGCGCTCAGCGTCAGCCGCCCGCTGGTCTCGGCTTTCTCGATCAGCTTCTCGACGTTGCCGCGCCGCCGCTTGCCATCCGGCAGCCCGGTCAGCACCGCCAGATAGCCGGTCTGCTCCAGCGCGGCGCGCAGCAGTTCGGCAATCGTCACGCGCCCGGCGCTGCTGCGCAGGTCGTGCAGCGTCTCACGGGCGAAATCGACTAAGGCAGCTTCGTCGGCGGGGACGCAGTCGGGCTGATCGAGCGCCTGCCACAGCGGGATCGGCTCGCCGTCGTCGTCCGTCAGCAGGCGCAGCGCCAGCAGCGCGTCGTCG
This sequence comes from uncultured Chloroflexia bacterium, assembly GCA_963760975.1. Lineage (GTDB taxonomy): Bacteria > Chloroflexota > Anaerolineae > Aggregatilineales > Phototrophicaceae > Flexifilum. The sequence goes on along the minus strand of CAVXEZ010000012.1, from coordinate 46,408 downwards.
CTCAGGCTGAACAGCGGCGAACGCAGCGCCGCCGCCAGCGAGAGCGTATCAAGCGGGTTGTAGAGCGCGCGCAGCAGGTTGAGCAAATCCCAGACTTCCTGACGGTCGTAGTAGCCCTTCCCGGCGGTGGTCAGGTAGGGGATGCCCTCGGCTTTGAGCGCCGACTCGTAGAGCGTGACGTGCGTCATCGCCTGAAAGAGCAGCGCCACGTCGCCGTAGCCGATGGGGCGCGTCGCCTGCGCGCGCTTGTCGTAGATCAGCCGCCCGTCCGCGACGATTTCTTTGATGCGCCGGGCAAGCGCGCGTGCTTCCCAGCGCCGCGCCGCCTGCTCCTCCTCGGAGTCGATCTGCTCCGTATCGATCAGCAGCAGTTCCAAAACGGGCGCGTCGGAGGGGCATTCTTCGCGGTGCGCCTGCATCGCCGCGCCGAACTCGACTTCGTAGACGCTGACCGGGCTGTACGGATCGCGCACGAGCAGCGCAGCGAACAGCCCGTTCAGGCAGTCGACCAGCCGTCGATGGGTGCGAAATGAGGTCGCCAGTTCGACCGGAGCGCTGGAGGCAGCGATCACGTCGCGCACCTGCTCGAAGACGCTCACGTCCGCGCCGCGAAAGCCGTAAATGCTCTGCTTGGGGTCGCCGACGACGAACAGACAGCCCGGCAGCGCCGGGTCGGCAATCCGGCGGATGATCGCCCACTGCGCGGCGTTGGTATCCTGAAACTCGTCCACCAGCACGTGCCGGAACTCCGCGCCCAGATAGCGGTCGCGCACGCTGTCGTCGCGCAGCAGGTCGCGCGTCAGGCTTTCCAGATCGTCAAAATCGAGCGCGGCGCGCGCGTCCTTCGCGGCGCGGTAGGCAGCGCGCACGCGCCCCGCCAGATCGATCCAGAGCGTCATCAGGTGGGCGGCGCGCTGGTCGAGCGCGCCGGGCGGCTGCCCGACTGTCGCCAGCGTCTCCTTCGCCAGATCGCGCACGAACTTGAAGGCATCCTTCGCCGCCGCGCCGTCCGCGCCCCAAACTCCGGCAGGCTTGCCCGGCAGCCGCAGCCCGGCAAGCTGCTCCAGCACGTCCAGATACACGTGCAGGCGATGGCGTTCGCTCTGGCGCGCGAACCGGTCGATCACCTCGCCGCAGACCTGCCAGCCCTGCGACAGCACGTCGTCGCCGACGGGCGCGAACGTCTCGACTTCGGCAATCTGCTGCCGGAAAGCGTCGATCAGCGCGTGCGCGTCCGCCGTCCACTGTTCCAGCCACGCTGTGAAAAGGTCGCCCGGCACATCGCCGAAGTCAGCAGCGACCAGCGCCTTCAATTGCAGCCGGACGGCGCGCTCACCGTATTCGCCGAACAATTCCAGCACGGGATCCGCCGGATCGAGCGCGCGGAACAGGTCGTCGAGCGCGTCGTCGAGCAGCACGTCCGCCTCGATCTCATCCAGCACCTCGAAGCCCGGATCGACGCCCGCTTCGGCGGCGTTCGCCCGCAGGATCGAGGCGCACAGCCCGTGAATGGTGTCGATGCGCGCGCTGTCCATCGCGGCGAGGCGGCTCGCCCAGCGAGGAGCGTCGTCGTCGCTGGCGTCATCGACCTGCTGCTGCAAATGCTGGCGCACGCGGTCGCGCATCTCCTGCGCCGCCTTCTGCGTGAAGGTGATCGCCACCAGCGCGTTGAGCGACCAGTCGGGGTGGCTTTCCAGCAGCGCCAGGTAGCGCTCGACCAGCACGAAGGTCTTGCCGCTGCCCGCCCCGGCGACCACGATCAGGTTGTCGTCGTGATAGTGGATGGCGCGGTCTTGTTCGGGCGTCAGGTCGCATGTCACGGCTTCCGGGGATGGGTGCTGCCGATGCGGCAGAACTGGTGAAAATCGCAGTAGCGGGCGCATTTGCCCTCGTCGATCCGGTTGGCGTGCGCGGCGAAATCGCCCGACCGCGCCAGCGCCAGATAGCGGCGCAGGTGATCCTTGCCCGCTTCGATGACCTCGCCGTCCTCCTGCGTCAGCGCGCCGAGCGATTTGCCGCCGACCTGCCAGAACATGCCGCCCGCCACCTCGTGTGGGGCATCGGGCGACGGCTCCGCGTCGAGCAGCGCCTGCGCTGCCGCCAGATAGACCATCATCTGGAAGTTGCGCCCGCGCTCGGTCTCGTCTTTGGGGATGCGGGCGCTGCCGGACTTGTAATCGACCACGATCACGCGCTCGCCCTGGCGATCCATGCGGTCAATCGAGCCGCGCAGGCGCAGGCGCTCATCGCCTAAATCGAGCGCGACTGTATCGCCGTCGAAGCGCGCCTCCTGACGGTAGATTTCGCGCGGCTGGTCGCCGAAGGGCTTCGCCAGCGGGCTGGCGCCGCTGAAGTCGTCGCGGATCAGCTTTTCCAGACGGCGGCGCAGCACAATCTGCTCCTGCGCCCACTGCGGCGAGGCGCGGAAGCGCAGGCGTTCCGGCGCGGACGCCATGCGCTCGCCGGCGATTTCGTCCAGGAGCGCCAGCGCCTCGTCCAGACGATCCGGCGTGATCATGCCGCCCAAGCGGCGATAAGTCTGCTCCAGAATCTCGTGGTAGAGCGTGCCCAACTGCCTGCTGTCCATGCCCTCTTCGGGTTCTTCGAGCGGCTCCAGGCGCAGCAGCCGCGCGGCGAAGAAGCGGAAGCCGCACATGCCGTAGTCGTTCAACTGCGAGGCGCTCCAGACGTGATCGGCGTCGAGCGCATTCGCCACATAGTCGATCAGCGCCGGGTCGTGCAGGCGTCCGCTGTAGTGGTCATGCGGCTGGCGCGAGAGGCGGCGCATCTCGACGGCGCGCGCCAGCCGGATGCGCGCCCAGTAGGCTGGATCGACCCAGCCGGGCGCTTCGCCTCGGCTCAGTTGATCGGCGGCGAGCAGCGCGGCTTCGTGCGGAGTCGCCGGGTCGGCGGGAACGTCGCCCAGCTTGAGGCGCTCGACGGTGGCGTCGGCGAAGACCGCCCGCGTCGCCCGCCACAGGTGACTGGCTGCCCAGGCTTCGCCGTTTTTGGTGTGCGGGCGCGACAGCGTCAGCGAGTCGCGCGCCTGCCCGATCAGGCTGTAGAACAGACCATCATCCCCGGCGCGCTCGGCTTGCGTCGGCAGGCTGATGTCCCGCGCGCGCAGGCGTTCGCGCTCGCTGTCGAGCAGGAGTGGGTCTTCGGGCGTGGGCATCGGGAACAGCCCTTCGGACAAGCCGAGAATGAAGACGTGGCGATGCGGCAGCCCGCGCGCATCGGCGACGGTCGTGACCAGCACGCGCCCGCTCGCGCGCCGCGCCGCGCCCGATGGTGGTGTTGTCGATGGTGGTGGTCAGGTCACGGAAGAAGGTCGCCCAGTCCACGCCGACCGCATAGTCAAGCGACCCCGCCAGCGCCTGCGCCGAGAGCAGCCCGCGCAGCACGGACTTCAACTGCCCCATCGCCCTCAGGTCACGCGCGACTATGTCGCGGGCGACGATGGCGGAGCCAGCGCCGGTGCGGATGCGCTTCGGCATCGCCAGCGTGTACTGTGAAACGGGCGCAGCCTCGTCCGGCTGCTCGTCGGGGTCGGCGATGTCCTGCCCGATCAACGCTTCCAGCCAGGCGACGTATTCGGCGGCGCTGCCGCGCATCGGCGGCGTCACGGCGTCGAAGAAGGCGACGAGCGCCGACTTCAGCCGCCCGACAAGTTCAGGATCGAGGCGCGGCGCGGGTGTCTCGTCGCCCTCATCATCCTGCGCCGAGTCGCCGGGCAGCGCCAGCCAGTCGACTGCCTCCAGCCAGGCAGCGCGCCCGCCCGTGATGCGCATCTCCAGGCTGAGGCGTTCCAGCAGCCCGACCAGCCAGGCGTCCAGCCCCGGCACGGCGAAATAGGGCGAACGCAGCAGGTCGAGCAGGTCGCGCCGCCGGAAATCGCCCATGTGCAGGCGCAGCAGGTCGAGCAGCGCCACGACCGCCGGACTGCTCGCCAGCGGCTCGCCGTAATGCAGCGCCAGCGGCAGATCGTATGCTCCCCCCTGCGCCGCGAACTGACCGCCGTAGAGTTCCCAATCGCGCAGCGCGATCAGGATGTCGTCGGGGGCGCAGCCGTCGAGCAGCAGGCGCTTGACGCGGCGCAGCACCGCGCCGACCTCGCGCGCCGGGTCGGGTGCTTCGATCCAGTGGACAGCGTCCTCCGCGCTGGCGTGCTCCGGCTTGGGACGCAGCAGTTCGGCGGAGAGATGGCGCAGCGCGGGCTGGCGCGCGTCCGGCGGCGCGGTGAAGGTGACGATGTCGAGCGGCTTGCCGCCTTTTTGATGCGCCGCCTGTAGGCGCTCCAGCGCGTCCTGAAAGCGCCTGCCGATGGTCGCCTCGCGCCCCGGCACGGTCGTCAGCGTGATCACGGCGTCGCGCACCCGTGCGCCGAGCGCGGTCAGCAGCTCGGCTTGCAGCGCGTTGAACTGGTCGTAGCCGTCGGCGATCAGCAGATCGACCGACTGCGCGATCTCCGGCGTGCGTTCAAGCTGTTCCAGCGCCAGCCAGCCCTCGCCTTCCCGGTCGACCAGACCATTATCAATCAGCGCCTGCTGATATTCCGCGTAGATATAGGCAAGTTCGTTCTCCTTATCCGTCTTAGCGGCGGCTTGAAATCGTCTCGGGAAAAACGAGGTTCTGCTTCAATTCGTAGAGAAACGTGGCGATGATCCGAATGAAGCCGGGCATATCGGCGATGCCGCCGAAGATGCCGCCCCCATCCGAGTACAGATCGGCGAGCACGGCGCGGATCAGCGCGAAGCGCGCGGTATCGTCCAGCACGCGCTGCGGCTCCCCGGCGAGCGCCAGAATGTGATGGTAAAGGCTGTAGAAGTTGAAGTATTCGACGTTGAAGAAGACCTGCCCGTTGTCCATGAAGCGCTGGCGGAAGTCGTCGATCTGCCGATCCGTCGAGAGCAGCACCCAGACCTGCGCCAGCGGGTCGCGGCGCTTCAGGTCGAGCAGGCGGTTCTGGACTTCGCCAGTGCGAAACTGCGTTTCGCCCTGTGCCAGCAGAAGCTGCATGGCGCTCACTCGCCCATGAGCAAACGGCGAATCTCGAGCACCGTCGCCTGATCGATGCGATCCTTCGCCAGATAATTCGGGCGCAGATTGTTGACCAGCGTGCGCAGGTGCGACGGCGGCACGACCGGGTCGCGCGCGCTCAGGCGAACGCGCTGCTCGTCTTTCGTGAACAGGACGACGCCGTAGACCGGCGTATTGACCACGTGATTCTTGTCGAGGTATTCGCGCACCTTGCGGATGTCGGCAATCGCCTCGCGCGTCGGGTCGATCCCGGCGGGGACGCTCTCGCCGTTGGGCTTGATGCGCAGCCAGTTGACGCCCTCGTTGGCGAAATTGCCTTCGGCGTCGAGGATGCGAAAGACCAGCGTCCCCGGCGGACCGACCAGCACGGCATCGACGTAGCCGATCTGCCGCTTGCTGACGTTGCGGATCAGCATAAAGCGGTCGTCGAGCACCTGCGCCAGAAGGCGCCCGGTGATCATGGCGAGGTCGTTGTCGGTCTTCCAGGTGAAGGCGCGAACCGCCAGCGCCAGCGCCAGGATCAACAGCGCAATCCCGACGATCAGCGCCAGATCGCGGATCAGGGCGTAGATGCCATACGATGGAGAGGCGGGATAGACAAACGGGATGGCGGCGAGAACGACGCCGACCGCCGTGACGAAGATTCCTACTGCTCCGACGAGGAGCGCCAGCGTTTTAACCTGATTCGCCCGCCGAACGAGCGACCGGGAAGGAGCTTCGTTGCGCATCGGCTATTTTTCTTTTTGCAGCGGCGCATCAGCAGACTTGGCAGGTGTAGCCGATTCAGCAGGTGTCGCAGATTTAGCCGGAGCGACGGCAGCAGATGCGGCAGCAGCCACTTTCTCGCGTCGTCCGGTAATCGCTTTCTCCAGAATTTCCTTTAGTTCGTTGAATTTGGGCAGCGGCTTGTTGAGCAGCTTATCCGCGCCCGCCTGCTCCATGACCGCTTTTTCTTCGTCAGGCGTCAGCTTGTACGCCGTGATTAGCACAATCGACATGTTTTTGAGGACGGGACTCTTGCGAATGCGCGCGCCGACCATCGGACCGCTGACGTTGCCGGGCAGGCGAATATCGAGCACCGCCAGTTCGGGGATTTCGCTCGGCGGGGTTTTATCGGATTCTTCGATCCAGGTGTTTGCCTCCTCACCATCGACGAACGCGACGCCCTCTATGCCCCATATCTCAAACATGGCGAGCAAGAGTTCGTAAATGTCCGGTTCGTCTTCGACCACCATCCAGGTAGACAAAAGTCGTCTCTCCCGTGTTTTATCCCGTTGCCCACATCCTCTATAATAAGTTTCTTACCGCGTTTAAGCAAACCATTTGCCTTTTCTATGGTTTATGTCGAGTATACTTAACATTATCGAAAAACAACGTAAGTGGTGGAGCGCATCATTGACCTGGTTAATCGCCGAAGATGAAACCGACATCCGCAATCTGGTAGCGCTGATGTGCCAGGCGTGGGGTCATACGCCTTTGACGTTCGAGACCGGGCAGAAGGTCTGGGACTGGCTGGACGCGGTGGAGAAGGATGGTAAGGACGAGCCTGGCAAGGACGAGCTTCCCGAACTGATCCTGATGGACATTCGGATGCCGGGCAAGAAGGGCAACGAACTCGCCAAGCGGATGCGCACCATCGAGCGCTTTGAGCACACCCCGATTGTGCTGATGACCGCTTTTTCGCTCAACGCGCAGGAGCGCCAGGAGATGATCGACAAGGACGGCGTCGATAAAATCCTCAACAAGCCCCTGCCGGATTTCGATCAACTGCGTATAATCCTGCACGATATCGTCCAGCAGAAGCAGACCGAGCATGAACAACCAACCCAATGAGCAGGAACTGAGCAGCGTTATTCAGCGGATCAACCGCCTCGGCACCGCATCGGAGCAGGTGTTCAGCCGCCTGTATAAAGGGCTGGGACGACACGAGGAAAGAACCATGCAGATTCAGGAGCAGAATCGCCAGTTACAGAATGCTCTGCGCCAGCGCAACGTCGAGATCGAGCGGCTGAACAGCATCCTCGCCAGCATCGATCAGGGCGTGATCATGCAGGATAACGAAGGACGGCTCGTCCTGGTCAACGAGGCGGCGCGCGCGCTGCTGGGCAGCATCAAAGCCTTCTGGCAGAGCGAACTGGGCACGCTGTTCAACAATTTCCGCGAGGTCACGGCGGTCGATTCCGAGCTTTCGCCGCTGAGCGACCCGACGCGCGTGCAGATCAACAACCGCATCATCGGCGCGCAGCTTGCCGTCGTCGCCGACGAAGAAGGCAGCCGTCTGGGGACGATCATCGTCCTGCGCGACGTGACCCGCGAAGCGCTCTCCGACCGGCTGAAAGACCAGTTCATCACGGCGATTTCGCACGAGCTGCGCACGCCGATGGCAGTGATCAAAGGCGTGAGCGAAGTCATCATGGCGTCGAACACCATGCCCAGCCACAAGATGCTGGAAACGCTCAGCCGCAACGTGGACGTGCTCGACCGCATGATCGTCGAACTGCTGGACATCTCCGAACTGAGCAGCGACAACTTCAGCATTCGCCACGAGGAGATCAATACGGAGGAGCTGCTCTGGAACGTCGTCAACGGGCAGACGCCGGAGATCAAGCGCGCGCAGCTTGACGTATCGGTGCTGGCGCGCGATACGCGCAGCCTCATGGTGGTCGGCGACGAGCAGCGGCTGCGCTGGGCATTCGGGCACCTGCTTCAGAACGCCATCCACTACACCGAACCCGGCGGGCACATCCTGATCACGATTGCGCTCAGCGATGCCGATCACCTCTCGATCCAGTTCGTCGATACCGGCGTCGGCATCTCCGACCGCGACCTGCCGCACGTCTTCGAGCAGTTTTACCGGGGCGAAGCGCGCAGCGAGGGCGGCAAGCTGATCGACCCGCGCGGGCTGGGACAGGGCTTGTTCATCGCCCGGCGCGTGCTGGAGGCGCACGGCGGCTACGTCTCGGTGAGCAGCACGCACGGTCAGGGGAGCATTTTCACGGTCGTGCTGCCGCACGCATAATTTGCCAGTTCGCACCGCAAATTGTTACAATTTAGAAAACGTTCCGCAACGGGAGTGAGAATTTGTGTCCGCGCTGGGAGCTTTCACGTTCATCTTGCACAGCCACCATCCCTTCATGCGCCTCGAAGGAGGCGGGTATCACGGGGAAGAGTGGATTCAGAATGCGATTATTGAAACCTACATCCCGCTATTAGAGACGCTCTACGATTTAAAAGAAGAAGGCATCAATTACCGGCTCGCCATCGGCTTTTCGCCTGTGCTGGCGGAACAGCTTGCCGACCCGCTGGTGCTGAGTCACTTCGAGAGCTACCTCGACGAACGGATCGAGGCGGCGCAGGGCGACATGCGCTATTTTGAAGGCGAAGCCTACAACGAGCATCTCCGCTACCTGGCGGAGTGGTATCGCAACACCTTCCAGCGGATAAAGACCGTCTTCGCCACGCGCTTCAACCGCGACCTGATCGGCGCGTTCCGGCGCTTGCAGGACGAGGGCTTGCTCGAAATCGTCACCACCGCTGCGACCTACCCCTATCTGCCGCTGCTGGCACGCGACAGCAGCCTCAACGCGCAGGTCAGAACGGCAGTCGCCAGCTATCGACGGCTGTTCGGCAGAGCGCCGACGAGCTTCTGGCTGCCCGAATACGCCTACCGCCCAGCGCAGATCACCGAGACGGGCAGGCAGCGCGCGGGCATCGAGCAAATTCTCGCCGCCAGCGGGATCGCCAGCTTTTTCGTGGATGCGCACGCGCTCACGGGCAAAGCGCCGGTCGGCGTGGCTGCCGGGAATGTGGTCGGCATGTACGGCTCGGTCAAGCGCCGCTACGTACTGCCGAGCAGCGCCTATTTCGCCGAGGCAAAGCGCGGCATCAGCGCGTTTCTGCCCTACTTCGCCAGCGAAGCGGACGCGCCCGACCACGCCGGAATCGCCGTGATGGCGCGCAACGACCGCGTGGGGCAGCAGGTCTGGGGCAGCGAACTGGGCTACCCGCTCGACTTCGACTACCGCGAGGTCAACCGTCGTTACGGGACGAGCGGACTGCCGTACTGGCGCGTCACCGGGGCGAAAGTCGATGCCGCCAACAAGGATTACTATCACCCGGACTGGGCGGCTTACAAGATCGAGCAGCACGCCGAACATTTCGCGCACCTCGTCGGCGACCAACTGCGCAACTACAGCCTGTCGAGCGGCGCTTACGGGCTGGTCACGGCGTCGTTCAATACCGATCTGTTCGGTCAGTGGTGGTTCGAGGGGATTCCCTGGCTGGGCAAGGTGCTGCGCCATCTCTCGAACAATCCCGATGTCGATTTGACGACGCCGTCGGCGTACCTCGCCCAGCACCCGCCGACGACGGCGGCGACCCTGCGCGAAAGCTCGTGGGGGATCGGTGGGCTGCATTTCCTGTGGGACAATCAGGAAAATCACTGGATGTGGGCGATCATTCACGCTGCCGAAGAGCGCATGGAGCGGCTCGCGGCGCATTTCAGCGCGCCGAACGATGCCGAAGCGCGCACGCTGGCGCAGGCGGCGCGCGAGCTGCTGCTGCTGCAAAGCTCGGACTGGCAGTTCCTGATCACGACCGATCAGGGACGCGCCTACGCCATTCAGCGCTTCAGCGAGCACGTCGCGCGCTTCGAGCACCTCGCCGGGTCGCTGGAAGCGGGACAACCCGACGCCGACCGGGCGGCGGCGTGGCAGCAGGCGGATAACGTGTTCGCGGACGTGGATTACCGGTGGTTTGGGGCGCAGTCTTAACGATATCAGGTGGTAGGGGCGTTCCATGAAACGCCCCTACGGGCAACGCAAATTGAGAGGGCAACACCGTATGAATATCTTGTTCGTCAGCGCTGAGGTCGATCCGTTTGCGAAAGTCGGCGGGCTTGCCGACGTGGTGGGATCGCTGCCGAAAGCGCTGCGCAGCCGGGGAATCGACGCGCGCGTGCTGATGCCCTATTACGCCTTCATCGACCCGGTTCGCTACGGCATCCGGCACGTGTTCGGCTTTCAGTTCGACCGCCCGACCGGGCTGGTGCAGATCGACGTGTACACGACGGAATACAACGGCGTGCCGATCTACTTCCTGCGCGCCCTGCCCTTCTTCGGTCAGGAGCGGACGGTCTACAGCAACTGGGACGGCGACGTGCCGCGCTTCATCTTCTTCTGCCAGGCGGCGCTGGAAGTGGCGAGCGCCCTGCGCGATCATCTCGGCTGGTTCCCCGACCTGTTCCACGTCAACGACTGGCACACGGGGCTGATCCCGTTCCTGATCGACCAGCGCCGCGCTTACGACGCGGACTGGCGCGGCGTCGCCGCCATGCTGACGATCCACAACATGGCGTATCAGGGCGATCACATCTGGAAATTCACCTGGGATTTGGGCATTCCGGGGCGCAACCACCCCGACCTTCAGCGCTACGATCTGGGCGACAACATGCTGGCGACTGCCATCGCCTACTCGGACATCATCACCACCGTCAGCCCGCGCTACGCCGTCGAGATTCAGTTTCCGTATCAGGGCTACGGGCTGCAAAACCTGCTGCGGTCGCGCCTGCTCGACCTGTACGGTATCCTCAACGGCATCGACATGGATCAGTGGAATCCCGAAACGGATCGCCTGATCGTGTCGCACTTCAACGCCGACAACTTCCGCGAGCTGCGCCCGCCGAACAAGCGCCAGCTTCAGCAGGATTCCGACCTGGAAGTGCGCGACGACGTGTTCGTGATCGGGCTGGTCAGCCGTCTGGTCGAGCAAAAAGGGCTAGACCTGGCGTTCCCGGCGCTGCGCCGCCTGCTGGCGGATACCGACGTGCAGTTCGTCGGCTTGGGGTCAGGCGAGCCGCGCTTCAACGACCTGCTGTTTCAGATTGGCGAGGATTTTCACTGGCGGGCGCGGGCGTTCGTCGGCTTCAACGCGACGGTCGCGCAGCGCATCTACGCGGGCTGTGACCTGTTCCTGATGCCGAGCCATTACGAGCCGTGCGGCGTCGGGCAGATGCTGGCGATGCGCTACGGCGCGCTGCCGCTGGTGCGCGAGACGGGCGGCTTGGCGGATACGGTCGAGAATTACGACGACGGTCCCGCCGACCAGGGCACGGGTTTCCGCTTCCAGTGGGAGACGCCCGACGCGGTGCTGGGCACGCTGCACTGGGCGCTGCGGACGTACCACGAGCGTCCCGCCGCCTGGGAGCGGATGCAGGAGCGCGCGCTGCGCAGCGATTTCGGCTGGAGCAGGAGCGCCAGCGAGTACATCGCGCTTTACGAGGAAGCAGTTGCGCGGCACCGCGTGAAAGTTTAAGGAATGGCGATAGGAAAATATCGATATTTGCGACAAGATGGGTTTCGCAGAAGTTTTGAGGAGGCGACTTTATGAAAGTAAAAGCTATTATTCTGGCGGGCGGTGAAGGCACGCGGCTGGCGACGCTGACCGCCAAGCGCGCCAAGCCTGCCGTTCCCTTCGCCGGGAAATATCGCATTATCGACTTCACTTTGAGCAACTGTGTCAATTCGGGCATCTTCGACGTGCTGATCCTCACGCAGTATCGCCCGCACAGCCTCAACGATCATATCGAGCGCGGTCGTCCCTGGGACTTAGACCGCTCGTTCACCGGCGGCGTCCAGATTTTGCAGCCCTACAAAGGGCGCTATGACACCGACTGGTATTCCGGCACGGCGGACGCGGTCTCGCAGAACCTCAACTTCGTGCGGCGCGGTCGCCCGGACTACGTGCTGATCCTCTCCGGCGACCACATCTACGAGATGGACTACGACGTACTGATCCAGTATCACCGCGAGAAGCGCGCCGCCGCGACCATCTGCACGATCACCGTGCCGCTGGACGAAGCCAGCCGCTACGGCATCGTCGATGTCAACGACGACTACAGCGTGCGCTCGTTCATCGAGAAGCCGCCGGAGCCGCCGGGCAACCTCGCCAACATGGGCGTCTATCTGTTCAGCTATCCGATTCTGGAGCAAATGCTGAAGGAAGACCGCCAGCTCGAAAAGTCCAACCACGACTTCGGCAAGGACATCCTGCCGCGCATGGTCGCCGAGGGCATGGGCGTTTACGCCTATCCGTATGGCGGTTACTGGATCGACGTGGGGACGGTCGAGGCGTTCTGGGAAGCGCACATGGACTTGCTCGCCAGCCCGCCGTCGATCAACCTGAACGACCGCACCTGGATTATCCACACCAAAAGCGAAGAGCGCCCGCCCGTGATGATCCACGAGGGCGCGCGCGTCAGCGACAGCCTGCTCACCGACGGCACGGTCATCTCGGATGGCGCGGTCGTCGAGCGGTCGGTGCTGTCGCCGGGTGTGTTTGTCGGTCCGAACGCCGTCGTGCGCGAGTCGGTCATTCTGACCGACACCTACATCGAAGCGGGCGCGGTCGTCGAGCGCTGCATCATCGACAAGATCGCCGTCGTCGGGCACAACGCGCACGTCGGCGCGATACCGAAGATGGGCGAGCTGGGTATCACCTGCATCGGCAAGAACGCGCACATTCCCGCCGGATACACGGTAGGACACAGCAGCATCCTCGGCACCGACCTGCGGCTCGAAGATTTCCAACAGTACAGCGATAAAATCGTCCCGAACGGGACGCAGCTGGGATACTCAGCGAAACGACGTTAGGCGACGAGAATCAAGACGACCTTCCGACTGGGAAGGTCGTCTTACTGGTGGCGTATTATGCCGAAAAAGTAACGACAACTGAGTTGTCACCGCTGTAGGGATTTGGGACATATTTGTCCGCCTCCCAATCGTTGTGCCATTCCGTCCCGTTGACGAGGTAGCGGAACTGATATTCCCGATCCTTGTCCAGATCAAGGGTGATCGTGAAGCTCCCGTTCTTCTGACGCTTCATCGGTGTGGCAGCTTCGTCCCAATTATTGAAATCCCCTACCAAATAGACAGTCTCGCCCTGCACCGCTTCGGGAAGCGAAAACGTGACTTTCACCACTTCCTTCGTTTTGAGGAACTGTTTCTTAAGCATCGGATTGACCCTTTGATTTGTGAAACTTACAACTAAGATGGCTATTCTAGCACAGAATATTTAAACAAGAATGGCGATCCTTCCAATGATTGCCGAATCTTTTTATAAAGATCATTTAATTCGGGACTTCAAACTACTCACGGTCAGAAAAACAGTGTATTCTTACGCAGCGTTACCAATTACGATTTGGCAATAAAGCTCAAACAGGTGAATTCCAAGAGAATTCCTTAAGGAGTTTAGTGGATGGTAAAACCTGTCGCCACTGTTCACGTCATCCCTAATCTGCCAGAGCCGCTCACCCGTTTACGCGAACTGGCATATAACCTGCGCTGGTCGTGGGATCACGATACGATTGGATTGTTTCGACGCCTCGACCGCGATTTATGGGAGACGACGGGGCATAACCCCGTTTGGATGCTTGGCTTGATCGATCAGCGCCGCCTGGAATTCCTGTGCGACGACCCGGCGTTCATGGCGCAGTTTCACCGCGTCTGCCGCGACTTTGACGCCTACATGAATGCCGACGATACCTGGTACACCCGCCAGCACGGCAAAGTCGACAAGCCGTTCATCGCTTACTTTTCAGCGGAATTCGGGCTGACCGAATGCCTGCAAAACTATTCCGGCGGTCTGGGCGTCCTCAGCGGCGACCACCTCAAGAGCGCCAGCGACCTGGGCGTGCCGCTGGTGGGCGTCGGGCTGCTCTATCAGGAAGGCTACTTCCGCCAGTATCTGAACGCCGACGGCTACCAGCAGGAATCGTACCCGATCAACGACTTCTCGAACCTGCCGGTGACGCTTCAGCGCGACGCGGACGACAAGCCGCTCATGATCAGCGTGCCGATGCCGGGACGCCAGCTTTACGCCGTGATCTGGAGAGTGCAGGTCGGGCGCGTGCCGCTCTACCTGATGGATACGAACATCCCCGAAAACGGGCTTGAGGAAGATCGCAACCTGACCGACCGGCTCTACGGCGGCGACCGGCGCACGCGCATCCGTCAGGAGATTCTGATGGGGATCGGCGGGATTCGCGCGCTCGACAAGCTCGACCTGCGCCCGAAAATCTGCCACATGAACGAAGGGCACTCGGCGTTTCTGGCGCTGGAACGCGCCCGCCAGTTCATGTCCGAAAACGACGTGACGTTCTGGCAGGCGAAGGAGATCACCGCCACCGGCAACATTTTCACCACGCACACACCCGTCCCCGCCGGGCTGGAACGCTTCGGCTTCGACCTGATCGACGAGCATTTCACCGACTACTACCGCGAACTCGGCTTGAACCGCAACCAGTTCATCGACCTCGGTCGTGAGCACATGGGCGACTACGAACTCTTTTCGATGCCTGTGCTGGCGATCAACATGTCCGCCAAAGCCAACGGCGTCGCCGAACTGCACGGCATCGTCTCGCGCAAGCTGTGGCAGTGGATGTACCCCGGCGTGCCGGATCACGAAATCCCGATTATCTCGATCACCAACGGCATTCACCTGGAGACGTGGATCAGTAACGAGATGGGCGAGCTGTTCGACCGCTATCTCAACCCGCGCTGGCGCAGCGAAGAATGGGATGCGTCGGTCTGGCAGGACGTTGACATGATCCCGGACACCGAGCTGTGGCGCACGCACGAGCGCCGCCGCGAGCGCCTGATCGCCTTCACGCGCGGGCACCTGCGGATGCAGCTTCAACGGCGGGGCGCGCCGCAGCACGAGATCGAGAGCGCGGACGAAGTGCTCGACCCCGACGCGCTGACCATCGGCTTCGCACGCCGCTTCGCCACCTACAAACGCGCCACCCTGATCATGCACGATGTCGAGCGCCTGAAGGCAATCCTCAACAACGAGGAGCGCCCGGTGCAGATCATCTTCGCCGGCAAAGCCCATCCGCACGACACGGGCGGCAAGGAATTGATCCGCCAGATACTCAATCTGGCGCGTACCGACGATTTCCGCCACCGGATGGTGTTCCTCGAAGACTACGACATCCAGGTCGCACGCTATCTGGTGCAGGGGGTCGACGTGTGGCTGAACACGCCGCGCCGCCCGAAGGAAGCCAGCGGCACCAGCGGCATGAAGGTGATCTACAACGGCGGCTTGAACTTCAGCATCCTCGACGGCTGGTGGGCGGAAGGCTACGATCCGTCGGTCGGCTGGGCGATTGGCAACGGCGAGGAATATCCCGAATACGAATGGGATCATCAGGATTTCGTCGAAAGCGAGGCGCTCTACAACATCCTCGAACACGACATCATCCCGCTGTACTACGACCGCTCGCGCGACAACCTGCCGCGCGAATGGGTCGCCCGCATGAAGAACTCGATTCGCCGCCTCGCGCCTTTCTTCAACTCCGACCGGATGGTGCAGGAGTACGCCGAGCTAACCTACCTGCCCTGCTACAAGCTGACCAACGGCTTGACCACGCCGACGCTTGCGCACGGCTTGGAATACGCCACCTGGCGCAACAAGCTGGGCGAGGCGTGGCGCAACGTCACCATTCAGCACGTCGACGTGCCGCAGGAAGCGCTCAAAGTCGGCGCGGAGATGGATGTCAAGGCGATAGTGGCGCTGGGTCAGTTAAAACCGGAGGACGTGCAGGTTCAGCTTTACTACGGACAGTTGACCACGCGCGGCGAAATCACGAGCGGCTCGGCAATCGACATGGAACTGGTCGGCGCGAACGGCGGCGATGGCAGCTACACCTTCCACGCGCGCGTCAACTACGACACCAGCGGCGAGCGCGGCATTTCGGTGCGCATCCTGCCGCATCACGACAGCCTGCCGACGCCGTTCCAGCCGGGCATCATCCGCTGGGCGGACAAGTAAACAATCTGAGCTGCGACCAGTCGAATATTCTGGTTTCTTGTAGGGGCGCTCATGGCTCGCATGACGCCCCTACGTGCATATCATGTCAGGCTAGGGAACGCGCTCTTTGAGCAGTTCCGAGGCAATCCCCTGCGCCCACTCCCGAATGGCATCCCAGTCGCGGAAATCCCCCGACGGCGAATGGAACGCCCGGATGATCAGGCGGTCAGCCAGACTCATGTGGCTGGGGTCGAGCTTGCCGACGAACACGCGATGGTCGCGGGCTTGGACCGTGCCCAACGGCTCGGCGAGGCGGTTCGGATCATCCTGGGGCTGCGGATTCTCCGCCCCGATAGGTCCGCTGCTGAAAATCCAGACCGGCAGCTTCGATAGTTCGGTCTGGTACTGCTGTGCGAAATTCTTGGCGTCCGACAGCCAGCGCCCGGCGTAAATGGCGCTGCCGAGGACGACGGCATCGTAACTGCCGATACTGTGTACCTCGGCTGCGGCGCGCAACTCGACGGTGAAATCATGGCTTCGCAGCTCGTCCGCGATAGCTTTCGCAATCTCGCGGGTGCTCCCGTACTTGCTTGCTACAGCAACAAGAACACGCATGTGAATACCTCCTGGTCAACACACGTTGACAGTTATCCGAATCGTATGATGTCCGAACAGTCGCGTGAAGTTGGAGAAGTCATAGAACGACGGCGAAGAAAGTCATGTGGGCTGGATAGTCGAGGGCACGATATATCGTGCCCCTACGAAAACAAATGACATGTTACCCCCGCAGCAGGCGCGGCAGGTCTCTCAGCTTGGGCATCTGCCCCGCCAGCAGCACCTGCACGCGGAAGACGCGCCCTGCCGCCCACATCACTGCCACCGCCGTGACGATCAGCAGCGCCAGGCTGACGACCACCTGCCAGACCGGAACGTTGGAGATCACGAGGCGCTGCGCCATCGCAATCGGCGCGGTGATCGGGATCAGGCTCAGGATGGTGGGAATCGGTCCATCCGGCGCGGAGGCGAACAGCGACAGGAAGTAGAGCGGCAGCACCGCCGGGAGGATGAAGATGACGGTGTACTGCTGCCCCTCACGCATCGAATTGGTCAGCGCGCCGACGATGCTGTACAGCCCGGCGAACAGCAAATACGCGGCGATGAAGTAGATCAGCATCGTCGGCAGGATGTTGACCGGAATCTGGATGTTGGCAATGGTCGCCAGAATCGCTATCGTTTGATCGAACTGCGGTCCGCCCGCCACCTTGACGATCAGGAAGATGCTGCCGACCCAGACGACGATTTGCAGCAGCCCGACCAAGCCGAGCGCCAGTACTTTGCCAATCAGAAGCTGCGCCGGGCGCACGGTCGAGAGCAGGATTTCGATCAGGTGCGTCTCCTTTTCCTCGATCACGCTGCGCATGAGATAGCCGTTGGTGGTGAACAAGCCGAGCATGAGCACGAGCGCGAAGATATAGACGATCAGGAACGACGCATCCTCGCTCTGAGGACCATTTGCAGCGCTCACCAGCCCCAGATTGGTCGTTTGCAGGTTAGAGGGCGCAATCATGCGCTGGAAGATCGTCGGATTGACACCTTTGGAAAGCGTGTTGAGGATCAAGCGCTGGATCACCTGCGTCCCCATTTCGCCGACATTCAGGTTCGGTTGAACCACCATCACATCGCCGGTTTGCAGATAGTCTTTTGAAATGACGTAGTAGATCGAAATGTCTCCAGCGTTGATCGCCGCCTGCGCCGCCGCTTCATCGGGATAGCGCGTCAGCAGCGCCGAGAGATTGCCAGGGTCGCTGAACATGCCAGACAAATCGACGTAGCCTGCGTGCCCGACATTCTCGAAGTTGAACTGTTGAGCGAGATTTTGCGGCTGCGGAGCGCTGCTGCCGGTGCGGCTGCTGATGAACAGGTAGCCGAACAGCAGAACAGCGGCGATCAGCGGGATGCCAAAGGTCATGAAGAGATAGCCCTTGCGCCGCAGATTGCGCCGCAGTTCGTACAGGAAGACCTGAAGTGTATGCCCATTCATGACGCTTGTTCTCCTGTAGCGCTCGTCGCCATCGTCGGTGGACGACGGATGACGCGGAGCAGTTCACGCACACTGGGGCGCTTGCCGTACATCAGCAACCCCCAGCGGAAAATCCGCGCGGAAGCCCACGCCATGAAGAGGGCGGTCAGCGCCAGAATGACAATGCTGGCGATCAACTGCCAGGTTGGGATGGCACCGAGACTCACCCGAAAAATCACCGCGATAGGCGATGTCAGCGGAAACAGCGACAGGAAGGTGACAACCGCGCCATTCGGGTCTGAGATGAAGGACGAGAGCAGGAATAATGGAATGAGCATCCCCAGGGACAAGATGGCTGCGTACTGGCGGCTCTCCTGCTCCGAGCCGATGATGACTCCGATGGTTGACATCACCGCTGCCAGCAGGAAATAGCCGAGCAGGAAATAGATCACAACGACGACCAGCAGGTCAGCCGGAATAGTAATGCCCTTGAGCGCATCTAATTGATGCCCCACCGACAGCGTCACGTAGCTTCCACCCAACCAGACGACAAGCTGCGTCAGCCCAAGCAGCCCCAGCCCGACGAGCTTGCCAAACAGCATCTGGAACGGCGTCACGCTGGTGATCAGCAGTTCCATGATGTGGTTGGTCTTTTCTTCGATGATGCCCGACATCAAAAAGCCGCTGGTCGTTTGCGATGCAAACAGAAAGACGAGCACGAAGATGATCGGCATCAAGATCAGACCGGCAACCGCGTTGCCTTCGATAACACGTCCGTTATTGAGCGTTTTGATGCTGACCACAACCGGGTCCTTGATCCGTTCCGCAATAGTGGGATCAAGCCCGGTGCTCAGGTTCGCCAGCAGGTAGGTACTGATCTCGCTCTTGAGCGCTTCCGGAATGCCCGACTTACTGTAGGCATTGACCGTGCCGTTGTTCAGGTAGTTCGGGTCAACGACGAAATACGCGCCAATCGTGCCCGCGTCGAGCGCAGCGCGCGCCGCATCTTCCGACTCGTAAACCTCAAAGTAATCCGGTTTGTCGATCTGCTGCGCCAGCACGCCCGACTGATCGACGTAGCCGACGGTGCCGAGGCGCGTCGTGTCCGTCTCGTTGTTGATGGTCAGCCCGAACACCAGCGTCATCAGCAGGATCGTGATGATCGGGACGCCGAATGCAGCGAACAGGAACGAGCGCCGACGGACATTGGTCAGGTACTCGTGTTTAATGATCAACCAGGTCTTAGCCATTGTGCTTATCCCCGGTCACGACCTGAACGAAGATGTCGTTCAGGCTGGGCACCGCCAGCTCGAAGCTGCGGATGTGCATATCCTCGCGGGTAGCGATTTCCGCCAGCACGCTGTCCGGCGTCGTATCGGGTGTCAGGTAGAGCAAAGCCGTCTGCTTGCCGTTCGCGGACACTTCGACGTGATCCACGCCGCTCAGCAGCGACCAGTTGCCCTGCCCTTCGACACGCACCGCCGGGAGCGCATACTGCGCGCGCACTTCGTCGACGGGTCCGTAGAGCTTCTGCTCGCCCCGGTCGATCATCAGCAGCCGATCCGCCATTTCCTCGACCTGCTGCATTTGATGCGTGCTCATGACGACTGCCTTGCCGCGATTCTTGAAGTCGACCAGCAGGTCTTTGATCACCAGCGTGTTGACCGGATCAAGACCGGAGAACGGCTCGTCGATGATGATCAGGTCGGGATCGTGCAGCACCGTGACGGCGAACTGCACCTTCTGCTGCATTCCCTTGCTCAGCTCGCTGACTTTCTTTTTGGCGCTTTCAGCGAGATCGAGCCGCTCAAGATAACTCATCGCCCGCTGGCGGGCTTCGCCAGCCGAAAGCCCCTTGAGCGTGCCCAGATAAACCATCATCTCCAGCACCGGCACGTTGCGATACAGCCCGCGCTCTTCCGGCAGATAGCCGATGTGGTCTTTGGTCGCATCGTTGAGCGGCGCACCGAGCACGCTGATACTGCCCGTGTCGGGCTTTAAAATGTCCAGGATCATCCGAATAGTCGTGCTTTTACCAGCACCATTCGGTCCCAGCATGGCGAAGATTTCCCCGCCGAAAACCTCAAAGGTCAGGTCTTTGACGGCGCGGAAGTTCCCGTAGCTTTTCGAGATGTGTTCCGCAACGATAGCGCGCATGACGCCCCCTTTCGTACCTCATACGTGTGATTCTACGCAAAATCGCGGCAAAAGTTACAGCCTTTATGCGTAGAGAATTCACGGATTATGAGGAAAATTAATGGAATCTCGATTGAACGTATTTCCGCTATAATGGTAAACTGCTACATAGAAAAGTTCGAGTTATAATTGAGCAAGTTGCAGGAACGAAACTCGAAATTAACTCTCGGACATGGCTTAGCCAGCAGGAATCAGGTCGTGATGAAAAGGCACATTCTGGTCGTTGACGACGAAATCGGCGCGCTTACCTTAATCGGCATCATGCTTGAGCGGGGTGGCTTTGACGTGCTCAAGGCGCGCGATGCTCAGAGCGCGCTGGACATCCTCGAAGATAGCGTTCCCGATCTGATTATACTCGATGTAATGATGCCGGGGATGAACGGCATCGAGCTGTGCGAGGAAATTCGCAAGCGCGAGCCGACGAGCAAGACGCCGGTGCTGATCCTTTCAGCGCGCGGGGATGCCGAAAGCATCATCAAGGGAATCGAGGCGGGCGCGAACGACTACCTGCCCAAGCCCATCCTGCACCACGACCTGGTCTCCAAAGTCCGCTCGATGCTGGGGCAGGACATGGCGGAGACGTAATCAGCCGCCGACGCCGTACAACTCCCGATAAATGTTGTAATAACTGTAGATGCTCTGCACGTAAGTGCGCGTGCTGTCGATGTCGATGGCGGTCATGAACTGGTCAGGATCGCCGCCCGACACGCTCAGCCACTGCTGCGCGCGCCCCGGTCCGGCGTTATAGCCCGCCAGCGCCACCGGCACATTCTGGTCGAAGCGATCCAACTGCTCCTCAAGATAAAACGACCCGAATTCAATCCCCGCGTAGGGACGATACAAATCGGTGTGCTGGTAGTCGGGCCAGTTCAACTGCCCGGCGATGTATTCCGCCGTGCTGGGGATGACCTGCATCAGCCCCTTCTCGCCCGCGCCGCCTGAGGCATAGGTGTCAAACAGGCTTTCGTGGCGGATGAGCGAGAGCAGCAGCAGCGGGTCGATGTTGCGCCGCTGCGCCACGTCCTGCACGATGTCGAGGTAATACGCCGGGTAGCGCATCCGCGCGATGTAGGGCGGCGCGTCGAGCGTGCCGATCTGCGCGTTGCGAATGACGTAGGAGGCGGCGACGACCGAATTGTAGTACGCGCCGATGCCTCGGAAGTAGATCGCCAGTTGGTACGAGGCGAGCGGGTCGGTCTGGTTGGCGGCGATCAAGTCCTCGAATTCGGCGATGGCTTCGTCGTATTCCGACACGTCCCACAGCGCGCGCCCGCGTATGAGGCGCGGATCGTTCTGAAGCGCCGTCGAAAGCTGCCAGAGCGCGCCGGTCTGCGTGATGTTGTAGGTCTTGCGCATCCAGTCTTCCGCCTGGGCGATCTGCCCGGAGTTGTCGAACTGGAATTGAAGCTGCGGGGGCGGGGCGAACGGCTGCTTGTTGTCGATGATGTCTTTGGAGCGCGCCGCGAAATAGCTGTCCGGCGCGGCTTCGACGGCTTTGGCGAACGCCTGCGCCGCCGTCTTCTGGTCGCCGCCCTGGAGCGCCAGCCGCCCGACCCAGAAATACGCGCTCGCCTGATCCTCGCCGGTGGTCTTGACCGACAGCTCGCCGTAGTAGCGCTCGGCGGAGGCGAGGTCGTTGGCGTTGTAGGCGATGGACGCCGCCAGGAACAAGCCATCCTTCGCCTGTGGGGTGTCGGGGTAGGTGTCGGCGAGACGCTCGAAGACGGCGCGCGCCTGCTGCGCCTGCCCGCCCGTGCTGTAGAGATAGCCCGCCCGCCAGAGCGCTTCAGGCGCTTCGGGCAGATAGTTGTAGGTGTCGGCGACGTGCATGTACTGCTCAATCGCCC
The DNA here is from genome assembly GCA_963760975.1 of uncultured Chloroflexia bacterium. Lineage (GTDB taxonomy): Bacteria > Chloroflexota > Anaerolineae > Aggregatilineales > Phototrophicaceae > Flexifilum. The sequence continues at coordinate 24,499 of CAVXEZ010000012.1, read as the reverse complement.
CGTCGTTGTCGTTGTTGAGGAAGCGCGTGCGCCCTTGTTCGAGCAGCGCCTCGCCAAACAGCGGGTCGGTCGGGTAGTGGTCGACGATGGTCTGGAAGGCGGTCAGCGCCGCCTGCGTGTTGCCGATCTCGCGGTAGGCGCGCCCCAGCATCAAGTCCAGCTCCGCCGGAATCTCGTCGATGGTGTGCGCTTCGGAGAATTTGTTGAGCGCGTCGATTGCGCCCTGATAATCGCCATAATTGTAGCTGACCGTCCCGCGCGCGTCGTCGTCGAGGGTGACGCCGTTCTGCTCCAGCACCTGCATCGCCTGATAGGCTTCGGGACGATCCGGGTAAGTGGTGAAAACCTGCATCATGCGCACGAGACCGTTCTGCAAGTCGCCGCTGTCGATGATCGCCTGCGCGGCGGTCAGAGCAATTTCCGCGCGATACGGCTCGTTCTGCGCCGCCTTGAGGATTTCGTCGTACTGCGCGACCGCATCCGCCGGACGCCCGGCGGTGGCATCAACCTGCGCCACCCGCTCGCGCAGCGCCAACTGCGCCGCGAGTCCGCGACTGGCGTCGGCGGCTTTCTGATAGCTGGCGAGCGCGTCGTCGGTCTGGCTGAGCGCCAACTGCGCGTCGCCGATGCGCTCGTAAGCGTAGCTGTCGATCAAGCCGGGGCGCATGGTGAGATAGGTCTGGAAGTCGGTGATGGCGTCGCTCCAGCGCGACAAGCCGAGATAAGCATTGCCGCGCAGGTAGTGCGCCTGCGCGATCCGGTCGTCCTGCGGGAATTGATCGATGAAGGTGGTCAGCGCATCGACGGCGTCGGAGAACAGCCCTTCACGCAGCGCCGACTGCCCCATGCCGTAGGCGGCTGCCGCGCGCTCCTCCGGCGTGGTTCCGTCCTGCGCGACCAGCGTCTGGTAGGCGGCGGCGGCGTTCTCGAAGTAGCCGTTGAGCAGATAGCGGTCGCCCAGGCGCAGGATGACATCCGGCGCGACGGTCGGCGTGGGCGCAATCGTCGCCGTCGGCGGCGGCTCGCTCGGCGCGCTGGTGACGATCACGTAAGTCGGCGGCTGGTCGTTGAGGTTGCAGCCCGCCGCGATCAAGGCGGCGAGCAGGAGCAGGTGGGTTCGCTTCATCATACCGGGATTATGCTTGCGGGTGAGACGAACGTCAATGGTTCGTAGGGAGATCGTCCGATAACCAGGGCATCCCGTAGCCGACGGCGAGGTGCCCGGCTTCCGCCAGCGCCCTGCCCAGTTCGGTCACGTCGCGGAACGTCCACCAGTGATCCGCCGAGGGGAGAATGGGAACGCCAAAGTCGTCCATGACCAGCGCGCTGAGCGTGCGGCGGACGTAGTGCGGATGATCACTGGCGGCGGCGTTGGCTTTGTCGCTGCGGACGAGCGTGACGCGGAAACGTGACGGCGCGTTCTCCGCGTATGCCAGCAGTTGGAACTCGATGAAGCCGTACAGCCCATTGTCGAAGCGTTTGGCGAAGCGGAACAAGCCGCCCGCCCACTGGGTTTCGCGCTCCTGAAGCTGGTAGCCCGCCGCGCCGAACGCCTGCCCGACGACGGTCAGCAGGATGAGGCGGAAGTATTCCTGAGGGGATTGGGAGGCATCAAACATTTGTTCGCATTCTTCAGGAATCCCGATTACTATCCATAGAATAACGATTCCATAGGTGAATGGCTATCGACATGAAGCAACTGTCCGATGATATTGACGCCTACATCGCGGCGTTTCCCGACGACGTGCAAGCCATCCTGCGCGAGATGCGCCGGGTTATTCACGACGCCGCGCCGCAAGCCGAAGAAGCGATGCGCTACGGGATGCCCACCTTTCGGCTGAAGGGCAACCTCGTGCATTTCGCGGCGTTCAAGCATCACATCGGCTTCTACCCTACCCCATCCGCGATTGAAGCCTTCGAGAAACAACTATCCCCCTATAAAACCAGCAAAGGCGCGATCCAGTTCCCGCTCGACCAGCCGATTCCCTATGATCTGGTGCGCGCGATAACCGAATTCCGGGTCAAGCAGGTGACGAGGAAGTAGGACACTTATGTAATCCCCAGCAGCTTCTCCATCTCCTGCGCCGTCGTCACGGGCATCTGGCAGGCGAAGTTGCGGCAGACGTAGACCGTCGGCGCGCCGCCGCGCATCACCCGGTAGCTGAGCAGCGGAATATCCGCCTCACCTTCGACGTTTTGCGCCGCCAGCGCCGTGATCGCGTTGGGGCGGTACGGCTGCTGCGCCACGTCGATCAGCGCCTGCGTCGCCGGGTCGTCCGGCGCGCCGACGAAGGCGATCTCCGCGACACCCTGCACCAGCATGTCAGCGGCGTTGAGCGCTTCGGCGAACGCCTGCGGGTACTCGCGCAGCGCCGCCGTGATCAGGCGCAGCGCCCCATGCGCCGCGTCGGCGTAATCCGGGATGCCCGTGTAGGCGCTCAGTTGGAGCAAGCCGCGCACGATCAGCGAGCTGCCGGAGGGCGTGGCGTTGTCCTGCAAGGCGCGCGGGCGGGCGATCAGGCTCTCGTGGTCGTCGCCCGTGTCGTAGAAGCCGCCGTCAGCGGCGCGGAAACGCGCAAGCGTCACGTCCGCTAGACTGACGCGCGTGGTCGAACCAGCGCTCGTCAAACGTAGTCTGGTAGAGTTCGAGAAAAGCGTCGACCAGCGCGGCGTAGTCTTCCAGATAGCCGTCGATCTTCGCCTGACCGTCGCGGTAAGTACGCAGCAGACGACCGTCGTCCGTCGTCATCTCCGCGAGCAGGAATTCGCCGCAGCGCACCGCCGCGTCGTGATAGTCGGCGCGCTTGAGGACGCGGGCGGCTTCGCTCAGGCTCGCCAGCATCAAGCCGTTCCAGGCGGTCAGGATTTTGTCGTCCAGACCGGGATGGACGCGCTGCGTCCGCGCGGCGTAGAGCGTGTCCCTGATGGCGGCGAGCTTCGCGCGCAGGTCTTCGACGGCGATGCCGAGGCGCTCGGCGACCACGTTCTCGTCGTTGGGCACGAACAGGATGTTCGCACCTTCGAAATTGCCGCGCGCGCTGACGCCCCAGTATTCGACGGCGATGCGGGCATCGTCGCCGAGCAGGTCTTGAAGCTCATCCTTCGTCCAGACGAAGAACTTGCCCTCCTCGCCTTCGCTGTCGGCGTCGGTGGTGCTGTAGAAGCCGCCTTCGGGCGCGGTCATCTCGCGCAGGACGTAGTCGTAGATTTCCTCGGCGATGGTCTTGAAGAACTCGTCGCGCGTGATCTGCCAGACGTGCAGGTAGACGCGGCTGAGCTGAGCATTGTCGTAGAGCATCTTCTCAAAATGTGGGACGAGCCAGATCGCATCGGTGCTGTAGCGGTGAAAGCCGCCGCCGATCTGATCGTAGATGCCGCCGCGCGCCATCTGCCGAAGTGTTACGGCGACATGATCCAGCGCCGCCTGATCGCCGCTACGGGAAAACGTGCGCAGCAGAAATTCGAGGTTCATCGGCTGCGGGAACTTAGGCGCGCCGCCAAAGCCGCCGTGCGCCCGGTCGAAGCTGCTGGTGATCTTCTGATACGCCACGTCGAGCAGCTCGGCGTTCAGGTCGGACGCCAAGCCGCCGATGCCGAGCGTATCACGCTGGAGCGACTGCGTGAGGTCGCTCGCTATCGCGTCCACCTCGTCGCGGCGGTTGCGGTAGGCATCGATCACCGCCAGCATGACCTGCTGAAACGAGGGCATCCCGCCACGCGGCTCGCGCGGGAAGTACGTTCCGCCGTAAAACGGGCGACCATCCGGCAGCAGAAAGACGGTCATGGGCCAGCCGCCGTGCCCGCGCGAAAGCGCCTGCACCGCCTGCATGTAAATGTCGTCGAGGTCGGGGCGCTCCTCGCGGTCGACCTTGATGCTGACGAACAGCTCATTCATCAGGCGGGCGGTCGCTTCGTCCTCGAAGCTCTCGTGCGCCATGACGTGGCACCAGTGGCAGGCGCTGTAGCCGACGCTGAGCAGGATTGGCTTGGCTTCGGCGCGGGCGCGTTCGAGCGCTTCGTCCGACCAGGGATACCAGTCCACCGGATTGTCGGCGTGCTGCCGCAGGTAGGGACTGGTTTCGTTGGCGAGATGATTCATCGGTCACTCTCGAAATAGAACGGAGCAGGCATCCAATGTACCGTTAATTGCCGCGAACGTCCACCGCCACGCTGTGTCGCGCCGTCTGAGTCCACGTGAAATCAGCTCTATCGCCTTTTTCCCCTAACTGGCATATATTCATAAAGCATTTCGTAAGTTTAATTATCAACCGAATACTATTCGCGCGCTGCTCGTTGGAGGGTTGATCATGTCTGGACATGGCGTCCTGAAGCGGTTCCGTTCGATAATAGTCTGGTTTTGCCTGTTCGCCGTGTGCGGCGTCGTCTTCGCCCAGGGCGGCACACCGATTCAAATCGGGCAGAACGCGACCGGCGCACTCCCCGCTGGGGGCAACGCACAATTTACGCTGAGCGCCAATGGCGGCGAGACGGCGACGATTCAGGTGCTGGCGCTTTCGGCGGGCTTCGCCCCGCGCTTTCGCATCGTCAACCCCAGCGGCGTGGAAATCCTGAATATCGCCAACCCCAACACGCAGGCGACGGTGTCCAGCAGCGCCTCGTTCAACGACGCCGGGACATATACCATTGAGATCAGCGGGGAGAACGGGAGCGGCGGGCAATTCGTGCTGTCGCTGGTGCCGGGCACACCCCTACCCCAACCGGTCGCCCTGCCACTCGACCAGGCGATCACCACGACCGTCGGCAGCCAGACGCCGGTGCGCATTTACCAGTTCAGCACCAACGCGACAGACAGCCTCACATTGACAATTCTGACGCTGACGCCGGACGCGGGCGCCCTGATCAGCCTGTACGACGAGGACACACATAAGACGATTGCCAGCAGCGACGCCGAACTGAGCGGCGTAGCATACCACCTGCCGCCGCAAACCCGCCATTACCGCGTGGAAGTGCGCGCCAGCGGCGCGGGAAACGACGTGCCGTTCTCGATCTGCGTGGGGAACTGTGGCAACGTGGTACCGCAGACCAACCCGCCCGCCGCCCAACCAACCCCGGCGCCCGTGATCACGACGCCTGAAGCGACGGCGGCAAGCTGCACGATCATGTCGAATGCGGGCGGACCGGTCAACGTGCGCGCCTCGAACGGCACGCAGTACGCGATCATCGGACAGCTTCCGGTTGGTCAGGCGTACCCGGTGCTGGGGCAGAACGGGAGCAACGGCATCTGGTACGAGGTCAGCATGAACGGCGTCGTGGGCTGGGTCTCCGCTTCGGTGACGCGGCTGACGGGCGACTGCCCGGCGATTCCGCAGGTGACGCCACCCAGCAACGCCCCGCTCGCGCCGACGCCGATACCAACCAAACAACCTCAGCAGCAGCCGCAGCCACCTGTTGTGACGGAAGAGCCACAGGGCGAGCAGTCGAGCGGGCTGCCCGACCTGACAATAACGATTACGCAAGCCAACCGCCCGGAGGGCGAAACACTTCGACGATCAATCTCGGATTCTCGGTGGAGAACATTGGCAGCGGCACGAGCGATCCCGCATTGGTGACGGTGTGCGTCGAGAATCGACTGCACGAATGCCGGCTACGCTAAATCGCTGTCGCCGGGTACGTCGGACACTTTTTTCCTCACGCTAAATCATGCCGTCATGTTTAACGGAAACGGACAGCCGGTTTTCAGCCACATCGCGGTGATCGCGGATTCGGATAACCAGATCACCGAGATGCAACGAGGGCAACAACACCGCCAATAAACGCAGCTCCAATGAGCGTAATGAGCGCACCAGGCAACGTGAGCCGGGAGAGCATGTAAAGTGCCGGACTGACCTGATGCCACTCGCGCCCATATCCGCAGGCGGCGTCAGGCTGTCACGGAGGATTGATCATCTCCGGCGGAGGCAACCACGTCGGAGCCTTCCTCCGGGATGATGGCGATGCGCCCATCGGTTTGCAGGATCGCCCAGCGCACCTGCGCCAGCGCCTCAAGCGCCTGGTGATCTGCGCCCTCGGATATCTAGGTCACCGTTGAGCGACGCAGTATCGACGCACCGAGTGGCGTGCTATCAATAGTCTCGTGATTTGCATTGCCTGCTGTCATCGTTCCGGGATAGCATCAGGTGACAGTCAATCCGATAGCGCACCAGCAACGTGACGGGAGAGATGTAAAGTGATGACAATGACAGGTGAAACGGGCGGCGTCAGGTCACATCGAGCCGATTCGCGCAGGTTACGAGACCGTAATCACCCGAACACAAATTGACAATGTATTTGTTGTAGCGTGGATCGGTACGAAAGCGACCGGGGAGAGTATTCATATGCGAAAATGCGGTTGGATAGTGGGATTGCTGGCGCTGATGGGCTTGAGCCTGTCGGCAGCGCAGGCACAAAACATGGCGCCGACGGACGCGACCCAGTCGATTCTGGACGTGTTCGGCAGCTACGACATCGTCGCGATGGACGACGGGATGAATATCCAGCAGGCAGCGGATTTCTACAGCGCGCTGGTGACGAACCCGACCTTCGCGGCGAACGTGGGCAACGTGGTGATCGACTTCGGCGACGCGGCGCATCAGGACACGGTCGACCAGTACCTCGCCGGGCAGGACGTGGCTGACAGCGATTTGCAGCAGGTCTGGATCGAAACGGGCGGCTTCAACTTTGGCGGCGCAAACGCGGCGAATGGCGCGAACGGGACGCCCGCCGTGCCGGAGTCGTATGGGCAGTTTCTAGCGGCGATCCGGCAGGCGAACCAGACGCTGCCTGACAACCAGAAAATTCACGTCTGGCTGGGCGCGGAAGCATTCACGCCGCCGCAGGGCGGAAATGGTGGAAACGGCGGTAATGCGGGCGGTAACGGCGGATTCCGGGGCGCAGGCGTGAATGGTGGTCAGTTCATGGCGAATCTGATCGAGACGCAGATTCTGAGCCAGGGTAAGAAGGCGCTGGTGATCGCCCGCAGCGCGCTGTTCAACCCGAACGGCGAAGGATTCGGCGGACGCGGGCAGTTCTCCCAGAATGGAAACGGCGGAGGTAACGACGGGCAGGGAACGCCAGCCGCGCCGGGAAACGGGAATCCGCCGGGAAACTTCACGCCACAGCAGAACGTGCGCCAGATTCTCGACACGGATTACCCCGGCAAGACGATTGTCGCGGTGCTGCACCGGGGCATGGCGGAAGCCGACTGCAATACCAACCTCGAAAACCTGATGGCGTCGTGGACGCCGCCCGTCATAGCGATCATTCCAGGGACGCAGTTGCAGACGATGCTGAGCGACCCGAACTGCCACGAACTGGGCAGCTTCGGCAGCGCGACAGCCAGTGAAGGCTGGGCGGACGGCTATCTGTATCTGGGTCCGGTGGCATCGCTGACGATGTCGCCGACGAGCGACGGGCAGCAGCCCACGAGCTACCTCGACTACATCCAGCAGATGGAACAGCTACGGCAGCAGTTGCAGCAGCAATTCCAGCAAACGCCGCAGGCGACACCGGCGGGCACAGGCGCATAATTTCAGGCTGGCATCGCTGACTACACGAACAGCGGCGGATCAAATGATCCGCCGCTGCTTTTTTCAGTCGGTTTGGCTGGCGCTTTATTCGGCGCGCCAGTAGGAGTCGAGCCAGTCGAGCAGCCGGTGCGTGACTTCGGGCGTCAGGCGAACCGCCGCCTCGACGTGCTGCGGGGAGAAGGCGAACAGATTGGCGAAGCTCTTGTAGGTCGTGCCGATCAGGTAATCGCTGCCCCAGCGCGACTGATCCCACAAAAAGGCGACCTCGCCTGCTTCACCGCGCATCGGCTCCAGAAACTGGGCGCGATCCGCGTCGGTGAGCCTGCCGGGGATGAAGCGCAGCGCCAGCATCGAGGTCAGGATGAAGGTGAACTGCACCGCCCGCGAAGGGATGTCCAGATCGACCACCAGACCTGCCGCGCCGTCCTGAGTCGCCATCGTCGCCACAGCACGCCGGGTCTTCTCGCCCACCTCACGCGCGTTGAACAGCGACATGACCGGCACCTGCGGGAAGCGCCCGATCAGCTCCTTGATCAGGTCGATTTCGCCATCAAAATAATGCTGGAGCGCCCAGGGCGCGACCGTCGGCAGCGCGTCGGAGGGGGCGGCGCTGGACGCGCCCGCGTCGGCGGCGCGGCGCTTGCGCGAGGGAATGGCGAATTCGTCGGTGCGGTTTTCATCTGGCGTCATGGCGAACATCCTCGATTGTACCTGATCATTATAACCTCGATGCCCCGGAGAGCGCATGTCCAGCGGCATCGAGGCGCAATCGGATGTACACTACGCGGTCATATTGGACTAATTGCCTTTAAGGGCGGAAACGCCGAACGGAGGACAAAAATGTTACTGGGCTTAGACATCAGCACCACCGGGGCGAAAGCGCTGCTGATCGACGAGCAGGGACAGGTCGTCGCCTCGCAAACCACGCCGCAGCCGATCAGTATGCCCAAGCCGCTGTGGAGCGAACAGAATCCGTCGGACTGGTGGGACGGCATCGCCGCCTCGATTCGCGGGGTTCTGGACAAGACGCACCACCCGGAGATCAGCGCCGTCGGGCTGACCGGGCAGATGCACGGGCTGGTACTGCTGGACGCGGGCGGCAACGTGCTGCGCCCGTCGATCCTGTGGAACGACCAGCGCACGCAGGCGCAGTGTGACGAAATCACCGAGAAAGTCGGCTTCGCCCGGCTGATCGAGCTGACGGGCAACCGCGCGCTGACGGGCTTCACCGCGCCGAAAATCCTGTGGGTGCGCGAGAACGAGCCGGAAGTCTACGCCAAAGCCGCGCACGTGCTGCTGCCGAAAGACTACATTCGCTTCATGCTGACGGGCGACTACGTGATGGACGTTTCGGATGCGTCGGGCACCAATCTGCTCGACGTAGCCAACCGCCGCTGGTCGAGCGAAGTGCTGGACGCGCTCGACATCCCGGCGACGTGGATGCCGCGCCTCGCCGAAGGACCGGAGGTCACGGGCGTGGTCAACGCAGAAGCCGCCGAGATGACCGGGCTGAAAGTCGGCACGCCGGTGGTCGGCGGGGGCGGCGATCAGGCGGCGGGCGCGGTCGGCGTCGGCGCGGTCGAGCCGCAGATCGTCTCGCTGGTGCTGGGCACGTCGGGCGTGGTCTTCACGCCGCTGGCGCGCTACGCCTTCGAGCCGGAAGGTCGGCTGCACGCTTTCTGCCACGCCGTGCCGGGGATGTGGCATTTCATGGGCGTGACGCTGGCGGCGGCGGGCAGCTTGCAGTGGTATCGGGACACGCTCGCGCCGGGCGAGAAGTTCGACGATTTGCTGGCTCCGGCGGCGGAGATTCCACCGGGCAGCGATGGGCTGATCTTCCTGCCCTACCTCTCCGGCGAGCGCACACCGTATCCCGATCCGCTGGCGCGCGGGGCATTCGTCGGCTTGACGGTGCGGCACAGCAAAGCGCACATGACGCGCGCCGTGCTGGAAGGCGTCGCCTTCAGCCTGAAGGACTGCTTCGGCTTGATGGACAACGCCGGGCTGCCGAGCGAGCTGCAAATGCGCGTGAGCGGCGGCGGCGCGCAGAGTCCGCTCTGGCGGCAGATTCTGGCGGACGCCATCGGGTCGCCGCTGGTGACGACCAACAGCACCGAAGGCGCGGCTTACGGCGCGGCGCTGCTGGCAGCCGTCGGCGCGGGCACGTTCCCGGACGTGGCGACCGCCTGCAAAACGGCGATCCGCACGGGCGAGCCGACCGAGCCGCAGAACCCGGCGGCATACGAGCAGGCGTACCGGAACTATCGGGCGCTGTACCCGGCGCTGAAGGCAACGTTCGCGCAGATGTAACCAACCGCCGGAGAATTCGCGCGGTTTCCATATTTGGTAGGGGCAGGTTTGAAACCTGCCCCTACAAGCCCCTATCCTGGGGTAACGAAATCAGTAAATTCACTCATGCGTCAGATGCGCGCATCCCCTATGATTGACGGATAGTGTTCTATATCCTTCCCGGCACTCACCGTGCGTTAAAGAATATATTTATGCAAATCTAATGAGGACGGGGTACTATCATCGGGAAGCTAAGTATCGCAAGGCAAACTCATGTTCCTTCCGCCTAATCGCAATAACTCCAATGACGACAAGCCGGAGGGTCAGAATAACCGCCCGAAACCGCCGCAGTTCCAGTTCCCACGCTGGTCATGGCTGATCTTTCTGGGGATTCTGCTCCTCTGGTCACTCCTGCGCCTGCCCGACATGATGAGCAGTGTTTCGCCCTCACAGCCGATCAGCGTCCCCTACTCCGTCTTCTACGACCAGGTACTCAAAGACAACGTCACCGAGGTCGTGCTGCAAGACACGTCGGCGCAGGGCACGTTCAAGACGCGGGTGACGTGGCCCGAAAACGGATCGCCGCTGTTGAGCCAGGGCGTGCAGCAGCAAACTTCGACCTCGTTCACGACGACCCTGCTGCCGATCAACGATCCGCAGCTCCCGCAAACCCTGCGCGACCACAATGTGACGGTCGTCAGCCAGCCGCCACCGTCGAACGACCTGCTGATCTTCCTGCTCAACTGGGGACCGCTGCTGCTGTTCGTCGGCTTCCTGATCTGGCAGACGCGCCGGGCGCAGCGCCAGATGGGCGGCGTGTTTGGATTCGGGCGCTCGCAGGCGCGCGAATATGACGCCGAAAAGCCGAAGATCACCTTTGCCGACGTGGCGGGGCAGAACGCAGCCAAGTCCGAACTGGTCGAAGTCGTGGACTTTCTGAAAGAGCCGGACAAGTACATCGCGCTGGGCGCGCGCATTCCGCGCGGCGTGCTGCTGGTGGGTCCTCCGGGGACGGGCAAAACGCTGCTGGCGCGCGCGGTCGCGGGTGAAGCCAACGTGCCGTTCTTCAGCATCGCCGCTTCGGAGTTTGTCGAGATGTTCGTCGGCGTCGGCGCGAGCCGCGTCCGTGATCTGTTCAACAAGGCGAAAGCCGCTGCGCCTGCCATCGTCTTCATCGACGAAATCGATGCAGTCGGTCGGCAGCGTGGCGCGGGCTTGGGCGGCGGCAACGACGAGCGCGAGCAGACGCTCAACCAGATGCTCGCCGAGATGGACGGCTTCGACCAGAACGAGAGCGTGATCGTGATGGCGGCGACCAACCGCCCCGACGTGCTCGACCCGGCGCTGCTGCGTCCCGGTCGTTTTGACCGTCAGGTGACGGTCGCCCTGCCCGACCGGGTAGGACGGCTCGACACCCTCAAGGTTCACGTGCGCGGCAAGCCGCTGAGCGACGACGTGGAACTGGAATCGGTCGCCAAAGTGACGGTCGGCTTCTCCGGCGCGGACATCGCCAACCTGGCGAACGAAGCGGCGCTGACCGCTGCGCGCCACAACCGCAAGAAGATTACCGCCATCGACTTTTCCGAAGCGTTCGAGCGCATCGTGCTGGGTACGCAGGCGCCGCCGCTCTCGAACGAGAAGGAACGGCGCGTGACGGCTTATCACGAAGCCGGGCACGCACTGGCAGCCGCGCTCACGCCGGGCGCTGATCCGCCGTACAAGGTGACGATTATCCCGCGCGGGCAGGCGGGCGGCGTGACGGTCTTCCAGCCGGAAGACGACCGCCGCCTCTACTCGAAAGACTTCCTGCAGGGGATGATGGTCGTCGGGCTGGGCGGACGCGCGGCTGAGGAAGTCGCCATCGGCGAGATCAGCAGCGGCGCATCCAACGACCTGCGCCAGGTGACGAACATCGCGCGCAGAATGGTAGCGCAGTTGGGCATGAGCGAGGCTTTCGGCTTGCTGAACTTCGGCGACGAAGACCACCAGCCGTTCCTGGGCTACTCCATTTCGCAGGGACGCACGTACAGCGAAGAAACGCTGGCGAAGATCGATACGGAAGTGCGGCGGCTGGTCGAGGACGCGCACAAGCGGGTGATCAGCCTCCTGGGGACCAACCGCGACAAGCTGGAGATGCTGGCGCAGGAACTGATCGCCAACGAATCGGTGGATCGCCAGCGCGTGCTGGAGATCGCGGGCGTGCCGTCGAAGCCCATTCAGGACGACACGCTGACCGAAGATACGGACGAGCCGGTCACGGAGCAGGAGCAAGAGGCTTCGGGCGACTGAGCGGAGCAAACGCAAGCAGAAGGGGCGAGGCAGACATGCTTCGCCTCTTTTTGTTGCGCCGCGCCGGAGGCTCGAAGCCTCCGGCTAGAAACCCAAGTCCGCTAAAGCGGACTCCATGCAGCCGACTTCAGTCGGCTTGAATTGACAGCCCGATGCTTTGAGCGTCGGGCGGGGTCACACTCACAACTTCGGCGCAGGCGGCGGCTCTTTGCCGCCGTCGGTGCGCAGCGCTTTGATGACGCGCTCGATTTCGCGCTCGAAGATGGCGTTGTCGTGCTCCCAGCCGGTGAAGTCGGCGGCGATGCGCGAGCGAATTTGCTGCGCCTTGCCGCTGTTGTATTCTGGATCAAACAGATAGCCATCCAAAGTTGAGCGGGATGAGCGCCAGCACCTTTTCGCCACGCTCTTTCATGATGTCGCGTTCCTTCTGGAACGCCTTGTCGATTTCGTGATCGACCCACCACTTTTCGCTGAGCGAGCTTTTCGAGCAGCACAGCAACACCTTATCCCAGTAGCGAATGCCGCGATGAATTTCTTCGTAGATGTCGTCGCCGGGATTCATCTGCTTCTCGTCGAGCCAGCAGCGGAATACCCCTACCTTGCAGCGTATCATGAAGACGGCGGGCGAACGTTGATCTGCGTGGCTGTAGCTGATAAAGCAGGAGTAAAAGTCGATAGCTGTTGCCGAGCATATCGGGTAAATACTCGATCAGAGATTTCGGGAACGCCGCAACCACGCAGAAATATGTCGGGTAGGCGTGGCTTGGTTCGGAACAACGTATCAATACCGATTGTGCTAGGAGCGAAATGTTCGATTGTTTCCAGCCCTTTTACGCCAGATAAGTCGTTAGCAGCGAAAATAGTCTCGCCACAGCGGGCGTCTGTCAGGGCTGCGTGGCTCAAGTCAGCGCCACTCAGAGTTGCACGATATAGATCGGCACCATTCAGATTTGCGTTGGACAAATGTGAGTCGCGCAGGTTTGCAGAACTCAGATTTGCACCGCTTAGGTTTGCATCGCTCAGGTCGGCGCCGCTAAAGTCGACATAGTTCAGATCGGCGTCGTGTAGATCAGCATCACGCAGATTTGCCCCAAACAGGTTTGCGCTAGCTAGATCGGCATTACTCAGATCGACTCTGCTCAGATTTGCGCCAACGAGGTCAACTTCGCGCAGAGTCTCCCCATGCAGGATGGCACCGCTGAGGTCAATTTGTATTGTAGGGTTACTCCAGTGCCACTTATTCCAAGCCTTTACGCCCTTCTTCAGTATCGCAAGCTGTTCTTCGTTCGCCATGATAAGAGCCTTGTCGTCCGTTCATAAACGTCGCCATCTATCAGCATAAAACAAAAAGCCCCGCCTGTCACAGCGGAGCTTCAAAAATGTGCGTACACATGTTTGCGCCCCTCCCTGAATTCGGGAAGGGTCGTGGGTGGGGTCGCCGTTAGTGCGCGGCTTCGACCTCGGCTTTGTGCTGCGCGATGATGGTCTGCGCGATCTGCGACGGCACCTGATCGTAGTGGCTGAATTCCAGCGTGTAGATGCCGCGTCCGCCCGTCATCGAGCGCAGCTCGTTGCCGTAGCGCATCACCTCCGCCAGCGGCACGGTCGCCGTGACGATGCTGCGCGGACCGTCGTTATCCATGCCCTGCACGCGCGCCCGCCGGGTATTCAGGTCGCCCATGATGTCGCCCATCATCGACTCCGGCACGGTGACTTTCAGGATCATGATCGGCTCAAACAGCACGGGGTTCGCTTCCATGAAGGATTCGCGGAAGGCTTCGCGCCCTGCCGTCTGGAAAGCGATGTCTTTCGAGTCGACCGGGTGCTCCTTGCCGTCGAAGACGATGGCTTTCACGTCCACAATCGGGAAGCCCGCCATCACGCCGTTTTCCAGCACCGAGTGGATGCCCTTCTCAATCGACGGGAAGAAGGAATTCGAAATTGCGCCGCCGACGACCTTCGACTCGAACTCGAAGCCGTTGCCGGGGTTCGGCTCGACGCGCAGCGAGACTTCGGCGAACTGCCCTGCCCCGCCGGTCTGCTTCTTGTGGCGGTAGGTCGATGAGGCGGTGGTCGTGATGGTCTCGCGGTAAGGCACTTTGGGCGTCTCGGTGTCGATGCCCACGCCGAGCTTCTCGGCGCGCGCCAGCGTCACGTTGATGTGGATTTCGCCCATGCCTTCGAGGATCGTCTGCTTGATCTGGGGGTCTTGCCGCCAGCGCAGCGTCGGGTCGGCTTCGCACAGGTTGGTGAGGATCGTCCCCATCTTGGCGCTGTCCGCCTGCGTGCGCGGCATAAGCGCCACCTGATAGAGCGGCGCGGGGAAGTCCGGCTTGGTCACCTGGAAGGGATTATCCTTGCTGCTGAAGGTGTCGCCTGTCTTGGTATGCGTCAGCTTGGCGACCACGCCGATGTCGCCCACGTGCAGCCTGGTCACCGGAATTTGTTCCTTGCCGCGCATCACCATGAGCGAGTTGAAGCGCTCCTCTACGCTCTGCGTAGCGTTCCAGGCGCGCGTTTCGTTGGTCAGGCTGCCGGAGAAGATACGGAAATAGTTGAGCGTGCCGACGAAGCGGTCGTTGCTGGTCTTGAAGACGTAAGCCGCCAGCGGACCGTCATCGCTTTGCGGCGCAGTCATGAAGGCTTTCTCGCCATCCGGCTTCTCGACCTGCACCCGGCGATCCGACGGTGGGCTGACGTAGACGACCATCGCTTCCATCAGCGGCACGGTGCCGATATTCTTCGTCCCCGACGTGACGAACACCGGGACGGTCTTGAGGTACGGATCGCGGGCGGCTTTGCGCATCCCGTCGCGGATTTCCTCGCTGGACAGGTCGCCATCGGCGAAGTACTTCTCGATCAGGTTATCGTCGGCTTCGGCTGCCGCCTCGACCAATACGACGCGCGCCGCATCCGCCGTGTCCTTCATGTCGTCGGGTAGATCGGAACGCTCCGCGCCCGCGTCGTAGTAGGCTTTCATGGTCAGCAGATTGACGACGCCCTTGAAGTTGGCTTCCGCGCCAATCGGGATCATCACCGGGACGAACTTGTATTCGGGGAAGTTCTCGCGCAGACTGGCGAGCGCGCCCTCGAAATTGGCATTCTCCCGATCCATCTTGTTGATGGTCACGATGATTGGCTGCTGGTAGACCTGCGCGTACTGCCACGCCAGCTCCGTGCCAACCTCGACGCCGGAGACGGCATCGACCACGATCAAGACCGAGTTGGCGACGCGGATGGCGTTCTTCAACTCACCCTGAAAGTCGGTGTAGCCTGGCGCGTCCAGAACGTTGATCTTGTAGTCATTGAATTCGACCGGAATTAAGGAAGTGGATAGGGATAAGCCACGCTCTTTGGCATCGTCTTCCCAGTCAGAGACGGTGTTCTTTTCTTCAATTCTGCCCAGCCGCGTGATCGCGCCGGTGTTGTACAGCAACGCCTCGACCAGCGACGTTTTGCCGGAACTTTGATGCCCGACAAAGGCAATATTCCTGAGCTTATCCGCCGTATACTCTCTCATAACGAACGACTCCTCGCAACAAAATGGATAGGCTGCCTGCATCCCTCGAGGCAGCCAGCGGGTTTTCGAGGGATTTTAAGACGAGGCTAAGGGATTGTCAAAAGGTCATTACATGATATAAATCATAAAATTTAACCGTCATTTGTGTCCTGTTATATTGACTCACGGGTAAATCTTATGCTAGCATGAGAATAATCTTTGCGGAAAGGAGGTAAACTGCCATGCTGTATCAGCCGCGTGAGGAAGGGCAAGGTCTTGTCGAGTATGCCCTCATTCTGGTCCTGGTTGCGGTGGTCGTGATTGTTATCCTGGCGCTGCTTGGTCCCGCCATTGGTAACATTTTCTCGAACATTGTCAACACGCTCTAAGTTTATCGGTCATCCGTACTTTGTCATCTTCAAGAACCCCGCGCCCGCGGGGTTTTTGCTGCCTGGGAACGGCGTTTCCAGTCTTGACGATGCCTACCCTGACTGCTACACTGGGCGTATATTGGTCCCATCGTCTAGAGGCCCAGGACGTGGCCCTTTCAAGGCCAAAACACGAGTTCGAATCTCGTTGGGACTACTGGTTTACACAGCCTTGAAACTGCAATTCAGAACATCATTGCCCGCTTGTACGCGGGCTTTTTGCTTCCCGACAAGCCTATCAACCGCAATCACGTCAAGAAGTCTGAACGCAACGCGGAAATCATCTCCCGTTACGCAGCCGGCACATCATCCAAACGTTGCTCGGCAGCGCCCTGCCCCCAATTCCACCTTCGCGTTGGATAGCGTCGACGACCATCAGCGGCAGCGAGGTATAAGCAACCTTCGTGCCATCGGGTGACATGCTCGGCAGATCGTTGTAGCCCCACGTCGTCAGTTGGCGCGGCGGGGCGCTCGTGCCATCCCATGCCCATAGATCGCCGCTGACCAACATCACCAATGGCGTCGGGAAGGCTTGCCCAGCCTGCACGGCCCCCAGCGCCAGCAAGCACAGCACGATTCCCAATCCGATTGTTCGTAATCGCAGGGTTCTATCCTCGTGATTGGTCTTAGGACCCATTTAAGTGGCTCCTGCCAGGACGCCGAGCACTCCGATGGCCCGGGCGCTCAGTTGAAGAAATGTGTCGTTGCTTCTCATAATCCACCTCAAGGCTCGAGATTTGAGAGGATTTTAGCACGCCTGGAGATTCGGCACCCTGAGCACCCTACCGACGGCGGCAGGATGCACGTCGACGCGCTCGGCGATGGCTTACGCGGCATGGTGGCGCGAGCATGTTCGCCGCGAGCAGCGCTGGACTGTCAAGCCGCTCGCCCCGTTGCAATGTGTGTGAGAGAGGCAGCTCCTGCTGCCAGTGGGCTGAGTTTCTACCCGACGCTGATGGCGGCAGCTCCCGCGAAGGGGTGCTTTGTGAATAGCGTGATTTGCCGGCAAAACGACGTGGGGAGGTGTCTCGACGACATTCTGGCTCCCACGTTTGACCTGAGAGTGGATTTATGTTACACCCTAAAGCACCTTAACGGGACAAATAATATTGTTCAAACAATTGACCACCTCTTTTCTCATCGTGATCCTTTTCAGCACGACGGTTCAGGCGAGCGTGGGCTCGATTATCGTGGGAGGTGGCTGCACGCTCGTGGACGCTATCCGCGCGGCGAACAGCGACGCTCCGGTCGGCGGCTGCACGGCAGGCGGACGGGGACGAGACGTGATCACACTGAACGCCGACGTGACGCTGATAGTGCCAGCAGAAGGCGAAGACGGGCTGCCGGTGATCCACAGCGCGATCACGATTTGCGGCAACGGACACGTCATCGCCCGGAGCGCGGACGCCGGGATACCGCCGTTCCGCCTGATTGAGATCGGCGCGGACGGTGACCTGACGCTAGAAGCCGTGACCCTGCGCGGCGGTCGGCTGACCGGGGGAACAGGAGGACGCGGAGCCAACGCGACCGGCGACGGCGCGGCTGGTGAGCCTGGCAAGAATGGCGCGTGGAATTTCTTCATGGGACGGGAGGGCGGTACGGGCGAAAACGGGGAGGCAGGAAAATCCGGTAGCGCGGGCGCCGCCGGCGGAAGCGTTCGCGGCGGCGCGATCCTCAACGCGGGGACGCTGGAGATGCGCGCCTGCACGGTCGAGGAGAACGCCGTCGCAGGCGGGCACGGGGGGAATGGCGGCGCGGCGACGGGCGGCGGAGAAGGGGGAAAAGGCGGGCTGGGGGGCGCGGGTCCCCTGATTATACTCAGCCATTCATCGTCTCCCGGCGGGATGGGCGGTATCGGCGGCATCGGTGGGCAGGGCGGCACCGGTGGCGTGGGGGGTAACGCGTCCGGGGGTGCGCTTTACAACGCGGACGGCAGCGTGACCATCAGCGGATGCGTATTCAGCGATAACCTGGCGACCGGAGGCGCTGGCGGCGCTGGGGGCTTCGGCGGGTCCGGCGGCGGCGGCGGCAAAGGTGGCAATGGCGTCCAAGAAAAGGAAATCGTCCTCGGTCCCGCCGGTGCGGGCGGACGCGGCGGCGCGGGCGGCACGGGTGGTACGGGCGGCGTTGGCGCGGGCGGCGCCATCAGCAGCGTGGGCGGCGTTCTCAGCGTCACGCGCACGCAGTTCGTGAATAATCGCGCAGCCAGCGGCGCTGGCGGCTTGGGCGGGCGTGGCAATGGCGGCGGCGACGGTGGTCTGGAACAGGGCGACGGCGGTCTGGGCGGACCTGGCGGCACGGGCGGTGTGAGCGGCGCGGCACAAGGCGGCGCGATCAGCAATGTTGAGGGCGAATTGAGGATCACGCGGAGTGTCTTTCAGGGCAACGTCGCACGCAGCGGGAATGGCGCCGGAGGCGGTGCAGCGGGCGTGGGCGGCTCCGGGGGTGGTTTCTTGGTGAGGCTGACGGACTTAGGTGACCGCCAAGGGACGTTTGAAAATATTCGTAATGTGCTGTTTTCTTTTTTCGGAACGTATGGCGAAGATAACGGCGGACCCGGCGGCACGGGCGGCGATGGTGGATCGAGCGGCGCCAGCCTGGGGGGTGCGGTCTACGGCCGGGACGGAGTCGTGACCGTCACGGGCAGCACGCTCTATGACGGGGCTGCGGAGCCGGGGAATGTCGGTGCAGGGGGTAAAGGCAGCCTGAGCGGATTCAGCAATGAGCTGCTCGCCGAACTGCAGCGCGAGGGGATCAACATTCGGACGCCGAACGGCGACGGGGTTGGTGGTCAAGCGGGAATGACCGAGGGCGGTGGCATCGCCAGCGTGCGCGGTACGCTCTTAATTGAGCGCAGCACGTTCACGAGGAATGAGGCCTCCGAGGGTGGCGGCATAGCCGCTTCTGGGACGGGCAGTCAACAGCTCGTGAGCAGCACCATCAGCGGCAACCAGGCGACGACTACGGGCGGCGGCGTCTCCGCCGATCAGATGACTATCCAGAGCAGCATCGTCGCCGGGAACAGCATTTCAGGCAATGGCGAACCGGACGCGAGTGTCAGCGCAATGACGGGAGGTGCCAACGACATTGGCGGCGACCCGCAGCTGTCCGCGTTGGGGGATTTCGGCGGCGGTGTGCCCACGTTGGCGCTCGTGGGGACGAGTCCGGCGGTGAATCATGGACGGTGTAACGACACCACCGACCAGCGCGGCTACTTCATCGTCGATGCGTGGTGTGATGCCGGAGCATATGAGCTTGGCGCGACGCCGACGCGCCCGACTCATCAGGGTAATCTTCCTCCACCCGCTCCCGGCGACACATCGGGCGCAGTTCGCGCCGGACTGCCGGCAGGAAGTTTCGCCACCGTAATCGCCGTTGACGGCGATTTCGTCCGCAGCAGCGGAGAAATCGGGAATGCAGCAGTGATCCAGCGTGGAGTGATCGCGGCAGTGGATGTATTCACGCTGCATGGCACGAGCGCCGCTGGTGGGGTGATCTGTTTTGTGGGCGAAGGGGAGATGATCTTCCTGAGCGCAGATGAAGCGCCGCGCATCCCGCGCATGGTGGCGTCATGGCAAACAGATGGACACACGTGCGCGACTCTGCCCGGCGATGGCACACTTGTGCTGGTGTCCCATTAACCATCGTGTTTGGTCGCCGTGTCGCCGGACATAAGTGAGCCGCCATCTGTCTGAGGATGTCCTCATGTTGGACCGTAGCTGCACTGCCCCGCTTCGATAGAAACACGTTCCGTGCTAGGGATAGCCTGCCATAGGGGTCGTGCATCACGCGCGGATGTGCTTGCCCTGCTCCGCCAGGTACCGAAGACTGCCGGGTTATCCAGGAGGTAGCTGTCTGGCGTTTCCGGAACGGGCGCCTGTGAGTTGCTGGTATCAGCGTGTGCGTGCGTGGTGTAGATGGCTATGTGACGGCGGAAGAACTGCCTTTGTTCCGAGGCGTCACAGTGGCTTGGGGACAGACACTACGAAGACGAGTAGCCGAGCGGCTAACAACGACAGGTACGCACGGTTAGCAGCGTCAGTAGCCCCAACATCATCGACAGCCGACGAAGTGATCGAACCATCATCCTGAATGGTGGAAAAACACATCTGAGGGAGGATTCAGGCGGCTTCGCGGTAGTAGTCGTGCAGAATGCCTCCAAGAACGTCGCGGCAATGGATGCTGCCGTGCTGCGGACTGGAGAACGGTATGGGAGCCTGTTGGTGAATGCCTTGATGCGGACGGGCAGCATTGTAGTAGGTTGTATATTCATTGAGTACACGCGTCAGATGGCGCTGGTTCAATATGAGCAGCTGATCCAGGCATTCGTGTCGAACGGAGCGCACCCACCGCTCGGCGATGGCGTTGGCTTTCGGTGCTCGAAATGGTGTCCGCACGATTTTCATGCCTTCTGAGACGAAGACTTGGTCGAAATTGGTCGTGAATTTGCGGTCGCGGTCATGAATGAGGAAGCGTATGGGCGTTTGGGTCTCATCCAATTGCCAGACGAGCTGCCGCGCTTGCTGCGTGACCCAGGCATTATCGGGGTTAGCGGTGCAGCCGGCGAGATGGACACGACGCGAGCCCAGTTCGATGAAGAAGAGCACGTACAGCGTCTGCAGGCAAATAGTCTCGACCGTGAAGAAATCGCACGCGAGCATCTGTTGTCGATAGTGCGTCAGAAAGGTGCGCCATGATGTCTTGCCGCGCTGGGGCGCAGGCAATAGACGATGACGACGTAGGACGTTCTTGATGGTGGTTGGGCTGACGGTGAAACCGAGTTTCAACAGTACGCCATGGATCTTGTCGTACCCCATCCGCGGGTTCTCACGCGCGACCGGAGAATGAGCGCCTCGACATCATCGTCGAGCCGGGGTCGTCCGCCCCGGTTGTGTTGCCGAAACGTCCATTTGCGGCGGACGAGGTCTCGATGCCATTTCAGCACGGTGTCGGGTTGAACCAGCAAGACTGCTTCGCGCAGCGCACTATGAAACCGGTGCGAATGCGTTTTCAAGCGTGTGGCGAGGACGACGAGCATCAGCCTTTCGGGACGGGAAAGACGTGGTTTTGTCTTCGCTTTGCGCTCAAGCAGGCGGAGCTGCTGCCGCAGGAGCACAATCTGCAGATCTTTCTCATCCGGCGCAACTCGGCGGGCGACAGTCACATCGATGATCAGCGTGAGAAAGCACAGCAACAGGTGATAGAACATCGGTTGAGGAACAACCCTCGTTTTAGGAAGGATCAGTTTCCAGCATATCACGTCTTCGCACTGAACCTGGTCGCCGAGAGTGCCCATGAGCTGCGTCCGATGAGGTTTTTCCACCTTACAGCTCTACCCTAGGGCACCATTCAAAGACGAGATGGTCGCAGCGAGACTCTACATAATTGCTACCGTGACGCCGCCTGAATCCTCCCTCAGATGTGTTTTTCCACCCTACAGGCTTCTGAGTACTACTGACGCGCGCTCGACTAAGTGCGTTGGGAACGTGTACTGAGCGGTGGGCGTATTGCCGGTCAGAATTTCGAGCAGTTGATAAGCGGCATATTCGCCTTTCTCGCCAATCGGCTGGTGAATGGTGGTCAGTGTGGGATTGGTCAGTTTCGCCGTCGGCAGGTCATCGAATCCGATAATCGACAATTCATCCGGCACATGCACGCCAGCAGCTCGGGCGGCTTCCAGTGCCCCGATGGCAATTGTGTCCGCCATAGCGACAATTACACTGGGGCGATCTGCCCAACAATACGCGAATCCGTTTCGCCCGCCTTCCGGTGTACAGGTGCATTCGATTAGGCGGACGTACTCGCCATCGATGTCCAGCCCAAACTCGTTCAGGGCGGCGCGATAACCGGATACGCGGTTGCGGAGCGTGCCGACGTATGTTGTGAAGCGACCATGCTTTCCGGAGGCGATGCCCAAAATGGCAATCTGGCGGTGTCCCCGTTCAAGAACGTAACGCATCGCCTGGTAGGCGCCGCCAGCGTCGTCAATATTGACCGACACCACGTTCGGCGCGGCTTCGCTGTCCACCATGACGTAGGGTACGCCGCGCTGATCGAGCAGTTCGACGGTTGGCTTATGATGTTCCAGCCCGATTGCCAGAAAGCCATCGACGACCGCGCCTGAAACGGCATGGCGCATATTACCCAGCATCGGCGAGACGAGCAGCAGGTTGTAGCCGGTGCGCCCGCACGCCGTCCCGATTCCGCGCAGCAGTTCGGTGGTATAGGGATTCGCCAGAATGTCCGGCAGCGGCTGTGGAAACAGCACGCCGATGTTGCCCGTGCGCTTGCTGGTCAGGCTGCGTGCGACGGGGTTGGGAAAGTAGCCCAGATCATTCGCAATCTTCAGGATGCGCTGCACAGTATCGTCGGGCAGCCGTGCCGGGTCGTTGAAAGCGAACGAAACCGACGTTTTGCTCACACCGGCTTGCCGCGCGATGTCGCTGATCGTGGTTTTAGACATTCGCTTCGACCGGAATGAGCACGTAGGCACTCCTCGCAGGCAGGGGGCGAAATTGAAGCTGCTGATCCTCTACAGTAAAGTACGTTCCCGACAAAATATCAAGCCAGCGCGGCGTGGCAGCAAACTCACCCAACGGGATCGACAGCGCGGGCTGCTCGCCGCGCGGGTTGAGCACGACCAGCACCGTATCCTCTTCGAGCGAACGCGCATAAGCGTAGACACCGTTGAAAACACGCAGCAGGTGCAGATCGCCCCGGCGCAGTGCCGGGTGCATGTGCCGCAGCAAAATCAGGTTGCGGGTAGCCACGGCGATCCCGGCGTGCCAGCGCGCCTCATCCCAGATCATCGGGCGGCGGCAGTCGGGGTCATTCTCGCCTTCCATGCCGATTTCGTCGCCGTAGTAGACCATCGGCGTGCCGGGCAGCGTCGTTTGCAGGGCGATAGCGATGATCGTCCGCGAGGCGTCGCCCCCGCAGAGCGTGCGGATACGCGGCGTGTCGTGGCTGCCGAGCAGCGTCAGGTGGTAGGGCGTGGTGTCGCCATGCTCGATTAGAAGCTGGCGCACCTCGTAGTCGAAATCCTCCGCGTCCATATGGTCGAAGGCGGCGTAGTCGAGGATGTGCTGGCGTAGGCGGTAGTTCATGACGCCGTGCACGCTGTCGCCGCGCAGCCAGTCCGACGTGCCACGCCAGACCTCCGCGACGATGTAGGCGTCGGGGTTAGCGCGGGTGACACATTCCCGAAAGCGCTGCCAAAAAGTGAGCGACGCCTTCCAAGGCACGTCCAGCCGCCAGCCGTCGATGCCCTCGTTCATCCAGTATTCGGTCACCCGCAACAAATACGCCTGAACGTCAGCATTGTCGGTGTTGAGCTTGGGCAGGAAGGGCGCGCCGCCGCAGGTCTGGTAGCTGGGCGGGTCGAAGCGGATTGGGAACGAATTGACCTGAAACCAGTCGCAGTAAGGCGAACGCTCGCCATGCTCGATCACGTCCCGAAACGCCCAGAAGCCGTCGCCGCAGTGGTTGAACACGGCGTCGAGTATTAGCCGCACGCCTGCGTCGCCGAGCGCCGCGCGCATCTGGCGGAAGCTGTCGAGCGTCCCGAAAGTCGGGTCGATCTTCAGGTAATCGCTGGTGTCGTATTTATGATTGGTCTGCGCCTCGAAGATCGGCGTCAGGTAGAGCGCGTTGATGCCGAGCGCTTGCAGATACGCCGCCTTCTGCGTGATGCCCAGCAAGTCGCCGCCGAAGAAGTTTTCGCGCGTCGGTTCGTCGGCGTTCCAATCAGCAGCATTGGGCGGGTCGTTGGCGGGATCGCCATTGAAGAAGCGCTCCGGGAATATCTGGTAGAACACCGCATCCTTGACCCATTCCGGTGCGTTCATTCCTTGACTCCCGTCAGTGCGATGCTCTCGATAAAATGCCGCTGACCGAGCAAAAAGGCGAAGATCGTCGGGAGGGTAGCGGTCACCGTGCCCGCCATCAGCAGCGTCCAGTTGGTGCTGTAGCGCCCCTGAAACATGACCAAGCCGAGCTGAATGGTGCGCATGTCCGGCTTATCGGTGACGACGAGGGGCCACAAAAAGTCGTTCCAGGCGAACAGGAATGAGAAGATCGCCAGCGTCGCCAGCGCCGGGCGCGACAGCGGCAGGATGATGCGCCACCAGACGCCCAGCCGCGACGAACCGTCGATCATGGCGGACTCGTCCAGGTCTTTGGGGATGGTCAGGTAGTGCTGGCGCAGCAGGAAGATGCCGAAGGCGCTGATCATGCGCGGCACGATCAGGGCGGTGAAGGTGTTGAGCCAGCCCAGATTCTTGATGATCAGGTACGACGGGATCAGCAGCACCTGAAACGGCAGCATCATCGTGCCCAGCACCAGCAGGAACAGGACGTTGCGACCGGGGAAGGTCGGGCGGGCGAAAGCATACGCTGCCAGCGACCCCAGCAGCAATTGACCGATGGTGATCCCGGCTGCCATGATGGCGGTGTTGAGGTAATAGCGG